>NZ_JALIEB010000004.1 GCF_025755255.1 Roseobacter sinensis | reverse complement strand
TAGATCGCTCATATCACCATTCGATTTTCGACCGATGAATCATGCCACTCAAAGGAAATCAATGGGTCCTGACCCTAAGATGGCTGTAGGCGAACTAACTGCGCGCAAATACACTTAAAGTCTTTATCAGCGTAGCTGCAGCGAAAGCTAACTTCGTCCCACGACTTGTCAAATGCCGGGCTGATCTTGGCTGCGCCATGAACGAACGGCAGCGATCTCCGCCGCCGCGTGGCGTAATGGCCAGAGCTTCTTCAGCAATTTTGTCCTGCGAGCGCATGCAGCGAGAAAATGCAATGGCCAGGTCGGGCTCAAAGCTGACTTCGACGATCATAACCAGAACAAAAAAAAAGCGTCCCAAAGGGACGCCTTTAATCAATCTTGCCAAGCGCGACTACTCGGTCACAGCATTATCCACGGAGACGGACACGCCCGGGCCCATTGTAGAACTCAGCGCGATTTTCTTCATGTAGGCGCCTTTGGCACCGGTCGGCTTGGCCTTGGCCACAGCACCCACGAAAGCGCGGATGTTTTCGACCAGCTTGGCTTCGTCGAATGACAGTTTACCAACGCCCGCGTGCACGACGCCGCCTTTTTCGGCCTTGAACTGCACTTCACCACCTTTGGCGGCTTTCACGGCCGCTTCGACGTCCATGGTCACGGTGCCGACCTTGGGGTTCGGCATCAGGTTACGGGGGCCGAGCACCTTACCCAGACGGCCCACGATGGGCATCATGTCGGGCGTGGCGATGCAGCGGTCGAACTCGATCTTTCCGCTTTGTACGGTTTCCATCAGGTCCTCGGCGCCGACGATATCAGCACCGGCCTTCTCGGCTTCTTCCGCTTTCGGGCCGCGGGCGAAAACAGCCACGCGGACCGATTTGCCGGTGCCATTCGGAAGGCCAACCACACCGCGGACCATCTGGTCTGCGTGGCGCGGATCAACACCGAGGTTCATCGCGATCTCGACGGTCTCGTCGAACTTGACGTTCGAGTTGCCCTTGATCAGCGCGACGGCCTCTTCGACGGTCACATTCTCTTTGCCAGCGAAAGCCTCACGCGCGGCGCGGGTTCTCTTTCCAAGCTTTGCCATCTTACTTCACCTCGATGCCCATGGAGCGGGCAGAGCCCAGGATGATCTGCATCGCCGCCTCAACGGAATTGGCGTTGAGATCCTTCATCTTCGCCTCGGCGATCTCGCGCACCTGCTTGGTGGTCACGTGACCCACAACCTCGCGCGAAGGCATCTTGGCTCCGGACTTCAGCTTGGCCGCTTTCTTCAGGTAATACGACGCCGGCGGCGTCTTTATGTCCATGGTGAAGGACTTGTCCTGATAGTAGGTGATCACCGTGGGGCACGGCGCGCCGGGCTCCATGTCTGCCGTCTTGGCGTTGAATGCCTTGCAGAATTCCATGATGTTGATGCCGCGCTGACCGAGCGCCGGACCAACCGGCGGGGACGGGTTCGCTTGACCGGCGGGGACCTGAAGCTTCATGGTCCCGGCAAGTTTCTTGGCCATTGGCCTTCTCCTTTTCCAACCCCTCTCCGGCGCGCCGGTTTGGGCTTTCGGCGGGGAAACCCGCCGTTGTTGTCGTGGTCCGGTCCGGGTGCCGCGGCCCCCTCGCCTCCCACGTTTGACGCACTCAGGTCTGTTTGTTGACCTGGGTGAATTCCAGCTCGACCGGGGTTTCCCGGCCAAAGATCGACACCGACACCTTCAGGCGCTGGTTCTCGTCGTCGACCTCTTCGATCATGCCGTCGAAGTCCTCGAACGGACCGTCGGCCACCTTGACCTTCTCGCCCACCTCGAAGTGGATGAGCGTGCGCGGGGCTTCTTCGCCTTCCTGAACCCGGTTCAGGATCGCATTCACTTCCGCATCGCGCATCGGCATCGGGCGGCCTTGCGGGCCCAGAAAGCCAGTCACGCGGTTGATCGAGTTGATCAGGTGATAGCCCTGGTCCGACATCTCCATGTGCACGAGCACATAGCCGGGCATGAAGCGCCGCTCTGTCGTGACCTTCTTGCCGCGGCGCACTTCGATCACCTCTTCGGTCGGAACCAGCACCTCGTCGATCTGCTCTTCGAGGCCCTGTTCACTGACCGAGGTCCGGATTTGCTCTGCGATCTTCTTTTCGAAGTTCGACAGGACACTGACCGAATACCATCGCTTTGCCATCTGATCCTTCGTTCCTGTCTTGCACCGCGCCCCCGAAGGAGCCTGAATTTCACTGATTTTCAGGCGCCTGGCCTGCTGATCCGGAACAAAAAATCGGCGCACAACTCGAATCGCCGTACGCCCCTGCTCTGGTCAGGTGTGCGGGATACTCCGCAAGAGCCAATGTTTCAAGGGGGCTGATGTGTTTTTTGGCCGATGCCGCGGGGGTCAGCCGAAGACGTTCAGAACGGCCTGCAGGCCCCACCTGATGATGATGTCGACCGTCGCGAAGAAGACCGCCGTCAGGGCGGCAAGGATAAAGACCATGACCGTCGTCAACATCACCTCACGGCGGGTCGGCCAGACAACCTTGGCCACCTCGGCACGGACTTGCTGAATGAACTGAAGCGGATTGGTCGTGGCCATCGAGCGTCTCACTATGCGTCTTGTTGCGTCGACATAACGAGACCGCCCATCAAATTCAAGGGCCAGAGCCCATCGGTCCGTCCGCGCGCCATGCGTTCAAGCGGGTCTGTAAGTGGCAGGGGCTGAGGGACTCGAACCCACGACCCTCGGTTTTGGAGACCGATGCTCTACCAACTGAGCTAAACCCCTATGCCGGACTTTGGCCTAGTCGGAAACGCGTTCGGGTTCAAGAGGGATCGCAATGCGCCGCTGAAAAAGGCGGCGCGCCTACGCGGCGACAGCCTCCAACGCTGTGATATCGGCGCCCACGATCAGCGCCTCATGCTCCAAGATGTTCTCTATGGGCCAGTCCCACCAGGCGACCTGGAGCAGACGCTCCACGACCTCGGGCGCGAACCGGCTGCGGATCACGCGACCGGGGTTGCCGACGACGACGCTGTAATCGGCGATCTCGCCCCCCACGACGGCACCCGATCCGATAATCACACCGCTGCCGAGCCGCGCGCCCGGCAGCACCCGCGCCTCCGCACCGATCCAGACATCATGCCCGATGATCGTGTCCCGCCCCCTTGGAAGCGTGTCGGTATAGCCCGAAAACCGCTCTGGATCGTGGATCGCGAATGGGAAGGTCGAAATGCCCCTCATGTCGTGATTGGCGTCGTGCGTGATGAAGCGGACGCCATGCGCGATCTGGCCGAACTTGCCGATGATCAGCCGATCACGAGAGTTCGGAAAGAGGTAAGGAGCGAGCCTGCTGGCCCAATCCGAAGGCGCCGCAGGTGGATCGAAATCATTTGCGTAGGTGTAGTCCCCAACTTCGATACGCGGATGATCGATCACCGCCTTGAGAAAGACGTTGTTGGGCAAGCTGGTGCCATCGGGAAACCGCACCGGATGCACTGTATCGGGGGATGGAAACTTCATCGAAACTCTCCACACTCGGACGCCTCGCCGCTCTTCTACCGGACACGCGACGAAAGAGAATGAACAATTTTCAATAAATCTGGGGAAGTGTGATCCGCTTCACTGAAGAGGGGGATGTTTCGGGTCAGAAAGAGCCCAGTCGGTGTGTTGAGTGATGTTGTGATTGGTAGCTGCCGGGATTTTTAGCACAGGCCGGACTCATTACCGGCACCTTCTATTTTTGGGACCAGAACCATGCATATGAAATTCATCTCGTTCATCGCCGGAGCTGCGATCATCCTTGCGGGATGCGCCAGCCAAGCGACCTATCCGCTGACCGGTGCTGCGGCGGAGGATGGCGATCCGGTCTACGTCATGACGGCGCCGCGGGTCGCACAGTATTGAGCTAGCGGGCGTCCGATGCCGGACATCATCGGACCCTGGTGTTGCGCTCTTCCTCGGGGGCGTTGCACAAAAAAAGAGCCACCAGTCTGCTGGTGGCTCTTTTCCTTTTTTTGGGGGGGCCGGGTGTGGCTCGCGCCCCTTTGGAGTGGCTTTCAGTCCTTGTTAACGAAAGTGACCACAGATTTGCTGCGACCTCTCGCAATGCTGAACCGCGCGCGGGGCTGTTGCCCCGCGCCCCGGGTTACTCGGTGATCTTGGACACGACGCCTGCGCCGACGGTGCGGCCGCCTTCGCGGATCGCGAAGCGCAGGCCCTGTTCCATCGCGATCGGCGCGATCAGCTCGACGCCGAAGGCCACGTTGTCGCCCGGCATCACCATCTCCGTGCCCTCGTTCAGCTGAACCGTGCCGGTCACATCCGTCGTGCGGAAGTAGAACTGCGGGCGGTAGTTCGCGAAGAACGGCGTGTGGCGGCCACCCTCATCCTTGGTCAGGATGTAGGCCTCGGCCTCGAACTTGGTGTGCGGCGTCACGCTCCCTGGCTTGCAGAGCACCTGACCACGCTCCACGCCGTCGCGGTCGATGCCGCGCAGCAGGGCGCCGATGTTGTCGCCCGCTTCGCCACGGTCCAGCAGCTTGCGGAACATCTCGACACCGGTGCAGGTCGTTTTCTGGGTGTCGCGAATGCCGACGATCTCGATCTCGTCGCCCACGTTGATCACGCCCCGCTCGACACGCCCCGTCACCACGGTACCGCGGCCGGAGATCGAGAACACGTCCTCGACCGGCATCAGGAAGGGCTGGTCCACCGCGCGCTCGGGCGTCGGGATCCACTCGTCGACAGCCGCCATCAGCTTGCGGATCGATTCCTCGCCGATCTCGGGATTGTTGCCTTCCATCGCCGCCAGCGCCGAGCCGGGGATCACGGGAATGTCGTCGCCGGGGTACTCGTAGGAGCTGAGCAGCTCGCGGATCTCCATCTCGACGAGCTCGAGCAGCTCTTCGTCATCCACCTGGTCGACCTTGTTCATGTAGACAACCATCGTCGGGATGCCCACCTGGCGGCCCAGCAGGATGTGCTCGCGCGTCTGCGGCATCGGGCCGTCGGCCGCGTTCACCACCAGGATCGCGCCGTCCATCTGCGCCGCACCGGTGATCATGTTCTTGACGTAGTCCGCGTGGCCGGGGCAGTCGACATGTGCGTAGTGGCGCGCGTCGGTCTCATATTCCACATGCGCGGTCGAAATGGTGATGCCGCGCGCCTTCTCTTCCGGTGCACCGTCGATCTGGTCATAGGCCTTGAAGTCGCCGAAATACTTCGTGATCGCCGCCGTCAGCGTCGTCTTCCCGTGGTCAACGTGACCAATCGTGCCAATGTTTACGTGCGGTTTCGTACGTTCAAACTTTGCCTTTGCCATGGTGAGAGGCGCCCTTTTTGCTTGCAGGGGGTCGTGACGGACCCATTCTTCATATGGCGCGCGATGTATTGCGAAGCCGCGGGAAAATCAAGCACTACCGCAGGCTGGGCTAGCCTGCCTCGGCAACGGCACTTTCTTCGACACCTTGCGGAGCGTCCGGAGCGGCGACGCCGGGCCCCTCTTCGAACCAGCCCTCTTCCGCATTCTTTTCGACGAGGTAGTCCTCGATGGCCTGCGCGACGTTGCGCGAGAGGTTCAAAAGCTGGGTCTCGGCAGACTGGCTCCACCCGGTCCCAACGATGCTGGCGCCGTCCAATGTCTCGAGCACAGTGAGCTGTTCCGGTTCCTCATTGAGTTTGACGCCGCGCGCGTCATCCCAAACGGTCAGCCGGATGATCATCGCGGACTTCGGCGCCGCGACGACCGGCACCCCGCGTTTGGCGAGCACATAGCCTTCGATGCTGACACCGAAGTGATAGTCCTTCGCCCCCTCATAGCGGTCGAACCGCTCTGCAATCGCGCTCTGCAGCGCGTTGGTCAACTGCTCTTTCGAGACTTCGCGGCTCACGGTTGCGGTCGTCTGGACCTTAGGCGCCACCACGACGTTGTGCCCAAGGCTGAAGTCTCCGAGCGGAACCATGGGGGCATCCAGATCCCGCGCCCCTGTGCATGCAGCGAGCGATATGCTCGCCAAGAGGAGAGTTAATCGCCTGATCATTCTTCGCCCCGTTGGTGTTCTTGTTGTCATATGCCTAGCCGATGGGGCCTGCGCGCGCAATCCGCAGGGGGTCTAGCCGTGGAACACCGCGCATCCGGCCCTATCTTTGGAGCATGGGACATCACCCGCCTTGGACAATCAACGACCGGCGCCTGCCGGTCCGCGTGCCCCTGACGCATGAGAAGCTGGGCGTTTTGCGCAGCTTCAACATGATGCGCGAGAACGTCCTGAACATCATCCCTGAGATTGCCACCCGGCAAGCCGTTGTCTCCGGCCGGACCGCACGGCGCTGGCACATGATCATGCACCCGCCGTCGATCCGGCAGATGCTTCTGGACCGGGTCGAAGACTACCCGAAATCGGTGGTGACCAAGAACCTGCTGCGCCCCGCGGTGGGCGACTCGCTGTTCATCGCCGAGGGCCAGCACTGGCGCTGGCAGCGGCGGCTTGCGGCACCCGCCTTCTCGCATCGCAACGTGCGCAACCTCGCGCCGGTGATGACCGCCGCCGCCGAGCGCAGCGCCGAGCGGATCGCAGATGCCGGACGGCGTGCAGTGAACCTGCTCGATGAGATGATCGCAGCCACCTTCGACGTGATCTCGGAAGTGACCTTCAGCGACGACGGCAGCTTCGATCGCGGCGACATCCACCGCGCCATCGAAGACTATGTGGCCGATGCCGGGCGGGTGTCGCTGCTCGACGTTCTGGGCGCGCCCGACTGGCTGCCCCGGCCTGCGCGCGTGTTCTCGGCGCAATCCATGGCCGAGATGCGCCGGAGTGCGGATGCGGCCATAGATGCGCGCGCCGCCCGAGGGCCGGGCCCCGTGCCCGACTTTCTCGACCTGCTGCTCGCGGGCGAAGATCCGAAGAGCAAGCGCAAGCTGACCACGAGCGAGCTCCGCGACAATCTGTTGACCTTCATCGTCGCCGGCCACGAAACGACCGCGCTGTCGCTGGCCTGGTCTTTCTACCTCTGCGCCTTTGACCCGGAGGTTCAGGAGCGCGCGCGCGCCGAGGCGCACTCCGTCCTGCAGGGCCGCGCGGCGACCGGCGATGATATCGATCAACTGCCGTTCATCCGCCAGATCATCGACGAGGCGCTGCGGCTCTATCCGCCCGCCGGGGTGGTGTCGCGCACGGCGCAGAAGGCCGACAATCTGCACGGCGCAGACATCCGGCCCGGCGATACGGTGATGATCCCGATCTATGCGCTCGGTCGGCACAAGCAGCTGTGGGAGGATCCCGACACATTCAATCCCGACCGCTTTGCCGATCGCAAGGCCATTGACCGCTATGCCTATCTGCCCTTCGGGGATGGCCCACGCATCTGCATCGGCGCGTCGTTTGCCTTGCAGGAAGCCGTGATCATCCTCGCCACCCTGCTGTCGCGGTTCCGCTTCACCCCGGTGGCCGGCCGAGACCCCAAGCCCGTGATGATCCTGACCCTGCGGCCAGAGGGCGGTGTCTGGCTGATGGCCGAGCCGGTCTAAGTAAACTTGTTGTCGCGTGGGAACCCGCGGGGGGCCATGCGCCCGGCACTGGCCCGCTTGCCTGTCCACTCCGCGAGTTCGGTTTCGGTGCGCGTGCGCCCTGCCGGGTCGAGCCAGCTCAGCCCCTCGTCCTGCGTGAATGTGGTGGCGTCCGACAGGCCGCCGTCCTTGTAGCGCTGCAAGCGGACGCCTTTGCCGCGGCCCATCTCGGGCAATTCGTCGAGCCCAAAGACCAGCACCTTGCGGTTCTCACCTACCACGGCCACGCTGTCACCCGCCACCGGCTTGCACACACACGCGCGGCTTTCGCCGCGCACGTTCAGCACCTGCTTGCCTGACCGGGTTTGCGCGACCACGTCATCCTCGGGCACGATGAATCCATCCCCGGCACTGGACGCGACCAGCAGTTTGCGCCCGGGCTGATGGCTGAAAATCGTCACGATTTCAGCCTCATTCGGCAGGTCGACCATCAGGCGCAGCGGCTCGCCCATGCCGCGCCCGCCCGGCAGATTGGATGCCGAGACGGTGTAAAACCGGCCGTTCGCGCCAAAGACCAAAAGCCGATCCGTCGTCTCCGCATGGAAGATGAACCGCGGGCCGTCGCCATCCTTGAACTTGAGCTCGCGCGTCAGATCGATATGCCCGGTCATCGCGCGGACCCAGCCCATCTGCGAACAGACCACGGTGATCGGTTCGCGGTCGATCATCGCCTCGATCGGGACCTCTTCGATCTCGGCGGCTTCTTCGATCAGCGTGCGCCGCGCGCCGCCCTCATAGTCCTTGCCGAATTGTTTGCGGGTCTCGCGCAGCTGGGTGGTGATCGTCTCCCACTGCAGGTTTGGGTTTTCCAGAAGGTCTTCCAGATGCGCGCGCTCCTCCATCAGCTCGGATTGCTCGCGCATGAGCTCGATCTCTTCGAGGCGGCGCAAAGACCGCAGGCGCATGTTCAGGATCGCCTCGGCCTGTACCTCGCTCAGCTGGCCTTCGCCCGGCGCAGGAGAAACATAGTCGGCCTCGTCCTTCGCCCGGACATGCGTCTTGCCCCAATCCTCGCGCATCAGCGCCGCCTTGGGGTCGTCGTCATAGCGGATGATGTCGATCACGCGATCGAGATTCAGGAACGCGATGATGAAGCCTTCGAGCACCTCCAGCCGGTGGTCGATCTTCTCCAGCCGGTGGCGCGAGCGGCGCAGCAACACGTCCTGACGGTGGTCGAGGAAGGCGCGCAGCACCTCCTTCATCGAGCAGACCTTGGGTGTGACCCCGTCGATCAGCACGTTCATGTTCAGCGAAAAGCGCACCTCCAGATCGCAGTTGCGAAAGAGCATGCCCATCAGCACCTCCGCATCCACGTTCTTGGAGCGGGGTTCCAGGATCATGCGTATATCGTCAGCGGATTCATCGCGCACATCGGCAAGGATCGGGATCTTCTTGGTCTGAATGAGCTCCGCGATCTTCTCGATCAGCTTCGACTTCTGAACCTGATAGGGGATCTCGGTGACCACGATCTGCCACTGGCCTCGGCCCAGATCCTCGACCTCCCACTTGCACCGCAGCCGAAAGGAGCCGCGCCCGGTACGGTACGCGGCCGCGATGTTCTGCGGCGGCTCCACCAGCACGCCGCCGGTCGGGAAGTCCGGGCCGGGGACATACTTCAGAAGCGTATCATCACGCGCATCGGGGGTCTTGATCAGATGAATGCAGGCATCGCAGAGCTCCGCGATGTTATGCGGCGGAATATTCGTCGCCATACCGACCGCGATGCCACTCGATCCGTTGGCCAGAAGGTTGGGAAACTGCGCAGGCAGCACCACGGGTTCGGTCAGCGTGCCGTCGTAGTTCTCGCGGAAATCGACGGCGTTTTCGTTCAGCCCCTCCAGCATCGCCTCGGCGACAGCGGTCATCCGCGCCTCGGTGTAGCGGCTGGCGGCCGGGTTATCGCCGTCGATGTTGCCGAAGTTCCCTTGCCCGTCGACCAGCGGGTAACGCACGTTGAAATCCTGGGCAAGCCGGGCCATCGCGTCGTAAATCGCCGCGTCCCCGTGCGGATGGTAGTTCCCCATCACATCGCCCGAGATCTTCGCCGATTTGCGGAAACCGCCCGTCGAGCTCAGCCGCAGCTCGCGCATGGCATAGAGAATGCGCCGGTGCACGGGTTTCAGCCCGTCACGTGCATCGGGCAGCGCGCGGTGCATGATCGTGCTGAGCGCATAGGTCAGATAGCGCTCGCCAAGTGCCCGGCGCAGCGGCTCGGACAGATCGGCGGGCGGCATATCGGGAGTGTCGAGATCGTCGGCCATTACGGCTGTGTAGCCTCAGCCGTGCGGTCGAACAAGCGCCATGTGGCACCGCCATGACCGCCGATTGAAGATGGCTCGGACGCCGCGCCTGTAAGCCGCGTTGAAACCATTTTTGCGTAGGACGGACCCAAAGGCCGTCGAAATGTGTTAGACTACCACAGCGCGTAACGAGGATTTTGATATGAAGCGATTCATTTTATTCAGTTTTGCATTCCTGGGGCTCGCATTCTACGAGCTCAGCGGCGGCTCCGATTTTGACCCGGTGACCGCGCGGAATGACGCGGTATTGGCGCGGAGCGGCGTCGATCTGACTGCAGAGCCTTCGGCCGACCAGTCCGGTGATACAGTGCAGCTGGCGCAGGCCGATGCTGTACCCGAAGTGACCCGCGTGTCGCTGAACCTGACCGCGCTCGGCGATGTGTTGGAGCGTGAGAGCGCGCCTGCGCGGACCACGGAGCCCCTGCCAACACCTGAACCGAACGCCGCCTCGGTGACATCGGTCACCTTCAGCCGCGACAACGATGTCGTGCTGCCCAGCCTGATCTTTCCCGGCACCACCGCCCGCGCGTCCTCCGATGCGGTGGGTGCAGCGGCAGACCCGCGCGATCTGAGATCGGTCACCGCGGACCGGGTCAACATGCGCGGCGGGCCGGGCACGGCGTTTGATGTGGTCACACAGCTGGACCGCAACACGAAAGTCGAGGTCTTGCAGGACGACGGTTCGGGCTGGGTCAGGCTGCGCCCGCTGGATGGCGGCCCCGAGGGCTGGATCGCCGATTTCCTGCTGACCCGCGGATAGGCTTGCGCGCCCTACCGCAACTTGCCAATGCTGGCAAAGGCAGATGCGGGGCAGGTCATGGCACAGAAGTCGATCCTCATCACCGGATGTTCGTCTGGCATCGGGTATTGTGCGGCCGTCGGCATGCGCGCGCAGGGCTGGCGGGTCTTTGCCGCCTGCCGCAAGCCAGAGGACTGCGAACGGCTGAAGGGCGAAGGATTCGAGAGCCCGCATATCGACTACACGGATGAAGCGACCATCGAAGCCGCGCTGGCCGAGGTGCTTGCAGCCACAGGCGGAACGCTGGATGCGCTCTTCAACAATGGCGCGCACGGAACCCCCGGCGCTGTGGAAGACCTGCCCACGGACGCGTTGCGCGCCATTTTCGAGGCGAACTTCTTCGGCTGGCATCACCTGACGCGCGCCGTGATCCCGGTGATGCGCAAGCAGGGGCATGGGAGGATCATCCAGTGCTCTTCGGTTCTGGGCTTCGTCACCATGCCCTGGCGCGGCGCTTACAACGCCACGAAATTTGCGCTCGAAGGGCTGACCGATACCTTGCGGGTCGAGATGCGCGACACCCCCATCCACGTCAGCCTGATCGAGCCCGGACCGGTGACGTCGAACATCCGGCAGAATGCGATCCCGCATTTCGAGCGCTGGATCGACTGGCGTAATTCGGTTCGTTGTGCGCAATACGAAACGGGCCTGATCAAGCGCCTTTACGAAGAGAGAGGACCGGACCGCTTCGAACTCCCCGCGACCGCCGTACTGGAGAAGCTGATCCATGCCTGCGAAGCGCCGCGACCGCAGGCGAGGTACTATGTGACGACGCCGACGCATATCATGGGCACCCTGCGCCGCATCCTGCCGACACGCGCGCTCGACTGGGTGCTGTCGAGGGGGTAATCCGCAGGCAACCGGAAAACCGGTTCGCTTTTTCTGCCTATGCCCCTACATGTGCGGCTGACAAAGAAAAGGAACATGCCGTGGGTGACCCCTTACTCGTCTTGATCATTCTCGCTTGTGTCGCTGTCGTCGTGGTGCTGATGCTTGGCCTGGGCGGATTTGCGGGCGGCGGCGACTTCAACAAGAAGAATTCCAACAAGCTGATGCGCTACCGGATCGCGGCACAGTTCGTAGCGGTCGTGCTGATCGTCATCTATGTCTACCTGCGGCAAACGGGGAGCTGAGCCTTATGGTCGTCCTGAACAAGATCTACACCAAGACCGGCGATGCGGGTGAGACCGCCTTGGGCAATGGCGCGCGGGTCGCGAAACATGCGGTGCGTGTCTCGGCCTACGGCACATCGGACGAGTTGAACTCCTTCGTGGGTGTGGCCCGGCTCGAGGCCACTGGGGCCGTGGACGAAGCGCTCAGCCGTATCCAGAACGATCTCTTCGATCTCGGTGCCGATCTCTGCCGCCCCGATATGGAACAGGACGCCGAGGCCGAATACCCGCCGTTGCGCATGGTGGACGCGCAGGTCTCGCGTCTGGAGAGCGAGATCGATGTGATGAATGCCGAACTCGACCCGCTGCGCAGCTTCATCCTGCCGGGTGGATCCGCGCTCGCCGCGCATCTGCACGTCTGCCGCACTGTCTCGCGCCGGGCCGAGAGGCTCTGCGTTGAACTCGCCACGATGGAAGCGATCAACCCCGCGGCGGTGAAATACCTCAATCGCTTGAGTGATTGGTTCTTCGTGGCGGCCCGCATGGCCAACAACGGCGGAAAAGACGACGTGTTGTGGGTTCCGGGCGCAAACCGCTGAAAGCGGCGGCGCATCCAGTGGATGTGTCGGCGACCGGACGGGCGGAGCCCCGGCACGGCACGGCGGGCGCGAACCGCTGAAAGCGGCGGCGCATCCGGTGGATGTGTCCGAACCCCGGTTCACCGCCGCGTTTTTCGACCACATGACCGCCCGGTTCTATTTCGCACCCATGGCGCGGACGATCGGAAATTTTTGCTCTGATCGGTGAAAATCAAAGAAAACGCGGCGTTCCTGCGCACCGGCGTGACGATTTTACACTGTTTCATGCGCCCCAGCTTGGGTAAACCACCGCTCAGACAACGAAAGGCTCACGGGGAGTGTGAGTCGCTTATCCAAGGAGAGATGCGCCCATGAAGGTTCTTGTGCCTGTCAAACGCGTGATCGACTACAACGTGAAGGTGCGCGTGAAAGCGGACGGATCGGGGGTTGATCTTGCCAATGTGAAAATGTCGATGAACCCGTTTGACGAGATTTCCGTCGAGCAGGCCATCCGCCTGAAGGAAGCCGGGCAAGCGGATGAAGTTGTCGTGGTTTCCATCGGCGTGAAACAGAGCCAGGAAACCCTGCGCACAGCGCTGGCGATGGGCGCAGACCGGGCCATTCTTGTTGTGGCCGCCGACGACGTGCATCAGGACATCGAACCGCTCAGTGTGGCGAAGATTCTCAAGGCCGTTGTCGACGAAGAGCAGCCGGGCCTCGTGCTCTGCGGAAAGCAGGCCATCGACAACGACATGAACGCCACCGGCCAGATGCTCGCCGCACTGATGGGGTGGAGCCAGGCGACATTCGCATCCGATATCGCCATCGAAGGCGACAAGGCGGTTGTCACCCGCGAAGTCGACGGGGGGCTGCAAACGATCAAAGTGTCGATGCCCACCGTGATCACCGTGGACCTGCGCCTCAACGAACCGCGCTATGCCTCGCTGCCGAACATCATGAAGGCGAAGAAGAAGCCTTTGGATGAAAAGACCGCAGCGGATTATGGCGTCGATGTGACCCCGCGTCTGGAAATCGTGAAGACCGTTGAGCCGGAGGCGCGCGCCGCAGGTATCAAGGTGGGCTCGGTCGATGAGCTTGTGTCGAAACTCAAAGAAGCGGGGGCTGTGTAATGGCTGTTCTACTCCTTGCCGAAGTAACCGATGGTGAGCTGTCGATGGACGCCACCTCCAAGGCCGTGACCGCGGCCAAGATGCTCGGTGATGTGACCGTGCTGGCTGCAGGCGGTTCTGCCGCTGCGGCGGGCGAAGCGGCTGCCAAGATCGACGGCGTCAGCAAGGTTCTGGTCGCGGAAGATGCGATGCTGGGGCACCGACTGGCGGAGTCCACGGCAGCTCTGATCGTCTCGCTCTCCGGAGACTATGAGCACATCGTCGCACCGGCCACGACAGATGCCAAGAACGTCATGCCGCGGGTCGCGGCTCTGCTGGATGTGATGGTGATTTCCGATGCCTCCGGCGTGGTCGACGGCAACACTTTCGAGCGCCCGATCTATGCGGGCAACGCCGTCCAGACGGTGAAATCCGCTGACGCCAAGAAAGTCGTGACCTTCCGGACATCGACCTTCGATGCGGCGGGCGAAGGCGCGGCGGCCCCGATCGAGACCATCTCGGCAGCAGACAACCCCGGCCTCAGCGAATGGGTCGAGGACAAGGTTGCCGAAAGCGACCGGCCCGAGCTCACCTCGGCGGGTGTCGTCGTGTCCGGCGGGCGCGGTGTGGGGTCGGAGGATGACTTCGCGCTCATCGAGAAGCTCGCCGACAAGCTGGGCGCAGCCGTTGGCGCGTCGCGCGCCGCGGTCGACTCGGGCTATGCGCCCAACGACTGGCAGGTGGGTCAGACCGGGAAGGTTGTGGCACCCGATCTCTATGTGGCCGTCGGGATCTCTGGCGCGATCCAGCACCTCGCGGGGATGAAGGACAGCAAGATCATCGTTGCGATCAACAAGGACGAAGAGGCGCCCATCTTTCAGGTGGCCGACTATGGGCTTGTGGCAGATCTCTTCACCGCCGTGCCGGAGTTGATAGAGAAGCTCTGAGCAGCGGAAGACACCGCATTTTGACAGGGGCCGTGCGTCGTCGAGCGCGGCCCCTTCTCATACCAGATCCTGCAGGACCGGGCCCAGAGCCTGCGCCAGTTCGCCATGCGCTTTGGGGCCCAGCATCTCGGCCGCGGCCATCGCCTCCAACTGGCTGAACACCATACCCTCGGTCCCCGCGGCCATGGCCTCGGGCGTGACGACCACTTCCGCGTAGGCCGCCACCTCGGGCATGAGATCGTTCAGCATCTCACGGGTGACGAACAGGGGTGACTTGCCGGTTGCGGGGTCAATGGTGTCGTCGACCTCCGGCAGGGGCGCGTGATCGGCAAACCAGACCAGCACCGCCTTGCCGTTGATCTTCCGCAACAGCAGCTTCATCCGGGCCAGCCATGCGGTCTGAACCTCGTTGCGAACCGCGGCAAACCGCTCGGCCGACACATTGTAGAGCCGGCTGAGCATGTGCTTGTTGAAGTGGAATTCAGCAAAGTCGACTTCGGGATAGATCGAGTGCAGCAGCGAGGACGCCTTCACGAAGCGGTCGTTGCGGCGCGGGTGCACGGTGTAGAAGCGATTCGACAGGTTCTGCGCGCCAAAGATCTGAACCACCGTCACCTCGGCCCGACAGCAGGCGTCTTTCAGAACGGCGTCATTCAGCAACACGTCGATGCCGGCGTTTGCGATCCCGAAGTTGACGCAATTTACGCCCAGGCCACTCTCGACCAGCGCTGGATAGGGAGTCTTTATGAATTTTCCGTAGGTTGCGGTGCCGCCGAGGAATGCGACATAGGGCGCATCGAGCCGCCGCTCGGGCCCCCGGAACAGCAGCTTTGACGTGCCATACCGGCACGGCATGTAGTCGAGGGCCCCCGCCCCCAGTACCTCATAGGTCATAGAACCCACCTTGTTAAACTCACCCGATATGGAGTTTGCCTTGCGGGTCCTTAGATTCCCTTAAACCTTCATTTTGTCCCGTATTTTAAACACCGGATGGCCTTGCGGCGGCCCCATGCGGCACCCTAAGGTGCCTCAAATCGAAAAGGGGCGGCCGATGGACATCAAGGCAATCGGGATTGTGGGCGCGGGGCAGATGGGCAACGGGATCGCGCATGTGATGTCGCTTGCGGGGTACGACGTGCTGCTGAATGACATCAGCGAAGACGCGCTGAGCGCCGCAGTCGAGCTGATGTCGAAGAACATGGCGCGGCAGGTCAGCCGCGGGAAGATCACTGACGCCGATCAGGAGGCGGCGCTGGCGCGGATCAAGACCACACAGACGCTGACCGACCTTGGCCAGACCGATCTGATCATCGAAGCGGCGACGGAACGGGAATCCGTAAAGCAGGCGATTTTCGAAGACCTGGTTCCCCATCTGCAGCCACATACGATCCTCACATCGAACACCTCCTCCATCTCGATCACCCGGCTCGCGAGCCGGACCGACCGACCCGAGAAATTCATGGGCTTCCACTTCATGAACCCTGTGCCCGTCATGCAGCTGGTGGAGCTGATCCGCGGGATCGCGACGGACGAAGCCACCTATGCCGCCTGCAAGCAGGTCGTGGATCGGCTGGGCAAGACAGCCGCCTCGGCCGAGGACTTCCCGGCCTTCATCGTGAACCGTATCCTGATGCCGATGATCAACGAGGCCGTCTATACGCTTTACGAGGGCGTCGGCAGCGTGCAATCTATCGACAGCTCCATGAAGCTGGGGGCGAACCACCCGATGGGGCCGCTGGAGCTTGCGGACTTCATCGGGCTCGACACCTGTCTTGCCATCATGAACGTGCTGCACGACGGATTGGCAGATACAAAATACCGCCCCTGCCCGCTGCTCACGAAGTATGTCGAGGCGGGCTGGCTGGGCCGCAAGACGCAGCGGGGCTTTTACGACTACCGCGGCGAGAACCCGGTTCCGACGCGCTGAGACCTAATCGGTGAGAGACAGCGTGTGGTCCCGCAGCCAGGCCATGAAGCCGCGTGGGTCATCATCCCATTTGCGCAAATCGTCCTGATCGAGCGGGTGGCCGACAATCGGGGCCTGTGACTTGTTCAGCGAATGCACAATCTCGTGCAGCAGCAACCCCTGCCGCAGGATCGGCGAGAGCTTGTTGGCGATCTGGTAGGCGCGGGAGTTTTGGCCCGGAAACTTGATCGGCAGCACGGTGGCGCCAGAGCGGCGGATGAGCTTCGCGGTAAAGACATTCCATTCGCCCTCGACAGCCGGGCCGAAGAACGTCTCCGACGCCGCAACACCGCCGGACGGAAAGAGCGCAACCACGCCGCCGTCCTTGAGGTGCTGCATGGCCTTGGCGCGCATCTCGACCCCCTTGCGCTGCGCGGCGGGGTCGTGCGGGAAGGGCACCGGGATCATGTAAGACCCCGCGACCTCGTCGATGACGGTCAGCAGAGAGCGCGTGAGGATACGATAGTCGGGCCGCACGCGCCCGATTAGATCCGCAAAGATCATCCCATCGACCATCCCATGCGGGTGGTTCGAGACCACGATCACCGGGCCAGTCTTCGGAATGCGAGCAAGCTGATGCTCGGGGGTCAGCAGGTCGATGCCCATCACGTCCAGAGCCGCTCGCCAGAAGGCCTGACCCTGTGGCGCGCCACGCCGCTCGAACTCCCGGACCAGGCGCAGGATGGTGAGCTTGCCGGTCAGAGCCTCGATGATCCTGATCGCCGTTGACTTCCAGGGATCTTCGAAGGTCGAGGCGTAGGAAAGGCTGCGACGGTCATATTTGGTGAAATTGACCGGCTTTGCGACGCCTGTGGGTACGTCAATGTCTTGTGAGCTCTCTACCAAGACCTGTTATCCCGTTCTGCAGCTCTCTGGCCGCTTCGTTTTTCTACTGACCTTCGCCGAATTTGTCGGCCACAAGAACCGTCAGCGCCTCGGCGAGCGCGTCCGCGTCTGGCCCCGAAGTCCGTATGTCAATAAAGCTTCCCTTGGACGCTGCCAACATCAAAAGTCCCATGATACTGTCACCGGAGGCGGATTGCCCGTCTTTCAAAACCTCGACACATGCATCGAACCCCTCCACAACCTCGACCAATTTGGCCGACGCGCGGGCGTGCAGCCCCTTCTCGTTCACGATTTCAAGTCTGCATTCAGTCATGGGTATTTCAGCTGTCCTGTTCCGGGCTGACGTTTTGGCTGTCGATATACTTTTTTCCGGCCTCAAGCGCCAATCGCACCGCGTCCGGAACCGGTTTCTGACGGCTTTTCGCCAGTTTGATCAGCATCGGCAGATTTGCACCATAAACGATCCGGCGGTTGCCGGGCCGGCAGGCCAGAAGGCTGAGGTTCGACGGCGATCCGCCATAGAGGTCGGTCACGACCACCACGCCACCACCGGTGTCGACCGCGTCGGCAGCCTCGCAGATCTCGCGCTCCTTGGCGGTCCGGTCGTGGTCTGCCTCGATCGAAATCGCCCGGATCCCCGGCTGTGTGCCAACCACATGTTCAACGGCAGCCAGATACTCTTTGGCCAACCCACCATGGGCCACAATCACGATACCGATCACCAGGCTCAAGCCTCTTCTTTTTTGCGCAGGTCCAACTCGCGGTGTCTTATAGACACTTGCCAGCCCGCCTCCGCAAGGCGCAAAGCATGCCTTTCGGCCATCACGACGGAGCGATGCTTGCCACCGGTACACCCAAAGGCGATTGACAGATACGACTTTCCCTCATCGCGATAAGCGGGCAGCAGGAGCAGGCTGAGAGACAGCACCTGCTGCTCGAAGTCGGCGAAGCGCGGATCGGCTGTGACATGGTCAGCGACAGGCTGCGACGTACCATCCAGATTGCGCAGATCGGGCACCCAGTAGGGGTTCGACAGAAAGCGGCAGTCGAACACCATGTCGACGCTGCGGGGCAGGCCTCGCTTGTACGAGAACGACTGAACCGAAACCGTCAGCCGCCGCTGACCACCCGGAGCGAACCAATGTTCGACTTCGGCCCGCAGTTGGTGGACGTTCAGATCGGTGGTGTCGATCAGCACGTCTGCGCGGGCGCGCAGGGGCCCAAGCATGTCGAGTTCCCGGATTATTCCTTCGGAGGGTCGGTCGTCCGGCGCCAGCGGATGCCGGCGGCGCGTTTCCGAAAACCGCCGGAGCAGCACATCGGTGCTGCAATCCAGGTACAGCAGTTCGGGCGCCAATCCCGACACGCCGGTCAGGCGCCCGAGAAGGTCGATGATCGCATTCGTCGAGAAATCCCGGTTGCGCGGATCGATTCCCAGCGCCAGAGGACGATCCGAATGCGGCCCGTCCAGCAGGGCAGGCAGTAATCGAAGCGGCAGATTGTCGACCGCCTCGAACCCTGCATCTTCCAGCACGTTCAGCGCACTCGACCGGCCCGCGCCCGAAGGTCCGGTGACAAATACGATCCTGCGTGCCGTGGGTTCGGGGTCGGTCATGACGGGTCTCTTCTGCCCGCCTTTAGATATTGCAAAACGGCCGCGGGGAAACCGGGGCTGTCCACTTTGTGAAGACAGGGCAGCGCTATCCCGGCGATCTTATGTTCACGCACTGGGGGCAGCCGGTCATTTTCGAGATGATCCATGTCAATCACCAGGCAAAGCTCTGCTCGCGGAGCGAAGTCGGCATTCAGCAGGCCAACGCCTCGCGCCTCGATCAGACCCGCAATTGCGTCTGGTGCGCTCGCCCAGAGCGCACTGCCTTCTCGGGTGACCTGGGTGCGGTCGTCGGCCACGAGTTCGGCGCCAAACGCCATCAATTGCAGAGCGAGCGAGGATTTCCCCTGACCTGCTGCACCGATGATCAGAGCTGCACGTCCGTTATGGGCCACCGTGCTCGCATGCAGGATCATGTTCTCCGGCCCCGCGCAACCCTCGGCGTGCCCCCATCATCACTCAAATCGGCAGGCCAACCACAAATCGCGCGCCCAGCGGGTCGGAGGTGATGTCGGCCTCGGTTGGCCGAATGTTCTCCGCCCAGATGACACCGCCATGCGCCTCGACAATCTGCTTCGAGATCGCCAGCCCGAGGCCTGAGTTGTTACCGAAATGCTCGTCCGGCCGTTGCGAGTAAAAACGCTTGAAAATCTTCGACAAGGCCTGATCCGGAATACCGGGGCCGGTGTCTTCGACCACGATCAGCACGCGATTGTCCTTCTTGCGCGCCCAGATGCGGATGGCATCACCATCTTCACAAAAGGAAATCGCGTTGGTGATCAGATTGACGAAAACCTGCGCGAGCCGCGCCTCAAGCCCATGCACGGTGATCGGCGTCTTTGGCAGATCCGTGATGAACTCGATACCCTTCGCGCGGGCCTCCTCGCCGAGATATTGGCTGAGATTGGTCAAGGTCGTCAGCACATTGAAAGGCTCTTCTTCCTCTTTCACCAGCTCGCTGTCCAGCCTGGACGCATTCGAGATGTCGCTGACAAGCCGGTCGAGACGTCGGACGTCGTGGTCGATCACGTCGAGCAGCTTTTCACGCTGATCCTCGCGCGTCACCATCCGCAGCGTTCCCACGGCGGAGCGCAGCGACGCGAGGGGATTCTTGATCTCATGAGCAACATCTGCGGCGAATTGTTCGTTCCCGTCGATCCGGTTGTAAAGCGCAGATATCATACCGCGCAGCGCGCTGCTCAATCGCCCGATCTCGTCCGGTCGCGCCGTCAGATCCGGGATGCGGATCCGACCGGAGTTCATCTTGCGCGCATTCCTGTCCCGTCCGAGCTCCGCAGCGGCAGAGAGTTCGGCGAGGGGGGTGGCGATGGTCGAAGCCAGCACGAGGCTCAGACCGACCGAGACAAGAATGGCGATAACGAACATCTGCAAAACACGCTCGTGGCCGATCCGGACAAGGTGGTCAATTTCTCCGGCCGCGGTTGCGACCGCAACGACACCGATGGCTTCCCCATTCTGCACAACCGGTGTGATGACAGTGAAGAGCTTGCCACCTGCGATGTCCAACTCGTTGCGGATTTGCGTCCCCTCGGTGAGACCATCTCCGATCATCGGTTTGAGCTTTTCGCTCAGGGGTGTCGGGTCGACCGCGCGCGGCTCCGAAAAAGGGATGGATACGGTTGACCAGAGCCAGCTCAGACCATCGGTCAGGTAGGTCTTGTCCCCGAACCCACCGTCGGACTGTCGGGTCGGAAGCTGACCTTCGATGTTGGCGATGAGACGTTCGGAGCGGTCATAGATAAAGACTTCAACGCCGTTGCGCAGATCGAGACCCGCGAGTGTCGCCGCAACATCGGGCCCCTCGCCAGCGGCGAGACTCACAGGCGCCGTAGCGGGAAGCTGCGCTTCGATCACATCGGCAATCAGCTCGGCTTCGGACAAGAGCGACGTTGCGCGCTGTAGCGCAAGGCTGTCGCGGGAAGAATTGAGATTCAGGATCCCGGTCACAAGCACGCAGAGCGCTATGACATTGAATGTGATGATCTTTCTGGTAATCGGCGACGCGCGCAGAGACATCAACCCGCGGCGTTCGCGGGGGGCAGGCGCTTCCGTGTCTGCAGTGCTGTCGTGCGCGACCCCGTCTTCGCCCAGAGCGACGTCGCCGTCGCTATTGGGCGGAGGCGTAATATCGCGCACAAAGGTCCTATCGGCCAGGGCCATCTCAACGATTAGTCTTCGTTGTATCTGTAGCCGATCCCATAGAGGGTCTCAATTGCCGAAAACTCTTCATCGGCCGTGCGCATCTTCTTGCGAAGGCGCTTGATATGGCTGTCGATGGTCCGATCGTCCACGTAAACTTGGTCGTCATAGGCGACGTCCATCAGCTGGTCGCGCGACTTGACGAAGCCGGGACGCTGCGCCAGAGCCTGCAACAGCAGGAACTCGGTCACCGTCAGAGACACGTCCTTGCCCTTCCAACTCACCGCGTGACGCAGCGGATCCATGCGCAGATCGCCCCGCTCCATCACCTTGGTCTCTTCACCGTCTGAGGTCACATCGCCCGCGACGGCATCCTGTCGCCGCAGAAGAGCACGAATACGCTCGACCAGGAGGCGCTGCGAGAACGGCTTCTTGACGTAGTCGTCTGCGCCCATCCGCAGACCGAGCACCTCGTCAATCTCATCGTCCTTGGAGGTCAGGAAAATCACCGGCATTGCCGTTTTCTGACGCAGGCGCTGCAGCAGATCCATCCCATCCATCCGCGGCATCTTGATATCCAGCACCGCCATATCCGGCAGCTTCTTGTTGAACGCATCCAACGCGGCTTGCCCGTCGTTATACGTCTCGACCTCGAAGCCTTCGGCTTCGAGCGTCATCGACACCGATGTCAGAATGTTCCGGTCGTCATCCACCAGTGCAATTTTTGACATGACCCGTTTCCTTGTACTGCCCGATCGTTTGATGGCGAGGCCCTTCGCCTTCTCTTGGCCCTTCGATATCGATACTCACGCGCGAATCAGCAGTGCGCACCCCGACAGTTGAGCCATAATTTGATTACGAATGACTGAACTGATGCGTATTCCCGCCGCCTTTTGGCCAAGATCTCCGCGCAAATCCACGCACACCGAACCCTTCGGAGACAAAGTTTGAAATGGTGGCGCTAACTGCGCGCAGGCGCCTGTTCAACAACAAAAACGTCATGTTATGAGGCCTCTGCGCCCGTGCGCGCGGCGTTGAAATAGGAGAACGACGGATGACACATGGACGGGTGAACCCGGATTTCACGCTCGAGGATCAAGGGATCAAGGGGGTCGGGGCCGTCTATTACAACCTGATCGAACCGGACCTGATCGAACAGGCGCTCGCGCGTGGCGAAGGGCGCTTGGGCAAAGGCGGCGCGTTCCTCGTGGCCACAGGGAAGTTCACAGGGCGCTCTCCAAAGGACAAGCATGTGGTCAAGACCGAAAGCGTCGCCGACACGATCTGGTGGGAAAACAACGCCGCCATGTCGCCCGAGGGCTTCGACGCTCTTCATGGCGATATGCTCAAGCATATGGAGGGCCGCGACTATTTCGTGCAGGATCTCACGGGTGGCGCAGATCCGAAACATGCGATCAACGTTCGCATGATTACCGAGCTCGCCTGGCACGGGCTCTTCATCCGCCATATGCTCCGCCGCCCTGACCGGGAGGATCTGGACGACTTCATCGCGGATTTCACCGTCATCAACTGCCCGAGCTTCCAGGCCGATCCGGCCCGGCACAGCTGCCGTTCGGCAACCGTGATCGCCATGAATTTCGACAAGAAGCTGATCCTGATCGGCGGGACGGAGTATGCAGGCGAGAACAAGAAATCTGTCTTCACGCTGCTGAATTACCTGCTGCCCGAGAAGGGCGTTATGCCAATGCACTGCTCGGCCAACCACGCGACGGGCAATCCGGTCGACACCGCCGTGTTCTTCGGCCTGTCGGGAACCGGCAAGACAACGCTCTCGGCCGATCCGGCGCGTATGCTGATCGGCGATGACGAGCATGGCTGGTCCGACACCGGCACGTTCAACTTCGAAGGCGGCTGCTATGCCAAGACCATCAGCCTCAGCCCCGATGCCGAGCCCGAGATCTATGCCACGACCGAGAAGTTCGGCACAGTCATCGAGAATATGATCTACAACGAGGAGACGCGAGAGCTCGACTTTGAGGACGACAGCCTGACCGCAAACATGCGCTGCGCCTACCCGCTGCACTACATCTCGAATGCCTCCGCCTCGGCGCGGGGCGGGCATCCGAAGAACATCATCATGCTGACCTGCGACGCTTTTGGCGTGCTGCCGCCCATCTCGCGACTGACGCCGGCGCAGGCGATGTATCACTTTCTCTCAGGCTTCACCTCGAAGGTGGCGGGCACCGAGCGTGGCGTGACCGAGCCCGAGCCGACGTTCTCGACCTGCTTCGGCGCGCCCTTCATGCCGCGCCGCCCCGAGGTCTACGGCAACTTGCTGCGGGAGAAAATCGCGACCCATGGCGCAACCTGCTGGCTGGTGAACACGGGCTGGACGGGGGGGGCCTATGGCACCGGCTCGCGCATGCCGATCAAGGCGACACGCGGGCTGCTGACCGCGGCGCTTGACGGCTCCCTGGCGGATGCGACCTTCCGGAAGGACCCGAATTTCGGCTTCGATGTGCCGGTGGATGTCAAAGGCGTGCCGACCATCCTGCTCGACCCGCGCCGCACCTGGGATGATGCAGAGGCCTACGATCGTCAGGCCGCGAAGCTGGTGAAGATGTTCTCGGACAACTTCGAGCAATACCTGCCGTTTATCGACGACGACGTCAAAGCTGCGGCGATCAGCTGATCGCCGCCACGCTCCCGGTGATCAGGCGGCTTTCTTCGACGGCTCCGGAACGTCCACCACGTCGATTATGGGCATTTCAAGCAGGTACCGCGTGTCTTCGTTGGTGAGGTAGCTCAGAAACCCCTCCAGCGGCCTGTCGGAGCCTTTGCGGAACCACCGTAGCGCACCCGGTTCGTTGTGCATGTAGCCCATGCGCTCGGCAAACCCCTTGAACGCCACCGTGCGCGCCATGAAGCCGAAGATATGATCGGGGTTCCAACGGCACATCGCCTCGTGGATGCCGTATCGCGCGAGCACCGTGGACAGCCCGGTGCCGCGGTACGGCCCGGTATCGCCCATCCAGACTTCGCCGTGGTAGACCACGCGCCCGGTGATGCGGTTGGCCCCGGGGCTGGCCCGAAACCGCGAGCGCCGCAGGTCGAGGTCGGGGATCGCCGGGGGAAAGTCGCGGAACCGCTTGAGCATGTAGCCGCCCAGGGTCTTTTGCCGCAGATCGATCAAGCGGGAGGCTTGCGTGTGCATCAGCAGGCCGTCAGCGTCGCGCGCGATCAGCCAAAAGGCGTTCTTGTCGTTCAGGTCGTGCACATCGGGATCGAAGGGTGCGCCGAGGCCCTGCTGCGGCCGCTCGGCGCTCAACAAGGCTCGATACTTGAGAAAATTTGACCCAATCGTGACAGAAATGCGGTTTTGGTGCAGAATATCGCGACTTGTCGCCACGAATTGTGTCCCCGCATTCAAACTTTGAAAAGACATGCCAAAACTCCTTTGCACGAGCATCCCCATGCAAAGGTTAGACTAAATAAGTGCTTAACGCTCGAACTTTGCGTCAGCAGGATCGAAATTTACCATAATATCGGCAGAAGGCTGCACAATCTTGCCATGATCGAGCCCAAATATCTCAATATCGGACGAAGGCTCGACCAAGGAATAGAGCGCCAGACTGCCGTCAGGGAATCGCCCCCCAAGCATTAGACGTTGATAGTTGACAGGTTTGAGGGTCCCATCCGCCTCGGACGGAACCAGTGTGAAAACATGGTCCAAGCGCAGACTCTGCGTGGTTTGAACCTCGTGGAAGGGCTCATCCAGCATCCGCGCGAAGTCGTCGCCACCGGGCATGCGCCCCAGCGACCGGCCGACGCTGCTGCGCGCCTTGGCCCAACCGAACCACTTAACAAAAAACGATTCTTCGCCGAACTCCACGCAGATCCAGCCTGCGATCGTATGGCGATAGACGATGAGATAAGGACGCACGTGCTCCATATGTGGCGATTCGATATCGCCCCCGGCCATGGCCCAACTGCGCAGCGTCTCGCGCTGCAAACAGGACGGAGAATCCCAAACGCGCCCCAGGGAATGCTGCTGCTGCCAGAAGCACCACCCGTCGGGCAGAACCGAACTGAAGAGCTGCAGCCCATGCACATGGCTGACGTTGCTGTTCAGCCAGGCGTTGCCGCGCGCCAGAATGCCCTGCGCTTCGGGCAATGCACGCTCACCCGCCTCGGTCAACTGGTACTGACGGTCCTCAACGGTGAAAAGCGCCTCGCCCTTCGCCTCCTCCAGCTGGGCGATGTGCCGACGCACCGTTTGCCGCGTGCTGCCAAGCTCCTTGACCGCGTGACTGAGGTTGAGCGTCCGCGCCAGCGTCGTGAACGACCGGATCATCTCATGCAACAAGCCATGAGAATCAGCGGTCTTCTTGATCGCTTCCGACGTATCTGACGGGTCCACCATTCGGTTCATAGCATGGATGGTAAATAAATCACCCAGTAATGCAACATTTTTCACCCATCACCAGAACATTTTTAATCAAAAAAATGAAAAAGGTACTCAATTGAACGATTCGGTGATTCCCGGAAAGAGTGTGAACAGTCACAACCAGAGGTGTTAAATAGTTATGTCCCATCCAGTCGATGTTCACGTTGGTCGTAAATTGAAGCAGATTCGTACGATGCGCCGCCTGTCGCAGACAGATGTCGCTCGCAAACTGGACCTGTCGTTCCAGCAGATCCAGAAATACGAAATCGGATCGAATCGAATCGCGGCCAGCAGACTTTACGAGTTGTCGCGAATTCTTGACGTTCCTACGTCTTATTTCTTCGAAGGTCTTGATGCGGAGGTTGAAAAATCCGAGCGCCGAGACCCAAGCCTCGAGATCGTCACGGCCCTGGCTGCCATCCGCGACGACACAATCAAGACACGCATCGTAACCTTCATCGAAGATGTTTCGGGCGTGACGGTAGCGCGTCAGGGCTGAGCCCCTGGTCATTGGCGCATCGGCAGGCAGTTTCGCCTGCCTTCCGATGCGCCCTGTATCAATCAAGAATCTTTAGTGAGTTTGTGACTGATCAGCGCCGCGCAAGCGGCGCTTTTTCGTGTGAGGGTTGCAAGTTGCCCCTAAGAAACAGAGTGTTTCCAGATCAACCACGCAACACCGCAAAAAACGTCGCGAAATTTTCGTCCAAATTGACGCATCATCCCGCATTTATGTTGCGCTGCAACTGCGAAAGACTTACATCGTCCCCAACCGATGAAGGATGCTGACATGCCGCATGATGGACAGACCCCTCCGACGCAGGACACCGTGATCCTGGACGATCTGCTGAGCCTTACCGCCGCTGCTCTGCCGCCGCTCGATGCGCTGCTAGAGACCGCGACGGCGCGCGTGACGTCGCAGGTAAGCGAGGACGGTCGCATCTCAGGCGCGCTGGTCGAACAGCACCAGACCGCGGCCCACGGTTTGGCCTGGATCGCGACCTACGTCCAGGCTCTGCGGCAGATGCAGACCTGGGCCGAGCGTCTCTCCGCGAGCGGCTCCTTTGGCGAGACCGAGCAGCTCATCCAGCAGATCGCGTTTGGCGAATACCTCTGGCAGCTCTACGGCGGCCTCCAAATGAATCAGGGCGAAATGCTGCGGCTTCAGGATCTGGGGTTGGACCAGTCCGACATGCGCGCGATGATGGAGCCGGCGATCATGACGCTGACGCAGCGCGGCAACACCCAAGCCGCCCGCACGCGACTGGTCGAGCTGATGCAGGAGCACTCCGCCGACATCATCACCGGTGCCTCGGGCCTGGATGATGAACTGGAGATGATCCGGGAACAGTTCCGGCGCTACGCGGTCGAGAAAGTCGAGCCCTTCGCCCACGACTGGCATCTGAACGATGATCTGATCCCCCTGGAGGTGATCGAAGAGCTCGCGGAAATGGGTGTCTTCGGACTCACGATCCCGGAAGAATACGGCGGCTTTGGTCTCTCCAAGGCGTCCATGTGCGTTGTCTCCGAAGAGCTGTCGCGCGGATACATCGGCGTCGGCTCGCTCGGCACCCGGTCAGAGATCGCGGCGGAGCTGATCCTCGCGGGCGGCACCGAGGCGCAGAAAGAGAAATGGCTGCCGCAGCTCGCCAGCGCGGAAACCCTGCCCACGGCGGTCTTCACCGAGCCGAACACCGGCTCCGACCTCGGGAGCCTGCGCACCCGCGCGGTCAAGGACGGCGATGACTACCGCATCACAGGCAACAAGACGTGGATCACCCATGCCGCGCGCACCCATGTGATGACCTTGCTCGCGCGAACCGATCCCGAGACGACCGACTACAGGGGTCTGTCGATGTTCCTCGCAGAGAAGACGCCTGGCACCGATGAGGCCCCCTTCCCCACCGAAGGTATGACTGGCGGCGAGATCGAGGTCCTGGGCTATCGCGGCATGAAGGAATACGAGCTCGCCTTCGACAACTTCCACGTCAAGGGCGAGAACCTGCTCGGCGGCGAAGAGGGCAAGGGCTTCAAACAATTGATGGAGACCTTCGAGAGCGCCCGCATCCAGACCGCCGCGCGCGCTGTTGGCGTCGGTCAGTCCGCCCTCGACATCTCGATGCAATATGCGCAGGACCGCAAACAGTTCGGCAAACCGCTCATCGCCTTCCCGCGTGTTTCGGGCAAGCTGGCGATGATGGCGGTCGAGCTGACCATCGCGCGGCAACTCACCTATTTCTCTGCATTCGAGAAGGACGAAGGTCGCCGCTGCGACGTCGAGGCCGGAATGGCCAAGTTACTCGGGGCTCGTGTGGCCTGGGCTGCCGCCGACAACGGGCTCCAGATTCACGGCGGCAACGGCTTCGCGCTGGAGTACAAGATCAGCCGCGTGCTTTGCGACGCGCGAATCCTCAACATCTTCGAAGGTGCTGCGGAGATTCAGGCCCAGGTTATCGCGCGGCGTCTGCTCGCCTGACGCCGCGCACGGGGGGCCGACGGCGGGCATCCGCGCGAAAACCGGGCCCCAATCAGAAGGCAAACGCCGTTCCACGCCGTGTGGTCGCTTCGCACTTGCAGCATCACAGCCACCTGCGTATGGCTGACCCATGGCAACACAGCGACTCACCCGTCAAAAGTGGATCGACGCAGCCCTCACGGCGCTCGTCGAAAATGGCCCGCCCGCCCTTGCGGCGGAGCCGCTGGCCCGCGAACTCGGGGCCACAAAGGGTTCATTCTACTGGCATTTCAAGGATGTTCCGGCCCTGCACGAAGCCGTCGTGAAGGACTGGCAATCGCGGGCGCTGTCAGACATCGCCGAAGCGCTGTCCAAGAGCGGCAATGCCGAAAAACGGCTACGCAGCTTCGGCAAGCAGTTCCTCGCCGACAAGCAGGATCCGGCGTTTCGTGCCTGGGCTCAAACCACATCGATGGTGGCGCAGGCAATGACGGATGTGGACACGGAACGGCTCACCTATCTCGTCAACATCCTGGCGCAGTTGGGCGTCCGCAATCCCGCCTTTGCGCAAAGCTGTCTCGCCGCACTGATCGGTTTGCCGCAACTGCACAGCAAGACCAAACCTGCGCAGGCCTTCGATACGATGATCGACCTCGTACTCGCCCTGAAATGACGCGGATGTGGATACTGGCCGTCCTGATCGCTTGCGTCGGTCTTTCGGCCTGCCGGCGGGACGAGACGCTGACCGCCTACGGTGCGGCGAACAAAACCTGGCGGCTTGTCGAATTGGATGGTGCGGCAACCTCCTACAGCGCCAATCTGCGGTTTCCGGAACCCGGGCGGATGTCGGGTCAGGCCCCCTGCAACAGCTTCAGCGGGCGCATGAGCGCGCCCTACCCGTGGTTCGAGGCGAGGGAGCTGGTGACCGCGCGGCTGGCTTGCCCGCACTTGCAGGAGGAAAGCGCTTATCTGACGGCACTTGCCGCGATGACCCTCTCGGAGGTGCTGGGCGATACGCTGATCCTATCGACACCAGAGGGGCGTCAGATGATCTTCACAGCCGCCGAGTGAGCACATCGACGAAGCGCGCTCGTGCGTCGGGCAGCGGCGCGGTACCGAGATCAGCGGCCAAGTGAGCGGTCAGGAAATGCCCTGTCGTGCGAAGCGCTTCTGAGATCTCGGCATCCGCCCCGGAGCCTTCGCCGCGCAGCACATCCGGCAGCGGCAGCAGCCGATCCGCCCAGTCGCCCGCGGCTCCGCGCGAGACGGCGCGGCCTGATCGCGGCGACACAAAGGCAAGGTCCTCCGTCTGGCCCGTCACCGCGCAGGTATCGAGCTGAAGCGCGTACCCCATCTCCTCCAGAAGCCCAAGCTCCCACCTCAGATAGGCCAGTGGCCAGAGGTCTGGCTGGTCCAGCAGATCGAGCAACTGCTCGCTGCGGTGATAGAGGCGCGGGTGCGGTTCTCGTTCGGGCAGGGAAAAGCTCAGAAGGGCCACGACCGCGTTCAACCCCGCAAGCGAAAGACGATCGCCGAGGGCGGCTGCGGCGCGGCTGCGCACAGGCTCCACCTGGAAACTGCCGATATGATCTTCCAGCCGCGCCCGCCAGGTCACGTCAAGCTGCGCACCGGGCTGCAGCACAGGCGCGATCCGACGACTTGTCCCGCCCCGAACAACCCCCGCGTGCCGCCCGTGCTCGGGCGTAAAGACTTCAATGATGGCCGACGTCTCTCCATGGCGCCGGGTGCTCAGTAGGATCCCCTGGTCGCGCCACTCGATCATGCGAAGCCGGGCTGATCCAGCATGTGTCGGCCCTGCCGGTCCTCGACCTCGATCACCCAGACGTCCGGGTCGTTCTTGCGTTGCCTGTGAATGCAGGCATCCACCTCCGCCTCGCTGCCCTGTTCGAGGATCGACCAGCTGCGCGTATCCTCCATCAGATTGTAACTGCGATGATAGATCGTCGCCTGCCCGTCCAGACGGTTCAGCTTGACCAAAACGCTGCCCGCATCGTCATCGCCACGAGCGACGATGAACGCAGGGATGTCGAGCCCCCGCAGCCGTGTCAGATAGGCGTCAATCCAGAACCGGGCCGTCAGCCGGGTCATGCCGACCCCTTTGCACGTCCAAAGACGAGCGACCCCAAGCACAGGCCTGCATAGGCGCAGAACCACTTCGGGTCAGCCATTGCCATCTTTGAACTCCAGCCCCATCTCGGCGTAACGCTCGGCTTCGTCGAGCCAGTTCGGCCGCACCTTGACCTGCAGGAAGAGATGCACCTTGCGGCCAAGAAACTCCTCCAGTTCTTCTCGCGCGGCCTTCGACACTGCCTTGATCGTCTCCCCTTTGTGGCCCAGCACGATGCCCTTGTGCCCGTCGCGCACCACATAGATCAACTGGTCAATCTTGGCTGAGCCGTCCTTGCGCTCCTCCCAACTCTCAGTCTCGACCGTCAGCTGATAGGGCAACTCCTGGTGCAGGCGCAGCGTCAGCTTCTCGCGGGTCATCTCGGCGGCGATCATGCGCATGGGCAGATCGGCGATCTGATCCTCGGGGTAGAGCCACGGGCCTTCGGGCAACTCTGCCGCCAGCCAGCCGCGCAGGGCCTCCACGCCATGGCCCTTTTCGGCGGAGATCATGAAAGTTTCGGCGAACGGATAGCGATCATTCAAGTCCTTGGTCAGCCCCAGCAGAACCTCCGACTGCACCCGATCGATCTTGTTGATGGCCAGCGCCACCCGACGGCCTTCACCGATGTCACCGAGCCCTTCTAGGATACGCTCCACGCCCTCGGTCAAGCCACGCTGCGCCTCGACCAGCAACACGATGATGTCCGCATCGGCTGCCCCGCCCCAGGCCGCGGCGACCATGGCGCGATCAAGCCGGCGGCGCGGCCGGAAGAGGCCTGGCGTGTCCACAAAAACGATCTGCGCCTCGCCTTCCATCGCGACCCCTCGGATGCGTGCCCGGGTGGTTTGCACCTTATGCGTCACGATTGACACCTTGGCACCGACCATACGGTTCAGAAGGGTCGATTTACCCGCATTCGGCTCGCCGATCAGGGCGACAAATCCGGCCCGCGTGGTCATTCCGAGGTCTCCAGCGCAGACAGCAGATTACCGGCAGCGGCCTGTTCGGCCTGGCGCTTCGAGCCCGCGGTTGCCTCGCGCCGCTCCCCCGTCTCGAGTTCGGCCGCTATGGTGAAAATCGGCGCGTGGTCGGGGCCCGAGCGCGACACCTCGACATAGGACGGCGGTTGAAGGCCACGCGCCTGCGCCCATTCCTGCAGCGCGGTCTTGGCGTCGCGGGCGTCCTCTTCCACGTTATGCAAACGGTCGCCCCAAAGGCGCAGGATCAGCGCCTTCGCGGTATCAAACCCCGCATCGAGATACACCGCTGCCAAGACAGCCTCGATGCTGTCGCCCAGAAGCGCCTGCTTGCGCCGCCCGCCCGACAGCATCTCCGAGCGCCCAAGCCGCAGCACAGCGCCCAGATCAATCTGGCGGGCCACATCCGCACAGGTCTCCTTGCGGACGAGCGCATTGAATCTCGGGGCCAATTGCCCTTCAGTCGCCCCCTTGTCGAGGCTTAGCAAGGCCTCTGACATCACGAGCCCCAGCACCCGGTCCCCAAGGAACTCCAGCCGCTGATTGTCGTCGCGATTGGTGGAGGAGATCGAGGCGTGTGTCACCGCCTGCGCCAGCAATTCCGGGCGCTTGAACCGATGCCCGAGCCGGTCCTCGAAGGACTTCAGTTCCGCTGACAGCTTCACTCGACCGCCCTGAAGAAGCGGTCGCCCCGCCAGGTCCAGAAGAACAGCATCGACCGGCCCGCGGAGGAGAACATGATCCGATCCGCGCGTCCGATCAGATTCTCATAAGGCACGAACCCCACGCCTTGCACCTGCTGCGCAAGACGGCTGTCAGCGGAGTTGTCACGGTTGTCCCCCATGAAGAAGTAATGACCCTCCGGCACCGTATAGACACCGGTCCGGTCCGAGGCCTGCGGGCTGATGTCGAGGACAATATGCTCCGTGCCACCGGGCAAGGTCTCGATGAACCGGGCCTTCTGGCAGACACCGCCATCGCCGACCGGCCCATTGCCGCAGCGCGGACGACGGCCCTCGGGACCCTGCGGCTCCATGATCTCTTCGAATGTTCCGGCAGGCTCCTGCGGCGCCGCTTCACCGTTGATGTAAACGATCCCGTCGCGCATCTGGATGCTGTCACCGGGCATGCCGATCAGGCGCTTGATGTAATCGCGCCCCGAAACCGGGTGGCGGAACACCACCACATCCCCCCGCTCGGGCTCGCCGCCCAAGAAGCGCGTGTTGTCGCCGTCGAAGACACCGCAGATGTCCTTGGCATCGATGTTGATACCGAAGCGCGGCAGGATCAGGCTGGGGCACGACGCATAGGAGTAACCGTAGGCCATCTTGTTCACGAAGAGGAAATCCCCCACCAGCAAGGTCTCTTTCATCGAGCCCGACGGAATCCAGAACGGCTGGAAAAAGATGGTGCGAAAGACGCCCGCGATGAGCAGCGCGTAGACGATCGTCTTGATCGTCTCGACAAAGGCGTTTTGCTGCTTTTCTTCCTTGGCGTCCATCGGGCGCTCCCACTCATTGGTTTGCGCCTAAATGCGGGGGTGGGCGGGGGGTGTCAAGGCGACTGCGCGCAACCCTGCGCGAGCCGGTGCGACCGATTGGGTCGAAACCAACCCAAAGCCCTTGTTTTCAACGTCAAAGCCCATGTGATCGTGCCACGCCGACCCTTCCGAGGCTGTGCACTGGTTCTGGGACGCCGCGCCGCCCGAAGGAGCAGCCGCTTGGCCGCCCAAAAGACGACACTAGCGCTCAACCGGCCGCGCCTCGATCACCACGAAGGCCTGCGCCCAGGGGTGATCATCGGTCAGGGTGACGTGAATCACCGCCTCAAACCCCTCAGGCGTCATCTCATCGAGCCGCTCCCTGGCCCAGCCCGTGACATGCATGACCGGCTGCCCGGTCGAGAGGTTGCTGACCGACATGTCCTTCCACGCGATCCCCATGGCAAGCCCGGTCCCCAGCGCCTTGGAACAGGCCTCTTTCGCCGCCCAACGTTTGGCATAAGTGCCCGCCACGTCCTTGCGCCGCTCGGCCTTGCGCTGCTCGACTTGTGTGAAGACGCGGTTGCGGAAGCGGTCGCCAAAGCGGTCGAGCGTGCCCTGGATCCGCTCAATGTTTGCAAGGTCGGTGCCGATGCCGAGGATCATTCCAGACGGGCCGTCAGGATCTTGAAGCTGGCAAAGCCGAAGAACCCTGCGAAGACAAGGTCGAACCAGCGCTGCGCCCGGGCGTAGGCGCGCACCACGGCCGCAGAGGAAAAGAGCAACGCGTAGCCCAGGAAGATCAGCATGGACCCGGCGTAGAGCAACCCGAAATAGCCAAAGAGCATCAGCGGGGTGGCGTCCGCGGGTGCCACGATCGCGTAGATGGAGCCCCAGCTGAGGATCGCCTTGGGGTTGGTGATATGGATCGCGGCCCCCTTCATGAAGAGCGTGCGCGCGCTGCCCGAAAACGGCGTGCCCATGGCGGCGGGGCCCGAGCTGGCGGCCCGGCGCAGCGCCTTGAGAGCCAGCCAGCCGAGGTAGAGCGCACCGGCATAGCGGATCATCTCGAACACCCAGGCGTTGGCAAGCATGATCGCCGAGAGACCGAGCGCGGCAGCGATGCCCCAGGCGGCGGAGCCGGCGAGGATGCCCAGCGCGAAGACGAGCGCCGAGGCGCGGCCCGCGGTCATGGCGGTGCCCGCGATGCCCATGGTGGCGGGGCCGGGCGAACCGCCCGCGAGCACCCAGGCAATCCAGATGGCGACAAACTGTGCGGTGATCATGCCCGCGCCTCGTCCATCAGGCGGCGCATCTCCTTGATCGCCGGTTCGAGCCCCAGGAAGATGCTCTCGCCGATGAGGAAGTGGCCAATGTTGAGTTCACGCACTTCCGGGAAGGCCGCAACCGGCATCACGGTATCATAGGTCAGCCCATGGCCCGCGTGCACTTCCAACCCCAGTGAATGGGCGTAGGTCGCCATCTCGCGCAGGGCGTCGAGCTCCTCGTGGTGGGTGTCGAGCTCGCCATCGGCATAGGCATCGCAATACGCACCCGTATGCAGCTCGATCACCTGTGCCCCGATGCGGTGCGCGGCCTCGACCTGGCGCTTGTCAGCGGCGATGAAGATCGACACGCGACAGCCAGCATCGCGCAGGGGTGCGATGAAATGGGCCAGCCGGTTTTCGTCGCGTGCGACATCGAGCCCGCCTTCCGTGGTCCGCTCCTCGCGCTTTTCCGGTACGATGCAAACGGCGTGTGGCTTGTGGCGCAGCGCGATCTTCTGCATCTCGTCTGTGGCGGCCATCTCGAAGTTGAGAGGCACGTTCAGCACCTCCATGAGCCCCTCGATGTCCGCATCCGAGATATGGCGACGGTCTTCGCGCAAATGCGCGGTAATGCCATCGGCTCCTGCCTTCTCAGCCAGCCGCGCCGCGCGCAGCGGGTCCGGGTAGGCGCCGCCGCGTGCATTGCGCACGGTTGCGACGTGATCGATGTTGACGCCGAGGCGCAGGTGTTCGTGATTGGCCATGACGAGCCCCCCTGTTCACGTGCTTTGACCCAAGCACTGTTAGTCCCCGGTTGGATGTTCCGCTTTGCGTTTTGCGTCTGCTTTTGCAGCAGCCTTGGCCTTGAGGGCGTCGAATTTATTCTTGATCATACCTTTACGGCGCGCCTGGTAAACCCGGATCACCGGCACGGAGAGGTAATAGCAGAGACTGGCAAAGAAGATGCCTGGCAGAATGCCACCAACCAGATAGGGAAAGAAGATCTCGTCGTAGAAGATGCTGAGCCGGGTCCAATCGGCACGGGCATCGGTGAAGATGGCGATAAAGTTGTCTTTCAGATCGGCGGCGGCATCAGCGAATTTTCCAACAAAGGAGCGATGCATCCGCTCGTCCACTTGATCGCCCAAGAGCCAGTGCCCGGTGCTGAGTGCAGCCACCCCGATGGGCACATAAGTGAGCGGATTGCCGAAGAAGGTGCCCATAAGGGCGGCGATCACGTTGCCGCGCAGCACGAAGGCGAGCCCTGCCGCGATGAAGAAGTGAAAGCCGTAAAACGGGGTAAAGGCGGCGAAGACTCCGGCCCAGATGCCGCGGGCAATCCGTTCCGGGCTGTCGGGCAGACGCCGCATCCGGTGCTTGACGTAATGGAACGCGCGCGCCCATCCGCCACGCGGCCAGAGAAACTCTGCCACGGCGCGGGGCCAGCTCTTGGGATCGCGGCGCTTGAAGACCAAGGGACGGGGTTCCTCTGCAGCAATGATGTCGGATGCCTGCCCGCGCAGAACACTCCGGAATAGTGACCTATCAATGACGGGGTCGCTGCCTCAGGCAGGTGTTTCCACCGGCCCTTGGGACAGATTGCGGGCCCGCGAAATCGCGGCCACATCGCTCTCGGCCTCAAGGGTCAGCATCAACGAATGCAAATGCGCAACGTCCCTGAGCTCCACATAAATCAGAAGTCGGTAAAAGTCAGGTTTCCTATCGATAAATTGCAAATCTGAAATATTCGCTCGGGTTTCTCCGATTAAAGTACAGATGCGACCCAAGGTCCCTGCATCATTATTGAGCGTCACATCGAGCGTCGTGCCGTAGATCGCCGAGTGCGGGCCCTCGTGCCAACGCAGGTCGAGCCAGCGGTCGAGCTGCTCTTCATAGGTGCTGAGCCTATCGCAGTCGATCGCATGCACCACCACGCCACGACCGCGGTAGGTGATGCCGACAATGCGCTCGCCCGGCAGAGGCTGGCAGCAGAAGGCACGCTCAAAGGACTGCCCGGGCGTGAGGCCGATCACGGCCCGGCGCGCATCGACCCTCTCGCCGGGTTTTGGCGTGAGATCGGGGTAAACCGCCTGTACCACTTCGCGGCCGGTAATCTCGGCACTGCCGAGGCGCGCCAGCAGATCGTCGCGGTTCTTGAAGCGCATGTGGCGCGCGGCGGTGGCCAGCGCCTTGTCGGTGGCCTTGCGGCCCACATGTTCGAAGGCCGAGCGCGCGAGTTCGCGTCCGAGCTTGACGAAACGCGCGCGGTCCTCGTCGCGCAAGGCGCGTCGGATCGCCGAGCGGGCCTTGCCCGTGGTGGCGATATCCAGCCAGGTCGCCTGCGGGCTCTGGCCTTCGGCGGTGATGATCTCGACGTTCTGGCCGTTCTTCAGCCGGGTCCAGAGCGGCACCCGCATGTGGTCGACCTTCGCGCCCACGCAGGCGGTGCCGATGCGGGTGTGGATGGCGAAGGCGAAATCGATCGGCGTTGCGCCACGTGGCAGCTTGACCACTTCACCCTTTGGCGTGAAGCAGAAGACCTGGTCGGAATACATCTCGAGCTTGACTGCCTCGAGAAAATCCTCGTGGTCTTCCTCGGCGTCGAACTGCTCGGAGAGCTGGGTGATCCATTTCGCGGGGTCCACGGCGAAGGGGTTCTTGCTGCGTACCCCGTCGCGGTAGGACCAATGCGCCGCCACCCCGGTCTCGGCCACATCATGCATCTGGCTGGTGCGGATCTGCACCTCGACGCGCTTGCCGTCGCGGCCCGAAACGGTCGTATGGATTGAACGATAGCCGTTGGATTTCGGCTGACTGATGTAGTCCTTGAACCGCCCCGGCACCGCACGCCAGCGCTGGTGGATGGCGCCCAGCGTGCGATAGCAGTCCTCTTCCCGCTCAGTGATGATGCGGAAACCGTAGATGTCGGAGAGGCGGGAAAACGTCTGCTCCTTCTCCTGCATCTTGCGCCAGATCGAATAGGGTTTCTTGGCGCGCCCGAAGACCTCGGCCTCGACGCCCGCCTTGTCGAGCTCCAGCCGCATGTCGCCGGTGATCCGCTGGATCACGTCACCGGCCTCGCGTTGCAGGTTGATGAAGCGGCGGATGATACTGGCGCGGCCTTCTGGGTTCAGGACACGAAAGGCCAGGTCTTCCAGCTCCTCCCGCATCCACTGCATCCCCATGCGGCCCGCGAGCGGCGCGAAGATCTCCATCGTCTCGCGCGCCTTCTGCGCCTGTTTTTCGGGGCGCATCGCCTTGATCGTGCGCATATTGTGCAGCCGGTCGGAAAGCTTGACGAGGATCACCCGCAGATCCTTCGACATCGCCATGAAGAGTTTGCGGAAGTTCTCGGCCTGCTTCGTTTCCGTCGAGTTGAGCTGGAGGTTGGTGAGCTTGGTCACCCCGTCGACCAGCTCGGCCACCTCGTCGCCAAAACGCTTGGCGACCTCGGCATAGGATGCCTTGGTGTCCTCGATGGTGTCATGCAGCAGCGCGGTGATGATCGTCGCATCATCGAGCTGCTGCTCGGTCAGGATGGCGGCAACAGCCACCGGATGGCTGAAGTAGGGCTCGCCCGAGTGGCGCAGCTGCCCCTCATGCATCGCGCGGCCATAGTCGTAGGCCGCGCGGATCAGCGCTTCATTCGTCTTTGGGTTGTACTTGCTTACGAGGCTGACCAGATCGTCGGCAGTGATTTCGATCTGGTCCAGCGTCGTTGTCATCCATCAGCCCCTTGGGCCGGGGTCAGGCTGTGCTCAGCTCTGCCCTTGCGCCGCCATCAACTGCCGCAGCAGCATCTCTTCAGACATGGTATCCTCTTCGGGCTTGTCCTGTTCGGCGCCCATCAGAAGTGCCATTGCGTCCTCTTCCGGCTCGTCGACCTCGATCTGGTTCTGGTTGCTCTCGATCAGGCGCTCGCGCAGCTCATCGGCGCTCTGGGTTTCGTCCGCGATTTCGCGCAGCGATACGACCGGGTTCTTGTCGTTGTCGCGGTTCACGGTGATCGCGGCGCCTGAAGAGATCTCGCGCGCACGATGCGCCGCCAGCATCACCAGCTCGAACCGGTTCGGAACTTTATCGACGCAATCTTCGACAGTGACGCGGGCCATGGAACACTCCATTGATCGGGGGTGGGTCAGAAGTCGCCTATTTAGGCTTCTTTTTCCCGATTTACAAGCACCCATTGCGGCGCGGTGGCCGCCATGTGCTAGAGCGCTTTGACCTCCCGCTTCAGGGCAGCGGGCAGCTGGTCCAGCATTTCGACAACCGTCTTGTCGAGGGCCGGGTGCACCCAATCCGGCGCCACATCGGCGAGCGGGACAAGCACGAACGCGCGCTCCTGAAGCCGCGGGTGCGGCAAGATCAGCTCGTCCGGGACGGTCTGCAGTTGGTCTTCGAGCGGCAGAGCGCGCCATCTGGCCTGGGTGGCGGCGTCCGGCAGCAGGATGTCGCCAACGCCAATCAGGTCCAGATCGAGGGTCCGCGCGTCCCACCTCTTGACACGGGTGCGGCCCATCTGCGCCTCGACCATGTGCAGCGCCTCAAGAATGGCCACGGGGGGAAGCGCGGTTTCGACGCTGAGGGCTGCATTCACATAGTCGGGGCCGTTTCCTGGCGGAAAGGCCGGGGTCCGGAAAAGGCGGCTCTCGGCCCGAATCACCCCCAGCCGCTCTACAACCGCAGCGATAGCCATTTTGACCACTTTCTCGGGCAGGCCCTCGCCCGATGCGCGATTTGACCCAACGGCAACCAGCGCGATTGTTCGGCTTTGTGGCAGGTTTTTGCCGGATTTCGGGGAGAGTGTCTCTTGCGGCACAACCAAAAAACCCTATTTTTGAACTGATCGGTTCGCCAAATAAGTAATCAAATTGTTTCGTGAGCACCAGCGACCGGGTTCAGCGGAAGGACCAAAAATGTTTTACAAGGACGAACGGCTTGCGCTGTTCATCGACGGCTCGAATCTCTACGCCGCGGCGAAGTCTCTGGGCTTTGACATCGACTATAAGTTGCTGCGTCAGGAATTCATGCGTCGGGGCAAGCTGTTGCGCGCGTTCTACTACACGGCCCTCCTGGAAAACGACGAGTATTCGCCCATTCGACCGCTGGTCGACTGGCTGAACTACAACGGGTTCACGATGGTGACGAAGCCGGCCAAGGAATACACCGACAGCATGGGACGCCGGAAGGTCAAGGGCAACATGGATATCGAGCTCGCTGTCGACGCAATGGAGCTTGCCCCGCGGGTCGATCACATCGTGCTGTTCTCCGGCGACGGCGATTTCCGTCCTCTGGTGGAGAGCCTACAACGCTCGGGCGTTCGCGTGTCGGTTGTTTCGACCATCCGCAGCCAGCCGCCGATGATCTCGGACGATCTGCGCCGTCAGGCCGACAACTTCATAGAGCTTGATGAGCTCAAGGAGGTCATCGGGCGCCCGCCGCGCGACATGCCGGATGCGGCGAACGGCTGATGCTGCCGTCGCACCTGTGGTGCGGGCAGGAAGTGCGTATTTCTTGAACAGTTATGACGGCGGGTGCGGCGGCAGCGCTCTGGACGCCCGCGGCGTGAGGCGGTAGCTAGGTCTTAAGCGGAGGAGAGCCTCACCGATGACCAAGCCGCCACTGACCCTCTATCTGGCCGCGCCGCGCGGGTTCTGCGCCGGTGTGGACCGCGCCATCAAGATCGTGGAGATGGCGCTGGAAAAATGGGGCCCACCTGTCTACGTGCGCCATGAAATCGTGCACAACAAGTTCGTGGTGGATGGGCTGCGCGATAAGGGCGCGGTGTTTGTCGAAGAACTGGACGAATGCCCCGATGACCGCCCGGTGATCTTCTCGGCCCATGGCGTGCCCAAGGCGGTGCCCGCCGCCGCCGCAGCGCGGGAGATGATCTATGTGGACGCAACCTGCCCGCTGGTCAGCAAGGTGCATATCGAGGCGCAGCGGCACTCCGACAACGGTTTGCAGATGGTCATGATCGGCCACGCAGGCCATCCCGAGACCGTGGGCACGATGGGGCAATTGCCCGAGGGCGAGGTGCTGTTGGTGGAAACCGTCGAGGATGTGGCGACGGTGGAGGTCCGCGACCCCGAACGGCTGGCCTATGTGACGCAGACAACGCTCAGCGTCGACGACACGGCCGACATCGTCGCCGCTCTTCAGGCCCGCTTCCCCACCATTGTCGGTCCGCATAAGGAAGACATCTGCTATGCCACCACCAACCGGCAGGAGGCGGTGAAGGCGATGGCACCAAAATGCGACGCAATGCTGGTGGTGGGGGCGCCCAATTCTTCGAACTCCAAACGGCTGGTGGAGGTGGGCGCGCGTGCGGGCTGCCGATACGCGCAGCTGGTCCAGCGCGCAACGGACATCGACTGGCGCGCGCTTGAGGGCATCCGCAGCGTTGGCATCACCGCTGGTGCGTCGGCGCCGGAGGTGCTGATCAACGAGGTGATGGACGCCTTTTCCGAGCACTACGACGTGACCCGAGAGGTGGTGGAGACCGCCGTTGAGAATGTCGAGTTCAAAGTGCCACGCGTGCTGCGCGAGCCGGCGTGACGCCAAAGGCGGTCGTCGTGGCCTTCTGGAAAGCGATGCAGAGCAACGATTTCGTCCATGCGAGCAGCTGGCTGTCAGAGGGCTACGAGGGCTATTGGCCGCAGTCACGCGAATTGATCCGTGGCCGCACGAATTTCATTGAGATCAACCGGCAGTATCCGGCTGCAGGGCGCTGGCAGTTCGACATCCGCACGCTGATCGCGGAAGGGTCACGGGTGGTGAGCGAGGTCGACGTCACTGACGGAGTGGTTTCGGCCCGCGTGATCACCTTCCACCAGGTAGAGCGCAAGCGGATCCGGTCGCAACTGGAGTATTGGCCCGATCCCTTCCCGACGCCTGCATGGCGCGCGCGCTATGTCGAAGTCATTGACCGTCCGAACTTTCCCGACTGAGCAGGCGTCGCTCCGGCTCGCCAAGCCCGCCGGACCCGGATAAGGTGAGCTCAATGTCGTCCGGAGGGTCTCTCATGATCTCGCTGCAATTTCTTCTGACCGCCATCGTCGTCGTCCTGGCTCCGGGCACCGGCGTGATCTACACGCTGGCACTGGGCCTGGGTCAGGGCCGTGGCGCAGCCCTGTGGGCCGCCATGGGCTGCACCATCGGGATCGTGCCACACCTGGCCGCGGCCACGCTGGGGCTCGCCGCCCTACTGCACACATCGGCAGTCCTCTTCACCATCGTGAAATTCGCGGGCGTCGCCTACCTGCTCTATCTCGCGTGGCAATCGCTGCGCTCCGGCGGGGCGCTGGCGATCTCGGCGGACCGAACGGTCGAAAACGGCTGGCGCATCGCGCGACGCGGCGCGCTGATCAACATTCTGAACCCCAAGCTGTCGATCTTCTTCCTGGCCCTCTTGCCACCGTTCCTCTCGGGCAACCCGGCCACGGCGACGCTGGAGATGACCGTGCTGGGCGCGATCTTCATGGCGCTGACCTTTGCTGTCTTCGTGCTCTACGGCCTCTTTGCCGCGCAAGCGCGCACGTGGCTGTTGGGCTCGGAGGCGGTGATGCGCTGGCTCAACCGCTCCTTCGCTGCGATCTTCGCAGCGCTTGCCGGCCGGCTGGCGCTGGAACGCGCGTGAGCGGGCTCACGCTCTACGGTTACCGTCCTTCTGTTTATACCCGCGTGATCCGGCTGGTACTGGCCGAGAAGGGGCTGAGGTATCGCTCCTGTGAGGTAAACCCCTTCGACCCCGGGGCCAGCGGTGACCGGCAGACGCCACATCCCTTCACGCGCGTGCCGGTGCTGGACCACGATGGCGTCCGGATCTACGAGACAGCGGCCATCGCGCGTTATCTCGACGCGGCCTTTCCGGTGCCGCCGCTCACGCCCGGCACGCCGATCGCGGTGGCCCGAATGGCGCAGGTGGTCGCGATCGTCGATGCCTACGGTTACTGGCCGCTGGTCCGGCAGGTCTTCGGACATGGCGTCTTCCGGCCACGGCACAGGCTTGAGGCCGACCCGAAGGAGATCACGGCCGGGCTTGCCGCCGCCGAGGCCGTGCTCGACGCGCTCGAGGCGATTGCCGTGGAAGGCACGGTGCTGACCGGCGCGGGGCCTACGCTTGCCGATTGCCACCTTGCGCCCATGATCGCCGCCTTTGCCGCGGCACCCCAGGGGCGCGCCGCCGTGGCCAGACGCCCGGCGCTCTCCAAATGGTGGCAGTGTTGGGCCACCCGCCCAAGCATGCGTCAGACAGATGTGGGCTTTGATAGAGCAAACGCAGAGTCTTGACCTCGCCGGTCGGCATGTCACAAAGCAGATCATGGCCCGTATCCCCACCGCACCGCTGATCCTTGGCCTTGCCGGGCTCATTCCCTTTGTCTGGGGGGCAGCGACCTATGTGAACAGCCCGCTGGCGAGCTGGGGGGCCGAGGCGCTGGGGCCGCGGTTTGTGGGACCTTACGTGCAGCTTTTCTATGGCTCGGTGATCCTCAGCTTCATGTCCGGCGTGCTCTGGGGCTTTGCCACCAAGACCACCGGCGCGAGGGCCGCAACGGGCTATGCGCTGTCGGTGATCCCTGCCCTTTGGGCCTTCTTCATGACCGGCGGCGGGCCGACCACAGCGGCGATGAACCTGATCTTCGGCTTTCTGGGCCTGCTGGTGCTGGATTTCGCCTTTTCGCAATGGGGGCTGACACCGCGTTGGTGGATGTCGCTGCGGGTGCTCCTGACCGCCGTGGTGGTGGCCTGCCTTGTGATCACGGTGATCTGATGAGCGACCCCGAAACCCTGAAGGTCTATGCCAAGCGGGCGCAGGACTATGCCAGGCGGTTCTCCGGCGACAGCGCGCAGAACCCGCATCTGATGGATTTCATCGCCGCACTGCCAAAGGGTGGCCATGTGCTCGATCTGGGCTGCGGGCCGGGCACCTCCGCCGCGCGCATGGCAGAGGCGGCCCTGCGGGTCACGGCCTTTGACCCGGTGCCGGAGATGGTGGCGCTGGCCGCCGCGCATCCGGGTGTCGAGGCGCGGGTGGCCGGGTTCGATGATGTGACGGGGCACGATCTCTATGACGGTGTTTGGGCGAACTTCTCGCTGCTGCACGCGCCGCGCAGCGACATGCCCCACCATCTGGCCGCCATTGCGTCGGCGCTGAAACCCGGCGGGCGCTTTCACATCGGCATGAAGACCGGCACCGGCGAAAAGCGCGACCCGATCGGACGGCTTTATACCTATTACATGGATGCGGAGCTGACCTGGCTGCTCAAGGAGGTTGGCCTGACGGTCACCGACCGCACGACAGGCCGTGGAAAGGGCCTTGACGGTGTCGAAGCGGACTGGATATGCCTCGCCGCTCATGGCTGAGCTTTTCGCATACACCGATGGGGCCTGTTCGGGCAATCCCGGGCCCGGGGGCTGGGGCGTCCTGCTGCGGGCGATGGATGGTGAGACCGTCGTGAAGGAACGCGAGCTCAAGGGCGGCGAGGCCGAGACCACCAACAACCGCATGGAGCTTCTGGCCGCGATCCACGCGCTGGAAAGCCTCAGTCGCCGCAGCGCCATCACCATCGTCACCGACAGCAATTACGTCAAGAACGGCATCACCGGTTGGATTTTCGGCTGGAAGAAGAATGGCTGGAAGAATGCCGCCAAGAAGCCGGTGGCCAATGCCGAACTGTGGCAGCGACTGGATGCGGCGAATGCGGCGCATGATGTGACCTGGAAATGGGTCAAGGGCCACGCGGGCCACCCCGAAAACGAGCGCGCGGATGAGCTCGCCCGCGCGGGCATGGCGCCTTTCAAGAAGGCGGCCGGTGCGTGAGGTCGCCTGCCCCGTCGCGCTGCACCTTAATGGGGTGCCGCGGCGCATCACGGCGTTCGAGCACCCCTTGGCCGGGCGGCAACTGGTGAAAGGCGGCATCCGGGCCGGAGAGCGCCCCGAACAGGCCGCCGCACGCGAGCTCTTCGAGGAAAGCGGGCTAGAGACGCGGGCGGCGATCTATCTGGGCGAAAGTGCCGAGATAGATGCAGGCACCCGCTGGCACTTCAGCCTCTGCCGTCTGGCGGGGCCCCTGCGGGCGCGCTGGCAGCACCGCTGCGCCGACGATGGGGGGCATCTCTTTCGCTTCTTCTGGGTCGAATTGGACGCGCCGCTGCCCGAGGGCTTCGCGCCGCCGTTTCAGCGCGCGGTGGATTGGATCAGGGGCCACCTATGACCCTCATTGCATTTCTCGACTACGCCTCGGTCTTCATCTTTGCGCTCACCGGCGCGCTGGTGGCCTCGCGCCAGCAGCTGGATCTGGTTGGGTTCGCCTTTGTCGCCTGCCTGACGGCGGTGGGCGGCGGGACGGTGCGCGATGTGCTCCTGGACCGCAACCCGATCTTCTGGATCGCGCAGCCGGCCTACATCGGCGTGGCCTGTGCCGCCGCTCTGCTGGTGTTCCTGACCGCGCATCTCTTCGAGAGCCGGCTGAAGGCACTGATCTGGCTCGACAGTTTCGCGCTGGCCGTGGCGGTGGCGGCAGGCACCGGCGTGGCGCTGTCACTGGGCCAGCCGGTGCTCGTGGTGGTGCTGATGGGCACCATCACCGGCTGCATGGGCGGGCTCTTGCGGGACGTGGTGCTCGACGACGTGCCGCTGGTGCTGAAGCAGGGCGAGCTTTACGTCACCGCCGCCTTTGCCGGCGCGACGGTCGCTGCGCTGATCCGGCCCTACTTCCCCGATGCGCTGGCGCCGCTGATGCTCTGCGCGGGCGTGACCTGGGCACTGCGCGCAGGCTCGCTCGCGTTCGGTTGGCGCCTGCCCGTCTACAAGAGCCTCCCGCCGCGGTCTTGATGGTGCTTGACGCCATCAGCGACCGAACGGAGCCCCGGCAAGGAGCCACCTCACTTTCAAAACAAGAGCCCGTGAGGCCGGTCACTTTTCTCTCGATGGAACGTCATTGGTCAGTGATCCGTCCGGTGGCGTATCCGGGGGCGCGCCCCGTACAAGCGGGTGCTTAACATGGAGAAAAAAGTGATCAGAAAACTTGTCGCGGCATTTGCGGCCGCAGTCACCCTCGCCCTCACCTCGTTGCCGGCAACGGCAGGAAACCAGCTGGCGGTGGCCATCGGGGGATACGACACGGTGTCGTACCATCAGGACGGACCAAAGCCCGGGGAGGCGCGAATCAACCACTTCTGGAACGGCGCGATCTGGTACTTCTCCTCGACGGAGAACCGGGACGCCTTCGCGGCGGATCCTGCGCGCTATGCCCCGGCCTATGACGGGTATTGCTCTTGGGCGGCGAGCCAGAACTACAAGGCCCCGGGCGATCCCAATGTTTGGCAGATCGTGGATGATGTGCTCTATGTGCAGGTTCATCCGCGGGCGCAGGAGCTGTGGCAGGCGGATATCCCCGCGCATATCGATGCGGGCAACGAGAACTGGCCGCGCATTCACCCGTTCTGAACCCTGCTCGCAAAACCAGGCCCCCGCGCCAGCCATTGGAGCGGGGGCAGACGTTGCAAGCGCAGCTAAATCTGTCACAGCGCAGATCTCCGTCTACTCCTGCTCGATGGAGCTGACCCAGCTGCGCAGGAAGGTGTCTCGACGCAGCCGGTCCAAGAACACAAGCAAGCCAGGGCCCAGGCGGATCGGGCGGATCACGCTTTCGTCGGCGCCCGCACCGCTCACGACCGGGGGCAGACCTGTGGCCGCCAGCAGATCGGGGCGCAGACGCAGCCCTGCCAGAAAATCGATCATCTGCCCCGCGGCCTCGGGCGCCTGTGCCGTTTGCGGGATGAGCGCGGTGCGCAGCATAACCGAAACGAAGTCATCCATCTCAACGATCACGATGCCCGGCGTATTCGGCAGCCGCGCCCGCGCGTAGGAGCCCAGAACGTTGTAGGCCAGCGCCAGCTCGCCGCGCGCCACCGCATCGATCATCTCGGCAGAGCAGCAATACAGCCGGGTGCCCAGCCGCCCCATGACTTCCGTGAGCCGCCAGAAGCTTTCAGTGTTGCGCGAGTCCTGCGTCGCGAAGAGATAGCCTGCGCCCGAGATCCGCACGTCGTAGGTGCCGATGCGCCCGCCAAAAACATCTGGATGGTCCCGCAGCAGCGCGATCAGCCCCTCGCGGTTGGTTGGCACCTCGAGCGTCTCGAAGGCCTCGGCGTTCAGCACCAGCACCGCAGGCTCCTGCGTGAAGGCGAAGACGCGGTCACGCCACTTGGCCCAGGACGGCAGGGCCGCCGTCGCGTCCGAACTGTAGCGCTGTGCAAATCCGTCGTTGGCAAGCTTGGTCTGCAGGTCCATCGCCGAGGAGATCGCCAGATCGTAATGCGCGCCCTCCTCATAGAGCGCCACCATCACCTGCGCGGAGCTCGCCACGTCATAGGTGATGGCAATGGGGTAAAGCGCCTGGAAGGCCTCGATGATCGGCTCGAAGACATCCGCGTCGGCCGTCGACAGGATGCGCAACTCAGCACTGCCCGGGGCCGGGTAGCGGCGGCTCTCTTCCAGCTCGAAGGCGTGGGCGAGGCTCGCGGCAAGGCTCAGCAGCAGGGCAAGACAAGCGTGACGCATGCGCCGGATCCTTCGGAACTGGAGATGATTTCAAGCGCCCCGCCATGGGCTTCGGCCACGTCGCGCACGATGGTCAGGCCGAGGCCGGAGCCGACCACATCGCCGACGTTCGAGCCCCGCGAGAAGCGCTCGGGCATTCGAGCCACATCCTCGGGCAGAAAGCCGCGGCCCTGATCGCGGATCTCCAGCCGGCATGGGTCGCCCGGCACAAGCCGGGCGGTGATGACCGTGTCGGCGGGCGAGTACTTGATTGCATTGTCCAGGATGTTGCGCACCGCGTTCTGCAGCAGGATCGTATCCCCCTGCACGGACAGCGGCATGTCGGGCAGGTCGAGCGTGATCGCGATGTCCTTCAGATCCGCGGTGGGCGACAGCCGGTCGACCGCGTCGCGCAAAAGCTCCCCCGGGTCGATCTCTTCGGTCTCCAGCTGATCCGAGCGCAGAGTGACCATCGCGTGGTCAAGCAACTGCCCGGCAGAGCGGGAGCTTTCATCCACCGCACGGATCATCTGGCGCAGGGCAGCGCGGTTTTCCGGCTTCTCCATCTGCAGGTGCACCATTTCCGCCTGCGTGCGCACCGTGGCGAGCGGCGTGCGCACCCGGTGGGCGGCCTCGACGATCAGGTCTTCGGAGCGCGTCAGCGCCGCGCGCAGCCGGTCGATGAAGCCGTTGAGCCCGCCCACCAGCGGTGTGAGCTCCGTCGGCGTCTCGGCCGTCACGGGCCGCAGATCCCGGGGGCCGCGCCGGCGCACGGCTTCGGCCAGACGGCTGAGCGGCGCGAGCGCATTCTGTGCAGCGAAGGTGCTCAGCGCGGTGGCCGCAAGGAAGAAGACCACCCCGATCGCGGTTGCCGTTGTGGTGATGCGCGCGGAGATGGCGGCGAGCCCCAGCCGCGTCTGCGCCACCACCACCTCCACCCTGTGGACCTGCCCCGCCGCATTGAGCGCGCGCCGCACCACAACCGCGCGTACCGTATCGCCGCGGTAGAGATAGGTTGCAAAGCGCGGGTCGCGCCCAGTGCCCGACGCCTCGGGCACCGGCAGGTCGTCGTAGCCGGTCAGCGTTTCGCCATCGAGGCGCACATGGTAAAACACCCGATCCTCGCTGACCGTACCCAGCATCGAGAGCGCTGAATAGGGGATCTCGACGCGCACGACCCCCGCATCGGTGTAAAGCGCATCCGCGATGGATGTGGCAGAGGCCGCGAGGATATTGTCCTGGGTCGCCTCCGTCGCCCGCTCGGCCACAACACGCAACGAGAAGAAAAAGGCCACCGACAGGAGGGCCGCCACCAGCGCCAGCTGCACCACCAGACGGCGGCGAATGGAACTCTGGCCGCGGGCGACAGTCATTCCCGGCGCACCATGCGATATCCCAGCCCCCGCACCGTCTCGATGGTGGCCTGCGTTTCACTGAGCTTGCGGCGCAACCGGCCCACGTAGACCTCGATGGCATTCTCGGAGACATCGTCGGCAAAGGAAAACAGACGATCCATCAGGTGCGATTTGGAGAAGATCTGACCCGGTGCGGCGAAGAAGACCTCCAACAGCCGCATCTCGCGATTGCGCAGCTGTTCGGCGCGCCCGCCGGCCGAGATGGTCCCCGCGTTCGAATCGAATATGAGCTCCGCGAATTCCTTTTTGTTGTCCGCCGCCCCGCCCAGGCGCCGCATCACCGCGCGGGTACGGGCCTCGAGCTCGGCGAAATCGAAGGGTTTCGTGATGTAGTCGTCGGCCCCGAGATCGAGCAACCCGACCCGGTCGGAGACCTCAGACCGCGCGGTCAGCACAATCACCGGCGTGGGTGCGTCCTGCGCACGATGTCGGCGCAAGAACTCGCGCCCATCGCCATCGGGTAGCATAATATCGAGCAAAATCAGATCGTAAGACACCGTGCGCGTGGCCAGCTCGGCATCCGCAAGGCTCGCCGCATGATCGACCACATGGCCATCGACGGCAAAGCGTCCGCTCAGCGCGCGCGCCAGGTCGGCGTTGTCCTCAACCAGCAAAAATCTCATTTGGTGCTGCTCATTCTTCCGGCGTGACAGGTTCGTGTCAGGTTCCTAAAGTCATCTGACCACATGAAACGAGTGCAGACTCGTGAAGTCAAATGGGAGGAACCAATGACACAAAGCTTCTTGAAGGCGCTCATGACGGGTGCCGTGTTGTCTGTTGGCGTGGCAAGCGGTGCCACGGCGGCGGAATGCATCGCACCTGCGAACCCCGGCGGCGGCTGGGATTTCACCTGCCGTCAGATCGGCAAGATCATGTATGACATCGGCGTGGTCGATCAGCCGGTGCAGGTCACCAACATGCCTGGCGCGGGTGGCGGCCTCGCCTACAACCACGTCGTCACCGAGCGGTCTGACGACGCGGATCTGTTCGTCGCGGCCTCGTCCGCCACCACCACGCGGCTGGCCCAGAACGCCTATGCCGGCATGACGGCGGACCAGGTGCGCTTCGTCGGTGCAATCGGAGCGGATCCGGGTGTGATCGCCGTGGCTGCTGACAGCGAGTACCAGTCGCTGACCGATCTGGTCGAGGCGATCAAGGCCGATCCGGGCTCCGTCGCCTTTGCCGGGGGCTCCGCCGTGGGTGGCTTCGACCACATGAAGCCGCTGATGATCCTGCAGGAAGCGGGCTTCACCGATATCACATCGGTGAAATACATCGGTGTTGATGGGGGTGCGGATGCGATCACCCAGACCGTGGGTGGCTTCACCCAAGCGATGACCGGCGATATGTCCGAGATCGTCTCCTTCCTGGCCAATGGCGACATCCGCGTGATTGCCGTTCTGACCGAGGAGCGCGTGCCGGGCTTTGAAGACATCCCGACAGCAAAAGAGCAGGGCTATGACGTGGTCGCCGTGAACTGGCGTGGCCTCTACGTGCCAAAAGGCATCTCCGACGAGAAGTTCGATGAATGGGCCGGCAAGCTGCAGCAAGTGGCCGACAGCGAGGAATGGGCCAAGGCAATGGCCGACAACGGCCTTGCTCCCTTCACCAAAGTCGGCGGCGACTTCCAGGCCTACGTTGACGGGCTGGTGGCCGAGATCAATGCCATGTCAAAGGAACTGGGGGTCATCCAGTAATGGCCTCGGACCGGATCTTCAGTCTGGTCTGTCTGATTACGGCGGTCGCGTATATTGCGGCCGCCACCCAGATCCAGACAAACCCGTTCTCGGGGGAATTCCTGCCCAAGCTCTTTCCGCTGATGATCGGCGGCGTGGCAGCGCTCTGCTCGCTCACGATCATGTTCCGCCCGGACCCGGACCCGAACTGGCCCCCGGCCCGCACCTGGGGCGCGATGGCGGTGGCGGTCCTGGTGCTCTGCGTCTACGCGGTGATGATTACGCCTCTGGGGTTCATTCTGCCCACGGCGATTGCCGCCGGCATCCTGAGCTACCAGATATCCCCGCGGGTCAAGCCCGCCATCCTTTCCGGCATCGGCCTCTCGCTGGGGCTTTTCGTGCTCTTCAAGTTCGCGCTCGGTCTGGGCAATATCGTGGCCTACAAGGTGCCGACCGCTGCCAAGCTCTGGGACGCGCTGACAATCCTCATTCCATTCGTGGGGCACTGAGATGGATATCCTTGCCAACCTCGCGCTCGGGTTTTCCGTCGCACTCTCGCCCTTCACGCTGTTTCTGGCGGTCTGTGGCTGCTTTTTGGGCACCATCATCGGCGCGCTGCCGGGTCTCGGCCCGTCGAACGGCGTGGCGATCCTGATCCCTATCACCTTCACGTTGGGGCTGGACGCGACCTCAGCGCTGGTGCTGATGACAGCCGTGTATTACGGCGCCATGTACGGCGGACGGATCAGTTCGATCCTGCTGAACATTCCCGGTGACGAGCCGGCGCTGATGACAACGCTCGACGGCTATCCGATGGCCAAACAGGGCCGCGCAGGCGATGCGCTGGTGCTCTCCGGTGTGGCGTCCTTCGTGGGTGCCCTGCTGGCGACGGTGGGTCTGATGCTGCTGGCGCCGACGCTCGCGCGGGTGGCCTTCTTCTTTGGCCCAGCCGAGTATTTCGCCCTCTATTTGCTGGCCTTTTGCACGTTGGGGGGCATGGCGTCCAACAACCAGGCCAAAGCGGCGCTGGCGGCCTGCATGGGGCTGGGCATCGCGATGATCGGGGTGGACAGCTCTTCCGGCCTGCCGCGGCTGACGGGCGGCAACCTGCATCTTTTCGACGGGATCGACTTCCTTGTGGCCATCGTGGGGCTCTTTGCGATTGCCGAAGTGTTCTTCTTCATCGAAAGTCACGGCAAAGGCTCCTCCATCGGCGTGAAGCTCGACAAAGTGCGCATCCCCTGGAAGGACATCATGTCCACCAAATGGACGATGCTGCGCGCCTCGGGCGTGGGGTTCGTCGCGGGCATCCTGCCCGGCGCGGGGGCCTCGCTGGGCTCGTTCCTGGCATACATGTCCGAAAAATCCATCGCTGGCGAGAAGGGCGGCTTCGGCACAGGCGTGCCCAAAGGCGTGGCCGCGCCCGAGGCGGGAAACAACTCCGCGGCGGGCGGCGCTCTGGTGCCGATGCTGACGCTGGGCGTGCCCGGTTCCGGGACCACGGCGGTGCTGCTGGCGCTGCTGATGACGCTGAACATCACACCGGGACCCACGCTCTTCACCGAGCGGGCGGACGTGGTCTGGGGCCTGATCGCGTCGCTGTTGATCGCCAATTTCGTACTTCTGCTGATGAACGTGCCGATGGTGAAGATCTTCGTGAAGATCCTCTCAGTACCCGCCTGGGTGCTGCTGCCGGGCGTCACGATGATCTCCTTCGTGGGCATCTACTCGCTGTCGGGCAGCTATTTCGACCTGCTGCTCATGGTTGGCTTCGGCGTGCTGGGGTACGTGCTGCGCAAGCTCGACGTGCCCACCGTTCCGATCATCCTGGGCATCCTCTTGGGCGGGAAGATGGAAGACGCGCTGCGCCGCGCCATGACGCTGTCGGATGGAGACCCGACCTACCTCTTCTCCAGCCCCATCGCCATCGGGCTCTGGGTGGCAGCCATCGCGGGCTTCGTGGCTCCCATGTTCCTGCGCAACATCCTGAAGAAGCCCCAGGCGGTGACCGACTGATGGACGGCGTAGCCGTCCTGCCCGGCTTTGCCGGGCTTAGCCGGGGTGCCGGCGGGCGCGGGCCAAGGCCCGCGCCCGCCGGCACCCCGGCACCCTGCGCTCCACTGCAAGGGCGGCGTATATGACACGGGTTCTTGTTCCGTCCGGCGCCTTGGGCCTCAATTATGATCCAGAGGCACTTGCCCGCGGCATTGCGGCCACGCCAGACATCATTGCCATCGACGGTGGCTCAACGGACAGCGGGCCGTCTTACCTTGGGCGCGGCGTTTCGAAGTACGCCCGCGCCTCGACCAAGACGGAATGGGCGGGCTTGATGCACGCTCGTGCCGAGGCTGGTGTCCCGCTGGTCATCGGCACAGCCGGAACATGCGGGACCGACAGTGCGTTGGACTGGATGCTCGACATCACCGGCGAGATTGCGGCCGAGCAGGGCACGCCTCTCAAGGTCGCAGTGCTGCGCTCCTCGCAAGACCCAGATTGGATCGCAAATACCTTCGCCGAGGGAGCGATCACACCCCTGCCCGGCGCGCCTGACATCGCTGAAGACGATATTCGCGCCTGCACCAACATCGTGGCCCTGGCCGGGGCTGAGCAGATCGCTGCGGCCCTGCAAACCGGAGCGGATATCATCATCGCCGGGCGCACCACCGACACGGCGATCATCGCCGCGCTGCCACTGATGCAAGGGTGTCACGCGGGCGGCGCCTGGCACGGGGCGAAGATCGGCGAGTGCGGTGCGCTCTGTGCGACCAATCCGCAATCCGGCGTGATCCTCATCGACTTCGACGACGCGGGCTTCACCGTGACCCCGCTGGCAGACGGCGCGCATGCCAGCCCGCAGACGGTCTCGGCCCACATGCTCTATGAAAACTCCGACCCCTTCATCCTGCATGAACCGGGCGGGCATCTGGACGTGACGCAGGCGCGCTACACCGCGCTCGACGACAGCTCGGTGCGGGTTGAAGGGTCGGAATGGGTGCCGTCCGACCGCTATACCGTCAAACTCGAAGGCGCGCGGCCCGCGGGCTGCCGCACGGTGCTGCTGGCGCTGCTGCGCGACCCGCATTATGTGGCGAACGCTGCCGCCTGGGCGGATGACATCGTTGGGAAATGCTCCGCGAAGGTGATGAACCGGATGGGACTTGGGCCGGAGGACTTCACGCTGGAGATCCGCCTGATGGGCCACTCGGCCAGCTTCGGCGCCTTGGAAACGCGCAAGGGCGACCCGGTGGAAATCGGGGTGATCGGGATCGTCACGGCACCCTCGGAGGCGCAGGCGGCCGAGATCGGCAAACTCCTCAACCCATATCTGCTGCACCACCCGCTGACACAGGAAGAAGAGCAACCGACCTTCGCCTTTCTCTTCTCGCCGCCCGACATGCACCAGGGTGTGGTCTATGAATTTGCACTGCATCACGTGCTGCATCTGGACGACCCGATGGAGGCGTTCCGGCTAGAGGTGGTTCACATTGGCTGAGTTGCGCACCCTCGTCAGCAAAGTCCGCAGCAAGAATGCAGGGCCCTTCTGGCTGACCATCGACATCTTCTGCGGCAGCCCCGAGGCCTACGTCCGGGTCAGCCGCGACCTCGCCACGACCCGCATCGCGAGCGTGTTCGACGCGGACAGCCAGACGGTCAAACGCTTCGACATCCCGGACCTGAACGTGGTTAAGTTCTCACTGCCACGCCCAACCGTTCAGGGTGCCCTCGTGGATCGGGACATGCACGGCGCCTCTTGGGCGGCGCTGGTGGGAGAACTTGATATCTAAGGGTTTTTGCCGTTCGAAACGCGGCTTTGTGAACACTGTTTTTCCAATCCACCGACAATCCGACGGTCGCGCTTTCGCAGTTTCGTGCTGAAATCGCCTTATTCCCACCGTATTGCCTGGCTAATTTTGCGGCGAGTCAAATCGCGCGGGGCCGCACCATGTTTCTGTCGATCGTCGTTCCTTGCATGAACGAAGAAGACATCATCCCGACGTTGCTCGACAGGCTGTCGGCAGCGATTGCGCCCTGGCAAGACGCGGCGGAGATCGTGCTCGTTGATGATGGGTCCAGCGATGGCACCTGGGAAGCGATTCAGGACGCCCGGCTGTTCTGCCCCAACCTCGTCGGCGTGCGGCTCTCGGCCAACCGAGGTCACCAGATCGCGTTGACGGCGGGGCTGGAAGCCGCACAGGGCGAGCGGATCATGATGCTTGATGCCGATCTTCAAGATCCGCCCGAACTGCTCGGCGACATGATGCGGATGATGGACCAGGGCTATGACGTCGTCTACGGCCGCCGCATCGAACGACAGGGCGAGAGCCTGTTCAAGCGCGCCACGGCGCATCTCTTCTACCGGCTGCTGAACGCGCTGTCGGACGTGCCGATCCCGCACGACACCGGTGACTTTCGCCTGGTGAACCGCAAGACGCTCGATGCGGTTCTGGCCATGCCCGAACGCGCGCGGTTTGTCCGCGGCATGTTCGCTTGGGCCGGGTTCCGTCAGATCGGCATCGAATACTCTCGTGCACCGCGCGAGACGGGCGAGACGAAATACCCCTTCCGCGCTATGCTGCGCTTTGCCATCGACGCGATGACCTCTTTCTCGACCAAACCGCTGAAGCTCGCCACGCGCCTCGCCTTTGCGAGCCTCGGTATCACCGCGCTCATGGCGATCTACGTTGCCTATTCGCTGATCCTGTACCAGACGGCTCCGGGCTGGGCCTCGGTGGTGCTGGCGATCGGCTTCTTCTCGGGCGTGCAGTTGCTTACGCTCGGGATCATGGGCGAATACATTGGGCGCCTCTATACCGAGGCCAAGAACCGCCCGCTCTATTTCGTCAGCGAGGAGTCGCGGGAGCCTCCCAAGCCCGCTGTACGGAAGTCCGCCTGATGCAGATGCTGCGCTTTGCCCTGATCGGCGGCCTCGTGGCGCTGAGCTATCTGCTGCTCTACCTGGGCTTTCTCGCGCTCGATCTGTCGCGCGGCTGGGCCAATACGCTTGCCTTCGGGCTCGCCATCTGCCTGCAATATGCCGGTCAGGCCGGGTTCACCTTTCGCAAGCGCCTGCTCGACAACGTACAGATGGCGCGCTTTGGCGCGATGGTGGGTCTGGGGTTTGTAACCTCCGCGCTGATCACCGGCTGGCTCGCGCCGAGCCTCGCGCTGCCCGACTGGGCCGCGGCGCTCATGGTCACGGTGGTGCTGCCGGTGCAGAACTACATCGTCATGAGCGCCTGGGTCTTTGCAGGGCACAAAGTGGGAGGCACGCCGTTATGAGCCACATCTACAGCGGCACCTTCTTCGACTACATCGACGCAAGCGCGCGCGCCTCGGCACAGAGTGTCACGCAGCTGCTCTCCCCGCAGCTGCGCCCGGCGAGCGTTATCGATCTGGGCTGTGGCCGGGGCGTCTGGCTCGACGAATGGCAGCGCGCGAGTGCTGCGGATGTGCTCGGCGCCGATGGCGCGTATGTCGACCCGGACACGCTCGAGATCGCGCGTGACGCGTTCCTGCCAACCGATCTGACCCGGCCGCTTGCCACCGGGCGCCGCTTTGACCTTGCACAGAGCCTCGAGGTGGGCGAGCACCTGCCCGCCGATGCAGCCGAGACGCTGGTGCAGAGCCTCACCACGGCGTCCGACCGTGTGTTGTTTTCCGCCGCGGTTGTGGGACAGGGCGGCGAGTTTCACATTAACGAGCGGCCGCTCTCCTATTGGCAAGGGCTGTTCGAGGCGCGCGGGTATCGCGCCTATGACTGTGTGCGCCCGCATCTGCACCACAATCGGGCGGTGGCGCCCTGGTATCGCTACAATACGATCCTCTATGTGAACGACGCGGGCCGGGCCGGGCTGCCGGAAGCGGTGCTGCACCATGAGGTGCCCGCCGGAACCGCGGTGAAGAACGGCGGCGACGCCTTGTGGCGCCTGCGCTGTGCGGTGCTTGGCCGCTTGCCACAGCCCGCCGTCACCCGCATCGCCCAACTGCGCGCCGCGTTGCTGGCCCGCCGGGCGCGTTCCGCCGCCGCCCGCGCGCACGCCTCGGCCTGATCCGATGGCGATGGCGGAGATGACAGAGGCGCCGACGCGGATGCCGCTCCGGATCCCTCCGGTCTTCTGGCTGGCGCTCGGGGTCATCGCCCTCATCTCGCTGCCGAACCTGCGCGACCCGATGATCCGCCATGACGACTTCCCCGCCCTGCTCGGCCATGCGGATGCCTTCTGGAACAAGACCCTGCATGAGGGGCGCTGGCTGAACTATGTCTGGCATCTGCGTGACATGATCACGCCCGCCTGGTTGAACTTCGCCCTGTACCAGATCTGTTGGGCGATTTTCGCAACCGCCCTTGCGGTCGCAGCGACACGGCAGGACAAATCGGTGCCCGCGGCCGCGCTCATGGCGGCGCTGATCCTTGTCGCGCCGCCGGCGACGCTGATCTCATTGTGGTTCAACACGCTGCTGCCCGGCCTTGCGCTTGTCGCACTGTACGGGGTGATCGTCTGTTGCAGCCCCCAGCCGACGGCGCGGCGGCTGCTGCCCGTCTTCATCGTCGCCACCTTCATGGCTTACACCACCTATCCCCTCCTGCTGCTGGCGCTCTGCCTGGCCGCAACGCAGAGGAGGTCTCTGCGCGACCTCTTCGGCCTGCTGTCGCTGTTCTCCGCCAGCTTCATTGGCGCGGTCCTCATTACCTATGCGTTGAACTGGCAGGTGCATGGCATCTTCGGCGTGCCACTGGCAGAGTGGCGCGAGGCCGAACCCGCCGAGAGCATCGCGGGGCTCTGGGCCAATCTGTCCTGGGTGCAGACCTCCTTTGCACGGTTCTTCGAGAAGGCGATGTTGGGGTCGATACCGCTGCTTCTGGTCCATGGCGGTTGCTTGCTTGGTGCGGCCCTCGTGATGATCCGCCGGGCACCGATGGAACTCGTGTACTTCGCCACGGGACTGCTGACGGGGCTCGCCCTCGTCGTGGTGCAGGCTGCCAAACTCGGCGTTCTGGTGCCGCCCCGGGCGATGATCTTCCTCTGGGTGTTCTACGCCGCGATTTTGGTCCGCGGCGCGCAACTGCTGAGCCAAGACCAGACACCCCTGTCCCGCCTCGGCGTGGTTGCGGCCGCAATCCTCACGTTGGCCTATGGCGCGGTCACTCACCAGCGCTATGCGGGCTTCCAGCAGTGGCAGACACAAACCCGCAGCATCGGCCTTGCGCTGGCCAACCTGCCGGGGCCCGTGCATGTCGTCGGCCGTGCAACGCAAAGTGCCGCGGGCCAGTCAGCAGGCATCCAATCGGATCAGGCGCTTGCCTACCGGCTGGAACAGTTCAGCGGGCACCGGATCGTCCTCTGCCAGCCGACTGGGATCGACTGTGGTGACCTGCCGCCTCACACATCCGCCGGCTGGCAGGTATTGCGAACCGGTGACACGACGCGGGTCATCGTACCCGACGACGGGGCCGAACGACCCCGCTAGGCCCACCACATTGGGCCTTCAAATTCGCCTCTGCCTGGGGAACAATCCCCTGGCAGCGTGGTTGACACCAGGGCGTGTCCGGCGCGCGGCCGTCGTCAGAAGCGAGTATGCAGGATATGTATTTCGGTCTCACCCTCTTGTTCTGGATACTCGTGGCCCTGGTGCTCTTCACGACGCTGGCGCCGCTGACCCACAGCGCCTTGTGGTGGGTGCGCGGCTGGGACTTTCCGCGCGTACATATCGCCTGTGTCGCACTGCTGACCGCTGGCCTTGGGCTCTATCTCGCTGGCACTCCGCCGCGCATCGGCGCGGTGATCCTGATCTGCTGTGCGCTCTATCAGGGATACCGGGTGCTGCCCTACACACCGCTGGTCCGGACCGAGCTGGCGCTTGCGCCCGATACGCCGGCGGACGCGCAGGTCTCCATCCTCGCGGTCAACGTTCTGATGGAAAACACCGACCACGACCGGTTGCGCGCGCTGATCGACCGCGAAGACCCCGACGTGCTGTTCCTGATGGAAACGGATCAGACCTGGGTTGATGCGGTCGAAGACCAGCTGGCCCGCTACGAGACGGTACTGCGGCATCCGCTCTCGAACTACTACGGCGCAGTCTTTGCGACGCGCCTGCCCGTCACCCGGGCTGAGATGGTGTTTCTGAGTGATGACGACACGCCTGCGGTGCTGTCGCAGCTGACGGCGCCAACGGGGGATTTCTTCTTTGTCGGTCTGCATCCGAAGCCCCCGGTGCCTGGCACCGACACCGAGGCGCGCGATGCCCAGATCAAGCGCGCGGCGCAGATGGCCGACCGAACTGTACTGCCCGTGGTGGCCATGGGGGATTTCAACGATGTGGCCTGGTCCTGGACGGCGGAGCGGTTCAAACGCTACGGCGACTTTCGCGACCCGCGCGTGGGCCGCGGGATGCTGCCGAGCTTCGACGCACATTCATGGATCATGCGCTTCCCGATCGACCAGCTTTACCTGACGCGCGGCGTCGAACTCGTCTCCTTCGGGCGGCTGGAGCATGTCGGCTCGGATCATTTTCCGATGAAGGCGGTCATCACTATCACCGGGCTGGACCCATAAAAACAAGGGCGGGTGGCGATCCCTGAAGGACTCGAACCCTCAACCTGCTGATTAGAAGTCAGCTGCTCTATCCAGTTGAGCTAAGGGACCGCTGGTGTCACTCATGCCGCAGCGAAGCGGCCCACGCAAGTCTCAGATCGTGCGGGTCATGAAAACGCTTTCGGGGTCATGCGTGTACGAGCCGAATGGATCCGTGTAGCGGAAGCCATGCTTCTCATAGAGCCGGCGCGCCGCGGCAGAGGCCTCGCGGCTGCCGGTTTCCAGCCAGAGACTCCGCAGACCCATCTCGCGCGCCGCCGCGATGACATGAGCGATCAATGCGTTGGCCACGCCTTGACCTCGCGCGATGTCGGCCACATGCATGGATTTGACCTCGCCCGCGTCAGGCGACAGCGGCTGCAACCCCGCCATGCCAAGACACTGCTGCCCGCGCCACGCCACCCAGAGCATCACATCGCTGTCGGCATAGTCCTGCGGTGTCAGATGGTGGTTGCTTTCGGCGGGGTAGTGCGCATCGCCATGGGCGTTGTGCGCTTCGATCAGAGCAACAACAGGCGGAGCGGCCGGATCAGCCCGCCGGATATCGATCAATGGGTCCAGGCGCCGCGCCGGCCAGTGGCGAAGTTCTCACCATATCCCCCGGGGCGAATGTTCGGGCGACGCTTCTTGGGCTCTTGCACGATGGCCTCGATACCATTGTCCCGGGCGTATTCGACGGCCTCTTCCTTTGTCTCGAAACGCAGCCGTACCTGGCTTTGCGTATCGCTCGACGACGTCCAGCCCATGAGCGGATCCACCTGACGCGCCGACGCGGGCGCGAACTCCAGCACCCAGTCATGCGTCTTGGCGGTGCCTGACTGCATGGCGGTTTTTGCAGGCTGATAGATGCGCGCACGCATGGCAGAACTCCTCAGATCTCCGGCCTCTTATATCGGCAATTTGCCGTTCTGAAGCAAGACGCCAAATGCTGCAAAGCCTCGCTATTTTGGCGGGATAGACACACCGCCTGGCATTTGCGAGAGTTCGAGAAGGAGGCGCCCATGACGGCAAAACGATCTCTCGGCGTGATGCTGGCCACGGTGGCGACACTGGCCGCCGGGCCGCTTATCGCCTCGCAAAGCTGCACCGATGACGCGATGCTGGTCTTCGATGGCTCGGGCTCGATGTCCGAGATGGGGTTCAACCTGCTGGATGAGCCGCGTATTTTCGAAGCGCGCCGCGCGGTGCAGGACAGCATACCCCAGATCGCCGCCTTGCGCCGCGTGGGCCTGGTGATCTATGGTCCCGGCCAGCCCGAGGCCTGTGGCCATATCGAGCTGAGATTTGGCCCGCGCGCAGATGCCGCCGGCCCGATCATCGACGCGGTCGAACGGCTGCAACCGGCGGGCGAGACGCCGTTGACCAAGGCGGTGGAACGCGCCGCCGAGGTGCTGAATTATCGCGCAGCGCCGGGCGTGATCGTGCTGCTGACGGATGGCAAGGAGACCTGCGACGGCCAGCCCTGCGCGCTGGCCTCGGACCTGGCAGCGGAGGCGCATGACCTCACCGTGCATGTGATCGGCTTCAAGGTGCGTGACGACCACTTTGGCTGGGACGACCCGCAGGACGAAGGTTATGAACGCCGCGTGACCGTCGCACGCTGCCTCGCGGATCGCACCGGCGGCACCTATGCCTCGGCCGAGACGTTGGAGGAACTGACCGAGGCGCTGACCCGCACGCTCGGGTGCCAGTTGATCGGGCAGCACACAGGCACGCGGCACCGCCTGCCCAGCTGACAGTTTTTGTCACGAGCGGCGGCAGCGCCCCTTGAACCCCTGACAATTCGTGGCACCTTGGAGGGGACCTGCAAAGGAGCCCTCATGCCCTACGCCCAGACCGATTCGTCCGACGCCCCCGTCATCATGGCCAACCCGGCCCCCGACGTGCGCAGCCGCGCCAAGCTGGAGGGTGGCAAGAAGTTCGTGATGGCGACGGACTTCGAGCCGGCAGGCGACCAGCCCACCGCGATTGCTGAGCTCAGCGCGGGCGTGCTGGATGGCGAGCGCGACCAGGTGCTGCTGGGCGCCACCGGCACCGGCAAGACCTTCACCATGGCCAAGGTGATCGAGGAGACCCAGCGCCCCGCGATCATCCTCGCGCCCAACAAGACGCTCGCCGCGCAGCTTTACGGTGAGTTCAAGGGCTTCTTCCCGGACAACGCGGTGGAGTATTTCGTCAGCTACTACGACTACTACCAGCCCGAAGCTTACGTGCCGCGGTCGGACACCTACATCGAGAAGGAAAGCCAGATCAACGAACAGATCGACCGGATGCGCCACTCCGCCACCCGGGCGCTGCTGGAGCGGGACGATGTGATCATCGTGGCCTCCGTCTCCTGCATCTACGGCATCGGGTCGGTCGAGACCTATGGCGCCATGACGCAGGACCTCAAGGTCGGCAAGATGTACGACCAGCGGCAGGTCATGGCCGACCTTGTGGCCCAGCAATACCGCCGCAATGATCAGGCGTTCCAGCGCGGGTCGTTCCGCGTCCGCGGCGATTCCTTGGAAATCTTCCCCGCCCACCTGGAAGACCGCGCCTGGAAGTTGTCTTTTTTCGGCGAAGAGCTGGAATCTATCACCGAGTTTGACCCTCTGACCGGTGAAAAAACCGACAGCTTCGACCAGATCCGCGTTTATGCCAACAGCCACTATGTGACGCCGAAGCCGACGATGCAGCAGGCGATCATTGGCATCAAGAAAGAGCTGAAGATCAGGCTGGACCAGCTTGTAAACGATGGCAAATTGCTCGAAGCTCAGCGGCTGGAGCAGCGAACGAATTTCGATCTGGAGATGTTGGAGGCCACAGGCGTCTGCAATGGGATTGAGAACTATTCGCGCTATCTCACGGGTCGCGCGCCGGGCGAGCCGCCCCCCACGCTCTTTGAATTCATCCCCGATCACGCCATCGTCTTTGCCGATGAATCCCACGTCTCCGTTCCGCAGATCGGCGGCATGTACAAGGGCGACTACCGCCGCAAGTTCACGCTCGCCGAACACGGCTTCCGCCTGCCCTCCTGCATGGACAACCGCCCCCTCAAGTTCGAGGAATGGGACGCGATGCGGCCCCAATCCGTCTTCGTCTCCGCCACCCCCGCCGCCTGGGAGATCGAACAGACCGGCGGCGTCTTCACCGAACAGGTGATCCGCCCCACCGGCCTGCTGGACCCGGAGGTCGAAATCCGCCCCGTCGAGATGCAGGTGGACGATCTGCTCGACGAGGTGCGCCGCGTCGCCGAGGCCGGCTACCGCACGCTCTGCACCACGCTGACCAAACGCATGGCCGAGGATCTCACCGAATACATGCACGAACAGGGCATCCGTGTGCGCTACATGCACTCCGACATCGACACCATCGAACGCATCGAGATCCTGCGCGACCTGCGCTTGGGCGCTTTCGACGTGCTGATCGGCATCAACCTGCTGCGCGAAGGGCTCGACATTCCCGAATGCGGGCTGGTCGCGATCCTCGACGCGGACAAGGAGGGGTTCCTGCGCTCCGAAACCTCGCTCATCCAGACCATTGGCCGCGCGGCGCGCAACGCCGATGGCCGGGTGATCATGTATGCCGACAAGATCACCGGCTCGATGGAGCGCGCGCTGGCCGAGACCGACCGCCGCCGCGCCAAGCAGATCGCCTATAACGAGGAACACGGGATCACGCCCGAGACGGTGAAGAAGAACGTCGAGGACATCCTCGCCGGGCTCTACAAGGGCGACGTGGACATGAACCGCGTGACCGCCCAGGTCGACAAGAGCCTCGCCGGCGGCAACCTGCAGGCCGTTTTGGACGGGTTGCGCGCCGACATGCGCAAGGCCGCCGAGAACCTCGAATTCGAAGAGGCCGCCCGCCTGCGCGACGAGGTCAAACGGCTTGAGGCGGTGGATCTCGCCATCGCCGACGACCCCATGGCCCGGCAATATGCCGTGGAGAAGGCCGTCGACGACGCCCAAAAAGCCTCAGGCCGCAGCACCATGGGCCGCGGCGGCATGCGGGGTGGCACGCGGCGGAAGCGGAAGGGGCGGTAGAAAAATGGCGCTTACTCTTGGAATCTCGAATCTCAACTTGTCTGGATCAACCCATGTTCCCGCTGCCCCAAAGGAAGACTTAGACAAGCTACCGTTAGACCTGATCCTTCCTACGGAAATTCTAGAGCTTGCAGAGACAACCAGCGAAGGGTCGTTGATACGAGCCCTTGCATTCCCTTGGTTGGAGATTCTCAATCAACTTGAAAACAATCCGGATTTGATCCACGACTTCTCGCAATCTCCAAGAAAGTTCGAAGAGTTTGTTGCGGCAAGCTATGAAAAGGATGGTTTCAGCGTCACTTTGACTCCGCAAAGTGGTGACGGTGGCAAGGATGTGATTGCCGAGAAGAAAGGTTTCGGGGCCTTTCGGATCATCGACCAGTGCAAAGCTTTCTGCAAAGGGCGCGCCGTCAGCCCTAACGATGTTCGTGCAATGATGGGTACTCTTTACCGCAACACCAATGCATCGAAAGCGGTGATAACGACTACTTCGGTGTTTGCACCTTCGGTCGCGGATGAATGGAAAGACTACATGCCAAATCGATTGGAGTTGAGAGACAAAACCGGACTAATCGAATGGCTTCAAGGATTAAAAGATAGATAGACTCACCTGTGGTGAGGAAACTAGGCGCCCGACCCTAGGGGGCGTGAAGCGCCCTCCCTGGGGGGAGGGTAGGGCGCTGCCGTGCGGAGCACGGCTGGTTTGGGTGGCGAGCGAACCGCGCAACTCAAGCCCAAGATGCGCGGGGACGGGTTTTGTGCTATACTCGCGGCATTTCAAACCAAACCCTTTTCAAACCGCGAGTATTTATGACCCAATTTGCCTTCGGCTACGCCTTCGCCCTTTTCACCGCGCTCATCGTCATCATCGGCGACTTCGCGATCAAAACCGCCGCCGACGCGGGGCACACGATCACCTCGACCTATGTCGCCATCGGCGTGGCGCTCTACGGCGTCTCGGCGCTCTTCTGGTTCTACGCCATGCAACACGTGACCCTCGCGCAGGCGGGCGTGGCCTATTCCATGCTCACGCTTGTCGCTCTGGCGGTCATCGGCGCGGTCTGGTTCGGCGAGGCCCTACACGCGCGCGAGTATGCAGGCCTCAGCTGCGCGCTGCTCTCCATGGTGCTGATGAGCCGCCTCGCCTAGAAGTCGAACAGCTCGTCGAGGAAGCCGCCGCGCTTCTTCTTGCGATACCCTCGGTCGCCCCGGTCGTCATAGCCGCGCTGTTGCGGCGGCGGCGGAGGTGCGGAGGCACTGCGGTCGATGATCTTGTCGAGTTCGCCCCGGTCCAACCAGACCCCGCGGCACTCCGGGCAATAGTCGATCTCGACCCCGCTGCGATCGGTGATCACAAGTGTTGCTCCATCCACGGGGCATTTCATAAGGCGGTCTCCTATTGTTGCGTTACGTTCCGATACATGTAGGGGCGCTGGTGCCGGTTTTCATCCGGCAGGCCCGAGAATCCGCCCGGGCTGGTCAAGCCCCGCCGCCAGCCTAGCTTTGCGCCATGAAGTTGACCCTGCCCGCTCTGATTTGCGCGGCCACCACGGCCCAGGCCTGGGAGTTCACGCCCGGCCTGCCCTGCCGCCTCACCCATGAGACGGCGGACGTGGCGGTCGAACTCACCCATGACCCGACCGAGCCGCTCTATTCGATCACGCTTACGCTGCCCGCGCCCTGGACCCCGGCGCCGGTGTTCTCGATGGGCTTCGAAGGGGGCGCGGCGCTTAGCATCGCGACCGACCGGCACCAGTTGAGCGCCGACGGCACGGCGCTCACGGTCACCGACCGTGGCTTCGGCAACGTGCTGCGCGGGTTGGCCTTCAACCAAGCGGCCATCGCGACCGTGGGAGATCAGCGCGTCGCAATCCCGCTGGACGGGGCGGCAGAGCCCGTCGAGCAGTTCCGCCGCTGCGAGGGGCGCGCCGGGGTTTAGGACCCCACGTCGCGAGACCAGCGCTCGCGGTGAAGCCTTTCGCCCCGCGGCGACCGCCGCGCAGCGCCCGATCCGCCTCGATGGGGGTGAGGGCGCTTTTCGCCCACCCAAGGCTCCGACCCTGTCTTCACCGTGCTGTGCAAGCATTGCGGATCGGATCATCCATGCTGCCCCCGGGCATTTACCAATTGTTAAGGCCCGTTAACCATGATCCGCGCCGGGAGACTGGTATGATGCGGCACCTCGCGCTGGCCATTGGGATCTTGCTGGCAAGCGCGCAGACCGCGCCCGCTGGCCCGTGGCTGCGCGAAAGAGGCAAGGGCTTCATCTCCACCTCCGGCAGCGTCACCGAGGAGAAAGACGTCTCGGGCTCGGTCTATTTCGAATACGGGCTGCGCGACACCATCACCCTCGGCGCCGACCTCTTCTACGGCATCGACCGCACGCTGCAGCAGTCGGGCTCGGGCATCGTCTTCCTGCGCTTTCCGCTCAGCAAACCGGACGCCACGCACAAATGGGCCTGGCACATCGGCCTGGGCGCGCGGTCGCTCAACACCGTGATCACGCCAGCGGTGGAGGCGGGGCTCTCCTGGGGGCGGGGCATAAAGGTGGGCGAGCGTTACGGCTGGGCGGTGATCGACAGCAACCTCAACATCCCCGGCGAGGACCTCGAGACGCGGATCAAACTCGATGGCACCATCGGGCTCAGCTTCACCGATCACGTCAAAGGCATGGCGCAGGTCTTCCTGACCCACCAGGGCGGCGAGGTCTTCACCAAATTCGCGCCGTCTTTGCTGCTCAGCCCCGGAAAGGGCCGCACAACGATCCAGCTGAGCGCGGAAATCCCCGTCTCGGGGGGCGGCGAGACGCAGTTCAAGATCGGCCTCTGGCGCGAGTTCTGACCCGGTCAATCACCTGAAGTGGAGAAGAGATTGCCGTCGGGCTGGAGTATGTCCTGCCCTTCACCCACGACCACCGTGCAGTCTTCGAAGTGATTGCCGACGAGAAGCGCGACGGAGCCGCGCGCGAGAACCAGCCCGGGATGCTCTGCTCCGGTGGTATTGGTCAGATGGCAGCCGGACATCAACATGTACGCACCGGCGAAGTGTCCGAGCATATGCGGCCCGTCAGAGCGGCAGTTCACGATCCGCAGACCGCTGGAGCCCGCATTGAAGCCCAGATGCGGCAGCGCGGTGCGGCGGCGACTGACGAAGGCGCTGCGATCAAGCACAAGACCGGTGCAGCCGGTACCGCAGGAGGTCAGCCCACGGTCGCGCATGTCGCGGATCGTGCAATCCTGAAGGCGGAGGTTCGCGCCGCGCGGGGGCAGCAGGATGCCGCTGGCCAGCCCCTCGCAGCAAAGCTCGATGTTCGACAGGGTGAGATCGTAGAGCCCCGGCATCGCGCTGAAGTCCAAGAGATAGCGGAAGCGGGTCAAGGTCAGATCGCGCTGCCCCGCGCCGCCGCCGAGATCACCGTTCAACGTGAGTAGCCCGGCTTTCGCATCCGTCGCGCCGACATAGATTTCCGGCTCCACGCCGGCGCCCGCAACATGCGCGCCCGGCGGCACCTGCCCGGCGATAGCTGCGTCGCTCAGCACCCGCGGCTGGTCCGGCGACCACTCGACCCGCACCCGCCGCTCCCACGGGATCCAGTCCGGCCCGGCGGCCGCAGTGATCTGCCCGTTGCACAGCGTCTTGCGCACATGGGGCGTGGCGGTGCGGCGGGGTGCAGGCAGCCGCAAGGGTTCGCTCAGGGTGACTGCCAGCCCTTTCATATCGAACCGGTTCGGCGCATCAGGTGCCATCAGGGCCTGTAGCCCCTTGCGCAGGGCCAGTGTCATATCGGCGAATGCGGCGGCGTAGCTTGGCAGATCGAACTGCTGACACAGCAACAGCACCGCCGCTTCCGGCATTGCCACCCGGCCTTCGAACCGCACCTGCGCCGAAAGGGCGACGTCGCGGCCCAGAAAGAAGCACCCTCGGGGCACGAGCAAGCTGCGGCCTTCGGCTGCGGCATCTGCGGCCTCGAAGGCGTCGCTGTCATCCGTGATCCCATCGCCTGCTGCGCCGAAATCGCGCACGTCGATCTGTGAGAGCTGTTGAGAGAAGAAGACCGAGGTCACGTCGTCGATCACGATCCTGTCGATCCGCAGGCGGGCGCCTTTCGGCCCTGTCACATCGAGCCCGAAGTGCCCATAGAGTGCATCGGGGCCCCAGACCATGTCGACACCGAGACGCGCGCCGGGTCCAACGATGGCGGAGACTTCGACGATCTCGCCAGGCGCTCCAAGGCGCAGGCTTGGCCCTTCCGTCTGGGCATCGGCCACGATTCCGCCGCCCGGCCCTCCCGCAAATCCGGCAATCCGCACCGAGGGCGCAGGGCCCTCCAGGAGCTTGATGCGGACCGACACCCGAAGATAGCAACCCGGCAGCAGCGGCGTTTCACCCCGATATCGGAGGCGGTGCAGGCTTTCGGTCTTTTCCAGTTCCAGACAGGTCCCAAAATCGGGATCACCCTGGACAAGATGGAACTCCCGGCCCAAACCCGACGCGCCAGGCTCGCCAGAACCGCCACTGTAGGCGTCAAAGGCCTGCGCGTAAGCGGGCGGCATCAACTCCGCCCCATCGGTGATTGCCTTGTTCATGCTCTGACCTCGATCGCGCCCATCGCGAGTGGCCCAGAGCTAGCGCGCCGGGGTTAAGGCCACCCTTGACCACCGTGACGGTGCCCGCGGCGGATCAGGCGGCGAACTCGCTGCTGTCGAGGATCTGCACGCCATTGATGCGCCAGCCTGCGCCGGTTTCTAGCATGCGGTATTCCAACACGTGCACGCGCCCTTGCCGATCGGTGATCATCACCCGCTGGGCGTAGGTGCTGCCCTCTTCGCGCAACTCCAGATAGCGGACATCGGCGGGCCGCCAGACCATGGGATACCCTTGCGTGACCATGCGCTGGAAGTTCTCCGGCGTGCCGAATAGCCGCTGGATATTGGGGCTCGCGAATTCAAAGGCCGCACCGAAGTCATCCGCCTGAAAAGCGTCGAGCTGGCTGTTGATCGTGGCCCGGATGTCGGCCTCCTGCGCAGGCACCGCCGTCGCCAAACCCAGCGCAAAAACGGCCCCGATGATGATGGTACGCACGGCGCGCCTCCCTCTTGTTTCAGTCAAAAGAGTAAGGCGCGCCGGGCGCAGGGCAAGCGGTCAGCCGTCGCTGACAAGCTCACCTGCCAAGGCCTTGTCGATCAGCGCGACGGTTTCCTGCACCCCGTAGAGTGCTATGAACCCGCCAAAGCGCGGCCCCTGGCTCGCGCCCAGCAGCACCTCGTAGAGCGCCGTGAACCACGCGCGCAGCGGCTCGAAGCGGTCGCGCCCGCAGGCATAGACGAGGCTTTGCAGCGCCTCGTCTTCGACCGGCCCGTCATAGGCGGCAAGTTGATCCCGCAGATCGGCCAGCGCCGCGTGCTCCAGATCGGTGGGCAGCCGGTACACTTTCTTCGGCTTCACGAAGTCGTTGTAGTACCGCACCGCAAAGCCTGCGGCCGCATCCATGTCGGGATGGGTTTCCGCGGATGTTTCAGGCGCATAGCGCTGGATGAAGCCCCAGAGCTGCGACTTGTCCTCCGCGGCCGAGACGCTCGCCAGATTGAGCAGCATCGAAAACGGCACCAGCAGGTTGGACGTCGGAACGTCACCCGAATGGATGTGCCAGACCGGATTATTCAACCGCTGAACTATATCCTGGGCTTCAAAGGCGCGCAGCTGCTGGTGGTATTCATCCACCGCCTTCGGGATCACATCGAAGTACATCCGCTTGGCCGTCTTCGGCTTGAGGTACATGAAATACGACAGGCTCTCGGTGCTGGCATAGCTCAGCCACTCGTCAATGGAGATGCCATTGCCGGAGGACTTCGAAATCTTCTGCCCGTTCTCGTCGAGAAAGAGCTCATAGCTGAAATGCTCCGGCTTGCGGCCGCCGAGGATCTCGCAGATGCGGTCGTAGATCGCCGTGTTCGTCGCGTGCTCCTTGCCGTACATCTCGAAATCGACGCCAAGCGCGGCCCAGCGCGCCCCGAAATCGGGCTTCCACTGCAGCTTCACGTTCCCACCCGTCACCGGCAGCGTCCACTCGCGCCCGTGCTCATCATCAAAAGTAACGGTGTGCTCGACCGCATCCACATGCTTCATCGGCACATAGAGCACGCGCCCCGTCTCCGGGTGGATCGGCAGGAAGATGGAATAGGTCTGCTGCCGCTCCTCGCGCAGGGACTTCAGCATCACCTTCATTACATCGTCATAGCGCTCGGCCGCACGACACAGCACCGCGTCGAACTGCCCCGAGCGATAGAATTCGCGCGCGGAAATGAACTCGTACTCGAACCCGAAGGTATCGAGGAACCGACGCAGCATGGCGTTATTGTGATGGCCGAAGCTTTCGAACTCGCCAAAGGGGTCGGGCACGTCCGTGAGCGGCTTGTGCATATGCGCGGCCAGCATCTCCTGCTGCGGCACATTGCCCGGCACCTTGCGCATACCATCGAGGTCATCCGAAAAACAGATGAGCTTGGTCGGAATGTCCGACAGCTGTTCAAACGCCCGGCGCACCATGGTCGTGCGCAGCACCTCGCCGAAGGTGCCGATATGCGGCAGGCCGCTGGGGCCATACCCGGTCGAGAACAGCACATAGCCCTTCTCGGGCGGCGCTGTCTCATAGCGTTTCAGTATCCGGCGCGCCTCTTCAAAGGGCCAGGCCTTGCTTGTCATCGCAACGTCGCGGATCTCGGACATATCTCACCAGATGCTTTGCCCACGCGCCCCATGCGCCGGGTCCGCCCGTCCCTATTGCGTTGCAGCATTGGCGTCAATAATCTGGCAGCCGAAGACCCGTGATGAAAGTGAATCCTCCGTGCAAGATGACGCGCCCCACTCCTTTTCGCCCCAGGACAGCCTGGTGGCCCTCATGGTGGCGGTCTCCGCCTCCGACGAGGACATCCGCACGGCCGAGTTGGTCAAGATCCAATCCGCCGTGCAGATCCTGCCGATTTTCGGGGACTATGACGAGGACCGTCTCACGACGGTGAGCCAGGCCGTGTTCGACCTCTTCGAGCAGGAAGACGGGCTCGACGCGCTCTTCGGACTGATTCGCGAGGGGCTGCCCGAGCGGCTCTTCGAGACCGGCTATGCGCTCGCCTGCGATGTGGCCGCAGCCGACGGCACATTGGACGAGGCGGAACTCCGGCTGCTCGAAGAAATCCGCTATGAGCTCAATATCGACCGGCTACATGCGGCGGCCATCGAACGCGGCGCGCGCGCGCGGCATCTGACCTGAGGCCCGCAGCGTACCACGCGATTTCGTGATTTCGACGTGTGCGTGTGCGGGCGTACTCTGCGGGAGAGGTTGGCAGAGAGAGGCTGGATGCAGATGTTCACACGCCGTCCCAGACGCAGGGCGCCGATCGGCCCCACCGGACGTAGCGGCACCGGGCCGCTGCAGCACCAAGCGGATGGGTCGGACGCGGTGCGCGGCCTCGCAGCCCTCCAACGCAAGGCGGATGCGCGCGCGCCGCTGCAGCGCAAGGTCAGCATCACAAAGGACGGCGACCCGTCGCTCAACATCACCCACTCCAACACCCGCAAGAGTTACGTCAAGACCCCGCTCATCACCGCGCTGGAGCAGGAGTTCAAGACCGTCGGCTCCGAACCCGCCTTTGGCTGGAAAGCGGCCGTCTGGGAGATGGAGCGCGACCAGCAGACGACGCACAGCTACGACACCTTGGCTGACTTCGCCAGCGAACTCATCGATGACCGGCCCCGCAAATCGGGCAGTAAGCAGCCCGAAGACCCCGCCTTCCGAGCCAACATTGAAAAGCATGTCTCGCAAGGCGGCACCAAGCCCTACCGGCAGGCCTGGGGCACCCACAACCTCGCGGTCAGCGGCCAGGCGCAGGACCAGCAGCAGTTCCTGACCGATCTGCAGCAGCCGCAGAACCGCCAGGGTTTCATCGACAGCACCCGTCAGGGCAGGCTCAATGAGACGCTGCTGACCTCGCAGTCGGACCAGGCGGCTATGCGCAGCATGGGTCAGATGCAGGGCATCGAAGCCACCGCGCCGACCCGTTCGGGCGGGCAGCACAGCTGGATGTCGGCGCAGTGGCAGACCAGCGCGCCCACCGACTACTTCGCCTTCAAGAACACCACCAAGACCCCGAGCGGCAAGATCCAGGACACCCATATCAATGCCCAGACCTACATCGAGGATGCGCAGGGCAAGAAGCATATGACCGTCGGCGGCACCAGTCACGACTATCACCTGGGCAACAACAACTCTCTGGCCTCGATTTTCGACGAATCCACGCGCATCCTCAGCTGGGCGCGGCGCAACGCGAAGCTGCACAATAGCTACCTCGCGCGGGGTCATGATATCGTTGCGGTGCTGGCGAACCAGCGCACCCAGCAGTACTACGAAACCAGCTGGGGCAAGCGGCTGGATCTGTCGAAACCGTCGGATCTGCAGCTCTTTGCCCAGATTGTCGAGGTGCACCGCTCGAAGATTCTGACCATGTTGAAGACGTTCGAACAGGAGATCTTGCCCACCGGCTATGAAAGCGAGTCTTCCGTCGATTACGACAAGATGGATTTCGAGACCATCGGGCTGGACGAAAACACGCAGGACCACATGGAATAGCAACCCGCCGTGGCGGCCCTACGGGCGTATCCCGCCTAAGGGTTGGTCGGGGCCAACCGGGCGTCCCGGATCGTCTGTGCTTCGTCAAACGTCTCGCCCCAGCGTGCCAGGAGTGCGCGCTGCAGCCGCCGGGCGCGGTTCGCCCAGGGGCGCGCGCCTTCAGGTCGTTCGCGGTTGGCGCGTGTGATCGTGGCGCGGATGTCTTCATCGGCGCAAAAGATGGCAAAGACCATCTCGCGTCCGCCCGGCGCCGTGATATAGCCCGCCAGGCCCGACACGAAGTTCAGCGTGCCGGTCTTGGCATCCACCTTCACCGGGTGGTCCTCGACCGGGCGCCCCTTCGCGTCCCGCATGGTGACCGGCTTCAGGATCGGGCGCAGCGTGGCGTTGCGATGAGCCGCCGTGAGACCGAGCAGCATGTCCTGCGCGCTGACCCGGCTGCCGCTGCCGAGGCCCGAATGATCGACAAAGGCCGGGTTTTCCATCCCCAGCGCCTCCATCGCCCAGAGGTTCATCTGCCGGGCCGAGGCCGCCAGCGTGTGCGGGCGTCCCGCCCGCGCGCGGGTGGCGGCCTGTCCCACCATTTCCGCGGTCAGGTTGTTGGAGTACTTCAGCATCCCATGCAGGATCTCGCGCAGCGGTGGGCTGTTGACGGCGCCCAGCAGCGTGCCCTCGGGGCGTGTCGCGATGACTTCGGGCGTCTTCAGCACGATCCCGTGCGAGCGCGCCAGTGTCGCAAAGACGTCGCCAGCATAAAGGCCGGGGCGCCGCACTGGCAACCAGCGCGCACCTTCCGTGCCCAGCGCGCCGCGGGCGACCGTCCACTGATCGTGCGTCTCGGCGTCCTCATAGGTATAGACGGGCAGCGACCGGTCCACGACGGTCATCCGCGCAACCGTCACATCCGGGCGATAGCCGGCGGTCCGCGCGTCCATGGTCACCTTGTAGGTCTTCGCCGCCTCCCGCTTCCATTCGAAATGAACCCGGTTATAGTTCAGCGCGATGCCCGACACCGCAGGGCTATAACCGAGGTGGTCCGGTTGCTCGGGATCGATCGAGCGTAGCGGGCGCAGCGCGTCCTCATAGACCAGAAAGCGCCCGCGCACCTCGCGCAGGCCCGCGTCTTTCAGCTGCGCTGCCAGCCCGGCCAGCGCACGTGTGTCGAGCGTAGGATCGCAGCCGCCCACAAGCACCAGATCGCCTTGCAGCACGCCACTCTCGAGTGTGCCATCTGCCACCACTTCCGTCACGAACCGGTGCTGGGCCCCGAGCACATCAAGCGCGTAGAGCGCCGTGATCGCCTTGGTCACGCTGGCCGGGGCGATACCCACGCGCGTGCGCCGGCCTTCCAGCAACGCTCCGGTTTCCGCATCCCCCACCGCAAAGACCACCTGCCCGCTGACGCCGGAATCGCGCAGCATGCGGTCCAGCCCGGCGGTTCGACCACGATGCAGATCGCGCAGCCGGGGCCGCAACGAGACCGCCGGCGCCTCGGCCGAGACGGGAAGCGCAACGCCGGCCATGGCGCCGGCAAGGAAGCCGCGGCGGGACAGAGTGGGCAAAGATCTTTTGCTCATAACGGTGACTAAACCTCAGCACGCGGTCAGAGACAACAGGGAGGCTAAGGCGCAGAGCTTAAAATTCCGTGAGGCCCCGTATCGGCTCCGGACCAGCCACCTGCCGCACGGATTGCGGTCGAGGATTGTGCCACCATCGGGACATTCACAAAGCACCACGCCGGCGCGTCGGCCCGGCCCAGCAGATGCGATGCGCGCCCTGCAATGCGCGCGGCAGCGAAAACCCTAGCGGCAGGGCTCATGCGCGCCGAGATACGGTCGCCCGGCCGGGCCATCACACCGATAGGAACCGATGACATGATGCCGCGCCAGTCCTGCCAGCGGTGAAACTGTGCCAGATTGTCCGCCCCCATCAGCCAGACGAAGCGCACACCGGGGTAGCGCGCCATGAGATGCCGCAGCGTCTCGGCGGTGTAGCGCGTGCCCAGATGCGCCTCGATATCCGTGATCTCGACCCGCGGGTGTCGCATCAGGGCACGGGCGCGCGCCATGCGGCTGGCCAGCGGTGCCGGGCCGCGCGCCTTGATCGGATTGCCGGGGCTCACCAACCACCAGATGCGGGTCAGCCCGAACCGCTTGAGCGCCTCGCGCGTGATATGCGCATGCCCCTCATGGGCGGGATCGAAGGATCCGCCCAGAAGACCGATCACCTCGCCTGCGCGCGCCATGGGGAAACCCTCTGCCATCCGTGCCGTGCCTTGCGCCTCACCGTCGTCGCACTCTTGAACGGTGCGCCGCAGCGCTTGTCAATGGCCACTCAAAGCGGAGTAACCCTATCGCCGCAGCGGATCGCGCCTGGGTGGATCACTCGCGCGCACCAGCCGCCATGGCCACGCACCGCCGAATAACCGCCCATGCCCAGGGCCTCTTCCATTCGGCTGCACGGTGCGCAGATGTCGGTGATTTCCAGAATAGCGCCGCCGAGTGCCACCTGCCGTCCCTTCAAGGCAGCGAGGTTCAGCCCGGCGATCACAAGATTGCGCCGCAGCGCCTGCGCTGACACCGGCCCGTGCCCCAGCATCGCGCCGATCACGGCCAGATGCTCGGCCTGCACCAATGTCACGGCCCGTTTCTCCGACGCCCCGTGATCTCCCTCGATCCCGCGGGCTATGATGGCCGCTGCCGTCTGGGGCAGCACCTCCGCCCGCCGGGCCAGGCGCACAAGGATGTGCTCCAGCCGACCGGGCTGGGCATAGCGCGCGATCAGCGCACGGAGCGCGCTCTCAGCGGTCACTACCTTCAACCCGCAGCAAGTCCGGCAAGCGCTCAAGCGGATAGTTCGGATGCAGCTGCCAGAACCCGTCCTCGCCCAACTCCAGCGGGCGCAGCGTGCCGCCCGGAAAGGCCCGCGTCCTGAGCGCCAGCACAATATCCGACAGCACCGCCGGGTTCTCGCGGAAATAGGAATGACCGCGCCCGCGCACCTGCTCGACCCGGATGAAATGCACCAGCTCGGACGTTTTGAGTTGCTCGATCTCCTCCCGCAGCACCTCATCCGGCGTGACCGATCCCAGCCGCGGCACGCTGGTCAGGATCGCCGACAGCCGCAGCGCCCCGTCGCTGGGGTTCACATAGACATTGATCTGCTCGAAGGCCTCCGACACCCGCTCGGTTTGCAGGCGCTGCTCGACCACCCCGATGTCGAGATCCGCCGCCGCGAGGATCAGAGTGCCCCCCTTCATCGCCGTCTTCGGATGCACCCCGCGCCCGCGGTGATAGATCACCAGTTCGCGGATCGCCGTCGACATCACGTCGGTGCCGCGCGAATGCGCGACGATATCGATGTCCTCCAACTCGGGGATCTCGGCCAACAGGCGGAGAAACTCCTTGGCGTGGTAGACACTGAAATCGCCGGCTTCCCGATCGCGGAAATAGCTCAGCAGCCCGGAATTACCCGCCGGCCAGGTGAAGGCGATTGGGATGCTGCTGCGCCCCTCGTAATGCCAGAGGTTGGCCAGCGTCGCCATCGCCCGGTCGAAATCATTGCGCACGCCGTGGGTGAAGATGAGCACGCGCCGGTTGCCCGTGCGCGCGATTTCCGCCCGGATGGCCTCCTGAAAGGCCCGCCCGGTCGCCTGATAGGTGCGCAGCGCCTCAGGCTCGAAGATCAGCGCGCCATCCTGCCGCCGGGTGCGCAACGGCACATCGGCAAAGCGCACCAGTTCGGAGGCCTCCTGCACGTCGAGTTGCGAAATCCGTCCGCCGCCATCGACCGACGTCCGCGCAACAAGGTCTTCCCAGTCCGCGGCGCCGAATTGTACCTGCACCGCGCCCAGTGCCATCGAGTTCGACCGTTCGGTGCCGTAGAGCAGTTTGCCTTCCCCGGTCTCTTCAGGCGCCCGGTCGGTGACGTAGAACATGAGTGGAGAGACGTTGCGCAGCACTTCGGGCACCTCGTCGGTGGGGTAGTTCTGCCCGTCCAGATAGAGGTTCGGCGGCGGCGCCAGCATCACCTCGCGTACCGCGCAGCCCGCGAGCAGCAGAACTGCCAACGCCACCATGATCCGCACCCTGCCCACTCCGCCGCTGTCCCAATTGCCTCAAGCGCTAACACGGGCTTGGGAAAAATCAAAACACGCGTTGGCCAAGAGCCGACGACCGCCGACGGATGACACGCGCCGCGCACCGCCAACTTGTTCAAACCGACGTCTGCCGTGGCCATCGGATACAGACCGCTGCTTCGGCAGGGACTGGCCACGACGTGAAGCCGCCCCGAGCGTCTGCTCTAGTCCGCGAGCGGGGCGCCGAGCGCGGCCGCCATGCGAGCAATGGCCGCTATCTGAGGGGCGTTCTGACTAAGGTAGTCATCACCGGCATAGCCCCACCAGTCCCAGCACCCGTTGGGATTGCCGCCGAACCAGTTCCACCATGGCGCCGGAATGCTCTTCGCCTGTGGATAGAGCACCACGATGCCGTTTGCCTCGGCCCACCGGTTGTATCCGGTGCTCACGCCGTAGGCGTCGCCGATCACCTCGCGGCCCTGTTTGCAGCCATGAAGCGCTATATGCAGACGGCAGGGTGCACCCGCTGCGCAGCTTTCGGGGACATAGACAAAAGCAGTATCATCCATGCCGACCGCATCCTCGAGGTACAGAGCCTGATCGAACATCAGCAGCCGGTCATCGTGCGACTCGGACGCGGGCAGAAGATCGCTGTAGAGCTGGCCGAGGATGTCCCCTGCCTGGTCGAAGTCGCAATCGATCAGGAAATCCGGATCCGTGGTGCTACACTCCAGATCCCCACGTTCGGTGACAAACCCATGACCGGCGTTGATCCCGGTTTCGTAGGCGATTCGAGCGTCGGGCACACCCAGAAGCGCATAGGTTTGGCGGAGCGCATCCATTGAAGCACGCGCAACCGTATCATCCGCCTGACCGTGAAAGAGGTAGAGCCGGTCGGAGGCGAGATGACTGGCATCGTCGATACGGCCTTCGGCAGCCAGCGACTGGATCTCCTCCAGCGCACTTTCGGCGTCTGCCTCTCCCAGGAAGGCGTTCATGCAGACGCGTATGGCCCGGTAGACGTTGCCATCGGCGCATCCGTAAGGCCCGCCAGCTATGACGCCTGCGCCTGCAATCCGTTCCGAGAATGCGACCTGCAGCTGCACGGCCATGAAGGCTCCACTGGACAGGCCGGACACCGTCGTGCCGCTTGGGTCGAGATTCAAGGCGGGGAGCGGCTCGGCGCTGGCGACACAAGGTAACAAGGCCAGCACGGCGGCAATACGCAACTGGTGAACCATTGGGCAATCCTCTTTGACGACAAAGTCTCATATGGGGCCTAGTGTATCCGGCATAGCCCACTCAATGTAACGCCCTTGGACGAAGAAAGGTTCAAAGACGCCGTGCCAAGCGAAGACGCTGACCTTTTTGGCCGAATTGTCATCCGCGAGGCACTCTCCAATCGACCAAACGCGCCCATGAACGCTGATCGCGCGATGGCATGCAGAGCAGTCCGGTGGGTGAAAGGCGCATAACACGACCCACCGCTCAAGCGGGATCAGATGGGCGAATGGGTGATGCGTCTGGCATCTCCGAACCTGATCTTCCGACCCGCCATGCCCTTGGACATCGCCCCCACGTCAAGCCTCGGTCACAAGCAGCAGGTCCTTCACGTTGGCATGCGGACCTCCCATTGCGCTGTAGATCGCCGGCCATTGACCCGGCTGATAGCGCTGCGCCTCGTTGAAGTTCGTACCCGGCGGGAAGACAACCTCCAGTTCGCCGTAATTCGAACTGATGAAGGAGATATCCCGCCCGGAGGAATGCCGTATCAGACAAACCGCCGGATTGTAGCCTTGCTGGGCCGCGAAGGAAGTCTCGAACTCCTTGCTGAAACTGGTGATGCCTGCGCCGCCACCAGTACCGCCGCCGCGCCAGAGCACCCCCCCCTGATAGGGGTTCATGCGCATCAGCGCTCTGACGGCCAGTTCCGCTTCCTTGCGGGCCTTTGGCAGCTGGGTCCTCTTCACACGGGGCAAGACGGCGGTGATGGCGTCATTCAGCCCCTGCTGCGTGCTGATCTGCTGCCGGAGCATCGGGTTGAACCGCGCCCCCGATATGACCTGCTTGTAGGCGATGCCCCACGCTGCATTGTCGTCATCGGCGTAGATCAGGACCGGGTTGTAGGTCTCGAACCCCTCTTTCGTATACTTGTTGAGCGCGAGAAACTCCTTCGCCGCCTTCATTGATTTCTGGTTGTTGCCGGCGTTCACGAATGCACCACGCATCATGACCATGTTCTCTTCGTCATAGCCGGCTTGCTTGACCGCGCCGTGTTCGCCCAGACCGGGCGTGGAATCCCGGATCTGATCGAACTGGTTGACCAGCATGGTGCCGCCCGCCCGGTCATTGTCCGCATCATAGGCCGCACTGGCATCGGGCACTGCCGCATAGAGCGCGGCTTCGGCCACGGGATCGGCAGCTGGATCGTCATAGGCGGCGTCGACCCAAACCGGCGGTGGCGGCCCGGGTTGGTCCGCGAGCATCGCCGTTGCCTTGAGCACCAACCATTCCAAAGGTTCAACGCGTTTCTTTTTGGAGCTCCTGTTGTTCGGATTGTGCCGCGCAAGCCACCGTTCGCTGTGGCGTTTGACTTTTCGCAGCTCATCCTTTTTCAGATCGGCCGTGGCCGCCGTGTTGTACGCATCGAGCGCTCTCAAAATGGCCGGATAATGCGTGCCCTTGACCCCGCCGCCCAGGAGCCACGCCCTGTGCGTGGCGGGCCCGGCCAGATGGATGAAACCGCTGGAGGTTGGCAATCCGTGCTGTTGCGCCAGACCGGTCGGCGCCTGGCCCTTGGCGTCCTCGGTGTTGAACGCGGCAGCCTCGAGATCTCCAGGAAAGAGCGGCTTGCCCGCCGCGCCTGCAATCTGCGCCTGATCCAGCGGTGCAAGCGTGGCATAGCCGGCGGGCAACTCGTCGACGTAGTCGTTCAGTTTCCCCTGCGTGCGCGCCTCATGCATGATCTCGTGGTACGAGTGATCGCGGTTGACCAGCATCTGACCCAAGGCGGCCAGCCGCAGCTTGCGCCGGTCCGTATCGTCAAGACCAAGCTGCCGGGCGAGATTGAAGTACCAGTCGGTCGACCCCGAAAGACCGGCGGCCAAAGGCGCCAGCCGTTCGCGCTGATACTGGGCGAAGCTCTTGGTGGCACCGGCACCGCCTGTGCTGGTATCTTGCAGATTTCTGTTCCCCTCGAGAAGATAGCCGGCCGACCCCGGAACGAAATGCGGGTGTTGGCTGCCCTGGGTCAACAGCTTTTCACGCGAGCTGAGTGGCGCATTCTTGTCATCGAGTTCCTGTCTGCCCATCCGGTCCCGGCGGGTCAGATTATCCCAATTTGACACGCGGTCCTGGGTCGAGACCGAATCGCGACGGCGCAGATGGCGGTTGGTCAGGGCATGGGTGTCCGGTACCAGACCACCCTGTTGCGTCTGCCGACGAGGGATCGCCACTACCTCTTCCTGAGCCAGCCTGTAAGCGACGGCCCCGCTGCGGATCGCCGCATAGACCATGTACATTTTCTCGCGCAGGTTGCCCTGCGCGCGGGCCTCTGCAACCTTGTCGGAGGGGATGGCACCGGCTTCGGTATCTGACGGCATGGAGCCAAAGACCCGGTTGGCATCTTGGGTCGACCCGATCAGGGTTTCGATCGCGTCGATCAGCGCATTGGCCCCCTCATGGGCCAGCGCATGCGAAAACAGCCCCGCCCCCAGCGCCTGCTCAAACTCCTGCGCCCGCGTCATGTAGCCTGCAATCGAAGTTTGCGTGATAGACATCTTGGCAAGTGCCGGATCCTTGTCCCAGAGCGCTTTGTAGTCGCCCCGCGCCCGCTGTACCACTGCGGACCCCGGCGCAGCCGCCATCTGGAGCGGTCCCTTGTTTGCGGGCACCTTGGCCTGCGCAACACCTTTGCCCATTGCCTCCGCTTCCGCCTCCAGCGACGGGTCATCATTGATGCTGACCCCCGCCATCTGCAACGTCGGCCGCACCCGTCCCTGTGCCTGCTGCACCACATGCCAGGCTTCATGCGGCAGATGTCGCTCCTGCCCCGGACCGAGGTGGATATCGGTTCCCTGCGCGTAGGCCTCAGCGCCAAGCTGTTCCGGCGCGCCTGAATTTCGATGCACGCGGACGCCGGACAGATCCATACCCGATGCGGCCTCAATGCCGGATTTCAAGTCATCGGGCATGCCGGTCATGTTCCTGCGATCGGCCTGCCGCTGGAGCGCAGTTGCGCTGGACGTGTGAGGGCTTCGGGCCGCTTTCTGCTGTATCACCGCTGCGGGTGTCGCGGATACGGCACCTGCGGCCAGCGCGGAAAGCCGGCTCAACCTGCCGTCCGGGCTTTCCACGCCGGGGTCGGGCGTCCTGGACGGGTCCTTGGCCTCCGACACGGGCCGCTTTTGCTTCGGCCGCTCGCCCATCGCCGCCCACCCAATCAAAGGTTGAAGTTTGATGGAGTATTTACCTGTTAAAGTTGTATTTCAATGTTTTTCTCCTGAAAGCGGTAAGAGGATCGCGTCGAGAAAAATGGCCGAATGGGAACGCCGACGAGACGTGAACGAGATCGCCTTGATCGACGCGGAACCTGCAAACGGCTTGCTTTGACTTAGAAGGCTGCCGCCCAGCGCGCTGCAGTCTTTGCAACAGCACCTCCGCTGGAGGTCATCGACTACAGCCTCTGCGTCGCCCAGGTCTCCGGCGAACGGGTGTTTGACCGCGCATCCCGGCATTCGCTGACACCAAAGCTGCATCCCGGATTGCCCCGGCCCAGCCGCTTCGCTATCACTCCCGGAACGACACGCCTCACCACAAATTCGGAGCATCCCATGGCCGCCTATCAGTACGTCTATCACATGTCCGGCGTCTCCAAGACCTACCCCGGCGGCAAGAAATGCTTCGAGAACATCAACCTGAACTTCCTGCCCGGCGTGAAGATCGGTGTCGTCGGTGTGAACGGCGCCGGGAAATCCACGCTGATGAAGATCATGGCGGGTCTGGATACGGAGTTTTCCGGCGAGGCCTGGGCCGCCGAGGGCGCCACCGTCGGCTACCTGCCGCAGGAACCGAAACTTGACCCGGCGCTGACCGTCCGCGAAAACGTCATGCTCGCCGTGGCCGACAAGAAGGCCATTCTCGACCGCTACAACGAGCTCGCCATGAACTACTCCGACGAGACCGCGGATGAGATGGCGAAGCTGCAGGACGACATCGACGCCCAGAACCTCTGGGATCTGGACAGCCAGATCGATGTCTCCATGGAGGCCCTGCGCTGCCCGCCCGACGACGCCGATGTGACCAAGCTCTCGGGTGGCGAGGCGCGCCGCGTCGCCCTCTGCAAGCTGCTCCTCGAAGCGCCCGACATGCTGCTGCTCGACGAGCCCACCAACCACCTCGACGCCGAGACCATCGCCTGGCTGCAACAGCACCTCATCGACTACAAGGGCACCATCCTGATCGTCACCCACGACCGCTACTTCCTCGACGATATCACCGGCTGGATTCTCGAACTCGACCGCGGCCGTGGCATCCCCTACGAGGGCAACTATTCCGCCTGGCTTGAACAGAAGGCCAAACGCCTGGAACAGGAAGCGCGCGAGGACAAGTCCCGTCAGAAGACGCTGGAACGCGAACTGGAGTGGATGCGTCAGGGCGCCAAGGCGCGGCAGGCCAAATCGAAAGCAAGGATCAACGCCTACAACGAGATGGCCGAGACCTCCGAGCGCGAGAAGCTCTCGCGCGCGCAGATCGTCATCCCCACCGGCCAGCGCCTGGGCTCCAAGGTGATCGACGTGACCGGCCTCTCCAAGCACATGGGCGACAAGCAACTGATCGAAGGGCTCGACTTCTCGCTGCCCCCCGGCGGCATCGTCGGCGTGATCGGCCCCAACGGCGCGGGTAAATCCACGCTTTTCAAGATGCTCACCGGGCAGGAAGCGCCCGACGCCGGAGCCATCGAGATCGGCGATACGGTCGATCTCGCCTACGTCGACCAGTCCCGCGACGACCTCAGCGCGGATGAGACCGTGTGGGAGGCCATTTCGGGCGGCGCCGAACTCATCCAGCTGGGCGATGCCGAAGTGAACTCCCGCGCCTATTGCTCGTCCTTCAACTTCAAGGGCGGCGACCAGCAGAAGAAAGTGGGCCTCCTCTCAGGCGGCGAGCGCAACCGCGTGCACATGGCCCGCCTCCTGAAATCCGGCGGTAACGTGCTCCTGCTCGACGAACCCACCAACGACCTCGACGTCGAAACCCTCCGCGCCCTCGAAGACGCCCTCGTCGACTTCGCCGGCTGCGCCGTGGTCATCAGCCACGACCGCTTCTTCCTCGACCGCATCTGCACCCATATCCTCGCCTTCGAGGGCGAAGCCCACGTGGAATGGTTCGAAGGCAACTTCGAGGACTACGAAGAGGACAAGAAGCGTAGACTTGGCGCGGATGCGCTTGAGCCGAAGCGGTTGAAGCATAAGAAGTTTGTCAGATGATCGACGTCTTCATTAGCTATGCCAGAGAGGACATCGAAATCGCAAAGGAGCTATTCGCGCTCCTAAAGAAGAATGGCTTTAGACCGTGGTTAGACAAGGAAAACCTACTTCCTGGCCAAGATTGGGCTAGTGAGTTGGAGTCAGCCGTCAAAGGATCCGACGCTCAACTATTCCTTTGCTCACCCCGATCGGTCAACAAACGGGGCTTCTTCCAGCGGGAGATTAGGATTGCGCTAGAGAGCGCAAAGTCCCTGTTGGACAGCGATGTTTCGATTATCCCTTATCTCGTCGAGCCTTGTGACCTTCCGGAGAGCCTCGCTCGCTACCAGTGGGTTGATAGAAGCGAGCCGGGTTCTCACTTTAAGATGATCAAAGCACTGGCGCTTGTCGCCGAGCAGCGCGGCTTTTTCGAGGAAACCTCAGAGAAAAAGCCCGTGGTGGTTGAATATGAGGCTTCAGAGAAACTTGAATTGGACAGGGGCTTCCAGTCTTCTGTTTCAGTCCCAAAGCTCAGGTTTCCACGTGATCCAGATCTGTCGAACTTGATCAATGCTTTCCTCTCAGGGCAAGCATTTCAATCGTTGTCCGAGTTCCGTCGCGCGAATATAGACGATCAGTTCGCTCTAGAGCGGAGTATTCCAAATGAATTTCACCTTACCACTGAACCTGAATACCTGAATGAATTTGTGGTCAGCGTGGTGAATTACGTATGGTGGTACGGTGGGGGAGCCCACGGGAACAGCTACCGGAGTTCGTTAAACGTTGATATTGCCGACCAAGGAACATTTCGAGTTTCAGACCTGTTCAATAGTCTCGACGAAATAGTAGAATTCGTACGAGAAGAAATCACTCGGCGTGGTGTGGACCCGTTGGTCGAGCCGGACGAACTAGGCGGGACCGTGAAAAGTTCGCTGGATACGAAATCGTACATAAGCAGCGCGGGCGTTCGCATCTTGTTCGATCCATACGAAATTTTCCCTTACGCTTTTGGAAACTTCGATATTCTATTGCCCAGCAGCCATAGAGCTTTTTCCCGATCAAATCTTACAGCGCTTGGGATACGCCTACTCTGAAATGAATGAGCTAGCAGCTTTGTAAATGAAGTAATAGTAGGTTAGCGGACCAGCAAAATGGCGGCTCTCCCCGACCGCGGGTCGGAGGCCGTCTCGCAATCGCTCCGGTGGAGCACGTCGCGTTTCTGCAAAACACGACGGAATTGAGGCCGGAGAGGGCTGACAAGCCCCGGGGGAGACGCAGTCGCCCCCGCCCAGGGGGGCGGTCGAGGGCGGCGAAAACGCGGGGCGTTTCCGTGGTAAATGCATCTCTTAGATTTCCGATGATTTCGTGTATACTGCCTTGCATTGAAAAAGTGATTGGAGACATAGAAATGAAAGCTATTGCAAGAGCCACTCTCATCGCCGGGCTTACGTTCACGACTGCGGCCACGGCTGAAACCAAGGGCGCATTGAAGAACAAGCATCCCACAATACTGACTGAAAACGGAATTACGCTCAAACTTGGCGGCGAAGGCCACGGATATGTCGGCAGCCTGAAACTGACCAACGATGGTCGTGGCACGGGCAGCGCCAAAACGGATAGTGGTCGCACAATAAACATCGACGGGACATGGGCGGTCAAAGGAGACCAGTTCTGCCGCACATGGAAAGACTTGGATGACGGCAAAGAGGTTTGCGAGACGTGGATATCAACCTCGCCTCGGTCGGTTGATGTGTACAAGGGCGATCAGAAGCTCGGCGTAAACTCATGGTAGCGGAAAAGGAGGGGCAGGGATGCCCATCATCGACATCCTCGTGAACTGCCCCGACATTGAGACCGCCGACGCCATCAGCGCGGCGCTCATCGAGCAGCGCCTCGTTGCCTGCGCCAACCGCTACGCGCCGATCCAGAGCAGCTATCGCTGGCAGGGCAAACTTGAACACGAAGAAGAACACCCGCTCCTGCTGAAAACCCGCGCCGACCTGGCGCAGCCGGTCGAAGACGCCATCCGCGCGCTGCACCCCTATGAGGTGCCGCCGATCATCCGCATCCATATCGATGGCGCCAATCAGGATTACATCGACTGGGTCTATGCTGAGACCCGCGCGCCCTAAGAACTTTTCATTGCCATCCGGATCAGAAATAGTCTGGCCAAACTCTGCCATCTCAAGGAATTTTCCATGACGAAATACCTCGCCCTTGCGATCCTCACACTCGCCGCATGCGCGCCGACACCGGACCCGGACCCGGATGGCACCTGGCAGATCACCGCAGTCTGCCCCGCCACCAGCCCGCTCGGGCCGACGACGATCAACGCAACGGCCAAGGTGGCCGAGATCAGCCCCGGCACCTTTGTGGGTGAGCTTCGGAACAGCCGTGGGCAACGCGGACGGATCAACGCCGCCCTTTCGGGAGAAACGCTCGAGGCCGATCTCAACTGGGGGTCGGGCTTTTCAGAAGCGACGCTGACCCAGCAGGGCAGCCCCGATATCTTCACCGGCACCGACACCTATGACTGCGAGATCACGACACGGCGACAAATCTGAGCGCTCACGTGAAAGTTGTCGCGACTCGGACCGCCTGCTAGGCTACCCCGCATTTAAAGTCAGGTGATTTTCGATCAGGGGGCCGAACTCATGGAGTCCAGTGAGGTGTCAACCGCCGCGGGCATTTTTTTCAACAAGAACTTTCTCGACTTCTTGGGTATCGCCATCGTCGCGCCCGTCATTGCCAGCATCATCGCCATCATCACCGCGCGGCTGGGCGTGACCGGGCGGATCCGGCGGTTGGAGCTTGCTGAGAAGCGCATCGAAGTGATCACCTCGCTGCTCTCCAAATCCGATATTGATGATGATATCCGCGCTCAATTGCGGGCGCAGATGAACGACATTACCGCTGATATCATCTCTGAGTACGGTGGCACGACTGATGAGGGTGCGCGCCGTCCCGAACTGCAAAGACCCCAACACGCGCCCACGAAGTGGGCCGAACTCTCGCTATGGAAGCGCTATCTCTTTCCACCCTTCACCAAGAGCATTCTCAGCTGGGTTTGCGGCATCTTCTATTACTACTCACTGCTAAGCGTCGCTGTTATGGCGCTCGGTTTCACGCTCGTTGTCGCGGACGGTACGGCTGTCGAAGACGACTACATCTTCGCGCTTGTGCTTTTCCCTCTGGCCGTTTTGTTTCTCTTCATCCCGCGCTTCGGCATGCGGCATGCTTACAACAACGCTTATGCGGGCCAGTTGGAGCGGCAGCGAGTGTCCGACCATACGCTGACGGGACAGCGCCAAACTGTGTAGTCGGTCGTTGACGGCCATGACCTAGGCCGCTGGTAACTGCCTCTGCACCGCATAGAACCTCGGATAGCGGCTTTCTCAACTTCGCCTCGATCCTGGTTCAACAGCTCCGTCAAGCGGTATACCAGCAAGATGCCAGAGCCGTGTATGCGGACTGACGGACACTCCAGGAGTGATTAGCCGAGGCGGCGACTTCGCAATCCCTGTATTGGCTGTACCCGATCCACTGCTCGTTGAGATCACCACTCATTCCGACTTTCGGCTCCGGCCGGGCTCACCCGCAATCAGAGCCGAAGAGGGGTCTGGACAACTGCTTCCGATCAAAAGCGGTGTTTTAGCGGTGAGATGGCGACGTACGTCGCTCACACCGGCAGCCTTGGTGCCCTAAGCAAAACAGAGGTTCGATAACCCATAGTCGCGCTAGAACGGTCTCCTGCCAGGGCCTAGGCCGCGTCGAGTACCTCGTCGGGGACGATCGCCGCGAGGTCCAGGATCCTGACAAGTTTTTCATCGACCAAAGTCAATGCCGAAACGAAATTGCTCGCAGCGTTCTTAGCGCTCTCGGGCGGTTCCTTCATCTCCTCCGCGGGCGGCGCGATGATGTTCGACACCGAGTCAACAAGCAATCCGATTGCGTTTTGGCCAATTTCGACGACGATGATGACGCTACGCTCGTTGATTTGGGGCGTTTTCAGACCGAGCTTGGCAGCAAGATCCAACAGGGGCAGCATTTCGCCGCGCAAGTTGATCACGCCCATGAAGCAAGGATCCGCATCAGGCATGCTTGAGGGATCCGTCCATCCTCGGATTTCCCGCACGGAGGCGATAGCGATCGCATATCCCTCGCCTCCGACGACGAAGGAGAGATACTCCTTGCTATCGCGTGTGAGCGTATCGGTCTGATTTTCCGCTTGAGCATTTTCCATTTAGAAATCCTCCCAGCCTTCGGTTTGTTGCGCCAAGTTTCCTGTCACCGGGGGCACAGCCGCCTTCCTTTCGGCGATCGGTGCGGGCCGCTTCACGGGTTCGGAACGCGCAACTTGAATTTCGTTTCCAGTTTTGAACCGTGCAGCGGAGGCCTTGAGCCCATCTGCTTCATTCGACAACAGCTTGCTTGCCGCGGCGAGTTCTTCGAAGGAGGCGGCCTGTTTCTGAGTGTTCTGATCGACTTGTCCGACCGCGGTGTTGATTTCCCCGACACCGTTGACCTGCTCGGAGATCGCCTGTGCCACGCCGTCGATGCTGCCGGAGACATCCACGATGCTCTCCGTGATCTCCTGGAGGGAGGCTTCCGCGCCCTTGACCTTTTCCACGCCATCCGAAACAGCCGCGTCGCTGCGCGAAATCACAGCGGCGATCTCATTCGAAGCCTCGCTCGCGCGCTGCGCCAGTTGCCGCACCTCGGACGCGACGACCGAGAACCCGCGACCGGCCTCACCGGCGCGTGCGGCCTCGACGCCGGCATTGAGCGCGAGCAGATTGATCTGGAAGGCGATGTCATTGATGACGCTCACCACTTTGGAGATCTCCTTCGAGGCCTCATCAATGCGGTTCATCGCCTCTGCGGCCTCCACCGCCACGGTGCTTCCCTTCTTCGCGGAGTCGCTTGCAAGGCGCGCATTGTCATTGGCACTTTTGATATTCTGGTCGACCTGCTTGATGCTCGCCGACAGCTGTTCCAGTGCGGCCGAGGTTTCTTCCAACGCCGCTGCATTTTGCTCGGTCTGCTTGGACAGCGACTCCGACGTCTCGCTCAACTCTGATGACGAGTTTGCCAGATTGTCGGTGCTGACTGCCATGCCACCGATGAGGTCTTGCAGCGCCTCGATCATCGCGTTCGTGTTGCTCTGAAGCTCCTTGAACGCGCCCTGGAACTGGCCCTGCATGGTCTGCGTCAGGTCTCCTTGAGCAATGCGAGAAAGGGTCGCGCCTGCTGCACTGAGGCCGGTATCGACAGCATCCAGCAGTTCGTTGACGTTCGCGGACAGCGTCGACAGAGTTTGATCATCGAAGCTGACCTCAACACGCGATGAGAAGTTCCCGATTTTCGCCTGGCTGACCACCGCGCCGATGGACTCGCCCAAGACGCGCATCATTTCTTCCCGCTCCGCGCGTGCGGCCGCTTCCCTTTCTTCTTTTTCGCGCATGCGCTGCGCCTCGAGTTCGGCCTCACGCTCGGCCGCCTGCTGCTTCAGCGCCGCTTCTTCCTGCTCCTTCGCCTTCAAGCTGGCGTCGAGCTCACGCGCTTTTCTGGAATTCTCCAAGAACACCACCATGGCATTGGTCATCTTCCCAATTTCATGAGTGCGTTCGGTGCGCTCAAGCTCTGCCGACAGGTCGCCAGAGGACACCTGCTCCATCGTCTCGGTCAGTTTCTGAATGGGCCGGCTGATGAGTCGTGCGTTTGCAAATCCGATAGCCGCACCAACGGCGATCATACCGGCCAGAAGGCCCAGCATCGTCACCCGTGCTGTCGTCACCTGCTGTGCGGCCTGCTCGTCCGCTCCGTCGCTGACGGCATCCGCGGTATCGGACACGGTATCCAGCGTATCGATCAAGATCGCAGCGGCGGTGTTCATCTCCTCCGCAAGGCGGTCGGCCTGGAACTCGGCCTGCAGCATGTCGCGATGCGTGTCGAACAGTTGTTCGTCCGCTTGCGTGTTCTCGACCCACGTCGAAAGATCCATGCTCAAAGCCTCGATCTGCGCCCGTTCCGCATCGCTCTCGGATCGGTCGATCAGGACGGCGAATTGCGGTGCAACCAGAGCATAGGCATCCGTGAACTCCGTCCGGATGCTATCCAGCTGGTCGGGGTTTTCCGAGGCCATGTATTCGCGCGCCGCCCCTTCCAGCACCGCGACGATCAATTGCAGTTGGACGGCGGCCTCATAGGCAGGATAGTCGACCTCAAAGAGCTCACCGATCAGATCGTTCAACTGTCGCGCCGTCGTAGTGGGGATCTCCGCCAACTCATCGGCGCGATCCTCGGCGGCTTGCATTTCAGTTTCCTGCGCATTGGCGATCTCGGCCAGCCGCGCGATCAGCTCGGTCCCGCCAACCTCGAATCTCGCCAGCAGGTCCCGGGCCTTCAGTTCTTCTTCAAGCTCGACGATGTGCGCTGCGAACATACTTTGCGCCAAATCGTGAAATGTCTCCCACTCACTGCCAGTCTCTTCCAGGGTCGTTTGCAACCCCGGGTCGCTTACATACTCATCAAGTTCTGCGACAGCGTTCTTGTAACTCTGGGCGTATCCTGCAAAGACCTCTCGTCGCTCAGCAATATCTGCCAATTCCTCATCAGCGAGGATCTCGATGGCGACCTTGTGGGCCTTATTGACAAAGAACGTAACATCAGCGGACGTTTCCACGGTGGGCGCCGCGACATCGGTGATCTGGTTCAAGGTTCCATTGATCCGCCCGATAGAAAGAATGCTCACGGCCACCACGCCGATGCCAAATAGAATAAGGATTGCAATGCCGACGGTTGTTTTTGCTCCGATGTTCAAATTCTTTATCATAATAGATCAAGCTCCAATTGGGTCGGCAGAATCCGTAGGCATGGGCGACCTAAGATTCCGTAAATGCACGCCGGGTTGTCCGGACTTGTGTCAAAAGCAGGTACTGAAGGGGGTGAAATCCCTCGTCAACCACAACCTGAGATTGTTTCCCACTCTCGGAAGACGCCTAAGTATTGGGCAGTCGCGGCGCCGCGACTCACCCCGTACGGTGGCAGCGCTGCAATGCTTTGGCCCGTTACCCGATCATCTGGCGGCTCTGAACCGCCTGTGGGGTCGGCTGTCCGCCGACAGGCGGATACAGCCCCATTGCGACAGGGCAGAGCCGCCGTGCAATCTACTCGGTGCGGGCGGTCAGCACAGATACCAGCCGTCTCGCCAGCGCGTCGATGCGATCGGCGGTGTAGACATTGGTCGCGACAGCGACGACCAATTCGTCTTCAGGGCTCAGGATAAGGATGGCATACCACATGGTGTTCGAACCGTTGTGCCATATCATCGGCTGTCCTGCGCCGCTGCGCTGCACGACCCAGCCCAATCCGTATTCGGAAGAGACCGGCGTCTGCATCGCCTGACAGCTCGTCACGCTGAGGTAGTCCGCCCGTTCGCCCGCACAGGCCTCAAGGTGCAGCTGCCCCCATGCCACCAGATCGGCGAGGCTTAGGTGGAGCGTCCCCGCAGGACCCATCCATGCTGGATTGTCAGACGCTGGGCCATCCGGCTCAACCGGTCTGCGCAGACCAAGCAGCGATTTATGCCCTCTCGCAGCATCTGCTTGCGTCGGCGCGCCAAACCCCAAGGAGGAGAGCCCGAGCGGCTGGCCGATTTCGGACTGGACCAACGTCTCCCACGGCTCCCCGGTCACCGTCTCAAGAACATGGCCGGCAAGAACATAACCGAGGTTGGAATAGACATACTCGCCGCTGGTCCCGGCCAGCGGCGCGCCCCACATGGTAGAGAGAACCCGGTGCCTCCCGACCTCGGGCGGCAGGGTATAGGTGTCCCGGATGATCTTGCGCGGCGCATTCGCCGGCAGACCAGCGGTGTGACTGAGGAGTTGCCGCAAGGTGACCCCGCTCCAGTCCGGGTGCATCCCACCTGCATCGGAGGCCAGATATTGCCCGACTGGCGTATCAAGCTGCAGCTCACCCCGCTCGACCAGCCGCATCACCATCGTGGCTGTAAACGACTTACTGATCGACCCGATGTGCCAGGGCGCGGTGTCCGCCACCGGATCCGACCCGCGCCTGACGGTCGGCCCCGAGGTCATGACCGTGGGATCATCGCGCCCGAGCGCGTAGGACACGCCCAGTGCATATTGCGGCTGCGCACGGGCGGCCTCCTGAAACAGGCTGAGCGGGCTGATGTCGTCTGCGGTGACGGCCGCAGGCGCGAGGGAGGCGAGCGATACACCGAAAAACCGGATCAAGTTCCAAACCATGCGCTCAAGGTGGCGGTTGCCCGGCCGCAGTTCAACCTGGATTGCCACCTCGCGCGGTCTTGGGTGGTCGGCCTCGAGGATTGTCCGGCAAAGAGCCATCGGTTCAGGCAAGACGTTCGGCTGGCCGCCCATCGACCACGCCCTTCGTCTCGGCCCTGCAGCGCCGTTCTTTGATCCCAGAGCCGTATTCTGCCCGTCGGCATCTCGAACTCATCACTCGACGCGCTGAATGCTCTCCAGATAGACCAGAAGACCTGCAAGCTCTCGGGGGGTTGGGGTCAACACGCCTTCGATCTCGACAGGAACGAGATCCTCGGCCATTGCGCCACCGAACTCGGGCATCACGCGCGCCAGGTGACCGGTCCGCGGATCGCCGTAGATGTAGCTCAACGCCTCGGCAGCCGGGAAGATGCCCCCGTTTGCCGCACTTAGCGTCGTCAAATCCGGCGGCGGCGCGGCAAGACTGCCTGCGGCAACGCCCGCACCGCGGCCATCAGCGCCATGACATGACGCGCAGTTGGCGGCGAAGAACGCAGCACCGTCCGCCTGCGTGGGCATCACCTCGTTCTGCCCGGTCGCGGTTGTGCAGGACACAAGCGCTGTCAACGCGCTCCCCACAACCAACACCGTCCAAACAGGTCTTCGCATAGGCACTGCTCCTTTCCACTCATGTCACTTCGACTGTCGCGCCTTCGATACCGTCAGCCGTGTCCAAAGCGCCCAGATCCCCGCATCCTGACGAAATGACGGAAGCGCACCGCGGCGTGATTGGATCAGACGGGAACGTTTTCCCCGTCGCTGTCGTCATTCTCATGGCTGCCCTCCAGCCACTCTTCCGCTGCGGCTGCTGCCGAAAGCGGAAAACTCTTGATCGTCAGAGACGGGATCAGCGCCCCCTCGATTTCCGCGGCGGTCCGGATCCACGAGACATCTGACAGGACCGCGCATCGCTCGAACTTGCCAATGACCCCAAAGAGCTTGGGCAGATGCTGCAACTCCACCGCCAACGCGCCCATGGTCGGCATCTCGAAATCGAGGATCTTGTAGAGCATCTTGCCGTTTTGGATGCCTTCTGCTTGCTCAATGAACGCGTCGAGGGCATTCCGCATGGCATCCGAATCGAGAACGCCCGACAGCTCAAGGTCCAGACGGTCCTCCGAGCGCTTTGATATGTTGAACATCACCCACCTCCTCATCTTTGCCAAGGCCAGACTGCCGCGACTACGCTGGCCGGTCGTTGACGCAAATCAAGCGCCCGCGCCGCCTGTCGCTGCACGATGGTCCGAAAGCAGCGGAGCGTCGCCGAGACAACGGCATCTCCTTGCTCGGAATCGTGCCAAGGGTCCTCCGACCAGATCCATGCGAGACACCTGATGATCCAATCCGAATTCATTGTTGCCATCGGTTTTCTGCTCTTGCTCGGTCTTCTCGCCGATCATGTCGGACGCCGGACAAGGGTGCCGCGTGTGAGCCTTCTTCTGCTCTGCGGTGTGGTCGCATCCGCAACGGGTTTGATCCCGCAGCAGCTCATGGCGTCCGCCGAAAGCGTGACGGCGATTGCCCTTGCCCTTGTCGCCTTCCTGCTGGGCGGATCTTTCAAGATCGACCTGCTGAGATCGCAAGGCATGGCCATCCTTTGCATCTCAGCCGCCATTCTCGCGAGCACGCTGGTTCTGGTCGGCTTCGGCCTCTATCTGCTGGGAGCCGAGCCCGCGCTCGCGCTACTGCTCGCGAGTATTGCGACGGCGACAGCCCCCGCCGCGACGCTGGATGTCATCCGTCAGTCGGGCGTGTCGAACAGTTTCACACAAGTCGTTGAGGGCGTCGTTGCGGTGGACGACGCCTGGGGCCTGCTTGCCTTCAGCTTCTGCCTCGCCGTGGCTGCCCAGATCGCGGGTGACGGCGGCGGCGCCGAGGTCTCCGCACTGCGCGATATCGGGGGGGCCGTGCTGCTGGGCGCTCTGCTGGGTCTGCCCGCCGCTTATGTGACGGGCCGGATCGAAGAGGGCGAGCCGCTGCTGGTCGAAGCGCTCGCCATCGCCTTCCTGATCGCGGGGCTGGCAAGCCTGTTCGATGTGTCGTTCCTCATGTCCGGGATCGTCGCCGGTGCGCTGGTCGCCAACCTGGCCCGTCATCACCGCAAAGCCTTTCATGAAATCGAGCACATCCAATGGCCTTTCATGATCGTCTTCTTCTTTCTGGCCGGCGCCGCACTCGACCTCGCGTCGATACCGGACATGGGCGTGTTGGGCGCCGCGCTTGTGCTCCTGCGCACCGCCGCGCGCCTGCTGGGCGGTTGGATCGGTGCGGCCATTGCCCGCGCGCCAAAGACGCAGCGCGCCCTATTCGGACCCGCTTTGTTGCCCCAGGCAGGCGTGGCCATCGGCATGGCGCTTCTGGCCGGTCAGGCCTTGCCGCAATGGCGTGATCAGATCATGGCATTGACGATCGGGACAACGGTCGTCTTCGAGCTCTTCGGGCCGGTGATCGCCATGTGGGCGATCAGGAAAACTGCCGTACCGGGCCAGCCCGCCGCACCGGGAAGCTGAGCGGCACGGAAACCGCGGCATCGTCGCTCAAGGCACCGCGGCAGCCGTCTAACAAAGACGGATCGGCACACGCTCGCAAGCCAGCCTCTCGATGGCAGCCAGCAGGTCGGTCACGCGTTTGGAGTAGGCCGCGAAGACAAGCGCCCGAAGCTCAGCGGAGGCCGACATCAGACTGTCGACGTCGCATCGCGGGATCAGAAGGGCCTCGACGTCGGTCTCGGCGACGACCTCGACCGCAGCGGTGTCAACGGCAAGCAGGCCAGCCGCCGCGGGCGCACGACCGGTGTCTGCCGCGACGCGATAGAGCGGCCGCTCCGGTCCGTTCTCCGACACCAGCAGCACCTGGACCGAACCGGACAGCAGCAGAAGGACACTCTGAAACAAGCTGCTTGCGCCAGAGACGGCGCTGCCTTGGGTCAATGTCAAGGGTGTTGCCTTGCGCTGCAACGCCGCGCTGATCTCGAAGGGCAGACCGGCCAGCCGGGGCAGATGTAATTGGCTATGCATCTCATCGATCCCATGTATGCCCGAACCGTAGACCGCCGATCCCCCCCGACTTTGACATTTGTCAAAGGTCCTCGCGCCGAGAGGCGCAAGAAGGACACCAGAAGCTGTCGAGGACGGATCATGGATCAAGCCCGCACAACCGCAGTCGTCTGGTTTTCGATCACGGGGCACTCGCAGAGGGTCGCGAAAAAGCTGGCCGAGGCGCTGAACGGCGATCTCATCGCCCTGCATGCGCCGGCCTATCGGCCCGGTGTCTTGGGTTACATGCGTGCGGGGTTCGACAGCCTGCGGCAGAAATGCGACCTCGCGCCTCAGGAGTTCACATCGCTGGAACACTACCGCCATCTGGTTCTCTGCGGGCCGGTCTGGACGTCCTATCCCGCCACGCCGCTGCGCGCTCTTCTTCGCTCGAACATCGGCCTGCCCCCCGCGGTCAGCCTGTTTCTGACATCGGGAGGGCATTCCCCGGCGCAAAAGGCCTTTGACACCGCCGAGGCGGATCTGGGACGCACGCTGGCCGCCACCGCGTCACTGAGCAATGCAGCCGAGCAAACCGAGACGGAGACGGACGCCCTGAACCAATTCGTCAGCGATGTGAGGGCCCATGGCGGCACGACGCTCACGCCGGTCAGTTGACCACGATCTCACACACATCTCAGACATCGGACATGGAGGTTCACTGTGACGCACCCCCGCTTCGCGCCTGACCAAGCCAACGCTCTGCCGACGCACGGCGGCTTCGCCGCCGGACATCTGCGCCCCGTCGCCCTCGGGACAGGACACGGCACGAGCCGCGCAGTGGCTGGAGGTCGGCACGATGCGTGAGGCGGCAAACGAGAACCGGGCCATCGATCCGATCTGGCACTCGATGATCGGCAAGCTGAGCGCCGGGCTGTCTCCGGCCGCACTTGCCACCGCCTATCTGGACTGGTCCCTGCACCTGATGGCCTCGCCCGACAAACAGGCCGACCTGGCGGCTGCGCTCTTGTCAAATCCGCAACGACAGGATCCATCGCAGGATCCGCGCTTTCGGGATCCGGGCTGGCTGATGCAACCCTACAAGTCCTATGCCCAAGGGTTTCTGGCCGTGCAGGACTGGTGGGACCGCGCGACCCGCGGTCTGCCCGGTGTCGACCCCAAGCATGAGCGCATCGTGAATTTCGCGACGCGGCAAATGCTCGACATGATGTCGCCCTCGAACTTCGCCGCCACCAACCCGCAGGTGATGGCGCGGACCGCTGAAGAGGGGGGGAACAACCTCAACCGCGGGCTGCGCTATTGGATCGAAGACTTCAACCGGGTGATATCGGGTCATCCCCGCCGCCCGAGCGCGCATAGCGTCGGCGCCAACCTCGCCACCACACCAGGAGATGTGGTGCTGAAAAACGATCTCATCGAATTGATCCGCTACCATCCGACAACGGACAAGCTGCATCCCGAACCGATCCTGATCGTGCCGGCCTGGATCATGAAATACTACATCCTCGATCTCACGGCCGAGCGCTCGCTCGTCGCCTATCTGCGCGATCAGGGCTTCGAAGTCTTCATCATCTCGTGGAAGAACCCCGACGCCTCGGACGCCGATCTGTCGATGCAGGATTACCTGGATCTGGGACCACGCGCCGCGCTGGATCATCTGAAGCGCCGCGGTGCCGAGCGGGTGCATGCGGTCGGCTATTGCCTCGGCGGCACGCTGCTATCCATCGCTGCCGCCGCGATGGCGCGCGATCAGGATCGCACCTTCTGCACCGTCAGCCTGCTGGCCACGCAGGTCGATTTCTCGGAACCCGGTGAGCTGAGCCTCTTCATCAACGAAAGTCAGGTGGCCTTTCTGGAGGACATGATGGCCACGAAGGGCTATCTCGAGGCGGATCAAATGGCCGGCGCGTTCCAGCTTCTGCGTTCGAACGATCTGATCTGGAGCCGCGTGATCCGGCACTACCTTTTGGGCGAGCGCACTCATGACAACCCCCTGATGGCCTGGAACGCGGATGCGACGCGGATGCCGGCACGGATGCATTCCGAGTACCTGCGGCGGCTCTTTCTCGAGAACGCGCTGGCCAAGGGGCAGTTCATTGTCGATGACGCGCCGGTCGCGCTGACGGACATCCGCTGCCCCATCTACAGCGTGGCAACCGAGCAGGACCACGTCTCGCCTTGGAGATCCGTTTACCGGTTGCAGATGCTGAGCGACACCGACGTCACATTCGTTTTGACGAAGGGCGGTCACAACGGCGGCATTCTCTCACAGCCGGGCCACCGCAACCGCCACTTTCGCGCTGGTCTGAAGACCGAAGGCGATCCCCACGTCCCCGCACAAAAATGGTTCGACAGCCATCCGCCGCAGGAGGGCTCGTGGTGGGAACACTGGTCGGACTGGCTGCGCGCCAAAAGCGGAGATCCTGTAGAGCCCCGCGCAACAGGCACGGCCACAACAGCCAGCGCCCCCGGAGCTTACGTCTTCGGGTGACGCGGCGCGGGCCTGCTAGCCGTCCGCCTTGGGCGCAAAGGCCTTGCGGCTCATCTCGACCAGCTTTCCGGTTTCGGCCTGATACTGATCCATCGCCTTCTGGATGAATTCGGCCTGGATCTGCTGAAGATCGCCCACGTTCTTGCAGTGCAGGATCTGATGCTGCGTTTTCACGTCTTCCTTGATCCGCTCGGCGATGAAGCTGGCGACCTCGGCGCCCATGTCCCCCATCGCTTCGACCCACGCCGTGCTCATGCCAAGCATATTGCCCAGCCCTGCTTCCTGAAGCTTCGAGATCGCGGCCAAGGTCGTTTCGTCGTCAATCGTCGCATCGTTGCTCTGCTTGTTTGCCATGTTTGATCCTCCGGTGGCGATTCACTCAGCTTGATCCTACCGTCGGTTGAGCGCACTTAGATTGACATTGCTCAAGGCGGGCGGAGCTGTGCATCGGATATCCGGATCAGAGACTGAACCGGAGAGATCTTGTGGCCGACACCGATGACAGACGCGGGCTCACCGAGGCCGAAGTTGAGCAGGCGCGGGCCCAAGCGGGCTGGAACGAGCTGCCGCAAGAGCCCCGCGCCAGCGCCCTGGCCGTCTTTCTGCGCCAGTTCTCCAGCTTTCTGATCCTCATTCTGATCCTGGCGGCGGCGGTCGCCCTGGCCTTGGGCGAACTGCTCGACGCCGCGACCATTGGCCTTGTGGTGGGGCTCAACGCGGTCCTGGGGTTCGTGCAGGAATGGAAAGCCGAAACCGCGCTCGCGGCGCTGCGGCAGATGCTGTCGCCCAAGGCCATGGTCGTGCGCAACGGAGAGGAGCAGATCATCCCCGCACGTGAGATCGTGCCCGGCGATCTGCTGATCCTGTCCCCCGGCATCAAGATCGCGGCGGATGCCGAACTGACGCTCAGCACCGATCTGCGCACCGACGAAAGCATCCTCACCGGCGAATCCATTCCCGTCGGCAAGTCGGTAGAGGATGCGGAGCCTTTCGTCTTCACCGGCACATCTGTGGTCTCCGGCCGCGCCGAGGCGCGGGTCACCGCCATCGGCGCGCAGACCGAATTCGGTAAGATCGCAGGGCTGACCGGGGCGGTCGGCACCAAAGTCACAAATCTTCAGAAAAAACTGGGGCAACTGGCCCGCCAGCTTGGCCTTGCCGCACTGCTGGTCGCCGCGGGGGTCAGCCTGCTGGGCATCACTCTGGGCCGGGACTTCATCGAAATGGTGATGACGGGCCTCTCGCTGTCGGTCGCGATGGTGCCGGAGGGTCTGCCCGCGGTGGTCACGATCACCCTTGCGCTGGGGGCCACGGCGATGGCCCGGCAGAACGCGCTTGCCCGCCGCCTGCAAGCGGTCGAGACGCTCGGCGCGGCCTCGGTCATCTGCACCGACAAGACCGGCACGCTGACCGAAAACAAGATGACCGCCACCCGGATCTGGACCGCTGACCGCCGATATGACGTGACGGGCACCGGGTACGACCCGGCGGGGCATATCGAAAGCGAGGGCATCCGGTTGCGCGCCGAAGACGACCCCGTGCTGGGCGCGCTGCTCGAGACGGCGATCGTCTGCAATCATGCGCGCCTGTCACAAAGCGGAACCAGCTGGACGATGATGGGGGCTCCGACCGAGGGGGCGCTGGTGACGCTTGCCTACAAGGGGTGGTGCGATCCGCCCGGCGCGCAAAATCTGCTGGCCGAAATCCCCTTCAGCAGCGCGCGCAAGCGCATGAGCGTGCTCTACAAGGGGGCCGACCGGACCCGCATCCTCAGCAAGGGGGCGCCGGAACAGATCCTCGAGATCTGCACGAATATCATGGGCGAGGCCGGGCCGGGCCCCCTGACGCCCACGGATCGCGCGGCCATCGAGGCCGCCTATGAAGAGATGGCCAGCCAGGGTCTGCGGGTGATCGCGCTGGCGCAGGGCGACGCATCAACCGAGCAGATCATCGAAGAGCGCCTGACCTTCCTTGGACTCGTCGGCCTGATCGATCCGCCGCGCCAGGAGGTGAAGGCCGCCGTCGCATCGGCCCGGTCCGCCGGCATCCGCGTGATCATGATCACCGGCGACAGCCCCGTCACCGCCCGGGCCATTGCCGAGCAGCTCTCGATGGAGGTGTCGGCCAGCCTCACCGGCGCGGAGCTCGACGCACTCGACGACGCGCAACTGACCGCGCTTCTGGCGCAGGAGGTGCTCTTTGCCCGCACCAAACCCGAGCAGAAGATGCGGATCGTCGCAGCGCTTCAGAGCAAGGGGCAGATCGTTGCGATGACCGGCGATGGCGTGAACGATGCGCCGGCGCTCAAGAAGGCGGACATCGGCGTCGCCATGGGCATTCGCGGCACCGATGTGGCCCGCGATGCCTCCGACCTCGTGCTGCTCGACGACAATTTCGCCACCATCGTGCGGGCCATTGGCGAGGGACGACGGCAGTTCGCGAATGTGCGCAAGTTCGTGCGCTACCTTCTGTCCTCCAACGCCGGCGAGGTGATTGCACTGGTCGTCAACATCGCCGTCGGCGGCCCGCTGATCTTCCTCGCCACCCAGATCCTGTGGATGAACCTGGTCACCGATGGCGTCACTGCCGTGGCCCTGGGCATGGAGAAATCCGAGCCCGACACGATGCAGCACCCCCCGCGCGACAAGACCACGCCGATCCTCGGCTGGAGCGGGATCATCACCATCCTCGCCCTGGGGCTCTACACCGGCGGGTCCAGTCTCTGGATCTTCTTCCAGCTCCTGGATCAAGGCGTGGAGCTGGCACGGACCACCGCCTTCACGGCGATGGTCGTCTTCGAGAAGGTCAGTGTCTTTGCCTTCCGGTCCCTGCGCCTGCCGGGGCACAAGATCGGCTGGTTCAGCAACCCGTTTCTCCTGATCGCGCTGACGGCGACACTGGGCATGCAAGTCGCTGCGGTCTACTGGGCGCCGTTGCAGGCCATGCTGAAGACCGTGCCCATGGGCGGCACCGAATGGCTTTGGATCGCGCTCTTTGCCCTGCCCATCCTGATTGTGCCGGAGCTTCTGAAAATCTCCGCCGCCATGGCTCAGCGCACCACGAAATAGGCAAAGAGGCTGGCGATGAAGGTGACGAGCACCAGGATCGAATCCAGCCCGAAGCGCGCGATCCTCGGCTTGCGCCGGACGATCAGGCCAACGAGGTAGATCGCGGTGACAACGATGCCGAAGGACAGGGCGAGGCCCACGGTTTGCGAGGCGCCCTGAAGGATCGGGCCTGCCCGGAACAGGAGATCGGCGGGAAACACCAGAACCAGCATGATCAGGTTGCTGCCGAAGATATTCGAGATCGCCATGGTATAGGCACCGATCCGCACGGCGGTGATGCTGGTCGTCAGCTCCGGAAGCGATGTCGCGGCCGCCAGCAGCGTCACACCGACAAAGCCCGAGCCGAGGCCCGACTGATCGGCGATGCGCTGCGCGAAAGAGACCAGCAGCAGCCCGAAGACGAGGATCCCGATACATGCGAGGCCCGCCTGCCAGAGCAACGCGCTGTTTCCCGTTCGCGACAGGCCGGAAGGTGCGGGAAAGGGCAGCGGTTCGGGGTCGGGCAGATCGACGGGCACCCAGTCGCTGGCATCATCGTAGCGGCGCAGCAGCCAGATCGCGCCACCATAGGTGACAGCGATCACGACGCTGCCGATGCCAACCTCGAAGATGACCAGTGTCTCGCCCAGACCGGTCACCACAAGCGCCACCCCCAGCAGCATCACCAGCAGAGTGGCCTCGAGCGCGTGGTTGGCTTTGCGCGGATAGCCGGTGATCGACCCGCGCGCCCAGAAGTCGGACATCGCAAGGATCGCGGTTTGCAGGGCGATGCCGCCGAACAGATTGTTCAGGACCAGGTCGCGGGACTGCTGGATCGCCGCGGACAGGGTCGTGGCCACCTCGGGCAGCGATGTGGCCAGCGACAGCAGCAGCAGACCCACGAGCGACTTGGCCAGCCTGAAGCGGTCGGCGAGCGTGTCGGCGAGGTACGCCAGCCGCGCGCCCGAAAACCAGACGACAGCGGCGCAAACCGCGAAAGCGAGAAGGCTTTGCGACAGTGTTGTGGCTGGCAACTCCATGGCCCTCGGCTACCGGTTCTGGACTTGCCGCGTTTGACATTGCTCAATCGGCGCGGGCGCTGCGGCGCCAGTCTGGACCCATGCAGACGGATCACGGGCACAGCCCGGAGGAGGTTGCAGCGCGTCTCGCCGCCGGCCGCCGGACAACCCACCTCAAAGACATGATTTACGGCGGAATAGACGGTGCGGTCACCACCTTCGCGATTGTCGCTGGCGTGGAAGGGGCTGGCCTGTCCTCGGGTGTCATCGTGACGCTCGGAATGGCCAACATCCTCGCGGATGGCTTCTCCATGGCCGCGAGCAATTACTCCGGCACAAAGGCCGAGCTCGATGACCGCGCCCGGATCAGGCGGATCGAAGAGCGCCATCTTGAGCAATTCAAGAGCGGCGAGTTGGAAGAGCTGCGCCAGATCCTCGCCTTGCGCGGCCTTTCGGGCGAGGTCCTCGATCAGGCGACCGCGCTCATCTCGCACAACAAGCCGAAGTGGATCGACCTGATGCTGACCGATGAATACGGTCTGTCGCCAACCCCGCCCAATCCGCTTCGGGCCTCGCTCGCGACCTTCGCCGCCTTTCTGGCGGCAGGGTCGATCCCGCTCCTGCCCTATCTGATCGGACTGGACGGCGCCTTTCGCCTGTCGGTCCTGACGACCTTGCTGACCTTCTTTCTCATCGGTGCAGGCAAAAGCCGGTGGTCACTCGCCCGGTGGTGGTGGTCGGGCACCGAGACCTTGGCCATCGGAGCCCTGGCCGCAGCGATCGCCTTTGGCGTCGGCAGCCTCTTTCACCCGTAGGGCGGTCTGTTGAATTGAGCGAAATCAACCGGATGCTCCGGTGCGGCGCTAACATGAGCCATAGACTGCGAGGCGCCCATGTTTTCAAACGCGGTAAAACTCGTCACCATCGGCGGCTTTGACATCAAGGTCGATCCCAGCTGGCTGATCATTGCCGGGCTGATCACCTGGAGCCTTTCGGAACAATACTTCCCCTCGCTTCTGCCAGACCAGATGCCCGCCACCTATCTGATGATGGCCCTGTCCGCCATGCTGCTCTTCTTCGTCTCCCTGCTTCTGCACGAGATGGCCCATTCTGTGGTTGCGCGCCGGTTCGGTGTTCCGGTGAAGCGGATCACGCTTTTTCTCTTCGGTGGCGTCGCCGAACTCGAAGCGGAGCCGAAGTCCGCCGGCGTCGAATTCTGGGTGGCGCTCGCAGGGCCGGTCATGAGCCTTGCGCTCTCTTTGGGGTTCTGGGTCTTGGGCAGGTTTGCGGAGGGCGTGTCTGGCATGATCGCCACAACCGCGGTGCTGACCTATCTGGCGATGATCAACCTGGTGCTCGCGCTGTTCAATCTGATCCCGGCGTTTCCGCTCGACGGCGGGCGCATCCTGCGCGCCGTGCTGTGGCACCGTTCCGGGCAACTGCTCGACGCGACACGCACGGCCGCCGCCGCCGGCACCGTCTTCGCCTATGCGCTGATGACACTCGGGCTCATCGCGCTGTTTCTAGGGCAGACCCTCACGGGGTTCTGGCAAATCCTGCTCGGCGCCTTTCTTCTGTTTGCCGCGCGCTCCAGCTACCAGACCCAGCGCGCGATGTCCGCCTTCGAAGGCAAGACCGTTCGCACGCTCATGAATTCCAGCCCCGTGGTTGTCTCGCCCGACACCACATTGTCGGAATTCGCCAACAGGATCATGCTGCTGGGCGGGGTCAGTTTTGCGCCGGTGGTCGAGGATGGCGTCCTGCTGGGACATATGGACCGCGTGCTTCTCTCTAAGATCGACCGCGAGAATTGGGGCAGCATGCGGGTGGGCGATGTGTTCGAAGGGCTCGACCCGGCCACCACCGTGCCGCCTGAACTGCCGGCACCGCAGCTTCTGAAACGCATCACCGAGACCGGTCGGCGGAAGTTCCTTGTGGTCCGGGATCACCGGCTGGAGGGCGTGATCACGCTTGCGGACCTGACGCGGTACCTGCGCGCTTTCGACGACTGAGACAGCCATGTGCCGACGCTCATCGCCACACCCGCTGAACGAGTGCTGCCTTCAGACCACGGAGAGGCACGCGCATTTCGCCAGGTGGTTGATCTTCTGGGTCGTGCTGCCGAGGACGAGGCTCGCCACCCCGCTCAGTCCACGCCGTCCGGTGACAATCAGATCAGCGCCGATCTCATCCGCGTAGGCGAGCAGCTCGGTCGCGGCATCGCCATGCGGCATATGGGTCGTCACGGTCTTGCAGCCCACGTCCGACGCGATCTTCAGACCCTCGTCGAGAATGGTCTGGCCGGCCGCCTCGATCTCGGCGAAGCTCGGGCGCGTGATGGCGGCGTGATAGCCGGCAATGGCGCCCACCACATGCGCCGCCGTCTCTGCATGCGGCACATGCACCAGCGTGACCGTCCCGGCGTAGTACTTCGCAAGATCGCAGCCGATGCGCGCGGCCTTCTTGGCCTTTTCCGATCCGTCAAGGCCCACGATGATCTGCCTGAACATGCAAGTCTCCTGTGTGTTTGATACGCGCGTCAAACCGCCATGACGTCGCCGAGATGGGTGGCCAGTGCCGCGATGGGCAGAGCGCTGAGGTCCTTGTCGATCTCGCCGATCAGGGTGTATTTCAGCCGGTGATCCATCGCCTTGCGCATCAGACCGAGCATCAATGGTCCGGCCACGATGACCAACCGGTCGAACTCTTCCGCGGCCAGCGCGCCGGAGAGCGCGCACATCACCTTGCGCGCAAAAAGCGCACTGCTTCTGCGATGCGGATCTGTCTGCGCCACCGCCGATACCGCCGGTCCCGCTATGCTGTGTCCGACGCCGGCACGGTCTCGGGGCGGGTCGGGGTCCTCTGCCGTCCAGCATTGGCCCGGCACGGGCGCAAGGCCGCTGCCGGGTCCGCGATTGGCCAGCACCCGCGCCTCACGGGCATTGGCCAACACAATCCATGTCACGATGGGTTTCACGGCGCGCTCCTGTCGACCTCCTGCGGCCAGTATCGTGGCGGGATCGACTGAGCCGTTGACGAATATCAATACCTCCGCGCATGATCATGCGCGCGATGGCGGAATGTGACCGGGACCGAGGCCGAGATGGAACGAACTGCACGCGACAGCGCCGTTTTGCACGCGATCCTCGAGGCCGCCGTCGACGCGATCGTGATCTCGGACGAAAACGGCAACATCGTTGAGACCAACGAGGCCGCCAGCCGGATGTTTCAGTACACGCCCGGCGAGATGGTCGGGCAGAGCGTGAACATCCTGATGCCCAACGGCGTTGCCACCCAGCACGACAGCTTCATGCTGCACTACCGGCGGACCGGCACGCGCCACATCCTCGGGACGAACCGCGACGTGCAGGGACGACGCAAGGACGGGACGGTGTTTCCCGTGCATCTCTCAGTTGGCGAAACCAGCGGCGCCAGCCAAAGGATGTTCATCGGCATCTTCCACGATCTGACCCAGCGAAAGACGGCGCAGGAGGCCCTGGCACGATCGCAGCGCCTCGACGCCATCGGGCAGATGACGGGCGGGATTGCGCATGATTTCAACAACCTGCTCACGGTCGTCATCGGGAACCTGGAGTTGCTGCAACAGCGGACAACGGAGGATCGGCAAGCGGCGCTGATCCAGGACGCGCTGGAATCGGCCGAGCTCGGGGCCGAACTGACCTCACGGCTGATGATCTTTGCCCGCAAGAGCAGTCTCAAACCCGAACGCACGAATCTTCGGACGCTGTGCGAGGAAACGCTTGCGCTGCTGCGGCGGACACTGGGGTCGCGCTACGTGATCAAGACGGATTTCGCCGACGACCTCGACCCGGTCATGATCGACCCGGTTCAGTTGCAGTCGGCCCTCGTCAATCTCGCGCTGAATGCGCGGGATGCCATGGGCGAGCGTGGCGAGTTGCTCATCTCCACCGCCAATGTGGTGATCGACGACAGCTACATTGCGCAGGAGACGGACATCGAACCGGGGCACTACGTCCGCCTGTCGGTGATCGACAATGGCGCAGGCATGGACGCGGAGGCAAAAAAACGCGCCTTCGAGCCGTTCTTCACCACCAAGGCCGACACCGGCGGCACAGGACTGGGGCTTGCCATGGTCTACGGCTTCGTGCGGCAATCCGGCGGGCATATCACCCTTTACAGCGAAGATGGGCTGGGCACGAGTTTCGGCCTCTATTTTCCGGCCCTGCCCGAGACGGCTGCGGGCCGCGCGGCGCAGGGCGGCAGCGCGGCGAGCAAGGCCATCGCCGAGGGCGAGGTTGTCCTCATCGTCGAAGACAATCCCCACGTGCGCAAGCTCTCGGTCGAGCGCATCCGCGCGCTGGGTTTCGCCACGAAGGAGGCGCCCAGCGGCGACGAGGCCTACCGCATGCTAAAGAGCGGCGTGCACGCGGACATCCTGTTTTCCGATCTTGTGATGCCGGGAGAGCTCAACGGATACGATCTGGCAGCGAAGGTCGCGGCGGAGTTTCCTCGGATCAAGATCCTGCTGACCTCGGGCTACGCCAGTGACATCGTGACGAATTCCATGGCCGAGGGCCAAAGCTACAGCGTCCTGCACAAACCCTACCGGCAAGCGGAGCTTTCGGCGCGGCTTCAGGCGCTCTTGGCGGGCGCCGCTCCGGGCTGAAGCGCTTCGACGTCGCAGGCAAGGGTGTACCCGATGCCGCGCACCGTCTTGATCAGTTTGGGATCGGACGGGTTGCGCTCGATCTTCTTGCGCAGCCGGGCGACCTGATTGTCGATCGTGCGATCCAGCGGCGACCAGGCCTGCCCGCCGATCAGATCCATCAGCTGGTCGCGGGACAACACCCGTTTGGGACGCTCCAGAAAGACGGTCAGAAGCCGGTAGTCGCCGCTGGTCAGGGCACAATCCCCACCCGTGCGGTCCTGCAACTCCAGACGGTCCGGCGTCGCGATCATGCCGTCAAAGGCGAAGCGCCGGCTGTCGTCGACCGCGGGCGGACATCCGAGCGACGGCCCGGGCGGTGCGCATTCGGCCAACGGCACCGGCGGCGCCCGGCGCAGAACGCTTCGAATGCGCGCCACAACCTCCCTGACATGGAACGGTTTGGTGATGTAGTCATCGGCACCGAGCTCAAGCCCGACCACGCGGTCGATGAGGTCGTCCTTGCCCGTGACCATCACGATGGGGACGCTCGATTGTCGCCGGATCTCGCGCGCAAGCTCAAGCCCGTTGTCCGCGCCCAACTGAATATCGAGGGTGATCAGGTCGATACGTCCGGCCACAACAGCGTCGAGAACCTCGGCCCTGCTCTGCGCCTCGCGCACGGAGAAGCCTTCGCCCTCCAGAACGTTGCGCAGCAGCCTGCTGACTTTCGTGTCGTCCTCGACAACCAGGATTGTCTGATCTGTCATATGTCGCCCCTCGGACCGCCTCAGTCCTGCCCCCTCCAGATATATATGGGGGCTGGGATGTGATCCTGCATCTACACAATGATACAAAATCTTACACCGCCACCCTATCCCAGCTTACAGATGGTGTCCAACGTCCCCCGAGTTGAACGAGGGGGGCCGCACGCATGTACGTCACGATCACCGGCGATCAAACCACACCCGAACCTCTGGCATCGATCTCGAGCAAGATCACCAGATCACCGACCGCTCACGTGAAGGCGGGGGCGCATCTCTACTTCGAAGGTGACAGGGTCGAGTGGCTCTACCAGATCAAAAGCGGCGTCCTGAGGCTTGCACGGCTCCTGGAAGACGGCCGCCGCCAGGTGATCGCCTTCGGCTATCCCGGCGACATTGTCGGCTTTCCGTCCAGCGGGCGGCATCACACCGACTGTGACGTGCTCGAAGACGCCTGCCTGCAGCCGTACCGCAGATCGATGCTGGAAAGCGGCGAAGGCGACCCGCAGCTGCATCACGACCTCTTGCAGGCCGCGCTGCGTGAGATCAGCGCCATGCAGGACCATTTCATGATGCTTGGGCAGAAATCCGCGGCGGAAAAGGTCGCGTCCTTTCTTTGCGTGCTGATGCAGCGCGTCGGGGAGGAGGTGGCGGGCGAGACGCAGATCGCCCTGCCCATGAGCCGGGGCGACATCGCCGATTTCCTCGGCCTGACCACCGAAACGGTGAGTCGGACCCTGACGCAGCTGCGCAAGAGCGGGATCATCGATATCCACAACATCCACACGGTCGTGGTGCGGCGTCCGAAGGCGCTCTGGAGCTTGTCACTTGGCGAGCGCGACGCACCCGGTCCGGTGCGTGTCGCCGGCTCTGCCCTTTAGGGTGCCGGCCAAAGCGCGCGGATGTCCGATGGCAGGCTCGCGCGAATGTCCTCCACCTCACCGGCGCTGATCTTCGCATTCAGAAGCTTGAAGACGCATGTGATGTCCGCAACACCCCGGTATTCTTCCGTATCGCCGAACTGCGCCTCGATATGGCGCACGAAGTCCTCGGCCGAGCGTTCCTTGATCGGTGTCGCCTTCGGCACCCAGCCTTCGAACAGCATGCCGCGGATCAGCAGCGGCAACTGAGCCGAGAACTGCGCCAGCTCGTCGACGAGCAGATGATCGCGCAGATGGCGCAGGGTGGTTCTGAGAAGCCGCAGCGTGCTGCGGTCCGACGACCACCCAAGCCGGCCGCCAAGCTCGTTGATCCACTCGTATGTCGTTTGAATGGAATGGTCGATCACTTCCAATCCTCTGGCAGACATGGGCCGTCTCCTCTCTTGCTCAGCTACGCTCGTCGACAGGTTTGAGGTCGATGTCGAAGGCGTCTCCGGGGTTTCCGATCATGTAGTGGAAAAGGGCGCTGGTCATCGCACCGAGCCCGAGCAGGACCAGCGTGTAATTCGCGACCCAGCCCACGAAGGGGATGAAGTTCAAAAGCGCAACGACGACGATGGCGGCTGCAAAGACGCTCAGCCGGGTCAACCGGCTCGGGTCTTCCTCACCGCCAAAGCCGGTCCAGACCCGCATGGCGACGCTGTAGGCTCCCAGCGCATAGCCCAGCGTCCAGGCCACGACGATTGAGAGCAACACGATGGGCACGAAGGGCAGGCCGATGATGGTGAGGCCGGTGATGGGCACCAGTCCGAAGAGTATCGACAGGCCGATCACCCCCAGCACGAGGGTCTGCCCCGGTGCCGCGGCAATGCTTCGCCGCATCCGAGAGAGCCGCTTTGGCATGAACCCGAGCATCAGCGCACCGAGGGCGATGAAGAACAGCAGCGAAACGATGAACCCGAAGACCAGCGAGGCAAAGGCCGGCAGCACCGGCATCTCCTTGCGCAGCTCGCGCCACCGATCCCGCGCGGCTGAGGCGCTCAGCCGTTCGAATACCACGCGCTCCTCCGGGGCCACGCGGTTCGGCACGGTGACCGGCTCTCGCGCGCTGTAGGTCAGCGTGCCGCCGACCAGTGCTTCAGGCCCGAAGGCAATGGATTGGGCCACAATGCGGACATCGCCCTGCACCGCGGCGTTCAGGACAACATCCTGCGCCGTGACGAGCAGGGCGCCGTCGATAGGCCCTTCGATGGTCACCTTCCGCCCGAAGAGCCGCGCGTTCCCGCCGATTGCCGACCCGTTGCCCGTCCGCACCGAAAAACCGGACGCGGTCAGATCCTCGGTGACCCGGCTCTGCACCAGAACGAAAGCCCCGGCGGCATAAAGATCCCCCGTGGCGGCCGCGTCGACCGTCACATCAAAGCCCGCCGCATGTATGTCACCGTTTGACCGACCATGCGCACGGACCGTCCGGCCTGCGAGAAAGGCGTCGCCCGGCGCCTCCAGGGTCTCGTCCAGAAGCCGCCCGGAGACGAAGCTGTCGCCGCCGATGTCGGCACGTTGGACATCCGGCTCCGCAGTCACCGGGCCGCAGAGAAGAGCTCCGATCAGCACAGTGCAAAACATGCGTGTCATGGGCACCTCCCCGGCTTTCTCCACAGGCTCTGACTACCGCGGGCGGCGACCGGACGATTGATCCCGATCAATCGCAACGCGCCGCAATTCGCTAGGAAGACGACAGCACGCACGCCGTGCCCAGCATTCCAGAAAGAGGAGAGATATCATGTCACGACAGTCGTTGCCGGGCTTGCCGCCAGAGTCCGACACATCGCCATTTTTTCCCTCGTTTCAACGGGAGATAAATCGCCTGATCGACCAGTTTCGAGCGGGCTTTCCCGGACCCGAAACCGCCGACTCCATGGCCTTCGGCACCGCCATGTTCCCAGCGATCGATGTGGTGGAACGCGAGGATGCGGTTGAGATCAGCGCCGAGGTGCCCGGCGTGCGCGAAGAGGACCTCGACGCGTTCATCTCGGGCGATGTGCTGACCCTGAAGGGGAAGAAAAGCTCGGAGCACAAGGACGAAAAAGAGGGCTATCACCGGATCGAGCGTCAATACGGCAGTTTCCGCCGTCAGATCCCCTTGGGCTTCCATCCGGACGACGAGGCCGTTGAGGCCAGTTTCAGCGATGGCGTGCTGAAGCTGCGGATTGCCAAACCGGCCGCGGCGAAATCCGGCATTCGGAAGATCGACATCAGCAAGAGCTGATCCCGCCGTCGGGTGCGATCCGCGCCCGGCGTCACCTCCAGAAGGAAAAGACCCATGCGCCTGAAAACACTGCTCGTCTGCCTCACGACGCCCGCCCACGCCGAGACCCTGATGAAGGTTGCGGTTCCGCTCGCGCGCAAGCATGGCGCTCATCTGACCGCGCTTCATACCATCGAGGCGCTGGTGGTTTACCCCGGGATCGCCATGCACATTCCGGACGTCGCCTTCGAGGCCTTCAACGAAAGCCAGCGGAAGGAGGCGGCCGACATCAAGGCGGTGTTCGGCAAGCATACCGAAAACGAGGATTTTCCCAGCGCGTTCCGGCTCGTCCGGACTGAAGCCGTCTCGGCCGCCGAGCGGATGATCGAGAGCGCCCGGGCCGCGGATCTGGTGATCATGTCGCATGAAGACCGCGCGGTCGACCGCTACGACCAACGCAACGCACAGGCGCAGGTCATCCGCGACAGCGGCCGCCCCGTGATCGTCGTTCCGCTGGACTATGACGGGCCGGAGATCGGCCGGAACATTCTGGTTGGATGGAGCGACACGCGCGAGGCGGCGCGGGCATCGCATGACCTTCTGAGCATCGCCGACAGCGGGGCCGCCATCACCGTGCTGCGGGTCGGCGAGCCGCCGAAGGACGCGCTGACGGATTCCGATGGCCTCGATGTCGTGGAAATGTACGCCCGTCACGGTCTGAAGGCGACGCTGACACATCAGCCCTTGCGCGGCAGCAGCATCGCCGAGACGCTCAACAGCGTTGCTTTCGAGAAGGGCGCGGACCTGATCGTCACGGGGGCCTTCGGCCACTCCAAGGCCTACGATTTTGTCATTGGTGCAACGACGCATGCGTTGCTGAGAGACGCAAAGCTGCCGGTCCTCTTCAGCAAATGATCCGCCCCGGCCCCGGCACCTGATCCACAGGGGCGTACGGATCACGCCAGCCATGGATCGGTCATCCGGGATCGACCCGCCTCACCCTGACGCGCGGTGGCTCATTCACCCTTCCGCGCGGCTCAAGCCACACAGGAGACGCCAACCATGGACGAACCCGCCCCGTCTCAGCCCACGCCGGCCCCGGCGGCTGAGGGCCGGTTTCCCTCGGCCTACACAATCCTTTTTGCGCTGATCGTGCTGATGGCCGCGCTGACATGGCTAATCCCCGCAGGCGAATACGACCGGGCGGTCAACGCAGCACTTGGCCGGGAGGTGCCAGTGCCGGGCAGCTACCGCCCGGTCGAGGCCGCCCCCCAAAGCCCGCTTCAGGTGCTCATGGCGCCGATTGCGGGGTTCTACGATCCAAGCTCTTATGAAGCCAATGCGATCGACGTCTCGCTCTTCGTGCTGATCGTCGGCGGCTTTCTCGGGGTTGTCACCGCCACCGGCGCCATCGACACCGGCATCGCCCGCGCCATGCGCCGCCTGAAGGGGCGGGAGAAATGGATTATCCCCATCATGATGGCGCTCTTTGCCGCCGGAGGCACGACCTACGGCATGGCGGAGGAAACGCTCGCCTTCTACGTGCTGCTGATCCCGGTCCTGATCGCGGCGGGCTATGACGCGCTGACCGGCGTCGCCGTCATCATGCTGGGCGCGGGCGTTGGTGTGATCGGCTCCACCATCAACCCCTTCTCGACCGCGATCGCCTCGGATGCCGCGGGCATTGCCTTCACCGAAGGGATGGGATTGCGCTTTGCGATCCTCGGTCTCAGCTGGATCACCGCGGTTGCCTATGTCATGCGCTATGCCGAACGCGTGCGCCGCGACCCAGGCCGGTCGCTCGTCGCCGACATGAAAGAGGCAAACGAAGCGCACTTCCTTCAGGGCGCGGGCCATGCCTCCGACAGGCCGCTCACGGCACTGCAACTGCTGATCCTTGTGGTCTTTGCCGCGACCTTCGGCGTCATGGTCTGGGGTGTGGCCGCGCAAGGCTGGTGGATGGCGGAAATGTCGGCGCTCTTTCTCGGCGCTTCGATCCTGATCGGGATCCTGGCGTGGTTGGGCGAGAAGCGCTTCACCAGCGCCTTTGTCGACGGCGCGCGCGACCTTCTCGGCGTGGCACTGGTGATCGGGCTGGCGCGCGGCATCGTTATCGTCATGGATCAGGGCCGCATCACCGATACGATCCTCTTTACCTTCGAGGGCTGGATCGCGGGCATGTCCGACGTCGCCTTCGTGAACGCGCTTTTCGCGGTCGAGGCCCTGATGAGCTTTCTGGTGCCCTCGACCTCCGGCCTCGCCGTGCTCTCGATGCCGATCCTCGCCCCGCTCTCCGACTTCGCCGGTGTCGGCCGCGATCTCGCTGTCACCGCCTTCCAGACCGCCATCGGCATCACCAACCTGGTCGCGCCGACCTATGCGGTCGTTGTCGGCGGGCTCGCCATCGGGCGCGTGCCCTACAATCGCTGGCTGCGGTTCGTCTGGCCTTTGCTGGTGCTGCTGTCCTTGATCTCGATGGCGCTGCTCAGCGCCGCGGTGCTCCTGTGACCGCCCCGCTCGGTGTCCATTCCGAGGTGGGCAGGCTGCACACCGTGCTGGTCTCGCGACCGGGGCTCGCACACGAGCGGCTGACGCCTGCCACCTGCGATGCGCTGCTCTTTGACGATGTGCTCTGGGTCGACGAGGCGCGCAAGGATCACTTCGCCTTCTGCGACAAGATGCGGGATCGCGGGGTCGAGGTGCTGGATCAGCATGATCTGCTGACAGAAATACTGGATCAGCCCGATGCGCGCCGATGGCTGCTGGATCGCCGGATCACCGAAGACCACATCGGCGTCGGCATGATGGACGAGTTGCGCAGCTGGCTGGACGAGATGCAGGCGCCGGCGCTGGCCCGGCACCTGATGGGCGGCATCGCGGTGCAGGATCTGCCCTTTGCGCCGACCAGCATGTTCGGGCGCTTCCTGGGGCCGGACGGTTTCGTGCTGCCGCCGCTGCCGAACCTGCTCTTCACCCGCGACACCAGCAGCTGGATCTACGGCGGGCTGACGCTGAACCCGATGCACTGGCCGGCGCGTCAACAGGAGACGCTGATCGCCGCGGCGATCTATAAGTTCCACGCCAGATTCAAGGCCAAACCGCCTGTCTGGTGGGGCCACCCCGATCAGGATTTCGGCCCCGCGACGCTGGAGGGCGGCGACGTGATGCCCATCGGACAGGGCTGCGTTCTGATCGGCATGGGCGAGCGGACGACGCCGCAGGCGGTCGGGCAGCTTGCGGTGTCGCTCTTCCGCCATGAGGCCGCCGAACGCGTCGTCGCCTGCCAGATGCCGAGCACCCGTGCCGCGATGCATCTCGATACCGTTTTCTCCTTCTGCGATGTAGATCTGGTGACCAGCTATGCCGCCGTCGCCGACAAGATCCGATGCTTTTCGCTTCGGCCCGACGACAAGCGCGGGCTGCGGGCCGAGGAGCAGTCGAAAAGCATCTACGAAATGGTCGAAGAGGCCCTCGGCCTCAAGACGCTGCGGGTCGTCGGCACCGGCGGCGACCAGTTCGAGAAAGAGCGCGAGCAATGGGACGACGGAAACAATGTCGTCGCCCTGGAGCCGGGCGTTGTCGTCGCTTACGACCGCAACGTCCACACCAATACGCTGCTGCGCAAGGCCGGGATCGAGGTGATCACGATCCCCGGTGCCGAACTGGGCCGCGGCCGCGGCGGCGGCCATTGCATGACCTGCCCGATTTCACGTGACCCTGTGGAGTAAGACATGGCCTACAACCTCAAGAACCGCTCCTTTCTCAGCCTGCGCGATTTCACCGCCCAGGATATCCGCTTCCTGCTGAAGCTGGCGGCCGATTTGAAAGCCGCGAAATACGCAGGCACGGAGCGCCAGACGCTGAAGGGGCGGGAACTCGCCCTGATCTTCGAGAAGGATTCCACCCGCACCCGCGTGGGCTTCGAGGTGGCCGCCCATGATCAGGGCGCCCATGTCACCTATCTGGGCCCATCCGGAAGCCACATCGGCAAGAAAGAGAGCATCAAGGACACGGCGCGCGTGCTGGGCCGCATGTACGATGCCATCGAGTACCGCGGCTTTGGCCAATCGGTGGTCGAGACGCTGGCGCGCTGGTCGGGGGTGCCCGTCTACAACGGTCTGACGGACGAGTTCCACCCGACTCAGATCCTCGCCGATGTGCTGACCATGACCGAACATGTTCACAAGCCGCTGCCCGAGATCGCCTTTTGCTTTCTCGGCGATGTCGGCAACAACATGGGGGACAGCCTGCTGATCGGTGCAGCCAAGCTCGGCATGGACGTGCGGCTCTGTGGGCCCAAGTCGCTGTGGCCCGACAAATCCATCGTGGACGAGGCCCTCGCCGAAGCCAAGCGGTCCGGCGCGCGCATCCTGCTGACCGAGGATGTGCAACAAGGGGTCAACGGCTGCGATTTCCTCTATACGGATGTCTGGCTGTCGATGGGCGATCCGGAAGACGCCTGGGCCGACCGCATCAAGCTCTTGATGCCCTACCAGGTGAACGCCGAGGTGATGGCGATGACCGGCACTCCGCACAGCAAGTTTCTGCACTGCCTGCCCGCGTTCCACAACACCGAAACCGAGGTCGGTGCGCAGATCCGTGACCGTTTCGGGATCGACGCCATGGAGGTCACCGAGGAGGTCTTCGAAAGCCCGGCCTCGGTGGTCTTCGATCAGGCGGAAAACCGAATGCACACGATCAAATCCGTGCTCGTGGCAACGCTGGGGTCCTGAATGAGACTTGTCGTCGCCCTGGGCGGAAACGCCCTGTCGCTCCGCGGAGAGCCCTTCACCGCCGAAAGCCAGCGCGCCAGTATCCGCGGCGCAGCGCAGGCGCTGTCCCGGCTGCTCGACGCGGGCCATGACGTCGTGATCACCCATGGCAATGGCCCGCAGGTCGGGTATCTGGCGCTTCAGGGGGGCGGCTTCCCGCTCGACGTGCTGGGCGCCGAGACCGACGGCATGATCGGCTACGTGCTGCAGCAGGAGCTCGACAACGCGCATGTGCCGGAGCGCAACTATGCGACGCTGCTGACGCAGATCGAGGTCGATCCCGCAGACCCGGCGTTTCGGACCCCCACCAAGTTCATCGGCCCCGTCTACACCGACGCCGAGGCAACCCGGCTGAGTGCCGCGCGCGGGTGGACCATGGGCCGGGACGGGTCGCATCTGCGCCGCACCGTGCCCTCGCCGCGCCCGCAGCGCATCCTCGAACTGGAGGTGATCCGCCTTCTGCTTGACCAGGGGGTGGTGGTGATTTGTGCGGGCGGTGGCGGGATACCGGTGGTCCAGACCCCGGATGGCGCCTTGATTGGCATCGAAGCGGTGATCGACAAGGATCACGCCAGCGGGCTCCTTGCCCGCGCTTTGGGCGCTGACGGTTACCTGATGCTCACCGATGTCGAGGGCGTCTTTGCGGATTGGGGAACGCCCGATGCCCGCCTGATCCGCCACGCGACACCGGCGGAGCTGTGCGCCATGGCCTTTCCCGCCGGGTCGATGGGCCCGAAGGTCGATGCCGCCTGCGAGTTCGCCGAGGCCACCGGCGGGTTTGCTGCGATCGGGCGCCTGTCCGACACCATCGAGCTGGTTGCGGGCACCCGCGGCACCCGTGTCAGCCTAGACCGGAACACCCCACCAGCTGCGTGACGTCATGGACCGCCGCACGAGCGGGCTGAGGCTGATGCAGAGGATCGCGATCGAGAACAGGCACCAGACGGCCGGCATCTCATTAGGATTGCTGGTCAGCGCCCAGGCCAACGCCGGCCCGGCGGCCGCGTGCAGCAGCACGAAGCGCCACGCGCCGTAAAGGAGCGGCAACAGGAAGACGGTCGCCATATAGCTCGGAAACCCCGATTGTGAGCCGACCATCCCATCCACGGGCACCATCAGACCGTTGTAGGGAATGTGCCATGCGATGTGCCAGTTTCCCGAGGCAGTGCAATAGCTCTGCCCACACAGCGGAGTCCCGGGAATACACGCCCCGAGCGCGGGCCAGGGTATGATCTGGGCCAGCATCACCGCTGACGAAAGAGCACAGAGCCCGAAGACCCACACCCGGACCCGCTGCTTCACCGGCGCCGGCACAAGCTCCATCGCGAAGGCATTTATGAAGAGCGGTTGAAACACGATGTGGAGATAGGAGAGCAGGGTGACCGCCTGGTTCTGCGCCGTCCCGCAGCGGTCCACGACCATATAGCCGGCCACCTGCAGCGCCTCCATGACGGTGAAATAGCCCAGCGTCGCCCAGATTGCAGTGGGCTGTCCCTGTCGGTGCGCAACGCCGGTGGCGGCGGCACCCGCGACGACCATGGCCGCCGAGGCCTCCAGACTCCAGCACATCGCTCAGTTGGCCTCGTATTGGTAGAGACGGCGCAAGGCCGCGTCCCGCTCTTCCAGCAGGTCCAGAACAAGTGCGACGCCGGCCACGTTGATCCCCAGATCACGCCGCAACCGGCTGGCCTTCTTGGCGCGCACGATACTCTTGCCCTGAAAATGCCAGGTCTCGGCGGTCGAGCCGCGCGGCTCCAACACGCCATGCTCCACCAGGTCGATCACCCAGGCCTGATCCACCTGGCAGAACCGGCACAGATCGGGCAGCGTGAGCGTGTCCAACACCATGGTGCGGCGCGTGGTCTTCTTCATGATCCTATCCTCCCAAGCGGGCGCGCGGATCAAATGGCAGATCCCGCGCCATCTGTTCAAAAAAGGCTCTTGCCTCGGGCGTGCTGGCATCCGGATTGACGATCTTCAGCGTGGCGTAGATGTCGCCTGCGGGACGACCGGGCAGCCCCTTCCCCTTGAGCCGCAGTTTCTGCCCGGTCCGGGCGTTCTTCGGGATGCGCAGATCGACCTTCCCGGCTGGCGTCGGCAGGATGACCTGCGTGCCGAGCGCCGCCTCCCACGGGGCAACCGGCAGATCCATGAAGAGATCCGCCCCATCCACGCGGTAGACGGGATGCGGTGCGAAGGTCACCTCGAGAAAGAGATCGCCCGCCGCCCGCTGCCCTGGTGCCGGAGCCCCCTGACCCGGCAGACGAATGTGCTGGCCGGGGGCCACGCCTTTCGGGATGCGCACCGCAATCGACCTCTCCTGCACCTCGATGGACCCCTCCGGCCCAACGACGGGCGTGCGAAGTGTGAGCATCTTCTCCACCCCGCGATAGGCGTCCTCAAGCGCGATCTCGATGCGCGCATGGCTGTCCGCTCCGGCAACGCCCCGCATATCGTCGCCTGGGTCCGTCGACCGCCTGAAGAGGGCCTCGAAAAAGTCGCTGAAGGCTTCGTGTTCGCCCGGACCGCCGCCTGAGAAGGAAAAGCTGCCCGACCAATCGGGCGGGGGCTGATAGCGCGCGCCATCCTGCGGCGGCGCTCGGCCAAGCTCGTCGTAAGCGGCGCGGCGCTCCGGGTCGCCAAGAACCTCATAGGCTTCGTTGACCTCCTTGAAACGGGCTTCGGCCTCTGCACCAGGGTTGATATCGGGGTGGTACTTGCGCGCCGCCTTCCGGAAGGCCGTTTTGATGTCGGCGGGCGCGGCGTCCCGCTCGACGCCGAGTATCTTGTAATAGTCCTGAAACTTCATCTGCCATCGCCCTAGAAGCCGATCCACCGACAACCTGCCACGGCGTGCGATGCTGGCGCTTGATCTTTGTCAGTCCTGCGGCTCCGAGGCCTGCCACACTGCCCAACGCCGATTGTGACGCCATGCGGCACGCAACGCCGAAAAGGAGACCGATATGACCCGCCGGACCACACTTCTGGTATTGAACGCCGAAACTCCGGACGGGGTGATCTCGGAGGCAGCCGAGATCGCCGCAGCGCATCAGAACCGCCTGACCTGCCTGCTGATCGGCCCGGCGCCCGCCTTGCCGATGTATGCCTACGGGGTTCCGCCCTACGGCAGCATGAGCATCCCCGACAACTGGAGCGAGCTCGTTGTCGAAGCGCAGCAGGCGCAAAGCAACCGGGTTGACGAGATCGAAGCGCTGCTTGCCAAGAGCGGCGCCGCCGGCGACGTCCGCCCGGTGATGTGTGCCACGGCCGATGTCCGGCAGTGGGTTTCGCGATCTGCTTGCGTGAGCGACGAGGCCTTCATTGCCCCGAGCTTGCGCGACGCGCCCGAGATCTTTCGCGAGGTGGCCTATGGTGTGCTCTTCCAGTCCCCGATCGGGCTGCGGGCCAACGGCTCCACCGCGCCAGAGGCCGAGAGGGTCTTCATTGCCTGGAACACCAGCCAGGAGGCCGCGAGCGCGGTTCATGCGGCCCTGCCGTACCTGCGCGCCGCGAAAGAGGTCGTGGTGGGCTGCATCGACCCGGTGATGACACAGCAGGACGACGGGCAGGACCCGGGCACGGATGTTGCGGCCTGGCTGAGCCATCACGGGTGCACAGTGACCGTCTCGCAATATCCAAGTGGCGGGCGTGATGTTGCTGCATGTATTCTGGACCGCGCACAGGAGATCGGCGCCGATCTGGTGGTGATGGGCGCCTATGGCCATGCCCGGATGGTTCAGGCCGTCTTTGGTGGCACGACGCGCTCCATGCTGGAGCAGACCGACATGCCGGTGTTTCTCGCGCACTGACGATGCGCCTGATGGTCCGTTTTATGTCCCGCGGCCCAGCCGGACTCGGCACTGGCCAGCAGCCTTCGCGATCCGACGGTGGCAAAGATGGCTGACCACGCAACCCTTAGAACTGCTGCCCGAGCGTTGTATCGGCTCAGCCGCACTCGTCCGTGCATCGGCCCGGGTGCAGTCTGATGCCGGGCCGGCGGCGGACATTGCGGATGGGCCTCATCCTCGTCTATCTCGGTCTTGTCGGGTCGCCGCTCGCGCTCTCCTGGACCTCCGACATGCCACCCCGTGCCTTTCGGAACGAGCTTGCCTCAGGCCTCGGCCTTGCCGCCTTTGCGATGATCCTCGCGGAGTTCGTCCTCTCCGGCCGGTTCCGAACGGTCTCGGCCAGTTTGGGGCTGGACCGGACGATCCGGTTTCACCAGCTCATGGCGCGCACCGCCCTGGCCTTCGCCCTGCTCCACCCGTTTGTCTACAAATGGCTTCCAGGCCCCCAGAGACCGTGGGATCCGACGCGCCAGCTGACGCTGACCGGGGATTTTACAGCACTGGTCACGGGCATCCTCGCCTTCGTGCTGCTGCCTGCCTTCGTCTTGGCGTCGATCAAACATGACGCCCTCGGCTACAAATACGAACGGTGGCGGCTTTTGCACGGCTTTGGCGCTTTGCTGATTGCGGGGCTTTTGCTGCATCACGCCTTGAGCGCGGGCCGCTACGGGGCCGATCCCCGGATGATCTGGATGTGGAGCATCATGACCGCCGTCGCGGTCTTCTCGCTGGTCTTTGTCTACTGTCTCAAGCCGGCATATCAGCTCGGCCACCGCTGGCGCGTCTCCGAGATTACACCGCTTGCGCCCCAGCAATGGGGCGTCACGATCAGCCCTGACGGTCACGGCGGTCTGCGCTACAAGGCGGGGCAATTCGTCTGGCTGAACATCGGACACACACCGTTTTCGCTCTTTGAGAACCCGTTTTCCATCAGCTCGGCGCCCAGTGCCGGGCGGGACATGAGCTTTGTCATCAAGGAGCGTGGCGACTTCACCTCTCACCTCGGCCGGATCAGCGTCGGCGACCAGGCACATCTCGACGGCCCGCATGGCACGATGACGGTCGAGGAGCGGCCGGAGCCCGGAATTGCTCTGATCGCCGGAGGTGTCGGCATCGCGCCGCTCCTCAGCATACTGCGCGAGGCCGTGCTGACCGACGATCCGCGCGAGACGGTCCTTCTCTACGGCAATCGCACCCGAGACCAGATTGTCTTCGAGGGTGAAATCGCCGCACTCGCCACCGCCGAACGCCGCCGGGTGATCCACGTATTGGAGAAGCCCGATGACGGATGGACCGGGCAGCGGGGCCGGATTGACCTCGACCTCCTGGAGCGCGTTTTCAGCGCCGCGCAGCGCGCTTCGTGGCTCTTCGTGCTCTGCGGACCGCCGGCCATGATGAACAGCGTCGAAGAGGCGCTCATGGCGCGTGGCGTGTCTGCGGACCGGATCCTGTCGGAGAGGTTCCAATATGACTAGATGGTTCTGGCGCCAACCGCAGGAGACGCGCATCCGCTGGACGGTGCGCATGGTCAATACCGTGCTGGCGATTGCGCTGGTCGCCTTCGCGCTGCGGTGACAGGCGGTCCGCGATTGGCTTCGCCCTGCCGCGCTAAAGCACGTTGACGGGCACCTTCAGCATCGGCGTGCCGTCCTTGGTTTTTGGCACCTTGCCGGCTCGCATGTTGACCTGGAGCGACGGCAGGATCAGCTTCGGCATATCCAGCAAGGCATCCCGCGCCTCGCGGAACGCTATGAACTCCTCGCGCGTCTTGCCTTGACCCACGTGGATGTTCTCGGCCTTTTCCTCCGCCACCGATGTTTCCCACATGATGTCGCGGCCCCCAGGGGCGTAGTCGTGACACATGAAGAGCCGCATCTCATCCGGCAGCGCCAGAACCTTCTGGATCGAATCGTAGAGCTGCCCCGCATCGCCGCCGGGAAAATCCGCGCGTGCCGATCCGCCATCGGGCATGAACAGGGTGTCGCCCACAAACGCCGCACTGCCGAAGACATGCACCATGCAAGCCGGCGTGTGACCGGGCGTGTGCATTGCAAACCCCGTCATCTTGCCGACCTTATAGGTATCGCCATCCTTGAACAGCCGATCGAACTGCGAGCCGTCACGCTGAAACTCCGTGCCTTCGTTGAAGACCCTGCCGAAGGTCTCCTGCACGACGATGATCTGGTCGCCGATCCCGATCTTGCCACCGAGTTCCGACTGGATGTAGGGCGCGGCCGACAGGTGATCGGCATGCACATGCGTCTCGATCAGCCACTCCAGCTCGAGGTTGAATTTCCTGATGTAGGCGATGATCTCGTCGGCGTGGTCATAAGTGATCCGTCCGGCGGCATAGTCGATGTCCATCACCGGGTCGATGACCGCGCAGCTATGCGAGCCTGGGTCCATGACCACGTGGCTGATCGTATTGGTTTGCGGATCAAAGAAGGACTCGACCTCGGGATGAACCTCCATGTCGACCGGATAGCGCGCCATCAGTCTCTCCATTTCCAAGCTGAACCCAAATCTGTGACAAGGGTTACACTGCATCACCGCCCCGCTCGGGCGTTGAGAAATATCAAGACCTCGGGCGGATGTGCCCCGGTCGCCTGCCCGCCAGATCACGGCGATGTGGCGCCTCAAAAACAGGCGTTTTGACAGGTGCCGTTGCGGAAAGCAGGGCGGTTGTGGCCACGAAATTGATCAAACGCAAGGCGGGCCCGCAGGCGTGCCGTTAGGTGCAGGATCGAAGCACGGAACAACTGGCGTTCAGATCATGAAAAAGACCATATCCATCATTCTCGTCGCAACGGCTCTGCTGCTGGCCGGCGTCGCGGCGTATCAGTACATCTCGGGCAACGGCGACGGCCTGCCCGCCGGTTTCGTTCAGGGCAACGGCCGGATCGAGGCCGAGGAGGTCGAGATCGCCCCGACGATTGCCGGGCGGGTCGAGAAGGTGCTGGTCGCCGAAGGGAGCCTGGTCGCGCCCGGCGATGTTCTGGTCGAGATGGACACCGACGAGCTCTCGGCGGCGCTGGATCGCGCCAAGGCCGAGGTGGCACTGGCGCACCAGACAAAGGCCGAAGCGGAGGCTGTTGTGGTGCAGCGTCAGAGCGAGAAGCACCGCGCGGCGCAGGAATTCGAGCGCGCGCGGTCGCTGTTGGCCAGCGAGAACATCCCCGAAAGCCTCTTCGAAGAGCGCGAAACCGAGCATCAGGTCGCCGAGGCGGTGCTTGGGGCGGCGATGGCCCGGGTGGCCACGGCGGAGAGCCAGATCGCCGCCGCCGAGGCCGAGGTGCGCCGGATCGCCGCACAGATCGAGGACAGCACGCTCTTTGCCCCGATGCAGGGGCGTGTCCTCTACCGGCTGGCCGAGCCCGGCGAGGTCGTGGGCTCAGGCGCGCCGATCATGACCATCCTCAGCCTCGAGAACATCTATATGGAGGTCTTCCTGCCCGCCCGCGAAGCCGGGCTTCTGCCGATCGGCGCGGAGGCGCGCATCGTGCTCGACGCCCTGCCCGACTTCGCCATCCCGGCAACCGTCACCTTTGTCTCCCCCGAGGCGCAGTTCACGCCCAAACAGGTCGAAACCCTCAGCGAGCGCGAACAGCTGGTCTTTCGTGTCCGCGTCCGCATCCCCGAGGATCTGGTGGCTGGCCGGATCGAACATGTGAAAACCGGCCTGCGCGGTATCTCCGTGATCCGGCTCGATGCCGCTGCCGCATGGCCCGAGGCACTGGAGCGGCGGATCCCGCCCGAGCTCTTCGAATGAGCGCCGAGACCCATGCGCCGGCGATCCGGGTCGCGGGCGTCACGCACAGGTACCGCAAGATCGCCGCGCTGGAGGATATCTCCCTCGACGTGCCCGCCGGCCAGCTGACCGGGTTCATCGGGCCGGATGGGGTCGGCAAATCGACGCTTCTGGGCCTGATCACGGGGGCCAAGAAGATGCAGGCCGGGACCATCGAGGTGCTGGGCGGGTCCATCGCCGACCCCAGGCACCGGCGCCGCATCTGCCCCGCCATCGCCTTCATGCCGCAGGGGCTCGGGCGCAACCTCTATGCCGAGCTCTCGGTGCGGGAGAACCTAGAATTCTTCGCCCGCCTGTTCGGACAGGGCGCAGAGGAGCGCGAAATCCGCATTGCGGCGCTGCTGTCGGCCACGGGGCTTGCGCCCTTTGCCGACCGGCTGATGGGCAAGCTCTCAGGCGGCATGAAGCAGAAACTCGGGCTCTGCTGCGCGCTCATCCACGACCCCAAGCTGCTGGTTCTGGACGAGCCGACCACCGGGGTCGACCCGCTCTCGCGGCGGCAGTTCTGGGCCCTGATCGCGGCGATCCGGGCGGACAACCCGGCACTCACGGTGCTTGTCTCAACCGCCTATATGGACGAGGCCCAGAGCTTCGATCACATCGTCGCCATGGACGCCGGGCGCGTGCTCTTCGAGGGGACGCCGGATGCCTTGAAAGGCGATGCCAGAGACCTTGAGGCGGCCTACCGGCAGCTCCAGACCCGGGGGCGGCCGTCAGAGACCGCAGACCAGCGCCCAACCCGGATCGTCGATCCCGACCCGGTGATCATTGCACGTGGTCTGACCCGAAAGTTCGGCGATTTCACAGCCGTCGACAGTGTCGATTTCTCCATCAACCGCGGCGAGATCTTCGGGTTTCTGGGCTCGAACGGCTGCGGCAAATCCACCACGATGAAGATCCTGACCGGCCTGCTGCCGGCCAGCTCGGGTGAGGCGCGGCTCTTCGGCAAGCCGGTGGATGCCCGCGACCGCGCCATGCACCGCGAGATCGGTTACATGAGCCAGGCCTTCTCGCTCTACGGAGAATTGACCGTCGAGCAGAACCTGCAACTCCATGCCCGTATCTTCACCATCCCCGACAAGGCGGCGCGGATCGCGGCGCTGACCGAGCGTTTCGGGCTGACGGCTCACCGCCACACCCTTGCGAGCGCCCTGCCGCTGGGGATCAAACAGCGCCTCTCTCTGGCCGTTGCGGTGATCCACCGGCCGCGGATCCTGATCCTCGACGAGCCGACCTCCGGGGTGGATCCCGAGGCGCGCGATGCGTTCTGGGTGCTGCTCGAAGAGCTCGCGCGCGATGATGGGGTGACGATCTTCGTCTCGACCCATTTCATGAGCGAGGCCGAGCGCTGCGACCGCGTGTCCTTCATGCATGCGGGCCGGGTGCTTGCCGAAGGGACACCCGATGCGCTGATTGCGGCAGAAAGCGCGGACAGCCTCGAAAGCGCCTTCATCGCCATTCTGGAACGGGCCGAGCCACCGACCCGGGCGCTGGCACCCCAGGTTGATAGCCTGCCCGTCGAAGCGGCGGGGTCGGGCGGAATCGGACGTGCCCTGGCCTATGCGCGGCGCGAGGCGGTCGAGGTGCTACGCGACCGGGTGCGCCTCGCCTTTGCGTTTCTCGGATCGGCCATTCTGATGCTGGTCTTCTGCTTTGGCATCACGCTGGACATCGAAGATCTCGACTTCGCGGTGCTCGATCTGTCGCAAAGTCCAGAGAGCCGCGCCTACATCGCCGAGATCGCCGGGTCCCGGTATTTCAACCCGACCCCACCGCTGAGCAGCGCCGCAGATGGATACAGGCGGCTGACCGCGGGGGAGGTCTCGCTCGTCGTCGAGCTGCCGCCCGACTTCGGGCGCAAGCTGCGCGCGGGCGAGCGCACCGAGGTGCTGGCGACCGTCGATGGCGCGATTCCGTTCAAGGGCGAAACCGTCGAGGGCTATGTCGCGGGCCTGCATCAGAGTTTTCTGGCCACCGAAGCCCGTGCCAACGGGACCGAGCAGGTCGAGATCGCCCGGATCGAGCCGCGGTTCCGCTACAACCAGAGCTTTGAAAGCATCGCCGCCATGGCCCCGGCGATGCCCGCGATCCTGCTGATCATGCTGCCTGCGGTGCTGATGGCCGTCAGTGTCGCCCGCGAAAAGGAGCTGGGCTCGGTGACGAATTTCTACGTCACCCCGACCACGCGGCTTGAGTTCCTGGTTGGCAAGCAGATCCCCTACATCGTCATCGCCTTTGCGAATTTCCTGTTGCTGGCCGCGATGACCGTCGTGGTCTTCGATGTGCCGCTGAAGGGAAATCCGCTGCCGCTCGCGCTCGGGGCCCTGCTCTATGTGTGGGCCACGACCTCCTACGGGCTGCTGATCGCCACGATGACGTCGAACCAGGTGGCGGCCACCTTCGCCACCGCTATCGCCTCTGTGGTCCCGACAATCCAGTTTTCGGGTCTCTTGCAGCCGGTCTCGACGCTGGAGGGCGGAGCGCAAACCATCGGCGCGCTCTGGCCCTCGTCCTACTTCCTGCACCTCAACGTCGGTGTCTTCACCAAGGGCCTGGGGTGGGAGGCACTTGGGCCCGACATCCTTGCGCTGGCATGCTTCGGGCCGGTTCTGACCGCTATCGCCGCGCTGTCGCTGCGGGCTCAGGAGGCATGATGCAGCGGCTCTCGAGCATCTTCTGGCTGGGGTTGAAGGAAATGATCAGCCTGCGCCGCGACTGGGTGATGATGGCGCTCTTGGTCTGGTCCTTCACGCTCGCCCCGGTGATGGAGGCGACCGGGGTTGCGACCTCGGTCAACAATGCCTCCATCGCCTTTGCGGATGAGGACAACTCGCCTTTGTCGCGCGCGCTTGCGGCCTCCTTCTTTCCGCCGGAGTTTCAACCGGTCGTGCAGATCGCACCCGGGTCCGGCCCGGCGCATATGGACGCGGGCCGGTTTCTCTTCGTGGTTGCCGTGCCACCCGGGTTCGAGCGCGATGTTCGGGCGGGGCGCGTGCCCGAGATACAGGTTCTGATCGATGCCACCGCGATGGAACAGGCCGGGATCGGGGCCAACTACATCACCAGTATCCTCAGCGCCGAGATCCAGCGCTTCGCGATCGGGACCGATCTTGTGGAGGAGCCGCCTCTTGTCCTGACCATCCGCAGCGGCTTCAACCCCAACCGCGACACGGTGCGCTTTGCCGGCATCGTTGCGCTGATCGGGCAGATCATGTGGCTGACCACCATCCTGACCGGCGCCGCGATGATCCGGGAGCGCGAGCACGGCACGATCGAGCACCTGCTGGCCATGCCGCTCGCCCCTTTCGACATTGCGGCGGCCAAGATATGGGCGAATGCTGCCGTGGTGCTGGTGGCGGCGGGTCTGTCGCTCGTCTTCGTGATGCAGGGGTGGCTGGGGGTCACGATTGCGGGATCCACCGGGCTGTTTCTGTTCGGAACGGCGCTCTTTCTCTTTACCGCCACGGCCATGGGCGTGTTTCTCGCGACCATCGCGCGGTCCATGGCGCAGTTTGCGCTGCTGGTCATGTTGATCATCCTGCCGATGCTGATGCTCTCGGGCGGGGAAACGCCCGTCGAGGGCCAACCGGCCTGGCTGCAAACGGCCACGCTGCTGCTGCCGTCACGGCACTACATGTCCGCAAGCCAGGCCATCTCCTTCAAGGGAGCGGGCCTCGACGTGGTCTGGCCGGAGTTTTTGTGGATGACAGGGCTCGGCGCCGTACTTCTGATCACGAGCCTGCTGCTGTTTCGAAGATCGGTTGCGAAATAGAGGGCTTGCGCGGATGGGGCCGTCTCAGGTGAGGACATGGCCTGCAAAAAAAAGGCGGGCCGGTGAAACACCGACCCGCCAGAGGGAGAGGGAGACGCAGGGGGAGAGGCTGCGCTCCCTTGGGTCAGAGAGCAGCCCAGTCGGTGAAACGCCAAGTAGTGGGGCATTTCGGGCCGGGACGACGGCTGACTGGGCTGCGCTCCGTTGCACGCCAGGAAGAGGTGCGCGGAACCGGGGAGACACCCGGGGAAATGTCCCGGTGGTCGTCATAAAATGTTGGTACTCTGGTCACAATCATTACTCCACTTCCGAGGAGGTTACATCACCCCGGCTCACGTCCCCATCTAGCGGCATTTTCAACGCCCGGTATGTGATCCCGTTCACACTGGTTCGAAGTTTTTTCAGAATTCTTAACTTTTTTCTGGCGGCATCGGATCGCGGCGCGAGAGGGTGGTGAGACCTCTGGCTGTCAGGAGATCCGTGGGATGCGTCGTCGTCATGCTGTGCTTGGACTTCTTGCCGTTGCCGCCTGTGCGCCGGCCGGGATTCCTCCCGGGGCAAAGACGACCGTCATCCTGGTGCGCCATGCGGATCGGGCGGGAGAGATCCTGAACGCACAGGGCAAAGCGCGGGCAGCGAACCTCTCTGAGGCGCTCGTCGACTATGAAATCGATGCGATCTACAGCCCCGACATCCTGCGCAATCTGCAGACGGCCGAACCGCTGTCGCAGGCGCGTGGCCTCCCCGTCTCCGTGATCGCCAAGGAGCGGGCCGGGGCGCAGATGTCGCGTGCTCACCCCAACGGCACGGTCATCTGGATCGGCAACAAGGGCAATCTGCGCACGATCTGGGAGGAGTTGGGCGCACCCGGCGCGGCACCGCAGGAATATGGCGAGATCGGCATCGTCACGCTGGGACCGACCGGTCCGCCGGAGGTCGCACGGCGTGTGGTTCTGCCCTGACAGCGCACCGGTTTGACGACCGCTTGTGCGGGGTAACCTCGCGCAGGTCCGCGCCAAAGCGCACAAGTTTATTCAAATTCTATGAAAATTCAGGTGCCGGTTCACAGAAACCGCGCCGCCCCGCCTCAATTTCGTCCAGCCGTTAACATTTGGTCAACGCACTCTCTGGTAGCGTTCCGAAGGAGGAGACGAAATGGCAATTATGTCTGCCCTGGTCGGAGGCGTCGGCGGTTTCATCACGTTCGTGACCGCGATGATCTTTTTCAATGTCGGCTTTCTCACCGCCCTGGGGCTCTATGCCCTTGTTGGGTTGGGATTGACCGGCTTGTTGATCACAGCAGGGCTGACGATACGCCATCTGAGCGCGCAGAGCGTCTCGAGCACATCTCCAAGACATTACGGACGGCCGGCACGGCAAACGCTGGCCAAGCGAAGCGGCTGAGCCCTCCTCCCAAGAGCGTCGGCGTACAATAATGAACTCGCGCACGATCAACGTGTGCGCCACCAAAGCGATTTTGGATGAGGGCTGGGATCTAGAGCAGCACCCGCCAGACAAGCAGGCTCGGCACCAGGAAGGCGAAACCGATACAGAACAGTTTCGCCCAATGGCTGATCTTGCCAAATGTGCCGGTCCCAAGCGCGCCTTCGCCATATCCCAGAAAGCTTGCCATCACGGCATATCCGCGCGCTTCCTGCCGGATACTCTGCGACTCGATCGCTGACAGCGCCCGCGCATTGACCTCGGACTGACGTTCGCGCTCGCTCAACTGATGCTCCAGATTTTCCATATTGCTCATATGACACGGTACTCCCTTAGCTTGGGGCTGCACATGGGGCCGTCGCGAAAAAAATCCACCCTGCCACACGGAAAAAGGCCGGTCTGGGACCGGCCTTTTGTCACATCTGTGGAAACCCGCCGAGACTCGGCGGGTTTGCTCCGCCCTGCATCTGCGCGAGGGGGTCTGAAGCAACCACCGCGACGAGCGGGCCGGCTCAGTTCAGCGCGGCATCCGTGATCTCATGTGTCCAGGCCCCTTCGGGTTCCTTGGTGATCACCGGATCGGACCCGCCGGAGAGCAAAGAGGCCACCGTCCGCTCGTAATCCGCGGGATCGAGCGCCCCGTTGCTGCCTGCCGTCAGCTTGGCGATTTCGCCCATCATCCGCTTCTGATGCGCTTCGGTCTGCGCGCCGGTCGCGTCATTGTCGAGCACGATCTCCGCAGCCTCATCCGGATTCTCCTCCGCATACTTCCAACCCTTCATCGACGCCCGCACAAAGCGCACCATCTTGTCCTTGAAGGCCGGGTCTTCGAGGTTCTCTTCCAGCACGTAAAGCCCGTCTTCCAGCGTCGCAACGCCTTGATCTTCATACTTGAAGACCGTCAGATCGTCTGGCGTGAGGCCGGCGTCGATCACCTGCCAATACTCGTTGTAGGTCATGGTCGACACACAGGCCGCCTGCCCCTGCAACAGCGGGTCGACGTTGAATCCCTGCTTCAGCACGGTCACGCCAGTATCGGAGCCATCGGTGGGAATGTCGAGCTTGCTCATCCAGCTGAGAAACGGGAACTCATTGCCAAAGAACCACACGCCGAGCGTCTTGCCAGCAAAGTCCTCGGTGCTGGTCACACCGGCATCCTTGCGGCACGTCAGCATCATGCCCGAGGATTTGAAGGGCTGGGCGATGTTGACCATGCTCAACCCCTTCTCACGCGCCGCCAGCGCCGCCGGCATCCACTCCACGGTCACATCCGCGCCGCCACCGGCCAGCACCTGCGTGGGCGCAATATCAGGCCCGCCGGGGTTGATGGTCACATCGAGGTCTTCCTCCTCGTAGAACCCCTTGTCGAGCGCCACGTAATAGCCCGCGAACTGGGCCTGGGTGACCCACTTGAGTTGTAGCGTCACCTCGTCCGCCGCCTGTGCCGCGACGCTCCAGACGCCCAAAGCCGCGCCTGCGGCCAATGTGTTGATCAGTTTCATCATACTCTCCTTGTTTGGTTTTTTATGTGTGTCGTTGGGACGGGTGCCAGAAGGTCACCGCCCGTTCGACCAGCGCCACGATCCCGTAAAACGCCGATCCCACAACCGCTGCAACAACAATCTCCGCCCAGACCAGATCTAGCGCAAGCTGTCCCACGGACGTGGAAATCCGAAAGCCCATCCCGCGGATGGGAGAGCCGAAAAACTCGGCAACGATCGCCCCGATGAGGGCCAATGTACTCGCAATCTTCAACCCGTTGAAGATAAACGGCATCGCCGCGGGCAGCCGCAGTTTCAGCAGCGTCGCCCAGTATCCGGCCGCATAGGTGCGCATGAGGTCGCGCTGCATGGCCGAGCTATCGGCGAGCCCCTGCACCGTGTTCACCAGCATCGGGAAGAACACCATCACAACGACCACTGCCGCCTTCGACTGCCAGTCAAAGCCGAACCACATCACCAGGATCGGCGCCATGCCGATCACCGGCAGCGCAGCCACGAAGTTGCCCACCGGCAAGAGCCCCCGGCGCAGAAAATCGAAGCGGTCCACGAGGATCGCGATCAGGAAGGCCGAGCCACAGCCCAGCACATAGCCGCTCAGCGCGCCCTTGATCACGGTCTGCACAAAGTCCTCCCAGAGGATATCCGTCGAGGCGGCAAACCGCGCCGAGATCATTGAGGGCGCGGGCAGCAGCACCGGGCTGATCTCCAGCCCGCGCACCAGCCCTTCCCAGATCGCGATCAGCGTGATCCCAAAGATCAGCGGCACCGCAAGCCGGGTGAAACCTGTCCGGGGTCGCGCTGCCAGCCGCGTGTTGACCCACCACCCCAGCGCCCATGCGCCAAATGCAAAGACCAGCCAGATCATGCCATGCCCATCCGCTTGAGCGTGATCCGCTGCATCAGCCCAATGAGCGCCACCAGCGCGGCCGCCAGCACCGCCGCCATGATCAGAGCCGACCAGATCTGGATCGTCTGCCCATAGTAGCTTCCCGCCAAAAGCCGCGCGCCCAGCCCCGCGACGGCGCCGGTCGGCAGTTCCCCCACAATCGCCCCCACCAGCGAGGCCGCCATCCCGATCTTCAGCGACGTGAAAAGATAAGGCATCGACGACGGCAGGCGTAGCCGCCAGAACATCTGGGACGGCGATGCGTTCCACGTCCGCATCTGATCCAGCTGCATCGCATCGGGGCTGCGCAGCCCTTTCACCATGCCCACAACGACCGGGAAAAACGACAGATACATCGATATCATTGCCTTCGGCAGCAGCCCCGAAATGCCCACCGCATTCAGCACCACGATGATCATCGGCGCAATCGCGAGGATCGGGATGGTCTGGCTGGCGATCACCCAGGGCATCACCGACATGTCCATCGTCCGGTTGTAGACAATCCCCACCGCCAGCGCGATCCCGAGCCCCGTCCCCAGCGCAAAGCCTAGCAAGGTCGCACTCAGGGTGATCCAAGAGTGATAGATCAGCGACCGCTTCGAGCTGATCTTCTTCTCCACGGTCGTGTCCCAGATCTCCGCGCCCACCTGGTGCGGCGCGGGCAACTTCGGCTTGTCCTGGCTCCAGGTGTCCGCCACCAACATGACAAAACCCAACTCCTCGCCCGTCCGGCTTGCCTTGTCATAGGCCCAGGCCGCATTCAGCCAGATCGCCGCCAGATACCAGATCACAAAAATCCCAGCGACCACGGTGAGAACAGGGAGCACACTACGCATCTGTTCTCTCTCGCCGCCAAAGCCCGAGGGCCGCCGAGAGGGCCACTACGAACACCAGAGCCATCATCCACATGGTTCCGACCGCATCGGGGCACTGGTTCGCCGGCATCTCCCGACAGTCCAGGTTCCGATAATCGCTCGACGCGGCGACGAAGACGAACGCGGCCAACAAAGCCACAACGGCAAACATCAAAGAGACTGACCGCGTGATCACCTGCGCCCCGCCCTGCTTCACCCGTCGACAAATACTCCCCCCGGAGGGCCGCTCGCCACCTGCTCGTACCTCAGTCATCCAGATGCCCCGCGCGCAGCCCTTCGCGGACCCGATGCGCCACCTCCAGAAACTCGGGGCTATCGCGAATGTCCAAGGGCCGCTCCGTCGGCAGCGGGCTCTCGATCACATCCGTAATCCGCCCCGGCCGCGGCGACATCACAACGATTTTCGTACTCAGATAGACCGCCTCGGGGATCGAGTGCGTCACAAAGGCAATCGTCTTCTCCGTCCGGCGCCACAACTGCAACAACTGCTCATTCAGATGATCCCGCACGATCTCATCCAGCGCCCCGAACGGCTCATCCATCAGAAGGATATCTGCATCAAAGGCCAGCGCCCGCGCAATCGACGCCCGCTGTTGCATCCCGCCCGAGAGCTGCCAGGGATACTTCTTCTCAAACGCCGACAGCTCCACCAATTCCAGCACCCGCGCGACCCGCTCCTGCTGTTCCGCCTTGGAGTACCCCATGATCTCCAACGGCAAACGGATGTTCCCGCCAATCGTCCGCCACGGATAAAGCCCCGCCGCCTGAAACACATAGCCATAGGCCCGCGCCTTCCGCGCCTCTTCCGGGCTCACCCCGTTCACGCTGATCTCGCCGCCGGTGGGATGCTCCAGATCCGCCATACAGCGCAGAAAGGTCGTCTTCCCACAGCCCGATGGCCCGATGAAGCTGACAAACTCCCCCTTGCCGATGTCGAGGCTCACGTCTTTCAAGGCCTGCACCGGCCCGTCTTTCGTCTGGAATGTCAGATTGAGATTTCGAGCACCGATGACGTTCATCTTTAGAGCAGCAACTCCTGAAGGTGCCGCAATTCCTTCAAACGCGACATGGTCGATTGCTCTAGCGAAGAGTTGAATATCATTGGCTCCATACTTCCGCCTTCGGCAGTGAACAGAGCCTCCGCCCTGGCATCTTTGAAAATAAACTCCTTCCAAGCTTTTTGCGCTTCGACCAGCGCGTCCTTTGCTGCTGCACTTACATCGCTCGACTCTTTCAGGCTTTCCATCCGCATCGACAGCAATTTATCAGCCGCTTCATATCTCGCCAACGCAACTGCCGTCATTTCCGCTTGCGTGGAAGCGTTGCTTTCCAATCTCTCTGCTTCGACTTCAACAAATGACAATCGGTCTGCTTCTTGATTGTCATTTAGGCGACTTACGAAGTCGCCGGAGTTCTCAGTAATGTGTCTTGCCAGATCGGGACTTTTGCCAATCTTCCTTAGCTTATCTCGTACTTCCAGTTCCTCCAAATTCGCCCTTTTGTTGGATTCTTTTTGCAAAGAGGGAATAATTCTCGCCAGAAGAGCTTCGCTTTGGGGAAGGAACACTTTTCTAGCGATATCGGCGGCGATACCGCCTAAAAAACTGAGGATATACCCTCCGATCATACATCAAATCCCCGCCGGAATATTCATCGGATCACGCTCGATCATCTTCGGAGCCGTCAGCGCCTTCCACTTGCTGAGCGCCTTATGCGCACTCGGGAACGCCGGGCGCGGAATGAACCGCCCGCGCCCCGGGTTCGGCTGCGAATTCTGCCCCCAGGCCCAGATCACCTCGCCCCGGTTCAGCGTATAACGGCTCTGCGCCGTGACCTCGAAACCTTCGAAGACGTTGTAGTCCAGCACCGAATGGTGGTTCGACGGCGAGATCGTCTTGGTGATCTTCGGGTCCCAGACCACGATATCCGCATCCGCCCCTTCGACAATCGCGCCCTTGCGCGGATAGATATTCAGGATCTTCGCCACATTGGTCGAGGTGCAGGCCACGAACTCATTGGGCGTCAGACGCCCGGTCTCCACCCCTTCGGTCCAGAGCACGGCCAGCCGCTCCTCCAGCCCGTTCGAGCCATTCGGGATGATCCGGAAATCATTGCGCCCGGCCCGCTTCTGCTCGGTGTTGAAGGCCGCGTGATCCGTCGCCACGACCTGCAGCGACCCCGCCTGCAACCCAGCCCAGAGGCTGTCCTGATGGTCCTTGCTGCGAAACGGCGGCGACATCACCCGCCGCGCCGCATGATCCCAGTCGGTGTTGAAATACTCAGACTCATCCAGCGTCAGGAATTGGATCAGCGGTTCGCCATAAACCCGCATCCCCTTCTGCCGCGCCCGCCGGATCGCCTCATGCGCCTGCTCGCAGGACACATGCACAATATACAATGGCACATTCGCCGCATCGGCAATCATGATCGCGCGGTTCGCGGCCTCGCCCTCCACCTCGGGAGGCCGCGAATAGGCATGCCCTTCCGGTCCCGTGATGCCTTCGTTGAAATATTTCTCCTGCAGGGCCGCCACCACATCGCCGTTCTCCGCATGCACCATCGGCAGCGCGCCCAACTCCGCACAGCGCTGGAAGGAGGCGAACATCTCGTCGTCCTCCACCATCAGCGCGCCCTTATAGGCCATGAAATGCTTGAAGGAGTTCACGCCCATCTCCACCGCGTCCTTCATCTCGTTGAAAACGCTCTCGTTCCAGCCCGTAATGGCCATGTGATAGCCCACGTCCGAGCAGATCTGCGGCGCCGACTTGCGGTGCCATTCATTGATCGCATTCTTGATCGAGCCATCCGCGCCGGGCAGGCAGAAATCCACGACCATCGTGGTGCCACCCACCGCCGCCGCCCAGGTGCCCGACTCGAAGGTCTCGGCGGCCGTCGTCCCCATGAAGGGCATCTCCAGATGGGTATGCGGATCAATCCCGCCGGGGATCACATAGGCCCCTTCCGCATCGATGTATTCATCCCCCGAAAGGTCCTCGCCAATCTGCTTGATCGTCTCGCCTTCGATCAGCACGTCCGCTGTCCACGTCCGGTCCGCTGTGCAGACCTGACCGCCCTTGATCACCTTGGTCATCTCATCTCTCCCATCTCACCGGCCTTGCTTCTTCTGGCCATAAATATCCCGGGTGAGGCCGCAGGCCGAGGGCAGAGCCCTTATCAGACCGAGCCGAAACACCCCAGCGCGGACCCATGCACGCCGATGTCCAAAGGCCCGAAATCACTCTCGACGCAGAGCGAGAAATATCCCGCAACCGGCATGTACATCACCCGATAGTCGCCATCGCCCCGCGTCACGCTCCAGCAGTCCTGCGCGATCCCGCCGGAGAAATTCACCCTGATCTTCCGCGGGGGGCAGAGAACCTCTCGCATCGCTTCCGCCGTCTTGCGCAGATCCATATCTATGCCCTGCATGGCCTCGTCCAACTCGGCCTCAACCAACGCCGAGACCCGCTCCGCAAGGGTCAGGTCGAGCTTGATCACCCGACAATCTCCGCAGTCTCGACCACCGCATGCAGCAGCACATCGGCGCCTGCCATGGCCCACTCCTTGGAGATTTCCTCCGCCTCGTTGTGGCTCAGCCCGTCGACGCAGGGGCACATCACCATCGCCGTGGGTGCCACCCGGTTGATCCAGCAGGCGTCATGGCCCGCGCCGGAGATCAGGTTCATATGGCTGTATCCAAGCCGCTCAGCTGCATCGCGCACGGCTCGGACACAGCCTTCGTCAAAGGCCACCGGATCGAAGCCGCCCACCTTCTCGAAGGAGATCTCCAGTCCCATCTCAGCGGCGATCCTCTTGCCTTCGAGGCGCAACCGCGTCTCCATATCCTCGATCACCGAAAGCTCTGGCGAGCGGAAATCAACCGTGAAGACGACCTTACCCGGGATCACGTTGCGTGAGTTTGGATAGACGTCGATATGTCCCGCGGCGCCCACCGCATGGGGCTTGTGGCTCCAGGCGATCTCGTCGACCTTCTCGAGCACCCGCGCCATGCCGAGGCCTGCGTTGCGGCGCATCGGCATGGGCGTCGAACCGGTGTGGCTGTCCTTGCCGAGGATGGTCACTTCCGTCCAGCTCAGCCCCTGGCCGTGGGTGACCACCCCGATATCCTTGCCTTCGGCTTCGAGAATGGGCCCTTGTTCGATATGCAGCTCGAAAAAGGCGTGCATCTTGCGCGCGCCCACCGCTTCGTCGCCGCGCCACCCGATGCGCTGCAACTCGTCACCGAAGGTCTTGCCCTCCGCATCGACCCGCGCATAAGCCCAATCCTGCGTATGAACTCCCGCGAATACCCCCGACGACAGCATTGCCGGCGCGTACCGCGTGCCCTCTTCATTGGTGAAATTCGTCACCACAATCGGGTGCTTGGTCTTCACATTGAGATCGTTCAGCGTGCGCAGGATCTCCAGCCCGCCGAGCACGCCCAGCACCCCGTCATATTTGCCACCCGTTGGCTGGGTATCGAGATGTGAGCCCACGTAAACGGGAAGCGCATCCGGGTCCGTCCCCTCACGGCGCGCGAACATATTCCCCATCTGATCGAGCCCCATCTCGCAGCCCGCCGCCTCGCACCAGGTCTGGAAGAGCGCGCGGCCCTCCGCGTCCTCATCCGTCAGCGTCTGGCGGTTGTTGCCCCCCGCCACACCCGGGCCGATCTTCGCCATCTCCATCAGGCTGTCCCAGAGCCGGTCGGGGTTGATCTTCAGGTTCTGTCCGGGCGCGGGCATTGCTGGGTCCTTCCTGGCAGTGCGGATGTTGACCGATGGCAAATTTTACCATTTGGTAAAGGCACGATTGCGACTGCGCTCGACCAAGTCAAGACTTCCTTTTGGCGGTTTCGCGTGGGAGTGTATCCGTATTGTTCGAAATGCCAAATTTTACGGCACCCCCCTGCGGAGACCCCCTTTGCCAGACGGCGTAGAGAAAAAGCCCAGCCGGATCCAACAGCGCAACCGACGGCGGATCCTGGATGCGGCTCTCGATGTCTTTTCCAAGCATGGCTATCGCGGCGCCACGCTTGACCAGATCGCCGAGGCGGCCGGGCTCAGCAAGCCCAACATCCTTTACTATTTCGACGGTAAAGAAGAGATTCATGTCACCCTGCTGAACCAGCTGATGGAGACCTGGCTTGACCCGCTGGTAACGCTCGATCCCGATGGAGATCCGCTGCGGGAGATCCTCGGCTATGTGCAGCGCAAGCTCGACATGGCGCGCGATCTGCCGCGCGAGAGCCGTCTCTTCGCCGGCGAAATCCTGCAAGGTGCGCCGCGCATGGCGCCGCATCTCGTCTCGGGCCTGCAACCGCTCTTCGACGAAAAATGTGCTGTCATAAAGGCTTGGATGGACAGAGGCGCGCTGGCCGACGTCGACCCGAGGCATCTGATCTTCTCGATCTGGGCCACCACCCAGCACTACGCAGATTTCGACGCGCAGGTGCGCGTGCTGCTCCGGGAAGATGCCCGCTGCCACGATGGCGCCGGTCAATACCTGCAAACGTTGTTTACCCGTTTGCTCACGCCTTAACCGATCCGTAACCTCGATGCGAAAAACCCCTGGCTGTTAAGAGCCCGTTAGGATTCATATTGGCTTAATGGTTGCCGGGTGGCGGCTTCAGACTGTGATCAAGATTGGAGCTAAACATGAGTGCGATATCATTCAACGCCCCATACGCGCCGCAGCCCGTGGCCATGGTTCAGAACGACGCCATCGCGGCGCTGGTCGGCATGGGGCCGATTGCCAAATCGACCGCAGGCAGCGGTGCGAACATGGCGTCCGACCATTCCGGCCAGGGATCGGGCAACGGGACAGGAACGGGCGGTGCCCATCTCGCCGCACTGCTGAAGCGGGGCCGCGTGGCCATGCCCCCGGTCGATGCCTCGCCGAAGTCGGTTGTGGAGGCACAGACGCAAAGCAAGGTGCCTGACGCCTTCCTGGAGCAGCAGGCCAAGATTCGCGCCGAGTCGAAAGCCCTGCAGGAAGCGCAGGATGCGGAACGCGTGGCCGAACGCGCTGCTGCAGAAGCCGAGGCCGCGGCCAAAGCCGCCGAGCCGAAGGTCGACCTGCCCAACCCGCTGCCCACCGCACCGATCCTTCAGCGTGACGACGCCTGAGGCCGCTACTCGGCGGCCTTCGCGGCGGGATTGTTCGGATGCGTGGTCCAATTGGCGTACTCCGCCTCCACCACCTTACCCGTCCGCGGATCGACGGTGCCTGGCGTCATCGCTTCCATGGTGATGCACTCTTCGACCGGGCAAACGTTGACGCAGAGGTTGCAGGCCACGCATTCCTCGTCGATCACGGTGAAGGTGCGGTCGTCCGACATGGCGATCGCCTGATGTGACGTGTCCTCGCAGGCGGCAAAGCAGCGCCCACAGGAAATACACAGCTCCTGGTTGATCTTCGCCTTGGCGACATAGTTGAGGTTGAGGTGCTGCCAGTCGGTCACATTCGGCACGGCGCGACCGACGATCTGATCGACGGAGGTCAACCCCTTGCTGTCCATGTACTCGCTCAGGCCGGACATCATCTCCTGCACGATCTTGAACCCATAGGTCATCGCCGCCGTGCAGACCTGCACATTGCCCGCGCCCAGCGCCATGAACTCCGCCGCATCCCGCCAGGTGGTGATCCCCCCAATCCCGGAAATCGGCAGCTTCGACAGCTCCGGCGTCCGCGCAATCTCGGCCACCATATTGAGCGCGATGGGTTTGACGGCGGGCCCGCAGTAACCGCCATGGGCACCCTTGCCGTCAATCGTCGGCTCCGGCGCAAAGAGGTCCAGATCGACGCTTGTGATCGAATTGATGGTATTGATCAGGCTGACCGCATCCGCGCCGCCCTTAAGCGCCGCCTCGGCGGGCTTGCGGATATCCGTGATGTTCGGCGTCAGCTTCACGATCACCGGCATCCGCGTGTTGGCCTTGACCCAGCGCGTGACCATCTCAATGTATTCGGGCACCTGCCCCACCGCCGAGCCCATGCCGCGCTCCGACATCCCGTGCGGGCAGCCGAAGTTCAGCTCCACCCCATCGGCGCCGGTGTCCTCCACGAGCGGCAGGATGAATTTCCACGGCTCCTCCTCGCAGGGCACCATCAGCGAGACGATCATCGCGCGGTCGGGATAGTCGCGCTTGACCACCTTGATCTCATCGAGGTTGGTTTGTAGCGGTCGGTCGGTGATGAGCTCGATGTTGTTCAAACCCAGAAGCCGCCTGTCTGCACCCCAGACAGCTCCATAGCGCGGCCCGTTCACGTTCACGATATGCGGGTCGAGCCCAAGGGTCTTCCAGACCACGCCGCCCCAGCCCGCATCGAAGGCACGGCGCACGTTGTATTCCTTGTCTGTTGGCGGCGCCGAGGCCAGCCAGAACGGGTTCGGGCTCTTGATGCCCACAAACTCACTTGTCAAATCAGCCATCTCGCAGCCTCCCTCAAGCCGTCAGTGTTGCATGAATGTCCATGGCCGCGTCGCGCCCTTCGGCCACCGCGGTCACGGTCAGATCATCGCCGCCCGCAGCGCAGTCGCCCCCGGCCCAGACGCCTGCCACCGAGGTGCGCCCTGCGCCCGTGATCTTGATCTTGCGCCCGTCCAACTCCGGCAGGCCGTCACCCACCAGGGTCTGACCAATGGCGCGGAAGACCTGATCGGCGGCCAGCCGAAGGGTCTGGCCCGTAGGCTGCATCGCGTCGTCCACATAGTCGAACTCGATCTCGCGCACCGCCCCATTGCCGATCACCGCCTTGGGCACCGCATGGGTCACGATCCGCACGCCTTTGCGGGCCGCGAGGTCCTGCTCGAAGACGCTCGCGTTCATCCGGTCACGCCCGCGACGGTAGACCAGTGTCACATTCAGCGCGCCCAGCAGCTTCGCCTGCACGGCGGCGTCGACCGCGGTCATACCACCACCGATCACCACCACATCGCGGCCCACCGGCACCTGCGCGAGGTCCTGCGCCTGGCGCAGATCGGCGATGAAATCGACAGCGTCGAGCACGCCGTCCTTGTCAGCACCTTCTGCGCCGAGTGCATTCACGCCGCCGAGGCCGATCCCGAGGAAAACGGCGTCATGTGTCTCCCGCAGGCTCTGGAGCGTCACGTCGACCCCCAGAGCCTTGCCATACTCCATCGAGATCCCGCCGATTTTAAGGAGCCAGTCCACCTCGGCCTGCGCGTATCCGTCGACTGTTTTGTACGTCGCGATGCCGTATTCGTTCAGCCCGCCAGCCTTGGGCCGGGCGTCATAGACCACCACTTCGTGGCCCAGCATCGCCAGCCGGTGCGCGCAAGACAGCCCCGCAGGCCCCGCGCCCACCACAGCCGCCGATTTGCCGGTCGGCGCCGCGCGTTCAAACGGATGAAGGCCCTGCTCTTGCAAATGGTCTGTCGCATAGCGCTGCAGCTGCCCGATCAGCACCGGCTTGCCCTCGGCCATCTCGCGCACGCAGGCCTCTTCACAGAGCTGTTCGGTCGGGCAGACCCGCGCACACATACCGCCCATGATGTTCTGGCTCAGGATCGTCTTGGCCGCTGCATCCGGCGTGCCGGTCGCGATCTGGCGGATGAAGAGCGGAATGTCGATATCCGTCGGACAGGCCGTGATACAGGGCGCGTCATGACAGAAATAGCAGCGATCTGCCGCCACCAGCGCCTCGTGATCATCGAGCCGCGGATGCAGATCCGAGAAGTGCTCGGCGTAGGCCTCGGCGGCCATCCGGCCGGGCACAATGCCCGGTGTAAATGCGTCGCTGGACATGGTGTGACCCCATTTCTGGCTTGTTCATTTCTGAAACGCTGGCACGGAAAAAAATTTTTATCAACTGGTAAAAATTGTTTCCGAACACGCTCCAACGGTCGCGATGAATTATTGTGCAATACACGGCTGGCGGGAATTTGCCGACCATTTAGACGTAAGCGCTGTCATCGGAATTTAACTTGCTTTTGCACCTCCGGCACCCGATATCGAAGGAGCGACGCGACAAACTATCGACCACTGCTCCTTTTGGCCAGTCCCTCGATCTGCTTTCGACCGAGCCAAGCTGCCGCATTCCGCGGGCAGCACAAAACAGGAGACACGGAACATGGCCACTGGCACCGTGAAATGGTTCAACACCACAAAAGGCTACGGCTTTATCGCCCCCGACGGCGGCGGCAAAGACATCTTTGTGCATATTTCTGCCGTTGAGCGCGCAGGCCTCACAGGCCTCGCGGACAACCAGAAGGTGACCTTCGACGTGGAAGCGGGCCGCGACGGCCGCGAAAGCGCAGGAAACCTGGCACTGGCCTGATCTCAGGCTGAAAAATGCGATCTGCAAACGGGCGCTTCAGTGCCCGTTTTTTTACGGCGCGTCCCAGTTCAGATCCGTCGCCTCCGAGACCGTCAGCTGCCCGTCGGGCCAAGGTCGCAGCAAGGGCATCACATGCTCCTCGTCGCCGGTCAGCCAAAGCGGAATATCCTGCGGCGCGAGGATAACGCCCATGCGATGGTGAATATCAGCCACGTCGCCTGACGGCGGGCAGGTCAGCGTCGCCACCTGATCCACCGCGATGCCGCCGGGCCCCTGCCAGCGGTCGGTGATCGCGGCAAAGAAGAGAAATCCGCCCGTTTTCGGCATGATGCGCCAAGGCGTCTTGCGCCGCGTCTCGCCTGTCCATTCGTACCAGCCGTTCATCGGCACCACCGCGCGCCCCGTGCCCAGATAGGCGGATTTGTCGAAGACGGTTTCACTGCGGGCATTCACGATGGTTTCCATCACCGGGCGACCCCGCGCATTGACGCGGCCGACGGGGATAATCCCCCAACGCATACGCGAAAGGCCTGCCTGGGTGAGCACCACGATCGCCTCGCCGGGCGCGATGTTGCTCCGCGGCGGCTCGTCCGCGATGGGTTCCGCGTCCTGCGCCACCGCAGCAGCCAGCTCTGTCATGGGTGCGGTCAGGAAAAACCGGCCGGGCATGCCTCAGCCTTCGGCCCGGGCGATCAGCTCCATCACGTAGGGGCCCAGCCCCTCGACGATCCGCGCCACGCCTTCTGCGCTGGGGTGGATACCGTCAGGCTGCATGAAGGGTGCAGCGGCTGCCGGATCCTCCGCCGCCGCGCCGAGCCCCTCGAAGAAGCTCGGTGCGTAGAGCGCGTCATAGGTCTCGGCCAGGTCCGGGTACATGGCATCGAAGTCGGCTTTGAACTCGGGCCCATAGTTGCCGGGCGCCTGCATCCCCACCAGCAGGACCTCTACCTCCGCGGCCGCAGCGGCCTGCAGGATGCCATCAAGGTTCGCACGGCTCACCGTAGGGTCGATCCCGCGCAGAAGGTCATTGCCCCCAAGTGCGACGATCATCGCATCAACCTCCGGCGTCAGCGTCCAGGCCGCCCGGCTGAGCCCCCCCGCCGTGGTATCGCCCGAGACACCCGCGTTGATCAGCCGCACCTCGGCACCCTGCTCCTCGAGCCAGCTTTGTAGCTGCGGCACGAACCCCTGCGCTTCGACCAGGCCGTACCCCTGTGTCAGGCTGTCGCCCAGAGCGGCGATCACCAGCTCTTCGGCATTTGCGGTCATGGGCCACGCCAGTATCAGCGCTCCCATCACAACCTTGTGCATCTTGATCCAGCCTCCATATGCCACACGTATACCTGCCAAAGGTGATCCTGCGTATGTCCGACCCCGTCTTCTCTCTCCAAGATGCGACTTTGTCGCTCGATGGCAATGCCGGCCGGGTGGATATCCTGCACGGGATCTCGCTGGAGGTTCAAGACGGCGAGAGCCTCGGGCTGATCGGCCCCTCCGGATCAGGCAAATCTTCGCTGCTCATGCTCATGGGCGGGCTGGAGCGCGCCACCTCAGGCACCGTCAGGGCCCTCGGGCAAGACCTGACACAGATGTCCGAGGATCGGCTTGCGCGCTTCCGCCGCGACCACATGGGCGTGGTCTTTCAGTCGTTCCACCTGATTCCAACGATGACTGCACTCGAAAATGTCGCCACGCCCCTGGAGCTGGCCGGAGACGCAGATGCCTTCGCAAAGGCCGAAGCGGAACTGGCCGAGGTGGGTCTTGCGCATCGCGCCGATCACTACCCGTCGCAGCTGTCCGGCGGTGAACAGCAGCGTGTGGCACTTGCGCGCGCTTCGGCTCCGCGGCCCGACATCCTGCTGGCCGACGAGCCGACCGGCAACCTCGACGGCGCCAATGGCGCTGCCATCATCGACCTGCTCTTTGGTCTGCGCGACCGGCATGGCGCGACGCTTGTGCTGGTCACCCACAGCCAGAGCCTCGCGGCGCGCTGCGACCGCGTGATCCGGCTGGGCGATGGGCGAGTGGTGCCGATGGACCGGGCGGCGGAATGAGCCTCGCGCTCGCGGCCCGCCTTGCCCGGCGCGAACTGCGCGGCGGCCTGCGGGGGTTTCGCATCTTCCTCGCCTGCCTCGCCCTTGGAGTGGCGGCCATCGCCGCCGTCGGTTCGGTCCGCTCGGGCATCGAGGCCGGGCTCGCCCGCGAAGGTGCCGCCCTTCTGGGCGGCGATGCCGAGATGGATTTCACCTATCGCTTCGCCACCGAAGACGAGCGGGCTTGGATGCACGGCGTCGCGGAGGCCCTCTCCGAGATCGTCGATTTCCGCTCCATGGCCGTGGTGGGCGAGGGAGAGACCGCCGAGCGCGGCCTGACCCAGATCAAGGCCGTCGATGGCGCCTATCCCCTGATCGGCGCTGTAGAGCTGGCGCCGGATATCTCGCTGGATCAGGCTCTGGCGGTGGAAAACGGGCGGCCCGGAGCGGTCATGGAGCGGGTGCTGATCGACCGCCTGGGCCTCAGTTTGGGTGACAGCTTCCGCGTCGGCACACAGGAATTTCGCCTGAGCGCCGAGCTTGCCCGCGAACCCGACAGCGCCGCCGGCGGCTTTGCCCTTGGCCCGCGCACGATTGTGACCACCGAGAGCCTTGCAGACTCGCAACTGCTCGCCCCTGGCACACTCTTCTCCACGAAGTACCGGCTCGATCTGCCGCCGGACGCGGATCTTGCCGCGCTCGCCGCCGAGGCGCGCAGCCGCTTCGAGGACACGGGCCTGCGCTGGACCGATTCCCGCAACGGCGCCCCTGGCGTATCCGAGTTCGTGGATCGTCTGGGCGCATTCCTGATCCTCGTGGGACTCTCGGGCCTCGCCGTCGGCGGGGTCGGCGTCTCCTCTGCCGTGCGCGCCTATCTCGCCGGCAAGACCAGCGTCATCGCGACTCTGCGCACCCTTGGCGCTACACGGCGGGTGATTTTCCAGACCTACTTCTTGCAAATCGGAGTCTTGTCGCTCGCTGGCATCGTCCTCGGCGTTGGCCTGGGCGGGTTAGCCCCCTTGGTCTTTGCGCCACTTATCGAAGCGCGCCTGCCGATCCCGGCGGCCTTTGCGCTTTATCCAGCACCGCTTCTGGAGGCTGCAATCTACGGGCTGCTCACAGCGTTTCTCTTTACGCTCTGGCCGCTGGCACGCGCCGAGGAGATCAAGCCGGCGACCCTCTTTCGCGATGCGCTGCAAACCGCCCGCACGCTGCCGGCGCCGCGCTATCTGCTGGCCACGGCCCTGGCGCTTGGTTTGCTATTGGCGCTTGCCGGTTGGTTCTCGGGCACCTGGTGGCTGACGCTCTGGACGGCGGGCGGCATCTTCGGCGCGTTGAGCCTGCTCGCCGGGGCCGCCCTGCTCATCCGTCACCTCTCGCGCCGGGGCGCCCACCTGGCGCGGGGCATGCCCCGCGCCAGGTGGGCGCTTGCCGCCATCTCCGGGCCGCGCGAAGGGGCTGCATCGGTGGTGCTGTCTTTGGGCCTCGGCCTCTCGGTACTGGCTGCGGTCGGCCAGATCGACGGCAATCTGCGCGGCGCCATCACAGGCAACCTGCCCGAGGTGGCGCCCTCCTACTTCTTCGTTGATATCCAGAGAGACCAGATGGACGGGTTTACCGAGCGGTTAGCCAACGATCCGGCGGTCGAGCGTGTGCAATCCGCTCCCATGCTGCGCGGAATCATCACCCGCATCAACGGACAGCCCGCGCGCGACGTGGCGGGGGATCACTGGGTCCTGCAGGGCGATCGGGGCGTGACCTATTCCGAGGAGATGCCGGAGAACACCCGTCTCACCGCCGGCACGTGGTGGGAGCCGGACTATTCCGGCCCCCCGTTGATCAGTTTCGCCGCTGAGGAAGCGTCTGAAATGGGCCTCTCGATTGGCGATGAGCTGACGGTGAACATCCTGGGCCGTGACATCACCGGCACGATCGCCAGCTTCCGGGAGGTGGATTTCTCGACCGCTGGCATCGGATTCATCCTGTCGATGAACCCGGGCGCGCTCGCGGGCGCGCCGCATAGCTTCATCTCCACTGTCTATGCAGACGAGGAGGCCGAAGCGCAGATCCTGCGCGATCTCGCCGGACAGTACCCCAACATCACCGCCGTCCGGGTGCGCGATGCCATCGACCGTGTGGCCGACGTGCTGGCCGGGCTTGCAGCGGCCACCTCATATGGCGCAGCGGCCACCTTGCTCACCGGTTTTCTGGTGCTTGTCGGTGCCGCCGCCGCCGGCACCGGGGCGCGAGTCTACGAGGCCGCTGTGCTGAAGACCCTCGGCGCCTCGCGCCGCAGCATCCTGATCAGCTTCGCGTTACGCTCGGCGCTCCTGGGTTTCTGTGCAGGGGTCGTCGCCCTTGCCGCTGGCATTGCCGGCGGCTGGGCGGTGAGCCACTTCATCATGGAGACGGAGTTTTCGGTCATGTGGTCCTCGGCGCTGGCAATCATCTTGGGCGGTGCGCTGGCGACGCTTGCGGCGAGCCTTGCCTTCACCTGGGGCCCGATCAACGCCCGGCCGGCGCAGGTACTGCGCGCGCGCGAGTAAGACTTCATGCCTCCGGCGGGGATATTTTCCCCAGAAGAAGCAACGAAATCTTAACCAAGATCATACGTCTATCAACCTGCGGTACAGGCGGGGACGCCGATGATCGCGCCAGGAGAAGCCAAAACGCTTCTTGTTCGGGGAGCAGTTGGAAAAACCGCTCCCCGTTTCTTCTGGTCTCACGTGCCGCGGGATCGGGCAGCATGCGTCCCGCATGCCTTCGTCACGACGCGCCCTATTCAGCCGCTTCGGCATAGTCTTCCATAGGTGGGCAGGTGCAGACCAGATGCCGGTCGCCATAGACATTGTCGACCCGATTGACTGGCGGCCAGTACTTGTCCACACGAAAGGCCCCCGGCGGGAAACAGCCCTGCTCGCGGCTGTAGGGGCGCTCCCAAGGTCCAACGAGATCTTCCACCGTGTGCGGCGCGTGCTTCAGCGGATTGTCCTCGGCATCGATGTCGCCCGCTTCGATCGCCGTGATCTCTGCGCGGATCGCCAACATCGCATCGCAGAACCGGTCGAGCTCTGCCTTGGTTTCGCTCTCGGTTGGTTCGACCATCAGGGTGCCCGCAACCGGCCAGCTCATGGTCGGCGCGTGAAAGCCGCAGTCGATCAGCCGCTTGGCAATGTCCTCGACGGTGACGCCCGCGCTTTCCGCGAAGGGTCGCACATCGAGGATGCACTCATGGGCCACGCGTCCTGTCGGCCCCTTGTAAAGGACCTCATAGGCGCCTTCGAGCCGCCGGGCGATGTAGTTGGCGTTCAAGATCGCCACCCGCGTCGCTTGGGTCAGCCCGGCGCCCCCCATCATCAGGCAATAGGCCCAGCTGATCGGCAGGAGCGACGGCGAGCCAAAGGGCGCCGCCGACACCGCCCCCTCACCGCCATTGGGCGCGCCCGGCAAATGCGGGATCAGATGCGCCTTCACGCCAATAGGCCCCATGCCCGGGCCGCCACCGCCGTGCGGGATGCAGAAGGTCTTGTGCAGGTTCAGGTGGCTCACGTCACCGCCCAAGTCACCGGGGCGGCTAAGCCCGACCATCGCGTTCATGTTGGCACCGTCGATGTAGACCTGCCCGCCGTGTTCATGGGTGATGCGCGTGACCTCGGTGACCGTTTCTTCAAAGACGCCATGGGTCGACGGATAGGTGATCATGCAGCCCGCGAGGGTCTCCGAATGCTGCTCGGCCTTGGCCCGGAAGTCGTCGAGGTCGATGTCGCCGTTCTCGGCAGATTTCACCACAACGACGGTCCAGCCCACCATCTGTGCAGACGCCGGGTTGGTGCCATGCGCGCTCACCGGGATCAGGCAGACATTGCGGTGCCCCTGCCCCTGCGCTGCATGGTAGCCCGCGATGGTCAGCAACCCCGCATACTCGCCCTGAGCGCCGGAATTTGGCTGCATGGAGATCGCGTCATAACCGGTGATCTCGCAGAGCTTGGCACTCAGGTCATCGATCATCTCGCGATACCCCTGCGCCTGATCGGCGGGCGCATAGGGATGGATCAGCGAAAACTCCCGCCAGCTGACCGGCATCATCTCGGCTGCGGAGTTCAGCTTCATCGTGCAGGAGCCCAGCGGGATCATCGCCCGATCCAGTGCCAGGTCGCGGTCCGCGAGACGGCGCATGTAGCGCATCATCTCCGTCTCGGCGCGGTTCATGTGGAAAATCGGGTGGGTGAGATACGCCGACGTTCGCAGCATCTCCTCGGGGAAGCGATAGTCCGGCGCGAAATCCTCGTCCTTTCGGTCGACACCAAAGGCCCGCCAGACCGCCTCGAGCGTTGCGGGCTTGCAGCGCTCATCCAGCGTGATGCCGACCCGGCGCTCACCCACGGCGCGCAGGTTGATCCCTTCGTCAACGGCGGATTTCAGCACCGCCGCCTGCAAAGGCCCCACATCGACAGTGATCGTGTCGAAACAGGCCTTGGGGTCCACCTTGAAGCCCGCCGCCTCAAGCCCCTTGGCCAGCCGCACCGTCTTGCGGTGGATCCGCTGCGCAATGGCCTTGAGCCCCTCGGGCCCATGAAACACCGCATACATCGACGCCATCACCGCCAAGAGCGCCTGCGCGGTGCAAACATTCGAGGTCGCCTTCTCCCGGCGGATATGCTGCTCGCGGGTCTGCAGGCTCAGCCGATAGGCGCGGTTTCCATTGCTGTCGACCGACACGCCCACGATCCGCCCCGGCATCGCGCGCTTATAGGCATCGCGGCAGGCCATATAGGCCGCATGCGGCCCGCCATAACCCTCGGGCACCCCAAACCGCTGGGTCGAGCCCACGGCGATATCGGCCCCCATCGCCCCCGGCTCCTTCAAGAGCGTCAGCGCCAGCGGATCGGCAGAGACAACCCCAATCGCACCATGTTCGTGCAGCGCCGCCATGTGATCCGTGAAATCATGCACATGACCGTAGGTGCCAGGATACTGAAAGATCGCGCCAAAGACCTTGGAGGCGTCCATCTTCGCCGGGTTGCCCACGATCACCTTGATGCCCAAAGGCTTTGCCCGCGTCCGTACCACAGCGATGTTCTGCGGATGGCAGTCGCGGTCCACGAAAAACGCGCGTTCTTTCGACTTCGCCACCCGCTGCGCCATCGTCATCGCCTCGGCACAGGCCGTCGCCTCATCCAGCAGCGAGGCATTGGCGATCTCCAGCCCCGTCAGATCACAAACCATCGTCTGGAAGTTCAAGAGCGCCTCCAGCCGGCCCTGCGAAATCTCCGGCTGATACGGCGTGTAGGCCGTGTACCACGCCGGGTTCTCCAGGATGTTCCGCTGGATCGCCGGCGGCGTGACCGTGCCGTGATAGCCTTGCCCGATGAGCGAGGTCAGCACCTTGTTCTTGGCCCCTGTGACGCGCAGATGCTCGAGCACCTCGCGCTCCGACATGGCCTTGCCGAAATCGAGCGGCTCGGCCTGTCGAATACCCTCCGGCAGCGTGTCGTCGATCAGCGCCTCCAGCGACGCAGCCCCCACCACCTCCAGCATCTCCGCCATTTCGGACGGGGACGGTCCGATATGCCGGCGGTTGGCAAAATCATAAGGCAGATACTCGGTTGGCTTATAGACCATCACATCGCTCCTTGCGCGCGCCTGCGCTTCACCCGTCCAAAAATACTCAAGATCCCGAAGGTCACAGCCCGCTCAGGCGATGAACTTCTGATACGCCGGCTCATCCATGAACTCGTCCAGCTGGCTCGCATCGCTGACGCTCATCTTGAAGAACCAGGCCTCGCCCTGCGGGTCGTCGTTCACCGCCCCCGGATTGTCCGCCAAAGCGGAATTGACCTCGACGATCTCGCCGTCGACCGGCGCCAAGATGTCACTCGCGGCCTTCACGCTTTCGATCACCACAACCTCGTCGTCCTTGCTCACCGTGGTCCCCTCCTCGGGCAGCTCGATAAAGACCACATCGCCCAGTTGCTCGGCGGCATGGGTGGTGATGCCCACCACCATCACACCGTCCTCTTCGCGCAACCACTCATGCTCTTCGGTGAATTTCATACCTGTCTCCTGTTGCTCATCTCTTGAAGTTCGCGGGCACGAAGGGCAGCGCTGCCACATCGACTGGCAGCCGCTTGCCCCGCACCTCGCCCCACACGCGGGTGCCCACCGCGGCATGGGGCGCCGTGACGTAGCCCATCGCCACCGGCCCCTCGACCGAAGGTCCATAGCCGCCGGAGGTCACGGTGCCCACCTGCGCGCCCCCCTCTTCGGCATCAAAAAGCTGCACACCCTCGCGCATCGGCGCGCGGCCTTCAGGGCGCAGCCCGACGCGCTGCCGCGCCACCCCTTGCGCAAGGGCCTCAGCAATCACATCCGCTCCCGGATAGCCGCCTGCCCGCGCGCCGCCCGGACGGCGCACCCTCTGCACCGCCCAGCTCAGCCCGGCCTCCACAGGTCCCGTCATCGCATCGATGTCATGCCCATAAAGGCACAAGCCGGCCTCCAGCCGCAGCGAATCCCGCGCACCGAGGCCAATCGGTGCCACATCGCGCTGCGTGAGCAGCGAGCGCACCAATGTCTCCGCCTCATCCGCCGGTATCGAGATTTCAAAGCCGTCCTCGCCGGTATAGCCCGACCGTGACGCCCAGACCGCATGGCCGCAAAGGCTGAGGTCTGCCACATCCATGAACCGCATGTCGCTGGCGGCCGGATCCAGATCCTCGATCACCACAGCCGCCGCCGGGCCCTGCAGGGCGATCAGCGCGCGGTCCGCCAGTTCGGTGACCGCAATCTCGTCTGGCAACCCCGCCCGCATCCGGGCAAAATCAGCCGCCTTGCAGGCAGCATTGACGACGACGAGGAGCTCGTCCCCGCGCCGCGCAAACATCAGGTCGTCCTCGATCCCGCCTGCGTCATTGGTGAAAAGGCCGTAGCGCTGCCGCCCGTCGTCGAGCCCCAGCACATCCATCGGCACCAGCGCCTCGAAGGCCTCGGCCACCGCCTCCCACGAGGGCCCGGACAGCATCGCCTGCCCCATATGGCTGACGTCGAACAATCCGGCCGCAGACCGCGTATGCAGATGCTCCTTCAGGACGCCCATGGGGTACTGCACGGGCATCGCATAGCCCGCGAAAGGCACCATCTTCGCGCCCAGCTCCACATGCAGCTCGTATAGCGGCGTCCGCGCCAAATCCGTCATCCGGCCTCTCTTTCCAGCCGGTTCTGCGTGACACACACCCGGCATCCATTACGCGCCCCGCGCGCTCCAGATGCCCCCTCTGTCTTTTCGCCTGAGATCGTTATCCCTTCGGCGGATGCCATCCGGCACCTCTCTCCAGAGTCTGTTGTCCCGCACGGTCCGGTGGCCTGAGAGTTTCCGGGGCGGTTGCTCCTTCGGCACCGGCACAGCGGCCGGTTCTCCCGGGCGGGATGCGGTGACGGTATGCGCAGGCATGCCGGAGCGTCAAGACATCTTGTGCCCGCCCCCGTCAAATGATTGAGTAAGGCGCATCTTCGCGAGAGACGACAGAATGAGCGACCCCTATTTCTTCGGCTACGGCAGCCTGGTGAACACCCGCAGCCATGCCTACCCCGATCCGCATCCCGCGCGTCTGCGCGGCTGGCGCCGCGCCTGGGTCACCACACCGCGGTCCGGTGCGGTGCTGCTCACCGGCGTACCCGCGCCTGGCCACTGCATCGAAGGTCTCATCGCGGCGGTGCCCGGCGCGGACTGGACGGCGCTGGACGCACGCGAAAACGGCTACGCCCGCGTCTCGGCGCATGGCGACATCGATCACGCGCACCCCGCCACGCCGCTGATCGACGTCTACGCGGTCGAGCGTCACCACCTGCGCCCGCGCAGCGACCAGATGATCCTGCTCAGCTACCTCGACGTGGTCGTACAGGGCTTTCACGACGTCTTTGGCGAGGCCGGTGTGCAAAGCTTCTTCGACACCACCGACGGCTGGGACACGCCGATCCTGAATGACCGCGACAACCCGATCTATCCGCGTCACCAGCAGCTCACCCGCAAGCAAACCGTGTTGGTCGACGACCACCTCCACCGTCTATCGGCGCAGGTGAAAGAGCGACATGAGGCGCCCCTGCCGCCCGAATTCTGAAGCAGCAACAGGCCCCGCATCGACCATCGCTTCGCGCATCACCCGACGGGCGAGCGCCCAGGCAATCGATCCGAAGATGACGCCCGCCAGCGCCTGCCCGATCAGCACCCCGGCCGGCCCCAAAAGCCAGGCACCGCCCAGCACAAGGGGCACCATGCCCAGGGTGTTGCGCCCCCAATTCAGCGCCGTGGAATAGAGCGGCCGCCCCATGTTGTTGAAGGCCGCGTTGCCGACGAAAAGCACCCCATTGAAAAAGAACAGCAGCGACAGCGGCCCACAGAACAGGAACACCAACTCGCGCGTGACGCCTTGCGCATCGAAGAGGTCTGCTATCGGGCCGCGCAGGGCAAAGAGCACGGCCGAGACCAGCGCAATCACCAGCGCGGTAAACAGCACCGCGTCGTTGAACCCGCGCCGCACCCGCGCATGATCCCGTGCCCCGAAGTTCTGGCCGAGGATCGGCCCCACCGCGCCGGAGAGCGCGAAGATGATGGCAAAGGCCAAAGGCGTCAGCCGCCCCACGATGGCCATGCCCGCCACCGCCGCCTCGCCGAACTGCGCCATGGCGCGGGTCACAATGGCCTGCCCCACCGGCGTGGCGATCTGCGTCAGGATCGCCGGCGCGGCAATCGCCAGGATCGGCCCCAGATCCCGCAGCATCGGCCCCAGCTGCGGCCGCCCCAACCCACCGTAGAACCGGATGATCGGACGCAGGGCCATGACCGCAATCGCGATATTCGCCGCCACCGAGGCCAGCGCCGCCCCGGTCAGCTCCAACCCCAGCCCGAAAATCAGGATCGGGTCCAGCACCGCGTTGACCAGCCCGCCCCAGATGGTCGACATCATCGCCCGCCGCGCGTCGCCATGCGCGCGCAGGATCGCACCCCCGATGATCCCGATCATCAGAAACGGCAGCGCCGGCACGGTGATCCGCAAATAGGATAGAGCCAGATCCGCCGTCTCTCCCGTGGCCCCCATCAGCGTCACGAGCCAGGGCAGCTGTGTCCAGACCACGGCGGCAAAGCAGATCCCGAAGATCGCGCCGTAGGCCAGCGCATGGGTCTTGCGCGTCTCCGCCTGCACGGCGTTCCCTTCCCCCAGCGCCCGCGCCACCAGCGCCCCCGCCGCAATCGCCATCCCAATCCCGAAGGAGGTGTTGAAGAAGAGGATCGCCGCGGCATAACCCACCGCGGCGGCCAGCTCCTCCTTGCCCAGCATGGCAATGAAGATCATGTCAATGAAATCGACGGCAAAGACCGCCATCAGCCCGATGGAAAAGGTGCTCGCCATCACCGAGATATGGACAAACAGATTGCCCGTCAGGAACTTCGCCTGCGCCTCAGCCACGGCCGCACCCTGGCTTCACCCGTCCAGAAATACTCAAACCCCACATCGGACCCTCGCGGACCGCAGGCTCATCCGCGTGCGCGCACCACCTGCAACAGCGGCATCAGCGCGGCCATGTCGGGCCCGTGCGCCTGCCCGGTCAGCGCCTTGCGGAGCGGCATGAAGAGCCCGCGCCCCTTGCGCCCTGTGGCCTCCTTCACCGCGCCGGTCCAGGTGCTCCAGGTCTGATCGTCAAACGGCCCCTCGGGCAACATCGCCATCGCCTCAGCGACGAACTCTGCATCCTCCGCGTCGATCACCGGCTCCGCACCGTCGCGCATCATCTCCCACCAGCCCGACAGATCGTGCAGCGTCGTGATGTTCTCGCGGGTGACCTCCCAGAACTGCGCCGCCTTGTCCTGGGGCACGCCTGCCTCCGAAATCGCGCCAGCCACGTCTTCCAGCGGCAAACCGGCCAGATGCCGGGCGGTCAGCGGGAAGAGGTCATTTTCATCGAATTTCGTTGGCGCCGATCCAAAGTGCGAGATATCGAACCCCTCGATCAACTCCGCCATCTCCGACCGGAGCTCCACCGGGTCGGAAGACCCCAGCCGCGCCATCAGGCTTAGAACCGCCATGGGCTGCACACCCCGCGCGCGCAGATCGCGCAACGACAATGTGCCGAGCCGCTTGCTGAGCGCCTCGCCCTGCGGTCCGGTCAGCAGGGAATGATGCGCAAACACCGGCGCGGTACCGCCCAGTGCCTCGATGATCTGGATCTGCGTTGCGGTGTTGGTCACATGGTCGGATCCGCGCACCACATGGGTCACGCCCATCTCCGTGTCATCCACCACCGAAGCCAGCGTATAGAGCACCTGCCCATCGCCGCGGATGAGCACGGGATCCGACACCGAGGCCGCATCGATCGAAATGTCGCCCAGAATTCCGTCAGCCCACTCGATACGTTCGTGATCGAGCTTGAAGCGCCAGACCCCGTTGCCACGTTCCGCGCGCAGCCTCTCCTTCTCCGCCTCCGAGAGCGCCAGCGCCGCCCGGTCGTAAACCGGCGGCTTGCCCATGTTGAGCTGCTTCTTGCGCTTCAGATCAAGCTCCGTCGGCGTCTCGAACGCCTCGTAGAAGCGTCCGATCTCGCGCAGCGTGTCTGCGGCTGCTGCATAGCGATCCAGCCGTTCCGACTGCCGCTCCACCCGGTCCCAGTGCAGCCCAAGCCAGTCGAGATCCTGCTTGATCCCGTCGACGTACTCTTCCTTCGACCGCTCCGGATCGGTGTCGTCGATGCGCAAGATGAACGTCCCGCCCGCCTTGCGCGCGATGAGAAAGTTCATCAGCGCGGCGCGCAGGTTGCCGATGTGGATATGGCCGGTGGGCGACGGCGCGAAACGGGTGGTGGTCATGCAGGTCTCCTGTTCCTGCGGGTCCTCTCACAGGTGTGCAGATTTGTCCAGCAAGGCACTCAGGTCGGATGCACCGGCCAGCGCGCGCCCAGATCGTCCAAGCCTGCACGGATCAGCCGCTTCAGCACGTCCAGGTCCACATCCTCCAGCCTGTTGATATAGAGACAGGATTTGCCGGTCTTGTGTTTTCCGAGATCGGCAAGGATCGCGGCGAAATCCGCATAGCCTGGCAGGATATAGACCGAGAGCCGCGCCTTCCGCGGCGCAAAGCCGGTGGCAAAGAAGGTGCCGGACCGGCCCGAGGCGTAGGTGTAGTCATAGCTGCCGTAGCCCAGCATCCCGCCTGACCACAGCCGCGGCCCCCAGCCGGTCACCTCGCGAAAAAGCGCATCCAGCACGCCCGCCTCGCGGTAGCGCCGCTCCGGGTGCACCGCGGCGAGGAATGTGGCCACTTCTAGCGCGTCGTTCATGTGGCACCTCGCAGGAATATGATCGCGCGCCGGCGATTTTTTCGTGGGCAGGTTTCCGCCACATACTACCTCAAGGAGTGTCCAACAGGAAAGGAAAGTGATCATGTCCGATCGGATCAATCTGACCCGCCGCGCGGCTCTTGCGGGGGCTGCCGCAGCGCCCTTGGCCGCAGCGACCGGCGTCGCCCGTGCCGCCGCGCCCATCAAGGGGACCGCGATGTCCCCGTTCCATCGGGTGAAGGTCGGCGCCTTCGATGTCACCACGTTGCTTGCCGGATCCGTCGCCCGCGACGACCCGCACAGCATCTTCGGTCTGAATATTGATGCAGACACCTTCGCCTCGGTCTCGGAAGAAGCCAACCTGCCCACTGATACGGCGCAGTTCTTTTTTACGCCCACGGTGGTCAACACGGGCGACGAGCTCGTGCTTTTCGACACCGGGCTCTCGGGTGAGGGCACCTCGGCCGCACTCGAAGCCGCAGGCTACAGCCCTGATCAAATCGATGCGGTGGTGATCACCCATATGCATGGCGATCATATCGGCGGTATGACGCGCGAAGACGGATCGCTGACGTACCCGAATGCACGCTACATCACGGGCCGCGCCGAATTCGACGCCTGGGCGGCGCAGGACAATGACAATTTCGAGGCCAAGATCGCCCCGTTCGCCGAGCAGTTCTCCTTCTTGGAGGACGGGGGCTCGGTGGCCTCGGGCCTGACAGCCATGGCCGCCTTCGGCCACACGCCAGGCCATATGGTCTACATGGTCGAGGACGGGGGCACGCAGTTGGTCATCGGCGCCGATTTCGCCAACCACTACGTCTGGTCGCTTGCGCACCCGGACTGGGAGGTGAAGTTCGACATGGACAAAGCCGCGGCTGCCGCAACCCGGCGGCGCCTGCTCGACATGATGGCCGCCGACAAGACCGCCTTTGTCGGCTACCACATGCCCTGGCCCGGGATCGGCTATGTCGAGACGGCGGGCGATGGCTTTGCTTATGCGCCGCACAGCTATCAGCTGATGCTCTGAGTATCCGCACGCAGCAGGGTGGGCGCCTCGGCCCACCCGATCGGCTGTCAGAGCCGGCCAATCTTTTCAAGCTGGTCCCATCCGAATCTGACGAACTCCGTCCGGAAGGAATGACCCCCCTCGAAGAGACAGAACTTGAGCATGTCACCTGCTTTACTCGCCTCTTCGGTGCAGTCCAGATCGCCGTAGGTGGCCGCGCCCTGCGGCTCAAAGCCGCCATAGCTCCGATACATCTTGAGCGCTGCGCTGACCTTGCCCTGATGTGTCGGTCCAATGGGGCGCCCGTCGAGCGGTACGATACGGTCGGTGGTGCCATGGATATGCACAATGCTGGCGACCGGACCCGCGCAGGTCTCGGGCGGTTCCAGCCAGAAGGTGCCGGAGATCGGGATGAACCCGGCAAAGCGGCCGCTCATCGAACAGGCGAGGTTCCAGGTCATCATGCCACCGGCGCTGAAGCCGGTGGCGACGATCCGGTCGCCGTCGATGGGAAAGCGCGCCATCGCATCATCAAGCATCGCATCGAAATAGTCGAACTCCGGCGCGCCATCGGTGTCCATGTGCCGCGGCGCGTTGGGAATGACCCAGTCGTCGCCCTCGGATTTGGCGGCTATCAGCGCAACCCCCATGTCGGATGCCATGCGCCGCAGCGACCCGTTGCGCATCACAGCCTGGGCCGAGCCGCGATACCCATGGGCAAAGACAATCGCCGGCACCGGGGTCGCGCCGTCGTGCCCTTCGGGCATCGCAATGCGGTAATGCCGGTTCCCGAGTTCACAATTGGTGTCAGGCCCGCAGGCCAGCGCAGGCGCACTCACCACAAACAGCGATGACGCAATCAACGACAACAGGCGCATATAATGACTCCTTGATGACCCGTGGCGACGATGGCGCCGGCTCCGGCGCAGGTCCAGTCACAAGACTGTGGGTCGCGGCGGCCTGAAAGCCCGCCGAACCTGCCGGTCCTGACCGCCCGTGCTGGCAGGTGCGGTGGGCCTTCGGGCCACCGCTGCGTCAGGAGGGGTCGCGCCACCGGTTCACGATCGGATAGCGGCGGTCAAGCCAGAACGCGCCTTCCGTCAACCGGGCGCCGGGCGCGGACTGGAAGCGCTTGTATTCGCTGATGTAGATCAGATGCTCGACCGTCTTCGCCACGTCGCGGTCAAAGCCTGCAGCAACGCAATCCTCGATCGAGCCCGCCTTGTCCACGAGGATCTCGAGCATCGCGTCGAGGTCGGGATAGTCGGGCAAGCTGTCGCTGTCCTTCTGATCCGCGCGCAACTCGGCGGAAGGCGGCTTGTCGATGACCCGCTGCGGGATCACCTCACCGCCCGGGCCCTTCATCCAGTCGCGATGATTGGCATTACGCCAGCGGCAGGTCTCGAAAACGCGGGTCTTGTAGAGGTCCTTGATCGGGTTGTACCCGCCCGCCATGTCGCCATAGATCGTCGCGTAGCCCACCGCCACTTCGGATTTGTTCCCCGTCGTCAACAGCATCTCGCCGAACTTGTTGCTGAGCGCCATCAGCAGAAGCCCTCGCAGGCGCGACTGGATGTTCTCTTCCGTCAGATCCGGCTCCGTCCCGTTGAAAAGCGGCGAAAGCGTCTCGGTCACCGCGGCGCGCGGCCCGGAGATGGGCACATAGTCGTAGCGACACCCAAGCGCCTTGGCGACGGCCTCGGCGTCCTCCAGCGAGACCTGAGAGGTGTACTCCGACGGCAGCATCACGCAGCGCACGTTCTCCGCCCCCAGCGCATCCACCGCAATCGCCGCCACCAATGCGGAATCCACACCGCCCGACAGCCCCAGCAGCACCTTGCCGAACCCGGTCTTGCGACAATAGTCGCGCAAGGATGTGACCATCACGCGGTAGTCCTGCTCCCACGCGTCGGGACGCGGCGCTTTCTCGCTCTCGACCACACGCCAGCCGTCGGGCGTGCGTTCCAGATCCACATGAGCCACCCTCTCCTCGAAAACCGGCAACTGCACGGCCAGCGCGCCGCCAGGACTGAGCGCGAAGGAGCCACCGTCAAAGACTTGGTCGTCCTGCCCGCCCACCATGTTGAGATAGACCAGCGGCAGCCCGGTCTCGACCACGCGGGCCACCATGTGATTGAGGCGCACCTCGAACTTCTTGCGATCGTAGGGCGAGCCGTTCGGCACCAGCAGGAACTCCGCCCCCGTCTCGGCCAGCGTCTCGGCCACATCCTCGTGCCAGGCATCCTCGCAGATCGGAGATCCGACACGTGAGTTGCCGACAGAATAGGGACCACCCAGAGGCCCTGCGTCGAAAATGCGCACCTCGTCGAACACGGTGTCATTCGGCAGGTGGTGCTTCAGAACCTGGCTCGCGATCCGCCCGCCCTTCAGGATCAGATAGCCGTTGTAGAGCTTGGCACCCTCAACCCAGGGGGCCCCGATGGCAAGTGCCGGGCCCTCGGCACAGTCCTTGGCCAGCGTCTCGACATGCCGCGCCACATCGAGCTGAAACGCCTGCCGCATCCAAAGATCCTGCGCATTATAGCCGGTGATGAACATCTCGGGCAGCGCGACAAGGTCCGCGCCTGCCTCGCGACCGGCGTCCCAGGCCGCTTTCGCCAGCGCCGAATTCCCCGCAAGATCGCCCACGGTGGGGTTGAGCTGCCCCAGAGTTATCCGAAATCGATCCACCATGCGCCTGCCCTCTTTCACCAGTCAGCAGCCATGTAGCAGATTACATGCGCGTGAAAAGCCTGCCGCCCCCTGATGCCAGAAAAGAAGATTGCCCCCAAAGCGGCCTTTGCCTAAGTTCCGGCAAGGGGGTGTGCAGCACGTCACGCCCGTTCGATACCACCATGTCACGCTCTAGGGGTCATATGTCTCTTCGCCGCCTGATTATCTGCCTTGCCTTTCTGCCGACCGGGCTTGTCGCTCAGGACGGGCAGGTCCTGACCAAACAGTATGACGACGGCGGCGTCTACGAGGGCACCTTCCGCGGTGGAGTCCAACACGGCACCGGCACCTACAAGCTGCCCAACGGCTATGAGTACACCGGCCAGTGGATCGATGGCGAGATCAAGGGCGAAGGTGTCGCCCGCTTCCCCAATGGCTCGGTTTACGAAGGGGTTTTTGCCAAGGGCAAGCCCGACGGGTTTGGCAAGATCACCTTTGCGGACGGCGGCACCTATGAAGGCGAATGGCAGGCCGGGGCGATCATGGGCACTGGCATCGCGCTCTATGCCAACGGCGTGCGCTACGAAGGCCAGTTCCGGAACGCCAAGCACCATGGCAAGGGCACGATGCAGAGCCCGGGTGGCTATGAGTACAAGGGGGACTGGGTCGATGGTGTGAAGGAAGGCACCGGCACCATCACCTACCCTGACGGCGCGGTCTACGAGGGCGAGATCAAGGCCGGCAAGCGCGCGGGTCAGGGTACGCTGACCATGCCCGACGGTCTGGTCTACGTGGGCCTGTGGCGCGACGGGCAGATCGACGGCACCGGCAAGCTGACGCAGGCGAACGGCGATGTCTATGAGGGGCAGCTGGTCTCGGGCCGGCGCGAAGGCATCGGCAAGGTGGTCTATGCCAACGGCGACACCTATGAAGGCGAGTTCGCAAACGACCTGCGCGACGGCCAGGGCACCTTCGCCGCGCAGGACGGGTACACCTATACCGGCTCTTGGGTCGCGGGCGAGATCGAGGGCCAGGGCCGCGTCATCTACCCCGACGGATCCGTCTATGCCGGTAGCTTCGCTGACGGTCTGGCCCATGGGGAAGGGCTGATCACCTATCCCGACGGCTCCACCTACGAGGGCGAGTGGAAGACCGGTGTGATCGACGGCAAAGGCAAGGCCACCTACACCAACGGCGTGATCTACGAGGGCGAATTCAAGAACGCCCGCAACCATGGGCAGGGCGTGATGACCTATGCCGATGGCTACACCTACAACGGCACCTGGGTCGATGGCCAGCGCCAGGGCCAGGGCACGGCCACCTACCCCGACGGCACGATCTATGTCGGCGAGTTCGAGAACGGCCAGCGCCACGGCCAGGGCAAGATCACCATGCCGTCGGGCTTCACCTATGAAGGCGCCTGGGTCGAAGGCGAGATCGAAGGCCTGGGCATCGCCACCTATGCCAACGGCGACGTCTATGAAGGCATGTTCGAAGCGGGCAAGCGACAGGGCACAGGCACCATGCGCTACGCGACGGGAGAAGAGGCCACCGGCGATTGGGAAAACGGCGCGCTCACCGATGGCTGAGCCTGCCGGCACATGACGTCGAGTTGACTTGATCGCAGTCCAGGTCTTCAGCAGGCTGCCCGTGCCGAGGACCAAGGACTGCGACGATGCCGACGACCAGGATACTGACCGCCTTGATGCTTGGTCTCATCGGATTCTGGGCGCTCACTTTGGTTTCGGAGGGGGAAGCCAACCATATCCTGATCAGCGACACCGCCGCACGCACGACCCACAGCGGCGGCCTCGTCGTCACCTTCCAGATCGAGAACCGCGGCGCGCCCGACCGGCTGTCGGCCGTCGCTAGCACGGCAGGGGAGGCCAGCCTGCGCGGCGCCGGTGCGCGCGGACTGACTGTGCCCTCCGGTGTCAGCTGGCTGACCGCCGAGGCAGGCCATATCCGGTTGGAAACCGCGGGGAGTCTCATGGCGGGTGACACCGTGCCGCTCCGCATGGAATTCGAGACCGCAGGGCAGGTCTCCGCGATCATCCGCTATCAGGACACCAGCGCCGAAGAGACAGCGGCGCGTCTATCGCGCTTCGAGCGCCCGAGGGATATGGCTGGAGCCGGCCTCGTGCCGTCCGTGACGCTCAGCGCCAGCCCCGACGGCGAAGGCTGGCGTGTGGCACTCGACACAGAACATTTCGCCTTCGACGGCCAATCGGAGGCTGCAGACGCCCCCATCCGAGGCTATGCCGAGCTCTTCGCGGATGGCACCCGGCTGGGCCGCATTGCAGATCCCGTCGTGCGGATCGGCGCGTTGCCCTCGGGGCCTGTTGCCCTGCGCGTCGTGCTCAGTGCGCTCGACGGCACACCCTATTTTTCTGCGGACGGTCCGGTCGCTGACACGATCCGCCTGACGGTCCCCTAGCGCGCAGCTGACGCACCGCGTCCCGTCTGGCCGAAAGGCACGTTCGGCAGGCTTTGCATCTGCTCAAACAAGGGCCGCGCCAGGTAGTAGCCCTGCACCAGCGTGATCCCGATCTCCTGCAGCGCTTCAAGCTCTTCCGCGAGCTCGATCCCCTCGGCCACGACCGCAACACCGAGATCGTCGCAAAGCGCCTTGGTGCGGGTCACGATGGCCCGCCGGACGGCATCCCTGTGCAGCCCCTTGATCAGATGCCGGTCGAGCTTGATCAGGTCGGGAACCACATCCGCCAGCAGGTTCAACCCCGAAAAGCCGGCACCGAAATCGTCGATGGCGGTTCGAAACCCGATCTCCTTGTAGGTTTCGATGATATTCGTGAGGTGCGATACGTCCCGCACCAGCTCCGTTTCCGTGAACTCGAAGATGATACGGCTCACGTCGAACTCATACTTCTCCGCGGTCCACAGAGTGTGCGAAATGCAGTGACGCGGCTCGTAAACCGCGTTCGGCATGAAGTTGATCGACAGCGCGCTGTCCAGTCCGAGCCGGGTCGCCACCTCGATGGCCGTCGTGCGGCAGAGTTGATCGAACCGGTAGCGGTTCTCCTCTGTCACCTTCTCGAAAATCTCGCCTGCGCCGCGCCCATCCTTGCCCCGCACCAGCGCCTCCTGCGCAAAGACGGTGCCGGCGGCCAGATCGAAGATCGGCTGGAAGGCCATCGTGATGTCCTCGGTAAAGGAGGATCCTGGACGTGACGCGCACTGCGGACATCCTTTCTTTGCGCGTTCGGGTTCCATTCACTCGCTCCTCCGGATCACTTCCGCACTGCATAGCATGTGCTGATATCGGAAAAGGAGAAAGAATCCGTTTCGGTTTTCGATCAAACTGTCGGCATGCAAGCGGGACGGCGGGCGGGGCGACGGCGCAGCCGAGCGGCGTCCCGGCGTCATGGAACCGCATGACCAGGCCAAGGCGTGCCACCTGCAGCCGCACCGCCCCGGTCCACGCTCACGTGCTCAGACGGTCTCGCCGGCGTCCAGACGCTTCAAAAAGGCATCAGCCTCCGCGATCACCGTCGCGCGCCGCTCCGCATCCATCCTGTCCCAGGTCCGATACATGTTCCCCATGCGCGCATTGTCCTTGAACCGCTCGCGATGCCGGTCAAGGAAGTGCCAATAGAGCAGGTTGAAGGGACAGGCACCCTCCCCCGTCTTTGTGCTGACGCTATAGTGACAGCCCTTGCAGTAGTCCGACATGCGGTTGATATAGGCGCCGCTCGAGACATAGGGTTTCGAGGCGATCAACCCGCCATCGGCGAATTGGCTCATGCCGATTGTGTTCGGCGCTTCGACCCATTCGAAGGCATCCATGTACACCGCCAGATACCATTCGTGCACCTGATGCGGATCGATCCCGGCCAGCAGCGCGAAGTTCCCCGTGACCATGAGGCGCTGGATGTGATGCGCATAGGCTTCGGCCCGTGTCTGCTCGACCGCTTTCGCGAGGCATCGCATCTTCGTTTCACCCCCCCAGAAGAGCGCCGGCAGGTCGCGCTCGTGCCCGAGCGCATTGCCCGTCACATAGTCCGGGCCTTTCAGGAAGTAGATGCCCCGCATGTACTCCCGCCAGCCGATGATCTGGCGGACAAACCCTTCCGCGGCATTGATCGGTACGTCTCCCGCCGCATAGGCCTCGGCCACCTGTTCGCAGACCTCTAGCGGATCCAGCAACCCAATGTTGATATAGGCCGAGATCACCGCGTGATAGAGAAACCGGTTCTCGGCCAACATCGCGTCCTGATAGTCGCCGAACTTCGGCAAGGCCTTTGAAACGAAATGAGACAGCGCGCGTCGGGCCTCGCCTTCCGTGGTCGCGAACCAGAAGGGGTGCAGGTCACCGAAATGGTCCCCGAACCGAGACTCCACCAGCGCCAGCACCTCCTCGACCGTCTCATCCGGCGTGAACTGCATCGGTCCGTTGAACGCCACCTCGCCGGGCGCGGGCTTGCGGTTCTCATGGTCAAAATTCCACTTGCCCTCAACCGGCTCGTCACCGTCCATGAGCAGCCCCGTCTTGCGCCGCATCTCGCGATAAAAGTACTCCATCCGCAGCGCCTTGCGCCCCTCGGCCCAGTCTTCAAACTCCTGGTGCGAGGCGATAAACCGGTCATCGGGCAGGATATGCGTGGTGATCGGCGCGTGTTTCAGCTTGTCGATCAGCCGCCACTCGCCGGGTTCGGTCGCCAAAACCTCCTTGGCGCCGGTTTCCTCGGCCCGGCGCAGCAGCTCGCCCACGATGGATCCCGCATTCTGCGTGTCATCGAGCTGGCTGTAGCGCACATCCCAGCCCTCGTCGCGCAACCGCGCGGCAAACTTCCTCATCGCCGCGAAGATCAGGGCAATCTTCTTCGGGTGGTGCTTCACGTAGTCGGTCTCTTCCGCGACCTCGGCCATGACCACAATATCGCTGTCAGGGTCTGCCTCGCGCAACGCGCTCAGCCCCGGGCTAAGCTGATCCCCCAGAACCAGAACCAGCCGGCTCACCAGGGCACCGCCTTCCTGGCCCAGTCAAAGAACTGGCCCGTCTCCGCCGGGCTAAGCTGTTCGACCACCTGCAACAGGTTCTCCGCCGCCTCCGCGGGCAGGACCGAGGGATGCCGCCCCAGGTACTTCTGCGTGAAGGGCGTCGCCACCGTGCCCGGATGCAGCGCCACGCAAATCGACTGCTTGTGCGTCCGGCTGAGCTCGATCGATGTCGTATGCACGATCTGATTCACCGCCGCCTTGGCGCTGCGATAGCTGACCCAACCGCCGATCCTGTTGTCGCAAATCGATCCCACCCGCGCCGAGAGCACCGCCAGAACCGCGCGGCGATCCCGCGGCAAAAGCTCCGCCGCATGCCGCAGCACCAGCGCAGGCCCGAGCGCGTTCACCGCGAACTGATCCATCATCGCGCGGGCCGTGACCGCCTTGATGGTTTTCTCGGGTTCGGCCCCGTCGATCTCCAGCGCGCCTGTGGCGACGAGGATGAGATCGAAGGTGCCCTCCAGCGCGTCCAGATGCCGAGCGACCGCAGCCTCGTCGGTGATCTCGAAGCCATCGGCCGACCGTGACAGGGTGACCACGTCGTCGCCCCGCGCCCGGCAACCGCGTGCCAACGCCGCGCCGATCCCGCCCGAAGCGCCTATAATCAAGGTTCTTTTCATCTGCGCAGACCTAGCCGGGGGCTTGCCCCCTTCAAGAGCCGGAACGGGGCAGATTGTCGCTGCGCAGGGCGAGATGCCCGAAAAACCACCTTCCCATTTGCGCGCGCCTGCGTATAACTACGGCCATGCATCCGAAGACGCATATCCTCTGCCCGCGCTATGCCTTGCGCCCAGCCGCCGCTCTGCTGCTGCTAACCCGCCTCTGAGCGTGCCCTTCGGCGCGCCCGCTCAGAGGATCGTGCCGCGCGCCAGGGAAAACAGCAGAAACGAAAGACCCGAAACATGACAGACAAGAGCGAACAGGACCGCGTCCTGATTTTTGACACCACCCTGCGCGACGGCGAGCAGAGCCCGGGCGCGACCATGACCCACGCGGAGAAGCTTGAGATCGCCGGGCTGCTCGACGAGATGGGCGTGGACATCATCGAAGCGGGCTTCCCCATCGCCTCGGAAGGCGACTTTGCTGCCGTCACCGAAATCGCCAAGCAGACGCGGAACGCCACCATCTGCGGGCTGGCGCGCGCCCAGATCGGCGACATCGACCGCTGCTGGGAGGCGGTGAAACACGCAAAAGCCCCTCGCATTCATACGTTTATCGGCACCTCGCCACTGCACCGCGCGATCCCGAACCTCGACATGGATCAGATGGCCGAGCGGATCGAGCAGACCGTGACCCACGCCCGCAACCTCTGTGACAACGTGCAGTGGTCCCCCATGGATGCGACCCGGACGGAAGAAGATTACCTCTGCCGCGTGGTCGAGATCGCGATCAAATGCGGTGCGACGACGATCAACATCCCCGACACGGTGGGCTACACCGCGCCGCGAGAATCGGCTGAGCTGATTGCGATGCTGATCAACCGGGTGCCCGGCGCGGATGAGATCACCTTCGCCACCCATTGCCACAACGATCTGGGCATGGCGACGGCGAACTCACTGGCCGCCGTCGAAGCCGGCGCACGTCAAATCGAATGCACGATCAATGGTTTGGGGGAGCGTGCGGGCAACACAGCCCTCGAAGAGGTGGTCATGGCCCTGAAAGTGCGCAACGACATCATGCCCTTCCAGACCGGCATTGATGCCACCAAGATCATGAACATTTCGCGTCGCGTGGCCGCCGTCTCGGGCTTCCCGGTGCAGTTCAACAAAGCCATCGTCGGCAAGAACGCCTTCGCGCATGAAAGCGGCATCCATCAGGACGGGATGCTGAAGAACGCCGAGACCTTCGAGATCATGCGCCCCGAGGATGTGGGCCTTTCCGAGACCAATCTCGTCATGGGCAAGCACTCCGGTCGCGCGGCATTGCGCTCCAAGCTGGAGGATCTGGGCTTCGAGCTGGGGGACAATCAGCTCAAGGATGTCTTCGTGCGGTTCAAGGAGTTGGCGGACCGCAAGAAAGAGATCTACGACGACGATCTGATCGCGCTGATGCGGACCTCCACTGATCCCGAAAACGACCGGCTGAAGCTCAAGTCTCTGAAGGTCGTCTGCGGGACGGAAGGACCGCAACAGGCCGATCTGGTGATGGAGATCGACGGTGAAGAGCAATCGACGACGCAGACGGGCGATGGCCCGGTCGATGCCTCCTTCAACGCGATCAAGGCGCTGGTGCCGCACAGCGCGCGGCTGCAGCTCTACCAGGTGCATGCGGTGACCGAAGGCACCGATGCGCAGGCGACCGTCTCGGTCCGGATGGAAGAAGACGGCCGCATCGTGACCGGCCAGTCAGCCAACACCGACACGGTCGTCGCCTCGGTGCTTGCCTACATTCACGCGCTGAACCGCCTGCTGATGCGTCGCGAAAAAGGTGGCAAGGACAAGCGCGAGATCAGCTACAAGGACGTCAGCTGATGCGCGGGCCCCGGTCTTGCATCGGGGCCCGACTTGAGCGCGAATTCACAGAAGCGATGAAAAAGCAATATGATGCTTACATCATCGTTAACGCCTCTTTCACCCTTTAACGCCTAAGCCTATAAGTGTGGAAAGCCCGCCTTTCTGGAAAGCGCGGGCCAAGAAGATTTCGGGCAAGGTATCAACAGAATGTTTGACAAAATTCGCGGGCTGTTTTCATCCGATATGGCGATCGATCTCGGCACCGCCAACACGCTGGTCTATGTCAAAGGGCGCGGCGTGATCCTGTCCGAACCCTCGGTGGTGGCGTATCACGTCAAGGATGGGGTGAAGAAGGTCCTTGCGGTGGGGGAAGACGCCAAGCTGATGCTGGGCCGCACACCTGGCAGCATCGAGGCGATCCGCCCGATGCGCGAAGGCGTGATCGCCGACTTCGATACCGCCGAAGAGATGATCAAGCATTTTATCCGCAAGGTGCACAAGCGATCGACTTTCTCCAAACCCAAGATCATCGTCTGTGTGCCCCACGGCGCCACCCCTGTGGAGAAACGTGCAATCCGCCAGTCGGTGCTGAGCGCAGGCGCGCGCCGCGCCGGGCTCATTGCCGAACCCATCGCGGCGGCCATTGGTGCCGGCATGCCGATCACCGACCCGACGGGCAACATGGTCGTCGACATCGGCGGCGGGACCACCGAGGTGGCGGTGCTGAGCCTGGGCGATATCGTTTACGCCCGCTCGGTCCGCGTCGGCGGCGACCGTATGGACGAGGCGATCATCAGCTACCTGCGCCGGCAGCAGAACCTTCTGGTGGGTGAGACAACGGCGGAACGGGTGAAAACCTCCATTGGCACCGCCCGCATGCCCGATGACGGGCGCGGAACCTCTATGCAGATCCGCGGGCGCGACCTGCTGAACGGTGTGCCGAAGGAAATCGAAGTGACGCAGGCACAGATTGCCGAAGCCCTGGCCGAACCTGTACAACAGATTTGCGAGGCGGTGATGACCGCCCTTGAGACCACACCGCCGGATCTGGCCGCGGATATCGTGGACCGCGGCGTGATGCTCACCGGGGGCGGCGCCCTGCTGGGCGACCTGGATCTTGCCTTGCGCGAACAAACCGGTCTCGCTGTGTCGATTGCCGATGAGTCGCTCAACTGCGTGGCGCTCGGCACCGGTAAGGCCCTGGAGTACGAGAAACAACTGCGCCATGCGATCGACTACGACAGCTAAGCGCATCCGATCATAGCGCCCCGTTCAGCGGCAGGTCTGCCCTGCCCGATCCGGGGCAGGAGACCGCCGAGAGATGGCCAAGGACCGACCCACCAGCAGCGAATACACCGGCCCCGTCCGGCGCCTGCTGCTGAGCGTGGTGGTGCTCTGCCTCTTTGCAATTTTCCTCGTCTGGCGGATCGACAGCCCCCGGGTCGAACTCTTTCGCGCGCTGGTCACGGATAAGTTCGTGCCCAGCCTCGACTGGGCGATGGCGCCCGTGACCGGTACGATCAACCTTTTGAAGAACTTCCAGAGCTATCAGCGGCTGGCGCAGCAGAACGGCGAGCTGCGCTCGGAATTGCGGCGCATGCAAGCCTGGAAAGAGGCCGCACTGCAGCTCGAACAGGAAAACGCAAGGTTGCTCGATCTGAACAAGGTCCGGCTCGATCCGCGGCTGACATACATCACCGGCGTCGTGCTGGCGGACAGCGGCTCGCCCTTCCGCCAGTCGGTGCTGCTCAACGTCGGTGCACGCGACGGCGTCGTCGATGGCTGGGCCACGATGGACGGGATCGGTGTCGTCGGGCGTATCTCCGGTGTCGGCGAAAACACGGCCCGCGTGATCCTGCTCACCGATGCATCCAGCCGTATTCCGGCGATCATCCAGCCGTCCGGGCAGCGGGTAATCGTCGCGGGCGACAATTCCTCGGCCCCACCCATCGAGTTCCTCGAAGACAGCGACCAGGTGCGTCCAGGCGATCGGGTGATCAGTTCCGGTGATGGCGGTGTCTTCCCGCCCGGGCTGCTGATCGGTCAGGTGGCACTTGATCCCGGTGGCAAGCTGCGGGTGCGGCTCTCGGCCGACTATCAGCGGCTCGAGTTCTTGCGGGTGCTGCGCCATCACGGGACCGAACCGGTGTCTGACACCGCCCGGATCATCGGCCCGCAGCTGCCACCGCCGCCGGTGATCGCCACCGAGGGCCTGGGCCAGTGAGCGAGCTGCCGCAAACACGCCTTTGGACGATGCGCCTGGGCTTTGCCCTGCTGGTCTGCGTGATCCTCTTCTTCCACCTGCTGCCGCTCGAGACGACCCCGCGCCGCTGGGTCGGACCCGACCTGCTGCTGGCCTTTGCCTGCGCCTGGTCCCTGCGCCGGCCGGAATATGTGCCCGTGCTCGCGCTCGCCGGGCTGTTTCTGCTGGCTGATCTGCTGCTGCAACGGCCGCCGGGCCTTTGGGCGATGGTGGCCCTGCTGGGCTGCGAGAGCCTGAAGCGCCGGGCGCGTGGCCTGCGCGACACGGGTTTCGCAAGCGAATGGCTGCGCGTCGCCATCGTCATGGTGAGCGTGGCAATCTTCTATCGGGCGCTCTTGATCATCACGCTGGTGGATTTGCCACCCTTCGGCTTGACGATCTTCGAGACGGTGATGACAATCCTGTTTTATCCGCTGGTGGTCGCCGCAACGCATGGGCTGATGAGGGTCCGCAAGGCGACGCCGGGCGATCTCGACAGCACGGGTGCGCGGCTATGATGCAGACCACCGACACAACCGAGGCATCGGCATGAAGAAGACACGCGCCGAGACTGATTTCAGCCATCGCCGGATCAGCCGCCGGGCCGCCCTGCTCGGCGGCGCGCAGCTACTCTTCATCGGCGGCCTCGCCGCGCGCATGCGGTTCCTGCAGGTGGAACAGGCCGACCAGTTCCGGCTGCTGGCCGAGGAGAACCGCATCAACGTCCGGCTGATCCCGCCGTCTCGCGGCGAGGTCTTCGACCGCAACGGCGTGCGCCTGGCTCAGAATGCGCCCTCCTATCGCATCGTCATCGTGCGCGAGGATGCGGGCGACACCGACGCGGTGCTCGAGCGCTTGTCACGCATCATCCCGCTCGATCCCGAAGACATCGCCCGCACCAAAGAAGAGCTCAGACGCTCGCCCTCCTTCCTGCCGATCACCATCGCCGAGGACGTGCGCTGGCAGGATATCAGCCGGGTATCGGTGAACGCACCCGCACTGCCTGGGGTCACCCCGGAGGTGGGTCTCAGCCGCGTCTATCCGCAGGGATCGGATTTTGCGCATGTCTTGGGCTATGTGGGGCCCGTCTCGGACTATGATCTGCAGAAGATCGAAGATCCCGAGCCGGTCCTGCGCATCCCCCGCTTCCAGATCGGCAAGGTGGGGGTCGAAACCAAGCTGGAGCCGCTCCTGCGTGGCAAGGCAGGTGCCAAGCGGGTCGAGGTCAACGCCGCCGGGCGGGTGATGCGCGAGCTTGACCGGCGCGAGGGCATTCCCGGCTCCGACGTGCAGCTGACCATCGACGCCAAGCTGCAAGGCTACGTTCAGGCGCGGCTGGACCAGGAGAGCGCCAGCGCCGTGGTTCTCGATTGCGACACGGGCGATGTGGTGGCCTGCGCCTCGGCGCCGACCTTCGACCCGAACCTCTTCGTGCGGGGGATCTCGGTCAAGGACTATAACACCCTGACCAACAACAAGTATCGCCCGCTCGCCAGCAAGACCGTGCAAGGCCTCTATCCGCCCGGCTCCACCTTCAAGATGATCACGGCGATGGCCGCACTCGAGGCGGGGCTGATCGGGCCGGATGAGACGGTCTATTGCCCGGGCCACCTTACAGTGTCGGGTCGGCGGTTTCACTGCTGGAAGCGCGGGGGTCACGGCTGGGTCGATCTGCAAACCTCGCTGAAACGGTCCTGCGACGTCTACTATTACGATCTCGCGATCAAGGTGGGGATCGAAAAGGTCTCCGAGATGGCGAAGCGCTTCGGGCTTGGGGTGAAGCACGATGTGCCCATGTCGGCAGTCGCGCAGGGCCTCGCCCCGAACATGGCGTGGAAACAGCAGACCTACGGGCAAAGCTGGCGGGTCGGCGACACGGTCAACGTCTCGATCGGCCAGGGTTTCATGCTCGCCTCGCCGATGCAGTTGGCCGTGATGACCGCACGGCTGGCCACGGGCCGGGCGGTCGAACCGCGGCTGATCAAATCGATCGACGGGGTCGAGCAGCCCGAGCGCGGCGGCGAGAGCCTCGGCATGAACGAGAACAACCTGCGCAAGATGCGCCGCGCCATGGATGTCACGGTCAATGACCGGCGCGGCACGGCCTATGGCTCGCGGATCATCGACGAGGGCATGCGCATGGCCGGCAAGACCGGAACGAGCCAGGTGCGCAACATCACCGCGGCAGAGCGGCGGGCAGGTGTGATCCGCAACGAAGACCTGCCCTGGGAACGGCGCGATCACGCGCTCTTCGTCAATTTCGCGCCCATCGATCGGCCGAAGTACGCGATTTCCGTTGTCGTCGAGCATGGCGGTGGCGGCTCGAAAGCCGCTGCTCCGATTGCACGCGACATAACGCTTCAGGCGCTCTATGGAGGAGAGCCGCCGCTCGAGGCTTATCCGACAAAGGACCGCGAGCGCATTGAAGAACAGCAGGAGCGGCTGCGCGGCGTGCAGCCCCAGGCCTCCTTCGTCGGGCGGGATCAGGCATGAGTTATCTCGAGTATGCCGTCAAAACCGCACCGACCGGGGTGCGCAAGATCCTCTATCTGAACTGGCCCATCGCGATCCTTCTGGCCTCGATCTCCGGGGTCGGGTTTCTGATGCTCTATTCGGTCGCAGGCGGCTCCTTCAGCCCGTGGGCCGAGCCGCAGATGAAGCGTTTTGCCGTAGGGTTCGTGCTGATGATCAGCGTCGCGATGGTTCCGATCTGGTTCTGGCGTTCGCTGGCGGGCATCGCTTATCTTGTCACGCTCGCACTGCTTGTCGCGGTGGAGTTCTTTGGCGTGGTCGGCATGGGGGCACAGCGCTGGATCGACCTCGGCTTCATGCGCTTGCAGCCCTCCGAACTGATGAAGATCACGCTGGTGATGTTCCTGGCCGCCTACTACGACTGGCTGCCTGCGAAACGCACCTCTCACCCGTTCTGGGTGCTGCTGCCGGTGATCGTGATCCTGATCCCGACCGCGCTGGTGCTGCGACAGCCCGATCTGGGCACCTCCATCCTGCTGCTGGCCGCAGGGGGCGGGCTGATGTTCCTCGCCGGCGTGCACTGGGCCTATTTCGCTGCCGTGCTCGCCAGCGCCATCGGGCTGGTGACCACCGTCTTCAAGTCCCGCGGGACCGAGTGGCAGTTGATCAAGGACTACCAGTTCCGCCGCATCGACACTTTCCTCGACCCCAGTACCGACCCGCTGGGCGCGGGCTATCACATCACCCAATCCAAGATCGCGCTCGGCTCCGGCGGATGGACCGGGCGTGGGTTCATGCAGGGCACACAGACGCGGCTGAACTTCCTGCCCGAGAAACACACCGATTTCATCTTTACGACGCTGGCCGAGGAGTTCGGCTTTCTGGGGAGCATGTCGTTGTTGGGGCTTTATGCGCTGATCATCGTCTTCTGCATCTGGTCGGCGCTGATCAACAAGGACCGCTTCTCGTCCCTGCTGATCCTCGGGATCGCGCTGAACTTCTTCCTGTTCTTCGCGGTGAACATGTCGATGGTGATGGGCCTTGCGCCGGTCGTGGGTGTGCCGCTGCCGCTGGTGAGCTTTGGCGGCTCGGCGATGCTGGTGCTGATGCTGGCCTTCGGCCTGATGCAAAGCGCGCATGTGCATCGCCTGAGATAAGCCACCGTGACACCAAACGTCCTTTTTGCCGCACATCCAAGCCGCTGGACCATCTACGAGACGCCACTGAGGTCCGCCTTCGCCGAGCTTGGCCTCTCGCCCCATCTCGCACCGGACATTCCACCTGCCGAGGTTGACTACATCATCTATACGCCGAATGCGCCGTTGCAGGATTTCAGTCCCTTTACCCGGGCCAAGGCGGTGCTGAACCTCTGGGCGGGTGTCGAGACAATCGTGAACAACCCCACGCTGACCCTGCCGCTTGCGCGCATGGTCGACCCCGGCATGACCCAATCCATGACCGAATGGGTGGCGGGCCACGTGATGCGCTATCACCTCGGGATGGACCAGCACATCCACAACCCCGACCATCTCTGGGTGCCGCATACACCACCCCTGGCGTCCGAGCGCCAGGTCACCATCCTGGGCCTCGGCGCACTGGGATCGGCCGTAGCCGAGGTGCTGCTGAGCCTCGGCTTTGCCGTGACCGGCTGGAGCCGTCGGGAGAAACACGTGCCGGGCGTCATCGCGCATCATGGCTCGGGCGGGCTTGCAACGGCCCTGGCGCAGGCCGAGATCCTCGTGCTCTTGCTGCCTGATACACCGGCCACAGAGAACACGCTCAACACCGAAACCCTGGCGCGGCTTCCGAAAGGCGCGTTTGTGATCAACCCGGGCCGCGGGCCGCTGATCGACGATGAGGCGCTGCTCGACGCGCTCGACCGAGGCCATGTCGCCGGCGCGACGCTCGATGTCTTCCGTACCGAGCCGCTGCCGCAGGCTCATCCCTTCTGGGCGCATCCGAAGGTCACAGTCACACCGCATGTGGCCGCCGAGACGCGCCCGACCACCGCGGCCCGAGTCATCGCCGAGAATGTCCGACGCGGGGAGGCCGGGGAGCCCTTCCTGCATCTGGTGGACCGCCGCAGCGGGTACTGATCACTCTGCGGCGAGACCGCGCCCCGTCAGCAAGGCCTCGACCCCCGGAAGCCGCCCGCGGAACGCCGTGTAGAGCTCGGCCGCATCCCGGCTGCCGCCGGTCGACAGGATATGCTGCTCCAGCGCGGCCGCGCGCTCGGGGTCGAAGGCACCGCCCGCCTCTTCGAAGGCCGCAAAGGCATCGGCGTCCATCACCTCGGACCACATGTAGCTGTAATAGCCGCTGGAATAACCGTCGCCGGCAAACACATGCGCGAAATGCGGCGTGGCGTGACGCATCGCGATGGCCTCGGGCATACCGATCTCGCGCAGGACCTCCTCCTGCCGGGCCATCGGATCGCTTGGCGCAGGCCCGTCGTGAAAGGCGAGGTCAACAAGGGCCGAGGCCACGTATTCCACCGTCTGAAAGCCCATGTCGTAGGTGGCTGCAGCGAGCACCTTGTCCAGCATCTCCTGCGGCATCGCGGCACCGGTCTCGACATGGGTGGCGAATTCGGCCAGCACCTGCGGCACGTCCAGCCAATGCTCGTAAAGCTGGCTTGGCAGCTCGACAAAATCGCGCGCGACAGACGTGCCCGAAACGCTTTCATAGGTCACATCGGACAGCATCTGGTGCAGCGCATGGCCAAACTCATGGAACAGCGTCCGCGCGTCGTCATAGGACAGAAGTGCAGGATCACCCTTGGCGAAGTTGCAGACGTTGACAACCACGGGCGTCTGCGGCTTCGGGAACTTGGCCTGCGCGCGCATGGCCGAGCACCAGGCGCCCGAGCGTTTCGAACCCCGCGCGAAATAGTCACCGATGAACACCGCCACATGCGCTCCGTTCCGCGTCACCTCCCACGCCCGGCAATCAGGGTGATAGAGCGGAACATCGAGCGGGGCGAACTGCAGATCGAAGAGCCGGGTCGCGCAGGCAAAGGCGGCTTCGATCATGCGCTCCAACTGGAAGTAGGGCTTCAGCGCCGCCTCATCGAGGTCATGCTCGGCCAGGCGGCGTTTTTCCGAATAGTAGCGCCAGTCCCAGGGAGCCAGCGGGCCGTTGATCCCATCGGCCCGCATCATCTCGGTCAGCGCGTCGGCATCGGCCCTGGCCCGGGCCACGGCAGGCTCCCAGACCGCCATAAGCAGATCGCGCACCGCCGCAGGGGTCTTGGCCATTTCGGTTTCGAGCTTGTAGTCGGCAAAGCTGTCATAGCCGAGCAGGCGCGCGCGTTCTTCGCGCAGACCGAGGATCTCGGCCGCGATGGCCCGATTGTCGGTGGCCCCCCCGTTGGCCCCACGCGCAGCCCAGGCCCTGAAAGCGGTCTCGCGCAGATCCCGCCGAGGCGAAAACTGCAGGAACGGTACAATCAGCGAGCGCGAAAGCGTCACGACAGGGCCGTCCGCGCCCTTCTCCTCGCCTGCGGCCCGCGCCGCGGCAACAACGAACCCCGGCAAGCCCTCAAGGTCGGCCTCGGCCAGCGGCAAGGTCCAGTCGCGCTCGTCCGCCAGAAGGTTCTGGGTGAACTCGGTGCCGAGAACGGCAAGCCGCTCCTTGATCTCTGTCATCCGCGCCTCGTCCGCACCTTCCAGAGCCGCTCCCGACCGAACCAGGTTGCGATGTTTCAGCATCAGCACGCGGGCCTGCTCGGCAGTGAGGTCCAGCGCGTCACGACGCTCCCACAGGTCAGCGACTCTGGCGAAGAGCGCCTTGTTGCTGGAAATCTGCGAGAAATGCGCGGCGAGCTTGGGCGAAAACTCGCGCTGCAGCGCTTCGCGCGCCGGGTTGCTGTCGGCCCCCACAAGGTTGAAGAACACGTTCAACACCTGATCGAGCGACGCCCCGGCAGCCTCCAGCGCCTCGATCGTGTTGGTAAAACTCGGTGTCTCGGACGCGCTCGCGATGGCCTCGATCTCGTCGCGGTGTGCGGCGAGCGCCTGCTCGACCGCGGGTGCGAAATCATCGTCTGAAATGGCGTCAAACGGGGCGATCTGAAAGGGGGTGGTCCAGTCCTGCAACAGCGGGTTCGTCATGCGGCTCTCCTTTGGGACACAAGCTAGGTTCGGGACCGAGGATGCACAAGCGGCGGACCTGCTGCGCCGGGCTATCCTGGGCGCTTTCCAGCGCAAACGGGACAGTCGGACCGGGGCGCCACCGCGATGGTCCGGCTTTCGCCGTAAAGCGCGTCGTAAATAACCATCTGGCCCCGCAGGACCGTCCCGGCATCGGTGATGAGCTTGATGGCCTCCGCGGCCATCATGGCGCCGATGACGCCGGGCAACGGGCCCAGAACACCGGCTTCGGCACAGGACGGGGCCAGCTCTGAGGCCGGCGCCTCCGGGAAGACGCATTGGTAGCACGGGGCGCCGAACGCCGGATCGAAGACGCTCAACTGCCCTTCCCACTGGCTGAGCGCACCCGAGATCAGCGGTTTGCCCTGCGCGACGGCAACGCGGTTGACGAGGTAGCGCGTGTCGAAATTGTCCGTGCCATCGAGGATTAAGTCGTAGTCGCCAATGAGGTCATCTGCGATCTCCTCGGTCAGGCGGCGGTGATAGGGCCGCACGACGACATGCGGGTTCTGCGCGGTCATTTCCGCCTGAGCAGAGAAGACCTTCGGCGTCCCGATAGACTGATCCTTGTGGATCACCTGGCGCTGGAGGTTCGCGTTCTCGACCGTGTCGTCATCGATCACTCCGATGGTCCCGACGCCCGCCGCCGCGAGGTATTGCAGCGCCGGTGCGCCAAGCCCGCCGGCGCCCACCACCAGGACTTTTGCCGCCTTAAGCCGTTTTTGCCCCGGCCCGCCGATTTCGCGCAGGACGATGTGCCGGGCGTAGCGGTTCAGTTCCGTCTCACTGAAACCGGGTTTCACGACATCGAACCGATGCGAGGATTGTGCAGTGTCTGCGCGGCTTTGCAGGGCGCGCAGACCGCGCCGGTACCCGAGCACCAGCGCCACGAACCCGCCCAGGATGAGCCACAGGGCTGGGCTTTCGCCGGTGGCCGCGCGCAGGGCGCTGCCGTCGGGCAGCGTCAGCTGAATGATGAGAACACCGACGTAAAGCGCGCCGATCATCGTCAGGCGGGTGCTGCGCGGCGCCCCCATCAGCGCACCGAGCCCCCAGAACCCCGCGGCCATGGCCAGAACCAGAACCATCAGCGCGGCCCCGTTGATCCGAACCCGCCCTCACCGCGCTCAGTCCCGCTCAACCGGTCCTGCAGCGTGAAACCGGCCTGCACAACCGGTGCCACCACCAATTGGGCAATCCGCATGCCGTGGGTGACGGTAAAGGCGGCCTCACCTGCGTTCAGGACGATAATGCCCAAGGGGCCGCGATAGTCGCTGTCGATGGTGCCCGGGCTGTTGACCAGCATCAGCCCATGCTTCAAGGCCAGGCCCGATCGCGGACGCACCTGCACCTCATACCCGTGTGGGATCTCTATCTTCAGGCCGGTCGGGATCAAGGCGCGGGCCCCCGGTACAAGCGTGACATCGCCTTCCGGCAGGTTGGCCCGCACGTCCGCGCCGGCCGCGCCCGGCGTCTGATACGCCGGCAACCCGAGGCTGCGGTCGGCGTCGTCCGTCCAGGCAAACGCAATCTCGACATGACCGGGTTCCGCTGTCATGAGATCAGTTCAGCGCCTCAGCGATCCGCGCGGCGAGGCGCTTGGCCACCTCGGTCTTGGTCATCTTGGGCCAGCTCTCAGGGCCTGCTTCGTCGATCACGGTCACGGTATTGTCGGCACCGCCCATGACACCCGACCCGCCCGAGACATCGTTGGCCACGATCCAGTCGCAGCCCTTGCGCTGCCTCTTGGCCGTCGCATTGGCAAGGACATCATCGGTCTCGGCCGCGAAACCGACCACCAGCTTGGGTCGCCCTGCGCCCAGATGAGAAACCTCTTTCAGAATGTCCGGGTTTTCCTCGAACGCGAGCGTCGGCAGGCCGTCCTTGGACTTCTTCAGTTTCTGATCACGCGCGCCCTGCACGCGCCAATCCGCGACCGCAGCGGCGAAGACAGCGGCATCTGCGGGCAAGGCCGCCTCGACCGCCTCACGCATCTGGCGCGCGGTCTCGACCGGCACCACCGTCACCCCCTCGGGCGGCGGAACATCCGCGGGGCCGGTGACGAAGACGACCTCTGCGCCAAGAGCCGAGAGCGCGCGGGCGATGGCTGTGCCCTGGGCACCAGAGGACCGGTTGGCGATGTAACGCACCGGATCGATCGGTTCGTGCGTCGGCCCCGAGGTCACGAGAACACGTTTGCCCGAGAGCGGCCCACCTGCCAGCTGCGCCTCGATGGCCGCAACGATCTCCATCGGTTCGGCCATCCGGCCGGGGCCGTATTCACCACAGGCCATGTCGCCGTCGTTCGGCCCGACAAAGCGCACCCCGTCGTCAGACAGTTGCGCATGATTGCGCCGGGTTGCCGGGTGTTGCCACATGCGAACGTTCATGGCGGGTGCGGCCAGCACGGGCGTATCGGTGGCCAGAAGGATCGTACTGGCCAGATCATTGGCCAAGCCGCTGGCCATCTTTGCCATGAGATCGGCCGTGGCGGGTGCCACCACGAGCAGATCCGCGACCCGGCTCAGCTGAATATGCCCCATCTCGGCCTCATCCGTGAGATCGAAGAGATCCCGGTAGACCTTTCTCCCGGCCAGCGCCGAGACGGACAGCGGCGTGACAAAAGCCTCCCCTGCCAGGGTCAGAACGGGGGTGACTTCTGCGCCCCGTTCGCGCAAGCGGCGGATCAGATCGAGCGATTTGAAGGCTGCGATTCCCCCACCGATGATCAGCAAAATGTGTTTCCCGGTCAGCATCATGCGTCCCCGTTGGGTGGTCATCGGCGCGACCATAGGCCGTCATGACGGCAATCGCCAGCCCCGCGGATCAGTTGAACGCGTCGCAGGGATTACCCCGGTCGACCGGCGGGCCATCCACGGTGACGTCGAAGCGCCCAGGCGGGGTGCTGCCATCTTCGCCCTGTCCCAGCGCAAAGATCGCGAGGTCGGGTGCGGCGGTTTCGAGGTAAACAGGCGCACCCCAATCCGCCCGCGCGTGGCCGTTGCCGGTGATCACGACCACAGGGCCACCCGTTGCCGAGACGGCCGCGAGCGCGGCGCGCGCAAGCGCTGCATCGCGCAGCCGCTGGACGGAGACCATCACCGGCAGCATCTCGTCCGGCAGCGCGTTGCAATGGGCCTCGGCCTGCATCTCTTTGCGTGTCGCCTGCTGCGCTGCAGGCAGCGGCTGGTCAAGGCCGAAGCGCACCGCATCCGCGGCGCCGAAGATGTCGACCAGCGCATCCTGCATCAGGCCGCGGATCTGATCCCGGGGGACAGCGGCGCCGAAAATCTGCGCATCCGGTGCGGCGGCGAAGATCGGATAATACATGCCAAAATCGGGCCACCCCGACGCCTCCCACTCCAGCGCGGCTTCGAGATCGCTCTCTGACCTGCGCAGCTGCGGCGTGATCCGGGCCGCCTGATCCGGGGTCAGCATCTCAAAGACCAATGCGGTCGGCGCAAGCGCACGGGTCCAGGCGGCCTGAAGCGTGTGATGAGCAGGGTTGTCATGCTGCTCGCCGATGAACAGCACGTCGGCCGTCTGTGCAGCTTCGGGCGGCATGTCGTCGGCAGAGGCGAAAGAAGCGGCCCAGATGGCCGCTCCAAACAACGTCATAGATCTTGGATATGAGCGCGTCACATCAGGAAATGATGCACTTCGCGCGACTGGCTCTCGAGCGACTTGCGCATCTTGCCGAAGGCGGCGGCCTCCAACTGGCGCACCCGTTCCTTGCTGAGGTTCAGCTCCTGGCCAAGGCTCTCAAGCGTGCGGGGCTGGTCCCGCAGTTTGCGCTCGCGTACGATGAACCGCTCGCGCTCGTTCAGATCGTTCATGGCTTTCAAGAGCCACTCGCGCAGCTGTTCGGTGTCATGGGAATGCTCGACCATATCGGCAGCCTGCGCGCTTTCATCCTCCAGCGCATCGATCCACTCGCGGCCTTCGTCATCGGTCGACTGGGTGGCGTTCAAAGAGTAGTCCGAGCCCGACAAGCGGCCTTCCATCATCTCGACATCATGAAGCGGAACACCGATCTCGGTCGAAATCATCTGCCGCAACTGGTGCCGATCTAGCACCTCGCCTGCGGCAGCACTCTCGCGCTCCAGCCGGGCCTGTACGCGACGCATATTGAAAAAGAGGGACTTCTGGGACGAGGTCGAACCGGTGCGCACCATCGACCAGTTGCGCATCACGTAATCCTGGATCGACGCCTTGATCCACCACACTGCATAGGTCGAAAAGCGCACGCCGCGATCCGGGTCGAACTTGTCGGCTGCTTTCATCAGCCCCAGCCCGGCCTCCTGAATGAGATCATTCATGGGTGCGCCGTACCGCTTGAACTTGGCGGCCATCGAAATCGCCAATCGCATGTAGGCTGTGATCAGCCGGTGTAGGGAGTCTTCACATCGCTCGTCGCGCCACGCGTAGGCCAGTTTGAGCTCGGTTTCCGCGTCGAGCAACTCTGCTTTCATCGCGGTCCGCGACAGTGACATATCTCTTGCTGTGTCCAAAGCCATAGCGACATCTCCCAGTCAGATGAAGCACACCTTGCCGTGTACAATTGATATAGGTACGCACCATACCAACGATTGGTTCACCTCAAAGGTTTATAAAATGTTGCCAAAACTGACTTTCGTTCTAGGAGGTGCAGCCTCCGGGAAATCAGTCTGGGCAGAAAACCTTTTGTTAAGCAGTGCTTTAGAACCTGTTTACCTTGCCACATCGCGGGTCTTTGACGACGAAATAAAAATGCGCGTAGAACTGCACAGATCGCGCAGAAGTGACCGCTGGCTGAATTTTGAGGCACAAATCGAACTTCACCCGGTTCTGTCACAGCTCACCTCGGGCCAGGCCGTGCTGATCGACTGCGCCACGATGTGGCTGACGAACCTAATCATGGACGGGCGCGACATAGCGGAAGGTCAGGCCGATCTCCTCTCTGCCTTGCACGACTGCGCAGCACCAGTCGTGATCGTCTCGAATGAGGTCGGCCACGGCATTGTGCCCGAGAACGCGCTGGCGCGCAGGTTTCGCGAGGCGCAGGGTCGGTTGAACATCGCGCTTGCAGCAGAGGCCGATCTCGCGGTTCAGGTGAGCGCAGGGCTTCCGATCGTCATGAAGGGGACGTTGCCATGACGGTCTGGCATTGGGTGCGGCACGGGCCTACGCATGAAAAAGCGCTGGTCGGCTGGCGTGACGTGCCTGCCGATCTGTCGGACACCGCGCAGGTGGCAAAGCTGCGGGACCACCTGCCCGATCAGGCTCTGCTGGTTTCATCGGACCTGATCCGCGCCTCGGCCACGGCCGACGCCATACAAGCGCCGGGGCACGCGCGGCTGGCTGACACATCGGCCCTGCGCGAGTTTCATTTCGGCGCCTGGGACGGCCTGCATTTCTCCGACGTCGCACAGCGTGATCCGGAGCTGAGCCGCGCCTACTGGGAAACGCCCGGAGATGTTGCCCCCCCCGAGGGCGAAAGCTGGAATGCCGCAGCGCGACGCATCAATGCCTGCGTCGATGCGCTGACGGCCGCGCACCCCGATGCGCACATCATCGCGACCGCGCATATCGGGGTCATCCTCACCCAGGTGCAGCGCGGGCTCGGGGTCACCCCCTTTGAGGCGCTCTCGCATTCCATCGACAATCTGTCCTGCACCCGGATCGTTTTTGCCGGGGCCGAGACCACCGTGCACCAGATCAATCACCGTCCGTGATCGCCACGGTCACAAATGGTCGTTTGATGTCGCACCCGGGCCGCGGCTAACCTGCGCGTCATGACCTACGATCTTTACATCGGCGACCGCCTGTTCTCCAGCTGGTCCCTCCGGGGCTGGCTGATGCTGGAGAAATTCGCGCTGCCCCACCGGACCCATCTGGTCGGGCTTTACAGCGGCACGATGGCCGACGATCTGGCCCCGCTTGCACCCGCCCGTCTTGTGCCCGTGTTGAAAACGCCCGAGGGCGAGATCATCGGCGAGACACTGGCGATGGCGGAGACACTGGCCGAGAGGCATCCCGAGGCCGGGCTCTGGCCGAAACCGCCGGCGCTGCGCAGCCGGGCGCGGTGGTTGTGCGCCGAAATGGCCAGCGGATTTTCGGCGCTGCGCGAGACCTGTCCGATGCAGTTGCATCACGTCAATCAGCGCTTCGAGGTCTCCCCGGCGCTGGCCGCCGATCTGACGCGGCTCCAAGAGGTCTGGGCCAGCGCCCGTGCCATGTCCGGCGCGACGGAGGGTTGGATCATGGGCTCCTATTCGCTTGTCGACGTATTCTTTGCCCCGGTTGCGGCGCGGATTATCGGCTACGATCTGCCCGTATCGGCACAGAACCGCGCCTATTGCGTCCAAACCATTGAGGATCCGGCCTTCCGGGCATGGCGGGCGGAGGCACTGAAAGTGACCTACGACCCCTTTCCCTATCCGACGAATTGCACCCTCGCGGACTGGCCTGCCGAGACGCGCGGGGATTAACCTTTCGTAAACACCCCTGACGTACCGATTAACCACGTTAGTCAGGAGGGGTTTTCGTGGTTGCTCTTGCCCATTCGGTCGCCTTTCGCGGGATTGAGGCCTGTCTTGTCGAAGTCCAGTGCTCGCTCTCTCCAGGTCTGCCCGCGTTCAGTATCGTGGGCTTGCCCGACAAGGCCGTGTCCGAGGCCAAGGAACGGGTGCGCGCTGCGCTGTCCTGCATGGCCATCGCCTTTCCCTCGAAGAAGGTGACGATCAATCTCAGCCCGGCGGACCTGCCAAAAGAGGGAAGCCACTTCGACCTGCCCATTGCGGTCTCGCTGCTGGCCGCGCTCGAGATCATTCCGCAGGACATCACACAATCCGTCGTGGCCCTCGGAGAGCTCTCGCTCGACGGCAAGATCGTCCCTGTCAACGGCGCGCTGCCCGCGGCCATGACAGCGGCCACAGAGGGCTTCGGTCTGCTCTGCCCCGAAGCCTGCGGAAAGGAAGCGGCCTGGGTCAGCGACGCACGTGTGATCGCCGCTCGCACGCTGGGCGATGTGGTGCGCCACTTCACCGGCCAGGTGCCTCTGCAGCAGGCGGCCCCGGGCCAGGTGGAAACGCGGGCAGAAACAAAGGACTTGTCGGAGGTCAAAGGGCAGGAGCGCGCCAAACGCGCCTTGGAGATCGCCGCCGCCGGGCGGCACCATCTGATCTTCGTGGGAACGCCCGGATCGGGAAAGTCCATGCTGGCGCAGCGCCTGCCCGGTATCCTGCCGCCGATGACGGCGATGGAAGCCTTGGAGACCTCTATGGTGCATTCCGTGGCCGGCCTCCTGGACGAGGGCGGCATCACCCGCGACAGGCCGTTTCGCGACCCGCACCACACCTCGTCCATGGCCGCGATGATCGGCGGCGGTCGCATGGCCAAGCCTGGCGAGGTGTCGCTGGCGCACAATGGCGTGCTCTTTATGGACGAATTCCCCGAGTACCAGCGCAACGTGCTCGAAACCCTGCGACAGCCGATCGAAACCGGCGAAGTCATGATCTCCCGCGCCAACGCGCATGTCCGCTACCCCTGCCGCTTCATGCTCGTCGCGGCCGCCAACCCCTGCCGATGCGGCTATCTGTCCGATCCCGAACGCGCCTGCGCCCGCGTACCCCACTGCGGCACAGATTATCTGGGCCGCATCTCCGGGCCGCTGATGGATCGCTTCGATCTGCGCGTGGATGTGCCGCCGGTCGCCTACAGCGATCTCGATCTGCCGGCCACTGGCGAGACCTCCAGCGCGGTCGCCGCCCGGGTCGCCGCGGCGCAGGCGGTTCAACAGACCCGCTTTGCGGAGCGGCCCGACATGCGCTCGAATGCCGAAGCCGCAGGCGAGGCCCTGGAAGAGGTCGCCCGCCCGGACGCGGAAGGCCGCGATCTACTGCTGCGCGCCGCTGAACGGTTCAACCTGTCCGCCCGCGGTTACCATCGCGTGATGCGCGTCGCCCGCACCATCGCCGATCTGGATCACTCCGATCAGGTGCGCAAACCGCATATTGCCGAAGCGATCAGCTTTCGCCTGGCGAGCCCGGCAGACGCCTAACCGGCGCGCGCCTCGATCACCTCCCAGATGCGGGCGGCGATGTTGACGCCATCGAACCGCTCCAGTTCCTGGATGCCGGTCGGAGAGGTCACGTTGATTTCCGTCAGATAGTCGCCGATCACATCGATCCCCACAAAGATCTGGCCCTTCTCCTTCAGCAAGGGCCCGATTGCGGCACAGATCTCGCGGTCGCGGTCGGTCAGGCCGATCTTCTCCGGTCGTCCGCCCACATGCATGTTGGAGCGGGTTTCGCCTTCGGCCGGCACGCGGTTGATGGCCCCGACCGGGTCGCCATCGACGAGGATGACACGTTTGTCACCCTTCGAGACCGCCGGCAGGAACTTCTGCACGATCAGCGGCTCGCGCGAGAACCCCGTGAAGAGCTCGTAGAGCGAGCTCAGGTTGCGATCATTGACGTCAAGGCGAAACACCCCCGCACCCCCATTGCCGTAAAGCGGCTTGAGGATGATGTCGCCGTGCTTTTCCTTGAAGGCCCTGATCGTCGTGAGATCCCGCGCGATGCTCGTGGGCGGGGTCAGATCGGGAAAATCGAGGACCAGCAGCTTTTCGGGATAATTGCGGACCCAGAAAGGATCGTTAACCACAAGGGTGTCCGGGCCGAGCCGATCCAGAAGATGGGTCGACGTGATATAGTGCATGTCGAAAGGCGGGTCCTGCCGCAACCACACCACGTCGAACTCCGCCAGATCGACCTCGCGGGCGTGTCCCAGCTGTGCGTGGTCCCCCTGCACCCGCTGGACCCGCAGATCGTGACCGAGCGCCGTGATCCGCCCCTCCTGATAGGCGAGATGGTCAGGAGAGTAGAAAAACAACTCATGGCCGCGCGCCTGCGCTTCTTCGGCCAGGCGAAAGGAGCTGTCTGCGGTGATGTCGACGTCCCCGATGGGGTCCATCTGAAAGGCGATTTTCATGGCGGCTCCTCGCGTTGACCGCCCCTACATGGCCCAGCTGTCAGAAAGGTTCAATGGTGCCGCAGGCAGAAGATCAGAGCGCGCCGAAGGCGTTTTCGACGATCTGAACACGGCCCGTGCCGTCGACCAGAGCCGCGTCAAAGCGCGCCTCGGTCAGCGACCCCAGCGGCTGTCCTGCCAGGTATTCCTCGGCCGCCGTGTAGATGCGTCGCATCTGCCGCGCCGTCAGCCGAGCTGCAGCGGCATCGAAACTGTCACTCTTCTTCACTTCGACAAAGACGAGGCCTGCAATGTCCCGGACGATCAGGTCGACCTCCCCCGCCGTGCCGCGCCATCTTACGTCTGCGACGGTGTAGCCCAAACTCTCGTAGTGGCGCGCAACCACCGCTTCGGCGGCATGGCCGGCGTGAAAGGCCACCTGTCCGCGCAAGGCGCGCTGTGCGAGCATCCCCAAGCCGTCATCCTTTCGTCAACTCGAGCGCCGTCTGATAGACCTGCCGGCGCGGTACGTCATGCGCCTTGGCCACCATGTCCACTGCGTCCCGCATGGTCATGGTCGCCAAGGCCCGGGTCAGATCGTGTTCTACGTCGTCTTGGCTAACAAAACCTGAACGGTTGCGGTCGATCAGAACGACGAGCTCACCCTTCACGGCCTTGCCGTCATAGCTAGCACTGAGCTCCGCGAGGCTGCCGCGCCGCACCTCTTCGAACTTCTTGGTCAGCTCCCGGCAGACGGCGGCCTGCCGGTCTCCGCCCAGGACGGCCGCCGCATCCGCAAGCATTGCCGCCAGCCGCTTCGGGGATTCGTAGAAGACGAGCGTGCCCGGCACCTCCCGCAACGCCTCGAAAGCGGCCCGGCGGGCGGCCTTCGCGTTGGGCGGAAATCCCGCGAAATGAAAGGCGTCCGTGGGCAACCCCGCAAGCACCAGCGCCGTCAGCACCGCCGAGGGGCCGGGCGCACAGGTCTGCGGCAGGCCGGCCGCCGCCGCTGCCCGCGCGAGCTCGAAGCCGGGGTCCGCGATCAGCGGCATTCCCGCCTCCGACGCGTAGGCCACTGATTTCCCCGCCTTCACCTCGGCCAGCAGCCGGGCGATGACCGCCGTCTTGCTGTGGTCGTGCAAAGCGACGATCGCCCGGCCAGCCAGCGGGACCGCGTGAATGTCCAGGAGCCGCCGCAAGCTGCGGGTGTCTTCGGCGGCCAGCACGTCCGCCGCGGCCAGGATGTCGAGCGCCCGCAGCGTGATGTCGCGCGCGGTTCCGATGGGCACACCCACGAAGTAGAGGCCTGCGCTCAGGGCTATCTTTTGGAAATTCAACGCTGGACCCGCCTTTCGTGACGTCTATGATTGCGGCCTAAGCGCATCTGCGCCCGAATTCTGATTGCTGGAGTATCCGCATATGTTTGCCGTTTTCCCATCCGCCCGCAAGGCCGCGCACCTGATCGCGCTCCCGCTCGTTGCGCTTCTCCTTGCCGCTTGCGACACGCTCCCGGGAGCGGGCTTCGGCGGCGGGCCCAGCATCAACACCGGTGAAGCGGTGCCGGTTGCCTTGCTCGTGCCCAGCGGATCCGGTCAGACCACAGATGAGATCTTGGCACAAAGCCTTGAAAACTCGGCGCGTCTCGCAATGCGGGACCTGAATGGCGCCAGTGTCGACCTGCGCGTCTACCAGACCGCAGGGGACGCAGCCACCGCCGCCGCGCGGGCGCAACAGGCGGTCGACGAAGGCGCCAAGATCATTCTCGGACCGGTTTACGCAGCTTCAGCGAATGCGGTCGGGAATGCGGTGGCGGGCGACGGCATCACGGTGCTGTCGTTCTCGAACAATGCGGCGATCGCAGGCGGCAACGTCTTCGTGCTCGGCCAGACCTTCCAGAACACCGCGGACCGGATGGTGAGCTACGCCCGAGGGCAGGGCAAATCGCGGTTCGTCATCGTACATGGGCAGGATTCTGCTGGAACGCAGGGGCGCGATGCGATCAACAACGCCGTGAACGCCCAGGGCGGCTCGGTCGTCGGAACGGTCGGCTACGCCTTGTCGCAGCAGGATGTGATCGCCTCGATCCCGCAGATCAAATCGGCCGTTGAAGGCAATGCGGCCGACGCCGTCTTCATGACGACCGACACCGCCAGCGCCCTGCCGCTTCTGTCGCAACTGCTGCCCGAGGCGGGCATCAGCTCCCAGACGGCGCAGTTCATGGGCCTGACCCGGTGGGACATCCCGCCCCAGACGCTCAGCCTTCCCGGCGTACAGGGCGGCTGGTTCGCCGGACCCGATCCTGCGGCCTCCGCCACTTTCAGCGCGCAGTACCAGAATGCCTATGGCAGCCTGCCGCACCCCATCGGCGGGCTGGCCTTTGACGGCGTGGCGGCCATCGGCGCGCTTGTCAGCCAAGGCAACCCCAACGCCCTGACACCCGCGGCCCTCACCCAGGGCGCCGGGTTCCGCGGCGCAAGCGGGATCTTCCGCCTGCGCCCCGACGGTACGAACGAGCGCGGCCTCGCCGTGGCGACGATCAACAACGCCCAGGTGACGATCGTGAGCCCTGCCCCGCAATCCTTCGGTGGCGCGGGGTTCTGAGGCGGCACCATGTCCCTGACAGCACAGCGGGCCCATGCACCTCCGAACGGAGAGCTGATTTGTGCGCCCGAGTTGATCTTCGACCGGGCCGCCTTTGATCGGGAGCTTGCCTCGGCGGTGAAGGGGCTGTCTTCGCCCGGCGAGATCCGGTCAGCTGCCGTCACGCTGCTGAAGGCGCGTCAAAAGACGGGCCGGACGCACATCGCCGAAGCCTTCGCGGCGGCGCCGTTCGCGGCACGGCCGATGACACGCTCCTACACCTATCTGACGGATCAGCTGGTCACCGCGGCGCTGCATGTCGCCTGGACCCTGTTGCACCCCAAGCCGAACCCCACCGCCAGCGAGCATCTCACCGTGATCGCAGTCGGTGGCTATGGCCGGGGCGAGATGGCGCCCTTTTCAGACGTGGATCTGCTGTTTCTGACGCCCTACAAGATCACCGCCTGGGCCGAGAGCGTGATCGAGTCGATGCTCTACATCCTCTGGGATCTGAAGCTGAAGGTCGGCCATGCCAGCCGCACGATCAAGGAGTGCCTTCGCCTCGGAGCCGAAGACTTCACGATCCGCACCTCGCTGCTGGAACAGCGGCACCTTGCAGGTGATCCCGGACTCGCCACGACGCTCACAAAGCGCCTGCGCAGCGATCTCTTCACGGGATCGGAGCGCGCCTTTGTCGAGGCCAAACTTGCCGAGCGCGAGACCCGGCACCGCAAGCAGGGTCAACGCTATATCGTTGAGCCCAACGTCAAGGAGGGCAAAGGCGGGCTGCGCGACCTGCAGTCGCTCTACTGGATCGCCAAATATGTGCACAACGTCGATCACGCCGCCGACCTCATCCCGATCGGCGTATTCACCGAGGAGGAGTTCGCGGGCTTTGCGGCGGCGGAAGACTTTCTCTGGGCGGTGCGGGGTCATCTGCATCTGCTGAACAATCGCGCCTCGGAGCAACTGACCTTCGACATGCAGGTCCGGGTCGCCGAGGCTATGGGCTATGAGGACACCAAGGGCCGGCGGGCCGTCGAGGTCTTCATGCAGGACTACTTCCTGCACGCCACCGAAGTGGGCGATCTGACGCGGATTTTCCTGACCAAACTGGAAGCTGATCACGTCAAGGCGGAGCCGATCCTCGAACGGATTTTCCGCCGGCGGCCCAAGGTCAAAGAGGGTTATCAGGTTGTCAACAACCGGATCGGCATCGCCAACGATGCCACGTTTCTGTCCGACAAGCTGAACCTGTTGCGGCTGTTTGAAGAGGCGTTGCGGACAGGTATGCTGATCCACCCGGACGCGATGCGGCTGATCAAGTCGAACCTGCATCTGATCGACGACGAGGTGCGCACTGCGCCCGAAGCCCAGCGCATTTTCTTTGACCTGCTGCTCAAGCACGGCAACCCGGAGCGGGCGCTGCGGCGCATGAACGAGCTTGGCGTGCTCTCGGCCTTTGTCCCTGAGTTCGAGCCGATCGTCGCGATGATGCAGTTCAACATGTATCACAGCTACACGGTGGATGAGCATATCATCCAGTGCATCAAGACGCTTGCCCAGATCGAGAAGGGCGAGCTGGAAGAGGACCTGCCCGTCGTCTCCTCGATCCTCAAGGATGGGGTGGATCGCAAGGTGCTCTATACTGCCTTGCTGATCCACGACATCGGCAAGGGTCGGCAGGAGGATCACTCGATCCTCGGCGCACAGATGGCCCGCAAGATCGCGCCGCGGCTGGGCCTCAACAAGGCCGACACCGATACCGTGGAATGGCTGGTGCGCTATCACCTGCTGATGTCCGACATGGCACAGAAGCGCGACATCGCCGACCCGCGCACGGTGCGCGACTTCGCCAAGGCGGTGAGAGAGGTCAAGCGGCTCGACCTGCTCTGCGTGCTCACGGTCTGCGACATCCGCGGTGTCGGGCCGAACACCTGGAACAACTGGAAGGCAGTGCTGATCCGGGCGCTCTACCGGCAAACACGGCGGGCGCTGGAGACCGGGCTGGAGGACCTCAACCGCGAGAACCGCGGCGCCGAGGCCAAGCGGGCGCTACGAGAGGCGCTCAGCGACTGGCCGCGCAGGGACCTCATGGCCGAAACCGCGCGACACTACGATCCCTACTGGCAGGCGTTGCATGTGACCGCGCATGTCACTTTCGCCAAGATGCTCCGAGACGTGAAGGATGGCGAAATCCTCATCGACCTGCACCCCGACGACGACCGCGATGCAACGCGGGCCTGCTTTGTCATGGCCGATCACCCGGGCATCTTCGCGCGCCTCGCTGGCGCGCTGGCACTGGTGGGCGCCAATGTGGTGGATGCGCGCAGCTATACCACCAAGGATGGAATGGTCACGGATGCCTATTGGATCCAGGACGCCGAAGGGAACCCCTATGACGCCGCGCGCCTGCCCCGCCTGCGCCAGATGATCGAAAAGACCCTGCGTGGCGAAGTGGTGGCCCGTGAGGCGCTGAAATCGCGCGACAAGGTCAAGAAACGCGAGCGCGCCTTCAAGGTGCCCACGCATATCACCTTCGACAACGAAGGCTCGGAAATCTACACGATCATCGAGGTGGACACCCGCGACCGGCCCGGCCTGCTCTATGACCTCGCCCGGACGCTGGCCGCCGCGAACGTCTACATCGCCAATGCGGTGATCGCCACCTACGGCGAGCAGGTGGTCGATACCTTCTACGTGAAGGACATGTTCGGCCTGAAGTACTACTCCGAGAGCAAGCAGCGCTCGCTAGAGAAGAAGCTGCGAGAGGCCATCGAAGAGGGCGCTGAAAGGGCCAAGGAGTGAGGCCAATCCGCCTGATGTCGGGCTTCTTCACGGTGGGCGGTTGGACCTTGATGAGCCGCATCCTCGGCTTTGTGCGCGATGCGATGATCCTGGCCTACCTCGGCACCGGACCGCTCTACCAGGCCTATGTGGTGGCCTTCCGTCTGCCCAACATGTTCCGACGCTTCTTCGCGGAAGGCGCTTTCAATATGGCCTTCGTGCCGATGTTCTCGAAGCGGCTCGAAGGGGAACAGGACCCGGACGGCTTTGCCTCGGATGCCTTTGCCGGGCTCGCCTCGGTCCTGATTGTGCTGACGCTGGTGGCGATGGCCGCGATGCCCTGGCTGATCTACGGGCTCGCGTCCGGCTTTGCAGGTCAGGAGCAGTTCGACCTGTCGGTGGAGTTCGGCCGGATCGCCTTTCCCTACATCCTCTTCATCTCGCTGGCTGCGCTGCTCTCGGGGATGCTGAATGCCGCCGGACGCTTCGCCGCCGCCGCCGCGGCGCCGGTGTTGCTGAACGTGCTGCTGATCGGTGCGATGGCCAGCGCCGCCTGGCTGGGCGGCGATATCGCGCGGGCCCTGATCTGGGCGATTCCGGTCGCGGGTGTGGTGCAATTCGGGCTGCTCTGGATCGCGGTCAGACGGGCCGGCTTCACCCTGAAGCTCAAGTGGCCAAAGCTCAGCCCGGACATGCGCCGCCTGATCAAGGTGGCCATCCCCGCCGCACTCGCCGGCGGCGTCGTGCAGGTCAACCTGCTCGTCGGTCAGCAGGTCGCCAGCTACTTCGACAAGGCGGTGGGCTGGCTCTTTGCGGCGGATCGGCTCTATCAACTGCCGCTGGGTGTGGTGGGGATCGCGGTCGGTGTCGTCCTGCTGCCCGATCTGTCGCGGCGCTTGCAGGCGCGGGACGACGCGGGCGCAAAAGATGCGCTGAGCCGGGCGGCAGAGGTTTCATTGGCGCTGACGATCCCTTCCGCCGTTGCACTTGTGATCATTCCCTTCCCGCTGGTCTCGGTGCTCTTCCAGCGCGGGGCCGCGACCGTGGACGACACAGCTGCCATCGCGGTTGCCGTCGCGATCTACGGCCTCGGTCTGCCAGCTTTCGTGATGCAGAAGATCCTGCAGCCACTGTTCTTCGCGCGCGAGGATACCCGGCGGCCGTTTCACTACGCTGTCGTTTCTATGGTTGCGAATGCCGCACTGGCCATTGGCCTTGCGCCGGTCCTAGGCTGGATCGCGCCCGCGATCGCCACGACAGTCGCGGCGTGGCTGATGGTGGCGCTGCTGCGGGTGGGGGCGCGCAGCTATGGCGATGTCGCCCGCTTCGATGGCCGCTTTCACGGCCGGATCTGGCGAATGGTTCTGGCCTCTGCCGTGATGGGCGGTGCGCTCTGGCTCGGCACGGTCCTGCTCAGCCCCTTTCTCGGCATGCCATGGATTCGCGCCTTCGCGCTCGCGGTCCTGATCGCGATTGGCGTGATCACCTACTTCAGCGTCGCGCATATGACCGGAGCGATCCGGTTTGGCGAGCTCAAGCGGGCTTTGGGGCGGTCACGTTAGATTTCAGCGTTCATCGGTCATCGCCTCATTTAGAGAGGTCCCGCCCGGCTGACAGGCCGGGCTTCGCCCGACCTCCCCCCGGAGGGCGATTTTGCATCGTTTCAATGTGCATGACCGATTGCTGCGCGGTCACGGCGCGCGCAGCATGGGTGTTGCGAATGCCCTCCAGGTCGGGCGAAGCCCTCTTCTTGTCAATCCCGCCGCAGCGCCGCCAGCACACGGGCAATCCCGCCCGGTACCAGGGTTGCAGAGGCACCGAACCCGAAGAAGAACGCTGCAAGATCTGCAACCCAACCGTTGCCGACATCGAAGAAGATGCCCCAGATCAGCTGCAACCCCATGAGGATCGCAATCAGACTGAAGGCGCGCAGCTGTTCCTCGCCGCGGGCCGCCAGGCTCTGCCACATCACGAAGGAATAGCCGCCGATGAGGCCATAGACGGCTGGAAAGCCGCCCACGAGCCAAGTTGGATCGTTCAACAGCAGCGCGTAGACCAGCGCCCCGAACACCGCCCCACCAAAGAAGAGGACGAGCACGGCCACCTGCCCCATGGTCTCACCCACCAGCTTGCCGAGGGCCAGGAGCAGCACACCGGCAAAGAGCGCGGAGGTGAAACTCGTGTGCACGAAGGAATAGGTCAGAAAGCGCAGCAAATGCTCGGGCAGCCAGCGCCCGTTGGTCACCATCCAGTCGAAGATATCGCCGGAAAACGCGTAGGCCTGCACGGAGGCGAGCCGCCATCCCACCGCCTCGGTGCCGCCGATGAGACCGCGCGCGCCGAGACCGAAGGCCGCTTCCGGAAGCGCAATCGCCAGGAACAGGATCACAACGACGAGGGGCAGCGGGTTGACCGGCGAGGGATCTTGGTGGTCGTGCATGGGGCCTTCCTTGACGATGCTTTGCCCCATGGGTAAGGCAGCGCAAACCGCTTTTCCAGCAAGAACGGAGCCCGCCATGACCACCCCCGCCTTCACGCCGCGCGTCTTCTCCGGCATTCAGCCGTCGGGCGGGCTGACGCTGGGCAATTACCTCGGAGCGATCAAGCGCTTCGTGCAGATGCAGGACGATGCCTTCGAGACGATCTACTGCATGGTGGATCTGCATGCGATCACCGTCTGGCAGGACCCTGCGGATCTCGCGCACAACACGCGCGAGCTGGCGGCGGGCTTCATCGCCAGCGGCATCAGCCCCGAAAAATCCATCCTGATCAACCAGAGCCAGGTGCCCGAACATGCGCAGCTTGGCTGGATCTTCTCCTGCGTGGCCCGCATGGGCTGGATGCAGCGGATGACCCAGTTCAAGGACAAGGCAGGCAAGAATGCGCAGAACTCGTCGCTCGGGCTTTTTGGCTACCCGGCGCTGATGGCCGCTGACATCCTGATCTACCACGCAACACATGTGCCGGTGGGCGAGGATCAGAAACAGCACCTTGAGCTCACGCGCGATATCGCAACGAAGTTCAACCACGACTACGGCGTCGATTTCTTCCCGATCACCGAGCCGGTGATCGAAGGGGCGGCCACCCGCGTGATGTCACTGCGGGACGGGTCGAAGAAGATGTCCAAGTCGGATCCGTCGGATGCCTCGCGGATCAACATGACCGACGATGCTGACGCCATCGCCAAGAAGATCCGCAAGGCCAAGACCGATCCCGATGCGCTGCCCTCGGACGCGGCAGGCCTTGAAGACCGCCCGGAAGCGCGCAATCTCGTCAATATCTATGCAGCCCTGAACGATCAGTCGGTTGACGAGGTGCTGGCCGAGGTCGGCGGGCAACAGTTCGGCACCTTCAAGCCGCGCTTGGCTGAGCTGGCGGTTGCGAAGCTCTCTCCGATTTCGTCGGAGATGGCGCGCCTGATGAGCGATCCCGCCGAGATCGACCGGATCCTCGCCCGCGGGTCCGAACAGGCGCGGGAGATTGCAGCGCCCATTCTGGCCAAGACCTACGACATCGTCGGGATGGTGCGCTAAAAACCCTGCGCTAGAAGACGTTGCTCATCGCGCCGCCCTTCTTGCGGGAGGCCTCTGCGTTCCTCTGCCAGATGTGGGTCTGCTCGACCCCGGCGCGGGCCAGCTTGCGCCGGGCGCGCGACAGCGCCTGGCGGCCAAACACGTAGGACGACAGGCTGAAGGCGAAGAACCCGTAAGCGCCACAGGTGAAGGCGGCCTTGGTGAAGGGCGCGTCCGGTGAGGCGCCGATCCCTTCGAGGAACAGCATAAGCGCGATCAGCGCGGCGATGACGCTGCCCAGAGCCAGCGCGTGCGACCGGCGCACGCCAAACACCGACCTCAGTGCCGGGATCGGATTATCGTCCTTGTGCAGATTGTGCAGCACATAGCCGGCGGCGGTGCCGATCAGGCCAAAGAGCACGACAAAAAACGCTTTGGTAAAGAGCACAACCAGTAACATCATCACGAAACCCGAAACGGCCGCGGCCACAGTCCGCGGAGAAGCGCCTATTTTCCGTACGATATCGTACAGCGTCAGCGAATTTGCGAAGCGAAACATAGAGTTATCCCCCAAGGTCGACTTTGGATGCTACCATAAGTGGCGAAACGAGTCTCATACATCACGGCGGAAAGGGCGAAATTTCGCCGATCTGCAACAAACGCCACCGCACAGGTGCTGCGCGTTTGTGCATCTCGCACAAGGAACGCGCGGCGTTAAAACTACTCTTATGTAAATAAATTGGAGCACCCGCATGACAAGGCAAGGCGCGGCCATGATTGGCCATGTTCATCTGAAAGTCGCCAATCTTGACCGCGCGATCGCATTCTATCGCGATCTGCTGGGGTTCGAGCTCACCCAGCGATACGGCGATGCGGCGGCCTTTCTCGGGGCTGGCGGTTATCATCATCACATCGGTCTGAATACCTGGCACAGCAAGAATGGGGCACCGCCGCCGGAGGGTCATACCGGGCTCTATCATGCGGCCTTCCTCTACCCGGATCGGCGCAGCCTCGCAGCGGTGCTCAAGCGCGTCCGGGCGGCAGGCATTCCCTTCGACGGTGCGGCGGATCACGGTGTGAGCGAGGCCGTCTACCTGCGGGATCCGGATGGAAACGGTGTCGAGCTATATCGCGACCGTGCGCCCGAGGAATGGCCACGCGACCCGGATGGAGGTCTGGCGATGGTGAACGATCCGCTCGATATCGATGCGCTCATTGCGGAGGCCGGCTGAGCGTGCCCCGATCCCTCATCCTCGCCCCCGACGCATGGACAATTCCCGTACTCTCGGCCACTTTGCGCCGGAACGAGCGGCAGGGTGGATATGGCGACAGGCTTTTTCTGGGACGAACGGTGTTTCTGGCATGCCGGCGGAAACTACACCTTCACGCTGCCGATCGGCGGCCATGTGCAACCGCTTGCCGCGGGTGGGCTGCCGGAAAGCCCCGAGACAAAGCGCAGGCTGAAGAACCTGATGGATGTGACCGGCCTTTCGGACGCGCTCGACATGCGCCGCGCGCCGGAAGCGACCCGCGAGATGCTGCTGCGCGTCCATCCCGAATCCTATCTGGATGCCTTCAAGACGATGTCCGATGCAGGTGGCGGAGAGCTCGGCCGCCGGACGCCCTTTGCCAAAGGCGGCTATGAAATCGCGGCGCTCTCCGCCGGATTGGCCGTCGCCGCAGTGGAGGCCGTCACCACGGGCGCGCTGGACAACGCCTATGCGCTCTCGCGTCCGCCGGGCCATCACTGCCTACCCGATTTCCCGAACGGATTCTGCCTGCTGGCGAACATCGCCATCGCCATCGAAGAGGCGCAGGCGCAGGGCCGCGCGCACCGTGTCGTCGTGCTCGACTGGGATGTGCACCACGGCAATGGTACAGAGGCGATCTACTACGAGCGCGACGACGTGCTGACGATCTCGATCCATCAGGAGGGGAACTATCCGCTCGACACCGGGTCCTTCAGCGACCGGGGAAAAGGGGCCGGGGAGGGCTGCAATCTCAACCTGCCGCTGCCGGCCGGCGCGGGTCACACGGCCTACCTGCACGCGATGGACAGGATCGTGCTGCCTCAGATCGAGGCCTTTGCGCCGGATCTGATCATCGTCGCCTGCGGGTTCGACGCCTCGGCCATTGACCCGCTGGCCCGGATGCTGGCCACGGCGCAGACCTTCCGCGAGATGACCGCGCGCGTGAAATCGGCAGCCGAACGGCACTGCGAGGGGCGCCTCGTGCTGGTTCATGAGGGCGGGTATTCCGAGGCCTACGTCCCGTTTTGCGGCCACGCCACGCTCGAAGCGCTCTCGGGCAGCACAATCACCGCCCCCGATCCGCTGGCCGAGGCATTGAACATTCGTCAGCCCAACCCCAGATTTGATGCCTTCCTGAAAGGCGAAATCGACCGCTTCGCACGAGACCTCTGATCATGCCGACACCCAACCCCTATGCGTTCGACTTTCTGACCACCCGCCGGTCGCGGCCCGCGAAGACATTGGCCGAACCCGTCCCCAGCGCGGCAGAGCTCGAACCGCTGCTGGTCGCAGCAGCCCGCACACCGGATCATGGCAAGCTGGAGCCGTGGCGTTTCATCGTGATCGAAAAAGCGGCGATGGCGCGATTGGCCACGGTCGCACAGGCGCGCGGCGAGGCGCTCGGTCTGCCGGCGGATCAGATCGCGAAAGGCCGTGGACAGTTCGACGATGGGCATTTGGCTGTGGCGGTCATCGAGGTGCAGAAACCATCCGAGAAGATCCCGCCACGCGAACAGAGCTATTCGGCGGGCTGTGTCTGCCTTGCACTGCTGAACGCCGCCCTCGCCTCAGGCTGGGGTGCCAACTGGCTCAGCGGCTGGCCGAGCCACGATCGCAGCTTCATGACGGACGCACTTGGATTGGCCGAGAACGAATGCATCGCCGGCTTCGTTCATATCGGCACTGAGACATCTGCGCCGCCGGAAAGGCCGCGGCCCGATGTCCCGGCACTCACCACCTGGCTCAGCCAATGATCCTCACCGCCTTTTTCAGCGCGCTTGGGCAGATGACGGACCGGCGGTTTCGGCGCGTGCTGCTGCTGGGACTGGCGCTGACGCTCGCCTTGCTGATTGCGGCCTCGGCGGCCTTCGTCTGGCTGATTTCCGGCCTCGTCGGCGAGACCACAACCATCTGGTTCATCGGCGAGGTCTCTTGGCTGCAGGATCTGGTCAGCTGGGGCTCGGCGCTGCTGCTGGCGGTGCTGTCGTCCTTCCTGATGATCCCGGTCGCCTCGGCCATCACCTCGATGTTTCTTGAAACCGTCGCACAGGCGGTCGAGGATGAGCATTACCCGCATCTTCCGCCCGCCACCTCGGTGCCCTTCGGCGACGCGCTGCGCGATACCGTGAACTTCCTGGGGGTACTGATCGCGGCCAATCTGGCCGCCTTGATCCTCTATCTGATTTTTGCCCCTGCCGCGCTCTTCATATTCTGGGGGTTGAACGGGTTCCTGCTGGGCCGGGAATACTTCACGCTGGCGGCCCTGCGCCGGGTCGGGCGCAAGGAGGCAAAGGTGCTGCGCTCACGCCATATGCTGACGATCTGGGCCGCCGGCACGCTGATGGCCATCCCGCTCACGATCCCGCTTCTGAACCTGATCATTCCGATCCTGGGTGCCGCGACCTTTACTCACCTGTTTCACTTGCTGGCGCCGCAGGGGAGCCACGGCCAAACCAGTCAAGATCGCGCACGGTAATCACCTCGAACACGATGATGGCCGAGATGATCGCCCAGAGCACGAGGCTGATCCACGTGGTGATCCACGCCTTCTTGCGCAGGTTGTGAACTTCCGGCGCGCCTGCGTGGGTGCCCGGCACGATCTCACCTAGATCCCCTTGGGTTTTCACGCGGATCGGAAGCACGATCAGGAAGGTCATCGACCAGATCACGGCAAAGAGCACAAGCGCGGATGTAATGCCCATGAGGCAGCCTCCTGACGGTCAGACCTGCTCGAGCTCGACGAGGCAGCCGTTGAAGTCCTTTGGATGCAGGAACAACACGGGTTTGCCATGCGCCCCGATCTTCGGCTCGCCCGAGCCCAGCACCCGCGCGCCCGTTTGCATCAGATGGTCCCGCGCTGCCAGAATATCATCGACCTCGTAGCAGACGTGGTGGATGCCGCCCGCGGGGTTCTTGTCGAGAAACCCCTGGATCGGGCTGTTCTCTCCAAGGGGATAGAGCAGCTCGATCTTGGTGTTGGGCAATTCGATGAAGATAACCGTCACACCGTGGTCGGGCTCGTCCTGTGGCGGACCGACATTTGCGCCCAGTGCTGTGCGGTACTGATCGGCGGCGGCGTCCAGATCCGGCACGGCAATGGCAACGTGGTTGAGGCGTCCGATCATCGTCTCTGCTCCGGTTGTGCACAACTGCTGCTGCTTATGCTGCGGGCCCCTGGCAGATGCAAGGGACGCAACGCCGCGGGCGCCGGACTGCCATTAACGTGCTGTTAGCCATCTGTACGCCATGGTGACCGGCGACTCGAGTCACCCGGAGACGATCATGGATAGAACGGACCCCTTCGCAGCGACTATTCCCGCACCAACCGCATCTCGCCCCCTGTTGGGCCTGACGGTACTTGTGATCGAGGACAGCCGATTTGCCTGCGAGGCGATGCGGCTTCTGTGCCTGCGCAGCGGGGCGCGGATTCGCCGTGCCGACTGCATGCGCTCGGCGCGGCGCCACCTGCAGGTCTATCGCCCCTCCGTGGTGATCGTCGATATCGGCCTGCCCGACGGCAATGGCATCGATCTGATCTCCGAGCTGACGAAGACCGAGCCGCGCGTCGATGTCGTGCTCGGGACCTCAGGCGACATCGACGGTGAAGAGCTGGCGATGCAAGCCGGCGCGGATGGGTTTCTGGAAAAGCCGATCACCTCGCTTGCGCTGTTCCAGCAGGCCGTGCTCTCCAATCTGCCGGCCGACCGGCAACCCACCGGGCTGCGCGAGTTGCCTGACGAGATCATCCACCCCGACCGCATGGCCTTCCAGGACGATATGGCGCATATCGCCGATGTGCTGGAGGATCCGCCCGATGAGCAATCGCTCGACTACGTCGCGCAGTTCCTCGGCGGTGTGGCACGCTCCGCGCAGGACCAGGTGTTGGAGCAGGCGGCGGAAGCGCTGGCCAAGAAACGCGCGGCTGGCGAACCTGCCACCACCGAGACCGCGAAGATCGCCGGTTTGATCCAGGAACGCCTGACCCAGAAACTCGCGATCTAAATCGTGTCGCCTTCGAGTTGAGAAAGAGCACATCGCCTATTGCGTCGATTTCATTGAAATCAGGCCGCAACAGGGGATGCAGGTTCAAGGCGAATTGCTTTTGAGCGTCTCGGCCTCACGGCGCGGTCATAGGGATCCGACGTCGTGCGTCGCGCTCACCTTTTTGGCAGAGGCAGCCAAACCCGGCGTGGAACCTGGACAGAGCGCACTCCACTCCACCGCCGTCCGCGGCACCGATGCGCCGAGGAAGGACGGGGGCGAGGCCGCAGAGCGGCCGCGCGTGATCCCCGGGCAGCCGCCCCGGAGAGGCCGTCACTCCTGCGGAATGATCCGCAATCCCAGCTCCATCAACTGATCGCTGGTCGGATCGGACGGTGCCGCCATCATCAGGTCCTCGGCCCTCTGGTTCATCGGGAAGAGGATGACCTCGCGGATGTTCTGTTCTTCGGCCAGCAGCATCACGATCCGGTCGATGCCAGCAGCACAACCGCCGTGCGGCGGCGCCCCGTATTGGAAGGCGTTGACCATGCCTCCGAAGCGCTTGCGCACCTCGTCTTCGCCGTAGCCTGCGATCTCGAAGGCCCTGAACATGATCTCTGGCTTGTGGTTCCGGATCGCACCCGAGACCAGCTCGTAGCCGTTGCAGGCCAGATCATATTGATACCCCAGCACGTCGAGCGGATCGCCGTCCAGCGCCGCCATGCCCCCCTGCGGCATCGAGAAGGGGTTGTGTTCGAAGTCGACCTTGCCGGTGTCCTCGTCCTTCTCATAGATCGGGAAGTCCACGATCCAGGCGAAGGCAAACCGGCTTTCGTCGGTCAGACCAAGCTCGGCGCCGATCACATTACGCGCCTTGCCCGCGATCGCCTCGAAGGTCTTGGGCTTGCCACCAAGGAAGAAGGCGGCGTCGCCAACGCCGAGCCCCAGCTGCTGCCGGATCGCCTCGGTTCGCTCGGGACCGATGTTCTTGGCCAGCGGTCCGGCCGCTTCGTAGTCGCCATAGACCCCATCAATTATCAGTTTCGCGCGTTCAGGCTCTCCATTTTTGAGATGCTCTGCAATCAACTCTGTCATTGCTCCATCATGCCATTCGGCAGGAAAGTTATCGTCCCAGTATTGCGCAGCCTTTTCGGCAGCTCTCGGTTGACCTTCCATGACTTCAAGGGCGATCATTCTCCCGGTTTCTTGAATAACTGCTCTTTTTTCTGCTTCCGTGACCGCAGCATCCTTTTTTCGCCAGAAGATGTAGCCCATGCCCGGCAGCCCCTCTTTCTGGGCAAAGGCGTTCATCCGGTCACAGAACTTGCGGCTGCCGCCGCCCGGCGCCGGGATCGCGCGGATCTCGGTGCCTTCCTGCTCCAGCAGCTTGGCGAAAATCGCAAAGCCTGAGTCTGCAAAATGCTCCGAAACCAGCTGCATCCTGATCGGGTTGCGCAGGTCGGGCTTGTCCGTCCCGTACCACAACGCCGCATCCTTGTAAGAGATCTGCGGCCACTCCTGATCGACGGTCTTGCCGCCACCGAACTCGTCGAAGATGCCCGTCAACACCGGCTGGATCGCGTCGAAGACATCCTGCTGCTCAACAAACGACATCTCCAAATCGAGCTGATAGAAATCGGTCGGCGAGCGGTCGGCGCGCGGATCCTCATCGCGGAAACACGGCGCGATCTGGAAGTATTTGTCGAAGCCCGAGACCATCAGCAGCTGCTTGAATTGCTGTGGCGCCTGCGGCAGCGCGTAGAACTTGCCGGGATGCAAACGCGACGGCACAAGAAAGTCGCGCGCGCCTTCAGGGCTGGAGGCGGTGATGATCGGCGTCTGATACTCGCGAAAGCCGCTGTCCCACATGCGGCGGCGGAGCGAGGCAACCACATCCGAGCGCAGCACCATGTTGGCCTGCATCTTCTCGCGCCGCAGATCGAGATAGCGATACCGCAGACGGGTCTCTTCAGGGTATTCCTGATCGCCGAACACCTGGAGCGGCAGCTCCCCGGCGTCACCCAGAACCTCCATCTCGCGGATGAAGACCTCGATCGCTCCGGTGGGAATTTTCGGGTTCACCAATGCGGCATCACGCGCCTTCACGTCGCCGTCGATCCGGATGCACCATTCGGCGCGCAGCTTCTCCACCTCGCCAAAGGCCGCACTGTCCGGATCGCAAAGCAGCTGCGTGATCCCGTAATGATCGCGGAGGTCGATGAACAGAACCCCGCCATGATCGCGCACGCGATGCACCCAGCCTGAGAGGCGAACGGTTTCGCCCACGTTCTCGGCGGTCAGATCGGCGCAGGTGTGGCTGCGGTATGCGTGCATCGGAGGATTCCTTTGGGGCCTGATTTTCGCGCCAGATACACCGTTTGGGTAAGGGGAAGTCAAGCCGTCTGCCGCGGCGGCATCGGGGCCTCGTACAGCTCGGTCTTGCGGCTGAGGGCGGCCTACAGGGCCCGCAGGCGGTGGCGTTCCAGAAGATCCACCAGCATTTCACGCGACTGCTGCCGATGCGCGCGGTGTGCCGCACGCGCGATATCCGCATCCCCCTGCTCGATCGCCTGGTAGACCCGCCGGTGCGCTTCGTTCGATTTCAGCGGCAGCGGCCGCATGAAGAGCGTGGTCGCCCGCGCGCGGCGGACCTGATCGCGCATCATGCTGACGATCATTTCGATCCTGCGGTTCTGGCCCAGGCGGACCAGCTCGGCATGGAACCGGTCATCGGCCAGCGCCCATCCCTCCAGGTCTTCGGCCGCCAGAGCGCGCTCCATGTCCTCGATCGCCTGTCCCAGGTCGGCGAGATCATTCGCGTCGTAGTTCCGCTGTGCCGCCTGTTCGGCCGCAAGGCTCTCCAGCTCTGTCAGAACGTCGTAGATCTCGCGCATGTCATCCGGAGAGACGGGCAGAATGCGCACGCCCTTGCGGGGCTTCAGCTCCAACAGGCCCTGGCCTTCCAGCATCAGCACGGCTTCGCGCACAGGCGTGCGCGACATATCGAGAAGGGCGGCAAGTTCGGATTCCAGATGGTTCGATCCAGCCGCGAGTTGGCCCGAAAAAATCATCTCGCGCAGTTCCTGCAACGCGCGTTGAGCGTTGGACAGCGGTTTGAGCGTGGTCTCGTTCGAGGGCATTCCGATGATACTTTCGGCATCGCGCAGCACTGATTACCCGTCAAGAAGGCCCCAAATGGCACCGCATTGCAAGAGAACACCGCGGAAAGGCGGCTAAAATTCGAGAGGATTTGCGACGGTCGGCCGGTCGCATCACTTCAACTGTGGCGCGAAAAGCGGACGCGGGCGTCGCGTGAGCTGTGGCCCGTGCTGGGTCGGAGATGCGCGCCTACTGCGTCAGATACCCGGCGCGGGTCTGCGGCGTTTTCATGTCAAGCACCTTGCCCGCAATCAGGTTACGCAGCATCTGGGCTGTGCCCCCTCCAATGGTAAACATCCGGGCGTCCCGGACGATCCGTTCAATGGGCGCGTTGCGGGAGTATCCGCTCGCACCGTGCAGTTGCAGCGCGTCGTTGGTCACTTTGACCGCCATCTCCGATGCAAAGACCTTGGCCTGTGCCGCCAGCATGGGATCCGGGAACCCGCTTGCTCGCTGCTCCGCGCTCTTGGCCGCGCGCCAGATCATCAGCCGAGCCGCATCGATCTGCGTCGCCATATCGGCGAGCATCCATTGCAAGCCCTGAAATTCCGCCAGCGGGCGCCCGAATTGCTGGCGCGATTTGACATGGGCACACGCGCTTTCAAAGGCGGATTGCGCAAGGCCAAGCGCGACAGTGGCCGCGCCTACACGTTGCGCGTTATAGGCATCCATCAGACGCGCAAAGCCGCAGGCGGGGCCGTCTGCAGGCCCGAGAAGGCGATCGGCGGGCAGCCGTATGCCGTTGAAATGCAGCGCCGTTTCCGGAATTCCCCGCAAGCCCATCGTGGGTTCGCGCGCGCCAACTTCGAAGCCGTCGTCATCCGGGAAGACCAGAAAGCCGGCGATCCCCTTGGGCGCGCCATCGTCCACCACTTGCGCAAAGACGAGATGCAGGCGCGACACGCCGCCGCCGGTGATCCAGTGCTTCATCCCATTCAGCACCCAGGCATCGCCGTGCCGGGTCGCAGTTGTGACCATCTCGGTCGCCGCACTGCCCGCGCCGGGCTCGGTGATGCAGATGGCGGGCTTGTCGCCGGCCAATACATGACGCGCGGCAATCTCCTTCTGTTCAGGCGTTCCATAAGCGAGGACCGCCCCGACCGCCCCCATGTTGCCTTCGACGGCGATGCGGCCCGACACACCGCAGCAGCGCGCAAACTCTTCCACCACCAGCACAATGTCGGCGCAGCGAAGCCCGGGCCCGCCGAGATCTTCAGGCACGCACATTCCCATAAACCCCGCTTCTGCCATTTGCGACACAACCGCCGCAGGATAGGTCTCGGTCCGGTCGGTCTCAACGGCCTGCGGACGCAGCACGCGCTCGGCAAAGGCCCGCGCGCGCGCCTTCAGCGCGGTTTCCATATCATCCAGGAAAAGGGAATGGGTCGGCTCAAGGTCTTGATCGAACATCGTGTCACTTTCGAGTTGCTGGATCGACCGTAACATGTTTTGAATTATTGATGTTAGTGAGTTGTCCTCGCAGATAATGTGAGAATAACAAAATCTATAGCGCTCTCAGAAACGCTTTGATCAGCGGGTCCTCCGGCGCCTCAGCCATCAGCAGTGCACCTACGTCGCGCACGAAAGGCGGGTCGCCGAACGGCACAGCGCGCAGGCCCGGCCAGCTGGCTTCACGGCCGCGGCAGACCGGGACAATCGACACCCCAAGCCCCTCCCGCACCAGCGTCTCGATGGCATCAAGCGAGTCGATCTCCATCGTGGCGTTGACCTCGAGCCCCCGAGCTTCAAGGTGAGATTCGATTGCGCCACCGGCCCAGGTCTTCCGGTTGAACCAGATGAAGGGGTTGGAGGTGAGCAGATCGCGCTCGCCACCGGCCGTATCCTCGGGCGCAATCACCACCAAGGGCTCGCGCGCGATGTGGTGCCAAGCAAGCCCGGCCATCGGTTGCGGCGGCCGTGTGCAGATCGCGATGTCGAGTGCCCCACGCTGCAGTTGCTCGGCCAGTTTGTCCGAGCCGCCGCTGTGCACATCGATCGAAAGGTCCGGATGATGCGTGCGAAGCGTGGCAAGCGCGCCCGGCAGGAAGCTGCCCAGAACCGTCGGCACCGCGCCCACCCTGAGCCGACCGTGAACCACCTGACCCGTTACGATGGTTTGCGTCGCATCGAAGAGCTTCACGACCTTGCGCGCGTGGTCGACCAGAGCCTTGGCCTTCGGGGTCGGAGCCGGTGGACGCACCATCCGGTCGAAGAGCGCCAGGCCGAGCTCCTGTTCGAGCGCCTTGATCTGCAAGCTGATGGCAGAATGCGACCGCCCCACGCTGTCTCCCGCCGCGGCGAAGGACCCTTCGTCGATCACCGCGATCAAGATGCGCATTTGCTGGATATTCATGGGCCGATGCGTGGTTGGAGGCAGACCGGTGCGGACGCACCACCCCTGCTTCTATGCCATCCGGCCGCCTCGGTCCATCGGTAGAGCAGTACGTCGGTGGCATCGGCGCTTTTGAGCAGGTCGCCTCCGACGCTGTCTTGGAGGCAAGTGGCGACACAAAAACCTCAACATCGCATTTTCTGCCGATTTTCGTCGGTTCGACTTGAGAAGCGCCCCGTTCTGACACAGATAATGGTGGAATTTTCCGCCCGAATGACAGGAGTTCCTGTGTCCCTCTTCCTGATTGTTGCATTGCCATTTTTGGGTGCATTGCTTCCTGGACTGATGAACTCCGCAGGCCGGCAGGCGTGCGCGGGTCTGACGTTCACTGTCTCGCTGGCGGCCTTCATCGGTTTGCTGACCAACCTGCCGGCGGTGCTTGCGGGCGATGTCGTGACAGCGCGGGTCGACTGGATTCCGAGCCTTGGTATGAACTTCACGCTCATGCTCGACGGGCTTGGGTTCTTCTTTGCCTTTCTGATCCTCGGCATCGGGCTCCTGATCATCGCCTATGCCCGCTCGTACCTCGCGCGCGACGACAACATGGGGGAGTTCTTCACCTATCTCCTGCTTTTCCAAGGCGCGATGGTCGGGATTGTCCTGAGCGATAACATCCTGCTTTTGCTGGTGTTCTGGGAGCTTACGTCGCTCTCGTCCTTCCTGCTGATCGGATACTGGAAGCACCTGCCCGAAGGCCGCCAGGGCGCGCGCATGGCGCTGACCGTGACCGGCATGGGCGGGCTGTCGATGATCGGTGGCATGCTGATCCTGGGCCAGATCGCAGGCAGCTACGACCTGAGCGTCATTCTGCAGAACCGCGACCTCATCCAGGCCGACCCGCTTTATGTGCCTGCCTTGTTGCTGATCCTGCTGGGCTGTTTCACGAAGTCCGCACAATTCCCCTTCCATTTCTGGTTGCCGCACGCGATGGCGGCACCCACGCCTGTGTCGGCCTATCTGCACTCTGCCACGATGGTGAAGGCCGGGATCTTTCTGATGGCGCGGATGTGGCCGGTGCTGTCGGGCACGCCGGAGTGGTTCGTGATCGTGACCACGGCTGGGCTGCTGACGATGGTGATCGGTGCGGTGATCGCGCTCTTCAAACATGACCTCAAGGCGCTTCTGGCCTTTTCAACCGTGAGCCACCTCGGCCTGATCACCATGCTGCTGGGGACAGGCACCACCTTTGGTGCGATGGCGGCGGTATTCCATATCCTCAACCACGCGACGTTCAAGGCCGCGCTCTTCATGTCGGCCGGAATCGTCGATCACGAAGCGCATACGCGGGATATCCGACGCTTGGGCGGGTTGCGTCACCTGATGCCGATCACCTTCGTGATTGCAACCATCGCAGCACTGTCGATGGCAGGCATTCCCTTCCTCAACGGCTTCCTCTCCAAGGAAATGATGTTGGAGGAGGCGACCCATACCACACTCTTTGGCGCGTGGTGGCTGGTCCCCGCTCTTGCAACCTTTGGCTCGCTTTTCTCCGCCGCCTATTGCTTCCGCCTGATCGGGCACACATTCCTCGGCCCGGTCCGCGACGACTACCCCACGAAGCCGCATGATCCCGGCGCCGGCATGTGGCTGCCCCCGGCGATCCTCGTCGTGCTGGTTGTCGTGATCGGCGTTGCCCCGTTCCTCGTTCAGGACTTCGTATTCCTCGTCGCCAAATCCGTGATCGGCGGGGTGGGCGAGCTGGAGGTCAAATACATCAAGATCTGGCACGGCTTGGTCCCGGCGCTCTTCATGTCGATTGCCGCGGTGGTGGGCGGCCTGCTGCTCATGACGGTCTTCAACCCCGCGCTGCGGATGTGGGATGCCGCCCCGCGCCCCGAGGCCAAGACCATTTTTGAAGCACTCATCGCAGCGGTCGTCGCGCTGGCGGAGCGGGTGATCCATGGTCTGCACAACGGCGCCTTCTCGCGCTATGGCGCGATCATGGCGGTCACCGTGATCGGCGCGGGCTACTACGCCTGGGCGACCGGTTCGGTGGCGGCTGCCACACGCGAGATGCAGCCCATCACGCCAATGGCAGCCGCGGGGTGGCTGATGCTGGTTGCAGCCACCCTCGGCATGGTCTTCCTGCACCGCAACCGGCTTTTGTCGCTGATCCTGATCGGAATCACGGGGCTGATGGTCTCGGTCGGCTTCGTGTTCTTCAGCGCGCCGGATCTCGCGATGACCCAGATCACCGTCGAGGTGGTCACCATCATCCTTCTGCTGCTTGCGCTCAATTTCCTGCCCAACCGGACGCCCTTGGAGAGCACCGTGATGCGCCGGACGCGGGATGCGGCCATCGCGGTCGCGGGCGGGCTCGCCGCCATGGGAATGGCCTGGCATTTCCTTGTCCGCGAGGCGGTCACCTCGCCCATATCGCAGTTCCACCTGGCGAATTCCTACAAGGGCGGCGGCGGCACGAACGTCGTCAACGTGATCCTCGTGGACTTCCGGGGCTTTGATACCTATGGCGAGATCATCGTGCTCGGCATAGCCGCGCTGCTGATCTACGCGCTGACCGAAACGCTGCTGTCCGGACCGGTGCGGGCGCGCCTGCTGAACCGCACACCCGACCAGCCGCGCGCGGGCGACATGCACCCCACGATGATGGTGGTGCTGACCCGCGTGATGATGCCGGTTGTGCTCATGGTCGGCTTCTACATCTTCCTGCGGGGACACAACGAACCGGGTGGGGGGTTCATCGCGGGGCTGGTCGTCTCCATCGCCGTGGTCATGCAATATATGGCCAGCGGCTTTGGCTGGACCTCGGCGCGCCTGCGCTATCCCTATCACGGCATCATCGGCGCAGGCGTCCTGATCGCGGGGCTTACCGGCATCGGGTCGTGGTTTGTGTCGAAACCCTTCCTCACCTCAGATTTCACCTACGTGCGCATCCCGCCCTTCCAGGAGTTCGAATTGGCGACCGCTGCGCTCTTCGACCTCGGCGTCTTCCTCGCGGTGGTCGGCGCCGTGATGCTGTCGCTGGAAAGCTTCTCGCGCCTCGCGCGGCGCGCCCATGTCAAGGATCCCGAACACCCGATGGATATCGACCCCTCCCGAGACGACCCGCAACCCGTTGCCGTGAAGGAGGGCGTGTGACATGGAGCTGCTCGTCGCCTCTGCCATCGGCGTTCTGACCGGCGGCGGCATCTATCTGATGCTGCGGTTGCGGACCTTCCCGGTGATCCTCGGGATCTCGCTTTTGACCTATGCCGTGAACGTGTTCCTCTTTGCTTCCGGACGGCTCAGCATCGGCGGGCCGCCGATCTTGCGCGATGGGGTAGAGTTCTATGCCGATCCGCTGCCGCAGGCGCTGGTGCTCACGGCCATCGTGATCTCCTTCGGCATGACGGCGGTGGTCGTGATGATCGCTCTCGGCGCCTACCTGGGGGCCGACGATGACAGTGTCGATGACCCGGCCGAACCCAGCACGGGAGAGGTCAAATGACCCATTGGATCGTTGCGCCCATTGTCCTGCCGGCCCTTCTGGCGCCCTTCATCGTTCTGGCCGCGCGCTATCACATCGGCATTCAGCGGGTCTTTTCCGTCGCAGGTGTGGTGGCGCTGATCGCCATCGCTGCGGGCCTGATGTGGCAGGCGTCCGACGGCACTATCACGCTCTATCAGCTTGGTGACTGGGCCGCCCCTTTCGGCATCGTGGTTGTCGCTGACCGGCTCTCGACCATGATGGTGATGCTGACGTCGGTCTTGGCACTCTTCGTGCTGCTCTATGCCATCGGGTCCGAATGGGATGATCGGGGCCGGCACTTCCATGCGCTCTTTCAGTTTCAGCTCATGGGGATCATGGGGGCGTTCCTGACAGGCGACCTCTTCAACCTCTTCGTCTTCTTCGAGGTGCTGCTGATTGCCTCTTATGGCCTGATGATCCACGCAGGCGGCAATGCGCGGCTGCGCGCGGGCGTGCAATATGTGCTCTTCAACCTGCTGGGCTCGACACTCTTTCTCTTCGCGCTGGGGTCGATCTATGCCGAGACCGGGACGCTGAACATGGCCGACCTCGCGCAACGGGTGACGCTGATCGATCCGGCAGAGACAGTCGGTGTCCGGCTCGCCGCCGTGCTGCTGCTGCTGGTCTTCGCGATCAAGGCCGCGGTGCTGCCGCTGCACTTCTGGCTGCCGTCGAGCTATGCCGAAGCGCCCGCGCCGGTCGCAGCGCTCTTCGCGATCATGACCAAGGTGGGCGCCTATGCGATCATCCGGGTCTACACGATGGTCTTCAGCCCCGATCTGGAGGTCACGGCGGGGCTGCACACCACATGGCTGCTGCCCGCCGCTCTTGCCTCGCTCGCGATCGGCATGATCGGCATATTGGCCGCTCGGCATTTCGACAGGCTCGTCGCGTTTGCGATCATTGGCTCGATGGGCATGGTGATGGTTTCGATTTCGCTCTTCACGCCGACCAGTATCACCGCCGCACTGTATTACACGGTGCACTCGACGCTGGCAGGGGCGGCGCTGTTCCTGATCGTCGATCTGGTGCGCAGCGGCCGCGCAAACCTGCGGCTGACCGCGCAGCCGGTTGTGCCCGGCGCGGTGCTGACCTCCGCGCTGTTCTTTGCAGCCGCCATCGCAATGGCGGGGCTGCCACCACTCTCGGGCTTTCTCGGCAAGCTTCTGGTGCTCGACGCGGCCTTCGATTCCACGTCAACCGCGTGGATCTGGGCGATCGTTCTAATTTCCAGCCTGATCGCCGTGGTCGGGTTTTCCCGCGCCGGCAGCGTGCTGTTCTGGAAGGCCAAGGCCACGCCCGCCCCGGAGGAGGATGCTACCGAAGAGGATGCGGCCGCTCCGGCCACGCTTTCCTATGTTGCCGTCGGTGGGCTCCTGTCGCTTTTGGTGGCACATACGGTCTTCGCAGGGCCCGCCACCCGTTATATGACAGGGGTGTCCGAACAGCTCTTCAACCCTGCGCCCTATATTGCGACCGTCCTCGAGACGCCCGGAAAGCTCAGCACGCCGACGGAGGGATACTGACATGAACGCGTTTCGCTGGCTTCTGCCGCATCCCCTGCTGACGCTGCTGTTGGCCCTGGTCTGGACGCTGCTGCAAAACCAGGTCTCGGCGGGAATGGTGGTCTTCGGGCTGATCCTCGGCATCCTCATCCCCTGGGTCACATCGGCCTGGTGGCCGGACACCCCGAAGTCATTCCACCTCAGCCGGATGGTCACCTACAGCATCATGGTGATCTGGGACATCATGGTCGCTAATGTGGAAGTCGCCTGGATCGTGCTCACCAAGCCGAATTCCAAACTGAGACCTGCCTGGATCGTCGTGCCGCTTGAGCTGAAACAGCCTGAGGCGATCACGATTCTTGCCGGCACCATCACGCTGACCCCCGGAACCGTCTCGGCAGACCTGTCCGACGAGGGGCACAGCCTGCTGGTGCACGTGCTGCACACCGATGACCCAGATGGGGTCAGAGACGAGATCAAGTCGCGGTACGAGCGGCGCCTGAAGGAGATTTTTGCATGAGCTTTGCCACCCAGTTGATGGATGTCGCGCTGATCATCGCCTTCGTTGTGGCGGTGCTGGCGCAGATCATGTCGATGATCCGGCTGGTTCTCGGGCCGTCGACCGGAGACCGGATCCTTGCGCTCGACACGATGGTCGTGAACGCGATTGGTCTGATCGTTCTGCTGGGCATCGCGCAGGGTGTCCGCATCTACTTCGAGGTCTCGCTGATCATCGCGATGCTCGGCTTTGTCTCGACGGTGGCCTATGCGCGGTTCGTGCTGCGGGGAGATATCATCGAATGAGCGGCGAGATCATCATGACCTATGCGATTGCCATCAGCCTTCTGGTTGGGGCGATCTTTGCGCTGGTGGGGGCCATCGGCTTGCTGAAGTTCAACGATTCGATGACGCGCCTGCATGCCCCGACCAAGGTGGGTACGGTGGGCATCGGTGCGTTCCTGCTGGCGTCGATGCTGCATTCGTTCACCTACGGCGAAGGGTCGATGCATGAGTTGCTGATCATGGCGTTCCTCTTCGTGACCGCTCCGATCTCGGCAAACTTCATGGCCAAGGTCAACATTCACAGGCGCGCGTGCGACACGCCGCCATCGCCGCCGCGTGACGACACCTGGTCGACCCTCAATGTCCCCGAGGAAGACAAGCACGTGTCGGACACTGCCGCTCCCTCACACCGGATCTGACGCCGCAGTCGCATGCGCCTCGATGAGGCAGCGCAGAAACTCCTCCGCCTTGCGGTCCGAGGCAGGCTTCTTGCGGAGGATGGCGGCAAAACGGGTCGAATAGCCGGTATCTGCCGGAGCCACGGCGCGCACCGCGCCCTTGTGCAGCAGCGTGTCTGCAACATGATCGGCGAGATACCCGAGGTACCGCCCCGACTGGATCAGCAGCGACAGCGCTTCTTCTTCTTGTACGCGCGCCGCGCGGCGGATGCCGAGCCGCTGCCCCGCCATCATGTTGGGCGAGTTGAACGCGTAGCCGGCGTACTTGTACCGCGCGAGGTCCAGGTCAGCAGCCCGCGCGGTCGGATCGGCGTGGAACAGCGGGTGCCCCTCTCCGCAATGAAGCGTCATATGCTCGTCATAGAGAGGCGTGTACTGCAGCGCGCTCGACTGGCGGTGGATCGGAACAATGGCGACATCGAGGCTGCCGTCCGTGACCCGGGCCTCCAGAACCCCCGGTGGCGCCAGCGCGATCTCGAAGGCCACATCGGGTGCCGTCCGGTCGAAGGACTGGATCGCCCGATGCACTGCGGCGTTCGGATTTGTCGTTGACTGGTCGAACAGGCCAAGCCGCAGCGTGCCTGTCAGATGCGTGTGAATATTGTCGATATGCGCCTGGAAGCCGTCAATCGCCGCAAGCAATTCATGCGCTGCGTCAAGTACTTGCTCGCCTTCCGGGGTCAGCGAAAACCCCGACGGTCCCCGGTTGCAGAGCTTCAGACCGATGCGCAGTTCCAGATCAGCGATATGCTTCGAGATTGTCGAGCGGCCGATGTTGAGCTCGAGCTCGGAGGCGGCGAACCCGCCGCATTCGGTGACCGTGATGAACACGCGGATCAGCCGGATGTCTACATCGCTCAGAGAGCGCAGGAGTGCACGTTTTGCCATCCAAAGTTTCTCGGAGTTCAAACTATAGTTGGTAATGTTGCCGTTTATCAAACACTATACAAGTTATACTCTTGACCCTACCATGACAGGTGGATCCGTGCGTCAGATGCGGTTCTACAGGGAACAGGGAGCTCATAAATGTCATTAAAACCCCCATTATCGGATCTGCCGATCAAAACCGCTGAAAGCGGTTTCTACAACGGCTTTTCCAAACAGGTCGCGGTACCGGCCAAGATCATCATCTCAGCGCTCGTGGTTTGGGCCATCGTCTGGCCGGAATGGGCGGGGCAGGTGCTCGGCGCCTGGAACTCCGCGATCCTCGCCTCAGCGGCAGGCTGGTACATCTGGACCGTGACGTTCTTCGTGATCGTCTGCCTTGGTCTAGCCATCTGGCCGACAGCTGGACGGCTAAACCTGGGCATCGAGGGCGAAAAACCCGAATTCTCGAATTTCTCCTGGTTCTCGATGATGTTCGGCGCGGGTATCGGCGTCGGCATGCTCACATGGGCGGTCGCCGAACCGGTGGCGCATTTCCAGAACAACCCCTCCGTCATCCAGGGCATCACCACCGCACGGGCCGAGGATAACATCCTGACGGCCTACACCTGGTCCTACCTGCACTGGGGCCTCGGCGCCTGGGCGTGTTATGCCGTTGCGGGACTGGGGCTCGCGTTCTTCACCTATCGTCGCGGCCTGCCCCTGACGATCCGGTCGTCGCTGACACCGCTCTTCGGGGCGCGTCTGTCTGGCGCGCTGGGTCACTTGATCGATATCGTGGCCGTGGTTGCAACCATCCTCGGCGTGGCACAGACCCTCGGTTTCGGCGTCGATCAGTTCGTTGCGGGCATGACCCGGATCGGCATCAGCGGTCTCGTGCATCCCGAAGGCGCTGTGAATGCTGACGGCGAAAGCATTGGGAACACCGTCAACACCGTCGGCATCATCGTCGCCCTGCTGATCATCATGGGCGCCTCGACGCTCTCGGCCCTCTCGGGTGTCGGAAAAGGCATCAAATGGTTGTCGAACATCAACATGGTGTTGTCGATCTTCCTGCTGAGCTTCTTCATCCTCTTCGGAGCGACCTGGTTCGGCTTCCACGCCTTCTTCGTCGGTATCTGGGAGTATCTGATCGCCCTGCCGTTCCTCAGCTTCAACGTCTATGCGTCCGACGGTGTAGAAGGCTCGGAAGCCTTCCTGCTGGCGCAATGGCAAGGCTGGTGGCCGGTGTTCTACTGGGCCTGGTGGATCGCTTTTGCACCCTTCGTGGGGCTGTTCCTCGCGCGCATTTCGCGTGGCCGGACAATCCGGGAGTTCGTGCTGGGGGCGATGATCGTGCCGTCGCTGATGTGCTTTGTCTGGTTTGCCTGGGCCGGTGGCACCGCCATTGACTTGGAGTTGAACGGCGGCGCCAACGGGTTGATCTATGACGCGGGCAACGGCGACAAGATCTTCGCGATGACCGAGTACATGCTCGCCCCCATCGCCGATCTTCTGGCCTGGGGCATGGCCCTCGTGATCGTGGTGCTGCTGATGACCTTCCTTGTCACCTCGGCGGACTCGGCCGTGCTGATCGTGAACACCATCAATGCGGCCGGCGATGAAGGCCCCAAAGCGCGCCCCCACATCCTCTTCTGGGGATCGGCGCTCGGCCTGGTGGTGGCTGGTCTTCTGATTTCGGGCGGCACCTCGGCGATCCAGACCGCGATGGTCATCGGGGCCTTGCCCTTCTCGATCGTGATGGTGTTGATGTGCTTTGCGCTGATCAAGGCGATCTTCAACGATGGCCGCCGTGAGGCAGCCGGCGTGCCAACGACCATCGAGCCCGAGGTCTCTGCCAACCCGGCGGAGTAACGCAACAGACGAATGAACAGAGAAAGCCCCGCCCCGTGCGGGGCTTTTTCATGTGCGCGCGTTTCCAAGCGGCCGTTGGGTCATGGGCGAGCAGCATCGCACCGCTGGTGAGACAGGCTTGCGTCAATCTACGCGCTCGGACCGAAACGCCTTCAGATCCTCGCTGAGCATGTCGATGAACCAACGGACACGCGGTTCCAGCAGGCGCTTGTGGGGTAGAGCGCAAGGATGGGTCCGGCTCCGATCCCGGTCCGGGGCAGAACACGCTCGAGCCGACCCTTTGCGATATCCGCCTCAACCAGCAGCCGGGGCAGCAGAGCGATGCCGAGCCCGCTGAGCGCCATTGCGCGGAGCGCTTCGGCACTGTCGAGCCGCAGTCGGACATGTCCCTGCGCGCGAATCCAGGCCCCACCCTCTTCCCGCAGGTGCCAACCCTGGCGCGCCACATTGGCCGCAAACTGCACCAGATCGTGCCGCGTCAACTGTTCGATGCGCTGCGGCCGGGCGCGCAACGGCCTTTCCAGCGGTCGACCGGGACAACCCGAAGGTTTTCCCGGCGGCGACGAAACTTCCGGTGTCGACGACCGAGAGAAACACGAGGATATCATTCACCTTCGATCCGATCATGACATCACCATTGCAGCACCATGGTCGCTTCAGACGCGACAACTGTTCGCCACTAGGTGCCTCCATATCTCAAGCGTGCCAACCGCTTGAGGAGGAAACATGACCGCGTCCATCGATCGCATGAACCCGCACACGCTGCCGGATGCCGGCAAGATCGGATACTCTCAAATCTCCATCGCCAGCCCCGGGCGACTGGCCTTCGTGTCTGGACAGGTGGCCTGGCACCCTGATGGTGCCGCAACTCCGACATCGCTGGCCGATCAGACCGATATCGTGGCCAGGAACCTGCAGCGGGCGCTGGATGCGCTTCAGGCGTCGACGGGCGATATTGTTCAGATGCGCATCTGCGTGACCGACCTCGACAACAAGAGCCAGGGGGTCGCGATGACGCCGATCTTCCGCTTTCTTGCCGGAGCGAAGCCTGGCCTGACTGGTGTCGGTGTGGCCGCCCTGGCCGGGCCGGACCTCGAGATCGAGGTGGAGATGATCGTGCAACTCGCGGCCTGAGGTGGCGATGGTCGGGCCGACACCCCCTCCGCTTCACCTCTGCCCGATGCGCTTCAGCGAGGCCCGCCGTGTCTGCACCTGCCGCCGGACGAAAGCCACAACGAAGATCGCGCTGAGGATCAGGACGATGGTTGGCGCCGGCGCGCTGTCGAGGAAGAAGCTGGCATAGGTCCCCAGCAGCATCGCGGCCATGCAAACGAGCACCGACACCCAGAGCATCGTGGCAAAGCTGCGCACCAGAAGGAACGCAATCGCGCCCGGTGCAATCAACAACCCGATCGCGAGGATAAGACCCGCTGCCGAGAGCGTCGCGACGATGGTGAGGGACAGGGCGGCCAGCAACCCGTAGTGCAGCGCGGTGACCGATAGCCCCGACGCCTGCGCTTGCGCCGGGTCGAAACTGTGCAAAAGCAGGTCCTTCCACTTGAGCACCAGCATGATCGCAACCACGGCGGAGATCAGACCGGCGGTCCAAAGCTCCTGCCCATCGACCCCCAGCATGTTGCCGAAGAGGATGTGATCGAGATGCGCGTTGGTCTCGACAGACACGTAGAGCACGATGCCGACGCCGAACATGCCCGAGAACACGACCCCCATGACGGTATCCTCTTTGACGCGGCTGTTGGTCGACAGGTAGCCGGTCGCGATGGCGCAGGTCATCCCCGCTGCAAAAGCGCCAAGCAGCAGGGGCAGCCCGAAGATGTAGGCGAGCACGATGCCGGGCAGAACCGCGTGGCTCACCGCGTCGCCCATTAGCGCCCAGCCCTTCATCACCAGAAAACACGACAGCAGGGCCGTCGGAACCGAGACGATGATCGAAATCAGGAAGGCGTTTTGCATGAAGCCGAAGGAGAAGGGCGCGAGGAGCGTTTGCAGGTCCATCATGCGGCCTCCCTCGTGGAGGAAGAGAGCGCGTCTCGTCGGCTGGCCGCCTTGCGTCGCGCGGCAAGCAACCCGTGCTTCGGCGCGAGAAGGAAGGCCAGCAGGAAGACCAGTGTTTGCAGCGTCACGATGATGCCGCCCGTCGCACCGTCAAGGAAGTAACTGATGTAGGCGCCCAGAAAGCTGCTCAGGGCACCGATGGCGACGGAGGTGGCGATCAGCCTCGGGAAACGATCGCACAGAAGGTAGGCCGTGGCCCCTGGCGTGACGACCATGGCGATCACCAGAAAGGCGCCGACGGTCTGCATCGCGGCCACCACGCTCGCCGACAGCAGCATGAAGAACACGACCTTCAGCAGTCCCGGCCGTAGTCCGATAGCGCGGGCGTGGTTCTCGTCGAAGAAGGTGACCATCAGGTCCTTCCATTTCAGCAGCAGAACGCCCAGCGACACGCAGCCGATGAGCACAAGCTGGAGCGTGTCTTCTGGTGTGATCGCGAGGATATTGCCCATGGTGATCGTCTGTATCGACACCGAGACCGGATTGATCGAGACGATGAAGAGGCCGAGGCCGAAGAAGGATGTAAAGATCAGGCCGATGATCACGTCGGCTTTCAGGCCGGACCGCTCGGACAGAAAGAGCATGGCCCCCGCGGCAAGACCGCCTGCCAGAAAGGCGCCGAGCGCGAAGGGCAGGCCGAGCAGATAGGCGCCCGCCACGCCAGGGACCACGGAATGCGAGAGCGCATCGCCGATCAGCGACCAGCCCTTGAGCATGAGATAGGCGGAGAGAAAAGCACAGACGCCGCCGACGAGCGCCGACACCCACATCGCATTGGTCATATAGCCGTAGCTGAAAGGTTCCAGCAGAAGCTCGATCATGAGCCCTGATCCGTCACCTGGGTCTTGTCGCCGTATTGCACAAGCGGACGCTCGTCGTCGGTGAAGATCGTTACCTCGCGCGCATCCTCGTCGTCATGCAGGGTCGTGCCGCCCAGCGTGAAGTGCCGCAGCACTCCACCGAAGGCCTTTTCGAGGTTTTCGCGCGTAAAGGTCGTCTCGGTCGGCCCATGGCAGAGGACGGTGCCTTTCACGAGGATTGTTCGGTCGCAGAATTCAGGAACCGACCCGAGATTGTGGGTGGAGACGAGCATCACCCGCCCCTCCTCGCGCAGGTCGCGCAGCAGCGCCACGATCTGCTCTTCGGTTTTGACATCGACGCCGGTGAACGGTTCATCGAGCAGGATCACCTGCCCGTCCTGCGCCAGGGCACGGGCGAGGAACACGCGCTTGCGCTGGCCTCCGGACAACTCGCCGATCTGACGATGGCGATAGTCCCGCATGCCCACGCGCGCCAACGCCTGCTCGACCGCGTCGTGATCGGCCCGCCGTGGACGGCGCAAGAACCCCATGTGACCATAGCGCCCCATCATCACCACGTCTTCGACAAGGACGGGGAACGCCCAATCGACCTCTTCGGATTGCGGCACATAGGCCACGAGATTGCGGCTCAGCGCGTCGCGCACGCTCATCCCCAGGATGCGGATCTCGCCCGTGGAGGCAGGCACGAAACCCATGATCGCCTTGAAGAGGGTCGACTTGCCTGCGCCGTTGACGCCCACAAGTGCGGTGACGGTCCCACGCGGGATCTCAAAGCTGGCGTTCCACAAGGCGATGTGACCGTTGCGATAGCTCACCGTCACATCATGCGCGCACAAACCGTCACTCCCGGCACCCTTGTCCGGCCGCGCATGCTCTGGGAGTGGATCGTCACGCATGTCGTCGTCCTCACCCAAGGGCGCTGCACAGCGCCCCTGACCATCTGTTGTTCTACGGGCACATAGCCCGTTGTCGGCGATCTATCAATTGATCGCCTCTGTCAGCCCCTCGGCCAGCGTCGTCGAGGTGACCCGCAACAGATCGAGGTAGGTCGGCACGGGCCCGTCCTCCGCGCTCAGACTGTCGACATAGAGCACGCCGCCATAGGTCACGCCGGTTTCGCGCGCGACCTGCTCGGCAGGTGCGGTGTTGACCGTGCTTTCGCAGAACACCACGGGGATGTCATTGGCGCGCACACCGTCGATCACCGACCGCACCTGCTGCGGCGTGCCGACCTGGTCGGCGTTCATCGGCCAGAGGTAGAGCTCCTTCATGCCGAAATCCCGCGCAAGATAGCTGAAAGCGCCTTCACAGGTCACAAGCCAGCGCCGGCTTTCGGGGATCTCGGCAACGGCCGCGCGCAGCGGTTCGATGGTCTCGCGCAGCGCTGTCTTGTAGGCCTCGCCGTTCTCGGCGTAGAGCGCGGCGTTGTCCGGGTCGGCGTCAGCGAAAGCCTTCACGATATTGTCGATGTAGATCAGAGCGTTATCGAGCCCCATCCAGGCATGCGGATTGGGCTTGCCCTCGTAGGACCCCGAGGCAATCGGGATCGGATCGATCCCGTCGGTCAGTGTGACCGAGGGGATGTCATCCATGTTTGAGAGAAATTGCTCGAACCACAGCTCGAGGTTCAGGCCGTTCCACAGGATCAGATCGGCATCCGACGCCCTGACGATGTCCTGCGGTGTGGGCTCGTAGCCGTGGATTTCGGCCCCCGGCTTGGTGATCGAGACGACCTCGGCCGCATCGCCTGCCACATTCGCCGCCATATCCGCCAACACCGTAAAGGTGGTCACCACCTTCATTTTCTCACCCGCAACGGCCCCACCTGCCAAAACCGCAGTCATGGCCGCGACTGCGGTTACTCTCATCGCGTTTTGCAGCATCCGACTCTCCATCAACAGACAGTGTCGCGCTCCTGTAAATGCAAATCACTTGCAACTGTCAAGATATTTGAGAATCGTTCTCAAGTTACGGCGATCACAAGCGCGTCACCGCGGGCTGCGGGCCAACAGATAGGTGTCCATGATCCAGCCGTGCCGGGCGCGTGCGGCCTCGCGCGCCTCGAGGATGACGGGCGCGATCTGATCGAGCGGGCCGAACTGCAGGATCTCCTCGGGCATACCGAGGTAGGCCCCCCACCAGATCGTCAGATCCGATCCCGCAAGCGTGCGAAAGCTGGCCTCGCCGTCGAGCATGACAACCAGCCGGTCGATGCCGTCCGGCCAACCTTCATCACGCAGCCGCCGTCCTGTGGTGATCTGGATCGGCCCGTTGACGTCGTTGAGCGGAATCGCATGCGCCGCCGTCAACGCCTGCACCGCCGTAATGCCGGGGACCACGCGGACCTTGGGCGCAGGCTGCAAGCGACCGGCAATGCGCAAGGTGCTATCATAGAGTGCGGGGTCGCCCCAGACGAGCAAGGCCACCGGTCCCGCCGACCGCGCGTCCTCGGCCGCCGACACCCATCGCGCTGCGATCTCGTCGTGCCAGCGTGATACGCGCTCTTCATATGGCAGGGCGGGATCACGCTCGGGGTAGTCGAAACGCACGACCTGCCCGGTCGCGCCCGCCGCCTCGATAAGTTGATAGCGCAGCTCGGCCAGATCATCCTTCGCGGGTCCCTTGTGGGGAACGAGAATCGTACCGGCTTCGCGGATCGCCCGAAGACCTTCGCCTGTCAGATGCTGCGGCGACCCTGTCCCGATGCCGATCAGCCAGAGCTCGTTGATCATGACACCACCCACAAAAAAGCCCGGACCCCTGGCGCGGGGTCCGGGCCGGTGTCTACCAGCTTACGCGGCGCCGTAAAGTCGCGCCACGAAGAGGCTTTCGATCTTTCTGGAGCGCAGCGCCTTTGCGCCCGCCAGAACCGCGAGATCGGCAATGGGCTCGATCAGGATCACGAGGAGATAGGCCGCCCCGAAGGTCCAGACCGCCTGGGTTGTCTCGGCCCCGACCCCTTGACCGTAGAAGGCCCAGAACGCCACCCAGGCGACGACCCCGCCCTGATACATCGCCGACAGCTTCAGCACATCGGTATAGGCCAGATCGACATAGGCGCGATCCTGCGGGATCAGCCGCTTGGCCAAGGCCGAGATGGCGAAGAGCGGCACCAGAAGTGTCGTTACGTTGACGAAATACATCGGCAGGTCGCTCGGCGCGAAGACCGCCCCCTGGATCAGCAGGCCAAGGGCAAGCCCCAGCGCGGCGGGCGCCGCGCCCATCAGCAGGAACAGCGTTGTGCCGAGGATGAAATGCACCTCGGAAATGCCGACGGGGAAATGCGGCAGCACCTCGAAAAAGATGAAGGTCCCGACCGCCGCCATCACGGTCCGCGCGCCGAAAGAGGCCAGGCTGTGCGTTTTCAGGTCCTGAAGCGCGAGTTTTGCGGTGTAGCCGGCCGCGCCGGCAGCGGTCGCGTAGGCGAAAGCCATTTTGGCCCCATCAACGACACCAGGTTCGATATGCATGTTTGATCCTTTCTGTCCTGCCCCTCCGGCAGCTCCTGATCCGTGCGCGCACGGGTTTGCAGTTTACGGCAGGTCTCCTGACTCGCGGGTCGCGATGCTTTGGTCCTTCCCAGCCATCCGGCCAGTGGATCACCCAAAGCACTCACCGCTTACAGTTGCGGGGGCAGTCTGAGAGTCGCACTCAGTTCCCTTTTCAGCCACACGTCGTGGCACCGTATCCTAGTCCTATCCCCGATGCGCGCGCCCGAACAAGCACAAAAGCGACTTTCAGCTCTCGGCGAACGGCCCGTAGAGGATCAGGGCGGGCCGATCGCTTATCTCTTGGGCCAGCTGCGCCGCCAGATCGGCGACAGTGGTGCGCTGAATGCTCTGATCGGGTGTGCTCACGCTTTCGGCGAGAATGGCGGGTGTCGTCGTCGGCAGCCCCCTTTCGGTGAGCGCGGCGAGCAGCCGCGGAAAGGTCCGCTTGCCCATGAAGACGACGGTGGACGCCGTGGGGTCTGCCAACGCATCGAGGTCGAGGTCCTTCGGAAGCTGGCCGCTGACGTCATGCCCCGTTACGAACTGCACACGCCGCGCGGTCAGCCGCCGCGTCAGCGGGATGCCAACCGCGGCGGCAGCCGCGCAGGCGGAAGGGATGCCCGGAATGATCTCGTAAGGGATGTCGGCCCCCCGCAGCGCGGCAAGCTCTTCCTCCAGCCGTCCGAAGAGTCCGCTGTCACCGGACTTCAACCGGACCACACGCTGATCCATCTGCGCGTATTCGACCAGAAGGCGGCTGACGTGGTGTTGTTTTGGCGACGGGCGCCCGGCCCGCTTGCCGACGCCCACGAGATCGGCACCGGCCCGGGCGTAGGCCAGGATCGGTCCCGATGAGAGGTCGTCAAACAGGACCGCATCCGCCCGCTTCAGCCGATCCACGGCCTTCAGCGTCAAAAGCTCCGGATCGCCCGGCCCGGAGCCCACAAAGCTCACGAAGCCGGTCACGCCGGCTCCTCCGCCGAGATCAGATGGAAGAAGGTGCCCGTGACGGTGCCGACGCGGGATCCGGTCTCGGGAACAGGGGTGCCATCGGCGTCGGCCACATCGGCCAGCGGCCCGTCGGGTTGATCCAGAATGGTCGAGTAATGGAACTCATGCCCACGCAGGGCTGCTCCGGGCGGGTGCCCCGGCAGAGCGGCCCGCAGCACGGCCCGACGATAGCCGAGGTGGAATTTCCGTTTCTCATAGCTGGTCACGAGGCCCAGCAGCCCTGCCATCTCGTGCCGCGCCCCGTCCTTATCCACCAGCGCTTGCCCCAGCGCCATGTAGCCTCCGCATTCTCCATGCACCGGTCTGGTCTCGGCATGCGCGCGCAACCCGGCCTTGAAGCGATGCGCTGCGGCCAGTGTGGGCCCGTGCAGCTCGGGGTATCCGCCCGGCAGCCAGACCAGATCGGCCGCGGGGTCGGGCGCCGCGTCGGCAAGGGGCGAAAACGGCACGATCTCGGCGCCCGCCCGCCGCCAGCCTTCAAGCAAATGCGGATAGGTGAAGGAAAACGCGGCATCCTGCGCCAGGGCGATCCGCTGTGCGGGTGGGTTCGGGAAGCGCGCCTCATGCGCAGGCACCGCCGCACCCCGCGCCGCGGTCCGGATCGCCGCAATGTCCACATGCGCGCGCAGGAACGCGGCATAGCCGGCAATCGCCTTGTCGAGGTCCGGGTGCTCGACCGCCTGGATCAACCCCAGATGCCGTTCGGGCAGAGTAAGATCACCACGACGCGGCAAAACGCCGAGCACCGAGAGGCCCGCGGCCTCCATCCCCAACCGGGCCAGGCGCTCATGGCGCGGCGAGGCGCAGCGGTTGAGGATGACACCCGCGAAAGGCAGCTCCGGATTGTAGGCCTGAAACCCCAAGGCCGTGGCCGCGGCCGATTGCGCCTGCCCGCTGACATCGACGACCAGCACCACCGGCCAGCCCATGCGTTGCGCCGTCTCTGCACTGCTGCCGAAACCGGATTGACCGCGCGTCGCAACCCCGTCGTAGAGCCCCATGGAACCTTCGGCGACGCAGATCTCGGCGGCGTCGGCCTCGGCCGAGATCGCAGCCAGCAGATCGGGGCCCATCGCCCAGGTGTCGAGGTTGAAAGACGCGCGCCCGCAAGCCGCCTGGTGAAAGGCCGGGTCGATGTAATCGGGGCCGGATTTGAAGGCTTGCACGCGCAGCCCGTCATCGGCCAGAGCGCGCAGGAGCCCCAGCATAACGGTCGTCTTGCCGGTGCCCGAGGACGGCGCCGAGATCATGATGCCGGGCCGGTCAGTCATCGCCATGGCTCCAGCTGGCCCAGGGGCTCTCGGCGCTCTGCGGACGGTAGCGGCGGTCGTAGTCGGGTGCATACAGACAGCTTTCGTCAAACCCGTCCCCCGCCAAGGCAGGCCCAACCAGGATGAGGGCTGTCCGCGCAATCTGCGTGCCGAGACGGGCGCCGATATCGGCGAGCGTGCCCCGGATGATCTGCTGATCCGGCCAGCTGGCGCGATAGACCACCGCAACGGGGCAGTCGGCGCCGTAGGCTGGTGTCAGGTCGCGCACCACGGTCTCGATGTTCTGGATCGAGAGGTGAATTGCCAGCGTGGCACCGGTCGCGGCGAAGTTGGTCAGGGTCTCACCCGCGGGCATCGACGAGGCACGGCCCGGAGTGCGGGTCAGAACGACCGATTGGGCCAGCCCGGGGAGGGTCAGCTCGGCGCCCAGAGCCGCCGCCGCGGCAGCAAAGGACGGCACGCCCGGCGTCACCGATACCGGGATCCCTTCTGCCTGCAGGCGGCGGAGCTGCTCGCCCATCGCCGACCAGACCGAGAGATCGCCGGAATGCAGCCGCGCTACATCCTTGCCCGCGCCGTGGGCCGCCCTGATCGCGTCGATGATCTCGTCGAGCGACATCGATGCCGTGTTCACCACCTCCGCACCTGCCGGGCAATGGGCGAGAACGGCCTTCGGCACCAGCGATCCGGCATAGAGGCAGACCGGGCAGGCCGCGATCAGATCGCGCCCGCGCAGCGTCAGAAGGTCAGGTGCACCGGGGCCGGCACCGATGAAATGTACGGTCATGATGTCTCTCTGATGGCCAGCGCGCAGGTCGCGAGCTTGTCGGCTGATATCTGCCTGACAGTCAGGAGCCGTGCGCCGGGGCCGGCGGCGGCAAGCGCGGCGGCCTCGGCCACCGAGCCGGCGCCATAGCGCGCCTTCGACGCCGCCGATTGCGTCGTGGTCTCCTGCTCTTGCAACACATCCACAGGCACAGCTTTCACGGGCAGCCCAAGCTCCTCGGCAAAGAGCCGGAAGGCCTCAGCAACGGCCTTGTCGTCCACGGTGGCCAGCACCTCTGGCGCCGCAGCTTCGCAGGCGCGCCCGTAGGCATCTTCGAGGCTGCTGCTGGAGGCCTCCTTGCGAAATCCGAACCCCGCCGCGATCATAGCGTCACACTCCACTGGACGATGGGATAGCTGGCCTTCCACCCCCGTCGCGGCCCCAGCGGTTCGGACCGCGAAAGCTCGAGCCGAAGAAGATCGCCACCCAACCTGCCCTGAGCTTGCAGCAAAAGCGCCTCGGTCTCCAGCGTTACCGCGTTGGCCACCAGTCGGGTGCCGGGATCGAGATGGGTTTCGAGCCAGCTCAGAAGCTCGGGCGAGAGGCCGCCGCCCACAAAAACCGCCTGCGGCTTGGGCTGGGCGTGCAGGATCTCGGGCGCGCGCCCTACGACCACCACGAGCCTGTCCACCCCAAGCCATGCTGCATTCCGCGCGATCCGCTCGGCACGGTCGGCCCGCTGCTCGATGCTGATCGCATGAAGGGTCGGATGGGTCAGGAGCCATTCGATGCCGATGGACCCCGAGCCACCGCCGATGTCCCAAAGCAGTTCACCCGGCCGCGGGGCCAGCGCCGAAAGCGTGATGGCGCGCACCGGCTGCTTGGTGATCTGGCCATCCGTCTCGAACCAGTGGTCCGGTCGGCCGCTGGCGAGGGGCAGCGCCGCGCCCTCGCCGACCACGTCAAGAGCCACGCAGACCGGGTGTTGAAAGCTGTGTTCTGCCAGGTTCTCCGCCAGATCGCAGGTCTCGCGGGCGCGCGGGCCGCCGAGCGCTTCGAGAACGACCACGCGCGATGCGCCGAAGCCTTCGGTTGTCAGATATGCGCCAAGCTCCTGAACTGCTGCGCCATCGCGCAGCAGAATGAGCAAACGCGCGCCCGGCGCCAGATGCGGACGCAACCGGCTCAGCGGTGCTGCGTGCAGCCCGTGGCATGTGACGTGTTGCAGGGACCAGCCAAGGCGATTGGCGGCAAGCGAGAATGTCGAGGGCCCAGGAAGGCTGCACCACTCCTTGGTATCGAGATGCCGGGCGAGAGTGCCACCGGCGCCGAACCAGAACGGGTCGCCCGAAGCCAGAACGACCACCCGCTTGCCGCGCAGCGCCAGAAGCGGCGCGATCCCGTCCTTGAAAGGGACCGGCCAGGCCCGTGTCTCGCAGGCCAGGGGGCCGACCCGCTCCAGATGACGGGGCGCGCCGATCACGATCTCGGCCTCGTCCAGCGCCTTGCAGCTTGCAGGGGGCAGCCCTTTGAGGCCATCTTCACCCAAACCCACGATCGTCAACCACGGAGCCTCAGACATGGAGCCGAACCTTCTGGTTCTCGGCGGCACGACCGAAGCGACCGCGCTCTGCCGCGCGCTGGCCAAGGCCGGATTGCGCGGCACGATCTCCTTTGCCGGGCGCGTGGCCCGCCCGGTGCGCCAACCCCTGCCGCAACGCATCGGCGGCTTCGGCGGCGCGGCCGGACTGTCGCAATATTTGCGAGACACGAGCACGACCCATGTGATTGACGCGACCCACCCTTTTGCCGCGCAGATGAGCCGCAATGCCGTCACGGCCTGCGCGGAGGCGCGCGTCCCCCTTGCCGCGCTGACCCGCGCGCCTTGGAATCCGCAACCGGACGACCGCTGGACCGAGGTGCCGGACATCGCAGGCGCCGTCGCGGCACTCGACCGGCCCGCCGAATGTGTCATGCTGGCGATTGGACGCATGAACCTTCCCGCCTTCGCCCCGCAGCCGCAGCACAGCTACCTGTTGCGCCTGGTGGATCCGCCGGAGACCGCTCCGCCCTTTCCCGATCATCACGTGGTGGTTGACCGCGGACCCTTCAGCGTCGCGGGCGATCTGGCGCTGATGCGCGACCATCGGATCAGCCTTGTCGTTTCGAAAAACTCCGGTGGAACAGGGGCTTATGCCAAGATCGTCGCCGCGCGAAAGCTGGGCGTGCCGGTCATCATGATCGCACGGCCAGCGCTGCCGCACCGAGCCGAACTGCATGACACCGCCGCCGTCCTGGACTGGATCGCTCATGCCTCGACCGACCTTGGCGTGTAGACAAAGGGGCGTCCGTCGCGGGCGATTAACCGTGTGTTCGATGCGCCAACAATAACCATGGTGCGCATATCGGCCATCTCGGCCGTTGCCTGCGACAGCGGCAGCACACGGATGTCCTCCTCAGGTGTCGAGACGGCCCGGGCAAAGACGATGATCCGGTCTTCCGCGCAGCTGTCCCTCAGCACATCGAGCGTCTTCTGAAAGCCGTCCGGGCGCGACTTCGATCGCGGATTATAGAAGGCCATCGCAAAATCGGCCTCTGCTACATGGCGCAGGCGCCGTTCGATCAGCGCCCAGGGTTTGAGGTTGTCGCTGAGGTTGATCGCGCAGAAATCATGGCCCAATGGTGCCCCGACCCGCGCCGCGGCGGCCAGCATGGCGGTGATGCCCGGCGCCACTCGGATATCAAGCGCGCGCCAGGGATCGGGGCCCGCCTCGACCGCCTCGAAAACGGCCGAAGCCATGGCAAAGACCCCCGGATCACCAGACGACACCACGACCACGCGCCGCCCGTCCGCCGCCAGTTCGAGCGCGTGGCGCGACCGGTCGAGTTCCACCCGGTTGTCGCTGGGGTGCAGGCTCAGACCCGCGCGCGGGGCCACACGCGCCACGTAGGGGCCATATCCCACGATATCGGTGGCCTCGGCCAGCGCCCTGGTAACTTCCGGGGTCACCAGTTCCGCGTCCCCGGGGCCCAGACCCGCGATCACCAGCCAGCCGCTCATGGTCTGCGGCCCTGCCCATGTACGACGATGATCGAGAAATAGGGTGTGATCTTGTCGCCCGCCTCCGACAGTTTCTGCACTGTCTGCTGCGGCATGCTTGCGTATTCGATCAGCCAGGCGGTGTCGTATTTGTCGGCTGCGCGCAGGGCAGATTTCACCTTGTCGAAATGACGGCCGATCTTCATCACCACGACCGCGTCGCTCCGCGTCATCGCGTCGGTCAGCACGTCTTCGGGCAAGGTGCCCATCAGCACCGTCAGGATATCGTCACCCCAGGTGACCGGGTGCCCCGTCGCCGTCCAGGCCCCCGACATGCCGGTGATCGCGGGGACAACCTCGACCGGCACATCCTCCTTGAGCCGGGTGTAGAGATGCATGAAGGAGCCGAAGAAGAACGGGTCCCCCTCGCAGAGCACGACCACATCCTCTCCGGACGCAGCGAGCGCGCGCAGATGCGCGGTACACTCGGCGTAAAAGGTGGAAAGGGCGGCGTTGTAGGCGGGATCGTCCACGGGGATCTCGGTGGTGACCGGATACTCCATCGCGAATTCGACGGCATCGCCGTGCAGCAACCCGTCGACGATCCGGCGGGCCTGGCCCGACCGGCCGGCCTTGCGGAAGAACGCCACATGCCGGGCGCTCCGCAGCAGCCGATCCGCACGCACGCTCATAAGCTCCGGGTCGCCGGGGCCAAGACCCACCCCGTAGATCGTCCCGAGGCTCATTCGGCACGGCTCGCGATGGCGTTGACCGCCGCAACGGTGATGGCGCTCCCTCCCAGGCGCCCCTGCACGATACAGCAGGGCGTAGGCTGATCGGCCCACAGGGCGTCCTTGCTCTCGACCGCGCCGACAAAGCCCACGGGGCAGCCGATGATGGCTGCGGGACGCGGGCAGGCCGGATCCTGCAACATGTTGAGCAGATGGAACAACGCCGTCGGCGCATTGCCTATGGCCACCAGCGCCCCGCCGAGATGGGGGCGCCAGAACTCGAGCGCCGCGGCAGAGCGGGTATTCTGCATGCGCGCCGCCAGATCCCGCACGCCCTCGTCATGCAGCGTGCAGATGACCTGATTGTCCGCGGGCAGGCGCGCGCGGGTGACACCTTCGCTGACCATGCGCGCATCGCAGAGGATCGGAGCCCCCGCCTGCAAGGCTGCGCGGGCAGCCTCGGCAAACCCGGGCGAAAACCGGATGTGCTGTTCCAGCCCGACAAGCCCGGCCGCATGGATCATCCGAACCGCGATCTGCTCTTCATCTTGCGCAAAGCGTGCCAGGTCCGCCTCGGCCCGGATCGTGGCGAAGGACTGCTTGTAGATCGCGGCGCCGTCGGTTTCGTAGACATATGTCATGCGGGGGTCTTCAGTTCCGTCGTGATCTCATCGGGCGTGAGCCCGGTTTTCTGAGGGGCATCCCACGCATGACCGCTTCGGACAAGGTCAAAACGCCCGTCTCGACCGATCAGCGTGACATCTGCGGCCTGTTTGGACGCGCAGGACTTGGCGCAGCCCGAGACATGCACATCGCGGTCGGTCTCGAGCGCCAACCGGCGTGCGAGCGCACGGGTCTCGACAGTCGCGCTGGTGCAGAAGGGCGCGCCGGCACAGGCCTGCGCCGTGAGAAGCGGTGAGCCGCCGGAGCATACGAAGTCGGGATCGGAGGCCGTCTGGACATCCTCCAGGAGGATCATCCGCCACGGCGTGACGCGCACCGCCGGCGTGCCGGTGTCCGAGAGCAGACGCTCCAGCGTCTGCGCCTCGATCTGCCCGAAAGCGGCGCCGATCAGAGCACCCAAGGGATGCGTCCCCACGTCGGGTCGCGGCCCAGGAGAGAGGCGCGGCGTGATCTGCCAGGAGGCTGGAAGTGCGACTCGCGCTGCGGTCTGTGCCATCCTGCGGTCCTCCGGCGTTCGATGACGCATGAACCACTGCGCAAGCTCGGCAACCGCGGCCGTGACGTTGCCGGGGTCAACCACACGGCCACGTGCGACCCCATCAGCGCGCACCATCACACCGCCCCGCGCCTGCTCCACGCGGATGTCCGCAGAGGTCTCTGACAACACGGGCTCTGCCCCCGCATCAACCGCCAGGCCGAACTTCGCAGGAAGCGGCGGGAGCTGGTCGAGCCCCTCCAAGAGCTCACGCGTGATCCGGTGACTGAGATCGCCGCGCTCCCAGAAGGGCGTGACAACAATGTTGCGCCGGGCCTCGCGCTCGGGCGTTGCATCGAGCAGACCGAGGTCATCGAGCGCGCCCAGCAGGCGCTCGTGATCGGCCTCCGCGACGCCGCGAATCTGCAGATTGGCGCGGTTGGTCAGGTCGATGAAGCCGTTTCCGAAGGCTCGTGCCGCAGCACAGAGGCCAAGCGCCTGCTCGCGCTCAAGCCGCGCAAAAAAAGGCCTGACCCGGACGATCAGACCGTCGCCCGACATCATCGGGCGGCGCGCACCGGGACACCAGCCCTTGACCGTCGGCGCGGCGCTCATTGCGCTGCCTCCAGATGGGCAAGAATGGAGTTGCGCCTGGTCGTCCAGAGACCCGCTGCGTGCAACTCCGCAAACCGGGCCAGCATCGCGGCGCGGGCTTCGGGGTTGGCCTCTTGCAGGAAGCGGTCGGTCTCGGCGTGGCCAAGCGTTGCATCGTGGTAGAGGTCAAAGAGATGCGACGAGACAGCACCCGCCAGATGCGCGAAGGCGGCCATGTGGTCGAGCGTTGCGGCGATTTCCGCAGCCCCCCGGAACCCATGCGCGCGCATGCCCGTGATCCAGGCGGGATTGGCGGCGCGCGCCTGCACCACACGGGCCAGCTCCTCCGGCAGCGCCCGTGCGCGGGGCCGGTCCGGGTCGGTGTTGTCCAGATGATAAAGCGCCGCCTGCCCGCCCGTGAGCGCTTGGGCCGCAGCAAAACCGGCCTCATGCGCCGCATAATCCGCGGCGAGCAGCAGATCCGTCTCGGGCAGATCCTGCGCATGTACGAAACTGTCGGCTGCAGCCAGCCGCGCGCGAATGCCCGCGCCTTGTTCGACGGCAGCCTCCCCATCGAGCGCCCAGGCGCTTGCGGTGAGCCAGGCCTCCCCTGCCGCGCGCCGCCCGGCGTCGGTGTAGGTTTCGGCGGCATCTGCCATGCCCACGCCAAAACGGCCCGGCCGCGGACCGTAGACCCGCGCAAGGTCGTCGCGCCCCACGTAAGGATTCCAGTCCGGCGCCTCGTCACGCTGGGCAAGCGTGCGCACCGCCTGGGAAAACAGCGCCGACAGCGTGGGAAAGACATCGCGGAACAAACCCGAGACGCGCAGCGTCACGTCGATGCGCGGGCGGTCAAGTTCTGTGATCGGCAGCACCTCGATGCCCGACACCCGTTCGGAGCCTGCATCCCAAACCGGACGGGTCCCAAGCAGATGCAAGGCCATCGCGAACTCCTCGCCGGCCGTCCGCATGGTGGCCGAGCCCCAGAGATCGACCACAAGACCGCGCGGCCAGTCACCGGCATCCTGCAAATGGCGCCGGACAAGCTCGTCCGCGAGCTTGACCCCTTGCGTATGGGCGGCACGGGTCGGCACCGCGCGGGGATCTGTCGTGTAGAGGTTGCGCCCGGTCGGCAGCACATCGATCCGCCCTCGGTAGGGCGATCCCGATGGCCCCGCGGGGATGCGTCGGCCGTCCAGCGCGTCGAGCAGCGCCCGACGTTCCGCGGCCACGGACAGGCTGGTCTCGAAAGGGGCTGCGGCCCGGGGCGAACGGCCCCAGACGTGCAACCCTTCGCCAAACTGCATCTCCTTGATATCGCATACGAAACGGTCGATGCGCGTGATCGCTTCGGCATCGCATCCGGCCCGGTCGAGGCCAAGGTCTTCCTCGACGCCAAGCGCCTGCGCCTCGTCACGGATATCCGTCTGCAACCGATCGCGGCGACGCGGGTCCAGGCCATCGGCGTTGGAAAACTCGTCGAGCAGCGCCTCGAGCCGGACCAGCCGGTCAGGCGTGCCGCTTTCCCGCAACGGCGGCGGCACATGGCCGAGCGTGACCGCACCAATCCGGCGCTTGGCCTGCGCGGCCTCACCCGGATCGTTCACGATGAAGGGGTAGATCACCGGCAGCGCACCGGTCAGCACCTCCGGCCAGCATTGCGCAGAGAGCGCAACGGATTTGCCCGGCAGCCATTCGAGTGTTCCATGGGCGCCGATGTGGATCAGCGCATCCACCTGGCTTTGGAGCCAGAGATAGAAGGCGACGTAGCCGTGGCGCGGCGTGCGGGCCAGATCGTGGTACTCGTCGACCCGACGCTCAGGCGTGCCACGCTCGGGTTGCAGCGCGATGAAGGCGCGCCCGGCCTCGGTTACCGGGAAGTGAAAGGCACCATCCCGCACCAGCGGGTCGTCTTCCGGCGCGCCCCAGACCGCTTCGAGATCGGCGCGCAGCCCCGCGGAAAGCCCCGCCAACGCCGCGCGATAGTCGGCGACAGGCCACCGTCGCGCCCGTGTTGGTCGCGGATCGGCCTTGTGCCGCTGCGGAGCGGGCACATCGTAGCCCGCCTCGTGCAGGTCTTGCAGGATCGCCGCGGCCGATGCAGGCGCATCGAGACCGACCGCATGGCCGGTGTTCCAATCCTTGCCCGGGTACGTCGAGAGCAGCAGCGCGACGCGCCGGTCGTTCGCCGGCATGCGCGCCAACCGGACCCAGCTGTCGACCCGGTCCGCAATCGCGGCAATGCGGTCGGCCACGGGCGCATGTGCATACCGCGAGAACTCCAGATGCTGATCGCGGGCGCCGGGTTCCTTGAAGGAAGCCACACCGCCCATGATCCGGCCATCGACTTCCGGTAGTACCACATGCATCGCCAGATCCGCGGGCGAGAGTCCGCGTTCGGCGGCAAACCACGCCTCGTGTGTCGAGGTGGCAAGCGCCACCTGAAACACCGGAACACCAGCGGCATCGAGCGGCGAAGAGCCTCCGTCGCCCTTGCCGCTGAAGGCAGTCGCGTTCACGATGGCCACCGGTTTGAGCTGTTTTGCCTGGCGGCGTAGCCAACCTGCTGCCTCCGGCGCCTTCAGCGAGGGCGCGAAGAGACCCATCACCTCGTAACCCATCGCCCGGAATGCCGAGACCAGCGCCTCGATCGGGGCGAGATCGGCCGCCACGAGATAGGAGCGGTAGAAGGTGATGAGCAGGCGCGGTGTGTCGCCGGGCGCCTGCGCCAGCAGCGGGCAGGTTACCCCATGCTCCGGAGTCCAGCCACCCACCATGGGCACGACCTTCGCACCGCGCACCGGCCCGGCGTAGAGCCCCGCGGCCAAAGCCATCTGCGCCAGAGCCGCCTGCGCAGCCACCGCCCCTCCGGTATCGCAGAGATGTGCGAGACGACGCAGGGTCGAGGTCGGCAGCGTCGCATAGTTGTCGAGCCGCGCATCGACGCGCCCATCTGCGGGCAGGACGGCGAGTGCGATGCCCTTGCGCTCGGCCAGCGCCCGCACTTGCTGCAACCCGTAAGACCAATATGGCACGCCGCCGATCAACCGGATCAGGATGCCTTTCGCACCCTCCAACGTCTGTTCGACATAGGTGTCAACCGAGAGTGGATGTTTGAGCGCTGTGAGATTTGCGAGCCGCAGCGTGGGCAGCTTGCCCTCCGGCCCGCCGCCGCGCCGCCAGGCTTCCGCGAAGGCGCCAAGATCGCTGTCGGAGAAGGAGAGCACCACCAGATCTGCGGGCGTCTGCCCCAGATCGGTGGGTGTCTCGGTCTCCTCGAGCCCGTGGCTTTCGCGGAAGACGACGTGCATGGCTACTCGGCGGGCTCGGGCGCGTGGACGCCCAGCACCGCTTCGATGGTAGCGCGTTTGATGTCGTCATGCTCGGCGATCACCACGAGACGCCCCCGCCGCGCCTCGTCCGGCTGCCAGGGGCGGTCGTACTGGTGCCGCACGCGGGCGCCGACCGCCTGCACCAGCAGACGAATCGGTTTGCCGGTGACGGCGGCATAGCCCTTCACGCGGAGGATGTTGTGATCATTCGCCAGCGTTTCGACCGCGCGCACGAGGTCCGCCGGATCAGAGAGTTCGGGGATATCGACGACGATGCTGTCGAAGTCCTCGTGGTCGTGGTCATGCGGCGCGTCGTGGTGGCTGGGGCGCGCATCCATATCGTCTTCGGCGGCGGCCTCGAGCCCGAGGATCACCCGCGGGTCGACCACGCCTTCGGCCACCTCGACCACGGGCAGCGGGCGGGGTGCTTCGGCTGCGATGATTTCTTTGGCCTTGGCCACACCCTCAGGACCAGCGAGGTCGGGTTTCGTCAGCAGGATGATGTCGGCGCAGGAGATCTGGTCTTCGAAGACCTCGGACAGCGGGGTTTCGTGGTCGATGCTCTCATCCGCTGCGCGCTGCGCATCGACGGCGGCCACGTCCGGCGCGAAGCGGCCCGCGGCGACCGCCTCGGCGTCCGCCAGGGCGATCACGCCGTCGACGGTGATCTTCGAGCGGATGTCAGGCCAGTCGAAGGCCTTCAGCAGCGGTTTCGGCAGGGCGAGACCGGAGGTTTCGATCAGGATGTGATCGGGGCGCGGATCGAGCGCCATCAATGCCTCGATGGTCGGGATGAAGTCATCCGCCACGGTACAGCAGATGCAGCCGTTGGCGAGTTCCATGATGTTCTCCGCTGGGCAGTCGGGGATGGCGCAGCTTTTAAGGATGTCACCGTCCACGCCCACATCGCCGAACTCATTGACAACCACCGCCAGCCGTTTGCCACCGGGGTTCTGCATCAGTTGGGAGATGAGCGTCGTCTTCCCCGAACCGAGAAAGCCGGTGATCACGGTCACAGGGAGTTTGGCGAGATCAGTCATGGTCAGCCTCCAGCGGCGGAATGCGCGCGATGCAGTTGCGTTTGAAATGCTCCGGGCGCTCGCGCCATGGGATCAGCCCGTCGTCGGTCGCGTTGTAGCGGGCGGCCCCCTCAATCAGAACGTCCGGATGCGACACTTCATCGATATTTCCGTAAATGTATGTCCATCGGGCACCGCCCCGCAGGGCCACCGTGCAGCCGTGGTCGCAGTTTTGCAGACATTCGACAGCGGTGAGGCGGATGCCGGCGGGCAGCGTATTGGCGGCCAGCCTATCGTAGAGGCGCTGGCCCGGGCGACGCTCGTCCTCCGGGGTCTCCTGACCGCGGCGGCATTTGATGCAGACCAGCAATTCGGTTGGCGGTGGATCAGGCTCGGAGGCCGTTGTTGTCATGTCCATGTCCCATCTGTCATGGGACGCGGGTCAGATGGCGAGAGGGCCCGACGTGGGACATATCTCGACACCGGAACACCCCGTCCGGTTTTCGCAGCATGCTGGCAGGTCTCCCGGCTTGCGGATCACGGCCTTGCGGCCTGCGGTCTGCCCACCTTCCCGGAGCAATGCTCCAGTGGTCTTGGCAGCCCTTTCCGTTCACGGTCGCGGGGGCGGCTGTGCTTCACCGGGGAGCCCGGCTGCACATTCCCTTTTCACTTGGCAGGGCCAAGCACCAGCATGCAAAGCAGTTGCTTTGGATCGGGCGGATTTGTCAAGCGGAACCGGAACCGAAGCCCAGGTTCGACGCGGCATGGCGCAGGTTCAAGCCGCACCTGTCCTGCAAATTTCCAACGGACGCGCCTCGGCCCAAGTCCTCTGCCGGACCTTCTGGGTCGAATTGAAGATCAGAAGATTGATCTCGCGGGCCATCATCTTGAGTGCTCCACAACGATTTCGGCAGGCTGACGGTCCAGCGCCAGGAGCAGCGTGCGAACGGCGATCAGGTCGATATCGCTCCCAGCCTTGTGGTCGCTGTTCATGGCGCGGGCGATCTTGTTCAAATTGTTGCCCGCACGTACAACCGCCGCCAGCAACACGGGATCGACCTCTGGCGGTCTTGCGCGCCGCTGCATCCGCTCAGCGGACAAGAGGGCGCGTGATAGTCGGACAGGGATCGCTCCTCAGCGCAGGCTTTGCGAAGCCAAGCGTCGCGCTCATCCGCAGTAAAGCGCACCCGCAAAACCAGATCAGGCACCAGACGCGGCTTTGGCTCTCGCTTATTCATGCCTGCCACCTGAGGCGCTTTGCGCCGGGCTTGGGGGCGAGGGGCAAAGGCCCGCCCATTCCCTCGCAAGATGCATGTCGCGTAGCCTCGATCCACCCAACCTGCCGTTTCGATATTGCAAGGACATGGCCCATCCTCTCTAGTGAATGCCAGATCGCACAAATCCTACCTTGAAGGAAATCTGACGGCCGGCAGTTGTCGATAGCGAACTCGAGGTACTCCACGGCACCTTTCGAAAGGCCAAGCGAAACTCCGGCTCGTTTCAGAAGCCGTTTCAGTTTGTAGGGTGTAATGTCAGCGGGTAAGCCACCATGTGTCAGCCTTACACTCATGACGCACCGCGCAACGGCAACTCGTTGCCTTGAATCCCAGTTGCTTCCGCGACGGTGCTTGAGGTCAGGTCACGGAGAAAGCTGGACGCTTTTGCTGTAGATTTGATCCCGGTCTCGGTTGCCGCCGAGCCGGGATTTTTCCGTCTTTGGGATCGCCAAATTCCTTTATCCGGCGGGTTGGGCTCTACAGGTTTTGTACCGATGTTCTTTACATGTGCCGGCACAGAGGCCGCAAAATGCTGCACGCTCTTGCAAAGCGGACCGTACGGAGCACTGCAACAATTTGTGTTCGTTGTCTTTTTTTGGCGACCCCGGCAGGATTCGAACCTGCAACCTGCCCCTTAGGAGGGGGCTGCTCTATCCAGTTGAGCCACGGGACCGCCTGGCCCGGGTGTAGAGCAACTCATCCGCTTTGTCATCGCCCGAATGCCGCGTCGAAGTGCGCTTGCGAGCGAGGCGGTACCTGCGGTACCAAGGGGCAACAAAAGCAGGACATGTGCAGTGACAAGACCCAAGCAGCGCCCGTTGACCCTTCGCGACGTATCGGAAGCCTGCGGAGTGTCGGAGATGACGGTCAGCCGTGTGCTGCGGAACCGCGGAGACGTGTCGGAGGCCACCCGGCAGAAGGTGCTGGAGGCGGCCAAATCGCTGGGCTATGTGCCGAACCAGATCGCGGGGTCACTCGCCTCACAGCGGGTCAACCTGGTGGCCGTGATCATCCCCTCGCTGTCGAACATGGTGTTTCCCGAGGTCCTGACCGGCATCAACCGCACCTTCGACGGCACGCCGTTGCAGCCCGTTGTCGGTGTCACCGACTACCTGCCCGAGAAGGAAGAGCAGGTGCTCTACGAGATGCTGTCCTGGCGGCCCTCCGGCGTGATCATCGCGGGGCTGGAGCACTCGGACGCGGCGCGCGCGATGTTGCAGAACGCCGGCATTCCGGTGGTGGAGATCATGGACACCGATGGCAATCCGGTGGATGCCATGGTGGGCATTTCGCACCGCCGTGCGGGGCGGATGATGGCAGCGGCGATCCTGAAGGAAGGCTACACGCGCATCGGCTTCATGGGCACGAAGATGCCCCTCGATCACCGGGCGCGGAAGCGATTCGAAGGGTTCACCGAGGGGCTGACGAAGGCGGGCATCGAGATCGAGGCGCGCGATTTCTACTCGGGCGGCTCTGCGCTGGCAAAGGGCCGGGAGATGACACAAGCCATGCTGGAGCGTGCTCCGGACCTGGATTTTCTGTACTATTCCAATGATATGATCGGGGCAGGCGGGCTTTTGTACCTCCTCGATGAGGGGATCGACGTACCCGGGCAAATCGGGCTTGCCGGCTTCAACGGCGTGGAGCTTCTGCAAGGGCTGCCGCGCCAGCTCGCCACAATGGACGCCTGCCGGTTGGAGATCGGGGCGGCGGCGGCGCAGATCATCCTCGACCGCAGCGCACTGCCAGAGGATGCCGACCCGGGCGAACCGGCACGGATTTCTCTCACGCCCACGATCACCTACGGGGACACGCTGCGCCGCAACCAGCGCCGATGAACACGGCCGTTCTCGACAATAGATCCGCACGGCGGCTGTTTCTCGACCGCCACGCCTTGAGCGAGACGCCAGCGGGGCCCGCCAAGGGCGCAGACCTGCTTGCGCTGATCGAGCGGCTGGGCTTTGTGCAGCTTGACAGCATCAATACGCTGGCGCGGGCGCATGACTTGATCCTGTTCTCGCGACGCCCCGCCTACCGCCCCAAAGCACTGAAGCTGCTCCATGAACGCGATCGGCAGCTTTTCGAGCACTGGACCCATGACGCGGCCGTGATCCCCATGGGATATTATCGGCAGTGGCAGCTGCGACGCGAACGGGATGCGGCGCGCCTGCGCGAGAAATGGAGCGCGTGGCGGCGCGACGGCTTCGAGGCGCAGTTCCAGCCCGTCCTGAATCAGATCCGCGAGCAGGGGCCGCTCTGTTCCTCGGACGTGGGGCTGGACGAGAAACGGGGCTCCGGCGGGTGGTGGGACTGGCACCCCTCAAAGACGGCGCTGGAGTACCTCTGGCGGAGCGGTGTCCTCTGTGTCGTGGGACGCGACGGGTTCCGCAAACGATATGACCTGACCGAGCGGGTGATCGACGAGACGCTCTGCCACCCGCTGGATCCGGAGGAGCATGCAGAGATCGTGGATTGGTGCTGTGCCGGTGCGCTTGAGCGGCTCGGGTTTGCGACGCCAACGGAGATCGCCGCCTTCTGGGACCACGTGACGCTCGAGGAAGCCAAGGCGTGGTGTGCCGGGGCCGTCGCGAAGGGGGACCTGCAGCCTATCGCGGTCCTCTCAGCGGCGGGAAAACCGCAGAGTTGTTACGCCCGCCCCGGCATCTTGGCCGATCCGGCCCTGACCACGGAGCCAACATCGCGCTTGCGCGTGCTGAGCCCATTCGATCCGGCGCTGCGCGACCGCAAGCGGGCGGAGCGACTCTTTGGCTTCGATTACCGGATCGAGATTTTCGTGCCCGAGGCCAAACGCAAATACGGCTATTACGTCTTTCCCATCCTCGAGGGTGATCGGCTGGTGGGGCGGGTGGATATGAAGGCCTTCCGCGACCGTGATGTGCTTGAGGTCCGCGCGCTCTGGCCCGAGCCGAAGGTGCGTTGGGGCAAAGGCCGTCATGCCGCGTTCGAGGCGGAGCTTGCACGGCTCACCCGGCTCGCGGGTGTCGGATCAGTCGCGTTTTGCGACGATTGGTTGTGCCAGGCCTAGGCCAAATGGCCTCTTCACCCGTCTGCAAATACTCAAAAATCAAACCTTCGTAAGAGAATGACCTGCGTCATTCTGGGGACCACACTGCCCGATTGTCCCGCCCGGCTGATAGGCTGGGCATCGCCCGACCTCCCCCCGGAGGGCGATTTTGACGTCAAGCCAAGAGCGTAACATCGGGAGTCTTGGAACGGCATGCACTGCTGTTGGTGGTGCAAACGCCCTCCAGGTCGGGCGACGCCCTTGGCACAAAGATGTCGCTTACCGCAAAGTCCACCAAATCTAGTACGTCGTGGCCGCCCGCGCTGCCTGATCGTATTGTCCGGACATTAGCCGCAGGAGCGAAGCGGCGTGGCTCACCTGCTCCGGCTCCAGCCCCAGTTCACCCACCGCGCGCAACAGCAGGCCTTCGCGGATTTCGCGGTAGCGCACGCAGGTCTCCGCGCCCTTCTCGGTGGCAGCCACGGTCTTTTCCTTGCCCTGCCGCCCGTCCGTCACCAACCCCGCCTTGATGAGCTTTTTGACCGCGTAATTCACGGTGTGCGTGTCCTCGACATTGAGCACCAGACAGATGTCGGCGAGCTTTTTTGGCCGGTCCCGGTGATAGACCGAATGCAGCACCAGCACGTCCAGCGCACCCAGTTCCGGATAGCCTGCCATCGCGATGGCCCGCACCATCCAGCGGTGGAACGCGTTGTTCGCCAGCGTCAGACCGAACTCCAACTCCGAGATCTCCGCGAAGGAGCCGCTCGCGAGATGCGCGGAGGAGACGACAGGGCCGAGAAAACCATCAGACATACTGGAATTCTCCTCAACGCAGACATTTTGTCAACATTTTGTTGACGTGTTGTGAAAGTTGCGCAGTATTGACCCCAGGGAATCATCCCGCGGTGCCTCCGGCTGTCCGCGCGATGGATTGCTCGTGCGACCGGGGCCAACCCCAGCGCGCGGAACAACAGACGACCAACAAGGGAAAACCACATGACATTCACGAAAGCACTGATGGCCGGGACGGCCACGCTGGCGTTGACCGCGAGCGCGGGTCTGGCCGCGGAGAAATGGGACATGCCGATGGCCTATTCGGCGTCCAATTTTCATTCGGAGAACGGCGTGGCCTTCGCCGAGTGCGTCGGCGCGGGCACGAACGGTGAGATCACCATCGAGGTACACCCCGGCGGGTCGCTCTTTGCCGGCGCCGACATCAAGCGCGCGATCCAGACCGGTCAGGTGCAGATCGGCGAGCGGCTGCTCTCGGGCCACCAGAACGAGAGCGCCATCTTCGGCTTTGATTCCGTGCCCTTCCTCGCGCCGTCCTTCGAGGACAGCGAGAAGCTGTATCAGGCCGCCAAGCCGAAAATCGAAGCACTGCTCGACGAGCAGAACCTCGAACTGCTTTACGCGGTTCCATGGCCACCCCAGGGCCTCTATTTCAAGAAAGAGGTCAACAGCGTGGCGGACATGGAGGGGATCAAGTTCCGCTCGTACAACAACACCACCAGCCGTCTGGCGGAGTTAACTGGCATGTTGCCGGTGACCGTCGAGGCGGCCGAGATCAGCCAGGCCTTTGCGACCGGTGTGGCGGAGTCGATGGTCTCCTCCGGTGCGACGGGCTACGACCGCAAGGTCTGGGAGAGCCTCACGCATTTCTACGAGGTCGACGCCTGGCTGCCGCGCAACTACGTGATGGTCAATCAGGACGTCTGGGCTGATGTATCGGACGCCAACAAGGAAGCGATCCGCGCCTGTGCAACGGAAGCCGAAGCACGCGGGCTGCAGGCCTCGAAGGACTACACCCAGTTCACCATGGACGGGCTGGCCGAAGGTGGGATGACCGTGCAACCGGCGGGTGATGCACTGATGGCAGAGCTGCGCGAGATTGGTGCCACGATGACCGCCGAGTGGCTGGAAGCGGCGGGTGAAGAGGGTGCGGCCCTTGTCGATGCCTTCAAGGCCTCGCAGTAATCGCGACGCGGGCGGTGCATCCGGCGCCGCCCATTTTCTGACAGCCTAGAGGGGTGGGCCGGTGACTGCGATCCGCAAGACGCTTGATTTTCTGTATCTGGCCTCCGGCGTGGCGGCGGCCCTCTGCCTGATCGCCATTCTGGGTCTGATCGTGGCGCAGATGGTAGCGCGCTGGACGGGCGAGATTTTCCCCGGGGCCCCGGATTACGCCGGCTACGCGATGGCGGCGGCGAGCTTTCTGGCCTTTGCCAATGCGCTCAATCGCGGGGCGCATATCCGCGTGTCAATCCTGCTGAATGCGGTCACGGTCAAGACCCGGCGGATGCTGGAGATCTGGTGTTTCGCCATTGCGGCGGGGGTGGCGTGGTACTTTACCTATTACGCCTATTGGTTCGTCTATTGGTCGTGGAAGTTCAACGAGGTGAGCCAGGGACAGGACGCCACCGCGCTCTGGATTCCGCAATCCGTCATGGTGATCGGCGGCGGGCTGATGGCCATCGCGCTGACCGACAATCTCGTCGCCGTCATCTTCAAGGGCGATCATCGGATCGTCCGCGAGACGGTCGAAGACAGCTTCGAGGTCTGATGCCATGACCGAGCTTTATGCGATCATACTGTTCCTCGTTGTCCTCTTCCTGTTGCTCGGCACCGGCGTCTGGGTGGGCCTCGCGCTCATGGGCGTGGCCTGGGTCGGCATGGAGCTTTTTACCACGCGGCCCGTCGGCGACACGATGATCACTACGATCTGGGCATCCTCTTCGAGCTGGACGCTGACTGCGCTGCCGCTCTTCATCTGGATGGGCGAGATCCTCTACCGCACGCGTCTGTCCGAAGACATGTTCAAGGGGCTGTCGCCCTGGCTCGCGCGGATGCCGGGCGGGCTGGTGCATACCAACATCGTCTCCTGCACGATCTTTGCGGCTGTGTCGGGCTCCTCCGCCGCGACGCTGACCACGGTCGGAAAGATGGCGATCCCGGAGCTGCGCGCGCGGGAGTATCCCGAGAAGATGGTGATCGGCACCCTGGCCGGTGCCGCGACGCTCGGGCTGATGATCCCGCCGTCGATTGCGCTGATCGTTTATGGCGTGACGGTGAACGAGAGCATCACCAAGCTCTTTTTTGCAGGCGTCTTTCCGGGGCTGATCCTCGCGGGCATGTTCATGGCATATGTGGCGATTGTCTCGAAACTCTCGCCGTCGTGGAACCCGCGCATGGACACAGGCCTCAGCTTTGCTGAGAAGCTGCGCAATTCGCGGTTCCTGCTGCCGGTTCTGCTGCTGATCACCGTGGTGATCGGGTCCATGTACGGCGGCTATGCCACGGCGACGGAAGCTGCGGCCATCGGTGTGATCGGCGCGTTGGTGCTGGCGGCAGCGCAAGGCTCGCTCACGCCCACGTCCTTCCGCGAGAGCCTGATGGGTGCGATGCGCACCTCCGCGATGATCGCGCTCATTCTCGCTGGCGCGGCGTTCCTGAAGCTCTCGATGGGTTTCACGGGCCTGCCCCGCGCGCTGGCCGACAACATCGCGGCGATGGAGTTGGGGCGGTTTGAGCTGCTGATGGCGCTGCTGGTCTTCTACATCATCCTCGGGATGTTCCTCGACGGGATCTCGGCCGTCGTTCTGACCATGGCCATTGTCGAGCCGATGGTGCGTGAGGCGGGCATCGACCTCATCTGGTTCGGCATCTTCGTGGTGGTCGTCGTCGAGATGGCACAGATCACCCCGCCCATCGGGTTTAACCTGTTCGTGCTGCAGGGCATGACCCGGCACGAGATGGGGTATATCACCAAGGCCGCGTTGCCGATGTTCCTGATCATGGTGCTGATGGTCTTCGTGCTGATCTGGTTCCCCGGCCTCGCCACGTGGCTACCGGACAACATCCGCAACACGCCGTAGATGATGCGGGCCCTCGGCTTATGTGCGACCTACTCCCGTACCCTGCTGATCCTCGGCCTTCTGGCCGGCGTCGGGCTGCCCGGCCTTGCCACTGCAATGGCGCCGTGGCTGCCGGAGATGGTGGCGGTTCTGCTGGTGATCACGGCCTTTCGCATCGGGCACCGCGCGGCCTTTGGCGCGCTCAGCGATCTGCGGTGGAGCCTGCCCGCCGTGTTGGTGCTTCAACTGGCGGTGCCGCTGACGGTCGCCGCGCTTGGGCATCTGGCGGGCCTCGGCGGCACGCCGTTCGCGCTCGCGGTGGTGCTGGCCTGTGCCGCGCCGACCATTGCGGGCGGAGCGTCGCTGGCGATCATCCTGCGGCAGGATCCGGGGCGCATGATGCAGTTTCTGGTGCTGGGCACGGCGCTCTTTCCGCTCACACTGCTGCCGGTGCTGGTGGCCGTACCGGTCGTGGTCGATGTCTATGTCCTGGTCGGTGTCGGGCTGCGGGCGCTGCTCATCATCCTTGGTGCGGCCGGGCTCGGATTCCTGCTGAGGCAGTGGCTGCTGCCGGTGGCGAGCCCTGCGCAGATCAAGGCGATGGACGGCGCGTCGGTGCTCTCCTTTGCGGTGATCGTGGTGGGGTTGATGGCCGCGCTTGGTCCGATGCTGCGCAGCGACCCGATGTCTGCGCTGCTCTGGGCGATGGCGGCCTTCACGTTGTCTTTTGGGCTGCAACTGCTGACGCTGCTGGTCCTGCGCCACTCGACGCTGGCGCATGTGAGCGGGCCGCTCGCGCTGGCGGCGGGCAATCGCAACATCGCGCTGTTTCTTGTGACCCTGCCGCCCGAGGTCATGGCACCGGTGATGATCTTCGTCGCCTGCTGGCAGCTGCCCATGTATCTGACCCCGATCCTGCTGCCCCCGCTCTACCGGCTGGCGCCTTGAGATGAGCGGCACCCCCACTATCGCCCGCGTCGGCCTCACCGGCCTGCTGGTCAGCTTCGGCGACATCATGAGCGAGCCTGCCAACCGCGCCGCCCTCGCCTTCCGCGCCGCCGTCGAGGCCGAGGGTTGGCCGGAGGTGAGCGAGACCATGATGACGCTGGTCTCGGTCTTCGTCGCCGTCGATCTGGTGACCGTGCCCGCCGAAGCGGTGGAAGAGCGGTTGCGTGCGCTGCTGGCGGAAGAAGACTGGTTCGCAGCCCCCCTGCCCGCAGGACGCACACTCTGGCATGTGCCCACGGTCTATGGCACCGATCTCGCACCGCAGCTCGAAGAGGCAGCCGGGATTGCGGGGCTTGACCCGGACGAGGCGATCCGCCAGCTCTCGACCGCGCGGATGAGGGTGCTGACACTCGGCTTTGCGCCTGGGCAGCCTTACCTGGGTGAGCTGCCTGCGGTCTGGGACATCCCGCGCCAGCAGGGCCTCACCAAAAGCGTGCCGGCGGGTGCGCTGGTGGTTGCGATCCGGCAGCTCATCATCTTCACCGGGCCGACGCCCACGGGCTGGCGGCACGTGGGCCAGACGGCCTTTCGCAATTTCAACCAACGGGCCAAGATGCCCTTCGCGCTCTCTCCCGGCGATGAGTTGATCTTTCCGGCCATCGAGCGCGCCGCGTTCGACAGGCTGACGGCGACCGAGAGCTATGGCGCAGCGGACCGCGAGGCGATTGCATGAGCGGCACGCTGCATGTCATAAACGCGGGTCCGGCGCTGAGCCTCCAGGATCGCGGGCGCACGGGTTACCTCGCGAAAGGGCTGACCCGTGGGGGGGCGGTAGACCAGCTGGCGCTCTGTGAAGGTGCGGCGCTGCTTGGGCAGTCACCCGATTGCGCCGCCATCGAGATGATGGGGATGGGCGGCACCTTCGAAGCAGATGCCGACACGGTCATTGCGCTGACCGGCGCGGAGATGACCGCGACGCTCGACGGCGCACCGCTGATCTGGAACGCGAGCCATGCGCTGCCCGCAGGCGCGAAGCTGGTGATCGGCGGTGTGCGCAGTGGAACCTACGGCTATCTCCACGTGGCTGGCGGGGTCGACACCGCGCTTGAGATGGGCGCGCGCTCCGCCCATCTGACCGCAGGGATCGGCGCGGTTCTGACGGCCGGCGACGCCCTGCCGATCCCGTCAGCGGCGGCCCGATCCGGCCAGCACCTGACCCCCGACGATCGCTTGAGCGGTGGGGTCATCCGGATGATCCCCTCCTTCCAGTCAGAGCTGTTCTCCCCCGAGACCCGTGCCCGGTTCCGCACTACCCAGTTCCGGCGCGACCCCCGCGCGAACCGCCAGGGCGTGCGGCTGGACATGCCAGGTGAGGGCTTCGTTGCGGAGGGCGGGCTCAGCATCGTGTCGGAGATCATCACCACGGGCGATATCCAGATCACTGGCGACGGTGCGCCCTACGTGCTGATGTGCGAAAGTCAGACCACCGGCGGGTATCCCCGCATCGGCACGGTGATCCCCGCCGATCTGCCCAAGGTCGCGCAGGCCCCCGCCGGGGTCGAGCTGTGCTTCGAGCTGATTTCGCTGGATGCGGCCATCGCCATCGAGACCCGCGCACGTGCCGAGGTCAAGGCGCTGCCGTCGCGCATCGCACCTCTGGTGCGCGACCCGCATGACATCGCCGATCTGCTGGGCTACCAACTGGTCAGCGGTGCGGTCTCTGCCACCGCCGACCCCTTTGCCACAAAAGGAGAACAGCCATGACCCGCGTCGACCTGAACGCCGATATGGGCGAGAGTTTTGGGCCTTGGGTGATGGGGGATGATGCAGCACTTCTGCAGACCGTGACCTCGGCCAATATCGCCTGCGGGGCACACGCGGGCGATCCCTCGGTGATGGCGCGGACGATGCGCATTGCCATGGAGAACGGGGTCGGGCTCGGCGCGCACCCCGGCTTTGCCGATCTGCAGGGCTTTGGGCGGCGGCGGCTGAACATCCCCAGGGCGGAACTGCAGGACCTGATCCGCTATCAGGTCGCAGCGTCCGTTGGGGTCGCCCGCGCGCTGGGAGGCCGCGTGCGCCATCTGAAATTGCATGGAGCGCTGGCCAATATGGCCTCCGAGGACGAGGCGCTGGCCCGCGACTGCTACGAGGCGGCGCTCTCGGTCGACCCCGAGCTCATCGTGATGGTGCTCTGTGCCACAGCGCAGGAAGAGGCGGTGCGCGCGCTCGGCTGCGCCTTCGCAGGCGAGATCTTCGCCGACCGCGCCTACAACGATGACGCCACGCTGGTCGACCGCAGCCTCGAGGGCGCGGTGATCCATGATCCGGAGCTTGCGGGCCAGCGCATGGTCGACATGGTGCGGGCCGGTGCGATCCTGACTGCCTCGGGCAAGCGGATCGAGACGAGTATCGATACAATCTGCCTGCACGGGGACACGCCCACCGCGGTCCAGATTGCGCGGTCCGTGCGCGGCGCGCTGGAGAAGGCGGGCGTGACAGTCACCCAATTCGAGGGGCGGCGGGGCTAGACCGGACCTCCGTCAACCACTTGATCCGGGTGGCGCTCTGCCCACTCGGCCAGCAGCTCACCAAGCTCCGGGACACCGGCCAGATCCGGCGCACGGCGCGGCAACGGCACGCCGGCCTCCAGCGCCAGGGTCAGACAGGCGGCGTGATCCCGCTCGGCGCGCTGCGGGCAATTCTCCGAGCCGTGCAGAATGGTCGAGAGTAAGGTGCCGCCATAGCTGTTCTGATGCTCCAGATCGGCCCCCATGGACATGAAGTAACTCATGACCTCCGGAAGCCCCTCCCAACCCGCAACCTGCACCGGCGTGAGCCCTTCTGTATCCGGCTGGTCAAAAGGCACGCCGAGGTCCACGAGGCGCTGGATGTGATCGAGCTTGCCTGGCAGGTGCAGGATCATGCGGATGATGTTCAGATATGGCTCCGGCATGTCAGCGGGGTCAAGCCAGGCCCCACCGGTGTCCCCGCCCGCGGCCGCAGCGGCCAGCAGCTCTTCCACCGGGCTGAGCGCGGGCGGCGCTGTCCGGGCCTCGATGGCCCGTGTCAGCGCCTCATTGCCGAAGACCCGCGCATAGGCATAGGCCGTCGCACCGTCGAAGACCTCCAAAGGATCAGCGCCCGCGTCCAGCAACACCGCAATCATCTCCGGCCCGCACATGCGCCGCGCCGCCTGATGCAACGCCGGGATCACCCACGGAGGTTCGCCGCCCACATGCGCCCCGTTGAACTCACTGGGGTTTGCGCCGGCGGCGATCAGCATCCTAACCGCTTCCACATCCTCGAAGTCCATCGCCCGCAAAAGTGCATTCGTACCCGCCGGATCCGCACCGTGGTCGAGCAACATCCGCAGCCCTTCGTGATGCCCCAGCTCAGTCGCGTGATAGAGTGACTCGCCGTCGTTCGGGTCGGCGCCCCTCTCCAGCAACCAGCGCCCCAGCGCCATATTGTTCGCATGGCCAATGGCACCATAAAGCGCCGAGAGCCTGTGTTCATTGCCCGGCGCTACTGGCATCGAGTCATTCACACTGGCACCATGGGCGACCAGAAGTTCGGCGATGGCGATCATCTGCGGCGCCAGCTCGCGGCGCTCGTGGATATAGCGGGAGAATGCCAGGTGGCACATAGGCGTCCTCGGGCCGATCATGCGGGTCGCAGCGCCCGGGTCTCGTCCCAGAACCGCCTCCACCGCAGCAAGATCGTAGAGCGCCACTTGCAAGCCAAAGAGCCCCTGCGCAAGATCCGGCGTCTCGGACAGCAGCCGCCGGATCACCGGCCCCTGGCCTTGGAAGACCGCGATCTTCAACCGCTGCTGCCGCGCGGCGCGGTCGAGCCCCTGCAGCTCGGCCGCCAGCTTCAGCGCGGGCCAGCTTTCGAACTGCGCTTCGCGGGCGATCACGTGCAGGAAATCGGCGTGTTTCAGCGCCACCCCATCGGGCCGCGGCGGATAGTTGGCGACACGCTGTCCGGCATAAGTTTCCCCGGCCTCATAGGCCTTGCGGAGCGCCTTTGCATCGCGGCGCAGCTGATCGAGAGATGTCATCATGGGTTTCCTCATGTCTGGCCCTGCGATCCGCTTGGTTGGGCATGAGAAACACCAAGGTGTCGGTCCTAGTCGGCAAAAGGGGTGCTGGTGACAGCTTTCCGCGGATCTGGGTGCCGCCCCTCGCGGCACACTAACCTTACCCTGCCGAACACCCCCTTGCCAAGCCGCGACACGCACGGACGCCATGTCGCAGAGCCGCCGCTTGTGGTGCGCCTCAACCAGGGGTTACAAGGCGGCACCGCTCTGAGCACCGGGGAAAGGACCCGCGCGATGACCCGAACGCCCCCACATCTCTGCGCTGACATGGCAGAGCTCCGCCCCCAGATCGACGAGATCGACGCCGCGCTGATCGATCTTCTGGTCGAGCGCAGCGGCTACATCGACCGCGCCGCCGAGATCAAGGCAACGGCGGGGCTGCCCGCATGCATCGCCGACCGGGTCGAAGAGGTGGTCGCCAATGTGCGCCGCCACGCCAGCGCCCGAGGCCTTGATCCGGATCTGACCGAACGGATCTGGCGACAGCTCATCGACTGGTCGATTGCGCGAGAAGAGGCCCGCCTCGGGACCGGGCCGGCTCAGGTCAGCGGCGCACAGCCTGCGAGCCCCGCGGGCAGCACCAGCAAAGCGCCTGCGCGGTAAAGCTGCTGCACGAGGTCGGCGCCGTCTCCCATCAGGACGGTGCCGAGAGCGGTCTGCTCTATGATGGACACGTGATCCGGCAGCGCCGCGGCAAAACCCGGCAGAGCCACGGGAACGAGGGCCGCCGGCGCGGACTGTGGCACCAGCATAACGGCAGCCAGCACCGCCACCCAGGCCCCGACAAGACAGGTGAGACCGAGGAGTGCCCTAGTAATCATGGATGTGCTCCACCCGGATGCCATCCTGCCGATACCGGCGCAGCCGCGCGCCGAGGTCCCGGACCTTGAGGCCCACGAGGTGGCGGTAATCGCCATAGCCTTGCCTGCGCATCGAACTTCGCGCGGCGTCGAATGTGGGGCTCTCGCTGATCACGGTCAGCATGATATCGTCATTCCCGGCGATTTCGATAAAGTTGACACCACGCGCCGCAAGGTCCTGCAAAAGGTACGTGAGCGCGCGGTAGCGGATGGTCTCGACCTCCAGCCCGGCGTCGCGGGCGGCGATGACCTCCAACCCCTCCTCGCCCTGCCCCGCATAGCCGGTGACGATCATGCGCAGGGTCAGCGCGTCGGCCCCGACCGTCTCCACTGCCGCCGCGATGACCTGCGCGTAGGCGGCCTTGGCCCGGTACTCCAGTCCAAGGGCCAGGCGCCGCTCGCGGTCGCGCAGCCTGTCGGTGGCGGCGGCTTCCAAAGCCTCGGCGTCGGCGGTGAAATCCCAGCGGTACCAGGGCACCTGCTGCAGGAAGCTGGCGTAGCTTCTCGCCTGCGCGGCAGAGAGATCATCGAGCGGCGCGCGCTCTGGCCCGCGCAGCGCGGCGACCACGCGGCCCAAACTCTCCTCATAAGCGGCCTTCAACAGCAACTCGGCGGTAAAGCTGACCCCGATCACATAGACCATCTGCTTGGTGTCTCTCGGCACGCCGCCGTGGGCGCTGGCGACACGGGTGACCTCACACAGCGTCGACCAGAAGCCGGCAATGCTGCGCAGAAAGCCGAAGTCATGCGGATCCCGGGTGGCAATCACCTGTGCGTAGTCGTCATAGGCATGAACGATATGCCACTCGGGGTAGGTGAGATACGTGCGGCTTTCGGCCCGGTGGTGTTCGGGCGCCAGGATCGCGTCATAGGGCTGAGGTGCAGCATCGCCCTGGCAGGTAAGCTCCGTATAGCCCACGGGCGCGAGCAGACCCATCACGCACAGCAGCAGCACCAAGAGGATGCGCCCCAGCCAGCGCCCGAAGGTCCGGATCACGCGCGTCTCAGTCCCGCCCAAAGCGCAAAGGCGCCAAGGGCCAGATGCGGCAGATTGGCCGCGAAGCGGACGAAGGTAAAGGACAACCCGGCAGAGGCATTCGTGAAGATGCCCAGATCGAGATACCCGTAACCGGTGAAGAAGCCGAAGATTCCGTCACCGAGGTAGAGCGCACCGAAGACGATCAGGAAGAACCGCGCTGTCGCATGCGAACGCAACCCCGAGAAGAGCGCCCAGAGCGCCGAGGCGACGTGCAGCGCGTCGTCGAAGATATCAAGCGCGAAGATTCCGAAGGCGAGGCCATCCTCATCGGTGAGCCCGGGGATATAGTTCAGCGAAGCCGCGGCCATCAGAACGACGAAATAGCCCAGGCAGATCTTTTGCAGGTGGCTCACAGGCGCTCCAGATAGCTGTCCCAGAGATTACTACGGAAAAGCAGGTCGGGGTCCAGCCTGCGTTTGGCCTGCGCAAACTCCGCCGCCCGCGGGTAGGCGGCCCGCATCTGGCCGACCGTGGGATGCGGACGGTAGGGCAGATAATAGCTGCCGCCGATCTCCGTGATCGCACCAACAAGCGCGCGGGTCATGCGCTGCATATCCGCCTCGGCGCGGGCGGTTTTTTCCTGGCTGAAGGACATCACGGCAGCGATGCGCGGCTCGGTTGCATAGCTCAGCCAGCTTGTCGCGTCGGTGTCGATGTAGCGCAGCGTGACGTTCAGAAACTCCTGATAAGAGGCGGGGATGATGTCGCGGCAGATCTGCAGGAACTCCGAAAACCGCGCGGGCGCGACAAAGTATTCATGCAGGATGTCCACGCGCCGCGGATTGCGGTCATCCAGCGTCACGACCGGCTCGTTGATCAGCGAATTGCGGGTGCTGGTCCCACCCCCGACCATTGGGCCGAGATCTGTCTCAAAGGCCCAGCGGAGCTTGCGCCCCGCCTCGCTGCCGAGCTGGGTGCGATAGACACGGCTGGCAAGCTGCGAAACCCAGCCGGATCCGGCGGCGGCGGGCAGGTCCGACTGGTCCGCGCTGGGGCGGTAGGTGACCATGAAGGCCTCTTCGAAGAAGGCGTCGTGATCGACGTTCAGCCGCCCGTAGGCCATGTTGACCCTCGGGTCGGTGACGGCTTTGACGAAAGCGTCGCCGAACGCCTCGGCCGGCATCTGTTCGAAAGAGGGATGGAGGCGCAGGTTGGGCTCGGCCGCCACCTCCATCGCGGTGATCGCGCCTGTCAGCCCGTAGCCGCCCATGCTCATGGCGAAGAGCTCGGCGTTTTCGGTGCGGCTGCACCGGACCAGCTCGCCATCGGGCAGCAGCAGCTCGATGGCACGGACCGTGGCGCCCATGGGTCCAAAGGGCACCGCCCAGCCATGGGCATTGACGCAGAAGGTCGCCGCGACCCCAAAGTCGTGGTTCGACTGCATCACCTGCGGCGAAAGCCCTGCAGGATCAAGCACAGCGATGACCTGCGACCAGCGCGCACCGGCGTGGGTGCGATAGGTTTGCACCGCGCTGTCGATCTCGACAAAGCCATTGTCGAAGGTGATCGCGTGACCGTCACGCGGGATCGCCTGTCCGCCCATGGAATGGCGCGCGGCCCCGATGTTCACCGGGCGCCCCGCTGCCCGCGCCTCGGCCATCTCGGCGCGCAACCGATCGACCAGGGCCGCTGTCGGATCTTCGCTCATCACGATGTGCTTGTGCACAGGCGTGGCGCTCAACTCGCTGGCGTCATTGAGCACAGTTTCCCCTGCAGGTGTCTCGGCGAGAATGCGCGGCGCGACGCGGGGGAGTTCGTTGTCGAACGTGCGGCTGGCGACTGCACCGATGACCGCGCCACCGCCCAAAAGCATCGCGCGTCTGCCAAATGTCTTCATCTCAAAATCTTTCTTCAGGTCGTCGGACCACCGGATATGGCTGCCAGAATATCCTCGAAACCGGCTTAGGTCTAAGAAGATCGAGAGGCGGTGTCAGGAAATCCGATGCAAGCGCGCCGGGCTCGGACCTGCGCGAGTCCCCGGCAAACGATCGCGTAGGGTGCAGGTTCCGGCGGTTTTGCGATCTTTTGGCTTTGCCGGTGGCACGAAGGCGGTATCTTGATGAGACCTGTGATGAGCAACCAACCGGCATGAGAGAGGAGCGCAGCCATGGCCAAACCCCGTATCTATCAAGGTGGCTGCCTTTGCGGGGCAGTCCGGTTCGAAGCCACCGGTCCGATCCCGAAGCCGCACACCTGTTCCTGCCGCATGTGCCAGCGCCATAGCGGCGCGCTGACTGCGGTCTGGGTGGAGCTGCCCGCCAACCGCGTGCGCTGGACCGGCACAGCAGGTGCGCCCGCGACCTACCGCTCGTCCGCGGCCTCTTCGCGCGCGTTCTGCTCTGCTTGCGGCAGCAGCCTCGGCGCGATTGACGACGACCCGGTTGTGGCCCTGCTGCTCGGCGCCTTCGACAAGGCGCATTACAAGGAATTCGCGCCCGCCGCGCATTCCTACGTCACCCCGCGCCCGAAGTGGTGGAAGGTGCATATCGCGGATTGAGGCCCGCGACCAATGGAGGACTCAACATAACGCCGAGCGCCTCATATACTCGCTTTCAGAACAAAAAACGCGGCGTGCGGCGAGCTCGCATCATGGGCGGACCCGTATCGGCGTCGCGGGGGAGGACACGACCATGTGCAAGATTTTTGCCAGCCAAGACCCGAGCCGATACGAGCTGCAGACCCGGCGGCTCCGCTTGAACGGGCAAAGCACCAGCATCCGGCTCGAGAACAGCTTCTGGCGCATTCTCGACGAGATTGCGGAGATGAACGAGATGTCGACCCCGGCTTTCATCTCGACCCTGCACAGCGAGGTGCTTGAACAGCGGGGGGAGCCGAAGAACTTTTCTTCGCTGCTGCGCTGCGCCTGCCTTGTGTTCCTGGACCGCAAGACCGACCGGGATGTAACGCATCTCGCCGCGGAGTAGACCGCCCGCGAAATCCGACGACGTAGTAGCCCGCTACTACCCGTACCCCGCCCCCGGTGCTTTGCTGAGAGAAACAGCAAGACATCAGGGAGGTCGCCTTGGCCAAAGCCATTCACAGCATGATTCGCGTGATCGACGAGGAGAAGTCGGTCGCCTTCTATCGCGAGGCCTTTGGGCTGGAGGTCGCGGACCGGCTCGATTTCACCGATTTCACGCTTGTGTACCTGTCAAACGCCGAAACCGCGTTCGAGGTGGAACTGACCGTCAACAAGGGCCGGACAGAGCCCTATGATCTGGGCGATGGCTACGGGCATCTGGCGGTCTCGGTCGAGAACCTCGAGGCCGAACACGCGCGATTCGAGGCCGCTGGCCTCGCCCCCCGCAAAATTGTCGAATTTGCCCCCGACGGACAGCTCGTGGGCAAGTTCTTTTTCGTCGCCGACCCGGATGGCTACCAGATCGAGGTTCTGGAGCGCAGCGGGCGGTTTCTCTGAGCGCATGCGCTCATCACGTTCATGACCGAGGGAGGAGACTCGATGAACATTCAAAGCAAGCCAAGGGCGATGACCCGGCGCCAGCTGCTGAAAAACAGCGCGGCGGCGGGCAGCGCATTCGTGGTCGGCGCAGGCTATCTCGCCGGCGCCGATGCCGCCTGGGCCACGGAAACCAGCGCGCTGGAGCCGCGCACCATGGCCACGCTGGTGCAAATGGCGCGGGACATCTACCCGCATGACCGGGTCAGCGACGAATACTATGTCGTGGCCGTGAAGGGCTATGACACGCCCGAGGCCGCCGAAGAGATCGAGGTCGGGATCGCCATGCTCGACGGTGCGGCGCGCGGCAAGGGCCATGGCAGCTATCTCGACATCGGCTGGGAGCGGGAGCGCGTGGATGTCCTGCGCCAGATCGAAGCCAGCCCCTTCTTCCAGAAGATACGCGGCGGGCTGGTCACCGGTCTCTACAACCAGAAAGCGGTCTGGCCGATCTTTGGCTATGAGGGCGAGTCCTTCAGCCAGGGCGGCTATCTCGACCGCGGTTTTGACGACATCACCTGGCTTTGAGCCATAGCCTTGGAGGAGAGAGATTATGGCTGCACCTTTTGAATTGAGCGACGACTCGGTCGTTGTTGTCATCGGCACGGGCGCAGGCGGCGGCGTGCTGGCAAATGAACTGGCCCAGAAGGGCGTGAGCGTCGTGGCACTTGAAGCGGGCGGGCGTTATCTGCCCGAAGACTATGTGAACGACGAGTGGGAGGCCTTTGGGCAACTGTCCTGGCTTGATGCGCGCACGACGTCCGGCGACTGGCGCGTGGCGAAAGACTTCTCAGGTCTGCCCGCATGGATCGTGAAGGCAGTGGGCGGCACAACCACCCATTGGGCGGGCGCCTCGCTGCGCTTCCAGCCGCACGAGTGGAAGGCGGCGACGGAATACGGTCCCGTACAGGGCGCGAGCCTGCTCGACTGGCCCATCGACGCCGAGGAGATGGACCCGTGGTACGATCTGGCGGAGAAAAAGCTGAACGTCACGCGCACCCATGGCAACGAAGGGCTGCCCGGCAACAACAATTACAAGGTGTTCGAGGCGGGCGCGAAGGCGCTGGGGTATGAGCAGGTGCACACTGGCCGCATGGCGATCAACAGCGCCGATGGCGACCGGCAGATGTGCCAGCAGACGGGCTTCTGCTTTCAGGGCTGCAAGTGGGGTGCCAAGTGGTCCGCCGCTTACACGGACATCCCGCAAGGCGAGGCGACCGGCAATCTGGAGGTGCGCGAGCGCGCCCATGTGCTACGCATCGAGCATAGCGACGACGGCCTCGTGAACGGCGTCGTCTACGCGGATGCGGACGGCAATGAGCACAAGCAGATGGCGCGCGTTGTCTGTGTGGCGGGCAACTCCTTCGAGAGCCCCCGGTTGCTGCTGAACTCCGCCACGTCCATGTATCCAGAAGGGCTGGCCAACAGCTCCGGTCAGGTGGGGCGCAACTATATGCGGCACCTCACGGGCTCGGTCTACGCGGTGTTCGACAAGCCGGTAAAGATGTGGCGCGGCACGACCATGGCGGGGATCATTCAGGATGAATCCCGGCATGATCCGTCGCGCGGCTTTGTCGGTGGCTATGAGCTCGAAACGCTGAGCCTTGGGTTGCCCTTCATGGCCGCTTTCCTGGATCCGGGGGCTTGGGGACGCGAGTTCACCAGCGCGCTCGATCAGTACGAGAACATGGCCGGCATGTGGATCGTCGGTGAGGACATGCCGCAGGAGACCAACCGCGTCACGCTCAACCACGACGTCAAAGACCAATACGGGATGCCGGTAGCGAACGTGCATTACAGCGACCACCCGAACGACCGGGCGATGCGCGATCATGCGTTCCAGCAGGGGGCGGCGGTCTATGACGCGGTGGGGGCCACGCGCACCTTCCCGACACCGCCCTACCCGTCGACGCACAACCTCGGCACCAACCGGATGTCGGAGAATGCGCGCGACGGCGTGGTGAACAAATGGGGCCAGACCCATGACATCAAGAACCTGTTCGTCTCGGATGGCTCGCAGTTCACCACAGGGGCTGCGGAAAACCCGACGCTGACGATCGTGGCACTCGCGATCCGGCAGGCCGACCACCTGGCGCGGGAGCTTGCAGCGCAGTCGCTGTGAGAAGACACGAAGGAGGGCGCCTGCGGCGCCTTCCCACCCCTTAGGCCAGGCTGGGCGGCGCGGCGCCATCGGCTGTCTTGAACTCTGATGGTGTGCAGCCTGTTCTGGCCTTGAAGGCGGTGTCGAACGACGAGCGCGAGTTGAATCCGACCTCGTAGGCGATCTCGAGGACGGTCTTGTCGCTCTGCAGCAGAAGCGGGATCGCCTCGTTCACACGCAGCCCGTTCACGAAATCGAAGAACGACTGACCCATGTGCACGTTCAAGGTCTGGGACAAACGGTTGGTCGACACGCCGAGCCGCTGGGCGAGAGCTGTGAGCGTGACGTTCGGATCACGATGGAGCTGGTCCTGCTGCATTGCACGCAGCAGCTTGGCCCGAATGCATTCCGCCCGGTCGAAGGTGAGGGCGCTCTTTTCGTATTTCGCCGCGTCTCCATCGACGGCCTCGAAAGGCGCACCCGGCATCGGGGGCACAGCCACAGGCGCACGCAAGCCCCAGAGCACCAAGACCAGCACGATGGCCAGGACGAAGAGACTGTCGAACCGCGCCGTCGCGAAGCCGGGCAGGCTGAAGTGCAGCATGATCTCGCGCTGGGGCCGCACGGCATCTTCCGGCCGAAGAACGCGCCGCAGATAAAGCAGGAACAACGGCGCGACGAAGTAATTGGCCGCGAAACTCATAATGGCGATGGTGTCTTCCGGGATCTCGGGGAGGCCGATCAGCGCGACGGCGAGGACCGGTGCAATCTCGCTGAGCGCGAGTGTGGCGAAGAAGGACATCAGAAGCCAGCGCGCCGTCCGTCGCTTGTGCGGGTGACGCAAAGAAGTGCTGCCGCGCAGGCAACAGAGAATGCGGCGATATCGGTGGCCGCCAAAAGAAGTTCTGTCTCAAAATGCATTGCGAAGTGCCCATCCTGCTACCACATGACATCCGGTGTACAGACAGCACGCGCGACCTCGCAAGATCGTTGCGGCGACCTGCGCGTCCGGGCCGTTTGGCCCGGACACATCGCTCTGGGGCGGCGCGTGTCAGCCGCGGGCGATGGGCGATATCTTGGAACGAAACGGGCACACGAGTGGGACAGCAGGCATGGCGCGACCAGATGATTTCGGGGCATCAGAGGGTCAGCCCGCCGGGGACCAGCGTGGCGATCCGCTGGTCCACCGCCCAAGTCTTTGGATACATGGCGCCGGGCTGTCCGGCAGCACCTGGCAAGAGATGACGCAGCATCTGCCCCTGGCGCGGACACCGGACCTGCCCGGCCATGGTGCGGCACCCTTCTGCACGCCCCCGCGGGTCGAGGGGTTTGCCGGGGCGCTGTTGCCCGATGTCCCCCACGGCTCTGTCCTGATCGGACATTCCCTCGGGGGGATGGTTGCCTTGGAGCTGACAGCCCGTGCGCCGGGACGTACGGCTGCGCTGATCCTCATCGAGGCGATCCCCACCCTGCGCGACCGTATGCTTCGGCTCTGGTCGGCCCGCGTGACGGCGCGACTGCTCACAAGCCTGCCGCCGCGCATGATCGCGTGGCTCTCCGGCTTTGGGCAATCAGATGCCGCAAAAACCGAAGTACGCGCACAGCTGGCGCGTCACCCTCGAAAAAGCCTCTCGGCGGCGCTGGAGGCGGCACTTGCCTATGACGGCCGACCGCATCTCGCGGCCATCGAGGTGCCAACGCTGGTTGTGACCGGGCGCAACAATCGCGCCACCCACCGTGGTGCTGCGATGATGGCCGCTCAAATCCCCGGCGCGGAGGACGTTATGCTTCCGGGCGGGCATATGTTGCACTGCGACAATCCCGAGGGCCTGCGGCACGCCATCGACGACTTCCTGCACCGACGGCTGGGCTGACCGCAGCCGCGCAGGATCGAATGCGGGGCCTGTTTCAAGCTGTGACCCGTGCGGTCAGACCGGGCCGGTGGTTTCGCGCAAAACGAGCTCGGCCGAGACCTCGGAGATCGACGCGGGGCCTTCCGGCTCCGACAGCCGCTCAAGCAGAACCCGGGCGAGACGTCGGCCCAGCTGATAGGGCGACACGGCCATGGTCGTGAGCGGCGGCGTTGCCACCGCAGCGTCCGGGATATCGTCGAAGCCGATGACGGAAATCTCTCGGCCCGGCTGCAACCCCATCCGCCTTATGCCGTGGCAGGCCCCAAGGGCCACGATGTCGCCGTTGCACACCACCGCCGTGGTCTTCGGATGTGCCGCGCGCAGTGCCATCATCGCCTGCATGCCCGCCTGCTTGATGTCGTTCGAATCCCAGATCACCGGCGCTCCGAGCCCGCGCGCGGCCATGACGCTCTGGTAACCGGCGATCCGCTCGCGCCGCACGGCCGTCAGCACTTCGCCCCCCAGATAGGCGATGTGCCGGTGCCCGAGATCGGCCAGGTAGGTCGTCGCCTGAGCGGTTGCCTCGGCGTTGCGTATGCCCACGTGATCGAAGCTGCTCGCGTCCGGGCGGCGCAGAAAGGTCACTGTCGGGATGCGATGCGCCGCGAGAAGTTCGAAGATCTCCTGCGGTGTCTGCTCGGCCGGAACCCACAGCAAGCCGCCGCGCCCGTTGCGGATGAAGGCATCGATGTGACGACCCTGGCGTTCGGGATCGTCTCGGGCATCGAGCACCGACACCAGATACCCCTCGGCCTCGAGCAGATCGCTGACGCCGCTGATCACCTCGGCGTTGAACGGGTTGGAAATCTTGTTGATCACGAAGCCGATTTCACGGTTCTGCCCCGACCGCATCGAGGCGGCGCGGTTGTCGGGCACATAGTGCAGCTTTTGCGCGGCCTTCAGCACCTTACTGCGGGTCTTTTCCGAGATTCGCCCCGCCCCACGCATCACCTGGCTGGCGGTCGCAATGGACACGCCGGCCTCCCGCGCCACGGTTTCGAGTTTCGGTTTCCCCGCCATTTTTCGCTCGATTTGATAAAACGATATATCGGGATACTTCCACTCAAAAGCCGTAGAATCAACGTTTTTCGGAGATTTCCTGCTGATTTTCCTGTGCAAAGCCGTCATATGGACAAAAAATCGTTGACAAGAGGTATAACGTTATATCAACATGAGCCATCGCGATCCGGACCGCCGCAAAAGTCGTCCGGGCGGTTCGATACCGCGCGAAGACCGGTGCCGCTGCGCATCTGTCGATTTCGCGAGGAGCTGCGCGCACAAACCGCGGAGCAGGGAGAGAGACAACGCAAGGGGGAGGAAAAAATGACCCTTCGATTGAAGATTGCGGGCGCCGTGTCGGGGCTGGCGGTGCTGACGACCGTGACCGCTGCCCAGGCCGATGTTCTGTTCTGGTCGACACAGGCCAAACCGGTGGAAGAGGCCCAGGCGATGCGCGAACAGGTGCTCGCCGGCGCGGGCGACACCGTTGATTATCAACCCAATGATGCCGGCCCCTGGCTCACCCGTCTGAACGCTGAGCTGCAGGCGGGGTCTGGCTCGATTGGCGTGCTTGGCGCGCTCCATGGTGATTTCTCGGCAATGGACCCCGAGAGCCTCGTCGATCTCGACGTTCTCGGCGTCAGCGCCTCCAGCGATACGTTCAACAGCCTCGCCCAATTGGGCACCGACAAGCCGCAGTACATTCCGTGGATGCAGGCCAGCTACATCATGGCCGCCAACAAACAGGCGCTGGAGTATCTGCCTGAAGGCGCGGATATCGACGCGCTGACCTATGACCAGCTGATTGAATGGGCCGCAAATGTGCACGAAGGCACGGGCTCGCCCAAGTTCGGCTTCCCTGCGGGACCGAAGGGGCTGAAGCACCGGTTCTTCCAGGGTTACCTCTATCCCTCCTACACAAATGGCGTGGTGCGGACCTTCGCCTCACCCGAGGCGGTGACGGCCTGGGAAAAATTCGCCGAGTTGTGGGAGCACACCAATCCCGCCTCCACCAACTTCTCCTTCCTGCAGGAGCAGCTGCTGTCGGGGGACGCCTGGATCGTCTTTGACCACACCTCGCGTCTGGCGCAGGCCTTCAACGAGCGGCCCGATGACTTCGTGGCCTTCCCGGCACCTGCCGGACCCAAGGGGCGCGGGTTCATGCCTGTGATCGCGGGCATTGCGATTCCAAAGACGGCTCCTGACATGGATGCGGCCAAAGACCTGGTGAAGTATATGATGGCGCCCGAGACGCAGATCGCGACCTTGCGCGCCACGAGCTTCTTCCCTGTTGTGGACGTCGAGCTGCCGGATGATCTGCCGCCGTCCGTACAGGCGGCAGGCGCTGCCGTCGCTAAGATGAGCAGCGCGCCGGATGCAAACCCCGGGCTGCTGCCGGCGGGCCTTGGCGACAAGGGCGGCGACTTCAACCGTATCTTTGTTGACACCTTCGAGCGGATCATTCTCGCGCGACAGCCGATTGAGGCCGTGCTGGAAGACCAAAAGACGCGTCTTGCTGCGATCATGGAAGAGACGGGCGCGCCCTGCTGGGCCCCTGATGCGCCCTCCGAAGGCGCCTGCCCAGTCGAATAACCGCGCAGGCCCCGTCCGGGCCTGCCCTCCCGGGCCCGGACACCATCCCATCTGAAAACGCATTTGTGGCGCGGATGCGCCAGTCAGGAGTGTCGTGATGAACGCCCGGATCCTTCCGTACGTCCTGATCCTTCCGGTCACGCTGTTTTTGTGCCTGTTCTTCCTCTATCCCTTCGTTCTGGTCTCGAAGCAGGCCTTCAGCACGGGTGCGGGCTTCACGCTCGATAACTTCCGCGAGGTCGTCTCTTACTGGAAGTTCCCGATTTCGATGCAGAACACGCTGCTGCTCGCCGCCGCTGTTGTGCCCGTGCAACTGGCGCTGGCGCTGCTCATGGCCACGATGGTCAACAAGATGCAAAAGGGCCGCGACATCGTGCTCTACATCTGGACCATCCCGCTGGGCATCTCCGATCTCGCCGCTGGCATCATCTGGCTGGCGATCTTCGAACAATCGGGCTTTCTCAACTCGATGATGAGTGGGCTGGGGATTGTCGATCAGCCGGTCAACTTCCTGTCCTACCAGCATCCCGGTGTCGTCTTCCTTGCCATTGCACTGGCCGAGATCTGGCGGGCGACCGCGATCATGCTGGTGATCCTCGTGGCAGGTATCGGGCTCATTCCCAAGGAATACTACGAGGCCGCTGAGGTCTTCGGCGCTTCGCCCTGGAAGCGCTTCACCCGCATCACCCTGCCGATGCTGCGGCCCTCGCTGCAAACGGCGCTGGTCCTGCGCGTGATCCTCGCCTTCGAGATCTTCGCGGTGGTCGCGGCCCTTGGCGGCACGCTCTTCCCGGTCCTCATGGGTGAGACTTACGCCTATCAGTTCGACCTGCTGAACAGCGGGGCGGCAGCGGCGATGGCGCTGATCATCCTCGGCATCTCCATTGCCTTCACCCTCGTCATCCTGCGCGTCCTGCGCGTCCCGAAAGGAGCAACGATATGACCGATGCGACTGCAAGTGACGTCGCCCCGGACACGCGAGCAACGGGGCGGACCCTCTATATCGCCTCGGTTGTCTTCCTCTGCGCCTGGGTGATCGTGCCGATCTACTTCCTGCTGATCAACACGCTCTCATCGCCCGAGACTGTGAACAGCTTCCCCAAGCCGTTCTGGCCAGAGTTCGACCTGGGCAGCCTGACCTTCTTTGCGGGCTTTGCGGGGATGCTGACGGCGCTGAAGAATTCGGTGATTGTGGCGGCGATGACGATGGTGATGTCGATCGTCATCGGCGCGCCTGCGGGTTATGCGCTCTCGCGCTTCGAGTTTCCCGGCAAGGGGCTCTTCCGGCTCTTGATCCTGCTCACACGGGCCTTTCCACTGCCGCTTCTGGCGCTGCCGCTCGCTGTGATGTTCATCCAGACGGGGCTCGATGATACGGCCTTTGGTCTTGCATTGGTCCATACAACGCTGGCCATCCCTTTCGCGGTGCTGATCACCTTCTCGCTCTTCTCCGGCATCCCGATGGAGCTGGAAGAGGCGGCCTGGACGCTGGGTTGCACGCGGCTCACCGCCTTCACCAAGGTCGTTCTGCCGCTGATCCTGCCAGGTATCACGGCGTCGGCGATCTTCGCCTTCGTGATCTCGTGGAACGAGGTCTTCGCCGCCGCCGTGCTGACCATCGAGAACCGGACGCTCACCGCGTTCTTGCTGCAGAACCTCGACACCTCGCCGCTGCATCTGAAGTTCGCCGGTGGCTTCATCCTCGTTGTGCCCGCGCTGATCTTCATCTTCGCGGTGCGCAAGTACCTCTTTGCCATGTGGGGCATCGCCAATCGCTGAAGGCGGTCGGCGACTAGAAAAGGGAACCAGAGATATGGCTCGTATTGAAATCAAGAACGTCGCAAAGACATTTGGCGCCTATCAGGCGCTGCATGACATCAACCTGACCATCGAGGATCAGGAGTTCATGGTGCTGCTCGGCGCCTCGGGCTGCGGCAAATCCACCCTGCTGCGCATCATCGCGGGGCTCGAGACGGCCACCACCGGCGAGGTCTGGATTGGCGGGCGGCGCATCGACAATCTCTCGCCCAAGGATCGCGGCATCTCGATGGTGTTTCAGAACTATGCCGTCTTCCCGCATCTGTCCGTATTCGAGAACATCGGCTTCGGACTGCGCATGCAGAAGCTGCCAAATGACGAGGTGACGCGCCGGGTCGAACGCACGGCGGGGCTGATGCACATCGAGCAGTTGCTCAAGCGCTATTCCGGCGAGCTCTCGGGCGGACAGCGGCAGCGGGTCGCCGTCGCGCGCGCGCTGGCGATGGAACCGGATGTGATCCTGATGGACGAGCCGCTCTCGAACCTTGACGCGCTCCTGCGCATGGAGATGCGGGCAGAGCTGAAAGGCGTGCTGGCCGAAAGCAAGACGACAGCGATCTACGTGACCCACGATCAGGTGGAGGCGATGAGCATGGCGGATCGCATCAGCGTGATGCATCAGGGCGAGATCGTGCAGGCCGCCTCGCCCATCGAAGTCTATCGCAACCCGTCGGCGGAGTTTGTTGCAGGCTTTATCGGCAACCCGCCGATGAACTTCCTGCCCGCCAAGCCTGCGGACAGCGGCAAATGGGCTGTCGCCGGTCAGATGATGGATGGTCCGGGTGGGGGCTCCGCGTCGCTGAAGTTCGCGATCCGGCCGGAAGACCTGCGCCTGGCCGACACCGGGTTCAAGGCGGTGGCGAAGGTGGTGGAGCCCCTGGGCGCGCATCTTCTGGTGACATGTGAAGTGGACGGGCAACTTTTCCGCGCGGTGCTCGACAGTGACCTCAAGGTCAAACCGGGGGAGGTGCTGACGCTGACGCCACAGCCCGACCGGGTGCGCTGGTTCGACCCGCAGACCACACTCGCCGTCGCGTAAGGAGGCACCATGACTGACGATCTGATCGAGCAGGCCAAGGCGATTCTGCGGCGCAATGACCGGGGCGGCTACACGGTGCCGACCCACGGTCTCTACCCCTTCCAGTGGAACTGGGACAGCTGCCTGAGCGCGCTGGGGTTTTCGCATTTCGACGAAGAGCGCGCGTGGACCGAAATCGACACGCTCTTCGCCAATCAGTGGCCCGATGGAATGGTGCCACATATCGTCTTCCATGAAGAGGACGACGGATATTTTCCCGGGCCGGACGTCTGGCGCACCGGGCGGCCCGTGCCCACCTCGGGCATCACGCAACCGCCCGTGGCGGGCTTTGCCGTCCGACGGTTGGTGGACCGGGCACGTGACCCGGAGCTCGCCGCTGACCGCGCCCGCGCACTGCTGCCGAAAATCCATGCATGGCACGAGTGGTTCTACCGCTGCCGCGACCCGCAGGGCACGGGGCTGGTTGCGATCATCCACCCCTGGGAATCCGGGCGCGACAACTCCGTCGATTGGGACGATGTGTTCGAGCGCGTGCCGACCGACGGGGTCGAGCCCTTCAGCCGCCGCGACATACAGCACGCCAACCCCTCTCACCGCCCCACGCAGGCGCAGTACGAGCGCTACATCTGGCTGGTGCAACGGTTCCGCAGCCTTGGCTGGGACAACACGAAACTGCATGATGCCTCTCCGTTCCAGGTGGTCGACCCCGGCTTCAATGCAATCCTGATCCGGTCCTGCAGCGACCTTGCGGACCTGGCGGAGCGGTTTGAGCTGGGCGAAATCGCCGCGCAGGCCCGCGCATTCGCCGAACGTGGTGTCGCGGCGATGGAGGCGCTGTGGAGTGACGCGATGGGTCAGTACCTTTGTCAGGACCGCACAACCGGGAAGCTCATCCAGAGCCCCTCGATCGCCGGGTTACTGGCTGGCTTTGCGGAACTCCCTTCGCCCCGCGCCGCCGCCATCGCCAAGCGGCTCACTCTGCTGGGAGAGCAGGTGGACTATCTGGTGCCCAGCCACGACCCCAGTCAGCCCGCCTTCGACAGCCTGCGATACTGGCGGGGGCCGGTCTGGCTGATCGTGAACTACATGATAGCGGATGGTCTGACCCGCAGCGGTCAGGCATCGGTCGCTCAGCGCATCATCGCAGACAGCCTGCGCCTGATTGAACAGAGCGGCTTTGCCGAGTACTACGATCCTCACACGGCCGAGCCCTGTGGTGGGGATCAATTCACCTGGACAGCGGCGATCGTGATCGAATTGCTTAGCCAGGAACTCACACCCGCATGAAACGCTCGCGCATCAACGATATCATGGCAGAAGCGGACGAGATGATCCGCGCGCACGGGTTTGTGCTGCCGCCCTTTGCCTATTGGACGCCCGATGCGTTCAAGGCGCGGCGGCAGGACGCCGCGGCGGTGATCGAGGCGCGCTGTGGCTGGGACATCACCGACTACGGCGCAGACCGGTATGACGAGATGGGCCTCTTCCTCTTCACCCTGCGCAACGGGCGTCTGGCGGACCTGCAGCGCGGCGGCGGCATGTGCTATGCGGAAAAGCTGCTGATCTCGAAGCAGGATCAGCTCAGCCCGATGCACACCCATGGGATCAAGGCCGAAGACATCATCAACCGCGGCGGGGCCACCCTGGTGATCGAGCTCTATGGCTCGGATGACGCAGGCCGGTTTGCGGAAGATCGCGGTGGCACGGTGTGGTGCGACGGGCTGCGCCGCGACTTCGGGCCCGGCGAAAAGATCAAGCTCGCCCCCGGTGAAAGTGTCACGCTGATGCCGGGTGACTGGCACGCCTTCTGGGGAGAGGGCGGCGACGTGCTGATCGGCGAGGTCTCCACCGTGAACGATGATGAGACCGACAACATCTTCCGTGAGCCCATAGGCCGCTTTGCCGAGGTCGAAGAGGATGTCGCTCCCACGCATCTTCTGGTGAGCGACTATAGAAACTGGTTGATGTAGCCCCGGGGGGCCAAGCGGCTCGACCTCAGAGGCGCGTTCCTGCCGGGGTCGCGACCGGCGAAGAGGCGCCGACGCTGCGCGTGACCCGCAAAACGGGAGGCTGGCGCCACGATACAGGCCGGTTACACTCGATCTCGATTCCGCCCGACGACAGACCCAAAGGACCGATCATGTCGATATCCCTCAGCCGCCGCGGCTTTCTTGCCGGCACCGCAGGCTTCATCGCGCTGCACCCGTTCTCTGCCAATGCCGCTGCCGGTCAGGCACATTTGCGCATCATGGAGACCACCGACCTGCATGTGCACGTGTTTCCCTACGATTACTACAGCGACAAACCCGTCGATACCGTCGGTCTGGCGCGCACGGCCGCGCTGATCCAGGACATTCGCAACGAAGCCTCAAACGCGCTGCTGATCGACAATGGCGACTTCCTCCAGGGCAACCCGATGGGCGACTACATCGCGTACGAGCGCGGGATGAAAGAGGGCGACATGCACCCGATCATCCAGGCGATGAACACGCTTGGCTTCGATGCATCCACGCTCGGCAATCACGAATTCAACTACGGGCTCGACTTCCTGATGAAGTCTCTCGCGGGCGCCAACTTCCCGGTGGTCTGCGCGAATGTGGCGCTGGAACTGGGCAGCGACCCGACCCAGGACAAGACGCTGATCCCGCCTTACGTGATCCTCGACCACACGGTCACGGATGGCGCGGGCACAGAGCACCCGATCAAGGTCGGGTTGATCGGCTTCGTGCCGCCGCAGATCATGACCTGGGACCGTCGGCACTTGGACGGCAAGGTGCAGGCGCGCGACATCCTGGAGAGCGCGCAAGCCTACCTGCCCCAGATGAAGGAAGCGGGCGCCGATATCATCGTCGTGCTGTCGCATTCCGGCATCGGCTCGCCAAATGCGACCGAAGGCATGGAAAACGCGGCTGTGCCGCTGGCGGGTCTGGAGGGCGTGGACGCGATCCTCACCGGGCACAGCCACCTCGTCTTCCCCTCGCCCGAGTACGACGGCTTTGCGGGCGTCGATGTAGGCGCCGGGACCGTGATGGGCACGCCGGCCACGATGGGCGGCTTCTGGGGCAGCCACATGGGGCTCATCGACCTGCTGATCGAGAAGGATGGCAACGAATGGCGTGTCGTCTCGGCCACCTCCGAAGCGCGGCCGATCTCGAAGCGCAACGAAGACCGCAGCGTGACCGCGCTGGTCGAGAGCGACGAGACAGTCCTCGCCTCGGTACAGACCGACCATGACGAGACGCTCACTTACGTCCGCCGCGCGGTGGGCAAGACCGATGCGCCGCTGCACAGCTATTTCGCGCTGGTCGCCGACGACCCCTCGGTACAGATCGTCTCCATCGCGCAGCTCTGGTACATTGAGCAGATGCTGAAGGGCACCGAGCATGAAGGGCTGCCCATCCTCTCGGCGGCGGCCCCCTTCAAGGCTGGGGGCCGTGGCGGGCCAGAGTATTTTACCGACGTGCCCGCAGGCGATGTGGCGATCAAGAACGTGGCGGACCTCTATCTTTATCCCAACACGGCGCGCGCTGTGCGCATCACCGGGCAACAGGTCAAGGACTGGCTGGAGCGGTCGGCCGGCATCTTCAACCGGGTCAGCCCAGGCGCGCTGGATGCGATGCTGATCAACCCCTCGTTCCCGAGCTACAACTTCGACGTGATCGACGGGGTCGCGTATCAGATCGACCTCTCGCAGCCCTCGAAGTACGACCCGAAGGGTGAGCTTCTGGACGCCTCGGCCAATCGCATCGTGAACCTGACCTATAACGGCGCGCCGCTGGACTTGGACGCGGAGTTCATCGTGGCCACCAACAACTACCGTGCCGGCGGCGGCGGCAACTTCCCCGGAGCGACGCCGGAAACCGTGATCTTCGAAGGACCGGACACCAACCGGGACGTGATCGTGCGCTACATCGTCGAGCAAGGCACGATCAGCCCGCGCGCGGACAGCAACTGGTCCTTCGCGCCGATGGAGGGCACAACGGTGCTCTTCGATACCGGACCCGCCGCCAAAGCCTATCTCGACCAGGTGAATGCAGAGATCGAGCCCGCGGGCGACGGCCCGGATGGCTTTGCGCGGTTCCGTATCTCACTCTGAGCGGAATGGCGCGCCTGTCAGGCAGCATCGGCTGCCTGACGCCGTGGCCGTTCTATGCCGTTGTCGGAGAGCAGCAATCGTGAGAGATTGGAGCCTCCGATTGGCCGCCACACGACAGGTTGCAGATGCCAGCCGATTTCGCCGCGCCCGCGCTGCGCACCCTTCAGCACTATCTGGACCGCTGTGTGCATCTGCTGCAGCGGATCGGCGGCGCCGCAAATCCTGAAGACATGTTGAGCACGCAGCTTGCGCCCGACAGCTTCGACACCGGCACCCATCTCGCCATCGCGATCCAATTCGCTGCGCGCGCGGCAGGCCCGCCTGCCGGTGTGCATGTGCCCGAGATCCCTGACGTATTGAGCGTCCCAAGCCTTCTTGCCTATCAGCGCGACATCGCCGCGCTGGTCGGTCGGATCACGCCGGATCAGCTCTGCTATGTCGTGTCCCATACTGCCGGCGATGCGTCGCTTACGCAGGAGCCGGATGATTATGTTCTCCGCTTCGCGCTGCCGAATATGATATTTCACATGTCGATGGCCTATGCCGCTCTGCGTGTCGCCGGGCTCGATCTGGGCAAGGCGGATTTCGACGGGCTGCACGAATACTGACGGTCGACACGACCGGCGGAAGACGTCCGCGGATTCTCGGGTCAGTGGCAGACCGTCGCGTGACCCAGGACGATCTGCTCATTTTTTAGGCAGACAGCGCCGGGAACAACTCTGGGAGCCCAGTTTTCCATGGCGCGACCCGCCAAAGCGGACTTTGATCGAGAGTGCAGGATATCTAGGGTTCCGCTTCGCCGTGAAGGCCAGGTCCGAGAGATATCGCTGTCCGGCGACAGACCGGGCAGTACACGGCGGGGCAAAATCCCGGGAGGCTACTGCGCTGGTTTGACCCGCGCTCCGCTCATGCCCTCCACGCGGTCATTCCATTCGACAAGAACCAATGGGGACCGAAAATGAAGAAACTGACAGCATTGACCGCAGTCGCCCTGTGCCTGAGCACGGGCGCCTTCGCGCAGGAAAAGACCGAGTTCAAGGTGGCCTGGTCGATCTACGTGGGCTGGATGCCCTGGGGCTATCTGGAAGAGAGCGGCATCATGGATAAATGGGCCGACAAATACGGGATCGACGTCGAGATCGTTCAGATCAACGACTATATCGAGTCGATCAACCAATATACGGCGGGCCAGTTCGATGGGGTTTCGGCCACCAATATGGACACGCTCTCGATCCCCGCAGGCGGCGGTGTGGACACCACGGCGCTGATCGTGGGTGACTACTCCGACGGCAATGACGCGGTGATCCTGAAGGGCGACGGCGATCTGACCAGCCTTGCTGACAAGCCGGTGAACCTGGTGGAACTATCCGTCTCGCATTACCTGCTGGCGCGGGGGCTCGACAGTGTCGGGCTCTCCGAGGCCGATCTGGGCGGGGTGATCAACACCTCCGATGCAGATATGATCGCGGCCTTCTCCACCGACGACGTGCAGGCGGTGGTGACGTGGAACCCGCTGGTGTCCTCGATCCTCGAAGATCCAACCGCCACCAAGCTTTTTGACAGCTCCGACATCCCTGGCGAGATCATCGACCTGATGGTCGTGAACACCGAAACGCTGGAGGCGAACCCGGATTTCGGCAAGGCGATGGCGGGGGCCTGGTATGAGGTCATGGGGCTGATGGCCGCAGGCGACGAAGAGGTGCTGACGGCGATGGCCGAGGCATCCGGCACCGACCTTGCAGGCTATAAGGCGCAGCTCGCCTCGACCGAGATGTTCTACGACCCGGCGGATGCTGTGGCTTTCGCCTCCAGCGCCGATTTGCCGAAGACCATGGTCAGCGTGGCCGAGTTCCTCTTTGACAAGGGCATCCTTGGCGAAGGCGCGCCTTCGGCTGATTTCGTCGGCGTCGCCTACCCCGATGGCAGTGTGACCGGAGATGAGAACAACGTGATGTTCCGCTTTGACACCACATACATGCAAATGGCCGCCGACGGCAGCCTGTAAGAACGCGCCCCGGACTTGATCCGGGGCCTCTTGCTCCGATGCGCCTGATCAATATCAAACCGAGCCGGCCGCTTGCGGTGTTCCTCATGCTCCTGCCCTTCGCGGCAGTGGTCGTGGCCTATGCCATCGGCTCGGAGATCCGGCTGGCCGCGAACCCGTCCGACAAGCTGCTGCCCGCGCCCAGCACGGTCTGGGACACGGCGGTGCGGCTGATCACGGAAGCAGACCGGCGCAGCGGGCGCATCCTCTTCTGGCATGACACCTGGGCCAGTCTGCAACGGCTGGCGCTCGGCATCGGCATCTCGGCCTTCATCGGGCTGGTCTTCGGGCTGGCCATCGGCCTCTTGCCCCTGATGCGCAGCTTTCTGGCACAATTCGTGGCCGTCCTCTCGATGATCCCGCCGCTTGCCCTGCTGCCGATCCTCTTCATCGTCTTCGGCCTCGGCGAACTGTCGAAGGTCGTGCTGATCGTGGTGGGCACCCTGCCGTTTCTGATCCGCGACCTCAGCCAGCGTGTGATCGAGGTGCCTCAGGAGATGATCGTTAAGGCGCAGACGCTCGGCGCCTCCAGCTGGGTCATCGCCCTGCGCGTGGCCCTTCCGCAGCTGATGCCGCGCCTGATCCTTGCCGTGCGCCTTTCGCTGGGCCCCGCGTGGCTCTTCCTGATCGCCGCCGAGGCCATCGCCTCGGACCTTGGCCTCGGCTACCGCATCTTCCTTGTCCGCCGCTATCTCGCGATGGATGTGATCCTGACGTACGTCATCTGGATCACCCTGCTCGCCTTCCTGATCGACTGGGCCCTGCGCTGGCTCTCACGACGGTTCTTCCCCTGGGCGGAGGAGGGCTTGTGAGCTTCGTCACCGTTCAAAACATCTTTCAGACCTATGGTCGGCGCTCGATCATCGAACGGGTCAACATGGAGGCGGACGAAGGCGAGTTTGTCTCCATTGTCGGGGCCTCGGGCTGTGGCAAGTCTACCTTCCTGCGGCTGCTGCTGGCGCAGGAACGGCCGACGCGGGGCGAGATTCGCATCGCAGGCGCAGAACCGGCGCGCGAGCCGGGGCTCGACCGGGGAATTGTGTTTCAGCGCTATTCCGTCTTTCCGCATATGACCGTGCGCGAAAACATCGTTGCAGGCGAAAGCTTCCGCAGCCCCTGGGGCCGGTTCTTCGGCGCGGCCCGCACAGAGGCGCAGACCCGCGCCGATGAGACCCTCACCCGCATCGGGCTCGACCATGTGGCGGATCAGTATCCCGCCACGCTCTCCGGGGGCATGCAGCAGAGGCTGGCCATCGGGCAGGCGCTGACCGCAAAGCCCCGCGTACTGCTGCTCGACGAACCCTTCGGCGCACTCGATCCCGGAACGCGACTGTCGATGCACGACTTCCTGCAGGACCTGCGGGCGGAGACGGGCATGACGGTCTTCATGGTCACCCATGACCTTGAAGAGGCCTTCAAGCTCGGCGACCGGGTTCTGGTCTTCGACAAGCCGCGCTGGGACCCGCATGACCCCAACCTCTATGGGGCCACGATCACCTACGACTTCGACGCCCGCGATGGCGGCATCCCGTTCCAAACCATCAAGGAGGACACCCATGTTCTGCACCCCGCGTGAGCGCTCGCGCTCGCACCACCCGGCCGACCAGAGGCGCCGCGAAGCGCACCGCCACCACCCGGACCTGACCAAGCTGCGCGGCTGGAAGGCGATGCAGGCCGAGGGCGATATCCCCGAAAGCGGCTGGGAGCAGGAGAAGAAGTGGGCGCTGCGCATGGGGCTGACCGGCGCAGACAGCATCGAGGACAAGTCGATCCCTACCTTCGCGCGGGGCGAGTTGCCGCATTACGCCGGGATCAACACCTTTCTCAAGGCGCCTTACGCCGAGGACGTGACGGAGGTGAAGGACTATGACGCCACGGTGCTGGGCATCCCCTTTGACGGCGGCACGACCTACCGCGCGGGCACGCGGTTCGGGCCGCAGGGCGTGCGCAAGATCTCGGCGCTCTACACGCCCTACAACTACGAAATGGGCATCGACCTGCGCGAGCAGATGACGCTCTGCGATGCAGGCGATGTCTTCACCATCCCAGCCAATATCGAGAAGACCTTTGATCAGATCAGCCGTGCGGTCAGCCACGTCGCGTCGTCGGGGTCTTTGCCGATCATGATCGGGGGCGACCATTCCATCGGTTTTCCCTGCGTGCGCGGCATCGCTGAATGCACCTCGAAGAAGATCGGGATCGTACATTTCGACCGCCATGCGGACATTCAGGAGAAGGATCTGGACGAGCGGATGCATACGACGCCATGGTTCCACTCCACCAACCTGCCCAATGTGCCCGCGAAGAACCTCGTGCAGGTGGGCATCGGCGGCTGGCAAGTCCCGCGCGAGGCGGTGAAGGTCGCCCGCGAGCGCGAGACCAACATCATCACCATGGGCGACATGGAGAAGATGGGCGTCGACAAGACCGCCGAGATGGCGCTGGAGATGGCCTGGGACGGGGTCGACATGGTCTATATGTCCTTCGATATCGACAGCATCGACTGCGGCTTTGTACCGGGCACCGGTTGGCCCGAACCCGGCGGCTTCCTGCCGCGCGAGGCGCTGGCGCTCGCCTCGAAAGTGGCCGCCGAGGGCATCTGCGGCATGGAGCTGGTTGAGGTTGCCCCGCCCTACGACCAGTCGGAGATCACGGCCCTCATGGGCACGCGGGTGATCGTCGATGTGCTGGGCTCGCTGGTCGCCGCAGGCAAGATGGGCGCGCACAAGCGGCACATCGATAAGCCGGTCGAGATCCCCCATGGCGAATTTGAAGGAAAGAGGTGGTCCAATGCCACATGATCACGCGCCCGGACATATCGGCCACAACCATGACCATCCTGACCACCTGCACAGCCATATGCACGAGGCCGATGGTGCGGCAGACCTACAGGTGCTCACCGAGCAGTTCATCGACGGGTTCATCGCGGCGAAGGACAAGATGTCGTATCTGCGCATCGCCGGTGTGCCGCTGGAGATCGAGGCGCCGGGGGGCGGGCCGTCGATGAAGCTGGTCGATGTGACCCTGACCACCGAATGGCAGGTGGGCACGGCCTCGCCGTCCTTCGGCTCGCGCGAGCTGAGCTATCTGCCCTACCCCGGCGAGATGGTGACCGAGCGCACCAACATGGGCTTCGTCTATGTCTCGCTCGAGGCAAAGCAGGTCACGGACCTGCGCAGTTTTCTCCAAACCCACCCTGCTTCCGGAAAGGACACCACATGAAGCACCTCTCCTTCCTTCTGGCGCTTGTCGCCACACCGGCCCTCGCACACCACGAGCCGGAGGTCGCTACCGCCTCGCCGGCTGGCCTCGTCGCCGGTCTGGTGCTCATGACCCTCGCGGCCACCGTCGCACTGCGCCTGCGTCGCGTACGGTAGCGCATGCCGCCGCCAGCCCGATCCGGCTGGCGGCAATTGCGGTTCACTCAGAACACCACGTTCATCATCAGCAGCGAGACGACAAGGAAGAGGATCGTCATGATCCCGCCGCTCTTCATGAAATCCGTCACCTTGTAACCGGCCGGCCCCATGATCAGCGCATTCACTTGATGCGTGGGGATCAGGAAGGAGTTGGACGTGGAGATCGCAACGGTCAACGCAAAGATCGCAGGATCGCCACCCGCCGCAACGGCAATGGAGACCGCAAGCGGCACCAGCAGCACCGTCGCCCCGACATTCGACATGATCAGGGTGAAGGCGGTGGCCAGCACTGCAATCCCGGCCTGCAAGGACCAGAGCGGCCAGCCGTTGAGCAGGGTCAGGATCTGCTGTGCGATCCACTCGGCGGTGCCCGTGGTCTGCACCGCCTGACCCAGCGGGATCAGACTGGCCAGCAGAAACACCGTGCTCCAACTGACGGCCGCATAGGCGTCGTCGATATCGAGGACACCGGTCAGGATCATGCCCACCGCCCCGGTGAGCAGGCACAGCGAGAGCCGCAGATCCGTAAACAGGATCAGCGAGATCGAAATGATGAAGAACAAGAGCGCCCAGCCCACCTTCTTGGGACGCAGCTCTTCCTGCGGGAAGTTGGTTGTGACCACCACGAAATCGCGGTCGCGGGTCAGCCGGGTCAGCGCCTCCCAGGTGCTGTGAATGACCAACGTGTCGCCTGCGTGAAAAGGCACCTCGCCTACGGCGGTGGGCGCATGGTCGTCGGTCTCCACATAGCTCATGGTCTCTTCGTCACGGTGGATGGCCAGAAGGCTGGCACCATAGGTCTTGCGGAACACCAGATCATGCGCGCATTTGCCGATCACGGACGAGCCGGGCGGGATCACCATCTCCGCCACTCCGGATTTGGTGGGGGCATAATCCTCGGCAAAGACGTCGAGTTGCGGGTGCAGAACATAACCGCCCTCGGCCACCATCTGGTCGATGACCTTCTTGCGTCCGAGGATCGCCAGCCGGCAGGGCGCGGTGATCTGGGTCTGGATGACCGGCGCGAACCAGCGCTTTCCCCGGTACGCGCTGCCAATGATATAGACGTGATAGCGCTGCATCACGTCGTCGAAGGTTTCGCCGACGCACGGGTGGCCTTCGGGTACTGAGATTTCAAAGATGTCCGTTTTCAGCCCGTAGATGTTCTTGAGGTAGTCCTTCAGGGAGGTTGCGCTGGTCGCCTCGCCCTCCTTGCGGCCTGCGGGCAGCACCCAGCGCCCGAAGACGACGAAATAGAGGATCCCCGTGATCACCAGCGAAATCCCGACGGGTGTGACCGAGAACAGCCCGAAGGGCGCCATCTGCTGGTCCTCGGGCAGCGCCTCGTTCGCGCTCAGCAGCAAATCGTTGAGCAGGATCAGCGGCGAGGAGCCCACCATCGTCATCGTCCCGCCGAGAATGGCGCAGAAGCCCATGGGCATCAGCAGGCGGCTGAGGGGCAATTCCGTCCGGACCGAAATCCGGCTGACCACCGGCAGGAAGAGCGCGGCCGCACCCACGTTCTGCATGAAAGATGAGATCACCCCCACGGTTCCAGAGATGATCGGGATAATCCGCGTTTCCGTCTTGCCGCCATGCTTGAGAATGACCGAGGCGACCTTGCTCATCAGCCCGGTCTTGTCGAGCCCCGCACCGATGATCATGACTGCGATGATCGACACCACCGCGTTCGAGGCCAGACCGTCGAAAAGGCGGCTGACATCGGCCAGAGAGCTCAGCGCAGGCAGCTGGCTGAGCAATCCGAGCAGCACCATGACCATGATCGCAGCCAAGTCGATGCGGACGATTTCGGAGACAAACAGGAAGACCGTAAATGCCAGCAGGCCGAGCACCACCGACATCTCCAGCGTAAGGCTTATGGGTTCCACTGCTCAATTCTCCCTTGATTTTTGTTACCATCCAAAGGTCGGTTTGCGCAATAATATGTCCGGGTCAGTACTCTTTTGCTGCGAATGGCCTATCTTGTGCGCCTCGGGTCCCTTCGGAGCATTGGGAGTACGCATACGTATGTTGTGTCCGATGGCTCGACCTGCTGAACCACTTTTGCCCGGAAGGCATGCAAGATGTTGAGAAAGATACTGGTTCCCGTGAGGGGAGATGGGCTGGTCGAGACAGTCCTGAGGCACGCCGCAACACTGGCGCAGTACCATCGGGCCCACATCGTTATCGCGCATTGCCGGGCGCGCGGGGAGGACCTGATGCCCTATGGCGTGCCAATGCCCTCCTTCGCCCGCAAGACGATGATGAAGCAGGCCCAGGAACTTGCCGACCAGCAGGAGCAGGCTCTGCGCGAGGATCTGCACAGGCTTGCCCAAACGCTGGATCTGGACGAGACCAAGGCGGCGACCGAGGCAGTCACAACCGTGGAATTCATCGAAGAGCACGGGCGCATGGCGGATGTGATCAAGCACAACGGCCGGTTGGCTGACCTGATCGTCGTGGCCAAGCCGGACCGGGACAGGAACCTGGGCACCAACTCTCTCAAGTCCGCGCTGTTCCAGACCGGGCGCCCGGTTCTCATGTGCCCGACCGGCGGCGCGGTCCCGACCGACTTCGGCGACCGGGTTGCCATTGCCTGGAACGGCTCGCTTGAGGCGTCGCGCAGCGTGGCACTCACACTGGACCTTGTTGCGGCTGCAGGCTCGGTTGTCATCCTCGCCGGCGGCAGCGGCGAGCCGCACGGCGCCACCGCGGAAGAGCTTGTCGACTACTACAAGCTGCGCAACATCTCGGCTGAGATCCAGCGCTTCGATGCGCAGTCACCGGGGGCAGTTTTGCTCGACAAGGCGAAGGCCTCAGGCGCGGGCCTTCTGGTGATGGGCGCCTATAGCGCGAGCCACGAACGCGAAACTCTTTTTGGCGGAAATACACAAGAGGTTGTAGATCAAGCTGACATTCCCGTTGTGCTGGCGCATTAAGACCTCAAGCGCAATAAAATAATGGTTGAAATCGGGATGGCGCAAGATAGTTACTTTCTCATCAGTGGCGCGGAGGGGTTTGGCGCCAACAGGCCAGGCCCAACAAGATAAATTGGAGGAGCTGATATGAGAGTCACGAAACGTCATCTTTTGGGTGGTCTTGCGGCCGGTCTTCTGGTCACTGCGCCGGGGTTTGCCTTTGCCGACGGATGGCAGCCAAGAAAGCCGATCGACTTCACCATCATGGCCGGGCCGGGCGGCGGCGCCGACCAGATTGCACGTTTCATTCAGTCTGTGGCCGAGAAGAAGGACCTGACAAACCGGCCATTGGTGCCCAACAACAAGGGTGGCGGCTCTGGCGCCGAGGCTCTGATCCATGTCAGCGGCACAAACGACCCCGACCACACGATCCTCGTCACGCTGAACTCGTTCTTCACCACGCCGCTGCGGCAGGCGAACCTCGGCATCGATATCCAGACCTTCACACCGATCGCCATGATGGGCGTCGACCCCTTCGTGCTCTGGGTGCATAAGGATTCTGGCATCACGACCTTCGAGGAATACGTCGAGGAAGTGAAATCCATGAACGGTGAATTCGTCATGGGCGGCACCGGAGCGGGTCAGGAGGATTCCATCGTGATCGCCTATATGTCCGACGCCTTCGATCTCGACATCAAATACATCCCCTATGACGGCGGCGGCGCCGTCGCCAAGGATTTGGCAGGCAAGCAGATCATGGCGACCGTGAACAACCCCGCCGAAGCCAAGGGTTTCTACGAGGCCGGCGACTTCGTGCCGCTGCTTGCCTTCTCGGACGAACGCATGCCGGCCTATCCGGATGTGCCAACGATCAAGGAGAAAGGGCACGATTTCTCGTACTATAACCAACGGGCGGTTGTGGGTGCCCCGGGCATGTCGGAGGACGCCGCGGCCTACTACCGCGATGTCTTCACCCAGATCTTCGAAAGCGAAGAATGGCAGGGGTATCTGGAGTCCGAAAGCCTGTCGCCGCTGTGGATGAACGCCGCAGAGCAGCAGGACTACTGGGGCCTTCAGGTCGAGAACCACAAGAAGCTGCTGGCCGCCCTCGGCGAGTAAGCCGGCCATAGTTTGACCACAAGAAGACGAGGGCCAGATGCGTAACGGCGAGATCGTAACCGCGGGCATTCTGGCCCTTTTCTCGCTCTACCTGATGTGGAAGAGCACAGAGCTGCCGGTGGGCTACATCGCTGGTCAAGGCCCCGGCGGCGGGGCCTGGCCGTTTTGGCTGTCGCTCATCATGCTGTTGTGCTGTGGGATGATCGCCTTCAACTGGTGGCGCGGGACCAGCCCGCCATCGCAATCAACCGAGCCGGTGCTGGACGCGCATGGCTGGCGCATGCTGATCATGGTGGGTGGCGGCATCGTGGTATTTGTCGGCCTCGTCAACATCATCTCGATGTATGGGGCGGTCGCGGTCTTCCTGCTGTACTACGTCAAATATCTGGGACGGCACGGGTGGGGCCTGAGCCTTGCGCTGGCGCTGATCACACCGCTGGTCTTTTTCTTCTTCTTCGAGGGCGCGATGCGGATCACCATGCCAACAGGCATGCCGTTCACCGACCCCGTGTTCGATATCCTCTACGAGATCATCTACTGACCGCCCCGCTTGTTAAGGACCTCGGCTGATCATGGACATCCTTGCGCTTCTCGCTGACGGCATGCTGCTGGCCTTGCAGCCCCTGAACCTCACCATGATCGTGATCGGTGTCAGCGTGGGCCTGCTGATCGGTGCCATGCCGGGTCTGGGTTCGGTCAACGGGGTGGCGATCCTGCTGCCGGTGACCTTTCTGGTTCCGCCCAACTCGGCGATCATCTTTCTCGCCGCGATCTACTATGGCGCGATGTACGGCGGGGCGATCTCCTCGGTGACCTTGGGCATTCCGGGCGCCTCTACGGCGGTGGCAACCACTTTCGACGGGCGGCCCCTGGCGCGGCAAGGGCGGGCGAGCCTCGCGCTGGTCACAGCCGCACTCGCCTCCTTCGTCGGCGGCACCATCGCCAATATGCTCTTCACGCTCTTCGCGCCCGCCCTCGCCTCCGTTGCACTGTCCTTCGGCCCGCCCGAGGTGTTTGCGCTGATGCTGCTGGCCTTCGCCACCTTCGTGGGTCTGGGCGGCGATGACATTCCGAAGACGATCTTCTCAATCTGTTTCGGCCTCGTTCTCGGCGCGGTCGGATTCGATCAGATTTCAGGCGCGCCCCGCCTCGTTCTCTTCGAGATGAACGGCTTTCTTCAGGGCATCGGCTTTCTGGTGCTCGCCATCGGCGTCTATGGGATCGGCGAGATGCTCTGGACGATCGAGCAGTCCCGCGGCGAGGTGAGCAAGACGACCCCGAAAATGACCGTGAAGGGCATGGCCGCGGACGCCAAGGAAGCCACGAAACGCGGTTGGAAGGGCACCTTCGTCGGATCTTTCCTCGGCTTTTTCGTCGGCGTCCTACCCGCGGCAGGTGCAACGCCGGGATCGCTCATGTCCTACGGGGTGGCCAAGATGATCTCGCGCAAGCCCGAGACCTTCGGGCAAGGCAACCCCGATGGCGTGGCAGCCCCCGAGGCCGCCAACAACTCCGCGTCGACCGGATCCATGCTGCCCATGCTGACGCTCGGCATTCCCGGATCGCCCACAACCGCGATCCTACTGGGTGGCATGGTGATCTGGGGGCTGGTGCCCGGGCCGCGGCTCTTCGTGGATGAGACCGAGTTCGTCTGGGGTCTGATCGGGTCCTTCTATGTGTCGAATGCGGCGGCGGTGCTGATCAACCTCGCCTTCATACCTCTTTTCATCTGGATGCTGCGGATGCCGTTCACGGTGCTCGCTCCGATGATCTTCGTGCTCTCCATCGTCGGCGGCTATGCCGCCACGCGCGACATGTTCGACATCTGGCTCATGGTAATTTTCGGGATCGGCGCCTTTTTCCTGCGCAAGTTCGACTATCCGCTGGCCCCCGCCGTTCTCGCGATCGTTCTCGGGCCTATCGCCGAGCCGACCCTGCGCCAGTCGCTGCTGCTGTCCTCGGGCGATCCGTCGATCTTCTTTACCCGGCCCATCGCCGGGCCGATCACGGTGATCGCGCTGATCCTGATCTTCCTGCCCGCGTTCAAACTGCTCCGCCGGCGGCGCACGGCAGATCAGGTATAGAGGCCGGCAACCCGCCCCCGCAGCTGGATCAGCCCGAGCACGGTGTCGATGGTCGGGGTCGGCGTGTCGGTGATCCGGCCCAACTCCTGCACCGAACCCACCAGTGCGTCGATCTCCATCGGCCGCCCGGCGTCGAGGTCCTGCAGCATCGAGGTGCGATGCGCGCCCACATCCGCGCCGCCCTGAATGCGCCGGTCCACGTCGATGGGGAACTTCACGCCCAACTTCTCGGCGATCTCCTGCGCTTCCAGCATCATGTTCCGCGCGACTTCACGCGTGCCGGGATCGGTGCAGAGCACGTCCAGCGTGGCATGGGTGAGCGCCGAGATCGGGTTGAACGACAGGTTGCCCCAGAGCTTCACCCAGATCTCGTCGCGCAGCTTGGGCCGCACCGGTGCCTTCAGGCCGGCCGCGCTTAAGGCTTTCGAGAGCGCCAGCGCGCGCTCGGATTTCGACCCGTCCGGTTCACCCAGCGAGAAGCGATTGCCCTCTATGTGCTTGACCACGCCCGGCTCGCTCACCTCGGCGGCTGGATAGACCACGCAGCCCAATACCCGGTCGGGGCCGAAGCCGTTCCACTGCGCGTCGCCCGGGTCGACAGTAGCCAGGCGCGTACCTTCCAGCGGCCCGCCGATCTTGTGAAAGTACCACCAGGGCACGCCGTTCACGCCCGAGACGACGGTCGTTTGCGGCCCGATCAGCGGCTGCATCCGGTCCACAACCGGCGGCACCGAATGCGCCTTCAGCGTCACGATCACATAGTCCTGCGGGCCCAGATCGTTCGGGTCTTCCGAGACGGTGACGGGCACGTTGGTCTGCCCGCTCTCTTCGATCAGCGTGAGCCCGTTGGACTGCATCGCCGCCAAGTGCGGGCCACGGGCGACGAGGCTGACGTCCGCCCCGGCTTGCGCGAGCTTCGCGCCCATGTAGCCGCCGATGGCACCCGCGCCGAAGATACAGATCTTCATGACGCCGCTTCCTTGACCAGCCCGAGCTTCTCGGCCAGGCCGATGCGTTGCAGCTTGCCCGTGGCGCCCTTGGGGATCTCATCGAGGATCACCACCTTACGCGGCACCTTGAAATCAGCCAGCCGTTCGGAGGCAAAGTCCCGGATCGCGCGCTCGCCGATGTCGGCCCCATCCCGCAGCACGATGGCGGCGGCGACCTCTTCGCCCAGCTTGTCATGCGGAACCGCGAAGGTGAGCGCCTGGGCCACATCTGGGTGCGCAGAGAGCACATCGTCCACCTCCAGCGGGCTGACCTTCTCGCCGCCGCGGTTTATGATCTCCTTCAGGCGCCCGGTGAGCGCCAGATAGCCATCCGCATCGAACGCCCCTTGGTCGCCTGTGCGGAACCAGCGCTTGCCCTCCGCCTCGAAGAAGGCGCCGGCATTGGCGGTCGGGTTGTTCTCGTAGCCCGGTGTCACGTTCGGCCCCGAAATCACCACCTCGCCCACTGCTGCAGTGTCGAGCAGCTGCGGCTCGGCCTCATGTGCAATGCGCACCTCGGGGCCGGCGGGCAGCCCGACGGCGCCGGGCTTCTGCACGCCCGGCGGCAGGGGGTTGGAACACATCTGATGCGCGGCCTCGGTCATGCCGTAGCCTTCGATCACCGGCGCGCCGAAGGTTTCGGCCAGCTTGGTCATCACCGGGCCCGGCAATGAGGCGGAGGAGGACCGCAGGAAGCGCAGCCGCGCAGCCTCGATCACATCGGTATTGCGCCCCGCACGCGACAGGATCGCCTGATGCATCGTCGGCACGGCGGTGTACCATGTGGGGTCGGCATCGCGCATCCAGCCGAAGAACTTGAGCGCATCGAAGCCGGGCGCGCACCAGACCTGCCCGCCCGACGCGAAGGTGGCGGAGACGGCCGCAACCAGTCCGTGGATGTGAAAGAGCGGCATCACGTTGAGACACCGATCCTCCGCCGTCAGCGCCAGGGAGGCCGCGATATTGCGCGCCGAAGCCGCCACATTCGATTGCAACAGCGGCACGATCTTGGGCCGGGAGGTCGTCCCGGAGGTGTGCAGGATCAACGCGATGTCGTCGGCACCCGGTTTCGGACCGCCGCGCGCGGTGGATGAGGCGTCCGCACGAAGCTGGAAGCTGCCCGCAGGTGCTGTCGCGTCCGCCTCCAGCCTCAGGATGGCGACGCCCAGCTTCTGGGCCGCAGCACAGGCCGGTCCATTGTCTCCATCCAGAAGAACGATTGCCTTGGCGTTCAGATCCTCGAGATAGAAGGCGAACTCCTCCTCGCGATAAGCGGGGTTGAGCGGCGCGGTCACGGCAGATTGCGCGATGGTGAAGAAGGCGGCGGCCATTTCCGGCCCGTTCGGCAGCACGATTGCCACCCGGTCACCCGTGCCGATGCCTGCCTCAGCGAGTGATACGCCGACCGTCGCCGACAGGTCGCGCAGGCCGTCATATGTCAGCCACGCCCGATCGGGCGCGCCGAGCGCGGGGGCATCGCCCGCATGGTCCGAAATGAGATCGCTTATCGTTTCCGGCACAGTCGTCCTCCCAAGATTGCCGCGTGTGTCGACATAGCCTGATGGTCACGAATCGCAATAGCTGCGTGCCGGATCGACGCCCGGCCGGGCTCGAGTCGCATGTCTCTCGCACTGGACGAATCGTGCAGATATGGACATATCTTCCAGGTTTCGCTAAGCCTTTCCTGATCAGACCTGAGAGGTCATCGCCCATGAGTCCATCGCCTTCCGTCTTGCGGCAAGCCGCGCTGTCCGTGGCAGCGCAACGCCGGATCGCCCCCTACCTGGCCGAGACGCCCTGCATTCCGTCGCGGCGCCACTTTACCGACGGCACGGGGCTGGTCTTCAAGGCCGAGAACCTGCAGCGCACCGGTTCGTTCAAGTTTCGCGGCGCACTGTCCAAGCTGACGGCGCTCGGCCCGGACACCCCGATCATCACCGCGTCATCCGGCAACCACGGGCTGGCGCTGAGCACCGCAGCGCAGATAACGGGCCACGCGTTGAGCGTTGTTCTGCCACACACCGTTGCACGGGAAAAACGCGACAAGATCGAGGCGCTGGGAGTAAGGACGATCCTTCACTCCGACGATTCAGGGCTGGCCGAGCAGCACGCGAGAGCCCTCGCCGAGACCGACGGAAAGATCTATGTCTCGCCCTACAATGACGAAACGGTCATTGCCGGTCAGGGCACCATCGGGCTCGAGCTTCTCCAGCAGGTGCCGAAGCTCGATGTCGTGTTCATCTCGATGGGCGGTGGCGGCCTGATCTCGGGGATCGGATCGGTGTTGAAAGCCTTTTCGCCAGAGACCCGGGTGGTCGGCGTCAGCACGGCAAACTCGGCCGCGCTTGATGCCAGCATCGGAGCAGGTCGGGTGGTGGAGGTGCGCCACCAGGAGACACTGGCCGATGGCTGCGCCGGCGGGATCGACGAGGGCACACTCACGCTGCCCCTCGCCACCGAAGTCATCGACGAGAGGGTCACCTGTTCCGAAGACCAGATCGCCGACGGTGTGCGGGCCCTGGCGTGGGAGGAAAAGATGCTGGTGGAAGGCTCGGCCGGCCTGGCGCTTGCCCCATGGCGTTTGGATCCGGCTCGCTATGCGGGGCTGGCCAGCGCGGTCGTCCTCTGCGGCGCGAATTTCGACCGAGACACGATCCTGCCCGTGATCGCCGCCGGCACATGATGCGCCGGTCCGGTTCGACGCACGCGAGCGTCGTGGACGCGGCCCGCGGGATCGCGCGGCTCTTCTCGCCCTTCTGCGAGGTCATCCTGCATGATCTGCCCTCCGGAACCATCGCCTCGATCGATGGCGCACAGTCGGGCCGGCAGGTGGGCGAGCCATCCTACCTCGAAGAGCTCGGCATCGCGGATTGGACGGAAAATGTGCACGGGCCCTACCGCAAGGTTCTGCCGGACGGCCGCGCGATCAAGTCGATCAGCGTGGTTCTGCGAGACGCAGGCGGCACGCCCGACGCGCTGCTGTGCGTGAACATGGATGTCTCTCAATTCGAAGGGGCACAGGGGCTCCTGGCTGCGCTGACCTCGATCCCTGCAACGGCCGCCACGCATCCACTGGCCAACGACTGGCTGGAGGATTTGCACCAGTTCATCGCCGAATGGTGCGCCCGGCAGGGCGTCCTGTTGAAAGATCTGCGCCATAGCGACCGCAAGGCGCTGATCTCCGAACTGCAGGGGCGGGGCATTTTCGACCGCAAGCGCGCGGCACAGGCAGTCGCGCGGGCCGTGGGCGTCAGCCGCGCCACCGTCTACCAGGATCTGAAGTCAATCTCGGCCGGGACACCCCGGCCAGAGTGAGAGGTGGCAAGGCGAGGTCGGGGCATCTGCGGATACGACGCCCCGACCTGTGACTCAGCGCTCCAGCGCGCCCACGCCGGAGAAGCGGAAGGCCTCCTGCTCCAGCGCGTCGATTTCTTCCAGGCTCATCTGATCATGCGCCACCGTGATCCGGCCAAGGAACACGAAGGGAAGCTCGTCGGCACGCCCTTCCATATCGGCCTTGATCGCCTCGGCGGTGGCAGCACCCACATCGTCACCCATCCGCATCGGTGTGGCGTCGAGCTCACCGCGGCGGATGGCTTCGAGCTCCAGCCCGGTCCCGCCCCAGCCGGTCGAGAAGATGTCCTTCTCCTTGCCCATCGCGATCTGCGCCTCGACCGAGCCCATGGCCATGGCCGTATTGGCGTTGTGGATGATCGTGGCCTCGGGATAGGCCTGCATGATCAGCGATGTGCCCTCGAAGCCGCCTTCGCGCTGGTACTCGCCATAGTGCTCATAGACCGTGGTCCAGCCGGCTTTCTCTTCCACGCAGGCTTTGAAATCACCCGAACGCTGGTTGTCGGTGATGCCGGGGATCCCGCGGTTCATCGCCATCGTGATGCCTTCGCCCAGACGGCCGATCATGTAGTCGCACATGGTCAACGCACCGGCAGCCGAGGAGAAATCGAACCACGCGTCAGGCTGGTTGGTGAGGTCCTTCAACGGCGTATGGAACGCCCAGACGTAAGTGCGGAACCCGTCATTGGCCGACAGCTTGTCGATGTTGTCGGCCTGAATGGCCAATTCGGAGGGGCCGAAGATGACGTAGTCATAGAGATCCGCATCCTGCTCGACCTGGTTTGCATAGGTCGACTGCAAGGAGTGCTCGATCTGGCGGCTGGCAAACTCGGTGGTCTCGTATGTGATGCCGAGCTCGTCGAGCCGCTTGGTCAGCGCCAGATAGTTGCGCGCCCAGAAGTCCGAGGTATCCGCCGACGGGTAGATCAGCGCGATCTGAATCGGCGCGTCCTGCGTGCCGGAGAAGGGCTGGGCAGCGGAGCCGACAACCTCTTGCAGCGCGTCAAGCTTGCCGTCCGCGTTCACCTCATCAGGCACCCAATAGTCGCGCTCGGCGATGTCGGGCAGCTCCTTCAGCGGCAACGGGCCTTGCGCAAGGGCTGCGCCCGTCAAGGCCAGGCCCGCCACGAGCGTGGTGCTCATCAATCGTTTCATTATGGTTCCTCCCTTTCAAAGAATGTGCGGAGCCGCCCGTCAGCGGGCACCTCCGCGAGTCCTGCCGGTCATCCGCTTGGGTTGGGATCACCGGCGAGCATTGCCCCGAGCGCCAGCAAAGCGATCAGGATGCCCAGCAAAGCGGCGCTGAAGCGCAGCATCTTTTGCCCGTCCGGCGTGCGCAGGCCGGACAGCCAGCCGCCTGCCCCGTCACGGTCCTTCTTCTGCATCCAGGCATAGAGCGCGACAGAGCTGACGATCACGACGCCCGACGCGACCGATTGCCAGAAGAACTCGATCCGCAGGGTCACCAGCGCGTTGATCATCATGCTGAGCAGAAGCACCCCCGCAAAAGAGCCCAGCATCGAGGCGCGCCCGCCAAAGAGCGACGTGCCACCGACGACAACCGCGGCAATGACGTGCAGGTTGAAATAGGGTGCGGACGTCGCCTGAATCGCGTTGAGCTTGCCCGTGAGCATCACGCCCGCGAGCGCTGCACAGGCCCCGCAGAGCACATAGGCGTAGACCTTGTGCCGGTTCACCGCGATACCCGTCAGCTCCGCTGCTTCGGGGTTCGACCCGATGGCAATGGTGTAGCGGCCAAAGTAGGTGCGGGTGAGCAGCACGTAGCCCGCGATCATCGTGGCGATCCCGATCAGCACCGGGATCGGGACGAAACCGGGGATCTGGCCCCGCCCCATCTCCGTCAGGAACTCAGGAAAACGCGCGAGAACCAGCCCCTTGGCGAGCACCAGCGCAAAGCCGCGATAGACAAGATCCATCGCCAGGGTGCCGATGAGATCGGGTACGTTGAAGCGCGTGATGATCAGCCCGTTGAGCAGCCCCATGAGCGCCCCCAGCATGATCGCGATGGGCACGGCGACATAGACCGAGAAGCCATACTGCTTGATCAGAAAGGCCATCAGGATGCCGGAGAGCGCGGCAATCGACCCGATTGACAGATCGATGCCGCGCAGCGTGATGACGAAGGTCATCGCCATCGCCATCGGCATGTAGAGCGCTGCATCCAGCAGGATGAGGTTCAGGTTCGTGGCGCGGAAGTACCGCGCAGGCTCGGCGATCCCCATGAAGACCAGGATCGCCAGGATCATCACCATCGGGCCGATGATCGCGATGTAGGGTTCCAGCCGCTCGGTCAGCGGCGCTTTTGCGGTTGCGGTTGTCATCAGGCGGCCTCCTCTGCGCCGACGATCAGGCCGAGCACCTCTTGCGTGTTGCTCTGGGCCGTCACCACGCGCCCGACGCATTGCCCGCGCCGCTGCACATGGATGCGATCCGAGACGGCAAAGACATCGTCGAGCGAATGGCTGATCAGGATCACGGCGAGCCCCTGATCTTTCAGGGTCTGGATCAGTTTCAAGGTTCGCGCGGTCTCTTGCGGACCGAGCGCGGCTGTGGGCTCGTCCATCACCAGCACACGCAGCCCCTCGTGGTAGACGGCGCGCGCGATGGCGACGGCCTGCCGCTGCCCGCCGGAGAGGCTCTCGGTCGGCGCGTCGAGCGACTTGAGCGTCACACCGAGCCGCTCCATCAGCACGCGTTCGGTCTCGCTGCGCATGCGCTTGTTGTCGAGCATGGGCACACCGAAGACCGTCTTGGTGAGCTCGTTTCCGAGGAACATGTTGGCGGCCGGGTCGAGGTGATCGGCCAGCGCGAGGGTCTGATAGACCGCGTCGATGCCCATCTCGATGGCTTCGGCGTGGCTCGCGAAATCCACCTTCTGCCCGGCCAGGAAGATCTCGCCCTCGGTGGGTTGATAGACGCCGGTCAGCACCTTGATGAGCGTGGACTTGCCCGCGCCGTTGTCTCCCACGATGGCCAGAACTTCGCCAGCATGGGCGTCGAGATCGACGTTCGACAGCGCGGTCACACCGCCGAAGCGCTTGGTGATCCCACGCATTTTCACAAGAGGGTCAGACAAGGGTGTCTCCTTGATCTTGATCGGATTTCAGTCGCACGGCGCCCCATGGTCCGCGATGTCGGGCAAGAGCAGGGTCTCCATCCGCAGACAGAGACCCCCTGGGAGTTGGAGCTTACTTGCCCCAAATCTCGGCGTAGGCTTCGCGGTAGGGAATGTCCGGATCGAAGGCATTGCCGTCACCCAGCTTAGCCAGACCTTCCGCCGTCACCAGCGCAGGCGCGGTGACGTAGCCCGAGCAAGCTTCGCCCTGGATCGCGCGGTTCAGCTCATCCACCAGCTGCCAGCCTTGCAGATTCAGCGGCTCCGCCACCGTGATCGCCTGATAGCCGCCCGAGCGAATCCGCTGGAAGGCCGCTTCCGAGCCATCCCCGGCCGAGCCCGCCTGCGGCCCCTTTTCCGGCGCAAGACCTGCCGCGGCGAGCGACGGGCCCATGAAGTCGAAGTAGAGGTCGTTGATCGCCAGCGCATGGGTCCAGCTGTCGCCGTACTTCTGCAGGAGGCTGGTGGTCAGCGGGCCCATCCGGCTCGATGTATCGGCGATGGGAGTGTCAACGTACTCCAGCACCGTTCCGCCCGCAGCCTCGACCGTCTCTTTCAGGCGGTCCGCCTTGTCGATCGCGATCTGGTAGGTGCTGTCGGTGAAGATCACCACGCCGATCTCCTCGCCGCCGTCTTCCAGCGCCCATTTCGCCGCCACTTCGGACACGGTCATGGCGTCGGTGGAGACATTGGCGAAGATCCCGCCCGGCGCGTCGCAGCCGATCTTGGGGCCGGAGTGCCAGGCGACCATCGGGATGCTGGCGGATACGACGCCTTCCAGGGCCGCCTGTTGTTCAACCGCATCGAAGCCGTTGATGATGATCCCATCGGGTTGCAAAGCCAGTGCCTGGCCGATGGCACCCGTACGCCCCTGGATGGAGCCGGCGCCATCGAGCACCCGCACCTCCCAGCCGATCCTCGCGGCGGCTTCTTCGACACCTTCGGTCACACCGAGAATGCCGCCGTTCTTAAGATCGCCCGCGACCACGACGATCGACTTGCCCTCCGCCGCCGCCGGCCCGGTTGTCGGACCGTCCCAGTCGGCGGCCAGACCCGGCGCCGCCGTCAGCATTGTGGTTGCGGCCAGTGCGGCCAGGAATGTTCTCTTCTTCATGGTTTCCTCCCTTGAAACAAAAAGACTTGGTTCAGCGCTTCTCGGCTCCCTTTCGGCGCTGTGCGTAGCCTGCGATCCCGATGGCGATCAGCAGGGTCACCCCGTTGAAGAGCGGCTCGACCCAGAAGGAGCCGCCGAATTGCTGGATGCCGGAAATGCCCACCGCAAGGATGGCGACGCCCACGATGGTACCCCAGACGTTCACGCGGCCCGGCTTGATCGTCGTGGAGCCGAGAAAGGCACCCACAAGCGCAGGCAGCAGGAATTCCAGCCCGACGCTCGCCTGCCCGATCCGCAGCTTCGCGGCCAGCAGAACACCTGCGAGCGCGGTCATCGTGCCTGAGGCCACGAAGGCGCCGATCACGTATTTCCGCGTCGGAATACCGTTCAGCTGTGCGGCGCGCTGGTTGGCCCCGATCGCATAGAGGTACCGGCCGAGGGGTGTGTATTCGAGCACCAGCCACATCACGACGGTGATCCCAAGCAAGTAGTACCCGGTGATCGGCAGGCCGAAGACGAAGGTGTTGTTCAGTGCGTAGAACCCATCCGGCAGCACGCCCACCATCTGCCGGCCACCGGTGTGCCACAGCGCGAGGGCATAGAGCACCGTCCCCGTGCCCAGCGTTGCGATGAAGCTGTCGATCTTCGCGACCTCGACGAGCAGACCGTTCAGGAACCCGGTCAGCGCCCCCAGCAGCAGCACCATGGCCACGGCAATCGGCCAGGGCAGGCCCAGCAGGGTCTGGAGGCTGATCGCGAGGATGTGCCACAGCACGATCCCGTACCCCACCGTCAGGTCGATCCGGCCGGCAGCCATAGGGATCATCGCGCCAAGGCTCAACAACGCGATGATGGCCTTGTCGCTTACGATGGCACGCAGGTTCAACATCGTGGGGAAGGTGTTGGGCAGCAGGATCGAGAACAGACCGATCAGGAAGATCGTCAGGATCACCAGCCCGTAGACCGGCAGGAACCGCATCAGCCGCTTGCCAAACGGCAGCCCCCGCAACTCGGCCTTCGTCGGCTCAAGCGCATTCGAGTCAAGCGATTGCATGGGGCGTGTCCTTTGTCTTGGTCATGTTGCCAGCCGAGGCCGACTGGATGAGGTTTTCGGTGCTGAGCCGGGTGCCGGACAGCTCGTCCACGATGGCGCCCTGGCTGAACACCACGGCGCGGTGACAGATGGTGGCGATTTCTTCGAAATCGGTGGAGACGACGAGGATGCCAACACCATCCGCAAGCGCACGGTTGAGCAGCGCATAGATCTCGGATTTGGCGCCGACATCGACGCCCGCGGTTGGATCTTCGCAGAGCAGCAGCGTGCGTCGTGTCGCCAGCCACCTGCCCAGAACAACCTTTTGCTGGTTTCCGCCCGACAGCGCCTCGATCGCCAGTTCGGGATCGTTCGGTGACAGGCCCAGTTCCGCACCGATGATGGCGGCCTGTTCCGCCTCGGCCCGCGGCGCCAGCATGTTCAGCAGCGGGCGCCCGAGGCCCGCGGGGTTGAGAAAGGTGTTCTCGCGGATGCTGAGGCTCATCGCGACGGATTCCTCCGTCCGGTCCTTTGCGACCAGACCGATGCCCGAGGTCATCGCGGTTTGTGGCGTCGACAGATCAGGCGTGGCACCACCTAGCGTAACCTCGCCCGAGAACGGCTTGAGCCCGAAGAGCGCGCGCGAGATCGCCTCGTGCCCGGCGCCGCGCAGCCCGACGAGCCCGACGATTTCATTCTGCCGCAAGGAAAAGTCGAACGGCCCGACCCCGCCGACACGAAAGTCTTTCAGCGCGAGGATCTCGGCCCCGGGCGCCTCTTCGGCCCGCACCGTCTCGCGCGTCTTGCGGCCCACGATCTTCTGCACAAGCTCCTCCGGGGTGGTGTGCTCGATGCTGCGGACACCGACCATTTCGCCATCGCGCAAAACGGCCACACGATCCGCGATCTCGAAGATCTCGTCGAGCCGGTGGCTCACGTAGATCATCCCCACGCCACGGTCCCGCAGCGGGCGGATCGCTGCAAAAAGGCGCCCGACCTCGTCGGCGGGCAAGGAGGCCGTCGGCTCATCAAGCACCAGAAACTCGCTGTCGACCGCCAGCGCGCGGGCGATGGCCACAAGCGACTTCTCGGTACGGCTGAGGTTTTCCACGCGGGTCGTTGGCTCAAAGTCGCAATCGACCCTCTTGAGGGCTTCGGTCGCGAAGCGCTCCACCTCGCCCCAACGGATCATCCCGTTGCGCTTGGAAAATCCGAGGGCAAGTGCGATGTTCTCGGCAACCGTCATCCACTCGATCAAGCCGAGATCCTGGTGGATGAAGGCCACCTTCTGCCGTTCGCCGAACCCGGCGGGCCGGTGCTGGTAGGGTGTGCCGTCGATGAGCACCCGCCCGGCGTCGGGCGTATGGATTCCCCCGAGCACCTTGATCAGCGTGGATTTCCCCGCCCCGTTCTCACCAAGCAGGGCCACAATCTCGCCCCGTCCGACCGAAAGCGACACGTCCTTCAGGGCGTAGGTCCCACCGAAGTGTTTGTCGATACCGTCGAAGAACAGACCCGCTTGCAGGTTCTGCATCTTAAGCTCCTCCCACGCCCGGACAGTTGAGTTACCCGTAACGTTCCGCTAATGCTTGTCCCAACGCTGAAATCTGTCAAGCCCGAAGTTACCCGTAACGTAGATCCGAGCTCATGAGCGAAAAGAAAAGCAAAACCAATAAGGTAAGCCTTTCTGAGGTCGCCCTGGCCGCGGGTGTGTCCAAGATGACGGCAAGCCGGGTTCTGCGTGGGGAAGGCGGCTATTCCGAGCGGACCCGCGCCACAGTGATGGAAAAGGTGGATGAGCTTGGCTATCTGCCGAATCGGCTGGCCACCGTCTTTGCCGGCGACAAGACCTCGACCTTCGTGGGTGTCTCGATCCCCGATCTCGGCAACGAGGTCTTCGCGCAAGTGCTTGAGGGCATCGACCGCAAACTTGGCGCCTTCGGTCACCAATCCGTCCTCGGGCTGACACAGCATACGCTTCGCGAGGAGGAGAACTGGATCCGGACGGTGCTGTCCTGGCAGCCGGCGGGGCTGATCCTGACCGGTCGGTACCACTCAAAGCGCGCGCTCGACATGCTGCGGAATGCGAATGTGCCGGTCGTCGAAATCTGGGATCTCAACTCCAGTCCGATGGATATGAGCGTTGGGATCAACCACTTCGACAGCGGGTTCGAAATGGGCCGGTTCATCGTGAGCCGGGGCTATCGCAAGGTCGGCTACGTCGGCACGTCGCATGACACGGCCAACGCGGCCTCTGCGCGGCTCGATGGGTTCTGCAAGGCCGTCGAAGGCAGCGGCGGCAGTGTCGCCCGCCAGCTCTGCCTGCATGACACTGCGACCTACTATCCCGGCTATTACGGCACCGAGCAGCTTCTTGGATCGACCCGGGGGATCGAGTGTATCTACTACCAGAACGACGCGATGGCCTTCGGCGGTCTTCAGTTCTGCGATGCCAAGGGCATGCGGGTGCCCGACGACATCGGTGTGGCGGGTTGGGGCGATCTGCCGGTTGCAGCGGTGATGCGGCGGCGTCTGACGTCAGTGCATGTGCCACATCTGAAGCTCGGGCAGGTCGCGGCAGAGATGATGCTGGCACGGCTCTCTGACGAGCCGGTAGAGGCCTGCCGCGACATCGGATTCCGCCTGATCCCCGGATCGACCGTCAAATCTGCGGAAACGCGCTAGGTCGGGGCGGCGACCAGGCTTGTGCCATCATGCCATGAGAGACCCCGCCCGGATCTAGCCGAGCTTCTCGACGTCGGCGGCATCGACAATCATCGCGATCTTCCAGAAGCGTTTGATCTGCTCCTCACAGACAGCGCGCTCCTCTGCCGTCGCGCCGCTGACATGTTCCACACGAAAGCCGAATCGCAGCATTTCGCTTGCCGCAGTATGGCTCAGGAAGATCGGCAGCACCCGCCGTTCGACCGCGATCGCGGCCAACCGGGAGGCGACGAACGCCGGGTCGTCCAGCGGCGCACGAATACGTATGCCGACCCGCGAGATGCGCTTGTCGGAGAGCGTCCAGAGCGCTGTCGCAGGTGCGCGCATGGCCGGGTCGAACCCGCCGCTCTCGGCCTTGGCCCCAGCGCCGAAGAGAGACGGGTCAAGGTCGCGCGGGGTGTGGGGCGACACATTCGCGAGAATGCGGGCGTAGTCTTGCTCCAGGATCATGCGGCAACCTCATTCTCGATCAGTTCTGCGGCATCGCGATTGCCCGGAGTCTGCAGGTTCGCCTCGCGCAGGGCGGCGCGGACCTCGTCAGCCTTTGAGCCGTCGAGAAACGCGCTGACTTCGCGCTCGAGCATCAGGAGTTCTTCGTCCAGTACCAGGGCGGCCAGATGACGGTCAGCGGCCGCCCGGGCCCTGCGTTCCTGATCGTCGAGGAACGGGGCCGACTGCGGAATGAAAATGGCGGGCACCCCGGCGTAGAGGATCTCGTGGAAGGAATTGTAACCGACGGCGGAAACGGTCAGATCGGCGGCCTGACACAGGTCGAGCGTATGCGCGGTTCGAACGACATGGCTGTTCTGCCAGCCAAACAGCCCATCCGCGACCATGGCATTGGGCCAGGCCACGATGAGGTGCAGGCAATCGGGCCGCCGCTCGAGCAGGCTGCACAGCCGTTGGGCCTGTGCGGTGCGTTCTGAGGCGACCCCTCCGCCGAGCATGGTCAACACGAGCGTCTTCACCGACCGGTCGAAATGCCGGCCCAGACGCTCGCGCAGCCCAGCGACCTCATCCGACGTCAGCCGCCCCTCCCGGACGATGGGGCCGACATTGCTGATATGCGCGCCGGTGGAATAGTCGGTATTGAGTTCCGGGAAGCACTCTTGCGGCACGATCACGCGCGAAAAGGCGCGCTCGCGTTCAAGCGCAGTTGGGTTGATCTGCCCGGCTTGCCACAACCCGCGCCGAATCCAGACGGCCGGAATCTGCAGATCGGAAATCGTGCGATAGACGGAATCAAACACGTAGCCGCCGTCAAAGACGAAGCCGTCGCCACGCTTCAACACGTTGCGCAGCCTCAGATAGTTTACGAGATCGGCGGCGAAGTCGTCTTCATGCTCCGTGCTGCGCGATATCATCGGAACACAACCAAACCCGCGCCGCTCGAGCAGGTCGATGCAGCTCGGGAACGCCGCGAACCGTCGGGTAACAGCGTCGGACATCGCCTCGGCGATCAGCGCGCAGCGCTGCGCGTGACCGAGGCCGTTTCCGTTTGTCGGAAAAAAGAGCGTCTGCGGCGCCTGCGGAACCGCCGCCGGCTTTGGCGGTGCGAGCTTCAGATCGCGGTCGAGCGCAGCCCCGTCGAACTGCGCAAGCCAGGGACTCTTCAAGGTACGGCGGCCGATCTCGAGCCGTTGGTCCAGAACCACATCGCTGAGATAGCCCAGCAGGCTGGCCAGATGGCTTGGCCCCTTCAGGACCGGAGCACCCGAGGTGGCGAAGCTGGCAGCGGTCGTACAGTCGATGACGACCTTCCCCGCGCCGGCCGCTAGAAGCGCCAAGGCAGCCATCCGCTCGCCGGGCACATTCGGCCCGAAAAACGCAACCACATCGACGTAGTTGATGATCTGCGCGGGTGGCAGCTCCACATACCCGATGACGGACAGCTCGGCATGACTAGACCGCCGGATGATGCCCTTTCCTCGGGCATTGGTCAGCACATGGAGATCGATCTTGGGGCTGTAGTTGAGCTCGGCAAGCCGGCTCAGCGCCTCGCCCGGCTCAAGCTCTTCGGCCGGCACAAAAACGAGCAGCCGCGTGACAGCGCCATCGCGCTGATCCGGTTCCGCACGCAGCGGCGTGCTCAGCGGTGCAGCCTGCCCGTCGAGCAGTAGGGGCCTTTGCGGGCCGATCAAATTGAGCACCTCGGGCTCCTGACCGGTGGCATAAGCAATCTTGGTCCGGGCGCTGATCTCTTCCTGGTAGGTCCGGAAATGCCCCAGGGCCCAGATGCGCGTTTCTGCGCCGCACTCCAGTGTCCGCAGCAGGTGCTGGCAGTCATCGCTGATTGCCTCCGACCCGATGACCAGAACGGTATCGGCGTCAATGTCCTCGTCATCGGTCAGCCACGGCGCGATCTCGTACTTCTGCTGTTGAAGCACGTCCTCGGGCAAGGCAGCGGGATGGATCGCAACAGGATGCCCGCGGCCTTCGAGCTGTGCCGCGAAGAGCAGCAGCGCGTCAAACTGCTTTGCCGAGACCTGACCGCTGCACAGTAGGATCATGCGTATACCCTCGCCGGGCCTGTCAGAAGCGTGCCGAACCGGTCCGCGAAGCAATCGGGCGAGAACTGCTTCAAGTGCTCCTGCGCCGCGCGGACGTCCGCCTCGTAGTCTTTGGGATGCGCGATGTAGGAGGCGATGATGTCATTCACCTGCTCCGGTTGGGCGGCGATGGCGGCTCCCGAAAACGTCCTCGCCGTCTCCGGATCGGTGATCGCGATCTTTCCTGCGGCAATGGCTTCGGCCAGAACACGACCGAAGCTCTCGCGCCAGGTCGGTGCGGTGAAATACACGAAGAAATCGATCTGATCGAAGTAGTCGGCCACCGGCATCGCGCCGAAGGGCCGTGCATCCCAGTGTTCCGGCACGAGGCCGGCCTTCAGAAAGGCATCCGCGCCCAGGATCAGGTTGCGCCTCGCCGTCTCTGGGAAGCACTGCAGCATGGCTGCCGGCCCTGGAAACTTCTCGAAGCCCGGTCTGGAATGGCGACCCCGCCTGTCAGCGGGGGCCGGATTGGGCGGCAGAAAGTCGAAGGCGCAGATGTTGAACCAGTCCTCCTCCAGCACCTCCCAACCGTGGGCAGGGCTGTGCTTCGCCGACCATTGCAAAACGGTTTCGCGGTTCCATGCCGAGATCGGCGCGAGCTCCCGGCGCAGGGCAACGGATGCGCGCGCGATCTGATCGAGGCATGTGGCGACGTCGAACCCCTCATGCCCGCCCGGCCTGACAAAATTCTCATGTGTCACCACGATCAACCGATCGGTCAGAATCCGCGTTCCCAAGCGGTCCTGAAACTTCAGGCAAGACGGGTTGTGCAGGATCACGAGATCAGCGCTGATGTCCACCGGATCCCACGTCAGGGGAATGTTCAGCCGCGCGCAGGCGCGGGCCAGTTGTGGCGCCACCGCCTGCCCCGAGAACATCGCGGTCGACAAGGCATAGACCTCGACTTTCGCAAAGGCGCTCACCACCTCAAGCTCTGCTGCAACAGCCGATGATGTCCCCCCGCGAAACCGCGGATCGATGACATAGGCAATCTTTGCCGGTGTGCTCACAGGCTGCACGGCCCCCTGGTCAATAGATGCTGGACGCCGTCCGGTCCGCCTCACCTGTCGTGCGATCCGGATCGGCATCGAAGGTGTTCAGGAAGCCGCGCTTGGTATCATCGACAAAGGACCGAAGCTCGACGGCCAGAGGGTCGTTCCCCGCGGTGAATTTGGGATTGGCCACGACATAGGTGTAAAGCGCCCGCCAGTCTTTGCCCGAGATCAGGCTTTCGATCGCCCGCAACTCCTGCAATGAGATATCATCCTGTGCACTGCCGGAAGATCCCATGAGAATGAGCATTGTTACAACGGCCACCAAACGATTGTTCGCCATACTGGAAATCCACAGCTGAAAAAACTTCGATCAAAGACTTTGTCGTCAATGCCACCACCAGCGGCATCGCAACGAATTAACACATCGTCGGGGCGCAACGCAAATCACGGTTAACGGCCCTTAACGCAGATACTCCTTGCTTCTCAAACTGTCCACGAGCCGGTTCTTGAGTTGCGTCCGTACGCGCGCCTGTTGCTCGGCCTTCAAGGCCGCCCGGCGCTGCGGACTCGCCGCCACTGTCCTTGGTTTGGGTGCGCCGACACGGGTCCCGGCCATCCAAACCTCGATACGCCCCGCAGGAGCCGCAATCCTCTCGCGCGTGAAATCCCGCGCGGCCCCGCCCAACTCCGCCGCGATCGCCCGGGCGACGGTTTCATCCGCGCGCGTGTAGTACCGGACATGGGTTTTCGAGACCCGGAAATTCACGCGGCTGGTCTCGGCCAGAGGAAACCCGGTTGTCGCCAGATCTCCGAGTTTCTCGTTCAGAGCGTCGGCGCTCACACTTGTCGGCGCATAAGCAAAAAGCGCGATCTGGCTTACGTCTTCGCCCGCGCCGCCGAGTTTTGCTGCGAGTGTCAGCGGGCGCTCCACCGGGCCGCCGATCTGCGGCAGACCGCGGAGCGGCTTCGGCTGCGCGAGCAGCGCCGCTGGCTGTACAACGCGCGGCACGGCGCCGAATTGGTCAATGGGCGCGACAGCCGTGACGGGCGCGGAAGCCGATGGGCTCAAGCTGGCGCGCAGCAGTGGCTCCAGCACCGGTCTGCCCATCGGAGCCTGCTGCACCTCGGGGCGCTGGTCTTCCTGAACATCAAAAAGAGCAACGATCGGGCCATGATCGGGCGGCACGACGGCTTGAGCCGGCAGCGCCGGCAGAGCAGCTTCGATCACCGGCCCGGACAGGGAGACGGCCAAGGCGCGCGCTCGGACGGGGCTGCGCTCCAGCACAGCTGGCATGGCTTCGGGAAAGGGCCGCGCAAGAGCCTTGGGCGGCTTGGACCAAACCGCGGGCGCGGGATTGGCGCTCACGGGCGCAAGCGACTTGGGCGTCTCCTGTGGGAAAGAGGTCCAGACGATGTTGGTGAGCGCGGCCTCGACCTGGGGGGCCGGCGACATGACGGCAGCCAAAGTGCCATCGCCGCTTTCGCCCAGCTGCGGTATCGCCGAGGGCTGGCTCGCAACGACAGCGGCCCTTGGCGTCGGCCTGGCGACATCGATGCCCGAAGGGACATCGGCATAAGCATCGACAGCGAGCGCGGCGGGTGCGACGGGAGAAACCTCCGGCGCCGTGTTAGACACTGCGGGGCGGTTCAGGTCGGACACCGACACCCAGCCCAGACCCACGACAAGCCCAAGGCTCGCAACCACACCGAAGCCAAGGCCAAAGAAACAGGCAAAGGCGATCATCACCGACAGCGGGACCGCGCGCCGCCGCCGCTGTTCAGGCTCGGCCATCTGCTCGGCGATGATGGGCACAGCAGGCACCGAAATATCCGGACGCACCCGGCCTCGTGGGACCGGTTTGGGTATATCCGATGGCTTGCCTGTCGAGAGCGGTGGCTTGCCGGTCGCGGGTCCCCCCTGCGGAACCGGCTTGTTTGTCTGTTCGAGGTTCGCTTTCTTCTTGGCCAGCTCGCGCGCGGCGAGGACTTTGGCCCGCTGGATCCGGGCCTCGGCCAGGCGCTCTTCCAAATCGGCCTGAAGCGCCGCCCGCTCGGCCGCCGTCGGTGCTTCGTTTTGCTTCAGCGATGAGTCAGATGTGTTGGGCCCTATACTGGCTGACATACACTACAGCCCCCAGACTGCACGTTAGTTAACAATAAGCGAATCTATTAATTTATTGTTCAGGTTTACAACCATTCCGATTGTTTTGCAAAGTCTGCGAGGAGGTCTTGCGGGGTCGGCCCCCCGACATCTGGCCGCGTCCAATTCGTGCCTTCTGCATCAAGCCTCTGATACAGTTCGACTTTCGGGTGTGGAGACAGATGGCGATCCCCGGCCTGACCTTTGTCAGACAGGTTTGTGGCACCACGGCTTTGCCCTGATGGCGCGGCAGATGCGGCGCATTAACGTGATGGATTGGTCGCGGCCAGCGAGATCTCGAACGCGCAGGTGTCACACCCTGGCTGCGCCCCGCAGCGGGTCTCGACACAGCGGCAAGCGGGATGAACCAGGGTTCGGTAAAGCCCTTCGAAGACCGCCGCATGCCAGGCGCAGAGCGGCGTGGTGCTGACCTCGCCTCGGATCACCGGATTGCTGAGGATCTCGAAACGCCAGGGGCTCTGTGCTGAAAACTCACCCGAGCCGGCAAAGGTCCACGCATGTGCGGCAATGGCTCGGGAGAGCAAGCGCACCGCACCCCAGGCCGGCAGCACGCGCATGAGATGTTGCGCGGCCTTCGGGATCCGATGGGCCAGAATGTACCGCGCCGTTGCGTCTCCGGCGGCGGCTGCCAGTTCGGGGGCGAGCACCGGTTCCTCTGCACGAATGAGACGGTGCAATCGCGCTGCGTCACCCTCAGGGATCATCGCGCTGCCATCCGGGACCTCGAGAATGCCCGCGGCTGCAAGCATCCGGTCAACCCGGTCTCGACCGCCAAGCCGCTCGATCTGGGGCAGCATCTGCAGCACCGCATTTGGCCCGATGAGGCCCTCTGCAGCGCCCGCCATGATCAGGTCTCCTTCATTTGCGCGTCGCTCCCGCCACAGGCCCGCACCTGGGCGCCATTGGGCATCTGAAAGCTCTCGCGCCGCACCACAGCCCGGTCTTTCATTTGGTCACGCACGGCTGCGCGCCGTTCGGCCGCGCGCGCGGCACGGTCCGCCGAGGCCTCCCAATCGTCCAGCTGCGCCTCGGCCAATTGCCGGGTGTCATCGAAATGAAAATCAACGGTGTTCTTGGTTTGTGGGCCCCAGTAGCCCGCCTTGCCCAGGTCGTAGAAGGTGCGCTGAAACCCGGCCTTGAGGAAGGCATAAAGGCAACCAAGCAGGTATCTCCGCCGAAACCCGGTGCCCCGCCAAGGATAATGGAAGAGCGCCTTGCGCGAATAGAACCGCCGATAGTTGTTCATCACGCCGTCCAGCAGCTCCCCTCGGTCCATCGCAGCCGGCTTCATGATGGGCGTGACGAAGTTATACTTCGAGAAATCGTATATCTGGACCTGGTCCTTCAACTCCTGAAACAGAGGCGTGAAGGGCCAGGGGGTATACATCGACCAGTTCGCGAGATCCGGCTGCCAGTCCCAGGCCATCCGGAAGGTCTCTTCCAGCGTCTCCGGCGTTTCATTGTCGAGGCCAACGATGAACTGCGCCTCGACCAGAATATCCGCTTCACGCAGCAGCCGGATCGCGGTCTTGTTCTCCTCGACCTTGGTCTCCTTGTTGAATTGATCGAGCTTCATCTGGGCCGCGGCTTCGGTGCCCAGCGACACATGCACGAGGCCCGCCGCGCGGTAGAATTTCAGCAAATCCCGGTCCCGATAGATGTCGGTGACGCGAGTGTTGATGCCCCATTTGACACGATCAGGCAGCCCGCGGTCGATCAGTTCCTGACAGAAGGCGACGAATTTCTTCTTGTTGATGGTCGGTTCTTCGTCCGCCAGGATAAAGAAGCCGACACCGTGGTTTTCGACCAGATCCTCGATCTCGTCGACCACGTCCTTGGGATCGCGCACGCGGTAGTCGCGCCAGAATTTCCATTGGCTGCAGAAGGAGCAGGTGAACGGGCAGCCCCGCGCGAGGTTCGGGATGGCCACGCGCGTGCCCAAGGGGATGTAGATGTACTTCTCCCAGTCGAGCACCGTCCAGTCCGGCTTGATCGCCGCGAGGTCCTTGACCGTGGAGGCGGCCGGTGTGGCCACGATCTCCTCGCCGTCCCGGAACGCCAGCCCGTTGATCTTGCGCCGGTCGGCAGGCCAGCGCCCGTCGCCGATGGCCAGCATCAGTGCGGTGCAGATCTCCTCGCCTTCGCCGCGGACGATCACGTCGATCCACGGGGCTTCCGAGAGCACCTGCTTGAACATGAATGTGGCATGAACACCGCCCATGACGCGCACCGCATCGGGCACACTCTCGCTGGCGATCTTGAGCACATCTTCGGCACGGTAGATCGACGGCGTAATGGCGGTCACGCCGACAACATCGGGCCGCAGCGCCTCCATCCGTTCCGCGAGGTCGGCGTCGCACAGATTATCGGTCATCGCGTCGATAAAGTGAATGTCGTCAAAGCCCGCTTGCCTGAGGTGACCTGTCAGATAGGCCACCCATGCCGGAGGCCACGTGCCGGCGATCTCGGCGCCGCCGGACCGGTAATTGGGGTGAACGAAGAGAATGCGCATGCTGAGCTCCCATATGTCAATTCAACTTGACATATTGAACGTCAGTTTTAGTTGACATAGATCAAACTCGCTTGGCTCCGCGTCGTGCGCCGATCATCCAAGCCGCATCAGACGACGCTGTCAGGCATCCCGCAAGCGCAGCACCGCAATCCAGGGGTAGTCCTCTCCGCGCTGGCGCCGCGGGTTCAACAGCCCGTTTCCGTCAACGCTTGGTCGCTTTGCCTTGACGGAATTCTCCACATTGCCGCCGACGGTCGTGATCACCCCCTCGTCCAGATCCACATCGGTGACGAAATCGGAGTGCGAGGGGTAGTAGCCGTCGATCTTCAGGTGATCGAGCGCGGCGGGAAGGTCGAAGCGCGAGGCCGTCCCTCGGCCATAGTGCACGATGTCTCCGGGCCGCGGCGGATAGAGCCGCGGATCCATCACTTCGAAGAGCGGAGAGTCGAGGCGGTTTTCGACGATGTCCTCGACATACTTCCAATGGGCCTGCGCGCCCTTGAAGCGCTGCGCGCTTACCGCCTGCTGGGAGATCACCCAGCTGATGAAAGCGGCCGACCAGGCCGGATTACCGGTGCTGCCATCAGCGAAGGTGACAACGGAGCGACCGTGATAGGGCAATCCCAGTACGGTCCAATAATCACCGATGCGTGCGAAATGCGTCTCTTCGTGTTCCTTGTGCTTGCCATTGTCGAACCGCGCAAGCTCTGCGGTCAGGGTCGCGATCAGCCCCGCGCGCAGGCCTTTGGCCTGGATTGCACCGGGTGCCGCGCCACGCGCGTCGAACACCGGGGAGCCGCCTTCGAAATGGATGGTATAGGGGCGCGGCAGCGGTGTTCCCGGTGCGAAGCCATGATAATGCACGTCCTCCCGGCTCTCATCGCCGAAGATCGCGACCGCATTCGCCACCACGTGGTTGCCCCACTGCGACAGGGCCGTCATGGACGACAGGAAGGGGTTGAGAAAATGCGTGGCCCCGCCCAGCAGACCGCTGCGCCCATTCACGCGACCCTGCAGATAGTCGCGCACGATCCCGGCGACCTGCGCCTCGGCCGGCTTCAGACCGGACCAGCTCCCCGTGGCATTGATCGCGGAGAACTGGAATGGCTGATCAACCACTGCTTGAATGCTCTCGGGAAAGGCCTTGTGAGCGACGCGGTTCAGGACCGTTTCGACGACCGCGCCCAGGCCGCCTGTCAGCTGGTCGTTGCCGTACTTTCCAAAGTGGCCCACTTCGCTTTGCGCAACACGGGCCAGCGCGTCGAAGTCCTGCGGCGTGATGTCGATGCGAAGATGATCACCGCTTGCCGGGGCGGCAGGTGTGATGGGTGCAGCAGGCGGTGGGGTTTGCGTCGCCTCCGGCTGGGCTGAGGGCTGCTGCGGCACGCCCTGGCTCTCCAGCATGCGCCTGAGACGGGCCACGACCCGCGCCTGCTTCGCCAATTCCGATGCGGCCAGCTCCTGCAAGGCGGTGACCGCCTGGGTGAGCCGGCCTTGGCGCCAGGCGTCGGACTGGGCCTTCAGCTTGATCGCAACCTCGCTCTTGGCGTTCAGTTCCTGCTGGAGCTGCTCGCGCTCGGCCCCGCTGCGCGCAGCAAGCTCCATCTGCAAGTCGATGATGGCGGTTGTGATCTGCGTGATTTCAGACCGATACGGATTCTCTGACATTGCCCTTCCCCCAAAGTCACCCCTTTAAAATCGCCTTAAAAAACACCCACGAGGGCCGTGTAGGCCGCGTCGATATCGGTGACGTGCCGGTCAATCCGGACTGCCGACTCCGAAAGCAGGCTCAGCCCGCTCTGCCCATCCGCCCCCGCCTCGACCCGAAGTCTGAGGATATCCAGGTCCTTGCGCGTCTGATCAATCAGCAGAACCCAGGTCGCCAACATGCCCCGGAAGGTTTCGAGCTTTTCAACGCTGCCACCCGAGAGGGCCGTGGCGAGCCGCGCGGTCTGGTACATGTCGGCCGTGTCATCCCGGATAATCTTCAGGAAAGCATCGACCGTCGCGGTGTTCTCCCGCACGTTTCGCACAAAGGCGTCCCGGTCAGCACGCGCCTGCGAGAGGTTTGCCAGCACCTGGGTCGCACCGATCACCGCGCGCACCTGGCCACCCGCACCGGGCCCGGCAACCAGCGTGGCGGTATTTGCCGATGCGGCGTTGAGTCGTTCGATCTCGTCCTTCTGCAAGCGCAGCGTGTCGTTGTCCGCATAGCGCGCCAGCACCTCGTTGAAGGTCGTGGCCGCTGCAAACCCTTCCGTGATGGTCAGGCTGATCGGCGACAGTGCCGTCGGCGCGTAGACATCAGCAAAGTCCGGATCGAAGGTTGCAGGGTCCGTTTGCCGGCGCCGGGACATCTTGTCGTATTGGTTGTAGGCATCCACAACTTGGAGCGACGCCTCGCGCGCAGCGTCATAGGATTCCGCATAGTCCTGAAATGCAGCTGATCCGGGAACGGTGCATCCGATTGCAAGAATGCAGACCAGCAACGTGGCCCATCGACGAATATCGACCATCTGAAAACGCCTAAAAATAGCTCAAACAATGTGTGGATGGTGACACAGCCCTGCGTTTCCCGTCAAGCGAGCGGACGTCTCCGGCCCAGCAATCGGGAGTGGCAGGCGTTGTCCGAACCCATGGCACCTGAAGCGTTCGACGCGCAACCGAGGTCCGTGTGGTATCTACCTATCACATTGAAAATAAGAGATTGTACCGCGCTGTTACGGCGCGATCGCGTCGAACCTCGGGCGCGTATTCAGCACAGTTTTCGCACCCCCACAGGCGCATACATTGGCCCAGCCGCAGCTGTCGCCGCTCGGACGACTCACCGTCAGACAGGGCGCACTAAACCGGCAGGACGGCAAGGTCGCGCCAGATGGGACCAGCGCTGTCAAACAGCAGCTTGATGCCCGCCAGCAGCAAGAATCCATAGACCAGCCGGGTGAAGACCGCTGGCGCGATCGCGTGGTGCAGGCAAAGGCCCAACCCAATACCAAGAAAGAGCATCGGCGCCAGCGTGAGGCTGACCGCAAGAGTGTCGCTTGTGAATTGGCCCATCAAACCGTACGCAACCGTCTTGACCGCATTCATGACGAAGAAGAACATCGTGTTGGTCCCGACGAAAACCGATTTCTCCATGTCCTGGCGCAGAAGAATGCCCTTGACCGGCGGCCCGCCCGCATGGGCGACAAAGCTGGCGAAACCGGACAGCGCGCCGAGGGCGAACACGGTGCCGGGCCGAGACCGCGTCACGGGCCTTGCGCGCCATCGGCTCACGGCGAACTGCGCCACGAAGAGAACCGCCAACACGCCAATGGCAAAGCGGATCACATCGGCACTCATCCACTGGAACGTGATACCACCTGCGATCAGCCCGACCGCCGCGCCCGGCAGCAACATCCCGACCACCCGCCCGTTCCAGAGCATCCGATACTTCCAAACGACGATCACATCCATCGCAAGCAAGACCGGCATCAGGATTGCAACGGCGAGTTGGGGCGGGATGTAGAGGCTCATCAAAGGCACCGACATCACGCCAAGCCCACCGCCAAATCCACTTTTCGACAGTCCGGTGATCAGAACTGCCGCGCCTGCAACGAGATAGAAGGAGGTGCTCAGATCCATCGAGGTCTCCATGCCATGCTTTCGACCTAAGCAATCGGCTGGAATACCAAAAACGGTTTTCTACGATAGAAAAAATCGTAAATTCAGATCAATGAAAGATTTGAACGCCCTTGAAAGCTTTGTGGTCGCCGCCGAAACGCTGAACTTCTCCGCCGCCGCGGATCGGCGCAACACGGTTCAATCCGCCGTCAGCGCGCATATCCGCAAGCTGGAGGAGGAATTGGGCTGCGCGCTCTTCAATCGGGGCCGCGGGAGGGCGATGTCACTGACGGCCGAAGGCGAAGCCTTTGTCGTCTATGCACGCCGAATCCTCGGGCTCTCCGACGAGGCGATCAGGGCTGTCCGGGCAGCTCGCACGCCCCGCCGCGTTCGGCTGGGCACCACCGTGACCCTCGCCATGTCCGCGGTCACCAAGGCCTTGCAAAGCTTCGCGGCACTTGAACCGGACGTGCAGATCCACATCCAATGCGAACGCAGCGATGCCCTGCTCGCGCTGCTGGACGCGGGCGAGATCGACATGGCCTTCATGATGGATCAAGGGCGCCGTCCGGGCCGTGAGTTCGTGGAAGCGACGGCGCTGGTCTGGGTGGGCACCGACGAGGTCCCGGGCACAACGACGGGGGACGTCCCGCTCGTCTTTCTCACCGATGGTCGGGACTTGCGCGGCTATGCCTTCGAAGCGCTGGACCGGACCGGGCGCGTCGGATATCTGGCACACCTGAGCCCGCATCCAATCGGTGTGCGGGCCTTCGTGCTCGCCGGTCTCGCGGTCACGGTGATGCCGGCCACCGCGGTGACCCCTCCGCTGGTCGATCTGGGCCACAGGCTGGAGCTGCCCCCGCTCAAGGACGTGGCCCTGTCGCTCTATTGCGATCCAAAGACCGCATCGTCCGAGGTCAAGACACTGGCCGCTGTTCTGAAGGAACAGCTGGTCGAGCCCCAACCCGTGGCATAGAGCTGTCCGTCGCCTGTGCCCTGTCAGGTCCCGGTCGCCTTTATCTCGGCCACATGGCGCGCCACCAGGTCCTTGTAGAGCGCACGGATGCGGCACGTGACCGGTCCCGCGCCGATGCCCTCACCAACAGGTTTGCCATCGATTTCGGCCACCGGTGTCTGCGCCCCGAACGTGCCGGTCAGAAAGGCTTCCTCGGCGCCGTAGGCCTCGTAGAGCGAGAAGTTTTTCTCGCGCACCGGGATGCCGTTTGCATGGCACAGGTCAATCACCTTCTGCCGGGTCACGCCGTTCATGCAGTAGTCGCCCGTCGAGGTCCAAACCTCGCCGCGGCGCACGATGAAGAAGTTGCACGCGTTGGTCGTGTTGACGAACCCATGTGGGTCCAGCATCAGCGCCTCGTCGGCACCGGCCTGCTCGGCCTGCAAGCAGGCGATCACACAGTTCAGCTTGGAATGGCTGTTGTATTTCGCATCCTGAGACATCGGCAGGCCGCGCACCTGCGGCACGGTCGCCAAACGGATGCCCCGGCTCTGTAGGCTGTCCACGGGCTTCGAGTGCTCGACGATCGCAACCACCGTGGGCCCGGATCGGCTGAGGCCGGGGTGCTGGAACGGTTTGGCCTTCACCCCGCGCGTGACCATGAAGCGACAATGCGCATCGGTTGTCATGCCATTCGCAGCCGCCGTGGCGTCCAGAGCCCGTCGGATCTCGTCCCGGCTCATCCCGATCTCCAGCGACACGGCTTTACAGGAGTCGAACAGCCGATCCATATGCGCATCAAAGAAGGCCCATACCCCATCGTACATTCGCAACCCCTCCCACATGCCGTCACCCAGCATGAAGCCGGAATCGTAGACCGAGACGCGGGCCTCCTCGCGGGGGACCAGGCTGCCGTTCAGGAAAATCTGCAGGCTGGCGTTGCGCGGATCATCCTCCGCGTCATGGGTCGAGTGGCTCTCAAGGGGCGGCATCATATCCTGGGGACCTCTCTGCGATGTCGGCTGCGGCGCGGGACTGTTCCCAGCCGCAGGCTTAGCCGATCATGTCGAGGTCGGGAAAGCGTGATTTCTCGCGGGACCGCATTCGCGCGCGCCTTGGGCCGGGATCTGCGCCGAAGAACCGCCAGCGACCCCGGATGCGGATCGCTGGCGGCCTGGGGGGTTCTGCGGATGTGCCTCAGGCGGCGCGGGCGGTCATATCCCGACCCTACAAGCGCATGCCGACGATCATCATGCGCATCGCATCCTCGGCCGCGCGGCGCAGCAGCTTCTCCCCCTTGTGGATCGCCTCGTCGAGCGAACAGGGGCGTTTGATGATCGAGGCAAAGGCGTCGATCCCATTGTCCAGCGTCTCCCGCACACCCTTGCCCAGGGTGCCGGCCAGCGCGATGGTCTGGATGCCCCGCTCTCTCGCGCGGCGCGCCACCTCACAGGGCACCTTGCCGTAGGGTGACTGGCCGTCCAACGACCCCTCGGCCGTAATCACGAGGTCGGCCTCGGCCAGCATCTCGTCAAACCTCAGATACTGCATCACCACATCAAACCGCGGGTGCAACGTCGCCCCGGCAAAGGCGACGAGACCTGTTCCCAGCCCGCCGGACGCGCCGGAGCCATTTGCATGCGCCAGATCGAGGCCTGTCTGCGCGCGAATGACCGAAGCGTAGCGCGCAAGCCCCGCCTCCAGCGCATCGACCTGCTCGGGTGATGCGCCCTTCTGCGGCCCGAACACGCGAGCGACCCCTTTAGGCCCCAGCAGGACATTGTGCCAATTCACGGCGACGTCGATCGTGACCTGAGCGAGCCGCGGATCAAGCCCGCTGGTGTCGATGTGGCTGAGCCGCGACAGCTCGTACCCGCCTAGTCCGATCTCTTCGCCCGCACAGTCGAGAAGACGCGCGCCGAGCGCCTGTGCCATGCCAGCGCCGCCATCGTTGATGCCACTGTCCCCGCACCCAACAAGGATCCGGTCCACGCCCTGATCGAGGGCGCGCAGGATCAACTCGCCCACACCGTAGCTGGTTGTGCGCCCGGGATCGCGCATGGTCTTGGGCACGAGGCTCAGCCCCGCTGCCGCCGCCATTTCAAGCACCGCGGTCCGGGGGCCCGGCCCGCCCATGATCCCGAAGAAGGATGAGACCGGGGCACCGACCGGGCCGGTGACCGTGGCCTCGTGCAGCCTTCCCCCGGTGGCGTTCACAAGCGCTTGCGTAAAGCCTTCGCCGCCATCGACCATCGGCGCTTCGAGCACCCGGGCGGCGGGCAGCGCGCTGCGGACGCCCTTACTGATAGCGCGGGTGACGTCATCAACCGAAAGCGATTCCTTGAAGCCGGATGGCGCAACCAAGATCGTGAAAGTCATTTTCTTATCTCCTTGTATTCGTGTCACAAAAGGAGAACGGTGAGGGCGCGTGTTTATTCCCCGCCCGACATATTATCTGCCTGTCCGGCGGGGTTTCGCCGCCTACCGCAGCCCGAGTTGATCGCCCAGACGGCGCATGCCGCGATTCACACCACGGGCGACGGTGGAGAGGTCCGCTTCCAGCTGTTCAAGGTGGTGCGAGACGCCGCTGCCCTGCCGGGGTCGAACGGTGCTTGCTGTTGCAGCCACCGGCTGCGGTTGCACCGGACGCATCACGGGCCGCAGGCTTGCCGTCGGGATCGTGGCTGCGCGACCAGCTGCGACCGGCTCGGCCATCGCAGGCTGCACGACGTTGAACGCTGTCGCTGTGGGCATCGGCCGATCAAGCTGTGCAGGCCAGAGGGTCAGCGCAACGAGGCACAGCGGACCTGCAACCGCCGGCATCAGCGGCAGAGCCAGGCGGAACAGATCCTGCTGGGTAAATGTGGGCTGATCGAGCGAGCCGTAGATCGCGACAGGTTTCGCACTCGCCATCATGGTCTGGCAGAACCCCGTGCCAAGAACAGCGACCATCACGATGAGCGCCGGGTCGTGTCCGAAGGCTGCAATGGGCAGCGCCACGGCGGGGATCAGCACGGCGGCCCGCGCGCTGCGCGACGTAATCACCAGATGGCAGAGCACGGCAACGCCGGTCATCACCATCACCGCGATCACCCGGTTTCGGACCAGTGCCTCGGGCAGAACGCCGAGCAGACCATCGGCCAGCCATTTGTCCACCCCGGTGCCGATCACCGCATCCGCGATCACAATCGTCGCGGTGAGATAGAGGATCAGCTCCATATCGACATCGCGGAAGATCTCCTTCGTCTTCCGGTCCGTGAACGGTCGCGACAACAACACCAATGCGCCGCCGAGCGAGATCACCACAATCGAAAGACCGTGCAAGTCGGTTGTCGTCCAAAGTGCAAGCAGCGCAACCAGAACCAGCGCCAGCCGCTTCTGCCGAACGGTCAGCGGATCCGTCGGAGGTGCAAGCGTCAGGGGCGTGTGGCACAGCTCCGCGGGCGTAAAGAGCCGGAGGATCAGTGCGGTGGCCAGCAGGCAGGAGACGAGCGAGACCGGCAGTCCGAGCAGAATCCACTCCAGATAGCCGATCTTCGGACCGCCCGCCGCTGCGATGGCATCGACCGCAATCAGATGCGCGCCTGCGCCCAGCAAAGAGCTGCCCGCCGAGAGCAGGATCACCGTTGGAAAGAGCAGCGCAAGCGGGCGGACAAGCCGCGGGTCCGGCACCTGACTGGAGACCGCTAGGAAGACCGGCAACAAGAGCGCGGCGCGTCCTGAGGTCGACGGGATAAAGAAGGCGGTCGATGCGATCAGGCAGGTGAGCGCATAGGCCATCGCCGCAAAACTGCGAAACGGAACCAGCGCCCGGCCGACGAGATGCTCCATCAGCCCGCTCGATTTCAGGATCGAAGCGATCACGAAGGCGCTCACCAGAAGCCAGACAAGCTCGCGCCCGAGCGCTGCAAAAAGCTTTGGTTCGGGGACGGTGCCGGTGAGCACCAGCCCCAGCGCCGCCGAGATCGCCACGAGAGAATCCGGCACGCGCGTCATCGTCCAGCCGAGGATGGCCAGCACGGTGATCGTAAGGGCCATGCGGCCCGCAGGGGCCAGCGCGTCGGGCGCGCTCCAGAGCAGGAGCGCCGCCGTGGCGGCCAGCGGAAGGGCAAGCAGCTCCGTCCGCGTCAGTGGGCAGATGGTCCCAAATGTCGGGGAGAGAGCGAGGCCGGTCATAACATGTCCTTCCGAAAGAGGTTGCGCGATGGACGGACAACGGGACGGACCGCCAATTATTCCGGCAGGCGCTACAAGACCGTCATAGGGTGGGCGCGCCTGGGCAAGCCTTCGCGCATCAGCGGTAAGCTGGTTCTGATCGCCCCCAACCGCGTGGCAGACGGCGTCTTGCGTGTGGTCTACTCCAGCAGCAAGGGCGGTGTGCCCGATGGTCCGCTACAGATCGGCGCAAACTGTACAAGACCCGACCCAAAGACCTCGTCCGGCCCTTCGTCGCCCAGATCGAGCGCGGTGGTCTTGAGGAAGGATTTTACCTCTGCAACCGTCAACTCAGGTCGCGAAGAGATCAGCATGGCGGCGGCGGCCGTGGCGAAGGGCGCGGCGAAGGAGGTGCCGGTTTTGGACCGCACGCCGCGGATCGACGCGGCCGTCCAGACCTCGACGCCGGGGGCCGCAAGATCCAGGTGGGGCCCGCGCCCCGCCCGACGATAGACGCGCCCCGACGCATCGACCGCCGTGACCGTCAGCACCGGTGCATAGCCGCCGGGAAACACCGGATCGGCGCGCGGTCCCTCGTTGCCGGCGGCGGAGACGATCAGGATCTGCGCCTCATGGAGGCGCATGACCATCTGTTCGAGAAGGACGTTATGCGGCCCGGCAAGGCTCATGTTGATGACGCGCACCTCCGCGACCGCGAGCTGATCCATGGCCTGCACCAGGCTGAAGACATCGCTCCGTTCGTCCCGCCCTGCCCGATAAAAGGCATCGACCGCGACAAGCTCCGCCTCTGGCAAGAGACCGTGCGCGCGGCCCGCGCGCGACCCGATAAGGATAGCTGCAACAGCAGTGCCGTGTTGCGCGCCCGAGGCCTCCTCATCCCCCCCGTCGAACGCGAGCACCGAGAGCCGCCCGCCGTCGAATGCCTCGTGATCAGGGTTGATGCCGGTGTCGATCAGGCCGATCCGCGCGGTGATCTGGCCGCAGCCCGCTGCCGTTGCACCCGATGGACGCAGACCGACAAGATCGAAAGACGCGCAATGCAAGCCTTCGCAGGCGCCGACAATGCCTTCGTTGGCCCGGTAGAAATGATTGAAATCCGCCGATTGGCCAGTCGGCAGCTGCTGGATCTGGTCAAGCGCCGCCTCAAGCGCGGTACCGGGCGGCACACGCAACCGGCGGACAGTGCTGCCGAGGGTCGCGATCTGAGCTTCCCGCAACACCTCATAGCCCAGCCCCGTCAAGGTCGCGAGATCGGCCTCCGAGAGATCGAGCACCACGATCTCATCCGCCGCCCGCTCGGGAAGCGGCGGCGCGGGTGCCGGGCGCGGGGCCTGTTGGGCAGGCGCTGGACGACCGAATAGACGGTCGAGGAAGTTGCCACCGCCCGATCCGCTGCGCTGCTGCTGGCTTCGGTCATCCCGGTCGTCATCGTCCCGGTCGTCATCCCGGTCATCATCATCGTCGCCGTTATCGCCGTTATCGCTGTCGCCATTGTCGCTATCGCCCCCATTGTCACCGTTGTCACCGTTGTCGTCATCGGCCCAGGCGATGGCTGATATGGGGCTGCCGACCCAGAGCGCAGGTAGGACAAAGGCGAAACCGCAGGATAGAAGGAGCAGGAAGAGGTACTGTCGCATTCTGGGTCTCCATCTCAGCCGCAACTTGCGGGTTTGGCATGCCTCATACGGCGCGTTGTTGCACCGCAGTTCGGGATTGCCTTAATGATAACGGGGCGCGCGACCCAATTATTCCACGATTTTTCGCTCGGGAGTCTAACACGGATGTCAGATACCTTCGCAGATGGCATCATCGCGCTGCTCCCGAACCTCCGAAGGTTTGCGCTGTCGCTGTGCCGGGCGCCGGATACGGCCGACGATCTCGTTCAGATTACGGTCGAGCGGGCCTTCGCCGCGCGGCATCAGTTCGATCCGGAGACACGGCTTGATGCCTGGTTGTTCCGCATTCTGCGCAACGCCTGGATCGACATGACCCGCCGCAGCAAGACCCGCGGCACTGAAATCGACATCGATGACGCGCCGGATGCCAGCACTGTCGACGGCACCAAGGTCACGGAAACCGCCCTGATGCTCAAGGCGGCCAAATCGGCCATCGACACGCTGCCGGAGGCGCAGCGCGACGTGATCATGCTGATCTGCGTGGAAGAGATGAGCTACAAGGAAGCTGCGGAAGTGCTCGAGACGCCTGTCGGCACCATTATGAGCCGTCTCTCGCGCGCGCGGATTGCCCTTGCAAAAAAACTCGGAATAAACCAGGACCCGGCACGTTCTTCTGAGAGCCATGGAGAAAGCTGAGATGCAACATCCTGAATTCACTGATGAAGAACTGATGGCCTACGCGGATGGGGAGCTTGCGGAAGAGCGGGCGACCGAATTGGACCTTGCCTTGGCGGAGAGCCCGGCGCTGTCCGACCGGCTGGCGCTTTTCGTCACCACCCGCGCTGTGGCCAAGGACGCCTGGACCCCCAGCCTGGAGGATCCGGTGCCCGCCCACCTGGTCGAGCATGTGCGCGCGCTTGCCGCCGAAACAGACGCGCCGCCGGCATCAGACGATACGGTTGTGGCCTTTCCGAAGCGGTCCGAAACGCCGGCCGCGACGCCCTTCTGGCGGCTACCCCTCGCTGCCGGGCTGGCAGCGGCCATCGGGCTGGGCGCCGGTCTCGGCCTCGCACCGCAACCGAACACCGGCACCGGCGGTATTGAGATCGCGGCCCTCACCGACAGCCGCATCGTTGACGCGCTCAATACGCTGCCGTCGGGCGCAGATCTGCGTCTCGACGACGGGGCGCGGATCGCGCCGATTGCGACGTTCTTCGATGGGGCGCAAAGCCTGTGCCGCGAGTTCGAATTTGATCGCGCGGATGGCATGACGGTCGTGTCTGTCGCCTGCCAGCGGGAGGGCCAGTGGGATGTGCAGATGGCCGTCGCCGCTACGGCCGCGACCGACACCGGCTATGCGCCAGCCTCCTCGCTCGATGTGCTCGATGCCTATCTGACGGCGAATGAGGCCGGTCCGCCGCTTGATCCAGACGCCGAAGCCGCAGCACTCGACGCACTGCGCTGATCCTCTAGAGAGGTTTGAAACGATCCAGCCGAGCCTCTGCTCGGCCGATTTTTTTATGTTTAAAAACAATGCGCTGAACGTTCATCTGGTGTTCATCTTCTTTTATCGAACCGTTCACTGGGCCAACAGGAAGCCGACAGACAGGCGTCTTAGATTGATTATCGAACGCACTAAACCAGAAGGATGACTGACATGACCGTTCACAGTTTCGATTTCGATCTGACGATGCTTCACTTGAATGCGAAGTGGGCCTTCACGACCCGCCGGGTCAACCACGAGGATGTGGCCGGCCTTGACCCCGCCGTCGACCTTGGCGTCGCCGGTGATCTGGTGCTCTGCGAGATCACCGAGATCAATCAGCATCAGAAGATTCAGCTCGCCAGCGGGCGCGCGTCGACCAGCTATCTCGGCGACAAGGTGGTGCTGTGCATCGGCGATCGCTACGCGCCCGACCAGTTCGAAGGAGCGGCCCGCATCACGAGCGGCGGCGCAGACCTGCTGGCAGGCGGCGGCGTGGTCGGCACGATGGAACACGCGCATGCCCGCATGGCAGAGCCGACGAAGCTGCGGCCCATCGCCCTGCTGACCGATCGCAGCGGCGAGGTCATCAACATCGCGCGCTATGGTCTGTCCGAACGGAAAATCCCCGAGCATGTCACCGTGATCGGCGTCTTTGGCGCATCGATGAACGCCGGCAAGACAACCGCGGCTGTCAGCCTGGCGCACGGTCTCGCACAAGCGGGCTTCGGCGTGGCTGGCGTGAAGGCCACCGGCACCGGTGCGTTCAGCGATTTCAACGCCTTCGAAGATGCCGGCGTCAGCGCCATGGACTTTACAGACGCCGGGATGCCCACCACCTACCGCATGCCGATGGACCGGATCGAAACAGGCTTCGAAACCCTGGTTGGCACGGCCGCGGAGAATGGCGCCGACATTGTCGTCGTTGAGATTGCCGATGGCGTCTTTCAGCAGGAGACACGGGAAATCCTCGCGGGGTCGCGGATCCGCGATCGGTTGGACGCGATCCTCTTTGCCACGCCGGACGCGCTCGGCGCGGTGGGTGGCACGCGGGTTCTTGCCGATCACGGTCTGAAGCCCTTCGCCATATCCGGCAAGCTGACCCTATCGCCGCTGGCGGTCATGGAAGCCCGGGCGGCGACCGGCATCCCGCAACTGTCGCGCGAAGACCTGTGTAATCCATCCGCGGTCATGTCCGTGGTAGGGCCTTTCCTGCGTCCCCAACAGGCTGCGGCCGCGGAAGACCCCCCGCTGATCCAGAAGATGACAGCCGCTTGATCGGGGCTCTGGGATCGGAGAGTGGGGGCCGCATTGACCGTGCGGCCCCCAAAGCTGCGCGCCTGCACCTCAGGAACGGGCTGGGCAACACGCGCAGCAGAACGCATAATCCCCCGAACATCGTGCAGTCCGAAGCATCGGAGACAGGATCATGAGCATCGCCATTTTGCTGCGCGGCCTCGCCGCCCTGATGCTGGTCATCGCGCTTGGCGGCACCGCCTTGGCGTATTGGAGCGCCCAGCGCGCCGCCTTCTTCAACGAGCGGATCAACCTGGCCCATGAATCCTACGAGTATCACCTCAAGCTGACCAGCAATACGTACCAGCTCTTCAAGCAATATGGCGACGCGATGCTGATCGGCGACAGGGACCAAGGCGCGGGCGAGGCCGAGCTGATCCGGCTGATCCGCCAGAACATCCGTTCGATCCGCGCGCTGATCGGGCGCGAGATCGACCTCGTGGGCGACGAGGAGATTGAGGAGCTTCAGCTGCTCGCCGAAATCGAGCGCAAGATCGAGGATCTGATCGCCCGTTTCGAAGTCGTGCGTCTGGACACTGGAGCCGAGCAGTTCGGGCACAACTGGGCCGGGATGTCGGTGATGCTCGACGACGACATCGACCGGGACTTTCACTCGATGATCGAAGCCGCACTCGCCGAGGAGCTGGAGGAAGTTCAAGAGACCCGGATCGCCGCCCAACGGCATCTGAAGACGGCCAACAGCCTGGGGCTCTTCCTCGCGGTGCTGGCACTGGGGGTGGTTGCGGTGGCGCTGTGGATCTACACGCGGCAAATCGTCCAGCCGATGCAGCAGCTCATGACCGGCGTGAACGCACTCGCCCAAGGACGGTTCGATCACCGCATGGCCCTGCCTGGCCGCACCGAGATCGCCGAGATCGGCGGCGTGATGGACGATATGGCCGCCATGGTCGAGGCACGGACCAAATCGCTCACCTCGCAGAACACCGCGCTGGAAGAAGCGGTACACGCCCGTACGGCAGAGCTTGAAAGCCTGCTGCAGAAATCCCGCCTCGCGGAAGAGGCGCGCCGCCAGATGCTCGCCGATGTAAGCCATGAGTTGCGCACGCCCCTGACGATCATCCAGGGGGAAAGCGATGTCGCCCTGCGCGGGGGCGACAAGACACCCGAGGAATACCGCGAAGCCCTGCGCCGCACGCGCGAGACGGCGAAACACACCAATCTGCTGGTCAACGACCTTCTGTTCATCTCGCGCGAGGAAGCCGGGCAGACCAAGCTCAAGCGCGAACGCGTTGACCTGAGGACTCTACTCGAGGAGGCGGTCGCCGTCTTTGGCCCCGATATCCCGGTGATCACTGATCTGGATCAGGCGGAGATATCTCTCGATGTGGCACGAATCCGTCAGTGTATCGCCGCGATGATCCAGAACGCGCGCCGCTATGGTGGCCCCGAGATCGTCGTGCGGCTGTTGCGGACCGGTGCGGGGTATCGCCTCAGCGTCGAGGACAACGGCCCGGGATTGCCCGATGGCGAGAAAGAGAAGGCATTCGAGCGCTTTTTCCGCGGCTCGAACGCCGCCGACCGATACGAAGACGGCGCCGGGCTCGGCCTGCCGGTCGTGCGCTCCATCGCGCGGGCCCACGGCGGAAACGCGCTGCTTGCTGACCGCGACGGCGGCGGACTTTCGAGCATCATGGACTTGCCGATCACGCCGCCCTTGCGCGTTGTTTCACAAAACTGAAACCGTCTCAAAAAAACGACCATACGACTGTGAACGGGGAATAACCTGCGCTGTCGCCCGTTTGCATGATAGAACGGGCGACGGCCGCGCGCCCGCAAGACACTGGAAGGCGCAGAGACATGAATATTCTATTGATCGAAGACGAACTGCGGGTCGCGGATTTCATTCGCCGTGGGCTCAAGGCCGAAGGCTGGGTGGTCGAACATGCAGAAGACGGCGAGACCGGGCTTGAGATACTTCAGGATCGCGGCTTTGACGTGATCGTTCTCGACTTGATGCTGCCCGGCATCAGCGGTCAGCAGGTCTGCCAGAAGCTGCGCGCACGCGGCAGCAAGACACCCGTCCTGATGCTCACCGCACTTGACAGCACCGACGAACGCGTTGCCGGACTTCGGCTGGGCGCGGATGACTACCTGCCGAAGCCTTTCGATTTCGACGAGTTGATCGCCCGCATCCACGCGCTGCACCGGCGGGTCACAGGCTATGCCAGCGACGATGACGACGGCAAGCTGCGGCACGAAGGCCTTGTTTATGACAGCGTCGCCATGGTGCTGACGGTGGATGGAAAGGTCGTCGACCTCTCTGCAAAGGAGCGCGAGTTGATCGCGATCCTGATGGGGAGCAGGAACCGCGCCCTCAGCCGCGAACGCATCCTGAATTCGGTCTGGGGAACACATGAAGACCCGATGACAAATGTAGTTGATGTCTACATCGGGCGCCTGCGCAAGAAGCTGGGCCCCTACGGCTCGCTGATCACGACCGTGCGCGGTGCCGGCTATCGCTTCGGCTGAGCCGGTCGGTCCACATTCTTACACGCAAACAAAAGCGCGTCTCGGGGATGGGAGCCTACCCCGAGACGCGCTGGTGCCCGCATCAGCTAGGTCAGATCCGTGTCGACCAGCAGATCGTCCGGGGCACCGGTCTCGACGATGCGACCGTCCTCGACACGCCACAGCACATCCATCATCCGCGCGATCCGCATGTTGTGGGTGATCAGCAAGGTGGTCGCATCGCAGTCTTCGATCAGCTTCTGCACCAGCGCTGGACCATCCTGGTCGAGCGCATCATCAGGTTCATCCATCAGCAACAGCCGCGGCTTGGACAGCGCGGCGCGGGTCAGCAGCACCCGGCGCAACTCGCCCGCCGAAAGGTTCCGCCCGGCTTCGGCAACAGTTCCGTCGAGGCCACCGAGGCGGCGAACAACCTTGCTCAGGCCGAAGTCGTCCGCCAGTTCGAGAATTTGCGCATCGCTGGGCCGTCCCTGCACGCCCATCGTCAGCGCGCGGCGCAGCGATCCCTTCAGCACCGGCGACCGCGCACCGATGAGCGCAATCGTCTCGCGTCGCTCCCGCGGGCTGAGGGCTGCGGGTGAAAGATCACCCATCAAAACCTGACCGGCCTCCGGGTGTTCGAGTCCTGCCGCGAGGCTCAGCAGCGTGGATTTGCCGGCCCCGTTCCCACCGATGATCCCGATCCGCTGACCGGGGAGCGCTGTTGCCGTCATATCGGTGAGCGCGCCTGCAGAAACATCTGCGAAGATCAGGTTGGGCAGGGCCGGCGGCAAGGTCACGTCCTCATCCCGCTCGATCTCGAGCTTCGGCACCATCAGCAGGTTGAGACACTTCTCGCGCGCGATCCGCCAGGCGCGATGACGGTCCCAAACCCCGGCGAGCGCGCGCATCGGTTGCAGCATCAGACCCACTGCCGCCAGCGCCCCTGCCGCCTCCGCGGCCGGCAAATCGCGCCAGAGCGCCACGCCGAACACACAGGTGGCCGCTATGCCCGAGATCACATCGGGGATCGCCCGCAATAGTGCAGCACCGCGCGCACGGATCAGGGCAGCATCGACGAGCTTCTCTGTCCGGGTTTGAAGCCTGCGGGTTTCGATCTGCATTCGACCCAGAAGGCGCAGCTCCGGCGCGTGCGGGATCCGCTCGCTCATGTCAGCGGCCAAACGGGCGCGGCGCGACCGCAACCGCCGGTGCGCGGGACCAAGCCGCGGCCCGAGGAGGGCCGAGAGCACGAGCCCTGCCGCAACCGGCACCGCCACTGCGAGGCCGATCTCGGGGTTCATGTAAAACAACACACCGGTGGCAATCGGCAGCACGATCAGCGCCGAGATCAGCCGTGCGAGACCCAGGCTGACCCAGGCGCGCACGGCCGTGAGGTCGCCCACGAACCGCAATGCCAGCGCCCCGTTGCGCCGCGCCGCAAGATCACGCGCCGAGACCCGCGCCATATGCTTGAAGAGTTTCATGCGCAGGGCCGCGGCAAAGTGCTGCCCCACTTTCTCGGCGGTCAGCCGTTCGTAGAAGCGCAGCGCGCCAATGATGAGGCCGGTTGCTGCCAGGGCGCAGAGCGCCAGCCATGGCAACGCGGCAGCAGGCGCGCGAAAGGCGGCAAAGACATCGCGGGTGGCGAAGGCGGCAAGCCCTGTGGCCGCGGCCTGCCCCAGGGCAAGCACAACCAGCAGCGCAACGCTGCGACCTCGACCGCCGCCGAGAATCCTGGGAAGCGCGCTCATGACACCACCTCCAGTCGGCCTTGCTGATGCGCGCAAGCCCGGCGTTCGGCTGGGGAACAGGTTCCGGTGCAAGCGGCGGGCTCTGGCACCTCTGGGAGGACGATCCGGTCGAGGCCGCCGCGCCGCACACAGGTTTCGAAATCGTGACCGCAGTTTGGCAGCACGTGCAGCTCGATATCGGGACGAACCTTCAGCTCTTCGGCGGCCTGCCGCACCGCCCGGGTCCAGCGAGCGGCCCGCGCGCGGCGATGCAAGCCTTGCTGCGCATCAATGGCCGGTCCACTGCGGGTGTTCTTGTCGCGCGCGCAGTCCTTTTCGCCAACCGTCACCCGCATTGGGATCGCGAGAAACCGGTCGAGCCCGGCCACCATCCGATAGCTCCACTCGTCCGCGTGATCCGGCCGCGGCCACAGGCCGTAGAGGTAGGATTCCGCATCGGGGAAGGTATACCAGCCGGGAGACGCAATGCTCAGCCGCGCCACCCGCTCAGGGTGCAGCAGGGCAAAGCGATGCGCGAACTGAGCACCACCAGAGAAGCCGAAAAGCGCGATCTGTTCGGTCCGGACCACGCCCTCTCGCCGCAGCCGGAGCAGGAGGTCGAGAAGCGCGAGGTCAGCCCGCCCGCAGAGAACCGCCTGCTGATAGCCCAACCAGTTCTCCTTGTCGAAGATCGGTGCGATCACGGGCCGGCCCTGCACCGCAGCGCGGCGCGCAAAGAGCGTCGCCTGCAGATCGGCGCCGCGCCGGATGCCATGCACCGCCACAAGCGGGGTTGCATCCGGCGCGATGACCTGAGGAAGCGCCAGCCAGCACGCCAGACCTGACGGGCCGGTCGGCGGCCGATAGACCAGCCGGTAGGCCTGCGGATATCTGAGCATGGTGTTGGATCGAATACACATGGGTGGCACTCCCTTTTTTGCCTGACCGTCAGGCGGCGCTGCCCAGAACATCCTCGGCGAGGTGTGACGGCAGCATGTCGAAGATCATATGGACGCGGTCCTGATCCCCGTCGTTGTTGGCTTCATGCATCTGGTCGTTGTCGAACCACCACAGCTCGCCCTGCTGCATGCGCACCTCTTCGTCACCGGCCTTCATCCAGGAGCCGTGGGTCGAGGTAAGAACGAGGTGATAGCGGTTGCGCACGCGGTAGTACTCGCCACGGTCGATATGCGGGTAGACCCGCTTGCCTGCCGGCAGGCAGACGATCTTGGCACGCCCGAGGATGCTGGCCTGCTCCTTTGCAAAGCTTTCCAGGAACGCCCGCGCGACGGGATACTGCGCCGAGCCGGTCGTCCAGCGGCTTTCGTGCACGTCTCGGCGCGCGCGCCCGCGGATCGCCGATTTCCGCAGACCCCTCAGCGGGATCGCCTTGGCCTCACGCTGAACGGCGATCTTGTCCTGCCGACCGGTCGACAGATCCCAGGCGTCAGAGATGCTGCCGATTTCCTCCAGAAACGGCGCTGGGTCGATATCTGATTTTAAGCATTTGAAGTATTTCATGTGGAACTCCTCTCAAGTTCGGCGACATGGGAACCGCACGTGATAAAAAGCGGCCGCAGCCCTCTCGCAGGGGAGCCACGGCGCTGCACCAAAGATGAGACCGGTGACGCTCCCAATCAATCAAGATATTGATTTTAATGGTAATTTCATAACGCCTTAACGGTGCTTTCACCGAATGTTCATCTTGGTGAAAAGACAGGCTGTTGCATCTGCGCACACTCTCGCCGAACCGCTTGCGCGGCGGCTCCAATCACCACTCGTAGAGTTCGATCTCCGCTGCCGTGAGCGCATAGCCGATGTCGGCGAGATCCGTCGATTGCAGCTGCGTGCGCATCGTCCCGGTGACCCAAACGGCTTCCCAAAGCTGATTGCCGGGCCACGGGATCTCGGTTGTCACGAAGACGAGTTGGTTGGGCGGTGGCGGCGGCACGTGAATGCAGGCGCCAACGTAGGGCACAAGAATGAACTCCGACACCCCATTCGCGCTGACCTCCATCGGGATGATGTAGCCCGGCATCCGGATGTAGGCCCCGTCGAGCGCCGCGTTCAGCTTGGTGGCATTGGCGTCATAGATCGGGTTCCAGGTGTCGTTGACCACGTCCATCTCGCCTTCGCCGATGATCTCGGCATAGGGCACGCCAGGCGGGATCAGATCGTCCCACGCAACGGCGCGCGGCGCTGTCGCCAGGGCGGTGGCGGGCCAGGTCGCACCCGCCAGGCCGGCGGCGATGAGATTTCTGCGGGTCAATCGGGTCATGTCCGCACCATCATACCATCGGCCAGCGACAGGCGATAGGCCCGCAGCGCCGGCACGAGGCTCACAATTGCGCCAGCAGCCACCACTCCGACCAGGACCAGGACTTCGCGCAGCGACGGCGGCTCGATGGGCAGCCAGAGACCAAAGGCGCTGTCGACAATCGGCTGCGTAAGACTCAGGACACCGTAAAGCAGGCCAAGCCCGAGCATGGCGCCCACCGCCGCGGTCAGCGCCGCTTCCAGCACCAGCAGCCCCACGATGGTGCGCGGCCGCGCGCCCATCGCGCGCAGAATGGCCATTTCGCGCCGCCGTTCGTTCAGACTGGAGAAGATCGTGGCCATCATCCCGATCAACGCGGTGACCACCACCATGGCTGAAACAGCGAGCAATGCGGTTTCGGCCACACCGACAATGGCCCAGAGTTCCTGCAATGCGACGCCGGGCAAGACCGCCAGCAGGGGCTCCTGCGGAAATTCGTTGATCGCACGCTGAAGCGCGAAGGTCTGGAGCGGGCTGCTGACGCCGACCAGCGCCGCGGTCACCGCCTTCGGTGTCAGATCCATCTGCCGGATCGTCTCCACCGGTGTCGCCTGCCCCGGTACCTGCGCCCCATTGCGCCAATCCACGTGGATCGCCTCGATCGCCTCCATGCTGACGATCACGGTCCGGTCGACCGGCGTACCGGTCTTCTCCAGAATGCCTGAGATGCGAAAGGGTTGGTCCTTGTGCTCGGTGAAGGAGGCGATGCCATGCGCAACGACAATCGGGTCGCCCAGCCGATAGCCGAGCGTTGCCGCCACATCGGCACCGATGACCGCATCGAAGAGATCGGCCATGCGCGCGCCGTCGGCCATGGCCAGGCTGCGCCCGCCGCGATACTTGTAGCGGTCGAAAAACGCATCGCTGGTGCCCATGACCCGGAATTGCCGGTGGCTGTCACCCAGCGAGATCGGTACGATCCAATCCACCTGCGGCTGCGCCGCGATGGCCTCATAACTCTGCCAAGTGATGTTGTTCGTCGCATTCCCGATGCGGAACACCGAGTAGAGCAGCAGTTGAACCGAGCCCGAGCGGGCACCCACGATGAGATCCGTGCCCGAGATCGTGTCGGCGAAACTGGCCTTTGCGCCGGTGCGCACCTTCTCGACCCCCAGAAACAGCACCACCGACAGCGCGATTGCGAGCACGGTCATGCCGACCGTCAGAGCCCGCGCGCCGAGCGAGCCGATGGCAAGCCGCAGGATCACGCCGCCTGCCGCGCGATCTGGGCGATGTCCTGCATGTGCAAGACGCGATCGAAACGGTCCGCCAGCCGCGGATCGTGACTGACCATCAACAAGGTCGTCCCGTGCCCCCGAACCTGCGCGAAGAGCAGATCGAGAAAGGCCGTTTGCGTGCCCGCATCAAGCGCGGAGGTCGGCTCATCCGCGATCACGATGGGCGGACGCCCGATGAGCGCCCGCGCCACGGCGACCCGCTGCTGCTGCCCGACGCTGAGCGTGGCGGCTTTGGCCGATGTAATCCCGGCCGGAAGCCCCAGCGCGTGACACAACTCAACCGCTTCCGCCCGCGCATCACCGGCCCGCGCGCGACGCTCGGGCGCAAACCGGATCGGCAGCAGGATGTTGTCCAGGACCGAACCGAAGGGCAGCAGGTTGAACTGCTGGAAGATCATTCCGATCCGTTCAGCGCGAAACCGATCATGCGCGCCGCCGGAGAGGGCCGCGATATCCTGTCCGTACACCTCGACACGGCCCGAATCCGCAAGAACCGTGCCACAGATCAGCGACAGAAGCGTCGACTTCCCCGAGCCGCTTTCCCCCAGCAGCAGAACCGTCTCGCCCGGCATCACCTGCAAGTCGGGCACCGACACCGAAAACCCTGACCGCCCGGCCCATCTGAAACGCACCTCGTGCAGCCGCAACATCGGCCCGGACCCCGTCACCGTCAGAACATGCCGCGCAGGTTCAACTCTGGCGCGGACCGGGTCACCTCCGCCGCCTGTGCGCCTGTCTCCGATACGATCTGAACCTCCAGTTTGCGCGCGTTCTCGAACGTCTCGAAATAGGCAAAGCCGATCTCCGACAGCGCGTCGGGATTGGCGCAGTTCAGCACGTAAGCCGCATGGAATTCCGCATGCTCGGCTTCGGCCGCATCGTGGTCATGCTCTGCATGGGCGTGGTCATCGTGGCTGTGACCGTGGTCGTGGTCGTCGTGAGTGTCAGCCCCCTGCAGCTTCGCGCTAGCTTCGACCACCGTGCACTCTGCCGTCGCGGGAACGACGAAAAGATCGAGCGGGCGCGCCAGCGTGGCGACGGCAGCATCGATCGCCGCGCGTTCTTCCGCGGTCTTGGCGGCGTATTCGAACCCGACGATGTCGGCGCCCGGCGCATGAAGCTCCAGCGCCAGCGTCGTTCCCTCCATCGCCATGTTGAGCTGGCCAACGCCATGTTCGTGCGCACCGAGTTGACGCGTCTCGTCAGCGAGTGCGGGGCTTGCAAGAAGAACCAGAAAGAGAGGAAAACCGTGTTTCATGTCAGACCTTTCCAAGGCAATGTATGTCGCCGCGTCACGCGGCACAGTTTCCGCATTGACCGCGGAGTTCGAAGATATGGCGGGCGGGTTTGAAGTTCGTCGCTGCAATCAGCGCCGTCAGCTCGGGCAGCAGCGGGCCACCGTCATGTTCTTCGACGACACCGCAGCTTTCACAGATCGTCAGCAGCGCCATGCTTTGTGCATGATCGCAGCGGCACGGGACAAAGGACTTGAGCGATTCCAACCGGTGCGCGCGACCTTGCTCTGTCAGCGCGGCCAGTGCGCGATAGACCGTCGGCGGCGCGATCTCGGGCTCGTCCCGCTGCAGTTCCTCGAGGATCTGATACGCGGTCATCGGCGTCTCAGATGCGGTCAAGACCGACAGAATGTCCGACTGACGTGTCGCGGCCTGCTTGCGCATGGGGTGCCTCCGCCTTCTCCCGTGATTTTGTTATTTTATAAAATAACAGTCATCAAGCAGGAAGTGCGCGAGGTGAGGCGCATCGGCCAGCATCGGCAAAGGCTGGCCGACTGTAGCCCACCAAACTGGCGGTTCGGCAAGCTCCGTACACCCGGTGGCAGGCCACCGGGAAATGACGCAAAAGCTGTCACTTCGGCCTTGCGGTTTGGCGACAGCACACTCTAATGTCACGGGCCGACAACTTGTGGACGAATTGGGGGTAAATTCGGCGTCAACACTCGGTTTTTGACTTGAGATTGCGGCCTGTCCGCACAATTCACACTTTGTTGAAAACACCCGATCGGGCAAGGTCGGTACCAACATTGGAGGAAAATGAATGAAATACTCAGCTTTCGCGCTTGCGAGTTTGCTTATCTCGACCGCAGCCTTTGCCGAAGAAGACCGCACCGGCTGGCCTGACAGCTTCACTGTCGCCACCGCATCCCAGGGCGGCACCTACTTCGCCTACGGCTCGGGCTGGGCCAACCTGGTCGCGGAAGAGCTCGGCCTGACCGGTGGCGGCGAGGTGACGGGCGGCCCGGGTCAGAACATGGCACTGGTCCATACCGGCGATACGCAATTCGGCATGACCACCATGGGTCCGGCGGCCGAAGCGATCCGCGGCGAAAGCCCGATTGCGCCCGGCCTGCAAATGACCAATGCCTGCGCGATGTTCCCAATGTACCAGACGCCGTTCTCGGTCACGGCGCTGTCGTCGTCGGGGATCACCTCGATCTCGGAGATCCCGGATGGCGCGCGGATCGGGTTCGGCCCGGCAGGTTCCACCTCCGATACCTATTTTCCGCGGATGATGGAAACGCTGGGCGTCAACTTCGACCGCCGCAACGGCTCCTGGTCTGACCTCGGCGGACAGCTGCAGGACGGGCTGATCGACGTGATCGCCTTTGCGGCGGGTGTTCCGGTGCCGGCGGTCAGCCAGCTTGAGGTCCAGACCGATGTGAACATCATCGAGTTCACCGAGGAGGAACAGGCCACCATCATGGAGGCGTTCCCCGTCGCGCAGTTCGACATTGCGGCCGACACCTACACCACTCTGACCGAGGATGCGCGGTCGGTCTCGATGTGGAACTTCGCCATCGCGAACTGTGACCTGCCCGAAAGCTTCGTGCATGCGGTGGTCGATATCATCATGTCCGACAACGAGCGGATGGTGAACATACACCGCGCGGCCCGCTCCACCATTCCGGAGAACTGGGACAAGAACAACGGCGTCATCGCCTGGCACCCCGGTGCGGCGCGCTGGTTCATCGAGAATGCGGGCGCCGACATTCCCGCTGATCAGATCCACGGCGGCTGATCGAACGGGCTCCGCAGACCCTGCGGAGCCCTTTTTGCACGCCGTTTGGCGTCTTTCCGAAGTCCCTTACAAGATGCGGCGGCCCTGCCTATGACATCCGATCCTCAAAGCGCCTCTCCCCTCGATACAGCGGTCGTCGACGAAGAGCTCGTCGAGAAGAATCGCAGCGTTTTTTCCGGCACGTTGAAACTCGCTGTTGCGATATTTGCCGGGCTCTACGCGATCTTCCACATGGCGGTTCTGAACGGGTGGTCGATCCGCGACTGGACCGGTGTCGACATACCGGGACTGCCGGTCTTCCCGATGGAAACCTGGAACTTCCGCATCGTGCACATCGCCGGTGCGCTGATCCTGGGGTTTCTTCTCTACAGCGCGCGTCCGTTTCGCGATGGGCCGGGCCGTCATCCCTTGGACTGGCTGGCCTGGGCGGCGATGTTACCCGCGCTCTTTGCTCTTGTCACGGCCGTGCGTTTCGCGTCTGACATCGCAGGTGGAACACAGTGGAACGGGGTCGATCCCGGGATCCGGTCTGCCGAAATCTGGCAATACGGCGTTCCACTCGTGGTGGCGACTGCGATCGGGATCGTTGTCGGCTGGATGCGACCCCGCGACCGCGCCGCGGTTGTTCCGGCCGATATCCTGCTGTCGATCTGCGCGGTTGCAGTGGCGAGCTATCTGATCACGATCTACGGCACGCTGATGCGCAATGCCACCGGCACGCCGTTTGCCCCCATCGGCATCAGCCTCGCAGCTGTGGCTGGAACAGCGCTGATTATGGAGCTCACCCGCCGGGTCGCAGGGCTCGCACTGGTGGTTATCGCCGGGATCTTCCTGGTCTATGTCTTTGTGGGCGACCTGCTGCCGGGCTTTCTGAACGCGCCGAACATCGAATGGGCGCGCTTCTTCAGCCAGGTCTATACGGACGCGGGGATCCTCGGGCCGACCACAGCGGTGTCCTCGACCTACATCATCCTTTTCATCATCTTCGCGGCCTTCCTTCAGGCCTCGAAGGTGGGCGAGTACTTCGTGAACTTTGCTTTCGCCGCGGCAGGCCGCGCCCGGGGGGGTCCCGCCAAAGTGGCGATCTTCGCCTCCGGCCTCATGGGCATGATCAACGGGACCAGTGCGGGCAATGTGGTCGCCACCGGATCGCTCACCATTCCGCTGATGAAGCGCGTGGGCTACCACTCCAAGACGGCCGGGGCTGTCGAAGCGGCAGCGTCCACCGGCGGGCAGATCATGCCGCCGATCATGGGCGCGGGTGCCTTCATCATGGCCGAGATCACCGGGATCCCCTACACCGATATCGCCATCGCCGCGATCATCCCCGCGGTGCTCTACTTCGTGTCGGTCTATTTCATGGTCGACTTCGAAGCGGCAAAGCTGGGCATGCGCGGAATGCGCGACGACGAGTTGCCAAAGCTCGCGGACATGGCGCGCAAAGCCTTCCTGTTCCTGCCCATCTTGATCCTCATCGGGGCCCTCTTCATGGGCTACTCGGTGATCCGCGCTGGCACGCTCGCGACCGCCGCCGCCGCAATCGTCTCCTGGCTGACCCCCTTCCGCATGGGCCCCCGTTCCATCGCGAAAGCGTTTGAGCTGGCCGGGACGATGTCGATCCAGATCATTGCCGTCTGCGCCTGCGCGGGCATCATCGTGGGCGTCATCTCGCTGACCGGCGTCGGCGCGCGCTTCTCCTCCGTCTTGCTGAGCATCGCGGATGCGAACCAGCTTCTGGCGCTCTTCTTTGCCATGTGCATCGCCATCCTGCTCGGGATGGGCATGCCAACGACCGCGGCCTATGCGGTGGCGGCCTCTGTCGTCGCGCCGGGTCTGGTACAGCTTGGGATACCGGCGCTGACCGCGCATTTCTTTGTCTTCTACTTCGCGGTCGTCTCCGCCATCACGCCACCGGTTGCCCTTGCTAGCTATGCGGCGGCGGGCATCTCCGGCGCGAACCCGATGGCAACGTCGGTCACCTCCTTCAAGGTGGGCATTGCTGCCTTCATCGTGCCTTTCATGTTCTTCTATCACTCCGCCATCCTGATGGAGGGCACCTGGCTGCAAATCCTTCAGGCGGCCGTGACGGCAATCCTCGGGGTCTTCTTGTTGTCGTCGGGTGTGCAAGGCTGGTGGGCCGGGCGGACCGCCGGGGTGCTGATCCGGGTCGTCCTGCTTACTGCGGCGCTCTGCATGATCGAAGGCAGCCTTCTGACGGATCTGATCGGTGCCGCCATCGCAGCAGCCCTGTTCTTCTGGGCACGCATGCGGCGGGGCAGCCCCGAACCTGCGCAATAACCGGATACTTGGCGACGCCGCCGCTTCAGCGCAGCGGTTGCGGGGCACGCTGCGGCGCGACACAACGGCGGCGATCCACCGCACTCGCGAAGCAACCCTTCGCCAATAAGCCGCTTCCTTCTAAACCCTTGGAAAGATTTTATAATGCCCAGATCGGGCGACCTTCAGACTCCGGCCATTTCCCCGCTTGGGACCGGCCATGTGGGCCGCTCACAGGAAGGTGTTTCCGAGAGCGGCGCTCATGTGCAACAACATGCTGGAAAACACCGACGACGGGAGCGGCAGTCATGCGCATATACGACATCTTGGGAATAGCGGCTGCGGTCTGCATCAGTTTTGTGGCAGCAGCTTCGGCCCAGGATGCGGTGCCGCGCCCGGCGAAAGTCACAGTGGTACAGGCGACCGAAGAGACGGTATCGCGCAGCTACCCGGCAACCGTATTGCCGTCACAGGAGATCGAATTGTCCTTCAAGGTCTCCGGTCAAGTGGTGCAGCTCCCGGTCCGGGCGGCGTCAGAGGTTGAAGCGGGTGATGTGATCGCGCAGATCGATCCACGCGATTTCGAGAACCAGCTTCGCCAGTTGCAAAGCCAACGCGCCCAGGCACAGGCCCAACTTGACGCGTTGAGAACAGGCGCCCGCGCAGAAGAGATCGTGGCGCTGGAAGCCGCTGTGGCCTCCGCCCAAGCGCAGGTCGATCAGACCCGCGAAGCGCTCACACGGGCCGAAGAGCTGCTGAACAGGGGTGTGTCGACACGCGCCCAAGTCGAGGAATCGCAGGCCCAGTTTCGCGTGGCCGAGGCCAATCTTCGCGCTCAGCAGGAACAGCTGCGCATTGGGCAGGTCGGCGGCCGCCCCGAGGACATCGCCGCAGCCGAAGCCGGGCTCGAAGGCATCGATGCCCAGATCAAGATCGCGCGCGACGCACTGGCTGACGCGACTTTGACGGCGCCGTTCGATGGGATCGTCGCGCGACGCGACATCGAGAACTTCACGAACGTGCAGGCCGGCCAATCCATCGTTCTCTTGCAGGGTCTCGATGTTGTCCATCTCGCGTTCGACATTCCTGGTCCGGATGTATCGGAATTGGCCCGCAACGGCCCCGATCAGATCAGGAACATAGCGGTTTTCGATGCTCTGCCCGGGCAGCGGTTCGATGCCGAACTGGTCGAGTTTTCGGTTCAGGCCGACAGCGCGACCCAGACCTACCGCGGCCGGGTTGCCGTCACGGTGCCGGAAGGGTCTGTCATCCTGCCCGGGATGGTGGCGCGGGTGATTTCATCGACAGCGGGCGCCGATGCGCAGATCAGCGCGCCGCTCTCCGCCATCGCCTCGACGCCCGACGGTGCGCCGTTCGTGTGGCTCGTCGATGAGGACGGCCAGGTCGCGGCGCAGCCCGTGACGCTCGGCGAAGCAAGCGGAGCAGAAGTCGTCGTGAGCGAAGGTCTGTCGGACGGCGCGATGATTGTGTCTGCCGGTGTCAGTGAACTCATCGACGGCATGACGATCCGTCCGGTCACCGCAGTCGGGAACTGAGCCCATGGATCTTGCCCGGTTCGCTCTCGAGAAGCGGTTGATTTCGGCCGTCTCGACACTGCTCATTCTTGTGGCAGGGTATTTCGCCTATACGGCGCTGCCGCGCTTCGAAGACCCTGAATTCGTTATCCGTCAGGCACAGATCATCACGCCCTATCCTGGCGCCTCCGCCGAAGAAGTCGCGGAGGAAGTGACCGAAGTCGTCGAAAACGCACTTCAGCAGCTGCGGGGCATCGACGGGGTCCGCTCCGTGTCGTCGCCGGGCATCAGCACGGTCACGGTCGAATTCACCATTGCCTCCACACCGGACTATCCGGAGCTTGATCAGAAGTTCTCGCAGATGCGTGCGAAGATCTCGGACGCCCAATCGCAACTGCCGCCGAACGCGCTGGAAAGCCAGGTCTATGACGACTTCGGCGACGTCTATGCGCAGTACTACGCGATTGTCGGAGAAGGCTTTTCGCTGTCCGATCTCTACCAGTATGCCAAGGACCTGCAGCGAGAGCTGGTCACCGTGGAGGGTGTCTCGAAGGTCGTTCTCACGGGTGTCCAGAACGAGGTCATCTATGTCGAATACTCCCCCGCTCGGCTGACGGAGCTCGGTCTGGCACCAGCGCAGATCGGGCAACTCCTTGAAGGACAGAACCTCGTCACGCCGGCGGGCTCCGTTGTCGCCGGTATGGCGCGGCTGTCGGTGCGCCCCGAAGCCGCTGTGGGCTCCGTCGAGGCCATCGAGAACCTGCTGATCACTAATACCCAAATGGGCACGTCCTTCCGCCTCGGTGACATCGCGACTGTGTCGCGCGGGTTGGAAGAGCCGGCGCGCACTTTGCTCTATCGCGATGGCCAGCCCGCTGTCGGCATCGGCATCTCGAACCAATTGGGCGGGAACGTTGTCAATATGGCCAATGCCGTGAGAGAGCGCATCGCAGAGCTGGAGAGCGAAAGACCAATCGGGATCAACATCCTGCCGATCTCGGACCAGGGCGCGAGCGTCAAGGCCTCGGTCGACGACTTCGTGGTCAATGTCGCGCTCGCCCTGGCCATCGTGGTTGGCACGCTTCTGGTGTTCATGGGGCTGCGGTCCGGCATCCTGATGGGCGGGATCCTGTTGGTGACGGTCGCAGGCACGCTGTTCGGGATGTACCTCTACGGCCTCGACATGCAGCGGATCTCGCTGGGGGCGTTGATCATAGCCCTGGGCATGCTCGTGGACAACGCCATCGTGGTTGTCGAAGGCACGCTTGTCCGGGTGCAGCGCGGCGAAGAGGCGGGCCCAGCCTCGCGCGCCGTGGTCAAACAGACCATCTGGCCGCTATTGGGCGGCACTGTGGTCGGCATCCTCGCCTTCTCGCCCATCGGGTTTTCACCGGACAATACGGGCGAATACGCGGGCTCGCTGTTCTGGACGATTGCCATCGCTTTGCTGTTCTCCTGGCTCGTCGCGATCTGGCTGACGCCGTACTACTGCGTGTTGCTCTTGCAGAAGGACAAGGCGGACACAGCGCCAAAGGAGAATTCCATTCTGACCGGCTATCGCCGCCTTCTGGCGCACGCGATCAAGATCCGCTGGCTGACGGTGGGCGGTGTGGTGGCGCTCTTCGCCTCTGCGGTCGCGATGTTCAGCCAAGTGCCGCCGGGGTTCTTTCCAAACTCGACACGCGCACAATTCGTCATCGACTACTTCCTGCCGGAAGGGACGGACATCACCCGCACCCAAGCCGACATTCTGGAGATCGCCGACTACACCCGCGGACTGGACGGCGTGACTGGCACCAATACCGTGGTCGGGAGCGGTCATCTGCGGTTCATGCTGATCTACGAGTCAGAGAACAGCAATCCCGCCTATGGTCAGATACTCGTCGATGTCGCCGACTACGAAGACATCGACGGTCTGCGCACCCATCTCCAGGGGTATCTCGACGAGACCTACCCGGAAGCCAACCCCAAGGTCTGGACCTTCGTCCTTGGGCCAGGCGGCGGCTCGAAGATCGAAGCACGGTTCTTCGGTCCGGATCCGGCCGTCTTGCGGGCTCTGGCAGAACAGGCCAAGAGGATCATGTCGGACGCAGGCGCGGTCGCGGTCAAAGACGACTGGAAGGAACAAATCCAGGTCGTCCGCCCCGTGATCGATACCGAGAGTGCTCGGCGCCTGGGGCTGACGCAGGGCGAGATCTCCAACGCCATCTACGGCCATCTGACCGGCACCACCCTGGGCGTCTACCGGGAAGAGGACGACCTGCTGAACATCGTCATGCGGCCCGTCGAGGAGGCGCGCAACGACGTTGGCGCGCTCCGCGATGTTCAGATCTTCAGCAATGCAACAGGAAGCTATGTTCCGATCGGCCAGGTGGTCAACCGCTTCGACATCGTGTTCGAGGCGGGCAACCTGCGCCGGATAGATCGGGAACTTGCGATCACCGCCCAGTCGGACAACGCGCCCGGCATCCTGTCCGGCGATCTCTTCGAAGACATACGCGAGCCCATCGAGGCAATCGACCTGCCGCCTGGGTATGGCTTTGAGTGGAAGGGCGAGTATGGCAACAGCCAGGAGGCCAATGCCGGTCTGGCCTCGACCATGCCCCTTGGCTTTGGTGCGATGTTCATCGTGGTGCTGTTCCTCTTCAACGCTTGGCGACAGACGATCATCATCTGGCTGGCGGTGCCACTGGCGCTGATCGGGGTGATCTACGGCCTCGCAGGCACGCAGACGCCACTGGAGTTCATGGCCATCCTCGGCATCCTGTCGCTGACGGGGATGCTGATCAAAAACGCGATTGTTCTGATTGATGAGACCGACAGCCAGATCGCCGACGGCAAGGCGCGCATGTCCGCCGTGGTGGATGCGGCGGTCAGCCGTGTGCGGCCTGTGTCACTGGGCGTGCTGACAACCGTGCTGGGCGTCGTGCCGCTGTTGTGGGACCCGTTCTTCAAGTCGCTCGCGGTGGTGATCATCTGCGGTCTCAGCTTTGCTACGGTCCTGACCCTGATCATCGTGCCGACGCTTTATGCGATCTTTTTCCGTGTGAGCGACGACGAACGGGAACAGAAGGCCTAGGTGTCCGGCAGCGATCAGGCACGTCCGGCGCGCGGTTTGTTGCATCCGGCGACTTGTCTTGAGACAGGCTGAACCATGCTGAATCGGATGCTTGCCCTCGTCTGCCTGTTCTGCGCGGCATGCTCGGTGCCGCCGGATCGCGTGGCCTTTTCAGACCCGATCCCATCTGCCAGCGTTCAAAAGATCTATGTCACTACGAGCCGCCTTCCCAGTACCGAACCAATCGATGCACGGCAGGATCGAAACGCCAGGGTCAACTTCGCCCGGTTCGATGTCTCAATCCCTCCGACCCATGAACTTGGGCAGATCGAATGGCCGGACGGTCCTGTCGACCCTGAAACCGATTTCGCGGTCGTCGGGCAACAGGATCTGAAGACGAACGAAGGCTTTATCCGCACGCTGCGGGGCCTTTAGGATCATTCCGCAGATAAGATGAGGCACAGTCCTCCGCTGTACACACCTCCTATCATCACATGAGAAACGCGACATCTCGCCTTGAGCTGCGTAAATCCGAGATGCACAGCTGCGATGCCCGGAGGCGCAAGATCGGTGCGAAACAGTATGTCGGGCACGCGGCGTCGCGCGTTCAGTCACGCTTGAGATTACCCATCTCGCGGAAGCCCCGGACCAGAAGATCAAAGACGACCCTGATGCGTTTGCTGGTCTGGAGTTCCCGATGGGTCACAAGCCAGATCGGGAACTGAAAGGGCGGAAGCTCTGGCAAGACACGCTCTAGGGAAGGGTCTGGATCGCACAGCGCGTCGGGAAGCACGGAGAGGCCGAGGTCCGCGCGCAAGAGCTGCCAAACGACAACGCCGCTCTCGCTCGACATCACGAAGTTTTCGGGCCGCAGTGGAATGCCGAGATTGTGCATTGGTGCGATCAGGCGGGTCGGATCCGGGTTGCCGACAAAGTCATGGTCTGCGACGTCCCGTGGGGTGCGCGGCCGCCCCGCCCGGTCCAGGTAGGCTTTCGAGGCATAGAGACCCGCGTGGAAATCGCCCACGTGCCGTGCGATCAGATCTGGCTGTTCGGGGCGGACATGGCGGATGGCGATGTCGGCCTCCCGCTGAATGAGGTTTTGCAGGTCATTGGACGCAACAATGTTGACGCGGACACCTGGATTGCTGTCGCGCAAAGGCGCGAGCAGGCCCGGCAGTGTTTGAGCGGACAGCAGGTCGGTTGCTGTAACCGTCACAAGACCAGAGATATCCTCCGAATGCGCCGTCGCCGACATGGATATGCGTGTTGCCGCCTCTCCCATCACACGCACATGATCGAGCAAGTCGCGCCCCGCTTCAGTCAGAGTCGGCCCGCGCACGCTGCGTTCGAAAAGCGTGACGCCAAGTCTCTCCTCCAGTTCCGAGATCTGGCGCCCAATCGTTGGCTGTGTGGTCTTCAGCGCCCGTGCCGCACCGCTGAACGAGCCTTCCTCAGCCGTGGCCAAGAAGGCACGAACCTGATTCCAGTCAAAGGATATTGCGGCCCAGTTCATGCATGCACGTATAGCTGATGTAGAGATTTGGGCAATTATCCAACCAAAGACACACAGCTAAGTACGCCACAACACAACGAGGCGCACCATGCACACCACATTGCCACAAAACCACCCGGCCTCTTTCTGGGACAGAATTGCCCCGAAGTACGCGAAGAAACCCGTTAAGGACCCAACGGCCTACGCGGAAAAGCTTGAAACGGTTCGGGAGTTGGTGAAGCCCACCGATATCGTTCTGGAACTGGGTTGCGGGACCGGAACGACCGCGATCAAACTCGCGCCGTACGTCGCGGCCTATACGGCGACGGATGTGTCGCCTGCCATGATCCGCATTGCCGAAGAGAAAAACAGCTCCGCCCCTGTGAGCAATCTTCGTTTCGCCGTGGCAGACGCGTCACGCGTCGCTGGCGAAAGGCCCTTTGACGTCGTATTGGCCTTTAGCCTGCTTCACCTGGTGGACGATCTGCCTGTTGTCCTTCGTGCGGTTCACGATCAGCTGCGTCCCGGAGGGTTCTTCCTGTCAAAGACCGTTTGCCTCGGCGAGGGCAACATCGCCATTCGTGGCCTGGTTCGCGCCCTGACCGCTGTCGGTGTAGCGCCGAAGGTCAGGTCTCTGACAAAGGATGACCTGCTCGGCGCCTTGGACGACGCCAGGTTCGAGATCGACAGCTGCACCCAGTTTGGCAGCGGCCGGATCACTCCCTTCATTGTCGCGCGTCGCCGCGATTGATCTCCAAAGATTGCCGCAAGCCACCCGTTTCACCGACCTCCCGAACGCGGCGCGCAACGTGGCGCCCGCCCCTCTTGCTTTCGAAAGACCGCCCCATGCGCAAGATCGATCCGCACACCAAGCTCTCCGTCCTCTGGCTGTTCATCCTCTTGAACATCATCTTCAAGGACCTCCACCAATTCGTCATGCCGGGCGTCATCGCTCGCCTGATGACCGGCGAATTCAACGGTGTTCCGATCACCGAAGAGCTGATGCTGTTCGGTGGGATCGTCGTCTCGGTCCCGATCGGCATGGTGCCGCTGTCGCACCTCGTGCAGCGTCGGTCCCTCAGGCCGCTGACCTACTGCGCCGCAGCGCTCACCACCGTCACGATGGTCCCGCCGCAGCCGGTCGATCTTGACGACATGTATCACTTTGGCCTGCAACTGGTCGCGGTGGGCGCCATCATATGGACTGTCTGGCAATGGCGCGAAGATGTCACCGCACAAGCGGCCGCTTCGGCGCCGAAGGCTGTTTCGCGATGACCCTCGTCGATTACAAACCTCCAGACCTCGTACCGCTCTATGATCGGCTTGCGTCATCCTATGACAGGCTGCACAGACGCTGGCTGCGGCATGCCGGGGGCGAGGCGCAGGCCGCGCTGGAGGCCGCGGTTCGAGCCTTCGCAGCACCTGACGCCCGGTTGCTGGATGCAGGCTGTGGCACCGGTGCCTTCGCACGGAGACTTGTTGCCGAGGGATTTGCGCCAAACCGCCTCACGTTGCTGGACCCCTCCGAGGCAATGCTGCAACGCTGCACCGACATCCCGAGCGACAAGGTTCTGGGGCGGCTTGAAGCGATGCCGTTCGAGGATCATACTTTTGACGTTCTGACCTGCGCCTGGGCGCTTGAAACATCGACCGATTTGACGCTAGCGATCGCCGAGATGTTTCGGGTCCTGCGCCCGGGGGGGTTACTCTGCCTCGCGTTCTGTGCAGATCAGCCACCGCGCGGGGTGATGGACTGGATCATAAGCCGCACGCTACAACTCCGCGGAACGGGTAGGTTTCTGTCGGTGCGCGGTGTGACGGCATTGATCGAGGCGCAGGGCAGCTCGCGGGTTGTCTCGGTGCCTCTGACTGGCCCGGTGGCAACGGTGATCGCGCAACGGGCGCAGGTGGAGGGCTACTCGGTCCTGCCTGCCCGCCCGTAGCGCAGCCGCTCATCTTCCATCGCCGCCTGCCATTCTGTCCTGAGCAGGTCCATCCGACGGGGAATTTTCTCTTCCAGGATCTCCCCCGCGACAATCCGTTCCGTTCGAAAATAGCGAAAGCCATGCCGCAGCTCGCACCAGGCTGCTACAATCCGGCCCTCATCGCGATAGCCCAGAAGGATCGGCCAGATCACGCGCTTTGTTGACGCACTACGTGAATCGCGATAGGTCAGCGCAATTTTGACCCGCCGCCGGATGGCCCGCCGGATCTCCGATGCATCCAGCGCTTCGGCGGGTTGCGCGACAGGTGCGACACTGACCACTGGCTCCACAAAGGATGTCTCGAAGCGGGCAGGTGTCACGGTTTCGATCTTGGTGAGCAGTTTCTCAGCCGCAAGAGCCAGGTCAGGCTCCCCACGGGTGCGAACCCACTGCGCACCGAGGATCGCGGCTTCGATTTCATCAGACGTCAGCATCAGCGGCGGCATGTGAAATCCGGCCTCGAGAACATAGCCGACGCCAGCTTCGCCTTGGATCGGAACACCTTGTGCCATCAGCGCCGCGACATCGCGGTACACCGTCCTCTTTGTGACACCAAGTTCATCGCCAATGGACTGCCCGGACATCGGGTTTTTCGCGCGCCGGAGGATCTCGATGATCTCAAAAAGCCTGTCGCCGCGTCTCATGCCGGTCTCCTCGCGTTGAGACTAACCATGCTGACATGATGGTGACAACACGCTGTCAGCAGGGGGCGGCTAGGGATGAACCGTCAGATCAGAGCGCGAGGAACATCTCATGACCATCACCGGAAGTTGCGCGTGCGGAACCGTCCGCTTTGCCATAGAGGGCAGGCCGTCTGCGCTGGGGACCTGTCACTGTTCGCGATGCCGAAAGCTGGGTTCATCAACGATTCTCTTCGTGACGCGGGACCAGTTCCGCCTGCTGAGCGGCGCAGACCATATCAAGACCATATCGCCGCGACCGCCCTACACCTACACCCGGTCGTTCTGCCGTGCATGCGGCACGGCTTTGGGCGAGCCCTTGTCGCCAGACGCATCCTTTCCGATCAACGCCCATTGCCTCGATGATGATCCCGGCGTGGCGCATGGCTTCCATGAGTTCACGGAAGATAGACCGGCCTGGGATAGGCCGGTGACGACAGAGGAGATAGCCCAATGAAAAGACCCCCGCCGATTGCTCGGCCGGGGCTCATGTTTTTCTAACAAGGCGCGCTGCTCACCTGGGACAGCGCATTGGGGCCGAAGCAACCGGGGTTACCAGTCCTCGCGGACCACCACGCGGGTCTTGATGGGCAGTTTCATCGCCGCGAGGCGCAGCGCTTCGCGGGCGACGTCGTCGTTCACGCCGTCGATCTCGAACATCACGCGACCGGGTTTGACCTTCGCCGCCCAGCGGTCGACGGAGCCCTTGCCCTTACCCATCCGAACTTCGATGGGCTTGGCGGTCACTGGCACGTCTGGGAAGATCCGGATCCAGACCCGGCCCTGACGTTTCATGTGGCGCGTCATGGCACGACGGGCTGCCTCGATCTGACGGGCCGTGACCCGCTCGGGCTCAAGCGCCTTGAGACCATAGGTGCCGAAGTTCAGGTCAGACCCACCCTTGGCAAAACCCTTGATCGAGCCCTTGAACTGCTTGCGGAATTTCGTGCGTTTTGGTTGTAGCATCTGTCATTCCCCCTTAGCGACGGCCGCCGGCACCACGCGGTGCAGGACCATCCTGGAGTTCCTGTGCTTTACGGTCACGCGCGGAGGGGTCGTGCTCCATGATCTCGCCTTTGAAGATCCAGGTCTTGATCCCGATGATCCCGTAGGCGGTCGTGGCTTCCACATGTGCGTAGTCGATATCGGCCCGCAGTGTGTGCAGCGGCACGCGACCCTCACGGTACCATTCGGTCCGCGCGATCTCGGCCCCGCCCAGACGGCCCGCGACGTTCACGCGGATGCCAAGAGCGCCCATGCGCATGGCGTTCTGCACCGCACGCTTCATGGCGCGGCGGAACGACACCCGACGCTCAAGTTGCTGCGCGATGCTCTCACCCACGAGGGCCGCATCCAGCTCGGGCTTGCGCACTTCAACGATGTTGAGGTGCAGCTCGCTGTCGGTCATCTTGGCGATCTTCTGGCGCAGACCTTCGATGTCCGCGCCTTTCTTGCCGATAATGACACCGGGGCGGGCCGTATGGATCGTCACGCGGCACTTCTTGTGCGGACGTTCGATGATCACACGGGCCACACCGGCCTGCTTGCATTCTTCCTTGATGAATTCACGGATCGCGATGTCTTCCAGCAGAAGATCACCGTATTCTTTCGTATCGGCGTACCAGCGGCTGTCCCAGGTGCGGTTCACCTGCAGGCGCATGCCAATCGGATTGACTTTGTTTCCCATTAGGCTTGCTCCTCTACCTGACGCACCAGAATCGTGATTTCCGAGAACGGCTTGATGATCTTGCCGAACCGGCCACGTGCGCGCGGACGTCCCCGCTTCATGGTCAGGTTTTTGCCCACATAGGCCTCTGCGACGATCAGCTCGTCCACATCAAGGTTGTGGTTGTTTTCCGCGTTCGCGATTGCTGACTGAAGGCATTTCTTCACGTCCAGTGCGATCCGTTTCTTCGAGAAGGTCAGGTCCGTCAGGGCCTTGTCCACCTTCTTGCCCCGGATCATCGCGGCCACGAGGTTCAGTTTCTGCGGGGACGTGCGAAGCATGCGCAGCTTTGCCATGGCTTCGTTGTCCGCCACCCGGCGGGGGTTCTTATCCTTGCTCATTTGCGCTTCGCCTTCTTGTCAGCGGCGTGACCGTAGTAGGTCCGCGTGGGCGAATACTCACCGAACTTCTGACCGATCATGTCCTCGGTGACATTCACCGGGATATGCTTGTGGCCATTGTAGACGCCGAATGTGAGGCCCACGAACTGGGGCAGGATTGTCGAGCGACGCGACCAGATCTTGATCACTTCGTTGCGGCCGCTTTCGCGGGACGCTTCGGCCTTTTTCAACACGTAGCTGTCGACAAAAGGACCTTTCCAAACAGAGCGTGCCATATGTTAGCGCCCCTTCTTCTTGGCGTGCCGCGAGCGCAGGATGAGCTTGCTGGACGCTTTTTTCTTGTTTCGGGTCTTTGCACCCTTTGTCGGCTTGCCCCAGGGGGTCACCGGGTGACGGCCACCAGAGGTCCGGCCTTCACCACCACCATGCGGGTGGTCGATCGGGTTCATCACGACACCACGCACAGAGGGGCGGATGCCCTTGTGGCGCATGCGGCCCGCTTTACCGTAGTTCTGGTTCGAGTTGTCGGGGTTCGACACAGCACCAACCGTCGCCATGCACTCCTGACGCACGAGGCGCAGCTCGCCAGAGCTCAGACGGATCTGAGCGTAGCCACCGTCGCGGCCCACGAATTGCGCGTAGGTGCCGGCGGCACGGGCGATCTGACCGCCCTTGCCGGGCTTCATCTCGATGTTGTGCACGATTGTCCCGATGGGCATGCCCGAGAAGGGCATCGCGTTGCCGGGCTTGATGTCGGCCTTGGTCGACGCAATCACCGTGTCACCCACCGCGAGGCGCTGCGGTGCCAGGATATACGCCTGCTCGCCGTCGTCATATTTTACGAGCGCGATAAAGGCGGTGCGGTTGGGGTCGTATTCGATGCGTTCGACGGTCGCCGACACATCGAGCTTGTTCCGTTTGAAGTCGACGATCCGGTAGAGGCGCTTGGCCCCGCCGCCTTTGCGGCGCATCGTGATCCGTCCGGTGTTGTTCCGTCCGCCGTTCTTGGTCAACCCTTCGGTGAGGGATTTGACCGGGCGGCCTTTCCAGAGCTCCGAACGGTCGATCAGTACCAGCCCACGCTGGCCCGGCGTCGTCGGTTTGTACGACTTGAGTGCCATGTTGTCTGTCTTCCGTTTTGCTAACGGCGTCATCTGACGCCTATGGTATGAAGGCCCCCGTAGGTGCCCGGGTGTTCGATGTCGCGCACGACAAATACAGCAGCCCCGGACGAATCCGGGGCTTGCCGATGCGTTCGTTTAAGAGAGTGCGCTCTTGGGGTCAAGCCGGGAGGGGCCGAAACCTGAGGTTTTTCAGCGGGTCATCCCCGTCTGCCCCGGCCCACTCCAGCCTTTGGCGCCTATTCGCCGCGCAAAACCCGCGCTGAGCTTCTGGCTTCCTTACGTCGCCAAACGGATGCTAGGCTCTGAGAGGTCTTGGGTGGAGGGAATACCATGAGCTTTGTGAAGGCACTTGCCGCGGTTGCTGTCGGTTTTGCGGCGGCCAAGGGGATGGACAAGTACAAGAAGATGGGCGGCATGGCCGGTCTGCAGGATGCCATGCAAGGGGCGGGCAACAGCAACATAGCCGACCAGCTCGGCCGCATGGCCGATCAGTTCGGCATCCCCGGCGGCTCGGCGCAGGTGAAAAGTCTGTTTGGCCAGATGGGCCAGGCGACCGCAGGGGCGACCGAAGCGGGGGCCGCAGGCTTGGGCGGGCTGATGGCCAGTATGCGCGGTGCGGCCGAGGCCGGCAGCCAGCAGTCGGCTGCGATGATGGATGCCATGTTCGGCAATACACCGGTCGGCGACGCGATGGAGCAGCAGGCCAAGCTGATGATCCGCGCGATGATCCAGGCGGCGAAGGCCGATGGCGAGATCGATGAAGAAGAACAAGCCGCCATCGTCGACCGACTCGGCGACATCAGCGAGGAAGAGCGTGAATTCGTGAAGGCTGAGCTGCAAGCGCCCGTCGATCTGCCGAGCCTGATCCAGGAGGCTGGCACAGTCGGGCGCGAGCAGATCTACTCCACCTCGCTGGCGGCAATTCGCATCGACAATCCCGCAGAGGCTCAATACATGCGACAACTCGCGACGGGCCTCGGCCTGACCGACGAACAACGCGACGCGATCCACGCGCGGATGGGTGTGGCGGCGCCGAGCTGACCGTGAACGGCCCGCTTCGGCTTCTTGGCCGGTCGGGTCCCTTCTGGGGCTCGCCTCCGAACAGGGGCGTCACCCTCATTGGAACGTGGAAAGCCGCATGTCGGTGTTTTGCCGACATCGCGTCTGTGCACACGTGAGGTAGCGGCTGGCCCAGTCAAAGCCGGGGCGATCACGAACGCAGAGCGCTACCGACCCTGAGAGATATGCGCGGACCTCGACCCACCGGTCCAGCATCGAATATCAGCGTTTGACGTTGGATTTCTTCGGCGTCCCGCTGCCCCTTGTTGGTGTTTGGGCAGCGGCGGTTTCGCCGGCCGTGCTTGCTTTCTGCTCAAGGCGTGCGGCACGGAGGCGGGCCGTTTTCATCTGCCGCTTCTTTGCCTCGCCTTCGGTGATCTCCCGAACGATCCGCGTGGTCTTGTCGAGGTTCGTTTCCGCGGCCGGCTTGAGGGGTCCGAACAAGGTGTCCTTTTTCGGTCTGGGCATTTTCACGACTCCTTTTTCCGGGCTTTCGATCGCCATCCGGCACAAAGACCAAAGTTCGAACACGAGGTCACGCAGGCAGGGCCCGGCATCGCGATGCGCCCGCGCCGGAAAACCACGAGATGTCAAGGGCTGACGAAACCAATTCCGTGCCTCGCCGCGGCATAAAAAAACGGGCGCTTCGTCTCAGATACGCCCGTCCATAGTATAGTCATGTAGCGGACCCCGGTAACGGGGTCGGCGCATCACGCAAGTGCGATGTTTGCTGCGCTGTCGCGGCCATCACGACCGGCTTCGATATCGAACGTCACCTTCTGGTCGTCTGCCAGACCGGTCAGACCGGCCCGCTCGACCGCAGAGATGTGCACGAACACGTCCTTGCTGCCGCCATCGGGCGCGATGAATCCAAAACCTTTTGTCGTGTTAAACCATTTGACTGTGCCAGTGGCCATTGTCGTTCTCCTTGTTTGATGCCCGCGAAATGCGGCATGTCGGCTAAGTCAGAGCAAGATCGAATAGACTGAGCCTTAAGGAGCAATTTAACCGATAGCGTTAACGTCGCAGGTCACATGTGGGCCTTTCCGCAGGCAATTGCAAGGCCTATCTGGGTACCGGCACCGGGGCGCCGTGCCGGACGCACGGCTTTCGGACGAGGCGGCAGACCGCACCGGCAGCACCGCCTTCGCGCCGCACAGAGAGCCGCAGCGGTCATGTTCAGCGACCGCTGCGATGCGGCTCGGGACGGCGGATCCGAGGTCCGAGACACCCAGTCCCTTGCAATGGAAAACCCCGGCCTGTTTCCAGACCGGGGTTTTCACTTTTCAGCGGTCTCGCGGCTCAAAGGCCAGTGGAGACGTCGATCGTGTTGCCCTCTTCGAGGGTCACATAGGCTTTCTTGACGTCTTTCCGCTTGCCCATCTGGCCACGGAAGCGTTTGACCTTGCCCTTGGTGATGGTCGTGTTGACAGCTTTCACCTTTACGCCAAAGAGCGCCTCGACGGCCTCCTTGATCTGGGGCTTGTTGCTGTCCATCGCCACTTCGAAGACCACGGCACCATTCTCGGACGTCATGGTGGCCTTCTCGGTGATGATCGGCTTGCGGATCACGTCGTAGTGTTCGGCTTTCGCGTTCATTTCAGGCGTGCCTCCAGTGCTTCGACACCCGCCTTCGTGATCACCAGCGTGTCGCGGCGGAGGATGTCATATACGTTTGCGCCCATCGTCGGCAGGATATCGAGGCCCTCGATGTTCCGCGCCGCCTGTGCGAAGTTCTCGTTCACCGAGGCGCCGTCGATGACCAGCGCGCGTTTCCAGCCCAGGTTGGCCACCTGTTTGGCCAGCGCGGCGGTTTTGCCGGTCGCGGCGGCCTCGTCCAGGATCACCAGCTCGCCCGCTTTTGCCTTGGCGCTGAGCGCGTGGCGCAGGCCGAGCTTGCGGAACTTCTTGGTCAGCTCATGGCCGTGGCTGCGCGGGGTCGGGCCTTTGTAGATCCCACCCTTGCGGAAGATCGGCGCGTTGCGGTCACCGTGGCGGGCGCCGCCGGTGCCCTTCTGGCGATAGATCTTCTTGGTCGAGTAGCTGGTTTCCGAGCGTGTCTTGACCTTATGCGTACCGGCCTGCGCGTTGTTGCGCTGCCAGCGCACGACGCGGTGCAGGATGTCGGCGCGCGGCTCCAGGCCAAAGAGGTCCTCGCTCAGCTCAACCGACCCGGCCTTCTTGCCGTCGAGTTTGATGACATCGAGTTTCATGCGTCACCTTCTTTCTTCTCTTCGCCGTCTTCGGCAGGTGCCTCATCCGACTTCTCGGCTGCGATTTCCGCTTCCGCAGCCTTCAGCGCTTCGGCTTCGGCGGCGGCTTGCTCTTCGGCGAGACGCTTGGCTTCGGCTTCGGCCTCTGCGGCAGCAGCGGCTGCGGCTTCTTCCGCGGCCTTGGCGGCGGCTTCGGCGTCGGACTTCAGCGCAGCGGGCAGGATCGCGTTCTCAGGGAACGGTTTCTTGACCGCATCCTTGACCGTCACCCAGCCTCCTTTCGAGCCCGGAACCGCACCCTTGACCATGATCAGGCCACGGTCGGCATCTGTGCGCACAACCTGCAGGTTCTGCGTGGTGACACGAGCGGCCCCCATGTGACCGGCCATCTTCTTGCCTTTGAAGACCTTGCCCGGATCCTGACACTGACCGGTCGAGCCGTGCGAGCGGTGGCTGATCGACACGCCGTGCGAGGCGCGCAGACCGCCGAAGTTGTGCCGCTTCATCGCACCGGCAAAACCCTTACCGATGGAGGTGCCCGCCACATCGACGAACTGGCCCTCGAAGTAGTGGTTCGCGGTGATTTCCTCACCGACGTTGATCAGGTTCTCGGCATCGACGCGGAACTCGGCCACCTTGCGCTTCGGTTCCACCTTGGCGGCGGAGAAGTGGCCACGCATGGCCTTGGAGGTCCGCTTGGCCTTGGCTGTACCCGCGCCGAGTTGCACGGCGGAATAGCCGTCTTTCTCAGCGGTGCGTTGGGCCACGACCTGCAGCTTGTCGAGTTGAAGCACGGTTACAGGGATCTGCTTGCCGTCTTCCATGAAGAGCCGGGTCATCCCGACCTTTTTTGCAATAACGCCTGAGCGCAACATGATTGAAACCCTCCCTGACGCTTACGATTGCAGCTTGATCTCGACGTCCACGCCAGCGGCGAGGTCGAGCTTCATCAGCGCGTCCACGGTCTGGGGGGTCGGATCAACGATATCCAGCAGGCGCTTGTGCGTGCGGATCTCGAACTGGTCACGGGATTTCTTGTCCACGTGGGGGCCACGCAGAACGGTGAATTTCTCGATCTTGTTCGGCAGCGGGATCGGGCCGCGAACGGAGGCACCTGTGCGCTTGGCGGTGTTGACGATCTCCTGTGTGGATGTATCCAGCACACGGTAGTCAAACGCCTTGAGGCGGATGCGGATGTTTTGGCTTTGAATGGCCATCTGTCTTTTCCCTTACTCGGGTCTCAAACGGAGAGGAAGAGCAGCCTTATTGCCACCCTTCGTCGCGTTGCTTTCTTTTGGAGCGCCCGGAAGCGCTCCGCAATCTGGTCCCGGTCTCGACCGGATGCTGTGGCGCCGCTCTCGTCATTGCTGCGCAACGACTGCCGCGGGGGCCACCCACTGGGTTTGTTTCCGTGATTACTCTGTAATCTTGGAAACAACCCCTGCGCCGACGGTGCGGCCGCCTTCGCGGATCGCGAAGCGCAGGCCCTGTTCCATCGCGATCGGCGCGATCAGCTCGACGCCGAAGGCCACGTTGTCGCCCGGCATCACCATCTCCGTGCCCTCGTTCAGCTGAACCGTGCCGGTCACATCCGTCGTGCGGAAGTAGAACTGCGGGCGGTAGTTCGCGAAGAACGGCGTGTGGCGGCCACCCTCATCCTTGGTCAGGATGTAGGCCTCGGCCTCGAACTTGGTGTGCGGCGTCACGCTCCCTGGCTTGCAGAGCACCTGACCACGCTCCACGCCGTCGCGGTCGATGCCGCGCAGCAGGGCGCCGATGTTGTCGCCCGCTTCGCCACGGTCCAGCAGCTTGCGGAACATCTCGACACCGGTGCAGGTCGTTTTCTGGGTGTCGCGAATGCCGACGATCTCGATCTCGTCGCCCACGTTGATCACGCCCCGCTCGACACGCCCCGTCACCACGGTACCGCGGCCGGAGATCGAGAACACGTCCTCGACCGGCATCAGGAAGGGCTGGTCCACCGCGCGCTCGGGCGTCGGGATCCACTCGTCGACAGCCGCCATCAGCTTGCGGATCGATTCCTCGCCGATCTCGGGATTGTTGCCTTCCATCGCCGCCAGCGCCGAGCCGGGGATCACGGGAATGTCGTCGCCGGGGTACTCGTAGGAGCTGAGCAGCTCGCGGATCTCCATCTCGACGAGCTCGAGCAGCTCTTCGTCATCCACCTGGTCGACCTTGTTCATGTAGACAACCATCGTCGGGATGCCCACCTGGCGGCCCAGCAGGATGTGCTCGCGCGTCTGCGGCATCGGGCCGTCGGCCGCGTTCACCACCAGGATCGCGCCGTCCATCTGCGCCGCACCGGTGATCATGTTCTTGACGTAGTCCGCGTGGCCGGGGCAGTCGACATGTGCGTAGTGGCGCGCGTCGGTCTCATATTCCACATGCGCGGTCGAAATGGTGATGCCGCGCGCCTTCTCTTCCGGTGCACCGTCGATCTGGTCATAGGCCTTGAAGTCGCCGAAATACTTCGTGATCGCCGCCGTCAGCGTCGTCTTCCCGTGGTCAACGTGACCAATCGTGCCAATGTTTACGTGCGGTTTCGTACGTTCAAACTTTGCCTTTGCCATGGTGGCCTCCTTAGGTGTTCGTGTGGATGGCCGCGCCACCCGGTGTTGGTGTTCGCCGCCCCGTCCGGGGCGACCGAATTAAGCGAATTTTGCCTGGATCTCGTCGGAGATATTCTGCGGCACCGGATCGTAGTGATCGAACTGCATTGTGAACTGCGCACGCCCCGAGGACATCGAGCGCAGCGTGTTGATGTAGCCGAACATGTTCGCCAGCGGCACGAAGGCGTCAATCGCGATGGCGTTGCCGCGCGGCTCCTGACCGGACACCTGCCCGCGACGGGACGTCAGGTCGCCGATGATGCCGCCGGTGTATTCCTCGGGCGTGACAACCTCGACCTTCATGATCGGCTCCAAGAGCTTCGCGCCGGCCTTCTTCATGCCTTCGCGCATCCCCATACGGGCGGCGATTTCGAAGGCCAGAACGCTGGAATCCACATCGTGGAACTTGCCGTCGATGAGTGCCACCTTGAAGTCGATCACCGGGAAGCCAGCCAGAGGACCCGAGTCCATCACCGATTTGATGCCTTTTTCCACGCCGGGGATGTATTCCTTCGGCACGGCACCACCAACGATACGGCTCTCGAAGGAGTAGCCTTCGCCCGGATCGGTCGGGGTCAGGATCATCTTCACTTCCGCGAACTGACCGGAGCCACCAGACTGTTTCTTGTGGGTGTAGGTGATCTCGGCTTCCTTCGAGATCGTCTCGCGATAGGCCACCTGCGGCGCGCCGATGTTGGCCTCGACCTTGAATTCGCGCTTCAGGCGGTCGACCAGAATGTCGAGGTGCAGTTCGCCCATGCCCTTCATGATGGTCTGACCGGACTCGAGGTCTGTCTCTACCCGGAAGGAGGGGTCTTCGGCGGCCAGACGCGCGAGACCTTGAGACATCTTCTCCTGGTCGTTCTTCGTCTTCGGCTCGACCGCGATCTCGATCACCGGATCGGGGAAGGTCATGGTTTCCAGCACCACCGGATCGTTCTTATCGCAGAGCGTGTCACCGGTGGTGGTGTCCTTGAGCCCCGCAAGCGCGATGATGTCGCCGGCGAAGGCCTCGTCGATCTCCTCGCGGTTGTTGGAGTGCATCATCATCATGCGGCCCACACGCTCGGGCTTGCCCTTGGTGGAGTTCAGGAGCTGGTCACCTTTCTTCATCACGCCGGAATAGATGCGGGTGAAGGTCAGCGAGCCCACGAAGGGGTCGTTCATGATTTTGAAGGCGAGGCCCGCAAACGGCATCGCGTCATCCGCGCGGCGGGCGATGTTGCGTTCTTCGTTCTCGTCGCCCGGCTTGAAGCCCATGTAGTCGACAACATCGAGCGGGCTCGGCAGATAGTCGATCACGGCGTTCAGAAGCGGCTGCACGCCCTTGTTCTTGAAGGCGGAGCCACCGAGCACGGGTACGAAATGCAGCGCCAGCGTGCCCTTGCGCAGCAGTTTGCGCAGCGTCTCGATGTCGGGCTCGTTGCCTTCGAGGTATTCCATCATTGCGTCGTCGTCTTCTTCGACGGCCGCTTCGATCATCTTGCCGCGCCACTCGTCCGCCTGGTCTTTCAGGCTGTCACGGATGGGCTGCTTGATCCAGGAGGCGCCGAGGTCTTCGCCCTTCCAGACCCACTCTTCCATGGTCACAAGATCGATCAGGCCTTCCAGCTCGTTTTCCGCGCCAATCGGCAGAGCCACGGGCACCGCGCGGGCGCCGGTGCGGTCTTCGATCATGCGCACGCAGTTGAAGAAGTCGGCGCCGATCTTGTCCATCTTGTTGACGAAGACGATCCGCGGCACCTTGTAACGGTCGGCCTGGCGCCAGACGGTCTCGGTCTGCGGCTCCACACCGGCGTTCGCGTCCAGAACGCAGACGGCACCGTCGAGCACCGCGAGCGAGCGTTCCACCTCGATGGTGAAGTCCACGTGGCCGGGCGTGTCGATGATGTTCATCCGATACTTGGTGTCGGACGTACCCTCATTGGTGGGCTCTTCCTGACGCTGCCAGAATGTGGTGGTCGCAGCGGAGGTGATGGTGATGCCACGCTCCTGCTCCTGCTCCATCCAGTCCATTGTGGCTGCACCATCGTGCACCTCACCGATGTTGTGGGACTTGCCTGTGTAATACAGGATACGTTCGGAACAGGTGGTTTTGCCGGCATCGATGTGCGCCATGATGCCGAAGTTGCGGTAGCGTTGGAGCGGATAGTCGCGGGCCATGGGGCTGCTTCCTCGGATGTATCTAAAACGGATCATCGCGCCCCAAGGGGCGCGACAGTGTTACCAGCGGTAGTGGCTGAACGCTTTGTTGGCGTCGGCCATCTTGTGTGTGTCTTCGCGCTTCTTCACCGCGGTGCCGCGGGACTGAACAGCGTCGAGAAGTTCACCGGCCAGGCGCTCTTCCATCGTGTTCTCGTTGCGCGACCGGGAGGCCTTGATGAGCCAGCGGATCGCCAGCGCTTCGCGGCGCTCGGGGCGCACTTCGACGGGCACCTGATAGGTGGCCCCACCTACACGGCGGGAACGGACTTCGACGCTGGGCTTGATGTTGTCGAGCGCTTCGTGGAAGACCTCGACGGGCGCGCGCTTGATCTTGTCTTCGACCCGGGTCAGGGCGTTGTAGACGATGCGCTCTGCGACCGACTTCTTGCCGTCGATCATCAGGTTGTTCATGAATTTGGTCAGCACCAGATCGCCATATTTGGCGTCGGGCAGGACTTCGCGTTTTTCGGCTGCGTGGCGACGGGACATCTTGGTCTCTCCTTACTTCGGACGCTTCGCGCCGTATTTCGAACGACGTTGCTTGCGGTCTTTCACGCCCTGGGTGTCGAGCACCCCGCGCAGGATGTGATAGCGTACACCCGGAAGGTCCTTCACACGGCCGCCGCGGATCAACACAACCGAGTGTTCCTGCAGGTTGTGGCTCTCGCCGGGGATGTAGCTGATGACCTCGAAGCCGTTGGTCAGGCGGACCTTGGCGACTTTCCGCATCGCGGAGTTCGGCTTCTTCGGTGTCGTTGTATAGACGCGCGTACATACGCCACGCTTCTGCGGGCATTCCTGCAGGTGCATGGACTTGGAGCGTTTGACTTTTGGCTGCCGCGGCTTGCGGATCAGCTGTTGGATCGTTGGCATTCCGGTTCTTTCCCCGTGTTGCTCACATATGTGTGCACGAGGACGACCCCCATGCGGTTGAAACTCTCTCGCAGACGCGTCCGCCTGCGGCTCTGCGCCAGAGGCGCTATGATCTGCCTGCGCCAAGAGCGCCGCGTTGTGCATGCACCCATGGTGCATTGTTCCACATGCACCCATGGTGCAATGCCAAAAGACCGCTCCGTTTCCGTACCGAGGAAAACGACGCGGTGGGTTTACAGAGGATCGGGCCGATAAGGGGCCGGATCGTGACCACTTCAGTTTTGATTTCGGCGCGCAGAGCGGACCCCCGGCGACGAGATGAGCGGCGTATAAAAGGAGTCGGAGAGGCTGTCAACAGCACCTGACTGGAATTCCGTGCCAGCAGTGAGCCTATTGTATCCAGCGCCCGCGCGGTGCGATCAGAGGCTGCGGTGGGCGAGCTGGCGCTCGCGGATGACCGTGTAGGCACTGGCCCCGACAATGATGCCGGCACCGAGAAGCGTGACCGTCGGCGGCCACTCGCCGAACGCGATCCAGCCCAACAGCAGCGCCCAGAGCAGACCGGTATAGCGGAAGGGCGCGATGAAGGACACGTCGCCTTGGCGCATGACCTGAACGCTGAAGTAGTAGCCCCCCCACGATGAAGACCGAAGACGCTGCAATCAGAGTACCGAGCCGCGGCGTGACCGGCACCCATGTGATCGTGAGCGACGCGACCCCCGCCGCCAGCAGCACGCCGAGCGAAGCACAGAAGGTCACAAGAAGCGACGGCGCTTGCGACGAGATCCGCCGGGTGATCAGGTCGCGCGCGGTCACGCAGACAACCGCGATCAGCGCGTAGACCGACCAGAGGGTGAAGCCCTCCGCGCCGGGTTTGACGATCAGCAGCATCCCGCAGAACCCCACCGCGATCGCCGTCAGACGCCGCCAACCCACCGCCTCGCGGAAGATCAGCGCCGACCCGAGCGTGACCGTCAGCGGCAGGATCTGCAGGATCGCCGTGATATTCGCCAGCGGCATGTTCAGAAGGGCGGTGATGAAGAAATACGCAGCACCGACTTCCGAAAGCGAGCGCAGGGCGATCCAGACCCAATCGCCGCGCGCGACACGCCCGCGGAAAGCGCCGCGCGACCACGCCAGCGCAGCAATCAGAGCCGTAGCGATCAGCCCGCGCAACACCAGCAGTTGGAACAGGGGCACGGCACCACCCGTGGCCTTGATCAGCGCGTCATTGATCGTAAAGCACGCCATGGAGGCCATCATCAGAAGCGCGCCGGTGACATTTGGGGAAAAGCCGGGCCGTTCCGTCTCCATCGTCATCAGATCTGTCAAACCCTTCGGGAAGCCACCGCGCCGCCCCGCTCAGTGCCCTGTGAAAACAAGGGTCTGCAGAGGCAGCAACAGCGACCGAATGCGCAGCCCCGCCGCGTGAACAACCCCAACCGTATCGACGACATGCAGGAAGATCCTCTGTCCAAAGCCAAGCTCTGGGTCCTCAAGCAGGGCGTGATTGTAGGTGTAGGCATTGGCGAGGCAGCGGCTGCCCGGCGGGATGTCATCGGTCTGACCGGGATAGATCGGCTCCAGAAACGCGGTGATGGTGCCCGGCGCGCCCATGTTCTGCGCGTCGCCCAAGCGGTCAGAAGGGCGCAGCTGCCCTGCCGCGATCACATCCTGTACTTCGGTGATGACCATGGGCACGACGGTGAAGGGTTTGGAGACACACATGATCTCGGCGACGCCGCCCGCCTTCACGACCTGCGCAGAGATTTGCGGGAAGCCCGCCTGAAACCGGTTCCGGCCCGCTTCCGAGGGCACGAGGATCCCGGCAGGCCGCAGCACGGGGCTGACGATATCGCCCACCCGCAGGGTGAACTGCTCGATGGTGCCATCGACGCCCGCATAGACGGTGAGCTTTTCGATCTCGTTCACCGCCTGGGCCAGTGCGGCCTCGGCCGTCGCACGCTGGGCGGGCAGTTGCACGGAGATCTGTGCATCGACAGCCTCGACCCCGGCGCGGGCCGCATCGACCTGACCCTGCTTGACGCCCAACTCGTTCTCCAGCAGCTGCACATCCCGGTCACTCACCGCTGCCGAGCCGCGGTTGCGCAGTTCGCGCTGTCGCTCGAGGTCTTCGTGGGTCTGTTCAAACGCTGCGACAGCCTGATCCACCGCGGCGACAGAGGCCGCGCGCTGCGCCTCGGCCAAGACCAGCGCTGCCTCGACCTCGGCGATCTGGCGGCGCGCGGTCTCGGCGGCGGCCTCCTGGCTGCTGCTGTCCAGCCGGAAGATCGGATCGCCCGCCGCGACCTCTGAGTTGATCTCCACATAAACGTCAGAGACGCGCCCGCCCTGCTCCGACAGGATGGTCACGGTGCGGAAGAAGGACGCGACGTTCGAGGTGCTGGGGTGGTAGTAAAACACGATGGTGATGAGCGTGATGGTCAGCATGGCACAGAGCGTGATGCCCCAGCGCAGCTCGTACCAGACAGTGAAGAAAGTAATCTCCTGCCCCCAGCGCTTGCCCTGAAAGCGGCGGCGCAGCAGGTAGTCGGGCAGGATCGTGACCAGCGAGCACAGGATGACCTCAAGCATCGCCTAGCGCTCCCGATTGACGAGGTTTTGCAGCGACTGCGCCATTGAGTTCAGCGGGCTGACCAGATCGGGCGGCCGGAAGGCGGCCAGCACCAGGGCGATGATCCAGAACAGGTTGTTGTGAGTGAAGAGCGCCAGCATCGCGAGGATGCTGATCAGCTGCAACTGCGCGCTATTGCCTTTGTGGGCCATGCGTTCGGGCAGAGCGTGCAGGGTGAAATAGGCGATGCCGAGCAGCAGGATCAGGATCAGCACGAAAAAGACCATCAGGGTGAAGAGCCCGTCGCTGCCATCCGCGCTCGCGAAGTACGGTGGCAGCTGATGCGGGGTCATGGGGTGCTGCGTCTCGGACATGGTCGATCCTGTCGGTGTCGTACTTATGGCGATTCCCGGACGCTAACCGCGAATGCGGCATCGCGCCATAGATATCCCGCAGGGTGCAGAGCAAAACCGGCCCGCGTGACCCAAGAAAAAACCCCCGACGCGGAACACGCCGGGGGCCCATGATGGAAGGTTTGGGCGAGGGTCAGCCGCGGCTGTCCTCCTCCGGTGTCATCACCTGGTCGAAGACGTCGCCGCCGACCATATCGTCGGCCGCCGGCGCAGCGAGCGCGGCGGCGGCCTCGGCCTCCTCGCGACGCGCTTCGATGACGACGTTGTCGCGTTCCTGCGCGATGCGGCGGACCTTCATGGTCGCCCCGCCGGTGCCCGCCGGGATCAGACGGCCCACGATCACGTTCTCCTTCAGACCCACGAGCTTGTCCTTCTTGCCTTGGACAGAGGCCTCGGTGAGCACGCGCGTCGTCTCCTGGAAGGAGGCCGCCGAGATGAAGCTGCGGGTCTGCAGGCTTGCCTTGGTGATGCCCAGAAGGATCGGTTCGCCCTGTGCGGGTCGCCCGCCCTTGGCAATCGCCTTCTCGTTGGCCAGATCGAACTCCTGCTTGTCCACATGCTCGCCTTTCAGCAGCGTTGTGTCGCCCGAGTCCTGGATCTCCCACTTCTGCAGCATCTGGCGCACGATGACTTCGATGTGCTTGTCGTTGATCTTCACACCCTGCAGGCGATAGACATCCTGCACCTCGTCGATCATGTAGTCCGCCAGCGCTTCCACACCGAGAATGGCAAGGATGTCATGCGGCGCGGGGTTCCCGTCCATGATGTAGTCGCCCTTGTGGACAAAATCCCCCTCTGCGACGGGGATGTGCTTGCCCTTCGGCACCATGTACTCGACCTTGACGTCCGGGTCGTCGGCAGACTCGATCGCGATACGGCGCTTGTTCTTGTAGTCCTTGCCGTAGCGCACATAGCCGTCGATTTCGGCGATGATCGCGTGGTCTTTCGGACGCCGCGCCTCGAAAAGCTCGGCCACGCGCGGCAGACCACCGGTGATGTCCTTGGTCTTCGCACCTTCACGCGGAATCCGCGCAACCACGTCACCCGCCTTGATCTCGGCACCGTCCTCGATGGAGAGAACCGCATCCACAGACATCGGATAGGTCACCGGATTGCCCGCCTCGTTGCGCACCGGCTCGCCGCTGCCATCCACCAGAATGATCTCGGGCTTGAGCTCGTTGCCCTTGGCCGCCGAGCGCCAGTCGATCACGATCTTCTGGGTCATGCCGGTGGCGTCGTCGGTCTCGTCCTTCACGGCAATGCCTGAGACAAGGTCGACGAACTTCGCCGTCCCGCTCGCCTCCGCGATGATCGGCAGCGTGTAGGGATCCCACTCAAAGAGCTTATCTCCCCGCACGATGTCCTGGCCATCCTTGACGAAGAGCTTGGAGCCGTAGCCGACCTTGTGGCTGGCACGCTCCTCACCGTTGTCGTCCTGAATGATCAGCTTCATGTTGCGGCCCATGACCATGGTCTCGCCCGAGGCGTTCTCCAGCGTCTGAGCGTTCTCGAAGACGACCTTGCCAGTGTGGCTCGCTTCGAGGAAGGACTGCTGGCCACCCTGAGCGACGCCACCGATGTGGAAGGTCCGCATCGTCAGCTGTGTACCAGGCTCACCGATGGACTGTGCGGCGATGATGCCGACGGCCTCACCGGTGTTCACCATGGTGCCGCGGGCGAGATCGCGCCCGTAACACATGGCGCACACGCCTTCCTCAGCCTCACAGGTCAGCGGGCTGCGGATTCGCGCGGAGGTCACGCTGGCCTCTTCGATGGCATCCGCCATGCGTTCGTCCACCAGCGTGCCAGCGGCGACCATGACCTCGTCGGTGCCAGGGCGCAGAATGTCCTCGGCCACGACGCGGCCCAGGATGCGCTCGGACAGAGAAGCGACAACCTCGCCGTCATTCACAGCCGCATTGGCCGTGATCGACGCCTCGGTGCCGCAGTCGTTCATGCGCACGATGCAGTCCTGTGCCACGTCCACCAGACGCCGGGTCAGATACCCGGAGTTCGCCGTCTTCAGAGCGGTGTCCGACAGACCCTTGCGCGCACCGTGCGTGGAGTTGAAGTACTCCAACACCGTCAGGCCTTCCTTGAAGTTCGAGATGATCGGTGTCTCGATGATGTCGCCGTTGGGCTTGGCCATCAGGCCGCGCATACCGCCCAGCTGTTTCATCTGCGTCACCGACCCCCGCGCGCCCGAGTGCGCCATCATGTAGACCGAGTTCGGCTCCATCTCGGCGCCGTTCTCGTCCTTCTTGCTGGCCGAGATCGAGCCCATCATGGCCTCTGTCACCTTGTCGTTACACTTCGACCAGGCATCGACCACCTTGTTGTACTTCTCGCCCTGGGTGATCAGACCGTCCATATACTGCTGTTCGAAGTCTTTCACCTGGTCGCGCGTCTCTTCGACGATCGGCCATTTGGTGTCGGGGATCAGCATGTCGTCCTTGCCGAAGGAAATCCCGGCCTTGAACGCCTCGCGGAAGCCCATGGTCATGATCTGGTCACAGAAGATGACAGATTCCTTCTGGCCGCAGTAGCGGTAGACGGTGTCGATGACCTGCTGCACTTCCTTCTTGCGCAGTAGGCGGTTCACCAGCTCGAAGGGCGCCTTGGCATTCAACGGCAGGAGCGCGCCGAGACGGATGCGGCCCGGCGTGGTCTCGTAGCGCTTCATCACCTCGAGGCCATTCTCGTCGATCTGCGGAATCCGCGCGGTGATCTTCGAGTGCAGGTGCACAAACCCGGCATCAAGCGCGTGCTGCACCTCTTCCACGGAGCCGAAGACCATGCCTTCGCCCGGCATGCCCTCGCGCTCCAGCGTGGTGTAGTAAAGACCCAGGATCATGTCCTGCGAGGGCACGATGATCGGCGCGCCGTTCGCGGGCGACAGCACGTTGTTCGTGGACATCATCAGCACGCGCGCTTCCAGCTGGGCCTCAAGGCTCAGCGGCACGTGAACGGCCATCTGGTCGCCGTCGAAGTCGGCGTTGAAGGCCGAGCAGACCAGCGGGTGCAGCTGAATGGCCTTGCCTTCGATCAGCACCGGCTCAAACGCCTGAATGCCCAGACGGTGCAGCGTCGGCGCACGGTTCAGCATCACGGGGTGCTCGCGGATCACCTCATCGAGGATGTCCCAGACCTCCGGGCGCTCTTTTTCCACGAGCTTCTTCGCTTGTTTCACGGTGCTAGAGAGGCCCTTGGCCTCCAACCGCGAGTAGATAAAGGGCTTGAAGAGTTCGAGCGCCATCTTCTTGGGCAAGCCGCATTGGTGCAGTTTCAGTTCCGGCCCGGTCACGATGACCGAGCGGCCCGAGAAGTCCACGCGTTTGCCGAGAAGGTTCTGGCGGAAGCGACCCTGCTTGCCTTTCAGCATGTCAGACAGCGATTTCAGCGGGCGCTTGTTGGCCCCGGTGATCACGCGGCCACGGCGGCCGTTGTCGAAGAGCGCATCGACGGATTCCTGCAACATCCGCTTTTCGTTGCGCACGATGATGTCGGGCGCGCGCAGCTCGATGAGCCGCTTGAGGCGGTTGTTCCGGTTGATCACCCGGCGGTAGAGGTCGTTGAGGTCCGACGTCGCAAACCGGCCCCCGTCGAGCGGCACCAGCGGACGCAGCTCTGGCGGGATGACCGGAATGACCGTCAGCACCATCCACTCCGGGCGGTTACCGGATTCAAGGAAGCTTTCCACGACCTTGAGACGCTTGATGATCTTCTTGGGCTTCAGCTCGCCGGTGGCCTCTTTCAGGTCCGCACGCAGCGTTTCCGCTTCCTGCTCCAGATCAATCGCGGCCAGCATCTCGCGGATCGCCTCAGCCCCGATGTTGGCCGTGAAGGCATCCATGCCATAAGCGTCCTGCGCGTCCATATACTCTTCTTCGGTCATCATCTGACCGTATTGGAGATCCGTCAGGCCCGGCTCGATCACCACGTAGTTCTCGAAATACAGAACCCGCTCCAGATCACGCAGGGTCATGTCGAGCATGAGGCCGATGCGGGAGGGCAGCGACTTCAGGAACCAGATGTGCGCGACGGGCGAGGCCAGCTCGATATGGCCCATGCGCTCGCGGCGTACCTTTTGCAGCGTGACTTCCACCCCGCATTTCTCGCAGACAACGCCGCGATACTTCATGCGCTTGTACTTGCCGCAGAGGCACTCGTAGTCCTTGATCGGCCCGAAGATGCGCGCGCAGAAAAGACCGTCCCGCTCCGGCTTGAAGGTCCGGTAGTTGATGGTCTCGGGCTTTTTGATCTCCCCGAAGGACCAGCTCAGGATACGTTCCGGCGAGGCCAGCGACACCTTGATTTCGTCAAACACCTTGGGCGGCGTGAGCGGGTTAAACGGGTTGTTGGTCAGTTCCTGGTTCATATCAGGCTCCTTCCAGAGCGTTAATCAGATCAGAACCACAGCAATAAACATCGCCGCGACTCCAAAAATTCCATGTATTGCGGTGACGGCAACTGCGCGCCCAATGATCGGCCCGCGATTTGGCGGGCTGAATGCACTTCGCAATCGTGTCAAAAACGAATTCCCGTCGAAGGCACTCTGGCACCGGTAGATGATCCAAAGCAACATGACGGTGTTCGACAGGATGATCAGCCGAAAGCTCACCAAGAGGAAGCTCAGCTGATCCGATGGATTTCCATCCATTTAGCCGACTCACTCATCCTCCTCCGCATCGAGAAGCTCCATGTTGAGGCCGAGGCCGCGGACCTCTTTGACCAGAACGTTGAAGCTCTCGGGCACGCCCGCTTCGAAGTTGTCCTCGCCCTTGACGATGCTTTCGTAGACTTTCGTCCGTCCGGCCACGTCGTCCGACTTCACGGTCAGCATCTCCTGCAGGGTGTAGGCGGCGCCGTACGCTTCCAGAGCCCAGACCTCCATTTCCCCGAAGCGCTGGCCGCCGAACTGCGCCTTACCGCCCAGCGGCTGCTGGGTGACGAGGGAGTACGGCCCGGTCGAGCGCGCGTGGATCTTGTCATCCACCAGGTGGTGCAGCTTGAGCAGGTACTTCACGCCAACGGTCACAGGCCGCGCAAATTGCTCGCCGGTGCGCCCGTCGAAGAGGATCGACTGGCCCGATTCCGAGAAACCAGCACGCACCAGCGCGTCATTCACGTCACCCTCTTTCGCACCATCGAAGACCGGCGTTGCAATCGGCACACCGCGTGTGACGTTGCTGGCCGCCTCGATCAGCGTCTCCTCGTCGAGACCGGCGATGCCCTCGGCGTAGACGTCCTCGCCATAGGCGTGGCTCATCGCGTCGCGCACAGGGGTCAGGTCACCCGACCGGCGATACTCCTGCAACGCCTCGTCCACGTTGAGGCCCAGACCGCGCGCGGCCCAGCCCATGTGGGTCTCGAGGATCTGCCCGACGTTCATGCGCGAGGGCACGCCCAGCGGGTTGAGGCAGAAATCGACGGGCGTGCCATCGGCGAGGAACGGCATGTCCTCCATCGGCACCACCTTGGAGATCACACCCTTGTTGCCGTGCCGACCGGCCATCTTGTCGCCCGGCTGAAGCTTGCGCTTCACCGCGACGAAGACCTTGACCATCTTCATCACGCCCGGGGGCAGATCATCGCCGCGGCGGACCTTCTCGACCTTGTCCTCGAAACGGGCATCGAGCGCGCGCTTCTGGATCTCGTACTGCTCGTTGAGCGCCTCAACCACCTGCGCATCGGCCTCGTCCTTCAGCGCGAGCTGCCACCACTGACCGCGGGTCAGCATCTCCAGCAGCTCTTCGGTGATCTCGGAATTGGCGGGCACGCCTTTCGGGCCTTTCACCGCCACCTTCCCCAGGATCATCGACTTCAGACGCGCATAGATGTTGCGGTCGAGGATCGCGAGCTCGTCGTCCCGGTCGCGGGCCAGACGCTCGACTTCCTCACGCTCGATCTGCAGCGCACGCTCGTCCTTTTCCACACCGTGGCGGTTGAAGACACGCACTTCCACGACCGTGCCGAAGTCACCCGGCTTCACGCGCAGCGAGGTGTCGCGCACGTCGGAAGCTTTCTCGCCGAAGATCGCACGCAGGAGTTTCTCCTCCGGCGTCATTGGGCTTTCGCCTTTTGGGGTGATCTTGCCCACGAGGATATCGCCCGGCTCCACATCGGCGCCGATGTAGACAATACCCGCCTCGTCGAGGTTGCGCAGCGCTTCCTCACCAACGTTCGGGATGTCACGGGTGATCTCTTCCGGCCCAAGCTTGGTGTCACGCGCGGCGACTTCAAACTCCTCGATATGGATCGAGGTGAAGACGTCATCCCGCGCGATCCGCTCGGAAATCAGGATGGAGTCCTCGTAGTTGTAGCCATTCCACGGCATGAAGGCGACGACCACGTTCTTGCCAAGGGCCAGTTCACCCATATCGGTGGACGGACCATCGGCGATCACCTGGCCTTTCAGAACGGTGTCGCCCACCTTCACCAGCGGGCGCTGGTTGATACATGTGTTCTGGTTCGAGCGCTGGAATTTGCGCATGCGGTAGATGTCGACGCCCGCGTCACCCAGCTCCAGATCCTCCGTGGCGCGGATCACGATCCGGCTGGCGTCGACCTGGTCGATCACACCGGCGCGTTTCGCCATGATGGCCGCCCCCGAGTCGCGCGCCACAACCTCTTCGATGCCGGTGCCGACCAGCGGCGCCTCGGCTTGCAGCAGCGGCACAGCCTGGCGCTGCATGTTCGAGCCCATCAGGGCGCGGTTGGCGTCGTCATTCTCCAGGAACGGGATGAGCGAGGCCGCGACCGAGACCAGCTGCTTGGGCGACACGTCGATCAGGTCGACCGAGTCGCTGGGGGCCAGCGTGTATTCACCCGCCTGGCGAGTGTTCACGAACTCGTTCACGAATTTGCCGTTCGGATCGATCGCCGCGTTGGCCTGCGCCACGGTATGGCGCATCTCTTCTGTGGCCGACATGTAGTGCACATCGTCCGAGACCACGCCGCCTTCGACCTTGCGATAGGGCGTTTCGATGAAGCCGTACTTGTTCACACGGGCAAAGGTCGCGAGCGAGTTGATGAGGCCGATGTTCGGCCCTTCCGGTGTCTCGATCGGGCACATGCGGCCATAGTGTGTCGGGTGCACGTCGCGCACCTCGAAGCCCGCGCGCTCGCGGGTCAGACCGCCCGGCCCGAGCGCCGACAAACGCCGCTTGTGCGTCACTTCCGACAGCGGGTTGGTCTGGTCCATGAACTGCGAAAGCTGGCTGGAGCCGAAGAACTCGCGCACGGCGGCCGCGGCCGGTTTCGCATTGATCAGGTCCTGCGGCATAACCGTGTCGATCTCGACGGACGACATCCGCTCCTTGATCGCACGCTCCATGCGCAGCAGGCCAACGCGGTACTGGTTCTCCATCAGCTCACCCACGGACCGCACCCGGCGGTTGCCGAGGTGGTCGATGTCGTCGATGTCCCCGCGGCCGTCGCGCAGATCGACGAGCGCCTTGATGCAGGCCACGATGTCTTCGCGGCGCAATGTGCGCACCGTATCCTCGGCATCGAGCGCCAGACGCATGTTCATCTTGACCCGCCCCACGGCCGAGAGGTCATAGCGCTCGCTGTCGAAGAACAGCGTGTCGAAGAGCGCCGAAGCGGCCTCGACGGTGGGCGGCTCGCCCGGACGCATGACGCGGTAGATGTCCATGAGCGCGGTGTCGCGGTTCATGTTCTTGTCCTGCGCCATGGTGTTGCGCATGTAGGGACCGACGTTCACGTTGTCGATGTCGAGCACGGGGATCTCGGTGATCCCGGCGTCGACCAGCTCTTTCACCGTGCCGCCGACAAGCGTGCCGTCCTTGTCGTATTCCAGGGTCAGCTCATCCCCGGCTTCAACGTAGATCGCGCCGTTCTCTTCGTTGATGATGTCCTTGGCGACAAATTTGCCGGCGATATGATCGTAGGGCAGCAGCAGCTCCGTCACCGAGCCTTCGTCGATAAGCTGCTTCACGGCGCGTGGCGTGACCTTCTTGCCCTTCTCGAAGAGCACCTCGCCCGAGGCTGCATCGACCAGATCGAAGGTCGGCCGGGTGCCGCGCACGCGATCCGGGAAGAAGGGCGCCACCCAGCCCTTGTTCTTTTCAAGCTTGTAGGTGATCGTGTTGTAATAGGCATCCATGATGCCTTCCTGGTCGAGCCCAAGGGCATAGAGCAGCGTCGTCACCGGCAGTTTGCGGCGGCGGTCGATGCGCGCAAAGACGATGTCCTTGGCGTCGAATTCGAAGTCCAGCCAGGAGCCGCGGTACGGGATGATCCGGCAAGCAAAGAGCAGCTTGCCCGAGCTGTGCGTCTTGCCCTTGTCGTGATCGAAGAACACGCCGGGCGAGCGGTGCATCTGGCTGACGATCACACGCTCGGTGCCGTTGACCACAAAGGTGCCGTTCGGCGTCATCAACGGCATGTCGCCCATGAAGACGTCTTGTTCCTTGATGTCCTTCACGGATTTGGCGCCGGTGTCCTCATCCACATCGAACACGATGAGGCGCAGCGTCACCTTGAGCGGCGCCGAATAGGTCATGTCGCGCTGCTGACATTCCTCGACGTCGTATTTGGGCTTTTCCAGCTCGTACTTGACGTATTCAAGCACGGAGGTTTCGTTGAAGTCCTTGATCGGGAAGACCGACTGGAAGACACCCGCGATGCCCTCGCCGTCCGTCGGGACATCGGCGTCGCCGGAGTTCAGGAAAAGGTCGTAGGAAGACTTTTGCACCTCGATGAGGTTCGGCATCTCCAGCACTTCGCGGATCTTGCCGTAGTATTTGCGTAGACGTTTCTGGCCGAGGAACGTGTTTGCCATGCGAAGTCGCACTCCATATCTTTGTCTGTTCGCGCAGCGGGGGGGCGGCCCGTCGCGAACGCTCAAAGATCGAAAAGAAGATCTATCCCTGCGTGCTTGCCCGAAAGCACGCGCCCGATCATAATCTCTCCGGAAAAAGCCGCTCGGGTGGGTCTGGGGCGGCTTTTTGCGAAAGATTTCAGGGGTATGTGAGTGTGCCTGCTCCTGCCTGTGTCAAAGACGCAAAAAGCCGGGCGCGAATCATCGCTCCCAGCGGAAGTCATCACATAGGCCGTGATTAACAAAAGCACAACAGTGCGGGCGGAGAAAAGTGGTTTTTTGGTTTTGGTGGCCGGGATGATGTCCCAATCAATATTCGCAGCGAACCCGCGTTTGGAGACCCACAAGAGAAGACTGGTCCAAAGCCCCGTGCCTCGGGTGCAAAGCCACCGACTCAATCATGCGTAAGGTTTACTGCTTACTTGTTGACGGTGGCGTTTCGTGTGTTTGCGGGTGTGCAGATGAACAAATGGGAGTTAAACAGGACGTCGGAAACATTGTCAGATTATCGAGCGTTTATGCTATGCGGCCGATAAAGCGCACCATGCTGTCAACAGCAGCAAACCCTGATCAAAGGCACTTTTCGATTTCGTTGACGACCAAACTCTCTACGCTGGCGCTGTTTATGACACTTGCGAACCCAATCACTGCGAGTGAACTCTCGGATTCTGACAGGATTCTGGTCACCGAGTTTGAGCAACAGAGTGGCATACCCTTTGAAGATTTTTTCTCCACCATAGTGCATCAGCGATCTCAGTGTACGATTGAACCTGATCCATGCCAACGACCAATGCGCAAACTCACGACGAGCTACGATTTGGTTCTAAGTGCCGTTGAAGACATGCCCGGTGTGGAGGCGGTCAATGCGATTGAGGCAGCAGTCCTTCAAGTCTTGGATGACGTTATTGTTACGACTGGTATAGTGCCTACATTTCAAGAAGAATTTGGCGACTACGACCGTGGGTACATAAATCTACTGATGGTTGACCAGAGGACCTTTAAAGCATCGCCGGAAACATATCTGCGAAAATACATTTTACGTCCTGAATTTGGCGATCCGCACATCAGGCAAGTGGCTTTTCGATCTTTTGTGGATGAGCAATACGCTTGCATCATGATCTTGAAAGGCGACGATACGGGGAATCTTAAATACGCAGATATCTGGATAAAAAACGATGTGTCAGAGCGTTCGATGCGAAGATGCGTTTCTGAGAAATTCTTCAATGCCCTAGGAATAGATCAAAGGGAAGCAGACAATGGCATTGTGTTCGACTGGCCTATAGCCGACTTTGACGTGCGACAGGGTCTTAGCCCACTGCATCTGCTATTGCTAAAATTGCTCTACCGCGAGGAATTCCAACCAGGTCAAAGTCAGGACGAAACCCGTGCAGAGATCGAGGTCATCCTATCTGGTCAATAGAAGCTCGAAATATCGCCCGAGTGTGGCGCAGCCCGTTTAGTACCAACTAGTCCAAGAAATCGCCTTAGGCTAGATGACCTATTTGTAGACGGCATCCCATCAACAGAAGACATGCGTATATGACAGCAGCCACACCGCGTGCGTTCCTAATGAAAGTTTAGAACCGATAAGTTCGGTTCAACAAAAAACAAAAAAGGCGCCTCGTTTTCGAAGCGCCTTTCGTGTTCGTAAAAGCGTCAGGCTTAGGCCAGTTCGACCTCGGTGCCAGCTGCTTCTAGCTTGCCCTTGATCTCTTCGACTTTGTCTACGTTTTCCCTGATCTTGCCGCTCGCTTGAACAAGGTGCTTGGCTTCTTTCAGGCCCAGATCGGTGATACCCCGCGCTTCCTTGATCACATTGATCGTTGAAGCGCCTGCGTTTTTCAGGACAGATCGGGTTGTGACTTTTCGCCCTCGGCTTCACCGGTCTACTCGGACGCCCTGAGCAGAAATACCTTAGGTAGCACGCCCAGCCGATTCCTCTGCACGCGCTCTTTTGACATGAACCGGGCTCGATCCCTATGGTCGGGTTTGTGTGACGGATCAACGCGGGGTGATCATGCAGTTTCACCTCAACGGCTTCAGAACGGGCGATCCCTCCATCGCGGAGAACGTGCCCGGCGCAGATGACCGCCCCAGCGCCGTCGATGTGCTAATCGTGGGCTGCGGACCAGCCGGATTGACGCTTGCGGCACAGCTTTCGATGTTTGCGGATATCACGGTCCGGATCGCCGAGCGCAAACCCGGCCCGCTCGAAGTGGGGCAGGCCGACGGTATCGCGTGCCGATCCATGGAGATGTTCCAGGCCTTCGGTTTTGCCGAGAAGGTCATGAAGGAAGGATATTCGGTCAACGAGGTCACCTTCTGGCGCCCGTCCCGATCAGGGCACGGGATTTCTCGCGCTGACCGCATTCGGGATGTGGAAGACGACCTCTCGGAGATGCCCCACATCATCCTGAGCCAAGCCCGGGTTCACGACTTCTATCTCGAGGTCATGCGAAAGGGACCGCGCCACCTGGTGCCCGAGTACAATCGCGAATTGATCTCGGTCGCGCGATCCGACGAGACCGACTACCCGGTGATCGCCAAGCTCCGCTGTCTCGATCAAGGCGATGAAGAGGAGGTCATCCGCGCGCGCTATCTTGTCGGCTGTGACGGTGCGCGCAGCCGCGTCCGCGCGGAGATGGGCCATGTCTTGAAGGGACAGACGGCCCGACAGCTGTGGGGGGTGATGGACATCCTGCCTCGGACAGACTTCCCGGACATCCGGCTCAAATGCGCAATCCAGTCCGAAGAGGCCGGCAGTATCCTGATCATCCCACGCGAGGGCGGCTACATGGTGCGCCTCTACATCGAGCTTGATGCCTTGGCCGAGGGCGAACGCGCGGCTGATCGAGGGGTCACGCCCGAGCTGCTCATTTCCAAAGCGCAGCAGATCATGCAGCCCTTCCGAATTGAGGCCGCCGAAACGGCCTGGTGGTCGGCTTACGAAATCGGCCAGCGCCTCTGCGATGCGTTCGACGACGTCTCCGAGAGCGAGCGGGGCAAGCGCGGTCCACGCATCTTCATCGCGGGAGATGCCTGTCACACCCACAGCCCGAAGGCCGGCCAAGGCATGAACGTGTCGATGGCGGACGGCTTCAACCTGGGCTGGAAGCTGGCAGCAGTCTTGCGCGGCCAGGCGAGACCTGCGCTTCTCGACACGTATTCCCAAGAACGGCGCGCAACGGCGCGGGAGCTGATCGACTTTGATCGGGATATGGCACGCCTGTTCAGCGCCAAGCCGAAAGATACCGCGGAGGCCGAGATGTTTCAGAAATACTTTCAGAAACACGGGCGCTACACCGCGGGGGTCGAGACCTGCTATGCGCCATCGCTGATCACGGCTGCGCCCCATCATCAGGACCTTGCCCGCGGCTACGCGGTCGGGCAGCGCTTCCACTCGGCGCCGGTCGTGAGATTGGCCGATGCCAAGCCAATGCAGCTTGCCCATGCGTTCACGGCGGACGGCCGCTGGCGCATCGTCCTCTTCGCACCTGAGGGTGACGATGGGACAGGTGGCGGACCCGTCGCAACTGTCTGCAGCGTTCTGAGTGATCCCGACGGCCTTCTGATACGCCATACGCCGCCCGAGCGGGACATCGACAGCGTCATTGATGTCAGAGCGGTGTTTCCGCAGCACCACCGCGACATGAAGTTCACAAGCCTGCCCGCGCTCCTGCGACCGGAGAAAGGGCGCCTGCGTCTCACCGACTACGAAAAGGTCTATTGCGCCCAGCACCGCGGACAAGACATTTTCGATCTTCGGGGCATCGACAGAAACCGTGGTGCGCTGGTGCTTGTCCGACCGGATCACCATGTCGCGGGCGTTTTTCCGTTGAATGCCCTAGCCGACCTGGAAGCGTTCTTGGGGAGACTCCTTACACCGGTCTGAAGTCCGACTGCTCAGCTCGAAACCTGCGCCTCAGTCTGTCTTTCAAGCCGGTGGCTGCGGCACTTAAGACGCAGGTCCATGCCCCGCGGCACGGCATTGCCAAGCGCGCCTTTCATCACCTATGCGATCCGATGCCATGCGAGATCACAGGTCGCGGGCGTGTTGCACAACGGCCGATGCGCCCGCGCGGCCCCCCATGCAAAGCGATCTTCTGGTGACGTTCTCACTTGAACAGCGTCGGGTCGACGCCCAGCGATTTGATCTTTGAGTAGGCAGTTGTCGGTGCGATGCCAAGCATGGCGGCCGCCCCTTTCTGACCCGCCACCTTGCCTTTGGTGCGGCGCAATGCGTTTTGCAGGTTCTCGCGTTCCAGACTGCGCAACTCCTCATTCGTCAGAACGACATCCGAGCGCTTGCTCAGCCGGTTCTCCTGGCGCTGGAAATCGAACTTCAGTCGCCCGCCTTGCGCCAGGATGGCGGCGCGTTCGATGACGTTTTCAAGCTCACGCACGTTCCCCGGCCACTCATATTGTTTCAGCGCGTCGATGTTCGACTTCGAGAGCCGCGTCGCAGGCAGGCGCAGACGGCGCGTTGTGCGGTCGAGGAAGTGCTTGGCGAGATAGGGAATGTCCTCGGGGCGCTCGTGCAGCGGTTCGCAGGTGATCGAAAACACATTGAGCGCAAAGTAGAGGTCTTGCCGGAAGCGCCCAGCACGCAGCTCTGCCATCAGATCCCGCGAAGTTGTAGCGACCACCGTGAGGGAAACCGGCGTCTGGGTGCTGTCGCCGAGGCGCTGAAAGTGACCACGCTGCAACACGTCGTAGAGCTTTGCCTGCACACCCTTCGGCAGCTCGGCGATTTCATCCAGATGCAGCGTTCCGTTATGCGCCATGATCAGCTTGCCGGTGTTGTCCCGGGTCGCCCCGGCAAAGGCGCCCCGACGATAGCCGAAGAGCTCCGCCTCCAGCTCGTGCGCGGAGAGATGATCGCAGCTGATGCGCACGAGCGGCCGCCGGGCGCGGTCGCTGGCCTCGTGAATGGCCGAGACGGTCAGGCTCTTGCCCGAGCCGGGCGGACCCGAGACCAGCACATGGGCCTTGTTGCGCGCCGCCAGATCAATGCGCGCGTTCAGCGACTTGATTGCCGGCGAGACCCCCACAACCCCGGTGTGCGACCGGGCGGAGCGGATTTCGGTGAGCAGATAATCATTCTCCTGCTCCAGCTTGACCTTCAGCTCTTCGACCTGCGCCAGTGCTTCGCGCAGCTTGCGTTCGTTTTCCTTTCGCTCAGTCACGTCGCGAAAGATCACCACCGCGCCCGCCAGCACGCCGTGATCGTAGATCGGGGTCGAGACATATTCGACCAGGATGGGCTTGCCGTCCTTTCGCCAGAAGACATCATCGTCGACACGCTTGGTCTCCTCTTGCCGGAAGGAGGCGTAGATCGGGCATTCATGCGCAGGAAAATGCTCTCCGCTCAGGTGCTTGTGATGGATGGTGGCGTGCAGGTCACGCCCGATCAGATCCTCCGAGGACCAGCCCAGCATTTCCTGTGCGGCCCGGTTCACGAAGGTCGCCTGGCCCATGGCGTTGATGCCGTAGATGCCTTCACCCGCTGCCTCGAGGATCAGGTGGTTTTGCGCCTCAACCTCGCGGAAAAAGCCATAGATGTTCTGCCATTGCGAGAGGCCCGCCCTTTGATGCGCGTTCTGCTCGGCCACCCGGCTGCGGTGGTCGTGTTCGTCGAGGTCGAGACAGCTGATCAGCACCAGGTCAGGCTGGTATTGCACACCGTAGGTTTGCAGGCGCAGCGCAGCACCATCCGCCCCAGACAGCGACAGGCTGCGGTCGATAAAGGTTCCGAAATGCGCGACCGCGTCGAAGAACACCGCTGCAGTCGAGATATCGCACTGCAAAAGCGTTGAGAATGCCGCGCCGACCGCCTCTCCCCCGAGGAAGCGACGTGCGGTCTCATTGGCAGACAGGACGCGATCGCTCCGTGTGTTCACGAGAAGCGTCGGCAGGGGGTGGTGGCGCACCAACCGCTCAGAATCGGGAAGATCAAGCATGTCGGGCAGTATCGCAGCGGCGCCCGCAACTGCCTTTACGAGAAATCGTAATTCACGAGAAATCGTGAGATGTGCTCAGAAATTCATCAATGGTTTCAACACAGTGACGGTTTCTGTGCACCTGTCAGACCGCATTTTCCCCGGAAGCTCGACGTGGGACAGTTCAGTAAACGCTGACAGGAGATGGACATGACGATCAAAAGCCTAGGCAACCCGTTTTCGGAAAAGACCGATCTGAGGCATGGCGCTGAGTGCGGCTGCGAGGGGTGTCTGGCGGGTCATGGGCACGATCACGACCATGTCGAACCGCATCAGATGTCATCTGAGCAGATGATGGAGCGCGCGGTGGAAAGCGCGATTGTCCGCTCCGTCTTCGGACAGAGCGACATCGGTCGCCGGTCCTTCATGGGCATGATCGGCGGGGCTACGGCAGCGGCAACCCTCGCCTCGGTATTCCCGCTGGAGCAGGCGAAGGCGGCAATCCTCGACGAGCTTGGCCCGCCCGAGAAAACCGACCTCAACATCGGTTTTGTGCCAATCACCTGTGCAACGCCGATCATCATGGCGCAGCCGTTGGGTTTTTACGAACGCTATGGTCTAAACGCCGAGGTCATCAAGACCGCCGGCTGGGCGGTCGCGCGCGACAAGTCGCTGTCGGGCGAGTATGACGCCAGCCACATGCTGACACCGATGCCGCTGGCGATGACGCTGGGCGCGGGCTCGGTTGCCACGCCCTACATCATGCCGGCGGTGGAGAACATCAACGGGCAGGCGATTGTCCTGTCGAACGAGCACCTCGACAAGCGCGATCCGCAACAGTGGAAAGGCTTCACCTTCGGGGTGCCGTTCGAATATTCGATGCACAACTTCCTGCTGCGCTACTACGTGGCGGAGTTCGGGCTGGACCCCGACAAGGACATCCAGATCCGCGTGGTGCCGCCACCCGAGATGGTCGCGAATCTGCGCGCCGGGAACCTCGATGGCTATCTCTCGCCCGACCCGTTCAACCAGCGCGCGGTCTTCGAGGGCATCGGCTTCATCCACATCCTGACCAAGGAGATTTGGGAAGGGCATCCGTGCTGTGCCTTTGCCGCCCCTCTGAGCTTTGCGCAGGAGCTGCCCAACACCTATGGCGCGCTGCTGAAGTCGATCATCGATGCCACGCAATACGCCTCGAACCCCGACAATCGCATCGAGATTGCCGAGGCGATTTCGCCCACCAACTATCTCAACCAACCGGTGACGGTCGTACAGCAGGTACTCACGGGCACCTATGCGGACGGTTTGGGCGAGGTCCAGAAAGTGCCCGACCGGATCGACTTCGACCCCTTCCCCTGGCATTCGATGGGTGTCTGGATCCTGACGCAGATGAAGCGTTGGGGCTATATCGAGGGGGATATCGACTACAAGGCCGTGGCCGAGCAGGTGTACCTCGCTTCGGATGCCAAGAAGGTGATGACCGACCTGGGTTATGACGCGCCGGACATCACCTACAAATCGCATACCATCATGGGCAAGACCTTCGACCCGGCTGAGCCGGAAGCCTATGTCGACAGCTTCGCGATCAAGGCGGGCTGATGAAAACACTGTCTGAAAACCGAAAGGCGGCCCTTCTTTCGATCCTGATCCTGATCGTGAGCTGCCTGATCTGGGAAGCGTCGATCCCCGCGCAGAAGGCCGTGGGGGAGCTGACCGAATATGAGTTGCTCACCGGCGGCGGGCAGCCCAAGGCGGGAGTGCCGCCGCCCAGCCAGGTGCTGGCCAAGGCGTGGGAGCAGCTGTCGAACCCCTTCTATGACGCAGGCCCCAACGACAAGGGGATCGGCATCCAGATCGGCTATTCGATCTACCGTGTGTTGACAGGGTACCTGCTGGCAGCCGCCATCGCGATTCCGCTGGGGTTCCTGATCGGCATGTCTTCGGTGGCCTACAAGGCGCTGAACCCGTTTATCCAGGTGTTGCGGCCGATCTCGCCGCTCGCGTGGATGCCGCTGGCGCTCTTTGTCATTCAGGACAGCGAAATGAGTGCGATCTTCGTGATCTTCATCTGCTCGATTTGGCCGATGCTGATCAACACGGCCTTCGGCGTGGCCGGGGTCCGCGAGGATTGGGTGAACGTGGCGCGCACACATGAGTTGAGCGCGCTGAAGACCGCCTTCACCGTGATCCTGCCCGCCGCCGCCCCCACCATCGTGACGGGCATGCGGATCTCTATCGGCATCGCCTGGCTGGTGATCGTTGCGGCCGAGATGCTCGTGGGCGGAACTGGCATCGGCTATTATGTCTGGAACGAGTGGAACAACCTCGATCTGACCTCCGTCATCTTTTCCATCCTCATGATTGGCGTCGTGGGCATGCTGCTGGACTCGCTGTTCGGCCTGCTGCAACGCACCGTCGCTTATACGGAATAGGAGCGCCTTCGTGACAAAGCCCTTTCTGAGCATCGAGCACCTCACCCAACGCTATCCCGACGGGCAAGGCGGCGCGTTCACCGTCTTCGAGAACGCCAGCTTTGGCATCGACAAGGGCGAATTCGTCTGCATCCTGGGCCATTCGGGCTGTGGGAAATCGACGATCATGAACATTCTCGCCGGTCTGGCCGAGCCCACGGGCGGGGTGGTCAAGATGGACGGGATGCATGTCTCCGGCCCCAGCCTCGACCGGGGCGTGGTGTTCCAGAACTATTCGCTGTTGCCCTGGCTTTCCGCGCTCAAGAACGTGACCTTCGGCGTCTCGGCGCGCTTTCCAAGCTGGGGTAAGGCACGTGTGATCGAGCATTCCACGGCCTTTCTCGCGAAGGTGGGCCTGACCGGCGACGCGATCCATCGCAAGCCGAGCCAGCTCTCGGGCGGTATGCGCCAGCGGGTCTCCATAGCGCGGGCCTTTGCCAATGAACCGAAACTGCTGTTGCTGGATGAGCCCTTCGGCGCGCTCGATGCGCTGACTCGCGGCACGATTCAAGACGAGTTGATCAAGGTCTGGAGCGACACGGATCAGACCGTCTTCATGATCACCCATGACATCGACGAGGCGATCCTGCTGGCCGACCGCATCCTGCTGATGACCAACGGGCCGATGGCGCAGGTGGCCGAAAGCGTCGAGATCACCATTCCGCGTCCACGTGTGCGCAATGACATTGTCGAGCATCCGAATTACTATGCCATTCGCAATCATCTGGTGCACTTCCTCGCCCAGCGGTCGGCGGAGCTGTCTGGTCAGGCACAAACACCGGACCAGCAGCCCAAGCCGGTGCGGATCGATATGACGGAAGATGCCGATAGCGAAGACCCCGAGCCCGCCACGCCGATCCTGCGGGCGGTGGAGGGGTGAGACCATGACCGACACGCTGCCCCGCCCGCCGCTGCCGCCGTTTTCCTATGAGGAAGCCGTAGCGAAGGTCCGCATGGCGGAAAACGCCTGGAACACGCGCGACCCGGCCAAGGTGGCGCAGGCCTACACACCCGACACGCGCTGGCGCAACCGCGCGGAGTTTCCGCGCGGCCGTGCCGAGGTGCAAGACTTCCTGACCCGCAAATGGGCCAAGGAGACAGGCTATCGCCTGATCAAGGAGATCTGGGCGCATGAGGGCCGCCGGATCGCCGTGCGCTTTTGTTACGAATGGCACGACACGGCGGGCCAGTGGTACCGCGCCCATGGCAATGAGAACTGGGAGTTCGACGATCTGGGCTACATGGCCGTGCGCCACGCTTCGATCAACGATGTGCATATCGCGGAGGACGACCGCCTGTTTCACTGGCCCGAGGGCACACCCCGGCCTGACGATCACCCCGGACTGACAGAGTTAGGACTATAGAATGAAGGACACGATCCCAATGACCGAGATGACCAAAGAGGATGTCACCGCGATGATCCTGTCTGCCAAGAAACAGGCAGGCCTGACGTGGGAAGAGATCGCGGAAAAGATCGACATGTCCCCGGTCTGGACCCACTCCGCGGCAATGGGGATGAACGCCTTCCCGCCGGAAAAGGCCGAGCTGATGGTGGCCACGATGGGGCTGCCACAAGAGGCTGCGAGCGTGCTCGCCGAATGCCCGACCAAGATCTGGGAGCAGACAGTGCCGACCGATCCCTGCATCTATCGCTTTTACGAAATCGTTGGCGTATATGGCCCAACACTGAAGGCGATCATCCAAGAGAAGTTTGGCGACGGCATTATGTCGGCCATCGACTTCGACATGTCCGTGACCCGCGTGGAGCATCCGAAAGGCGACCGCGTCAAGGTCGAGATGTCAGGGAAATTCCTGGGCTACAACAGCTGGTAATCAAGCGCGTTTCGCGCAAGGCACACCGGTTGCACCCGCGGGTGGCGCTGCGCCGCCTGCGCCGCCTGCGCTGGGTGAGCGATCCAGCGAATGCGAGCCGCAAAGCCGACCTCGCTGGGCCGCGCGACCAGCTTCGCTCAACGGAGCGCCAACAATGCGCGACCCGCTTTCCATGAGACCATCCAAGCTGGTGAACGCTCCGCCCTGCAGCACGTGCCCTATCCAATTCGGTGCAATTCAAAGGGCGTGACTCGGCAGAAAAAATCCACGAACACGCCGTGCGTGACACCGGGACGTTGCTGTACGGCGAGAGTCGCGGATGCTGATGATTGGAACCGACCCAATCAGAAGAAACCACCGGCGTGTTTCGTTCCGGGCTGGCATGGCCGCCGCCGAGACGTCCTTCGGGCCAGAGCTTCACGGCGGTCCGGGCACCGCTTCGGTTTCCACGCAATAATCAAAGATGGAGCCCGCGGTGGTGAGCCAAATGCTGTCGCGGTGCTGGCAAACGTGCTGCAGCGCGCGCCGCAAGTGGCGCAGGCGGTAGGGTTGACCTACGAGGTAGGGGTGAAGTGCGATCCCCATGACCAGGGGCTGAGCCTTCGATTGCTCAAACATCTCGTCGAAGGTGTCGATGATGATGTCGGCAAATACGTCTGCACCGTCTTTGCGCGCCACGATCGAGGGAATGTCGTTGGCTTCCTGCGGGTACGGGATCGACAAGAGCGGGCCGTGTTCCGTGCGCATCCAGACCGGCTGGTCGTCCATGCACCAATTGAGCGTGTAGCCGTACCCCGCTTTCTTCAGCAGATCCGGCGTCACTCTGCTCTCGGCGATCCAGGGGGACAACCAGCCCTTCGGGGCCTTGCCTTCGGCCTTGGTCAGAACCTCTGTGGCCTCCAATATCAGGGCGTCTTCCTGGTCGGGTGGCAGTTCGCTCTGGCGTTCGGAATTGGTTCGGCCGTGCCCCACGACTTCATCGCCGCGCGCACGGAAGGCCGCCATGAGATCTGGCGCATAGTCATACATGACCGAATTCGCCAGCACGCTCGCGGGCATGTCCAGCACGTCGAACATCTCGAGCATGCGCCACGCGCCGACCCGGTTGCCATAATCGCGCCAGGCGTAGTTCAGCACGTCCGGCTGCGGCCCGCCAGGCGCAAGTTCGGCACCCAGACCTTCACCGAATGCGAAGTGCTCCAGATTGAGGCCGAGGTAGACCGCCAGCCGCTTGCCGCCGGGCCAGTCAAAGTCGGGCCGTTTGGCGATAGCGCTGTAGTCATAGCGCCCGTGTGTCGGCAATTGAATCATAGAGGAGCCTCGGACAATCCCGCCTTGTGGAGCAGGATCTCAGCACTGTCATTCCAGACATGGGTGCTGACAATCTGCCCGTTGCGCACGACAAAACTGTCCATGTAGCGGTTTGTCTCGAAACCCGTCCCGTCGTGCCATTCTCCGTAAAGATAGCCGGTGTTGTAGACATGCACATCCCCCGTGGCCGGATCGTGGGCGGCATCGGTGCGCAGGAATTTCTTCTTGACCCATTTATAGCGTTTCGCGTTGAACGCCGCGGTCTGGTCCGGCCCCGTGAACTTGCGACCGCCCGTAAAGGTGATGTCGAAGTCCTCCGACACATAGGCCCGCGCGCCCTCTGGATCGGGCACCATGGAGCGTTCGAGATAGGCCTCGACGATCGCCTTGGCCGCGCTTGCGGGGTCTGCTTTCTGGTCCATGTCTGTCCTCTTTCTGTCAGGGGAGATGGGCGCCACACTGGCGCTGGCAAAAGCCTTTCACGACCTCGGCGGCAGCGGCGTTCATGCGGCGCGCCGCGGCGTTGGCATGGGTGATCCGTTCAGCCGCGCGGCGCGCCTCGGCGCACAGTTTGCGCTCATCCACGGTCAGCACGCGGTCATCGGCGAAGACCATTTGCCCACCGATCATGACCTCGCGCACCGCCGCGCCGGTTTCCGCCAGCACGATCTGGTTCAGCGTGTCGCGTTGCGGGGTATAATGACAATAACTCCGATCCAGGAACACGAGATCCGCCGCCCAGCCTTCGGCAATCTGCCCGACCTTGTCGAAGCCCATGAGTTGCGCGCTGCCCCGGGTGGCCATGTCGAACGCCTCGGAGGTGCGGACCCATTGGTCGCTGTCAAGCGCGGTGGCACGGCTCAGTGTGGCGGCAAGGCGCATCGCCTCGAACATGTTCTGCCCGTCCGAGGTGTTGCTTGCATCGGTGCCGATGCCCATGGTCACGCCTGCATCTGCGAGCCGGCGCAAGGGGGCCACGCCCGAGCCGAGCCGCAGGTTGCTCATCGGATTGTGCGAGACACCGCAGCGATGCGCGGCCAGCAGGGACATCTCGTCGTCCGATAGCCATACGCCATGCGCGCCGCTGAAGCGCTCGGACAAGACACCAAGCCGGTGCAGGTGCTCCGTCAGCGAGGTGCCGAACTTCTGCTGCGCCATGATCTGCTGCAGGCGGGTCTCTGCAAGATGGGTCTGCAGCGGGAGACCCAGCTTGCCGGAGAGCGCGGCACAGGCTTTCAGAAAATCATCCGAGCAATGCAAGGGGATCGTCGGGCCGAGGCCGGGGCGCACGCGATCTGCCGGAACCGGCCAGCTTTGCAGCGCCGCGTCGCAAACCGCCACAGTGCTGTCCCAATCCGGGAGTGTCAGCGCCGCAACCGCGTCTTTCAAAGGGCCATCAAAGCTGTCGAGCAAACCCGGCAATGCCTGATAAATCGTCTGATCCGCAATCATCGGAGCGACGACGGCGCGCAGCCCAACATCGTGATAGGCCTGTGCGACCGCATGCGCGCCCTCGACGGTCGGGCCGGGCAATTCGATGAAGAGATCGAAACAGGCGGTGCAGCCCTTGCGGATCAGTTCGACCGCCGAAAGCTGCGCACAAAGCGCCAGATCGTCGTGGCTGCGTCCCAAGTTCAGCCAGGCAGAGCCCGCCAGAAAGGTCTCGAGAACGGCATCGTCGGGCACGCCCCCGCGGGCCAGCGCCCCATGAGAATGCGTGTGCCCATTGACAAGGCCCGGAATGACGATGCGGTCCGACGCATCGACCGTCCGCGCATCCGCGACGGTTTCGACGCTCGGAAGGATAGCGGTGATCGTGTCACGGTCGATCAGCAGCGAAAGGTCATCAAAGCGGTCGTTCTCAAGCAGAACCTGCCCGCCGCGGATCAATGTTTTGGTCATTTGTCCGTGATCCTCAGACACCCAGCGGGCGTCCGGGTCACTACCCGGACGCCCCCATCCGATCAGTTGATCGTCACCTCGAAAGACCGTTCTTCGGCCGGCGGCAGGAACGAGCGGTCGAAGATTTCGGACGCTTCCGGCAGACGGTCGAGCTCATAGCCCTTGGCGACAATCTCGATCGAGCGGGTCAGACGTTCATCGACCAGATCACCCATGCCGATCTCGTTCACCTCCGGCGCGTTCATCAGGTTGGTCAGCGCAAACTCCAGGCGCGCGCGCTCAAGCTCAGGGTCAACGAGGTTATCGAAGGCCATGATCGCTTCGACCGAGCTGTCCTGGTTGGCGGCAACTTCCATCGTGGCCTTGTTCACCGCGCGGACCAGCCCTGCGACCGCTTCGGGATTTTCCGTCAGCAACGCGCGCGAGACCATCAGACCGTTGGAATAGAGGTCCATGCCGTAGTCTTCAAAGTTGAACCAGTTGAAATCCTTTGCGGGATCCTGGCGGTTGGCGATCAGGTTGAACCAGCTGGTCGAGGTGAAGACGAAAGCCCCGTCGATGTCGCCGCGGATCATCATCGGCTCTTGCAGGTTCGGCGCCATATTTTCCTGAGCGACCTTGCCAAGGTCGACACCGTTCAACTCGGCAAAAACGGGAAAGAGGCGTGTCGTGGGTGTGCCTTGCGCGCCGCCCAGCGTCTTGCCCTCGAAGTCGCTTGGCGCTTCGATGCCTGCGGTCTTAGGCGTCACGATGGCAAACGGCGGACGATTCCAGAGCTGATAGACCATCACCGGCGCTTCACCGGGACGGGCTGCAGCGTTCTGGATGATGGCGTTGATATCACCGAAACCGGCATCATAGGCACCACCCATGATGCGCGTCACGGTCGCCGCCGATCCCTCGCCCTGATCGATTGTGACGTTCAGACCTTCGTCTTCGAAGTAGCCCTTGTGCAACGCCAGAAGAAACGGCGCGTCAGAGCCTTGGGTCTTCCAGCCCAGCGTGAAGCGGATATCCGTCAGTTCCGCAACCGCGGGGACGGCTCCGACCAATAGTGTGAGGGCAGCACCGAACAGAGTGTGTTTCATGGGAACATCCTTTCAGGTTGGAGGAAGAGTGACGACGACGAGTGGTTATGTGACGGCAATGTCGTTGCCGCGCGTGGCCCAACCGGTCACCCGACGTTCGAGCAGGGAGAAGACCGCGTAAAGCGCCACGCCCATCAGCGCGAGGATGATCAGGCCGGCAAAGACCAGTGAGACCTGGAAGTTCGACGACGCCGTCATCATCACGTTGCCGATGCCCATGTTGGACGCGACTGTCTCCGACAGCACCGCGCCGACAAAAGACAGAGTGATCGCGACCTTCAGCGAGGCAAAGAAGTAGGGCATTGCGCGGGGGAGCCCGACGTTCCAGAGGATCTCGGTTTTTGACGCGCCGAGCGTTTTAAGGACGTCCTCCAGCTCGGGCTCCGTCGTGGCCAGTCCAGTGGCGATGTTCACCACGATCGGGAACACGCAGATCACCATGGCGGTCAGAACGGCGGGCGTCGTGCCAGAGCCGAACCACAGCACGAAGATCGGCACAACGGCCACTTTCGGGATTGACGAAAACCCGACCAGAAGCGGATAGGCCACCGCGTAGGCGATCTTGGAGGTGCCAACTAGCACGCCCAATGTGACACCAATCACCACCCCGAGCGAAAACCCGACCAGCGTTGAATAGAGGGTCTGGAGAATATGCGGCCAGAGCACGGGGAACCGGGTCCACATCGTCACGAGGATCTCGGACGGGCGCGGCAGCACCAGGTCCGACACATTGAGAAGGATGCACAAGACCTCCCACGCGAGGAAAAATCCGACGATCAGGGAGGTGGACAGGAAGCGGATGCGTTGCGTGTCGGTCATGGGTCGCCTTACGTGCTGCGGACCTGCGCGATGAGCTCGCGCAGGTTCTGCGTCATTTCGACGAATGCGGGGCTGTAGATCATGCCGATGTCACGCGGCTGCGGGATGTTGACCGGCTCGTCCGAGATGATCCGCCCGGGGCGCGCACTCATCACGCAAATCCGGTTTGCGAGATACCCTGCTTCGCGCAGATCATGCGTGACCAGCAGCACCGTGGGCTTCCGGTCGAGGTATAGATCCTGCATGATCTGCCAGAGTTCTTCGCGCGTGAACTGGTCCAGCGCGCCAAAGGGCTCGTCGAGAAGCAGCAAGTCGGGCTCATGCACCAGAGCCCGGCACAGGTTGGACCGTTGCAGCATCCCGCCCGAGAGTTGCCAGGGATAGTGTTGGGCAAAGTCCTTCAGCCCCACCTGCGCCAACAAGGCGTGCACGCGGTCGCGAAAGGCGCCGGTCTTGTCCTGACGGTAGGTCTCCTTGAACGGCGATACGATCTTGAGCGGCATCATGACGTTTTGCTCGATCGTCAGCCAGGGCAGCATTGTCGGGTTCTGGAACGCCATGCCGATGCGCAGCTCCTTGGCCCTGGCCTCCTTGCCGCCAACCAGCACAAGCCCTTCGCTGGGCTGCAAGAGATTGCTGACAAGCTTGAGAATGGTGGATTTGCCGCAGCCGGACGGTCCCACCAGCGCCAGAAAGTCACCGCGTTCCATTTTAAGATTGGTGGGCGTCAGGGCTGTGACGGCGTTTGCACCGGATCCGAAAACCACCGATGCGTTCTGAAGCTCAAGCGCGGGCCGGGAGTGCACGCTGGCAGTCTGCACCGGCTGCGCGTCGCGCGCGGGAATGTTGGACGACATGTTCATGCCAAGAGGCGTAGCAGCGCGACCCGGCGGCGAGTGTAATCGCTAAGTAAACGCTTGTTGAATTATTCGATGATTGTCCATTTTTGAGGCAGAATTCCGCTGCAATGGGCAAGACATCTGCATATGCGAAAGTATACAGACCGGGCCGATATGGTCTTTTCAAACGGACGATTCGCCGCCTCGAACCGCGGAAACGATCATGTCGACAACGTGCTGTCGCCGTTTGCGTCGCCAGGTCTCACAGGACAGATCCGTTCCGAAGGTCGCTGACAACGTGTGCCCTGCATTGATGTGATGCGCGCTGAGCGCAACGATACTGACATAGAGCTGCAGCGGGTCCACACCGGGGCGAAATACGCCAGTCGCGCTGCCGCGGGACAGGACGTCAGCGACCTTCTTCAGAAATGGAGCGGACATTTTCTGAATTTCCGGCATCTGCGCAACGAACCGTCCCCCCAGCAGGTTTTCACTGCGCGTGATCGCCAGAAAGACCGGGTTGTTCTCGAAGAAATCGAAGGTGGTTTCGACCAACCGGGTGATCGCCTGCTCCGGCGGCAGCGCTTCAAGACGCAGCTTCTCTTCCTGTGCCCGGATTTCGGAGTAGATGCGCTGAAGAGCCGCCATGTAGAGACGGTCCTTGTTGTCAAAGTAGTGGTAGATCAGCCGGGCGTTGCAGCCGGCACTCGACGCAATCTTTTGGACCTTCGCGCCATCATAACCGTTCTCCGCGAACTCCACCAACGCAGCTTCGAGGATCTTGCCCCTGGTGCGTTCCGGATCTCGCGTCCTTACGGGATTGTCGGCGGCGGCGGCTTTTTGCATGACAGACCGCTAGCAGCCGGCAAGTCGGTGTCAAGCCCGACGCCCGGACGCATTCTGTGCAAGTCTTCGCCTCTGCGCAGTCCCGGCTCCCGATGCAGTTGAAGCGCACATCAGGCGGTCACCCGGCGCGATCTCCCAAGGTTTTTGCGGATGTCGGCGGCACCCGGTCCCAACCTCGTGCCGATCCTCTCCGCACTGAACGACGCGGTGACCGACGGTGCTGGGCCGCCGGCGAGCATCGCCGGGCGCGCGGTGCTTGGCAATGCGGGGTTCGGACCGATCGGCCCGATCCGTGCGGTGATTGTCCTCTTGACGATAGGGTCGCTGCCTTTGACCCGTCCGTCCTATGGCGGCGCGGCAGCAAGCACGCTAAGGCTTTTGCTGTCTGTCTGCTGAGATCAACGAGGGGCGACAAATGCGGGATGTAACCCAACTGAGTGCTCTGGAGCTTTCCGCTAAAATCGAGCACGCCGAACTCACCTCGGTTCAGGTGACCAGCGCGTTCCTCGAACGGATCGAGGAATTCAATCCGAAAATCAATGCAATCGTGGGTCTGCGTGCACGCTCAGATATTCTCGCCGACGCGCGTCGTGCCGATGAGAGCGCGCGGCGCGGGTGGCTGCACGGCATACCACTTGCGATCAAGGATCTGGCCGAAACGAAGGGTATGCGCACGACGTTCGGCTCACCGCTTTTCGCCGAGCATACGCCAACGCACGACTCCTTGATGGTACAGCGCATAAAGGACGCCGGCGCTGTCCTCATCGGAAAGACGAATACGCCCGAATTTGGTTTGGGCTCGCACACATTTAACCCGGTCTACGGGGCGACACGCAATCCTTATGCCCTGGATCTCAGCGCGGGTGGATCGTCCGGCGGGGCCGCGGCAGCACTTGCGGCCCGGTTGGTGCCTGTCGCCGATGGCTCTGACATGATGGGCAGTCTACGAAACCCGGCGGCCTTCTGTAACGTCTATGGGTTCAGGCCAAGTTGGGGTCTGGTTCCCGCCGACCCGACGGGCGAGATGTTCTTGCAACAGCTTGCGACCTCTGGCCCGATGGGACGCTCACCGGCAGATATCGCCGCGCTCTTGCAGACCATGGCGGGCCCAGATCCCCGCATACCCTACGATACCGGTGTCCCGCCAGACTTTCGTGACCTGAGAGGTTCGGTCTCAGGAAAGCGAATTGGGTGGCTTGCCGATTGGCAGGGCGCATACCCTTGTGAAGACGGAATACTGAGCCTGTGCGAAACCGGCCTTTCTGCTTTTGACCAGCTTGGATGCAGTGTCGAGCCCGTCATGTCCCCATTTGATGCAATGGATTTGTGGTGGTCGTGGCGCACTCTTCGCGCGTGGGCCAATGCTTCTAAAATGAAAGAGACCTATGACGATCCGGATCAACGCGCGCTCCTGAAACCCGAGATGATTTGGGAGATAGAGCAAGGGCTGTCGCTGAGCGCGCGCGATGTTCACGATGCAAGCACCGTAAGATCAGCGTGGTTCCGCAAATTCATCGAGCTTTCGTCCAGATATGACGCCTTCGCTCTTCCATCTGCACAGGTTTGGCCGTTTCCGGTCGAGTGGACCTATCCCAAGAGGATAAATGGAACAGAAATGGATACCTACCATCGCTGGATGGAAATCGTTATCCCCGTGAGCCTGATCGGTTTGCCATGCCTGGCCATTCCGGCGGGGTTCAGCGCGCAAGGTCTTCCAATGGGGTTGCAGCTCTTTGGACCCAGAGGGTCGGACCGTCAAATCCTGACGCTTGGGCACGCCTATCATACGTTTCATGATTGGACCGAACAGGCGCCGGATCTTTGACGCGGTGTTCAAGAGGCGTCGTCCCGTCTGTTTGAGAACCGGCACAAAGCCAAGCGACCGCAATGCGCAGCATTGCTCAATTTGCCTCCAGCTGCCATTGGACGCAGCGCAACATCTTCTTGTTTAGTGAGTTTTGCGGTCTTCGCTCATTCGTCTGGAAAAGACATTCGTTGCGTTTGCGGGATCCTACCCCCGGTTCCGGCGTAGCGCGTTCGAGCGCACCCACAGCAATCGATGGTCGCTGCAGGTGCCGGAAACGGGGGTACGACATCTGTGTTTTGTGCCGAAACACCTGGTGGACTCGGCCCCGCGAGACCGATAGGCAAAGAGCCTGGCGTGTCCCGTCGGTGTCGGCGTCAGACCTTCGCTGATTACAGCGCCTCTGCAGCCCGGAGATCCCTGAACCACCTTTTCAGTGGACCGCCGCGATACTCACGAACACGCACCCGTCAGATTGAAAGGCGATCTGCAATCATCTGCTTCAGTCAGACCTGCGCGTCCGCGATCGCATCCGCCCAAACCCGCTGAGACCGGCGATTGCAGCGACGAGCATCCAGCCAGCTGCAGGCAACGGAATTGGCGTGACAGGTGGCGCAGGCTCGCCTGGCCCGCCGCCGACATCGGAAACATCGATGGGGTCGAATTCATCAAGCCCCAAAGCGACGAGAAAGCCGGTGGCGACAGTCGGATCTTCGCCCGGGATCGGCACGAAGATCGAGGACTCGATCACCTGAGTCGCCGAAATGGACGTGAGCTGACTGAAGTCTTCGCTGAAGTTGAGGAAGAAGTTCATGGTCGTTATGTTGCTCGTCCCGTCGGGCCCATCGGTGACATAGCGGAACCCGTTGAAGTCCACATACTGGCTGGTACGGAACGGCTGTGGATCGATGATCTCGCCATCCGGCCGTCGGATGGGATCGAGCGGTGAATTCCAGTTGAAAACGGCGCCCCGCGCCTCGCCAGACCTTTCGACGTCGCGCGTTTGCGGATTGCCGACGGTTACCGAGATGTTGTCGCCAATGACCGGGGGGGAACCCTGGCCGACCGGAGGCGGCGCCGAGAAGTTTGGATCGAACGGCGTGCCTGCGACCGGCATCTCGAACGTGTAACCTGCCGAGGACCGAACCGGATCGATGAAACCCTCGCCGGGGATCCACTCGAAGTCTCCGGTCAGCCGCACTGTCCCATCATCGACAGAAACGGTTGCGGCCTGTGCCGATAGCGCGACCGCCGAAAGAACGCCGGCGCAAAAAAGGATCTTCATGTCGAAATCTCCTGTAAGAACTGTCTACCAACTCCGGACCCTGCGGATCCCGTCCCGTACGGGACGCCGCGAGGCACCGGACAGGACAAACGCTACGACCTCGCCCGCGGCAGGCGCGTCACCCGAACGGGTGAGCAGCCGCGTTCCTCTTGAGCTCGGCGATGCGGATTGGCAGCAAGCTGCCGGCGGGTGCGCGCAACCGGCGGCAATTTGCCAAAGGGCCTGACGGGGAGACGCCGCGACAACGGTCGCCTGCCCAAAACCCTGGCCCGCAATCGGTACGCGTCGATCCCCGGACGACCGGATGGACCGATGCGGACCTGAGCAGGCGGGAGCGTGTGGGACGTCAGGGGGCATCCGGCCGAGGTCACGCGCCCTCCCCTTTCCCGGCTGTGGCATCCATCATGGTCTTGAGCCGATCGAGAACCAACTCCCAGTGTTGAAAGAAGAGCAGGTACCCGGCACCCTTGATCCGTTCGAAGTGGACATGAGGCCATTCCACTTCCCATTCATTCACGGTTTCCGGAGGCGCATGTTTGTCCTCGTCGCCCGTCAGGAAATGCGTCGGCACCGAGCGGCAGGCCTTCACGACGTTGCTCCAGTCGAGCGTTTTGGCAACCACCTCGCGGGCAAACGCATCGTGCGCGCTGTGCGCTTTTGAAAGGGCGATCTCGGATCCTGACAAGATCGCCTCCAGCGTCTCCGGCTCTTCGATTGTTGCAAGATCGGCGGGGCTGTCCCCATAGACTGCATGCAGAAAGCTCCGACGCCCCACACGTCGCGCCAGGCTAAAGCCGGCTTTGACCATGAAGGGAAAGACCGTCGGCGCGTAGCGCGCATTGGCCGTGATGAACCGATGCCACTTGCCCATGCGTTCATATTGTTTCGCCTTGGTCATCGGCAGCGTCCCGGCGCTCATCAGAATTCCGGTGATGCGGTCGGGCCGATGCGCTGCGATATGGTGCGCATACCAACTGTCGTTGCCGAGCGAGATGATCGGACAGCGGTAAACATCGAGGTGATCGAGCAGCGCATGCACATCTGCCGCCAAGGCCGGGCCATAGGCGACGGCTGCGACCTCACGCGGCAGGGCTGTCGATGCGCCGAACCCCGCCCTGATCGGGACGATGACCCGCAATCTGCGCCGTGCGGCTTCGGCTTCGGCTTTGGCGGGCCAGCGCACCAGGCCGTAGTCGAGCGGCAGGAAGAGAACAGGTTGCCCGTGGGGGTCGCCAAGAATGAGGTAGTCAAAGCGACGTCCTTCGGGTCGCTTCAGGGTATGGAACGGACGCGGCTCGAGCCGCGCGCTGCCGCTACTGCTCTGGGGAGCCGTTCGGCTGACGGCTTCTGTGACGGCGACGATATTCATCAACGACAGGCAGACCCGGATCAACTCGGCCTGCCCTTGGGTCTGGGTCTTCTGAAAGATGGCCTTGAGTTGGGTCCGGATCGTTTCGATCGATCTGCCGCGCTGCTCTGCAATCTCCTTTATGGTCGATGCTTCGACGAGGCCGCGGATCACGATGATCTCCGACGGCGTCAGGCCAAACGCCTCGGCGAGGATGCTGTCGAGCGTCACGGGCCATTCGAATTCGGACGTTACGATCAAGGCGAAGGGATCGGCCCCGGGCAGAACGCGGATCTGAAGAAGCGCCGCGCGATTGGAGTTCGTCGAGCGAACTCGAATCTGAAGCATCTGCGGTCCACGTCCGGCAAAGGCCCTCCTCAGACTATGCTCCAGATGTTCGCTGGCCTCGGCGTCGAACGGCAGGTCTGATAGCGCCATACCCAACTGCACGCCCTGCCAGACTTCCGCTGCCGGGTTTGCGGCGCTCACGCGAAGCGACGGATCGACAATGAAGGCCGCCGCGGTCCGGAACTCAACCAGTAGGGTTTCGCGGGCGTCGCTCGATGGCTCCGTCCGATCGAGAAAGACGTTGGCTCTTCTGCTATGCGCTTCGATCTCCTGATCCGAGAATATTCGCCCCTGATCAATCGAACCGGGTCGCACGTCACTGACCCGTTTCTCCCACAGATCGAGCAATTCCTCGTAGCGGGCCGGGTCGAGTGCGACATCGTAAAGGCGGCTGATAATTTCGGAACGGGCGCCGACGGGCGGCGCCGATCTTTTCTTCGTCATACAATACTCCAATTACTCGCGAAAGCGCGCGAAAATTCGCGCGCATGAAATCAAAATCGTCTTGAAGATGTGGAAGCATACCGCTTTTCCCGGCGGCTCGAAGATCATCCGGGGCTGTAAAATAATTTTTCACGATAGATTGGCAGATTGCTGCTTTTCGCGCCGCATCATCGGCGGGTTACCGCTGAAAAACCGAGCCTGCCAAATTCTCTTTCGTTCCATTCACCCATTCGGGTGACGCGCCGCTCCACGGCGAGGCCGTACTCTTTCGAAACGCGCAGTGATTGCCTTGTCTTCGGAGAGGGTCACGCCCTCGTGAGCGCTGCGGCTATCTACCAAGTGTTTGTAAAGTATAGAGGTTTTCATGAAGTATGTTCTGAGCTCAGTCGCTCTCTCCGTGTTCGTAACGACGGCGTCCGCCGCATCGCTGACAGTCGAAAACGATACGATCAATGTGAGTGGAGAGTTTACCTGGACCGCTGGCGAGGGGGACGTTGATCCGGTACGTGGCTCGACCACGTACACCTTCGAATTGCCACTGACAGGCACTCCGTTCGACGCCGAATTCACCCCGCCGGCCGGTGCACCGCAGCAGGTCCCTCACACGATTGGTCACGGATTGCCCGTTTCGATCGGCGATCCCCAGACCTGCGACACCCAACGCGAGGGCGAGGTGACGGCCTACCTGTTCAATTGGCAAGGTCCGCGTGTTCCAGTTCTGCGCCCCGACGACACGGCCATCGAGCCACAGCCCGTGCTGACGGATCAGTACATCGGTTTGGGGGGCCTTCTTTACGTCTCGGATGGGGCCGATGGGGCCAACAACGTCGGCTACATGAATTTCTTCCTCAACTTCAACGAGGACTACAGCCAACTGCTTTCAATCTCCGCCACCCAGGTCGTCGAGTCGTCGACCTTCGCTCCACACCCGGATGGCGAAACCGTGAGTGAACTTGGCATCCTCGTTGCGCTGGCGGTGGACGAATTCGATCCCATCAGTACTGCGGATGTCCGCCACCGGAAATGAACTGCCGCCAAAGTGGAGGACGGACCAGAGGTGCCTTTGCGACCCGACCCCCCGATCGCAGCACCTGCCGTTCATTCACGCGACACCCCCGCTCCGTCATCGCCGCGGATGACGGCCTGTTCAAAGGAAGCATCATGGCTCGTGCACTCTACCATCTCGCTCGCATTCGGGCGTCTCTCAGTCCAAACAAGAAACGTCTCAAGCAGACCCTGACCGCCCAGCGTCCAAGGCCGTCTGGTCCCGCGCAGTCGCTGGACGTGCTTCCGGACAAGCTGGTCTTTGATCGCTCTGATTGGGTATCCGCCTGGGTTGATCCATCCAACTGCACAATAAGCCCCTGCGGGACGGTGACGGCGTGTCGTGCGATTTCAACCGAAGGGCGCTTGCTCTGGCTGGTGCGCAAATCCGGGCTCAGACGCGCCTACCACTCGCGCGAAAAGGAAGCCGAGGCTGCAATCGCAGATGCCCAGACGGCCTGGCAAAGACGTCATGATCAGAAGATCTTCAAACCGCAGGTGCACACCATCGTTTCCGATCTGCGATGGCTGCGCGTTCGGCATCCGGTCTTGATCGATGATGCCTATCGCTCTCCGCTGTGCGACGAAGGCATCGACGGCTTCCTGCGCACGCTCCGTATTTCAGGGTTCCGATCCTATCCCGGGTGGCTGGTGGGCTGGTTGTTCACGATCGACAGACAAGTCGGTTTCGTCTTGTGGGAAGCACATCTGCGCGTCTCCGCTGCGGCAGCCGACAAGAAGCCAAAAGATCGGAAAGATCGAATTTTTTCGAAAGAGAAGCCCGGCTCGATCTGACGCCGCAGTTCTCAATTTCCTCACCGAAGTCGGAGTATTCACAGTGCTGCGCCGTGCTGCATGTCGCACCATATCCACCGCGTCCTCCGGCCTGTACAGAGGGTTCAGTGTTCCGGTCGCACTCGGGGCCTTCACATCGGTGATGGCCTTGATCCTTTGGATCGTCATCCGCCCCGATCACGCCGTATCTGCCCTGAGCGGCGGGAAGGACTTCACGCTCGGTTTCTTTCGCGCCTGGTTCATCTATGCGGTTGGCGGTTTTGTGGTCTTCTGCCTTTGCGTCGGTGCCCTGCCCATCTCGGGCCGGATCATACTCGGCTCGGATGATGAGAGACCGGAGCATTCAACCGCCGCTTGGCTTGCCATGATCTTTTGTGCGGGCATCGGGGCCGGCGCCTTGATTTATTCCGTGAGCGAACCGCTCTCGCATCTGACGGTAAACCCAAGCGTGATCGACGGCTCCATGGAAGCAAACACCGTCGCAAATGCCTCCAGGGCTCTGTCTTACACCTACTTGCATTGGGGTCTGTCAGCCTGGGCCTGTTACACCGTTCTGGGGCTTGCGATGGCCTTTTTCAGCTACCGCCACGGGATGCCGCTGACCATCCGCAGCGCGCTCGGTCCCGCACTCGGAAAATTCTATGACGGACCAATCGGCGACGTCATCGATGTCTTTTCAATCTTTGCCATCATCGTCGGGATCGCAACCACGCTGGGTTACGGCATGGGTCAGTTGGTCTACGGTGTGCACAGCATCACGCAATTGCCGTTTTTCATCTGCGAGGGGGAAAGGCCGGACCTGATCTGGCAGCTTGTGGGGCTTGCCTTGGTCGGCGTTACCGCGACGGTTTCTGCAATGCGCGGAGGTATCAAATGGCTTTCGGTTCTCGGCGCATGGCTCTTCCTGGCCGTCTTGGTCTGCTTCTCGCTCGCCGGCCAGAGCGGCGACAGCCTCGTCAGGCTCGGTGGATCGCTCTGGTCCTACATCGGTGGTCTGCCCATCAACGCAACCCGGGTCTCCGCGCCCGACGGCAGCGAATTGGGCCAGATCCTGGCCACATGGCAGACCGACTGGACGATCTTCTACTGGGCCTGGTGGATCGCTTTCGCTCCATTCGTCGCCCTCTTTCTCGCACGGATATCCCGCGGGCGCAGCCTGCGCTCATTCGTTTTTGGGTGTATGCTCGCTCCGGTCGGGGTCTGCGTGATCTGGTTCGCCTTCGTCGGAGGTGCTGCGCTTGATGTCCAACTCGATCCCGAGGCGACAGTGGACCTTCAAGGGGTCGTCGCCTCCGCGCAAATCTACGAGACAATCCGGGCTATCGCGCGCCCGGGCTTCGCGACCTATTGGAGCGCGATGTTTGTGGCGCTTCTGACACTGCTGATGATAACGACCTTGAATGCCGGGATACTCGCCATCAATTCAATCGCCGCTGCCGGGGCCGAAACACGCTCTGTCCCGGTTCACGTCCTGACCTGGGGCTTTGCCGTGACCACCATGATCGGCAGCCTCATCTTTGCGGGAGGCACCGATGCAGTCCGGAACGCAATGATCGTGGGAGCGCTGCCGTTCTCCTTCGTCATAGCCCTTTCCGGCATTTGCGTTGCACTGTCGCTGATGATGGAACTCCGTCGGCGGTGGCACGCGGATCGTCAGGGGGGGTGAATTGATTTGTGCAGCTCCGGCCATCGCGGTTTGACCTCGATCTTGGTTTGTGAAGACGACCGCAAACGTCGGAGCTCTGCTTTCGCGGCAATTTTCTGCTTTACTCCCCTGCCTGAGGCGAAGCCGGCCGGAGATCGAACCACCTTGATCGCTGCCGAGGCGTTACGCCGCATCGCACCGCCAATCCGGCAATCTTGACCGCACGTTCAACTGAACCAATGAGGAGTGATGGGAAATGACCAGAGTATGGATTGGGATTAGCGCGACGCTTCTAGCCGCCGTTTGGCTGGGTATGCTGATAGGTATCTCGTTCCTGGCAACGCCGGTGAAGTTTCAGGCCCCGACGCTCGAGCTTGCAAACGCGCTGGACGTCGGCCGTGTGACCTTTGGTCTGTTCAGCCGAGTCGAATGGACCATTGCGGCGATACTTCTGGCCCTCGTCGCATATCTGCGCTTTTCCGCGTGGTCCGCGGCACTGCTCGCCGTGATCATATGTGCGCTTGTCCTGCAGGGTACGTGGCTTCTACCTGTGCTGACCGAACGGGCGGAGAGGATCATTGCAGGAGAGGTGTTCAACTCTTCAAATCATCATCTGATTTACATCGGTTGTGAGGCGGTCAAGGCGCTTGCCCTCGCTACCTTCGCTGCCATCGGCGCGAGTAGATGGCTTCGGGCCGAAAGAGGTGGGCAGAGTGCTTCGCAAGCTTAGGAGATGAATAGAAAAGCGAGTTTCTATGGTTTCGCTGCCCTTGACGTTGCCACTATCTCCAACCAACGCAACCTCACGGCATCTCGGCCCTCCGCGGTCTTTGCCAACCGCATTTGAGCGAAGGTAGTTTGAAACCTGGTTCTCAATTCGCGCTGTGTTGAGGGCTGCCGCTCTCCCACGTCTACCGAACCGGGTAGAGAGTCGCATACCTTGGCCAAGCTGACTGGAGGCGGGCTGGCGTCGTCAAGTAGACTGTTAAGCAGTTATGCGGACGTGGTCTAAACTAGATCCAGGACTAGACGGCGTTGTGTCCTAGCCACAGAACAGTTTCCTTAAAGTCCGCCTTTTAGCGCAGACCAATCATTACTTCCGCGTCAGCTCCGGGAACCGCGCGCGGTCGATCCACTGCTTCCCATCCTTCTCGATGGCCCATCGACTATCGAAGGTTTTGGAGGCCGCCGGCACTTCGTGCGGGGGGTTGGTTTCCTTGAGCTTGAGGCGCTCGCCACGATGTTCGACCGTCTTAAAGCGCTTGTCGCTGTCTGCATTGGTCATAGCCGTGATGGGGTCTTCTGTACGATCTTGCCATATCAAAGCTCCACGCGGCGCTCTACGTCCGTCCAGTGACGGTTTTCCGGCAGCGTCTTTGCGCGCTGCGCAATGTCCCGGATTGTGACCGGGACATAGCCCCAGACATCGACCCCAACATTGACCGCTTTCTTGCTTCCTAGCCATTGATCGTGGACATGGCCGAAGAGGTGGAGCGCATTTTCCTCGCTCTGTGCCAGGTGATCATCGGGTAGTGATTGACCGTTGTTCATAAGCCAAGCCTGCTCTCGGACAATGGCGCCAGTTACATCTCTGGTGAACTGGCCGATTGGCTCGAAGACCAGCAGAT
>NZ_JALIEB010000049.1 GCF_025755255.1 Roseobacter sinensis | reverse complement strand
ACATGCGGCCACCGGTGCCAGAAACCCTATTAGAGAAACGGCTGATCAGTGGCCCAGCAACAGGGGGCTAGACAATTTGGCTTCTGCCATCTTCTGAGAAAAGTGGATTTTTTGTCGATTTCAGACGTTTCGCACGTTGGCTAGCTCAAGTGGATGACCGGCCTGGCACTACACCGGTGCTTGACCTTGTTCGCAATTTTGTCGAGTCGCATTATCCGATTGGACCAGGAGAGAAAGTACTTGGCCGAAGTTGCAAAGCTCGCAAAGTTCATTCCGTGATGACGGCTTCGCGGCAGTATGGCATCCAATATCTGCGGTTGCGTCACTTGTTTCAGGGCATGACTACAAGCGACAGTTTCACTCAGCTACCGCCCCCTAACTCACGTGAACAAGTGCCCGCCAAAGTCTATGACCCTTGGTTGAAGCGATACGCTGAGACTATCAATCCTAAGTCTGCCGCGCGTTTGCTTGGTGTGAAGTATGAGGTTTTTATCAAGCTTCGTGACGCCGGATGGGTAAAGCCGTTTGTCTCGGTGGAAGGGACTGTGGATCGCTACGACGCCGATGAACTCCAACGACTACTAGACCATGTATTTCAAAATGCGACGCCGGTTGCTGATTTGGAGGCAGATCAGATCAGTTTCTTGGCTAGCCCGATGCATTGCCGGTGCGACAGCTTGGACGTTTTGCGCCTTGTTTGCGAGGGACAACTGCGAACTGTTCTTCGACGGGTTGGGAAAAGCGGCCTATCCGGGCTTTGCATATCAAAGATGGAAGTCCTCGACGCTTTGGAAGGCCCTCCACTGAACGGGTTCACGAAAGAGCAGCTGCGCTGGAAATGGCGGGTCAGTTCGTCAACCGTCACCTATCTTGTAAACTCAGGTTTTGTTAGTGCGCGACGAACGAGACACCCCAGAAATCGTAAGTTCCTTAGTCTCGTGCATAAGGATGAGGTCCAGCGTTTTGAAAAGAAATACAAGACTTTGGGCTGTCTGTCGGCCGAGCACGAGATGCAGCCGATCAAGCTTGCTGCAAAACTGACTGATTTAAAGGTGAAACCGATCAACTTACCGAAGGGTCTAAGTCGCGTTTATCGGCGATCCGATATTGATGGCGTCTTGTAAGGCACCGGGTCATACCGCGAGAAAGGCCAGCAATCGCTGGCCTTTTTTGTATTCCTTGATGTGGCAATTCTTGCTGACAGAAGTGGTAAGAGACATGACTCGGTAAGGGTTCAAGGGCTATATATTTCAATAAGTTACGTTAGAGAGTGTGGTAAACCCAGATGACTCCTCACACTTGTGACGACTCGTGATGTTTGATCATTCTGGTCATGTTTTTGGTCATTATGGTCACTAAGTTTGGTCATTCGCCGGTTTCAGTGTGTTGGCTGGCGGAAATGCCTGGCAACAGCCAGCAAGTGCGCAATCGCCTCTAGCCTGCCATTGACCAAGGGTACACATCGCTGAGATGGCGCCTGTCGATCCTGCCATTCGCTGCGACTGGAAAATCTCGGCGAAAGCGAAATCACAGTCTGCGGACTTTGCTGTCTTTCATTGCGGCCACGCCGTTGTAGGCTTCTGAAGAACCAAACAACTTGTTTGGTCGCCAAGTTGACAGATCCCAGCGATTCATTGACCGCGGAAGTATTGGAATGCGATGGTCAGCTTCACCTGAACGTAGTCCGACACACTGACGACCAAGTCCATACGCCGCCTAAATTTGCCGATACATTTAGTCTTCACGACAGCCTTGTCCACCAGCAACCAAATTTCGCTATATTAACTCTCCGATGCTCTGGAGAACTGGCCAGAAAAAGAAGTGGGTTATGAAAGAAATTCGAAATCGCCCCCGAAGCTGGTTTGGCATGTACTGCAGGCTTTTGGGGGTCTATGGCTGGCTGTATTGGATCTTGCTCTTGGTCGGCTTCTTCGTCCTCTGGAACAATGCCTCGGAGTGGAGCCAGCTTGACGCTTCGTCCGAAACGGTTTCGGCTGAGATTGTCGACGTCGCCTACCGCCTCCCGCTCTCGCAGGCCGTCACCTTTGGCTACACGGTGGACGGCGTGGACTACGAAGGTACGCTTCGGATGGCCGCCGAAAGTTTTGATCAGACCGATATCGGGCGGCGAGTAGACATCCAATATCTACCAGATGATCCGAAGGTGTTTGACCTGATAGATAGTGAACGACTTGGACGATCCGTCGTTGTTTCTTTTTTCCTCGCGGTCGCATTGCTGTTTCTGCCCATCAAGATTTTCCTATTTGGCCGCAAGGCCTCGCGAGCAATCAAAGCACGCGATCAAGGACAGCGGATAACGGCGCGTGTCACCGGGTATCGGAAGCGCAGCGGCTTCTGGTCTTTGGTGTGGCAGCGGGCCGACGGACACGAAGGAGAGTCCTTGTCCTATCTCGAGGAGGAAGTGAAAGCCTGGCCTGTTGGCGACAAAATCTATGTCTATGTTCTTGGAAATGATTGCTGGTGGAAAAAGGATGTTGGGCCGCGTGACGTGTCTGCATAGCCTCCAACCGCGTCTCCAGCAGTACTCTGCTCACGGACGTGAGATGAGCGAAACTGAACGTGCAAAACGGGCTCACTGCGGACCTAGGAGCCCGCGCAGCATGAGTGATCGCGCGGCTCTATTGCCCTTCGAGGACGGCCCATAGCATGCGTAATTGGGCTGACCCTGAACTGAGGTCGAGCTCCCGATAGGATCACAGAACAACTGTGAGCAAGGGAGAAAGACGATGGAGTATTTTACCGGACTGGATGTGTCGTTGAGATCGTGCGCACTGTGCATTGTGGATGCGAGGGGTCGTGTTGCTTTTGAGCGTGAACTGGCCTGCGAAGTCGATGAGATTGCCGAGACTCTGAAGAGCTTCGCTCACCCGATTGCGCGGATCGGGTTTGAGGCTGGCACGATGAGCCAGCATTTGTACTACGGGCTTAAGAACAATGGCTTTGATGTCGTCTGCATGGAAGCTCGCCAGGTCAGTGCCGCCCTGTCCGCAATGCGGAACAAGACGGACAAGAACGATGCCCGTGGCATTGCCCACATCCTGAGAACTGGTTGGTTTAGCCCGGTTCACATGAAGAGCCGTGAGTCGCACGGCTCGCGCGCCCTGCTGAGTTGCCGAAAAGCCCTACTCAACAAGACAATCGATCTGGCGAACGAGGTTCGGGGCCTCCTGAAGATCTTTGGACTGCGCCTGCCCAAGACTGTCCAGCATGGCAGCTTCGATGGTATCGTACGCCCGCTGATCGAAGCCGACGAGGTCTTGGCGCACGCCATGTTGCCGCTATTGGATGCCCGGCTCGAGATATATCGGCAGTTCCTCGATCTGGATCGACGGGTCAAACATGCGGCCCGGAATGACAACGTTTGTTTGCGGATGATGACGGTGCCAGGTGTCGGCCCGATAGCTGCGCTGACCTTCAAGGCTGCCATTGATGATCCGGCGCGCTTCAAAAGCTCCCGCACTGTCGCTGCGCACTTTGGCCTGACGCCACGACGATACCAGTCGGGGGAGCATGACAATCCGGGGCGCATATCTCGAGCGGGCGACCGAGACGTTCGTGCAACTCTGTACGCTGCGGCCAATGCGCTTCTGATGCGAACCATGGCGGGGTCTCAAATCAAATCTTGGGGGATGCGTCTGGTGCGTACCAAAGGTCGCCGTCGCGCTGTTGTCGCTGTTGCGCGTAAACTAGCTGTTCTGCTCCACCGCATGTGGGCAGACGGTACCGAGTTCCGTCCGGTGAAGGCGGAGGGCACAGCATGATCTGAACCGCTCAACATTAGAACCGAACGGGGTCGTCCTCACCGGACGAGGTCTGTGGATGAAGCCGAATATGTCTCTTGCGCCTTCAAGCGCGTCCCAAAGCAAGGTTCTCCACTGCCAATCCGACACATGCGTGCAGCGATGTCCCACGCGGCATCACCCAGACTGCGAAGAGAAGCGTGACCCGGATGAGCGACCACGATCCGAAACAACGAAGGAAAACGAGCTTGACCCAAACGCCCAATTAGAGAAGGAGACATCCGTGACGACAGTCGCGGCGGCACCGCGACATCGCCAGCGGGGACCTTACTCACTCCCCTTCTGAAACGAACCGGGGCCAAAGCCTCTTTCATGCAATATCGCGTGAGATTGCTCCAGACATTGAAACCGGCATCAGAGTTTTCGCTAATACAAGTCGAGCACCGGGCCCTCAAGAAGCTGCATGAGGTCTCCGAAGTAGCCCCCTGATCGGGCGGGCATCGTCGGGTCAGACGTGATGGCAACGGCGAGCCCGCGTACAGGATGGAACGCAATGATTTGCCCGCCGTAGCCTCTGGCAAAGACATACCCCGAGCGGGACAGGAACCAGCCGTAGCCATAGGAGAGACCAGACCAGGGCGATCGAGTGTGGGCTTTCGTTGAAACTGTGATCCAATTACTGGATATCACCTGTTTTCCTTCGAAACGACCGTTGTCCCGCATCATCTTCGCGATCTTCAGCATGCCCGTTGGAGACAGCGCCATCTCATTTCCACCCAAATAGTAACCTTGGGGATCGCGCGGCCACGACGGTACCGAGATGCCAAGAGGTTCACCGAGGCGGCTTTGCACCAAGGCCAAAAGGCTCTGGCCTGTCGTTTCCGTAAGCACCGCGCCAAGGATATGCGTCGAACCAGTGGAGTAAAGCATCCGTTCCCCAGGTTGAGCGACCATCGGGCGCGTCAGGGCGTGGGCCAACCAGTTTGGTGAATTGACCCAGGCTCCGTAGTTCGGTCCCGACGTGCGCTCCAGACCTGCTCTCAGCGTCACAAGGTCCTCAAGCGTGATATCGGCAACTCCTGCTGTCGCACCCGCCGGAAGAATACCAGGGGCCACCTCTCCCAAGGTGACGTAGACTGAGGCGATAATGCCACGATCAATTGCCGATCCGAGAATTAGGGCCACAATACTTTTGGAGCAGGATTTGATGTTCGCAAGCTCCTCCAAGCCCGGTCCACGCGGCGCTTGTGCGAAAACGAGCTATTCGTGGCGCAGTACCTGCAAGGAGTGAAGCTGCGGGAGGCTATCAATCGCTGCGCGAAGTCCGGCCTCACACGCCATTACGAGATACGGTGCGGCCAGGGCCGTACACGCAGAAACTAAAAGGCGCCGACGGTGGAACATTAGCCATACATGGCAGTGATGGTTCAACAATCCATGACCATGTTGTCACGAACGCGTGGGCCGCGCGCGACAACAGTCAAGAAATGCATCAACGCGATCTGCATTTTTTCGACCCGTTTCAGACTTTGGCGCAGATCGCAGCACTAGTTACTCGGGCTTCAAATCTGAGATCGGAGTGTGTGCAGCGTCGCGACGAGGGCGGACCTCTGTACCATCAGGCATCGGCCCATACCGGAAATTGAGCGCCCGTCAAAATGCTGCATCTGCGCACGCATTGCCGACATTCGCCGCAAGAGCAAAACCTAGTGCGGGTTGAACTCACAGTCTGCGGACTTTCCCGTCATTCGGTTTTCGCATTTTGCTGACGCAGCATTTGCTCGCAGTCGCGGCACATTTGTTGTTGCAACGCAGCGTGTGTCGCCATTCCGGCCATTCAAGAGGATTGTTTTGGGTGGAACCGAAATTGAGCTTTCGCTTCATGGCGTTTGGACACGAAAGACGCGGGACAAACAGGTTGCTCGCTGCGACTGCGCGAATGGCGGCCTCACGATAAAACAGCACTAGGGTCAGGACCCATTGATTTCCTTTGAGTGGCATGATTCATCGGTCGAAAATCGAATGGTGATATGAGCGATCT
>NZ_JALIEB010000048.1 GCF_025755255.1 Roseobacter sinensis | reverse complement strand
CGGACACACGTCTGCATCTGACAAGTGCCAATCAGCCTCAAAAAAACGTCTTGCTATGCAGGAGCTTTCCACACACGCCGTTCGCCGCGAGTGCGAAATCCGACGGCAATCGAGCTCTCAGTCTGCGGGACCAACTGAACATTGCGCTGACACAGCAATTTTTCTTCAGACATACGAGCAAGCGAAGCACTGCTATCTCGCGGTCGCAGCATCGGTCGCGATTTCGGTTATTCGAAAACTCCCATTCGCTTCAAACTAAGGCCGAACCTTCGCCGTAGCTGGATCCGCAATCTCAGAGGCGGACAAAGCAATCATTCGTATGCATGGCCTCAACTGACGCAGCATAATCTCGCCAGTACGGCATCGTTGCCACCCTGCTGGATAAAGTGCAGAAAGCGCTTGGTTTCTCTCCACAGACCGACTGGATCGTGTCAACGACTTGTAAGACACTCATGTTCTGTGTATTGTGAATAACCCGCGCTGGTGAAAACGCGGATCACTCGTTTGCAAACTGGTTTTGCTGCCATTTTAGTTGAGCGAGACGAATACTCTGGCTACCAAGACCTCAAGAACGACGTTTTGCGCCCCGGATGATTAGACCGACACCAAGCCCTGACATCAGTACAAGCCCGGACGCTGGAAAGGGAATCGGTGCGGAAATGGGGCGTACAACTTCATAGGTAGTGTTGTTGGCGCCATTGAAGTCGAAACGGACAATGCTTTGAATAGAACTCGCCTGTTGGCCAAGCGCAGATCGATCCAGAGTTTCAAACTCGATCAAAGCGCCCGAAAGCAAAAACTCCGTTGGCAGGTTTTGGACGAACCCGATGATCGAGTAGTTCGGCGAGCTGTAGTCGACTTCAATCTGACCTCTCGATGACAGGACAAAAAGCAAACACCGCGGGTCGATGGAAACTGGGAGGATGTGAACCACGCAACCGCAGCGTTTGCCCCTGCGCCACTCCGCTCAAGGTTTAGCGGGTGGGCTCTGGACCTATTCTGCAGCCATCGCCCCTGCTCCACGCCCCAATCCACCCAGCGATGAAGGGCCTTTGCTGCGCAGCGCCTCCAAAATCTTCTGAACGCGCGCGGCATCTACGCTGCCGTCCGACGATTGTTTTGCGATATCAGCCAGAATGCTGCTGATCCGAACGCCTCTGTTTGCCCGGTACTTCCCGGGTTTGGACGGGTCCGGGATCGCCATGTGATGGATGGCCGTCAGTTGCCATTCCTCGTTCAATACCGGCGAGCCAGAAGATCCCGGCATCGTATCCGTCACGTAGTATAGGTACTCTCGTGCACGTCCGACGACAACGTTTTCCCGCAGTGACACCTTTTTATAGTCACCGCTTGGGTGCTGGATAATGTTAACGAACTCTTTCTTCAGGGCCTTGCCGGACAGCGGTAGAAGTTCAATGAACCCGAATGTATCTAGCTGTGTTCCTTCGGTTGAGGCTGGTTCGACCTGCACGATCGAATAGTCGAGCCCCACTGAAGTCAGGAACACATCACCGCGCAAACGGAAATGTGACGGTGAGACAGGCGCGCCATCCTCACCATACTGATAATTGAATAGAGCGATGGAACCTTCAGCCATCTCTCGCGAGGACAGGACATGATTGTTGGTCATCAGCAGACCGCCCCCAATCAGGAATCCTGTCCCGTAGCTTGCGCCGCCACCAGGACGACGCGCATGAATCCTCGCAACCGCGTGGCCTACACGTGCGCCGCGCGGCAATACGAAGAACTCGTCAAAATTGTTTTCGCCAATTGTAGCTTCAAAGCTCTGACCAGCAGGCTTAAGGCTGTAGTCTAGACGGTTTTGCACCAACTCCGCGGGTTCCGGTTGGTCATAGGCCTGCACCAGTTCAGTTAATTCGCGCTGTGCCTCGGCTATGTCAGTCTGATTGCGCGGGCCGCGCTGTCTTTCCGATTTTGGTGGATGCACGGTCTGCGCTGCATTCAGACGTAACGCATCATAAAGCGAAATCGACGCAGGGGCGATCACACCGCGCGTATCGACATCACGGCTCTCGGGCGAAACAACCGTCAGATCCTCTGTGCGTCCCGTAATCTGACGAATTTGAGTGATCATCTCCTCCGCACAGCGCCCATACCCCTCCGAAGTTGGATGCAACTCATCCTCCCAGCTTTGCGGATCGGGCCCAACCTTTCCACGCAGATCGACATAGTGCACTGCCTTGCCTTTGTTTTGCGAGAATATTACGAGTTCCTGATTGAAGCGGTCCAAAACGTATTTGACGATCTCCTGCCCAATCTCCAATGGAATACCCTTTTCGGCCAACGGGCGTCCCAACCAGCCTCCTCCCTTGCGCGGTATGACATGATCATAGCCGTGAAGAAAAATTTGTAGATCAGGCTTTGCGCCCAGGGCGGTGGAAACGATATGCTCGTAAGCGCCCATCACACGGCCAATCCCTTGCTTCAGACGATCGTGGTCCAGCAAAGCTTCAGCGGGTGCACCTTCCCGATAGGGAAGCAAGAGATGTCTAAAGCGACCAGACCCCAGAACGTCGTTGCCTGCCCCAGAGAGCAAAAAGACGTCTGGTTGTTGATCGCGGATGGCCGCAATGTATTCGCCATTGAGCGCCATGTTCGAAACCAGATCGCCAGGCGCGCTCAAGGAATAGACTGGAAACGCCTTGGCAACATGATCGATAATGTCGCGTAGAAAGACGGGGTACTGATACCAGCTATCGCCTTCTTCCAAGACCCGCAAACGGTTCGGATTGTCCTCAATGGCGCGCGCATACCGGGCATTGCGTAATCGCCGCGACATGCGTGTAACGGCATCGATGACCCCCTGCCCTTCCGGGACGGGTTCTGTTCCCATTCGCAACTGACGCAAAACAACAGGGGCTTGAAATGGCATCGCGACATCAGCCTGTTCGTCCAAACGCGCATGCTTTTCAAGTAGGCTTTCCGCCTCTTCGAACTGCTCGTTTTTTAGCATACGCTCGAAGGTTTTCCTAAATTCGTCAAAGGTCATTTGTTCTTCCTCCTAGTCAAAAAAAGGTCATTCAATTGGTTGAATTCAGTTGCTGGCAAGCCTGTCGGTTGGCTTGAAAGCCGCCGGCAGATTGCAAATGTCGACTTCCACGGCGCGCGCCGAGATTCCCGCCATATGTGGCAAGCGTTCGCCCACGCCAAATGCGAGAATGTGCAGATCCCGCTCAGTTCTTGCGGTTTGGTCAAGGCGCGTTGGATCCACGCCGGGCTGTTTCAGCAATCTTTGCAGTACCCGGCGCTTGACCCACTCGGCCCGGCTTTCTGAGATACGCAGGTTTGTCTCCGGCTGCCCCGTATAGCTCGCGCCGCCTTGCAAAATCACTAGGGTTGGTAAGTCCTTGCGCTCTTCCAGAAAGGTCACAAGCTGCTGCAAGGCAACAGCATCTCCGCCCGATGTTCGACCTTCCGCAAAGTCTACAAAGAAGGATGCAATCGGTTGGTCTTTTTGGCACGCACGCAAGTCTGCGCGACGCCCATTCCGCAGAACATCCGACATCAAGCCTGCTGGCCGCGTTGTGACACCATCCTCGATCAGACTGGCCATGTTGCCTGGTAAATCCGCAGCGCCCCACCGACCACGATTGCCACCTGCACGACCAGTGGGCGTTTGCAGCAAAGGTATGTCAAAGAGTGCTAACGGATCAGCCTCTGACACACGCGGTCCGAAAGTCTTACCCTCTATAAGGGCACGAGTGGCCGTGTGTTGATCATCCAAGGCTTTCAATCTTCCGTTCAACTGCGCCATACCCGTCCGCGCAATCCGATCGCGCCCCGATTTGGTTTGCAAACTTGTGATCTTGGGCATCATGGTGTCATGCTCGGTCTTTAGCTCCCGCAGCGTCTTTTCAGTCGCCTCGAGCGCAGTCTGCAGCTCCTTCACGTCTTGACCAACCAGGCCAGCGAAATCGCGCAGATCCTCACGAAGACCGGACTGTTCTGCGATGACACGCGAAAAGTCGCGTGTCCTCTGTCCTTCCATCACCGAAAAGCGCTCATTCAGCACGGTGAGCCCATCTGACATCTGACCGATACGCGCCCAAACCGATCCAAGCCGCTCCACGTTTTCGTCAAGGCTTGCCGTTTGCTCTGCCCATTCCGTCAACCGCGTATCCATTGAACGCTGTTGTGCTTTCAGCTCCTGAAGTGTTTCCCAGACCGATCCGAGCCGATCCACGTCCCCATCAAGGCGCTTCAGCCGCTGTTCGGATTGTTCCATAGCCGAATGCAGGTCCGAGATGCGGCCATCAAGGTCAGCTTTCTCGCCTTCAAAAAAACCGGTCCGGTTGACCGTCACTTCTCCAATCTGAACATCTGTCGCAGGCACCACCGAGGGCCGAGCATGTGGCGCCTTGGCAACAACTGCTTTGCCCGCACCTTCAAAGGCAAACTCCAGTATAGCCGAACGCTTCACCAGCAGACGCGCAGCGGCATCCTCGACGGGCGCCACAAGCGCCCAATCCCCGAACTTTCCAAGATAGAACAACGGCCGCGTTCGGAACGTATTCCCTTCCGACGCCTGTTCCGCCACGAGATGGCTCGCCGCATTTTCTGACCGCGCCACCAGCAAGGTGCCCACCTGAGCCTTTGGCACTGTTGCCAAACGCCAAGCTACTGGAATTGTCTCCAACGACCAGAGACGTTCAGGCCACAGAGGGTACTCCAGTCCTGGCGCACCAGGAACGCGAATACCTGTCTGGACCACCCTTGCACTGAATGCCTCAAGATCTTTCGAATAGGTCGTACTTGCCTGGTCCAGTTCCGCCTTGTGCAGCCTCTGCCCTGCATAGCTGAACAACCCTGCCAGGATCACCACGCTCAAAAGCACCCCGAACCGGATCGTGCTGTCTCGCATCGGATGGGCTGATTGTTCTACCCGCCAAAACAGAAGCGCCACAGTCCGCAAACAGCCCCGCACCCAAACCTGGACGCGCATGAAGCGCCGCCAGATCGCCGTGACTGCCGCCTCATAGCGCCCCCGCGCCTCATCCCGCCGTAGCTCGTATTTGGGCCAATTCCGTCGCGCCCACTGTTGAATGCGGTTCGGCGATTCATTCCAGGGCGACCGCATCAGCATCCAGGCCGCAGGCGACATGAAGCGCAGCTCCAAGTACCCGCGATTTGCAAAATTCGTCCCGAATAGCGCTAGACGCGACAGTACATAGCCGAGCACGAGGCAACTCAAAGCAGCCATCAATAACAACGTCGCCACGACGAGAACGATAAACACACCCATCACAGCTGCTCCGAGGTTGGCGACCAGGGCTGCAGCCACATCAAATCCGGTCATCCCGATATCTGCTGGCACCCCCAAAACCCGCATCCGCGCAAGTTCTAGCACCCCCAGAACCAGCACTAACAAAACCGCCAGGCTTTTCCATTCAATTGCATAAATGCCGATCCCGAAATAGGGTGGCGCTGTCTTCGCCTTATCGTCATTGCTCATTGCAATACCCCCATAAAATCCACGCCCAAGAAGCGGGCTGATTCAAAGGGTGCGCAATTAGCGTGATTCTTCCGTGAATGGAGAATTCACAGGTCTTTATCGCCTTAGATCAACATCTGATGTCTAGCAGCTTGTTTCGACATCGAGGACACTCGGATTGTCTAGCCCCCAGTTTCAGGACCACTAATTTAGGGTTTGTCTGATAAGGTGAGCCGCCCCCCTTTGTCGGACCACCCTGCTGGAGATTTTCCGGGGTTATGAGCTCAGGACGGTTCTTCGAGCCATGAGCCATTCATCAGCGAGATCGGTGGTTTGTTTCCGATCTCGCTGCGGGAGGCGTACTTCGTTGTAGTCTCTTCGCCAGTCCTCCATTTTCGTCTGGGCATCGTCAAGGCTCATGAACCAATGAGCGTTCAGGCATTCGGTCTTAGGTAGCAAATGCACCAAGCGATTGACTATGCCCATGAATGAGAACAATATATGAACA
>NZ_JALIEB010000047.1 GCF_025755255.1 Roseobacter sinensis | reverse complement strand
AGAACAAAGGCAACCTCAGACGCAAGAAGAAGGAAGTTCAGAAAACACGCATTGACAGATTAGAGAACAGAATCGGCCCAAACTGCTTGTTGCTGCACTTTGGCCGAACGTCAGCTTCTCAGCCAGAGGGTAACGGAAAAGTGGAAAACGCGTCGTCCTTCGGTGCGTACCCGAGCACCCTGCGCGTTTCGGTCAGATCAAGCCGCTTAAACCGATTGTTGGAGATACCGTGCGCAATGAAGTGTCCGCTGATTTCAGCCTGAATTGCGCGGTCGATCAGGTGCGTTGCATCGTCGCGACTGAGCCAAGCACTGAGGTCGCGCATGGTTTCAAGTGGCGGGCCGTCGGATGGCTCGAACGCCCCGATCCGCAGTGAGACACAGGACATGCCGTGCTGTGTCGCGTAGAGCGAACAAAGGGCTTCCCCGTAGCACTTGGAGACTCCATAGAGATTGGCCGGGGCGACACCCATTCCCGGCACGACTTGCCGGTCGACAGGGTAACCTTCGATGGTTTGCGCGCTGCTAGCGTAAATGAAGCGGCGACACCCTGCTTTCCACGTGGCGTCAATCAAATAGGTTGTGGCTAAGATATTGGCGTGCAGCAGGTCGTCAAACTCAGCGTCCGGGTCAGGTATGCCAGCGAGATGCACAACGGCATCTACGCCAAGACACAAGGCGTCTGCGGTACTGGGATCGGAAAGGTCAGCTTGGACGAAACGATGAGGGCCTTCGATGGGACGAGCGGGTTCTCGCACATCTGACAGCACAAACTCATAGCGGTCTTGATGTTCGGTAACAAAGGCTTCCCCTATCCGACCCGATGAGCCAGTCACCAGCACTTTTTGCATGATATCCCCCCCTTTTTGATATTCTTCCGTTACCGACCTAGCGGACGCGCGTTGCGAGATGAGCGCCTCTGACGACGAGTGCCGCGCCCACCGCGGTCAGTGGCAGAATGGGTTCACACCAGAGGATGAAGCCAAAGATCGCCGCAAACACAATGGCCATGTAGCTCCAGGTAATTACTTTATCTCCAGGGGCCGCCGAAAACGCCTTGGCGTAGTAGAACTGGCCGATGATGGTAAAGGCCGCGACGGCGATGATCGGGGTGAGTTGTGCCACCGATGGAGTCTCCCACGTCCACGGTAGCGGCAGTGCTGACAGCAGGAGCGCGAAGAACGAGAAGTAAAACATTTGCCGTTCGACGGGCTCGGTTGCCGACATCGACCAGATGACCAGTGCAGCTGCAGCTCCTCCAAGAGCGGCGAGGATCGCAGCAACCTCGCCAATAGACACGCCCACCCGGTCAGGCTGGACGATCATCACGACGCCGACGAAGCTGATCAGAACCCCAAGCCAGACATATCGATCCGCCAGGCGCCGAAATACCAGAAATGCCAGAATGGGCACGAAGACCGGACCCATGGATTGCAGAACCACCGCGTTTGCGAAGGGAATCTGCGCCAGCGCATAGAAATACGTCACGAGCGCGCTGTAGGTGAACACCGATCTCAGGAAATGCTTGGACAGCTTATCCGTTCTCACGCCGCCAGCGGGGCGCATGATGAGTATCCACGCCGACATCATGATGAACATCCAGAGGTTCGTCCAGAAGACGACAACCAGCACATTCATGCCTTCAGTGGCAAAGCGCGCCGATGTCGCGCCCGACGCGAGCAGGAGTGCGGCGAAGACCATCAGGCGCGTTCCTCGCGCCACATCGTTTCCAGTCAAGGGAGTGCTCAAAGGTCGGTCTCGGCAGCTATCAGGGTTTGCGTCAGCGTCCCTATATCTGCACACTACTGCCATCTGTGTGGCAGTAGTGATGTGATACGCCTTCGAAAACTTGGAGGTGACCAAGGTGTCGAGATCGGCCAGGCTTTTTGAAGTAATCCAGCTCTTGCGCAACGCAAAGGGGCCGGTCCTCGCACGCGAGATCGCTGAGGCGCTGGAAATCTCGATCCGGACCGTATACCGCGACATTGCCAGTTTGCAGGCGATGCAGACACCGATCATCGGCGAGCCTGGGGTCGGTTATGTTATGCGCGAGGGATACGACCTCCCGCCAATCAACTTTGATGTCGAGGAAGCCGAATCGATCTCGGTCGGGCTCAGCCTGATCGCGCGCACGGGTGATCCGAGTCTTTGGCGCGCTGCACGACGCGCATCACGGAAACTACACGAAGCGGCACCCGGCACCCGGCAACTGCTCACATCGGCTTGGGGAGTTGAAAATGTCACCAAAGTCAATCTCAGCGAACTTCGCAAAGCCATTCGCGATGAGCGAAAGATGAACATCGAGTATTGTGACGTTGAGCAACAAAGAACCGAGCGCACGATCTGGCCGCTGGTCCTGATCTACTACGTGGACGCAGTGCTGCTCATGGCCTGGTGTGAACTCAGGACGGACGTGCGGCATTTCAGGCTGGATCGAGTGAAGAAAGCAAATCTGCTAAGCGACACCTTTTTGGGTCAGAGCGATGCGTTGATTGAGCAATGGGAGGTTGAGCAAAAGCACAACGTCGTTCCGATGAGAGAGCTTTGATTTCCAAGAAAAGCGGCAATTGCGTCTAAGCGTTGGACGGCAGCTCCGTCCGCCTTGCACGTATCCGAACACCTTGCGGCTAAGGTCCAGCAAGAGCCCATTATGTAGCTTCGGTATTTCTGCTGCGAGTGCACAAAGCACCGAGAAGTACCGCATATCCAAGTTCAGGCACGGAACAGTATTTTCAGTAAAGCGAGTATTCGTTGACAGCCAGGCTGGCCTCCATTTGAATAGCGGGTTCCGGCGGCTCAATGGCAAGATAGGCGGCCGGACAAGTTGAGTGTTTTTCGTACGACCATGCAGCGGTATTTGCAGACTGACCAAGACTCGTGCCCTATTCTGACCGGCGTCTCTGACCAGTCCCCTTTTGCGCAAGAACGTTTGATGGGATGTTTCAGCTACTTGCGGACATCGGTTCGGTCGGCGGGTCGCAGTCGTCAAGGATGACATGCCATAGAGTTTTCGATGCTCCTTCCGCTCCAGCGGTGGTTGTAGTCTTCGGTTCTCAGATACACCCTCCACTCGCAACACTTCTGTAAGACATTTCGCGTAGCTCGCTCGCAATTTTGCGCACAATTGCTCTTGGAGGGCCTTACATGTCGATTGTCATGCGGATCTATCTTGGGATGGGTGCAATGATTGCACTTGTCGTTATCGTTGGAGGCTTCGCCTCCTATCAAACGAACAGACTTGCGGATACTTTCGTCGAGTACCGAGGTACGGCCAAGACCAGCCTGATTGCCAATGAGCTGACCGAGGACCTGTTCGAAGCGCGTCTCGACAGCTCCAAGTACCGGATCACCAAGGATCGCAAGTACATCGATGGGTACAACGGCCGCGACGGTGTGATCGGCAATATCGAAGAGATCGTTGAGTTGTCACCCGAACTCATCGAGATGATGGAAGGCTATCCCGAGCAGGTAGAACTGACAAATATCGCCGATCTGCTGATCGAGTATGAAACCTCGATGGAAGCTGCCTACGAAAAGCAGACAGAGCGCGATGCGTATGTGGAAGAGACGGCTGAATTGGGCAAGAAGGCCCGCGAACAGCTGTCCGAAATCATGGAGACGGCCCTGCGGGACAACGATCCGCAAGCTGCCGCGGTCGCGGGCCGCGTGTCGTCACATCTGTTGCTGGCCCGCCTCTATCTGGAGCGGTTCCTTATCGACAACAAGGAAAGCGACGGTGCCCGCGCCGACGAGGAAATTGAGCTGGCCCGCAACGGCATGACCGATCTGCTGCGCGAATTGCAGAACCCGCGCCGGCGCGAACTCGCGCAGGCGACGATAGACGACCTTGCCGCCTTCGACACGGCCAAGGAGGCGGTGATCAATGTGATTTCAGAGCGCAACGCGATCTACGCGCGCATGGATGAGATCGGGCCGGAGACCCTGTCGCGCATGGAGACAGCGCTCAATGCCGTCGTTGACCGGCAGAACACGCTAGGCCCGGCAGGGGCAGCTATGGCGCAGCGCTCGATCGTGATCGTCTCCGTCTTTGTTGTGATCGGTGCGATCATTGGCGGCATTCTGGCCTTCTTCACCGCGCGGATCATTGCCTCGAGCCTGACCCGGATCACCGAAGACATGGGCGAGCTTGCCGACGGCAACCTAGATGTCGAGATTGAACCCAGCAAAGACGAGCATGAGATCGGCAAGATGACCAATGCAATGGTTGTCTTCCTCGACAACGCCCGTAAGGCCCGTGATCTGGACCTTGAAGTCAAGGAGAAGGAGAAGAAGGAACGCGAGTTGGAAGAGGCGAACCGGGCGCGCGAGGCGGAGCTGGAGAAAGAACGCCGTGCGGTCGAGGAGCGCGAACGCGAGGCCGAGCGCGCGCGGATGCAGACCCTGGAAAACTTCCAGAAGGATATGGAACGTGTTCTGGGCGAAGCCGCGTCCGGCGATTTCTCCAATCGCATGTCAAAAGACATTGACGACGAGGCTCTCGTCGGGCTGGCAGATGTCATCAACAAGTTGCTGGAGCAGACAGAAGCCAACATCGACGACATCGTGAGAAGCATCGGAGAGTTGTCGCAAGGCAACCTCGGTATCCGGATCGATGGTGACCGTCAGGGCGCCTTCCTGCGCATGAAGGACGATTTCAACGCTGCCCTGACGACACTGTCGGCCACGATGGCGGAGATTATGGACAGCGGTCAGAATGTGTCCGAAACATCGGTCCATCTTGAGAAATCGTCCAACGACATGGCGAAGCGCGCTGAAGACAACGCGGCGGCGGTGGAAGAAACCTCGGCTGCTGTGGAACAGATCACCGCCAGCATTCGCCAGGTGGTCACCAACGCAAAATCAGCTGATGAGGCGACGCGCAAGGTGCGTGAAAGTGCCGACAAGACCCGCCAAGTCTCGGATGAGACCGAAGCTTCGATCAATGCGATGACGGAGGCCTCGGCACAGATCAACCGGGTGGTCAAAGTGATCGAAGACATTGCGTTCCAGATCAATCTCCTCGCGCTGAATGCGGGGGTCGAAGCCGCACGCGCTGGCGAAGCCGGACGCGGGTTCTCGGTTGTCGCGTCCGAAGTGCGCGCGCTGGCGCAGCGCTCTCAGGAAGCGGTGCAGGAAATCAGCCAGGTCATTGACCAGAACAATCAAAGTGTCGAAGTCGGTGTCGAACAAGTCGCCTTGTCCCGCAAAGCGCTCGAAGAGATCATTGGCGACGTGGAAGTTGCGTCGGATCAGATCTCTGAAATTGCAATGGCGGTCGAGCAACAATCGGTTGGGATCGAGGAGGTCAATACGGCCGTCAGGTCGATTGACAAGACTGCGCAAACAAACGCCGCTTCGCTGGAAGAGATGACCGCTGCGAGCGTTTCGATGAGCAAAGAGGCCACCACACTGGCCAAGGCCCTGCAACAGTTTCACGGTGTGTCGAAATCGGAGACGCCAGCCAAAAAACCGAAGGCCGAAACGACCGTGGCAGCATCGGCGGATCATCCTGCTCAACCGCGAAGAACTGCCGCCGTTGCCGGCGGTCAACCGGTCGTCGACGAGAGTTGGGAAGAATTCTGATCCAACAACAGGCGTGGCGCGTTCAGCCCCACGCTTCCGGTACTTGTTGATTTGAAGGATCCTACCATGAACGACATTGATTTAACCGACAAATCGGTAGCAGTCGAACTGCTTTCCTTTAGAGCTGGCGGCCAGGATTATGCAATTGACATAGGTTCAACGCGCGAGATCCGAAGCTGGACGACACCGTCAGAAATGCCCGATGCTCCCGCGGATATGCTGGGTGTCATCAATTTGCGCGGCGAAGTGTTACCCCTGCTCGATCTTGCAGGAAGGTTGGGCCTGCCAACGCCGGAAGTCAACGAGAGAAGCGTCATTATCGTGGCTGAGCTTGACAATGAACCGATTGGTTTGTTGGTCGATGCAGTGTCGGATATCATCGCGCCATCAGAGGACGACTTGCAGCGACCATCGGATGCCGTGTCACGCGACGAACAGCCCTGCGTGCGCGCCCTAACACTCATCGGCAAAAAGCTAGTCCGTGTCCTAGAACTGTCATCGCTCAAGCCGGCGCAGATCAACCTTATTCCACAAGTCTGCGAAAACGAGCTACAGAAGTTCCAATAAAAACTTGGCACCAGATCCCCAATCCAAAATGGACTGGCTGCAGAGGCATCCAAAGCAATCGAGGATGCCTTTTGCTCCTACGTTCACCAAAAGAGGATTCTATTCCCGACCATGTCTAAAATGTGAGCGATTTCCTTGAGCAGCAGTTTCTAGATCTTAAGCGCTTTGAGCTAACCCTTTTTTAGTCAAAGTACTTCGCAATCTAGAAGGTGAATGTCGGACGCAAACTAGTCGGATTTACAAATCCTGCGAGCATTGTGCCACAAGACCTGTAGCGGCATTCGAAGAAGAACTAACTATGGCTTTCCAGCCGATTTTCGATGTGACCTCAGGCAAAGTGTTCGCCCAGGAAGCACTTGTTCGCGGTAAGGACGGATGATCGGCAGGCGAGGTTTTTTAGCATATCAGCGACAAAAACCGATATCGTTTCGATCAGCTTTGCCGATCAACCGCCATTGAGGTGGCAGCTGCAGCTGGTCTGGATAGTGACCTCTCCATCAATTTCATGCCCAACGCTGTTGACCTGCCCCCCGAGGCTCTCTCATTCATAACGAGAGTTTGCGGGTCTGGGTTTCATATTCTTCGTCGTCTGGTTGGGCAAGCGCGCCGGGCGCGGAGCCCTCAATTTGCTCAAGCGTCCGGCGCGCTTCTGCGGGCGTTTGGTTCTTGAGCGATGAGTGTGGTCTGACGTTGTTGTAGTCATGTCGCCACAACGCCAGTTTTCGCCGCGCGTCGTCGAGGCTCTCGAACATCTCTTCGTTCAGGCATTCGGTCTTAGGTAGCAAATGCACCAAGCGATTGACTATGCCCATGAATGAGAACAATATATGAACA
>NZ_JALIEB010000046.1 GCF_025755255.1 Roseobacter sinensis | reverse complement strand
TTCCTAGCAGTGATAGACAACTGCATTATGGCGCATTGCGACGCCGGGGGAGCAGGAGCTATCCACCCCATCGGGTTCGGCGGGCCGCACCGCAGCATCGCATGTGTCGGCTGGATGTCTCCTTAGGGCCGCCAGTGACGACGGCCCGAAGTTGCTAGATTTCAATTGCTTCGGCGATTGCGAGCGCGTCCTCAAGTTCGACGCCCAGATACCGGACGGTGCTGTCCATCTTGGTGTGTCCAAGCAGAAGCTGAACCGCTCGCAGGTTCCCGGTCTTCTTGTAGATTTGGGTCACCTTGGTTCGTCGCATTTAATGCGTTCCATATGCGCTCGCCTCAAGGCCGATCGACGTGACCCAATCTCGGACAATCCTTGCGTACTGGCGCGTCGAGATGTGGAGGCGTTCGTGGAACCGGCCGGGCCAAAGATACTCGGATCCTACCATCAGCTTGTCCTCCATCCATTTCGCGACCGAAGCGCGGGTGCCTTCCGAGATTACAAAGCGTACCGGTTTCTGAGTTTTGCTTTGTAGAACGCAAGCCCGTTCCTTGATCTGGCCAGAGGCCATGACGTCGACGACCTTCATTTTCACCAAGTCCCAGCCGCGGAGCTTGCTGTCTATCGCCATGTTGAACAGAGCAAGGTCGCGATGGTTCTCTGCGAGTTCAAGCCGAACCCTGATCGCCCAGACGTGTTTGGGCTTGAGTGGCCGTTTCTGACCGACAATCCGGCCCTTGTTCCAAGCGGGTCGCAGTGCTCGGATGGCGGGTAAATTCGGTGTTTGCATGACTGATCCTCCGATCCGCCATGCCCTCCCAGTACGACAACTCGACGCTGACCATGCCAGAATATCACAGGATGCCACGCCGCACCCGAGGTCAGTTCAGAGCCCTCTTCGACCAATGCTGCGGTGACTACGAATGCCCGCTTTCAGTTTTCGGTGCCGTTGTGCTGACCATCGAAAGGACGGCCGCGGCGATCAAACAAGCCGGAACCATGAGAAAGGCAAGGTAGATGCCAAGTCCGTCTGCTAGGGAGGCCAAAACGAATGGTCCAGCACCAGCAGCGGCCCCAAGACCCGCTGCCATGACACCCACGGCCCGGTCGGTGTTGCCTTTGGCGGTTCGAATGAGGAGGGCTGATCCAAGCGGGAACTGACCCGCAGCGCCAAGCCCTGTCAGAGCAAGGCCCAATAACGCCAGCCAAACGACAGTGGTGGCCCACAAAAGGACCCAGCCGATCAAAGCAAGCCCTAGGGACGCGAGGAACAATCGTTTCGCATCCGTGTCCAGAGAAAGCCGTGCCACCGCGACCCTGCCGATGAACATGCCCGCCAGAAAGGCCGAAGGAAGGGCGCTTGCGATGCCGGGGCCAAGTTCCAACCTGTCGCGAACGAGATCGGGGCTCCAAGCAACGACGGAGAACTCGACCATGATGCACGCGATGAGAGCGAACCACATCGGCCAATAGTCGCTCGGGAGCCGCTCGGAGGTCTGCGCCGCGGGAACGACCGTGAATGCTTGGCTCGAAGAGGATTTCGAAAGAAGCCAAGCAACGAGTCCCAACAGCAGGAAGATTGCCAGCATGGCTGGTCGCCACGTCAGAATACTCGCGGCGGCAAGACCAAGCGCCAGCGGTGCGATCAATCCAATACCCGAAGCGAGAGCATTGCCCTCTGACAGGACAGTCGGCGACAGATCGCCGTGATGATCCGATAGCACAGCGATTGCAGTGTTGTTCGCGAGCGCACCCCCCAGACCAGCTGTCCCCGCGGCCGCGAGTGTCACGAACAGCGCGCCAACGCTGAGCAGCGACCCGATAGAGAGGCCAACAACACCGAGGAGGACAAGCAGCAATCCGAGGCGCAGCGTGCTCGCCCGCCCGATACGGCGAATAGTCAAGGATGCGGCGAGACCGGCGACAACGATCCCGATCGCGAAGGTGACACTGTGCAGGCTTGCCAACGTCCGACTGATCTCAAGTCCGTCACGGATGAGAGGGATTGCAGGGCCAAAGGTGTAGATCAGCCAGCCGAATGTCGCGAGCATCAGGTAGCCCGTGGCCGTAACCCCATCGCGTTGCATGACTTTTGGCTTCGTTCCGCCCATGCGCACTGTCTAATGGCGCGCGCCGCGTTGCCCAAGAGCAATGAACCGGACATTTGGACGTCCCTTACGAGAGGCAACTACGTCCGCAAGGCCGCCGCCTCCGTCGCTTTTGACGGCGCTGCAACGCCGCAAGTCCGCTACGAGCCCACTTTGACTGATGCTGCGCGATGTACGAACGGCAGCTTTCGGTGTCACACGCTGTTAGGCTTCGCTTCGATGGTCACGTCCATCCAGTTCCGCACGGTATCAAGCCATAGCCCATACGGGCGTCCGCATACCAGCATGATCACGGCGGCCCCCAGGATGCCAGAGAGCAAGGTTGTGCCCGAAGCACCACCCATCCAGATGATCCCGGCGTAGATTGGCACCTGAAAGCTGAGCAAAGCGAATGTGTCAAAGACGAAGGCCCGCGCCTGGCCGGATCCTGCTGCGCCCGATGTCAGCATCACCCAGTCCCGCCAAACGCCATACGGGCGTGCCGTCAGGATCATCAAGGGCGCTCCTATCAGTCGTGCCGTAGCGACCTCGCTCCATTCCATCCCTGCGATGAACCTTTCATTCAACACGCCCGTAAGCGTGAAGAAGCTCAAGAGAGCGAGATTGTCTGCGAGCCAAATGCGCGCTCTGCGAGAAAATATATGCTTCATGCATACAAATGTAGCGCGTTGATCTGTATGCGCAACGCATATATTATGAGGATATGGACCAAAGGGACTTAAATGCGGTTTCAGCTTTGTGCCTGAACTTCGTTGATGAACTCGGGCAGGCCGTCGCCGTTTTCGCACCGCGCAACGAACCTGCTCAGGCCATTGCGTATATCGGGCGTGCGCCGTCGCTGACAATCCGACAACTCAGCGGCTTGTTGGGCCTATCCCATGCAGCCACTGTGCGATTGGTCGATCGGATGTGTGTTGATGATCTTGTTTCGCGCAGGCCCTCCAAAGAGGACGGACGCGCGGTGGAACTAAACCTCACTGCACAGGGGCAAGAGCGTTATAAGAAAATGCTCAACGCCCGAAGCACCCTCGTCAAAAGAAGACTGAGTTTGCTGAACAAAAAGGATCAGGCAGCTTTCGTCCAGTTAGCCCGTCGGCTCTTATCCTCGCGTGTTTATTCTGCAGAAGACGCAGCCCGGGGATGCCGTTTCTGCGATGTAGAAGCGTGCTATGACTGCCCTGTCAGGACAGGCTCTTGAAAACGGACATTGGCGCAGCCGCAGCGAAATGGAGCTTTGTCCGCATTTTACCAGTTCGCTGATGGCTTGATTTCGCTGTCGCGGCGAATGACCGGTCTGGTGAAGCTGCGCCGCGGCATCGCTTGTCACGACGAGAGTCCGGAATGGGCCGTCTTCGATGACCTGTAAGGCCTTTCGACCGTAAGTGCTGTGTTCGCTCCAACGGCGGCAGCGAGCCCAATGTGACAAATGCTGCGCCGCGCACGAACTTCTCCAATCGCGGTGGCGGCATCTTATCCGATAGCCGGCAGGACACATCATGAAGATTATGAATCCACCCCCTTTGTGAAAGACAAAGAGCTGTCCAAAGACGTCTGCCATTTCGCCATCATTGTCAGCTTGTCGATGTCGCATGTCCCGGAATAGGGTTGGTGTGATGAAGTCGCTCAAATTCCGAAAGGCTACCGTTGCCGATGTGGTTCCGCTTAGCGGGCTGATCCAGCGCACAATCCGCGTTTCAAATGCCAAGGACTATGATCAAAAATCAATTGATATGCTGTGCGCGATTTTTGAACGGGAGCCGCTCACCGAAAGAATCAAAAATGAGGCTATTTTCTTGTGTTTCGCGGGTGCCAATCTTGTTGGAACGGTGGGGCTTAAAGGTGACTATCTGCGATCATTGTTCGTGGACCCTGCATTTCAGGGGCAAGGGCTAGGCAAAGTGCTGACTGCAAGAATTGAAGAAGAAGCGCGACAGAGAGCAATCCCGGAAATGATGCTTCATTCCTCACTAACAGCGCGGGAGTTTTACGCGGCTCTTGGCTATGAATTTGTGGAATTGCAATCATACCCGGAAGGACCATTCGTCTTGATGAGAAAGCCTCTTAACGTGCGCCCGTGATATACCTTGCGCCACGAAACAACGGCAGTGACGTTTGCCGATGTGTGTTGCGACCGTCCGATAACGCCTCAGATCGGAGCAGACCTTCGTTTCCGCAAGGCCGAGGGTTGCTTTGTCCGCATCGCCGCCACTACCAGCGGTAAAGCTTTTGGACTCCTTGTCTTTTTGGCAAGTGCGGATGCGCCCCTTGATTGAACGCGCAGGCCATCTTGCAGTTGTCAGTCGACGATCTGGCCACAGGTCACATTGATCGCCGAACCAGTGATTGCCGATGCACGGTCAGAGGCCGCGAGGACAGCTGCTTCGGCAACCTCGTTTGCACGAGGAAAGCGCTTCAACAACGTGGCGTTCCTCATCTGCTCAAGATAGTCGGAGTGCGCGAGGCCTGCTTGGTCACCGTGTTCGTTTGCTGCAACATCGTCACTGAAGGTCTCCGGTGAGCCGGCAGACCGCAGCCAGGTGACCCTTACACCGGCGGTACCGATTTCAGCGGCCAATCCCCGGTAAAATCCTTCGATAGCACAACAATAGGCGCCAAAACCGCCGACGAGCGGAAGTGCCAAGCGGGAGGGCGTGGCGGTCAGTGCCAAGATGACACCAGCTCCACGCGCCGCCATCCTGCGGGCGGCCTCAGTCGCTGTCGTAAAGTGGGCTTCTGCGCCAATGGTGATCGGTCGAAGAAAATCGGCCTTCGACATCTTGATCAGCGCGGTGCCCTGATCATCTGCGACACCTATCAGGTTGAACGAAATGTCGATCAATCCCGCCGATGCTTCCGTTTCATCGGCATGATTGCGCACGGCGTCGCCGTCAAGGGCGTCTACGGCCGAGACGGTCGCGGTTCCGCCCGCGGCGCGAATGCCATCTGCAACGGACTGAATGGCTCCAGTGTTTCGACCGCAAAGGTGTACGGTTGCGCCGTCGCGCGCCAGGGCGGTCGCCACGCGACGCCCGATACTCCCACCAGCCCCGTAAACGACGGCATTCTTTCCGGAAAGCAGCATTGCTTACTCAACCTTTTTCGTTTGCTATGTCGATCCGATAGGGGTTGACGTTCACATCGGTCGTCCAGACGGGCAGTGTGAACTGCCTGCCATGCACTTAGGGACGGCTCGTCACGCCATACTTCAAATGAGTTTATTCGCGATGGGTCGGCAGGATCTGCTGAGATAGCGAAATCGACACAACCATCTTGCATTCTAACCGTCTCAACAACTTTGGCGAAAGCTCTGACCACCCCATCACCGTTGGACCGATCAGTGAGCGAATATCTTGCGACCACCATTGTGCTGGTCGCCTCTCTTCCGCGGCGTGGGAGTTCGCATTTTGGCTCTACGCTGTCGAGGAGTCCGGCTCCAAATCGACAGCCGCTCTGACCGATCCATCCATATAGAACGGGGTGGAAGAATGGTCGTGAACAATCCGCCAGTCACCGTCCAGTTTCCGAAAGCACATGGTTGTTCGGAACCAGATGTCTTCTCTTGTTCCGTCTGTCTTTGTCCCGCGCATACGATTCAAAGCCGTCGACCAAGCAGTGTCTTCGCCGACGACGAGATTGACGTCCTCTGCGTCAACGAGGATCGGTCCGTCCCACGTCTTGAGCCATTCCCGCGTTCCCACAAGATCGATTTTGTCCTTCAAGGGCGGCGCAAGAGAATAGATGACGGCATCGGGCGCATAACAGCCCACAATCGCGTCCGCGTCCTTTTCGTAGTGGGCTTTGCCGAGCCGCTGGCACAGTATAGTGATTTCGTTGTGATCGTTTCTCATCGTGTATGTCCCTTCTTGTCTGTCTGGCTTGAGAAGCAGGTCGATGTAACGTGCGGGATGGTCGAGGTTCGAGTTCGCTTACTCCCGGTCTCACGTCGCCATTGTCGATGATCGCGCTCGCAAGCCGTCGAAGGCGGCGCGCATTGCGGCGATGTCGATCTTCTTCATGCTCATCATGGCGGCCTGTGCGCGGGATGCTGCCTCACGGTCGGGGTCCGAGAGCATGTGGGTAAGTGCTGTTGGAACAATTTGCCAATGGACGCCGAAGCGGTCGCAGAGCCAACCACAATTGCCTTCGCTCCCGCCCTCGGTCAGTGCGTCCCAAAGCCTGTCCGTTTCGGCCTGGTCCAGTGTCGCGACCGAAATCGAATGGTCTTGCTTCGGCGCGAACGCCTCATTGCCGTCCATCAGCGTGTATCTGGTGCCCATGCAGGACCAAAGGACCATGGACATGTTCGGACCAATGGTTTGAACGTGATCAATAGTCGTGTCGGGCAATGTCGCAGCATAGAAGCAGGCGGCTTCTTCGGCCCCTTCCTTGAGGAAGATGCAGAGTCGGGAGTTGGGGCGTTCGGTCATTGAATGGCTCCTGACATGTTCGACTGCACGCAGCCAAATAGAAGGCGGACGTAGCGGTCGAGGTGATCCAGAGCCTCGCGAGCAAGGCCCGGGTCGTTGCCTGCCTTGGCCAGAATGAACGCGCCTTGAATTGTTGCCTGGAAGTGCCGGGCAAGTGACGCCGCATCCCATCCTTCAGGCGTTATGCCATGATCCTGGACAGCGGCGGCGATATCGACTTCGAGCGTTTCTGCATGGCCGAAGATGCTGGCACCGGCCGCGTCCCGAATATCCGGGGCAGTGGCATGAGTTTCCTGGGCGAGTGTTCCAACCAGACAGGTGAATTCCACAATGTCTTCGGTGATCATGGCACGGCGAAATGCGATATATGCGAGAACACGATCGAGCGGATCTCTTGCGAGGTGATAGGGGGCTACCGAGAAAAACGCTCCTGTCGTTTCAGTCCAGAATTCAGCGGCCGCGACACCTAGGGCGTCTTTTGACTTGAAGTGGTGAAAGAATGCGCCCTTCGTTACATCTGCCGCCTTGCAGAGATCATCTACGGTTGTTGCGGCAAAACCTTTGGTTCGAACAACATCACGGGCTGCTTCGAGAAGTCTTGTGCGGGCATCGCCGCGTTCGGGAGCATGTTTTGTAGGGCGTGGCATAATGAATAAATACCAACCGGTTGGTATTGTGTCAACTAGTGAGGTAGAGAGTTTGTCCACTCCAGAACGCGTTTGCGGCATGTTCCGAAAGCCGTCATCGACGCGCTTAGTGCGAACGACGGAAAAGTCTAAGGTTTGTTGCTGCTGTCAGCGCGAGCTGCAGCGGCGATAAATCTGACAAGGAGGAAAGCGCGGGCGGATTT
>NZ_JALIEB010000045.1 GCF_025755255.1 Roseobacter sinensis | reverse complement strand
CCCATCCACCAAATCCACTGCTGAATTAATGCACTGTCATTGCCCCAAGCGCCAATACCGCGAGAGCGGTTTCGTCCAAGTCACGCGACGTGTGAGTTCGCCCGTCATCTGTTTTCGGCGATGCCGCGAATGGCTGCTATGCGGGCTGCAACCGCAGAAAGCCATTTGGGTGTTGAGAGTCCGGTATGGGCCGTTCCTCGGCTTAAGAGGGGGCAGTTGATGCTGCGAGGCCGATTTCAACTGATATCGGAGTGGTGAACTGTTGTATCAAACGTCTGGTGCGACGAGCCACATCTCTGCATCTTGCCCCCGGCACGCGGCGGGTCTGAGCCGGGGTGACAGGGTTCGTCGGGACTTTGGATCGAAACCGTTTCTCACTACCCACGCTATTGTGATTGATGAGGCATGGACACGATGGCTCTCTCGAACATTGTGACGGAATGATCTCCCGCCGTAGAATATTCATGTCCGCCGTCGCTGCCGCAGCAGTACCACGCGTTGTACACGCCCAGAAAGCTGAACTTCAAATGGCCATCGACGGCCTCCCGCAGCTCCACTCGCTGCAGATCCAGCGTCATGACGAACTGGTCTTCGCGGAAGCTCCTCGAGGGCCCGGCCTCGAGCGGCTGGCAAACATAAAGTCGTGTTCCAAAAGCATTGTAGCCTTGCTGCTCGGGGCGGAACTGGATCGCGGCACCTTCGCTTCGGTCGAGGTCACTCTGGGCGATGCAGCTCCCGGCATCCTACCTCCAAGTGCAGCGCCAGGCGTAGCCGGTATTAGCCTCGAGGACCTCGTGACGCTCCGCGCGGGCCTAGGTCGTACATCGGGACCAAACTATGGAGAGTGGGTGAGCTCATCGAACTGGCTTGCATACGCACTTTCACGTCCAATGGTCGATCAGCCGGGGGGCCGAATGCTCTATTCTACCGGTTCTACACATATTCTGGGCGCTGTCCTGACCGAAGCGACGCGATTGAGCTTGCTGGAGTTGGCGCGCGTTCATCTTGGCGGACCGCTTGGGATAGAAATCCCGCCATGGACGCGCGATCCCCAAGGGTACTATCTCGGCGGAAATGAGATGGCGCTGCATCCAACCGCTATGTTGAAGCTTGCGGTGCTCATGCGCGATGGAGGTCGGTTTGATGGCAGGCAGGTGGTCTTACATGACTGGATCAAAGCTTCTACCGAACCGCGGGCCCACTCACCTTGGTCTGGCCTGTCCTATGGCTACGGTTGGTTTCTTTCGCCCTCCGGCTACGTCCTGGGCCGAGGCTACGGTGGACAAGTTATCGCTGCGCAGCCAGAACGAGGCTTGGCAGTCGCTATCACCTCCGATCCGACCCGGCCTGCGAGGTCCGGTGGATACTTTGGGGACCTTATGAGGCTTCTCGAAGGTCCAATCCTCGCCTTGGGATAGAGCGGACTGCCCTAAACTTTGCGTGCCCCAGTCAAGAGTGGAATGGCAGGATGGACCTGAAGCAACACACATCCGTTTGACGCCGGGAAGTGGTTAGCACTGTCGCTCATGAACGGTCGGTCTGACGAGCTGCGTCGCAGCAACTTGAAGACCGGTCCAAGGTCCGCAAAGGGCCGTCCCCCAAGGTAATACGAAGCGGGCAGGGCGCAAGCCGCGGAAGTTTTGATGGCAACAGTGAGCCCAAAGCCATGGATGCTGCGCGTTGCACGAATGGCCGCTCAAACTCCAAAAGCGATCAATCGAGTTGTCGCACCTCTGGAATGCGGGCACTGTGTTTCAATGAAACAGGTTATTGTCGTGAACGATGCGCTGAGCTTACCTAAAGGCAAGCTCTCGGCACAGGTTGCCCATGCCTCCGTATCGGCTTTTCTTGCAGCAGCAGAAAGTAAGCGGGAAGTGTGGCTTGAACGCGGAATGCCAAAAATTGTTCTTAAATGCGCTTCGGAATTGGAGTTGGAGGAATTGCATTCCGAAGCGCAAACCAAGTCATTGCCTGCCTGCCTTATTCGAGATGCTGGTAAGACGCTCCTTGCACAAGGAACAATCACTTGCTTGGGTATTGGCCCGGCGACGGATGCTGAAATTGACAAACTAACTGGTGACCTGACCCTTCTTTGATCCTGTAAGGCCTTCGCCAGAACGACAGGTTGTCCGGCACCTGCATGTGCCCGCTTTTGAGTTTACTTTCATCACGGCCCTGAATCGTGGCAAGCGACATGATCAGTCCTTTTTTGCCACGACGAAGTAGCTAGTTGCTCCTCTGTAGATCACTTCGGTGCGAACCGTACGTAGTCCCTCAACCGCCACTAAATCATCCAAATCAGCTGTTCTTAGTCGCCTAATCGGAACAGGGATTACCCCGGTCACTAGCAGCAATCGCACAAGCAAGATTTTGAGGCGGACAAAGAAGGACATCTTGCCTCCCAGGCAGGGCGTAGCCGACAAAAAAGTCCCGTCCGGCTTTAGCAGCTCAAGCGTTCTTTGAACGACCATCTGCGGATCAGGTACTGTGTGCAGCATGTTGAAGGCCAGAATGACATCGAAGGACCCTTCTTCGAACTGATCGTCAAAGATGTCGCTTTGCGCAAAGTCAACGTTTGCGATTTTCGCTTTAGCCGCTTTGCCTGCCGCGATTTCAACCATTCTCGCGGATATATCAATCCCCTGAATTTCCTTCACATGACCTGCAATATAGCAGGCGGTCGTGCCGGTGCCACACCCATAGTCTAGAACGACATCGCTATCCGTAAGGTGTTCCTTGGCAAGGTCTCGGCTCCGGCTGTGGATGTACTCAAATTGCTCTTCAGACTTATCGTAGTTATCGGCCGATTGGTCCCAGAATTTTTCCGGATTGCTCATCTTATGGTCTCTCTAAAGTGCGAAGTCCGGCATTTGTTCGTTTCAACGTAACCAGCCCGGACATACCAAATGCCGCAACGACGAAGAAAGCGTTCCGTTGCTACGACTTTGGACCCAACTGCTCTCCAGCTAGCAGCCAACGGTCATCATTGCGGACCAATACCGCAGTGCCACGTCCCGAACCTGAAGCTTTCCGTCCTTCAATTTCGCCAGTCCAATGAAACTCGAAACTGCAAGCAGCGGCGTCCGCCGTCTCCGCCAGCCAGCGCACGTTCTCGATCCGGTACTCTTCACCCTTTATCGTATTGAAGTTGTGTTGGTAGGCCGCCCTGATCGCCTCTTTCCCCGCATGCAAAGCTCCATTCGAAAAGATCACTATCGCGTCGTCGCCGATGAGCGGCGCAACCAAGCTCTAATCTTGAGTGCCGAGCGCGTGTTCGTATTCTTTCACGAAGGATTTGGCGGACACTGTCGCTTCCAATGCTGGTTTTCCTAATTTGCTGTCGATTGCCGTTTTTCTCTGCTTCAAATTGCTCAGGTCATCGCGGGGCATTCGCCAGTTGATCATCTGGAAGATCCCAAGGTTGCGCCGCATCGCCAAAAACCACGAACGCCGGCGTGAATTTGGAAGGGTCGTCCAGTGTGGCGGCATGTATGTAAATGCGCTCAGGAAACCTCTCGGTGCGGCTGGTCATCGGCGAACCGCATTCAGGACAGAAACCGGCGTGGGTGGTTGCACCGTTGTCACTTGAGGAAGCAAATTCCCTGATCGTCCCAGAGCATTTGAACTCAGCCTTCGGGACCGCGAATGCCGATGAATGACCAGTGCCGGTTGCTCTCTGGCACTTCCGACAGTGACAATTGAACGAGAACTCAATTTCAGCGCGAACTTCATACCTCACGGCGCCACAGGCACAGCCTCCATGAATAATCTCAGTCATCCCGCTTCCCTTCCAAAAGTCGCCCCAGTTTCGGCATGCCACTCGACCATCCGAATTCGAGGGCGCGCATTGCCTGCTGTGTGGGAAGTCGTTCGTGTACCAACGTCACGCGCGAACCCCCCGCCTCCGCATAAAAATGGACACTTACGCGCGTTTCGCGCCCTTCTGTCAGGTCACTGTCTTCTTCGCTTTGCCAAGTGAACGACAGCAATTTGTCAGGTTCAATCGCCAGATACCGACCGTAATGATGTGAGACATCTCCGGACTGCGAGATCATCTTGAAGCGCCAGCGACCGCCGATCCTGAAATCCATCTCGAGGACTTCGGCGCGAAAGCCTTTTGGGCCAAACCATTTCTCTAATTTGCCGGGGTCAGCCCAGGCAGAGAATGCTTGGCGAACACCTACCGCGTACCAGGCTGATACTTTGACCTCATCGACATTGGTTGCAGCATCACCGCTCATCGGACTTCTCGTGCATTAGGAACTCTCCCAACGACTCCAGATTTGCACCCCAGAAGGCTCCATACTTTTCCGCCCAGGTCAGAACCGGTTGGAAGCCTCTTTCGTCCAGTTCGATGTGGTGTTGCCGACCATTCAGCGTCCTGCGGATCATGGCTGCCTGCTCAAGCACCCGGAGGTGTTGGGAAATCGCTCCCGGCGATATGGCATGATTTGCGCCGAGCTGGCTCACCGTAGCCGGTCCATCCAGAAGTCTATCCAGCATCTGACGCCTGACAGGGTGCGCGAGTGCGGAGAAAGTCGTATCGGTGGTCACAATGCTTTATACCTCACTAAACTATTTAGTAAAAAATGAACTATTGTGAGTGGAAGTCAAGAGACGTCTGAGCAGGAACTCAAAACAGGCACTGGGAGCGATACGTTCAACGGCAGCAAAGTCCGCAATCTGTAAGTTCGCTTGTCTCTAGATTTTGCTTCTGCGGCGAATGTCTCCTTCGACGGGCTGCGATGCAGCATCGGATCCCGTCGATGAAAGGCAGCTCAGGGCCGTCCTCAGCTCCGAGGATTGGTTTTGGGCGTCTACATGCTGCACTGCACCAGCTCTGATGGCGGCAACGAGCCCAAAGGGGCGGACGCTGTAACGTGCGCCAATGAGAGCTCTGAGCAAGTGTTTCAACCTGCATTGAGGCTTTGCCAAACACCTGCATGAAACAAAGTCCGATCAACGGGCAGACTGAGGTCTCTGATTGTCAGACCCAATCACGATTTGATAGGTGTCTGAGTTTCCTTGTGGCTTTCTGGGTTTTGCCCAACTTTCGACATGCGGATAACGTCCTATCAACGTACAATGCGCTAGCAGATATGTCGTTTCGATCGAGCAGCACACCTAGCTTAAAAGTTGTCACAAAATTATGCATGACCAGATTGCTGTCATAGAAGGGGTGTATTTCAAACCTCGGTACGATACTCCGACCAAGGACGAAGATCGGCTCCGTGAGGTGGTTGTCGATCTGCTCCATGCTGGAAAGATCAAGCAGCAGGCTGGAACTTCCCTCAACGATAGCCACATCTACCCCGCTTTCCAAAAGGTGTTGGAGGGATATTTTGCCCGTGGCCTCTATGATCAATTGGAGGCGCATCTTACGGTGCCAGGAGGCTATTCCGTTTGGCCGCATGAGGATGAACTCGCATGGTGGCGTAAATTCGCAGAAGCGGGTCAGACGCAACGGGTCATCAGGATGTGGCGAAACCATCTCGCCGGGAGGAAGAGTGACTTCTGGTATCGGATCGCCGAGCGAAAGGCGGGTTATAGAAAACCCAAGTATTCGGGAAGTAGCGATGCCTCTGATCGCAACAGCTACAACAATTTGATAGCGCAGATACCCAGGATAAAGGAAGACATTCTGGGGAACATGGCTTTCGCGCGACACTGGTTCGAACGTATGGACGTGCCAGATGCTCAATTGAAGCAGCTCGCTGCGGATCGTGCCGAAATTGAGGCCGAAGAGCGACGGCGGCCCACGGGCAAACCAGACCCTCGCGCAATGGATTGTGATTTGTTCTGGGAAGTCATCGGCGTTCCGGAGGAAATCGGCGTGACTGCCCAGATCGAAGATATTGCCAGGCGACTCGAACGTTTCAAAGCCACTGCAATCAAGACCTTTGACAAGTACTTGCAGGACTTTCATCGATCCACTTACCGGGACGATATCTGGGCTCTCGCGTTTTTGCTCAATGACGGATGCTCAGATGATAGTTTTGAAGAATTTAGATGCTGGTTGATCCTGCAAGGCAGGCAGGCCTTTGAGACGACTTTGAATGACCCCAACGCATTCGATGTGAATCTGTTTTCAACACACTTCGAAGGTGCGCTCCCGCTCCTGGATACGTCACTTCTGGCTTATGAGGCCCGCACCGGAAAACCTATGGCGCGCAAGCTTCTCACAGCAGAGAATCTTTTGAATGTCGCGTTACCCGAAGAAGACTTTGCCGATCTGTTGCCGGGCGTGGCTGCCAAGCTGGCGGCCCAGTGAACGAGTTTTTCGCGCAAAGGGAAGGTCGAGAGGCTGCCCCCTTTTCGTGTGCTCACATCAAAGCAACCACTCAGTCGGCCCAAACGTGTGACGGCTTCGCCGCCCTGAGTGTGAGCTCAACCTCCGTATGATTCTGCGCTCGCGGCGAGAGTCCGGTTCGGTGAAGCTGCATTGCAGCGCAGCCTGACATGATGAACGGCTGGTTTGGGCCGATTCTATGGAAAAACAGGGTGTTGCGGGCCGAAATTTGGGTAGTCTAGCTGGTTGTGTGGTGGGGCCAGTTACTCTTCTTCGAACCTTAGGACACGGCGCTCGACTGGGTCTGCGTGAAAGCATGCCGAGTGAATGCGGCATTCTCGTTATTGCGGTACAAGATGGGTTCTCGGAAGACTGAGCGGGTTCTACATTCGGTGTGGTTCAACAAGATCTTCATCAATGGCCATGCGCCGCTGCTCAAAGTGTCATTTTGCACCCCACAGGAACAAAGCCCGAAAAGGAAGCGGGATCACCATAGAAGTACCTAAAATCTTCCATAACATCCAATTGACGGGGAGAACCCTCAAGATAACCTGTGATTGAATTTCTCGGTGAGGATAAGCGATGACCCCGTGGTACGAAAACTGCAAGAACAGTTTCGCACACGCACCAAAATCAACGGCTTTAGCATTTCTGAGCGCGCTACTGCTTCAACACCCAGCTGCGGGCTCAGACGAAGACGTCTGCACGCTGTTTCACAGTGAAACCGATATGGTCTCACAGACCCTCTATATGCATCAGGAAGACGTCTCGCACGAGCTGGTGTTCCCTCTGGTCTACTTCGAAGATGTCTGGGATCGGCGTGATGACCAGATCCATGAGGCCCAGTTGTTCAGCGTGATGATTAACGACTTCTCCCCTATCTACCGTCCTGACACTGCCGAGCTGCTGAAAACACGTCCAGCGCCTTTCATGACCTTCGTCATCCATGACTTGGTGGAGTTGGATCGCCTTGTGGAGATCGTTCTGAGCGGCGCAGCACCACATGCCAAGCACGGGCTTTCCGGCTTTCAAAGAGTGCCAACCGAAGTCGGTTTGTACCGTCTGGAGCCTCTTGGCGAGCAGACCATGTACCGCGACGTCTTTGTCAATTTCGATGAGAAGGATGCCGTACAGGGGGTCATAAGCTGCAGGCAACCTGGCGATGTTCTCAATCCAAGTTGCAATCACGATTTTCGGACAGCGGATATCGATGTGAGAGTTAACTACGCCCGCGAATATTTGCCCGAGTGGTCAGCCATCCAAGGCAAAATCAGCCGCTTCCTTAGTTGCGCGACGGGCAAACCTGATGTGAGGACAAAAAAATGACTCTAACCAGTCAACAGCTCGATATCTTAGACCAACATGCAAAGGCAGGAGATCGGGTCGCCTACTATGAAGCTCTTGACAGCTTTGGTGATATCTACGGCCGTCTTGCCTTGGGCGTTGTTTTAAACGACACGGTCGCCGGTTCATCTGCCAATCGCTATTTTCTCACAATCGCTGGTGAAGAAGGTCAGAGCATATCAGGAAATCAGTTCACTCGCATCAGCCTCGAACTGATGCAAGCCGACAACCAAGTCAGGCAAGCAAATTCCGGCACGGCGAATATTGACCAGATCCAACAATACCATCGCGATGTCTTCAATGACATTGCTGGTGTCTCGGTGTCCTTCCCCCTTAGAACTGGGCCATTAAAGTGGTCACCGAAGGGGGACATTGAATGGCGAGGAAGCGACATTCAG
>NZ_JALIEB010000044.1 GCF_025755255.1 Roseobacter sinensis | reverse complement strand
AAGCCAAGCTGATGGAGATCCAGAACCGATTGGAATAAAAAGACATATCAGAAATTGCACTTCACCGTGAGTTCACAACTCCAACGCCAGACCATCGCGTTCTGTCCCAGACTCGTAGCAGACATAGCAATGCCCGATGAAGTCGGCGGGCGGGTTCAGATTCGGCTCGAGCGGGGTAAAGGGCGTAGAGGGGGTCAGCCGGATCAGCAGCGCGTCAAGCGACCCGTGCCACACTTCGGTTTCGTCCTCCCACAAATCCGCCAACTCGGATGTCGTGCGCACATGCTCTACCAGGGCCTTGGCCCGTTCCATCGTGTCTTCAGGCACGGTGCGCAATCTGATGTTTGGCAACTCCGGGAGGTCCGCAGGGGGTCGCCCCAAACCTGCCGCCAGCAGGTCGCAGGCCGCTAGCGCCGCACAGGCTTCGCCGGCTTCCAACCCCTTAGGCTGGACCCAGAAGACAGCCACCGTCTCAATCACTGCGTCGAAACCCGGCAATCCTTCCACATATTCTAGAGCGTCGTCGTTCCCGAAACTGCCCGTGCTCCGTGCTCCCATCTGGTTCCTCGCTGCGTTGCGCGCTCGCAGGCTGCCCGTGAATTCAGGCGTATTTGTGACAGCTCACACGGGCGACTTTAGTCTGAGGTGGAAAAAGCTTGCGCATGAATGAGCCCGCCCTTCGCGACTTTGCTATTTTTCATCAGCTGCATCCGTTTCAACGGCCCAGAAAAATACAGGGTCGCAAGATCTGTTTTTTGCTCCATCGCTTCTTCAAGCCGTCGAGGATGGGCTGTCAGCTATCCGTACGGAGCCCGCCACCTTGCATCGAAAATGGTGCTTCAATCTCTACCCCTCGAACCACGGCAAGAATGGCAGCACAGGCACCAAAGTCATACTGCCCAGGTCAAACGAACGTGTGGTCTATGCAGGCTACTACTGTGGGGTGTAAGCTCCACTGGTGAGGACAATTCATAGTCATCAGGGATGTTCATGAAACTTGCATTGGCTTTCGCTGCCGTCGCCTCGCTCCTTACACCCCTGACTGCGTCAGCCCAGATAACTTCGGACTACGAGGAGATCATCTCTGGCGCAGACATCAGCGACGGACCCGTGCAAATTTACTCCAAAGGTGCGCAGCATTTCTTGTCGCTTCCTCCAGGCGTATTTGATCGAACACTGGTTTGGTCCGCTGAGGTGGCACGATATCCCGCGGACGCGATTTCGCTGGCCGGCACCGAGATCGCAACGCGCGCAATCAAGCTCGAAAAACAAGACGACCGCGTCTTGGTCCGATCGCTCTCATCTGGGTCGATCCGCACCACCGGTACGGCGGAGTTTCCAAGTGATCATCTGAAACTGAACCCGATCGACATCGCCTTTGCGAATGCCCAGATCGGCCCGGTCCTTCTGTCTTTCGACATTCTGGCAGAAGGTCCAGGTGGTCGTATCCTACTTGATGCAACAGGTCCCTTTACATCGGATATCGCGGACTACTCGGTGAAGGGTCAGTTGAGAAGCACGGGGATCACACCGATCGCGGTCGATCCAGCGCGATCCTACATTGCTCGCGTCTCAGCCCACCCCACCAACATCTTTCTCGCGTCGCATCTGACCTTCTTAGCACAGGACCAGTCGGGGCAGGATCGTGCATTGTCGGTTGAGGTAGCCCATACGATCACGCTTCTGCCGGAAGAACCCATGGAACCTCGGCGCTTTGATCCCCGGGTCGGATATTTCGTGACAGAAGTGCTCGAGTTCGAAAGTGATGAAGGATCGCCAGCTGGAATCCGGCGACTCGCCCTGCGACATCGTCTCACGCACGCCGACCCTGATGCACCTCGTCCATCGGACCCGGCCGAGCCGCTCATATATTACCTCTCGCCCGAAATACCGGACAGGTGGCGGTCCTATGTCCGCGCTGCCATTGAGGACTGGCAACTGGCGTTTGAGGCCGCAGGCTTTTCCAACGCGATCGTGGCACGGGATGCGCCTTCGCCAGACGAGGACCCCGATTGGTCCATCAATGACGCAAGAAAGAATGTCATCCGATGGGTCGCGCAGCCGATTGCAAATGCCCTTGGGCCCAACGTTCATGATCCCCGTACAGGAGAGATTATTTCAGCGCATATTCTCGTCTGGCCCGACGTTCTGAACGTCTTTTCAGACTACTACTATTTGCTCATGTCGGACCTTGATCCGCGCGCTCAATCCCTACCGCTTCCAGAAGAGATTCAGGGACGCATCCTACGCTACGCCGTAAGTCATGAGGTGGGTCACACGCTGGGTTTGCGTCACAATCATCGTGCATCCACGGCCTGGAGCACGGATCAATTGCGCGATGCGGCCTTCGTGGCCGAACGAGGCTCGACGGCGTCGATCATGGCTTACGGCCGCTTCAATTATGTTGCTCGACCTGAGGATGGCATCGATCAATTCTTTCCGTTGATAGGTACCTACGACAATCACGCGATCGCCTGGGGCTACACCCCGGATCTCAACGCAGCAGAGCTTGATGCGATTGCCGCGGAAGCGCACGAACAACCAGAGCTGGTATGGGGCGCCGGCGAACTGCCGTCCGAGGTCTACGGCCGCTTCGATCCAACGATTCTCATGGAAAACATCGGAGAGGATCGGCTTGAGGCCACGCGCGCAGGTGTGAGAGCGCTGCAAAGCGCGCTGGCGCGCCTGCCGGACGCGATCGCGCCTTCCCCCGAAAAAAGCGACGCGATGGGTCGCGTTTTCGATCAAGCCAAGGATCGCTATCTGGGGTTTATCGACAGCGTGACCCAGATGGTTGGCGGCTTGAATTCGACGGCTGCGGATGGGCGCCCGACAGGATACCTGAGCGTCGAAGACCAAAAGTCCGCGCTAAGCTATCTGATGTCTGAAGGAATCGAGGGGCTCGACATGTTTGCCGATCCGGATTTGTTGTCTCAGTTTCGTCCGGTTGGGGGTCTTGAAGGCGTCGACGCCATGGCGCGTAAAATTGTGTCTGGCGTTCTCGACCCGGCAAAGATTCGAATGGTCTATACTCAGAATGAGCTCGACCCCGATCGCGATTTCGGCGTTGCCGAGATGCTGTCGACAATGACGGACGCGTTTCTTCTCGACGCAACGGCTATAGAGGATATGCCGTCGGCCAAACGCGCAGCGTTGGCAGAATACGTTGACTCGCTTCAGGCCTTACCGCTCTATCAAGGGGATCCGTCGGCTGAGGTGCTGGCTGTTCTCGGCTTCCCACAGGGGATCGTCGACCTGAACGTTGCAGGTCTCACCGATACGGGCATCGATGCAGCAGCTGCAGCAGAGCTTGAACGCCTGGTAGAGGCGCTTACACCGCACGAGGATGGACTGGCGACGCGTCTCTTCAAGGACATTGAGCGTCTGATCGGGATCGATCCGGATGCAGAGCCAACAGAAACCGAAACACCCTCAGAGGAAAGCGATCCATGAAACACATCTTCATCCTACCCGGTTGCTTGATCCTCACCGCCTGCAGCTCGCCTCAGTCCAGTGAAGAAACTCTGCGTCAGCACGGTTATTCGGAAGCCTATGTTGCGGGTTACCACGACGGATGCCCGAGCGGGAAACGTGCCGGTGGTGATCGGTTCTCGCAACGCGTGCAAGATGCTTCGGCCTACGCGGCGGACGGGGACTACAGAACAGGCTGGAACTACGGCTTTATCCAATGCCGCGACACCGAAGCGCGAAACGAGGCGCTCGCAGGTGCCATCGGATCGGCAATTGCCGCCGGAGCGGGCAGCAGCCACGGTGCAGACGGCGTTGATGCTCGTCAGATCATGTCAGGTATCGATACCTCAGGACTCGAGAATTTTGGTCGATAGGAGACAGAAATGACCAATAAGCTAAGCATCACTCTGTTGAGCGGGTTTGCCGCAGTTACGACAACCACAGCGGGCTTCGCTTTCGACCGCGAAACGACGGATGCCCTGAAAGCCTGCCATGATTACCTTTGGGAAGTGCCGGACTTCTCTGATCTGCCGAATGCGGCATTGTCGGTCTGGCCCGCGTCATCCAACGACGGCATGACAAAAATCTACTGGGTCGTGGACTGGACTGATCCCGATATTCGCGCCGCCGGCCAGTGTGAATACAGCGGAGACGAAGTCATCGGCTATGAGCGGTTCTGACCGGGGCAGTCGCATTGGCGCGCTGATCGCGCTTGTCCTCGTTGCGGCGTTCTTCCTTTTCGAGTTCGTCGCCCGCATCTTGCCAAGTCTTGCGATCGACCAGATTGCCTACGATTTCGGGCTTTCAAACGCCCGTCTCGGGACATTGTCGAGCGTATTCTTCTGGATTTACGCACCAATGCAACTCGTCGTGGGTGCGCTTCTTGACCGGTACGGCGCGAAGCGTCTCGTCGTCCCAGCCTGCGCGATTTGCGCATTGGGAGTACTGCTATTTGGCATCACGGATGCGCCCGTTCTGGCCGCACTCGGTCGTGCCTTAACAGGTTTTGGTGCCTCCTTCGCCTTCGTCTCGGCGCTCTTCGTCGTGACGCATCAGTTTCCGCCGGAACGCTTTTCCATGCTCTCAGGGGTTGTGAATATGGTGGGCATGATTGGTGCGGCCATTGGTGCAGTCTTGCTTACAGACGTAATGGTCGCCATCGGCTGGCGCGTGGCCTTCGTGGCAACGGGTGCGACCGGTCTCCTGATCGCGACGCTCATGCTCTTCTTCATCCCGTCAACGGACAGCGGGGTCCGGGAGGCGCCAGCTCCGTCACTTCTTGTGGGTTTCGGGCCGATCTTTCGCAATCGGCGTCTCTGGATCATCGCTCTTTGTGGCGCTCTCTATTACATGCCAATCAACGTTTTCGGCGGCCTTTGGCGACAAAGTGACCTGATGCAGGACCACGGCTTGTCGCAGGTGTCCGCGGAATTCGCGGTCTCCATGGTCTTTTGGGGTATGGCTGTGGGGAGTGTCGTCGCCGGAACCATCGCTGATCGAACTGGTCGTCCTCGGACTATTGTCGTGAGCAATGCCTGCATTGCAGCCGTGTTCTTTGGCGTTGTGATCTATGATACCACATCATCCTTCGTGCTGTTGAGTGGGGCGCTTTTCCTGGGCGGTGCATTTTCTGGCGCGCAGATCCTGACCTTCGCGATGGCCAAGTATGGCGAAGTTGCCAGCGAAACCGGTAAGATCATCGCATTCGTCAATATGGTGGGGATCGCGTCGGCGGTTGTATTCCAGCCATTGATCGGGGAACTTCTCGATCTCTCGGATGGAGACTACCGGATTGCTCTCTCTCTGATCCCCGCATGTCTCGTGCTCACTTCCATAGTAATGTGGGCTGGGGTTGAGAACACTCACACAAAAGCGCTCCAAGACCCGTGAGCTGGAAGATTGGGATTGCGCTCTGCATCACTGCCGGGATCGCAGGCCTGCTGCTTGTGGCGCAAAGCGCGATCATTGAAGTCTCAACCGATGCTCCACACCCTTTCGAGCGCCGCGCATTGCCAATCCCGGCGGATGCTACACCTGAAGACGTGCGTCGCGCCCTCCTTGAAGCCGGCCTGAACGAAACGCCAATCTTGGGCGATACGGGCGTTTCCGGCCATATTGCAAGGCTCGAACGCGGTCAGGTCACCACCGCTGCGCTTCTGGAATACGCCGAGGACCTAACCGAACTTTCGCGCGTATCAGCGGCCCACGGAAAAGCAATCCCAAGCGCGTTTTGGGATGTCGAGACACCCGCTTTGATAAGGGACGGTTGGACCCCACATGCCATTGTCGCGCACCTGTCCGATGAGCGTGGCCGTCCCTATCTCGATTTGCTCGCCACAGCCTATGCTCGGTTCTACACCTATCGGTCTAGCCCCTCGTCAGAGGACACCGCCTTAAAAGCAGCCTTCGACATCCTAGATGGTGCCCACGCCTATGTCCTTTCACTACCGGAAGAACGGAGGTTGCAACATGGTCCGAAACTCAACTCAGTAGAAGCGGCGACCTTGATGGCTTGGCAAACACTCGTCGCAGGGACCACGCGGCGCATTCCGGGGCTTGGAATGCCAGTTTTCGACCACGGTTTTGTCGGACGTTTCAGCGTGAAAACAATTTATCAGTATGATGTCGAAACCGCGATGTCGGTCGGTGAAGTTTGGGGCACCAGCGGTTTTGATGAGCGGTTTGTGGGGCCTTCCGAGAACAACAATCAGATCGAGCATCTGACTATCAGCGCACTCCTACAAGCTGTCGCGGGAACTTCGGTTGCATTACTTGATGCCTTGGAACTGGAAAAGGTCGCGGCCGGCCAATCAAGCCGCGGAGAGGCACGCGCCGATATCAACCTGAACAATGCGATCAATAGGCACTTTCTGCCGATGATGCTCGAGGATTTCGCCTTCGCAGCAAAAACACTGGAGAGGGAGTTAGCGGACTGAGCTGAGGCATTCACTCGGTACTTTGTCAGTCATCGCCTTGGGATCCAAATGCTCCTGAACAAGCTAACAGATCCCCCGCCGACCCAGCGAGGCGCGGGATCCAATCAGGTTCGAACTCTGAAATACAACGCGAGAAGATCGGAGCTTCGAAGGTCTGCCTTTACGAGGTTGGAGTGCACGCCTCGCATTGCAGCGAATGTCCGGTTCCCGCCCTTTTTTCTTATTTTATCAATATCTTAAACACCAAGAGCTCGCGTGCTCTCCGAGTGCTGAAGGGCGTCTTGGTAGATCCGAACTTCGTTGCCGGTCATGCCTTCCTCCTGCATTGCTCGGCGCCAGTTGCTCGAAAGCGTCGTAGCCATATCACGTGCAATCAGCCTCGCCTCCTCCTGCCTCAGCTCGAAAAACTCACACGCCTCCAGCGCGATCTCCAGAGACGCATCGAACGGCCCACCCCGGATGATACCTGTCTCCAGGATCCGGTGCCGAGAGGGTGATGGGTTGATGTCGAACGCCGGTGACAGGCGCCAGCGATCGCCGCCAGCATAGATGAACCCGTGGTTCTTCAGGTGATCGTCCTTGTTCGACACCAGGATGGTGAAGACGATCCGTCGCCAGAGTTCATGCAGGTCCTCGACCGGCTTGCTCGAAATCTGGCGGATCACATCGGCGATGTCGGTGTAGAATCCACCTTCCTCGCTCTGCCAGTCCAGCGCGGTGCGCGCCGAGATATAGGGAATGCGCGTATCGCCGCGGCGGTCGAACCGGCGGATCAGCGCGATCGGACTATCGCTGTCACGCAGCTCGAGCCGGGCCTCAGCTACGCGCAGCCCGCACATGCGCGCCAGTTTCAGTGTCGCCACTTCGGCGCGCTCGACTGGTTTGGTGTCCTGTGCGGACGTGAACTTAGCGATCCAGAGATGCCCATCGCCTTCGACATTGGCTTTGGGGCGCGCACCACCCAGCGATCCGGCGACGCCCGCAAGATCGCGCGCTTCCTCTTCGGCCCCGCCCGGATCCCGTTCGAAGCGCTGCGCGAGCGTGCGCAGGCGTTCAAGCTCGACGAGCCGGGGAATGGGCGGCGTAAGATCGGACAGCGGCTCCATGTCCTCGCCGAGAAAACGCAGCGCCCCTTGCCGGGTGCGGTCGTCTGACAGGACGAGATAATCGAACTCGCTGAGGCCGCCGCCCAAGGCCTTGGTCATCAGCGCGCGCCCCCAGGAATCCGGCGCCGCGTCGGCAAAGCATCCCGGCAGCGCCGAGCGCTTGTCATCCTTTCCGGATGAAAAGTGGCTGCCCTCTCGCAGCGGCAGTCCCGGCGCGAGCGCAAAGCAATCCTCGGCGGCGAGCCAGGCCTCATCGTACTCGAACTGCGAATGCTGACGGCGCCCGTCGCTTTCAAAGCGCAGGCGTCCGACAATCCGTTTTCCTTCGCCAAGCGCGACAATGGCCTCGGGCATCAGAAACCGACCCCTTCCTCGTCATCCCCATCGGCAATCGGATCAGCCTTGTCCTGACCGCTGCTCGGCGACCTCGGCTTGCGCTTGCAATCGATCCGCTTTGGCAGGCTTTCCCGGTCGAGTAGCAATCCCGTGTCATCCGTGCCCGCGTCGAGGAAGTCGGAGATGCGGTCGATTTCGCCAAGGACAAGGCATGCCATGGCGAGCGTGCCGATGCTCACGCCGTCATCGCCTTTCTCAAGGCGAGCCACGGTGCTTTCGGACACGCCGATCCGTTCCGCAAAGCCTTTCACGGAGATGCGCCGCTTCAGACGCGCCGTCTTGATATTTGCGCCCAGAGCCTCCAGGGCTCGACGTGCGCTTACTGAGTTCACTTTAACCGCCATATCTGACGTCCAAACATAATTTAACCGTCAAATATGACTGATAGAGCAAAGTGAGTTGTAAGGCAACCTCATGCTATGGGGATGGCCGAATGCCAGGCAATGTCCGAAATATGTAGCATGCTTCGGACACGTCTTGCCGGGCATTGCGCAGGGGTGCGCAAAACCAGAGGTTCGCTGCTGTCGACCATGGACCATGCCCCCGCATGAGGGGCAAGTGCCGAAGATCTGCAGCTGCAAATCATATTCCCAAGTCCGCGCCAAGCGCGGACATCGCAACACGATTCTGCAAGACCACGTGTGAGACCACGCATCCACCTCCGACCGCCTGAAAGTCTACCTCCGACCGATTGAAAGCCTGAACCTCGCCGATCAGGGAACTGCAGATACCAATCCTCCCACTTCACGGCCTGAAGCTGGAGGTTTTGTATCGCCGAGAAGCGCAGGTCGGCGTCGCCCTGCGGGCCGGGCTGTCGGCAGAGCGGAAGCCCCGATATGTCTTCCCCCTTTCGGGCGTCCATCCCTGACGCGGGTAGTATGATCCTTAGTCGATCACACCGAGATGTTGAACGACGAGGAAGAGTAAGAGGCCTGCGGCTGTCGCCGTAACGGGTTTGGAGGTCGAGAGAGAGGCTCTCCGGCCGCCCGTCCTGGAGATCAGCCATGACTACAATCGAAATCATGAACGGCCGCCCCGAGAGCGGCGGCTACAAGGTGGACGTGTCCCGCGGCGGGCATAACGGGCGGGTATCGTCCGAATGGTTTTCCCGGCCCGACGACGAGAAGTATCTCTCGCTTTCGGACCTACAAGCTTCGGTGAAAGGTCGGGCCGAGCGGAGCAAGACGCGTACGGTCGAGAGCGCGGCGATCCGCGTCGAAGCCCATCGCGACGAACCCGAGAAGCTAGCGCTCGTCCTGCCGGGCGCCGAAGCGCCGGTCGCACCGACACACTGGAGCTTCGGGCAGCTCGCGGGTCTCGTGGGCACTCCAGCGGCCTATCTGCGCCAACTCCCGGCGCCGCTCGCCGGCATCAACCTGCAATACGGCCTCACCAACCACCGCGCCGAGCAGGTCAAGACGATGGAGGTTGCGAGCGGTCGCACCGAGCTGCGCGCCGTAACCGGCCCGCACTATGGCCGCATCTACGACCACGAACTCGTCTCTGCTGTGCAACGCATCGCGGGCGACGGCGTCGGCGACACGCGCTGGAAGGTGCCGGGTGTGCTCGATTGGTCGACCGGCATCTACAACCCGATAGTCGATGTCACCAAGGACACGACCACGCTCTACGCCTCCGACCGCGATGTCTTCCTCTTCCTGGTCGACGACAGGAACCCGATCGAGGCCGGGACGCTGCCGGACGGTTCGCCCGATCTGTTCTTCCGGGGATTCTATTGCTGGAACTCGGAAGTCGGCGCCAAGACGCTCGGCATCGCGAGCTTCTATCTCCGCGCCGTCTGTCAGAACCGCAATCTCTGGGGGGTCGAGGACTTCCAGGAGATCACGATCCGGCATTCCAAATACGCCGCCAACCGCTTCGCGCACGAAGCGGCGCCAGCGCTGGCGAACTTCGCCGACTCCTCGCCGCAGCCATTTATTCAGGGCATCCGCTCCGCACGCGAACGGATCGTTGCGCGCAGCGCCGAGGACCGCACCGACTTCCTGCGCGAGCGCGGCTTCTCGAAGGCGGAGACCGGCAAGATCGTCGAGACCGTCCTCGCCGAGGAAGGCCGCCCGCCCGAGAGCGTCTTTGACTTCGTACAAGGCATCACCGCCGTCGCCCGGTCCAAGCCGCAGCAGGACGCGCGGCTCACCATGGAGACCCGCGCCAAGAAACTGCTGGAACAGGCGGCGTGATCAGGCCTTCAAGACTGGCATCCGACAGCATCGAATTCTTCCGAGCCTATGACCGCATTCGTCTCAAGACCGTCTCTTGCACCTGATCGCGCAGCCACATGTTCTGTCCTTCCCCCTTAGAACTGGGCCATTAAAGTGGTCACCGAAGGGGGACATTGAATGGCGAGGAAGCGACATTCAG
>NZ_JALIEB010000043.1 GCF_025755255.1 Roseobacter sinensis | reverse complement strand
CCCGGATGAGAGACAACGATCCCTACAAGACGGAAAACAAATGATGAAATGAACTTGACCCCAACGCCCGATTAGAGAAATGAGCTTTCGCTGCGGCTGCACCAATGACCGCTAAATGGCTATGTGACAAGTCACGGTGCGGATGTTCCGGAGCTTTCGCTGGGTAACGCAATGACAAGTAACGTCGCACAACCAGAAACAACCGCGACGCAGATATATACGTGTTGTAGCGATCCGCTTAGCGCTGGAATGTACCCGCTACTCAGATTTGCCAACGCGGTCCCGAGGCCAAGACAGATGTTCGCTCCCGCGAAGACAGATGTTGCCTGTTCATCCGCCACAGTCTTGGAGATATATGCCGGAATGAGCCCATAGACCGCGAAATATGATGACCCAAAGCAGAAAGCTGCCACATACAACAGAGCGGCGTCCTTATGTATAGCGACCAGAATTGCCGATCCACCTAGCAGTGCAAAGCTGCTCCCAAGGGTCCGCTTGATCCCAATCCTGTCTGCCACCATCCCAACGGCAAACCCGCTGAACAGCCCAACGAAGCCGATGACTGACCAGAGCCGGCCAATCAGACTTATCGAAAACCCGCTTTCGTCCCCTAAGAAGGACGACAGGTAGTTCTGCCACGGCCCACACGCGATGCCGCAGGTCGCAAACAATCCCCAAACAAGAAAGTTGGTCCGCGTAAAAAGCGGTACCGCTGACCTGTCCCGTTGCATCTTTTGCTGATCGGCATCGATCCTTTTGGAAAAGGTTGCAGGCGCGAAGGTTTTCAGTGCTACAAATCCGGCGACGGCAACACTCACCGATGCGATGCCAAGGACCAGCCAGACGGAGCGCCAGCCTGCATTCAGCACAAGCCAAGGTGCGATGGACCCTGCTGCCAACTGTCCGTAGGCGGTGCCACTCGACACCAGACCGTTGACGCGGGACCGATACCGGAAATCGACAGTGCGGGTGATGACACCCACGGTCGGGATCACCATGAACGCCGCACAGGCCCCGAGCGACCCAACGAAGATCGCCATGGATGTCGCTGAACCGACAGCAGATACCGCGGACAGAACACCACCCGAAACGATAACGGCTGAGACCATTACGGGCCCCTCACCAAAATACTTCGTCAGGCGAGGGCAAAGAAAGGCCGCGATCAAGAACGCAATCTGAGCGGCGGCGGTCACCGCGCCAATAGTCTGGGTGCCAAACCCGAGCGTCTGCCTCATCTCGCTGGCGAGCAGGGAAAACAGGTAGAGGCCGAGCCCGAAAACCACTGCCATGTAAGCTGTGAACACGATGGCCACCGTTACGTTGGCCCATCTTAGATGTTTTGCTGGAGCGTGGGTTGCCAATGCCATTCTACTGACCTAATCTAAATAGATGATTATCTATATAGAAACTATCCAATATAGAATGTCAATAAGATGGATGATTTTACAATGACCGATCCGGATGCTGACAGCCCCGCCGCCGCCGATATCACGGGACAAATCAAGGCGCTTTCGAGCCCCTATCGATTGCAATTTCTTGAATGGTTGATGGCACCAAGGGATCATTTTTCGGATGCCCAGAACAACGCAGACCTCGTCGAGGACGGTGTCTGTGTCGGCGTCATTACCGAGAAGGCTGGACTGTCGCAACCTACCGTCACGTCTCATATGCAGAAGCTGGCGCAAGCTGGCTTTGTGACGTCGAAGAAGATCAAGAACTGGGTCTACTATCGACCTGACCAAAAGCGCATCGATGCCTTCCTTCAAGAGCTCAGCCATCGGCTTAAGCAACGATAGCTACCATTCGTGCATATTGCAGCATCCGTTACATCGGGCTCCAAACAGACCTTGCTCTTTGCACGAATGGTCCGAACAATTTTCCACCTTAACAGCCAGCAACATCGTCGCTAACGTGAGCGAATGAACACCCGAGGCGACCTGCTGCATACCGTCACTGCAGATGATATCTCTCACGCCCGACGCCGGGTTGGGAAGATGATGGTTTGGGGATCAGCCGCGATTTTCCTGACGCTGACGGCGTTGCAATTTTTGCATGATACGGGCCGGTCCTCCGTCGGTTTCGCCACATGGCGGCCTGTGCTCTATGCCTATCTGCTCTGGGCCACGGCCTTGTGTTTTGCCCAAGTCATCGTGAACGGCGAGAAAGGCAAACGCACGCTTTTTGTGCTGCCTGCTGCGCTCTTTGTGATCAGCCTTGTTGTCTTTCCGCTGCTCTTTGCGCTCTACATCTCCTTCACCGACTGGAATCTCGCCTCGCTGGGCGGCGCGCGGCCCAACGGCTGGGACAACATGCGCCAGATGTGGGGCGATACGTTCTACTGGAACGCGCTGAAGAACATGGTCTATTACGTGGCCGCGGTGAGCGTGGAATATGTCGTCGCCTTCGGGCTTGCCCTGCTGCTCAATGCACAGATCCGGGCGCGCAAGTTCTTCCGGGTGGTCTTCCTGCTGCCGCTGATGCTGAGCCCCGTGGCCGTCTCCTGGATGATCGGCAAGTCGATGCTGGAGGTGCGGTTTGGCCCGGTGTCGCACCTGGTGCGAGAGATGGGGTTCGAGCCGAGCTTCTTCGGCACGCCCGAGATGGCACGCTTCATGATCATGGCGATGGACGCCTGGACCTTCATCCCCTTCATGATGATCATGCTGCTGGCGGGCTTGCAGGCGCTGCCCCGCGAGGTGATCGAGGCCAGCAAGGTCGATGGCGCCAGCAGCTGGCAGAGCTTCAAGGAGGTGATCTTTCCGCTGATGCTGCCGGTCTCCGTCACCGCCATCGTGATCCGCATCATCTTCAAGCTGAAGCTTGCGGACATCATCATCAATGTGACCTCGGGCGGGCCCGGAGGGGCCACGGACAGTGTCACGAGCTTTATCTTCCGCGAATACCGCGACCGGTCGAATGTGGGGTATGGCACACTCCTCGCGATCGTCTATCTGGTCCTGATCGTGATCTTCATCACGGCGCTCCTGAAACTGGTGAGCCGCTGGATGGAGCGCCCGGCATGAGCGCGATTTTCAAGGACCACGCCAGCGACCGTCAGATGCAGGTCAAATGGTGGTCGAGCCGTGTCGCGATCTACGGGACGCTGATGCTCTGGGCCTTCATCTGCCTCTTTCCGATCTACTGGACGCTGACCACCTCCTTCAAGCTCGCACCGGACGTCATGCGCGGCAACATGATCCCCTTCGTGGACTACACGCCCAAATGGAAGGGCTGGGAGAGCCTCGGCTTGTCGCCGCGACTGATCGGCGAGGTTTCGACCGTGCGCGAGGAATTCCTCAAGCGCTTCTGGAACTCTGCAGTGGTCGCGCTCTCGGCCTCCACGCTGGCGGTGGTGCTGGGTTCGCTCGCGGCCTACGGGCTGTCGCGCTTCAACTACCGTTTCGGCTTCATGAAGAACTCCGACATCTCGTTTTTCTTCCTCAGCCAGATGATCCTGCCGCCGGTGGTTCTGGCCCTGCCCTTCCTGGTGCTCTACAAATCGCTCAACCTGCTGGACAGTCGGATCGGATTGATCCTGCTCTACACGCTGATGGTGCTGCCTATCGTAATCTGGATCATGCGGGACCAGTTCCAGGGCATCCCGGTCGAACTGGAAGAGGCAGCTCTGGTCGACGGCCTCGGGATCTGGGGCGCGTTTCTTCAGATCGTGCTGCCGATCGCGCTGCCCGGCATGGTGGCGGCCTTCATCTTGTCGCTGGTGCTGTGCTGGAACGAGTACTTTTTTGCAGCCCTGCTGACCTCGACCAATGCCACCACCTTGCCGGTCATGGTGGCAAGCCAGACGGGCAGCCAAGGCATCAACTGGTGGTCGATGGCCGCGCTGTCATCAGCTGCAATCCTGCCGTTGATCCTGGTGGCGATCCTTCTCGAGAAATACATCATCAAGGGCATGGCTGCGGGTGCAGTCAAATAGAGCAACGGTGGAGCAGGTGGCGCCAGCGCCGGGCAGGCCGCGCCAAGGCGCGGCCTGCCCGGCGCTGGCGCTTCGGTCCGGTGGCCCACCCGGCCACGGGCCGGCTGGGCCACCGGACTTCCCCTCTTTGGCGGAGGCCTGTTAAGGTCTCCTCGGCATAGGAGGGTGGATCATGTCATATGTGGATGGCTTTGTGGCCGCTGTACCGAACGACAAGAAAGATGCGTTTCTCGAACATTCGCGCATTTCAGGCGAAATCTTCAAAAGGCACGGCGCGTTGAAAACGGTCGAGAACTGGGGCGACGATGTGCCGGCCGGCGAGGTTACGTCGTTTCCCATGGCCGTCCAATGCGGTGCCGATGAAACCGTTGTGTTTTCCTGGGTCGTGTGGCCCTCGAAAGAGGCGCGCGACGCGGGCTGGCCGAAAATCATGGAAGACCCCGAGATGTCACCGGATGTAAACCCCATGCCCTTCGACGGCAAACGCCTGATCTTCGGCGGGTTCGAGACGGTTCTCGAGACCTAGCCCCCAGACGGGACCTCACCGGACGTCTGCACGGCACCGACCAGCGCCGCCTCCGCGAGACATCTTCAGGACAGGTCCACCGCGATATCTTTCGTCTGTTCGTAGAGGCGGCGGAACAGGTCATAGCCCTTCTCGTAGGCTGGCTTGGGCACCGCACTGACCCTCTCCGCCACCGGATTCCACTGCGAGATATCGGCGCGCTGCAGCGATCCGACGGCCAGCGCGGCGAGGAACGCATCGCCATAGCTGGCACCGACGGTCTTCTCACACACCACCTGGTCGATCCCGGTAATATCAGATGTCGCCTGCAGCCAGAGCCAGTTCTTCGTGCCGCCTCCCACGGCAAGCAGACGCGACGGCGACTGGCCAAGCGCGGCAAAGGTTTGCGTTACATGGCGCGTGCCGTAGGCGATGCCCTCGATCAGCGCCCGATACATATCGCCCCGCGTATGGGTCAGGTTCAATCCGAAGAAACTGCCTTTCGCGTGCACGTCATGGATCGGCGTGCGCTCGCCAGAGAAATAGGGCAGCAGCAAAAGGCCGTTTGCGCCTGCGGGCGATGCCGCCGCCTCTTCCGCCAAAAGCGCGAACGCCTCGACCGGGTCGAGATCGCGGGCGAGCTGGTCACGGAACCAATGGGTCAGCGTGCCGGAAGTGGCAAGCCCGGCCATCGATGCGTGCTCGCCTTCAAAGAGCCAGGGCGCATACCAGATGCGCGGGTCGGCCACACGCTCCGCCGCCCGCAGGATGATGAAGATGGTCGAGCCATACATCATCATCATGTCGCCTGGGCGATCCACGCCGACGGAAAGCGCTTCGGCCGCCGCGTCGATGGTACCGGCGGTCACCGGCGTTCCGGGCGCAAGCCCGGTCGTCGTGGCCGCCGCCTCCGTGACCTGACCCGCAATCTCGTTTGACCAAAGCAGCCGCGGCAGTTTCTCCAGCGGCAGGATGTCATCGGCCAGATCATCGACCCAGCTTTGCGCGCTCACATCATAGAGCGGCGCGAAATTGGCGGCGGTGTAGTGGTCGATCACCACCTCGCCCGTCAGCCGCTGCACCAGAAAGCTGGTCGAGGTGAGTACATATGCCGTCCGCGCATAGAGCTCCGGGCGATGGCGTTTCAGCCAGAGGATCTTGGGGCCAACCGATTGCGAGGTCAGCGCATTGCCGCAGCGGGCGATGAGCACGTCTTGGCCGATGCGCTCGGTCAGTTCGCGCACCTCAGCCTCAGCCCGCCCATCGACGCCGTAGAGCACGCCGTTCATCAGCGGCACGCCCGCCGCATCGACGGGCAGCATGCAGGGGCCGATCGCACTGCACCCCACCGCCTTGATCTCGCGCGGATCGACGCCGCTCTCGCGCAGGATCGTCTGGCAGACGACGGTAAAATCGCCCCACCAGTCCTCTTCGGGACGGTGCTCGGCCCAGCCGGGCTGCGGGATCAGCATCTGATGACCACGCGCGGACCGCGCCACCACTCGACCTTCATGATCGACCAGAACGCCCTTCGTCTCGTAAGTGCCCACGTCGATGCCAAGCGTATAGGCCATCACGAGATCTCGTCGCGGGTGAGCGAGAATCCCGGTGCGATGCGCTCCAGCATCTCTTGTAGAAGCGTGGAGAGCTGGGCCAGATCGCGCAAGTCGCAGACCTCACGGGCGGAGTGCGAGTAGCGCATCGGGAAGCCCAGATCGAGGCAGGCGACCCCCTGCCCCGCAAGCTGGACGTAAGAGAGATCCGTCAGCACACCAGTCTGCGCCGAGCGTTGCAGGGGCAGGCCCGCCGCTGCGGCGCTCTCTTCGGCGAGGCGCACCAGCGCCGGGTGCGGGATCACGCCATTGAGCGTGCCGCGCCCGTGAAAGCTGTAAAGACTCACGCCCGGCCCCTGCCCCAGCGCCATTTCGCCACGCGCGGCCATGTCCGGCGTATCGGTGGCGAGCATCAGGTCGATCTGCAGCGCGATCTCGGGCTGCAAGCGCTGCGCCAGCGGCTGGGCACCGCGCAGGTTGAACTCCTCCTGCACGGTGAAGCAGAGGTGGACGGGCGGCCCTCCCGTGCGTGACGCCAACGCCTGGGCGACGTCCAGCAGCACCGCGCAGCCCGCACGATCATCGACACTGGTGCCCATCACACGGGTCTCACCGAGTTCCACCGCGCGGGGCGCATAAACCACGGGCGTGCCGATACGGACACCCGCCGCCTCGGCTGCGCCTTTCGAGGCAAAGCCTGCATCCACGAAGACTTCGGCATAGGGCACCACAGTGTATTTCTCGGCCGGCGGCGTCGCGTGGTGGCTCTTGTTGGCAATCACGCCGGGCAGGTCGCGGCCTTCACCCAGGCAGATCAGCACCTCCTGCGCCGCCAGCGCGCGCTCCGGCACCCCGCCGAGGCGTTCGAGGCGTAGCAGGCCATCGGCTTCTATCTTGCGCATCACAAAGCCCAGCTGATCAATATGGGTGAAAAGCATCACAGACGGCCCCGTCCCTTTGAGACTGACCCAGAGGTTGCCCAGCACGTCGGTCTCAGCAGAGAGCCCCATCGCGTCAAGACGGGCCGCAATGGCGCGTCGGACGCGATCCTCGTTGCCCGAGAGGCCCGGCAGGCGCATCAGCGCCATCAGGTCGTCCTTGATCCGCGCGCTCATCCGCGTGCCGCCCGCACGCGCGCCATGAAATCCGCCGCGCGCTCGGGGTCGACCGCATTCCAGGTGTCGCCGCCCACTTTCAGGGACGAGCCCACAATGCAGCCATCGGCCACCCGCAACACATCCGCGACGGTCTCGTGCTTTACCCCGGTGTTGGCGAGTACAGGCGTGTCGGGCACCACGGCTTTCACCGCTTCGAGATCAGAGAGCGCCGCCGCCTCGCCCGTGATCTGGCCCGAGACCAGCACGGCGTCCGGAATTGAGGAAAACACGGCGGAGCGGGCCCGGTCGGGCAACGGGCGCGCATCGAGCGAATGGGCAAATTCCGCCGAGACATTGAACAGCATCGCCATGTCCGAGCGCCCCAGACGGTCGCGATAGCGCATCGCAGCACCTGCATCGGGCGACCACACCCCCATGTCGGAGGCATAGGTCCCGGTGAAGATCTCGCGCACGAAGCTGGCCTCGGTTGCCGCGCCGACAGCGACCGAGGCCATCGGATCCCACAACATGTTCACCCCGAAGGGCACGGTGATCTCATCCCTGAGCTGCCCGATCACATAGGCCATCATCGCGCTTGAGGCGGGATCGACAGTGAACTCATAGGGCCTGTCGTTCTCGTTCCCGAACATCACCGCATCGAAACCGGCCGCCTGCAAGGCCAGAAGATCGGCGCGGGCGGCCCCGACCAGATCGGCGCCCGGATCGTAAAGCGGGCTGCCCGGCAGCGCGCCCAGATGCACCATGCCGATCACCGGTTTGCCGACGTCGAAAACCGCCCGGAAGCGCTTCGTCATGCCCCTCTCTCCCTTGTCACGAAAGCTTAGGTTTTGTGGCCTGTTCACGCAAAGGGAAACTGGTCTATGGTCGCGCCAACATCCAAAGGAGGCTGGCATGGCACTGAAGACGCGGGCGTGGGATCGGATCGGAAACGGGGGCGTGACCTTCACCGAACTGGGGTTCGGGACAGCGCCCTTGGGGAATCTTTACAAGGCGATTTCCGATGAGGACGCACGCGCCACGCTCGATGCCGCCTGGGCGGGGGGCGTGCGCTATTTCGACACCGCGCCGCTCTATGGCATGGGTCTGTCGGAGACCCGGCTGAACCCGTTTTTGCGGGGCAAGCCGCGCGAGGACTATGTGCTGTCGACCAAGGTCGGGCGGCTCATGCAGCACTGCGCGCCCGAGCATCGCTCCGGCGTGGGCAAGTGGTTCGAGGTGCCGACCCGGCGCGAGCAATACGACTATACCTATGACGGGGTCATGCGCTCGGTGGAGCATTCGTTTTCCCGCCTCGGCATCGACCGGATCGATATCCTTTACGTGCATGATCTGTGCATCTTCAGCCACGGCTCGAAAGAGATCTCGGACATGCGGATCGAGGAATTCTTCGGCGGGCGCGGTTATGATGCGATGATCTCTTTGCGCGATCAGGGCATGATTCAGGCGATCGGCGGCGGCATCAACGAGTGGGAAGTCTGCCAGACCCTGGCCGAACGCGGCGATTTCGACCTCTTCCTGCTGGCCGGGCGCTACACGCTGTTGGAGCAGGAGGCGCTGAACTCCTTCCTGCCGCTCTGTGAGAGCCGCGGTATCGGGATCGTCACAGGCGGGCCCTACAATTCCGGCATTCTCGCCACCGGCGCGCGCCCTGGCGCCTACTACAACTACGACGTGGCCCCGCAGGAGATCCTCGACCGCGTGAATGCGATCGAGGCCGTGTGCAACGATCATGGGGTGCGCATGGTGGATGCGGCGTTCCAGTTTCCGCTTTTGCACCCCGCGCATGTGGCGGTGATCCCCGGCGGTCAGGGCGTGTCCGAAATGCAGGCGAATCTGCAGGCGGCGCAGGCGGAAATCCCCACTGCGCTCTGGGATGACTTGAAGGCCAAAGGGCTGATGCGCGAGGATGCACCGACGTAACCTCGGCCTCAGGCGTGCGGCGACCTCATGTGCGCCGCAGGCGTGCGGCGACCGGCCAGCCATGGAGGCTCTGAGCGATGAAACTCGACGCGCATCAGCACTATTGGAAGATCGACCGGGGTGACTATCACTGGATGCCCGACCTCGCGGTTCTGAAGCGCGACTATGGCCCAACCGATCTGGAGCCGACCCTGGCCCGGCACGGGATCGCGGGCACGGTGCTGGTGCAGGCGGCAGCCACCGTGGCGGAGACAGAGTATCTGCTGGGGCTGGCCGAAGCGACCCCGAGTGTGAAGGCGGTGGTCGGCTGGATCGATTTCGAGGATGCGGGCCAGTTGGACGTGCTGAAACGCCTGGCCGGTCATCCGAAATTCGTGGGCGTGCGCCCGATGATCCAGGACATGCCGGACGTAGGCTGGATGCTGCGTGATGAGGTGCAGTGGGCCTACCAGGCGCTGATCGAACTCGATCTGACCTTCGATGCGTTGGGGCTGCCGCAGCATCTGGAGAATTTCCACATCCTGCTGACCCGCTACCCGGAGATGCGGGTGGTGATTGATCACCTGATGAAGCCGCAGATCCATCAGCAGATGGCTGGCACGGATATCTTCAGCGAATGGGCGGCAGGCATGACGCGGCTGGCCGAGGACACAGGCGCCCTCTGCAAGTTCTCGGCGATGATCACCGAGGCGCGCGACGGTTGGACACCGGACGACCTGCGCCCTTTCTCCGATCACATCCTGAAGGTCTTCGGCCCGCGCCGCGTCATGTGGGGCTCGGACTGGCCGGTGGTGCGCGTGCTTGCCGAATATGGCGACTGGCTCGACGTGGCGCAGGCCTTGGCCGGAGGCCTGAGCGACGCCGAGCGCGCGGAAGTCTTCGGCGGCACGGCGCGGCGTTTCTATCGGCTGGACTGAGCCTGCAAGAGAGCGGCAACCGCCCGGCGGCTGAGCTGGTCGCGGGCTTCGAGCGGGCTGCTGACATGCAGCGCCGCGGCGGCTTGAGCGAAGGGGATCGCATTGGCGATATCGGCACCGCGCAGGACCTCGGCGGCGAGCGCCCCGGCGAAGACATCGCCGGCACCGTGACTGGAGATCACCTCCACCGCAATCGCAGGCGATCTGCTCGCCCTATGGATCACGCCATCCGCACCGCGGGTCTCCAACATCGGTACGTCCAGATCGCGGTAGGCGTCGGCCTCCACCCGATTGACGATCAGCAGATCGAGCGCATCGGTCAGGGCGGGGGGCAGCGGGCGCGCGGGTCCGGCGTTCAGCCAGACCCG
>NZ_JALIEB010000042.1 GCF_025755255.1 Roseobacter sinensis | reverse complement strand
TAACAGCGTCCCATTCATAAGCCTCCGTGCAACGTTCTGTTTTGATACAGAATTTGCACTTCGGATGTGAATCCACCAGTATGACGATGGCGGTGGTGTATTGGGTTCTACCCCGCATCGGGCATGTATCGATGCAAAGTTGGACGGTCCTGGCCCTCACTGGACGCCCCACGGCGCGCCTCTGCCGGCGGCGCGGCGCCAGATGGTAGTGGACCTGGGGTATGCTCGAGAAGATCTGATGCCTAATGGAGATGTCCTGCCAGCGGCGCGGCGGCGCATGATGCTGGAGGTGGGTTACAGGGAAGGTGACCTTCCAGAGGACGGGCACTTGAAGCCAAGAGAACCTTAGGGCGCTACATTATTGGACGGTTTGAGATGGGTGCGAAGGCCTGGCGAACGCGGCTCTGTCCCGCGCATTTCCCATTCGCAGAGCCCGAGCTTTCGCTGCGAATGGCCTCTAAGCGGGCTGCGGCCGCAGCACTTAGGACCGAAGTCGAAGGGCAGCAAAAGGCCGTCCCCTTTGCCACTACCTGAGCGTGGCTACGCGATCCCGCAGTCGCTCCGATGGCCGCAATGAGCCTCAACTTGCATCTTTTCTGCGTTGAAGCGAATGTCGGCTTTGCGGCTGATTCTGTGGAAAAACAACGTGTTGCTGGCGCAGAAAGTCGCTATCTGAACAGGGCGCGAGTGCCTCTGTGATCAGGCTTTCCGCGTTTGCTGCGGTGCAGGAAAGATCTTCGCCAGTTTGCGGAGGTTCTGGGCGGTTGCGGCGAGGAGGAATTCGTCATTTGCGCCGCATGGGCCGCGTAATCGGAGCCGACCTAAACCAAGAATGCGTTTGAGGTGAGCGAAGAGCATCTCGACCTTCTTCCGAAGCTTCATCGAGATGTCGTACTGGCGGGTTTTGGCGATGTTGCGGGCGACCTGCCGGGCGTCTTCGTGTTCTTCGCGGGTGATCTTGCGGGCATCGGCCCTGGGGCAGCATTTGGCTTTGGATGGACAGACCTGGCAAACATCTTTCAAGGCTCGGTATCGAGCCGTGCCTTTGCCCGTTGGCCCCCTGGTTGGGTCTGAGTAGTTCCGGCGGAACTGCTTAAGTGCGTGGCCCTCGGGGCAGATGTACTGGTCGTTCTCGGCGTCCCACTCAAAGTCGGCACGCGTCCAAGTTCCATCGTTGCGACCGGACTTATCAAAGACTGGTATGTGCGGCGCGATTTTGCGATCGACCAGCCAGCCCAGAAGCGGCCCTGTGCCGTAGGCCGTGTCCGCGATTAGACGTTCAGGATGCAGGTCGAACTTCGCCTTCACGCGGTTCAGCATCGTCTTGGTTGATCCGACCTCGGCCTGGCGGATGGACCGGGTGGCTTCCACATCAACAATGACACCGTGGTCCGTGTCGATCAGATAGTTGTCAGAATAGCTAAAGAATGCTGGCCCTTTGCGTGCCGCGGTCCATTGGCTCGCCGGGTCGGAATGAGATGTGAACTTCGGCTGCACCTCGCTTGCCGCACCGAATGCCGCCTCATCTAACGTGTCGAAATTCTCGCGCACGGCACGCGGTGCTTCAGTTGGATCAATGGTCGATGCGTCCCAATCTTCCTTGGGAGTCGAGTTTTGTTTGTTCGCGTCAGCTTCGATGAGGCTGGCATAATGGCCATGCGCTGGCCGCTGACGAGGCCTTCGGCGATGCACCGCGCCACCGTCGTCTCGAACAGATGGCGGAGCAATTCGCTGTCGCGGAAACGCCCATGCCGGTTCTTCGAAAAGGTAGAGTGGTCAGGAACGCGGTCGTTCAGATCGAGACGACAGAACCAGCGGTAGGCGAGGTTCAAATGCACCTCTTCACACAACCGCCGCTCGGACCGAATGCCATAGCAATACCCGACTAGCAGCATTCGGATCAGCAGCTCCGGATCGACAGACGGGCGCCCAGTGTGGCTGTAGAAATCGGCGAGATGCGCGCGGATTGTCCCCAGATCGGCAAAGCGATCAATCGAGCGTAGCAGGTGATCTTGCGGAACGTGATCTTCCAGCGAGAACTCATAGAACAACGCCGCTTGCGCTTCCTGCTTCGGTCCCATCATCGCAAATCCCTCCTCGTGGGAAAGATTGAATCAGCGACTTACCCCTCGATCAAGGAAGAGTTTTTCAACAGAATACGCCAACAGCTTTGATCCAGTCCTGGACGGCCTGAGCAACGAACTCAGGGCCGTTGTCAGACCGGATAAAGGACGGAACGCCGCGCAGGATGAACAGGTCGCTTAGGGCATCGATCACGTGGCCTGAGTTCAGCTTGCGATCCACGCGGATGGCCAGGCACTCTCTGCTGTATTCGTCGATGATGTTCAGTGTCCGGAAAGCTTTTCCATCGTCAGTGCGACAATGCACAAAGTCATAGCTCCACACGTGATCGCGACGTTCAGGCCGCAACCGAACGCACGATCCGTCATTGAGCCAGAGCCGTCCATTCTTCGGTTGTTTTATCGGCACCAGCCCCTCTCGTCGCCACAACCGTTCCACGCGTTTGTCATTCACGTGCCAACCAGCGTCTCTCAGCAGCGCCGCGATCCTACGATAGCCATATCGGCCATACTGACGTGTCAGCTCGATCATGTCGGCCACCAATTGTTCTTCATCCGCGCGGCCAACTGGCACCTTTCGTTGCGTGGATCGGTGTTGTCTCAGTACTCGGCAAGCGCGGCGCTCTGAGACATTCAGTTCATTGCGGACACGATCAATGCAGGCACGGCGGCGAGCGGGGCTTAGAAGGGCTTCGCGTTCAGGGCTACAAACCATCCACTGGATGGTTTGCCAAACGCCCTTCATCCTTCGCGGCTTCCGCCAAGATCAGCTTGTCCAACGTCAAATCAGAAACAGCTTTGCGAAGCCGCTCGTTCTCTTTCTGCAGACGCTTCAGTTCTCTCAATTGGTCTGTGCCCATTCCACCGTACTTTTTCTTCCAGCGGTAATACGTCTGTTCAGTCACGCCAATTTGCCGGATCGCATCCAGACGCGGCATACCTTGCCCCGTCAGAACCTCAACCTGCCGTAACTTCGTGACAATCTCTTCGGGCTTCGGTCGCTTGTTTGCCATGGTCTTCCTCCGTTTTCCTAATCATAGCGGAGGACCACTTCAGTGGGGGAAGACCATGTTCCGGCAAAGCCTGCACTTGTTAGTGTTCCTTTTCGACGTCGCAGGGGAACATCGACCTGCTGCGCAGAAGTGGCAACGGTTGAATGACCGTGCAGTGCTCAAGGATCGCATTAAAGGGTCAGAAACAGCCCGCCTCACGCTTTTGTCAAATATCCAAGGCAAGGGCGAGGCAGTCCATTGCCTGATTTGAGCAAAGAATCCCCCATCCGGGCATGTCACCTCAGCAGTTTTCGGCTTGGCCCGTTCAACGCGTCTCAAATGGGCTGCGAGCAACATTTACAGGTAAATGATCGCGTGATTGTATTTTTCTGTCGCAAGCACTCGCGGCTATCCGATCGTTTTTGAAATCTAGCAAGGAGCTTCTCATGAGATTGCCCAACGGATTGTTTTCAATTGATAACAAAATGGCGCGCGGTGGCGAAGGCGGCGGCCGAGGGGCTGGCGACGGCGGCAATTCCGGACCGGGGATCGGCGGCTCTGTGGGATTCTCGGCGGCTGAGCAGGAGGGCGCGCGGAACGGTGCGATTGCCGGCGGTGTCGGCGGCGCAGTAAGGGGCGGCATCACAGGTGGCGTGCCGGGGGCCGCCATAGGTGGACTGGCCGGAGCCGTGGGCGGCGCGGTCGCTGGTGGAATTGCCGCTGGCAGCGGCGGCGGTGGCGGTGGCGGTGGCGGTGGCGACGCCGGTGGTGGCCAGTAGTCATGCAGAATATGCGTTCTGAAATGATTGGCGCGTTCTTGGGCGCACTGATCTCGCTCGCCGTATACTTCCTCTTGAACCAATTCTTTTCGCAAGCACACTCGATCGCATCGTACCCCGTATTCTTCATCTTGATGTTCGGAGTATTTCTGCTTCTGGCCTACTTCCAGAAAAAATAGCGTTTCACAAATGGGTAGGTCGACTGCATGAACAGACGTGAAATCGACTTTGACAACGCCCTCGGCGCAATCCTGAGGTTATGCATGCAATCTGGACTGCATCGTCATTGGTCGGTCGTGGATATCGAGAGAAACTTTTTCCCGCCAGTTTGGCACAGGTTTTGCAAAATCTGGTATGACGACAGCAATACACCATGCGCATGCGCGACATGGGCAGAAGTCGCAATCGAAGTTGAAAACGAATTTTTCAGGCGATCGAAAACGCCACCGCTCGATCAATGGAATTCCGGCAATCGATTGTGGTTCGTGGATTTTATCGCCCCCAATGTTTCCGGTTTCAACCTTGTGAGAGATCTGCATCGCAATCACTTTCGGAACCGCACAGGATACGCCATTCGTAGAAATCTGGATGGTTCGATCAGAAAGTGGTGTAAATTCCGAGGACTGGCACATGGTGCGAAAAACGCTGGTAATGTGGAGCGGCGGGCTTGATAGCACATATGGGCTCGTCAACCTGCTTCGCGAAACCGACGATGACGTGTTTGCTCACCACATCAGCAGACATGCCCGAAGCGACAGTGGTCATAACTCAACCCGCACCGCGGATTATGAAAACGACGCGGTCGCCCGGATGCTGCCGCTGATTTCCGAAACCTACCGTCCGTTTTCATTTGGTCAAAGCACGGTGGACTTGCGGGCCTTCCGCAGCTTCGCCCGCGACACGTCTACCGCGATGTTTCTGGCAGCCCACGCGGCGCGGTCCCACGGTTTTTCGAGGGATGATCGCATATTGCTGAGCATGAACAGCGACGAAGACAAAAGCTGGAATCCTGGAAGTGAACTCTATCGGTTTCTGCGCGCCTATACCGTGAGGATACTACGCCTGACCTGGGGAGCGGAGGATTTTCCGACATGTTTTCTGTGGGATCCTCCACCCCGCAAGCAAAAAGAAGCGAATTATCTGCCGAAGCACCTCTTTGACATGACGGCCAGTTGCAGGGAGCCGCGCTATGACCCCGATGGCGAGGGTTATCTGCGCTGTCAGATTTGCCCTGAGTGCGTGACCCTCAGCAGTGTCGTTCACCGGGAGGCCAACGATGTTAGCTGATGTGCCAGATCATGCTCAGAAACCCGATGCAGGCGCGCGCTTGGGCCTGCCGCACCCTGTATATTCTTTGGCACGTGCCGAGATAGAACGCCTGTCTTGCTACGGGTACAACGAAGTTGGCAGAGGGGACGACGCGGTTGTGCTGAGGATGCAAGGGGCGGACATCGTCATACGCGTCGCACTGCCTTGTCCTGCCTTTGACGCGTTCGTTGACATTTCAAATCACGCCAAAAGCAAGCACCTACCCGATTTCATTGAACATACCACTCATGCGCGTTGGTCACGGACCGCTATTCGCTACCTGGATCGGGCGCCCGGATCGGTCAAGTTCTGGGGCGATATCAATAAGGCTGTAGCTTGTGCGTATGCGGAGTTAGATGAGCGGCCGCACGTACGACGACCGGAGGGAGAACTGTTCGAGATAGCATATCTCTTGGGCAGAAGAGCCCGAGAACATAATTTCGCATTGGATTTGAACCGAGACAATATCCTGTTTGATGCAGAGCATAACTGCGGTGTTTTCATAGACGCATGGAGTTGTTGGGGATAAGCAAATGATGATCTTGCTCTATATCGCAGAACTATTTTTGTTTTTCATTCTTTTTACATTCGTAGTTTATTGGACGCACAGAGCTGCGCATAAGTTCGCCTTTCTCTGGTATCTTCATTCAAGTCACCATGCACAAAGATACAAGGGTGAGTTCGAATTCTCATGGCTCAATCTAATCGGGTGGTTCAATGATTGGCGTGCAACAGCCGATCAATGGGTGACCGAGATTTTACCACTTTGCGTCATGCTGTATATCTGGCCGGACGCCTGGCCAATCGCAGTACTGTACTATGTCGACGGTTTTGTTTTGGCGGAAGGGATAACAGATCATAACCCCCGAATAGATATTCCGGGTTTGGCCATGGGGCGATACCACCTCAAGCATCATCAAGACCATTCGGTCAATTACGATCAGTATTTCAGGCTTTGGGATACGGTTTTTGGGACTCGTCGGGATGTCGTTTAAAGGCGTGTACGAAAACTGGGCAGAGCATTACGATCTGATGCATCGTTCCGAGCAAGGCGGTATGAATGAAATTGACGGCCTTTGCAAAAAGATCTTTCCGTCCATTTTCTTGGGAAAGAAGCGAATTCTTGAAATTGGATGCGGCACCGGGCAAGTGGCCGCTGCATTGGCCAGGATGGGTCATGAGGTCACGGCAATTGATTTCAGCGATGAGAGCATCAAGGTCGCCAAGGGGCTTGCCAAAAAGCTGGAACTGGAGATCAGATTTATCTCGTGTGACTTTCTTGAGGCCGAGTTCAAAGAAGAGTTTGACGTCGCTTTCGCGCTATCCAGTTTCGTAACGCACTTCCTGAGTGAAGAGGAGTTGTCTGCGTGTCTTAGCCAAATCCATCGCTGCCTAACGCCGGAAGGAGTCGGGGTAATCAGCCTTTATGACTACGGGAAACTGATGAAGGAGGAGCCCGACGTTGCGTTGACCCGCGTGTCGCCAATTGATCGAGACACCCGGAATTACCTTTATTTTCAGCGCCGCGTCTGGAACGGCGAACCCAGATCACGCATTCACGAATGCAGCTATTTCCTGATTGACGAAGGGCAGCCGCCACGAATATCGGTGTTTTCGATGGACCGGCGCGCGATCCCCCCAATCGAGTTGTCAAAACTGCTGTCACACACCGGGTTTGAGAGGCTCCGTTGGTTCTCACCGGAAGAGGCGAGCTACTATCAATCCGTGTGCGTGTGTTTCCGCGAGCCGTTTGAAGATCGGCAGGTCGCGCTTTCAGACACCCCGATCACAACAGCTGCACAGAGAAACTATCTGGTTTGGGACGGCACCGAAGCATTCAAACCGGATATAGTGGATCGTTTGTCGAAAGATTCCAGAACTACCTTTTTGCACTTCACGCATATCGTCGATACGCAACAAGAAGCGTCTCATTGCGAGACGATGATCAAATCGGTGAAAATGTGGATCGATGATCTGCAGGAGCGTTTTGGGGCGTTGGAAGTCAGTTCAAGCTTCCTTGATCGCTCCAATTTTGAAAAGTGTGAGCCGAAAGCCCTTGCGCAGTCATATCTCGCCGCACAAGTGATGATGTCCGCGCAGTTTTCACCCTCCGACGAGATAACACTGTTTTCCAGCACGAAACTGGATGAGAGCCTGAGGTTGCGATGCACTGATCTGATAAGGGCCATCGCCCGCACCGAAGAGATTTCACAGGTCGCATTTGTTGAAAGGCACTAGGCGCGCATTTTCCGCGACGTTTTCAGAAACTGCACAAATCTCACCCTTTGCCCGCGGATGTCCGAAGAATTCGGTACTTGGTGTCAGTCGATGAAATCTGGTGCCATCTCTACAAATTCGAAACCACCCGAGCGCCCACCTATCTCGTGCGCCAGAAAGTCTTCGATAAGACGAGCACGCCGCAGTTGATCGCGCCAGTGCTGCACGCCGTGCCCCGCCTCGGGAAAGTAATGGGCTTGCACGGCTTTGCCTGCCTCCAAGGCAGCTTGCTCAAACCGCTTGGCTTGCCGAACGTCGGTAACCGGGTCCTGTTCACCTGCAAGCAGCAATAGAGGCCCATGTAGGTGATCAATTTGATTGGAAGGCGAAAAGTCCCGGATTTCCCTTAGATCGTTGGCGTTGTCCGGGCTTCCAAAGTAGCGCGACCAGCCATCCAGTTGATTTTCCCACCATCCCGGATAGTGAGTGGCCTGAAACTCCAGATCCAACAGTGGAAACTCGACAATCGCCGCATCGAACAAGCCAGCGTCGCGCGTCATGGCCAGAGCCGCGGCATACCCCCCATAGCTGCTTCCCATGACGGCCAGGGCATCAGGATCAGCCCAGCCACGCGCGACTAGCCAATGTGCAGCATCTGCAACATCGTCTTGCATGGCGCGACCAAACTCGCCAAAACCCGCGGCTTGAAACGCTTTCCCGAACCCTGTCGAGCCACGGAAATTGATGGACAATACGCCATAGCCCCGATTGACCAGAAACTGAGTTTCGTGATCGTATTCCAGGTAGTAATTCTGTGCCGGACCGCCATGTATCCGAACAATGAATGGAATGGCACCAGAAACGCCACTGGGTTTGGCAAGAAGCGCGGGGATTTCTCGGCCATCCCGGGCCGCGTAGCTTAGGCTTTGGGTTTGCACAAGACGGTCGCTGAATCGGCGAAAGTGATACTCGCCCAAAGTGATGTAGGACCTATCTTGCAGATCGATCAACAGATAGATGAATGACCTCTCCTGCGGCGAAATTGCGGCCGTAACGTAGCGGCCAGAAGCCGTCGGCGACACACTACCGATTGAGACGGGTTGAGGGAATTCGGAAAGAATATCCAGAAACACCTGGCCCCGCTCTGTGAGCGCTGTTCGTTCAAACGTGGTCGCCCCAAGCCTTAAGATGTCAGGTTGGCCTTCGGGATTCAGTGATGTCTCCCAGGCAACGTCAGCGTCGGGGTTTTCGAGCAAAACGCGTTCTTCGGCAGTTTCCGTATTGAACGCGACAAGAGCCACCTTGTCGCGGCCGCGCGAGGACCGGACAAGGACCGTTCCATCCTCACGAACGGAGGAAAGCGGATAAAACGCATCGTTAATGCTGACGTCGGTCAGAGGTTGCCAGACATCGTTGTCCCTCCGAAAGATCCGAAGCGTTGATGGATTGGCAGTGTCCACGCGGAGTCTGGGCACCTTCTCCGCGTCGACGATCCAATATTTTGTATTCTCGTTGCCTTCGGCAACTTTTTCGGCCTTCAAACCGTCCTGAGACACCAGCCAGAGATGTCCAATTGCATTGTTATGCATCTTTCCCCATGTCAGGATTTCGGCATCTTGGCTTGTTGCGATCTGGGTTTTCTGCCAGCCTCCGGAGAGTTTGACGGGGCTGATCCGGACCCAATTGCTGCGATCGGGATTGAATGGGTCGGCTTCCCAATCATTGCCATCATGAATGAAGCGGAGCTTGGGCTCTGACGGGCTCCAACGGACGAAGGAGAGATCACTTGGGAAACTCGAGATGTCCTTTCCCGACGCGACATCTCTTACGACGACACTTCGCCCCAGAAGGCTTGCCTTCTCAAGCGCGACATACTTCCCATCATGTGATGCAATGTAGTTAAACTCAGCGCGCGGGTCGGCATAAAATGCTCGTGTTGGGACAAGCCGCGGCAGGTCGCTGTCCCGGAGCGCAGCATGGGTCGGCGGGATGTCTCTTGTTACAAAAATACTTGCCGCCGCGGCAGCGCAAATAGCGACGAGAGCGCCAATGAATAGCTTGTTCACGGGAAACTCACGCGGTCAAAGCCACCACTTACCGGAGCCTTGTTGATCTCCCAGAATGGTAAAAACACGAAGAGTTCTGATCTTTCGGGCAAAACGTAGAGGTTCTGGTATACCGCCATTCCTTCCTCTGCCAATTCAAGCAATCCAAACATGTCCCAGATGAAGCGTTATTGGCAATCAGCCCCCGGCGCCACTGACGCTCGTCAGCGAAAAAATGCTTGACCTTCAGGAGGCAATGAGAGGTTCTGATCCTAGGGCCGGGCCTCATAGCCAACAGATGACAGTTGCGGCGAGTGCGATGGCTGAGAGGAAGACCTTCGGGCACCTGTCGTATCTGGTTGCGACACGTCGCCAATCTTTGAGCCTACCGAACATGATCTCAATCCGGTTGCGTCGTTTGTAGCGGCGCTTGTCGTATTTGACGGTCATCTTGCGCTGCTTTCGACCGGGGATACAAGGCCGTATGCCCTTGTCTTTCAACGCTTCTCGGAACCAATCGGCATCATAGCCGCGATCACCGAGCAGCCACTCGACATCAGGCATGCTGCTCAGCAATGCCCGCGCACCAATGTAATCGCTGACCTGCCCGGCGGTCACGAACAGGTTCAGTGGGCGTCCCTGGCCGTCGCAGATGGCGTGCAATTTGGTGTTCATACCGCCCTTGGTGCGGCCAATCAGGCGTCCACACCCCCCTTTTTGACGCCCAGACTGGACGCCGTGCGATGGGCTTTGAGATAGGTGGCGTCAATCATGATAGTCTTTTGTTCCCCGTGATCGGCGGCCAGCCCGATCATCATCTGGGCGAAGATCCCCTTATCGCTCCACCGCTTCCAACGATTGTAGAGCGTCTTGTGTGGTCCGTAGGCAGCCGGTGCATCCCGCCATCTTAAGCCATTGCGATTTATGAAGATAATCCCGCTCAGTACACGCCGGTCATCAACGCGAGGCTTGCCGTGAGACTTCGGAAAGAAGGGCTCAAGACGTGCCATCTGCGCATCCGTCAGCCAGAAAAGATCAGACATATTCACCGCCATTTTCGTAGCGGTGAATCACGCTGCCAGATGGAAATCAATGGGTCCTGACCCTAGGGCCGGGCCTCATAGCCTATTTTGTTGAAAAACTCTTTCTTGATCGATTGGCAAGTCGCTGATTCAATTCTCCTAGCGAGCGGGAGGATCAGCC
>NZ_JALIEB010000041.1 GCF_025755255.1 Roseobacter sinensis | reverse complement strand
ACAATACGAAACACCGGCACAGAAGTTTGCTCAGTGTGTTGCGGCGACCCGTTGAATCCACATCTTGCAAAGCAGACATTGGAGGCCGTATCAACGGCCAATTGCCGACCGGGGAGAAGCGTGACAGAGGTTGAACCGGCAATCCCCACTGCTATCATCTGCTGCCAAGACGGAACCAAGCGCATATGAACGCCGGCCAGCGAGTATTGTCGTCATTGAAGATCTTTAGTTCAAATTCCGCTTTGCAGTGGCCCGTCTCTCTGGCCTAAATAATGCTCAGACCTGATCACCTGTTTAGTGATTTTGCGACTCTGCCCATCCATTTCGCCCTGAAAGCACTTCGAATGCTAGCTTGATGCGCGCTTTCTCGGCGCTCAGACCCAGATACCCGCGGACCTTGAAACCCAATGCTTCAAGCTCGTCGAAATGGCCCGGGTAGCAAGCGGACACGTCGCCATGGCTGTCTTCACATCGGCTGGTGAGGACCACGGGCATGATGGAAAGCAGATCCCGGACCAAAGCGGCGCGTGTCTCTGTCGCCACTGAACAGGCACCTGGGCATGATACGACAAGGCCGTCTGCTCCCGCAAAGCGGGCGACCTGCAAGCCGGACCCAACCGAAAAACCGACAATCGGGATGTCAACAGACGGGAGAGCAGGATGCTTCAAGAGCGCCATGCCCAAACTGGTTGGAAGGTCCGATCTCTTGTTTGCCTGAGCGTCGGTTGGATCCGGCATGGTGGACACGAATGCGTCCAGACGGGATGTGCTGCGCTTGTGCGCAAGCCAGGCCGGTATCACCGACCCGCCGATTGAAACCACAACGCTGGCTTGCCCTGACGTGGCTTTCTGACATACTTGGACCGCCATGGTCAGTGATCGGATCCCATCGAAGTCCGTTGCAAACGGCGGTCGCATAGCGCCGGTCACGACGACCATTGTGAGATCGTCAAGCAAAAGAGATAGCCCGTAGGCAACTTCTTCCAGCGTGTCGGTGCCGGTGGTCACGATAAAGGCTGAATATGACCCGGCATGCTCAAGTATGAGTTTGCCGATGCTGACGATATCTTGCAGCGTGATGTCTGACCCATTCTTGGCGGCGAAGCTGCAAACGTCGAGATTGGAGCCCATACCGCTCACCAAACTGTGCATGTTGTCTGTTGCCAAAGCACGGTTATCAGTCAACTCAAGAGAAATCGTGCCGCCGAGTGCAATGACAAGGATACGTCCAGTCTCAGAAGGCGTTTCCATACGCGCCTTTCCGAACGGGCGCGGCCCCTGGCCGCTCATTTGTGCCGCGCATCAGTTTACCATCCCGATGGACATGGCCGCGGCCGCGACCACCGGGTCGACAACCGCTATTCCAAGGGCTTCTTCAAGCTGAGATGTACGGGGCGAGAACCCAGCACATCCCAGCACAAGCGCACGGGCCCCTTTAGATTTGAGGTCTGTGCCAAGTTGAACTGTTTGCCGGAAAACCTCTTCTGACTGGCCAGCGTCTTCGGCAGATATATTTGGAAGCGGCAATTCCCCGGCAAGTCGGCTTTCAACGCCCATCTGACGGATGCGCAGACGATGCCGCTCAACCGATGCAGGGCCAAGCGCCACGATACCAAACAGATCCGCCCGCGCCATCGCCGTCAGAATGCCTGCTTCCTGGATGCCTAGGACGGGTTGCGGGACCAAAGAGCGGCAAAGATCGACGCCAGGGTCGGAGAAGCACGCGCTGATGAAGGCGACCGCGTCAGGGCGGGATTGCACCACCTCGGCGACATCAAGCGCTGCCTGTGTCGCATCTGCCTGTGTCGAGATTGTTTCGGGCCCATGGGCAACGCAAACTGTCTCGAATGCAAGACCGCAGGCTGGCTTTAGCGGTTCAATCGCATTTGCAATCGCTTGTGTCACCACCTTTGACGCGTTTGGGTTGATCACAAGGATTGGACCGGTCGGGCGTGTCATGGTCGGATCTCGGCGCCGAAATTCAATTCCGGATCCAGCTCTTTCGCCAAGTGCCCCGAGCGGGCGCTCATGTCTACGGGCGAGCGGTGCACGAAGTGGCCCTGTCCTTCTTTGGCCCTTAGCGCTCCGTTCTTTACAATGATGTTGCCGCGGTTCATCACGATTTCTGGCACACCGATCATTTCGATCCCTTCAAACGGAGTGTAATCCATGTTGTCGTGCTGATCGGCGAGGGTCATACGACGGCTCAGCTCCGGGTTCCAGATCGCGATATCGGCATCGAGCCCAGGCGCGATACTGCCCTTACGGGTGACACCGAACGTCCGGGCGGCATTTGTCGCACTCAGTGCCACGAATTGTTGCAAAGTGATGCGCCCCTTAAGGACTCCTTCGGAGAACAGATATGGCAGGCGTGCCGCGATACCGGGCATCCCATTGGCGATTTTGGGATAAGGGATGTCTGGCCCGTTCATGAACTTGCCCGTTTCATCATACCGGTAGGGGGCATGATCCGAGCTGACGGTTTCGAAGGTCCCCATGCTAACATGGTGCCACAAGGCCTCTTGCGTCTGAATATCACGAAGCGGCGGGGAACAGACGAATTTCGCCCCTTCCATTCCCGGTTTGTCCAGATCGTCGCGAGTCAACGCCAGATATTGTGGGCAGGTCTCTGCATAGATGCGTGCACCGGAAAGCTTCTCGCGTTGGACGATTGCCGCCCCTCCAGCGGTCGAGACATGGACGATGAAGAGGGGCGCGTCGATCAGTTTGGAGAGCGAGATCGCCCGGTTGATCGCCTCCTCCTCGGCCAGTTCAGGGCGGGAGACAGCATGATACTTGGGCGCGGTCAGCCCGGCCGCGGCAAGCCTTGCATTCATCCATTTCACCATGTCGTTGTTTTCGGCATGAACCATCGTCATGGCACCGTGCCTTTTGGCGACGGTCATGATGTCAAGCATCCCGCCATCGCCGATATTCATCAGATCATATGTCATAAAGACCTTGAACGACGTGATGCCGCGCCGGAAGGCGCGCGGCAGCTGGTCACTCAACACCTCGGGCGTTGGGTCGGTCACGATCAAATGGTAGCTATAATCCAGAACCGACCGAGCCGCGCGCGCGTCATAAGTCGCAAGCACATCGTCAATGGATTGGCCTCGATGCTGGGCGGCGAATGGAATGAAGGTGGAATTGCCTCCGAACGCCGCGGAAACAGATCCGGAAAAATAATCATCCGCGCCCATGATCCCGGCAGAGCTTTCCTGGGCGATATGGGCATGGGCTTCGATCCCGCCGGGCACCACCAGACGGCTACCCGCATCGATACGGTTTGCTCCACCGGATATCTGCTCTGCGAGGGCGACGATGCGGCCATCTCGGATGCCAACATCTGCCTTGCAAATCTCGTTTGCGGTCACGACCGTACCGTCATGGATGACTGTATCGAATTCCATAGCCGTCTCTCCCGTTACCGGTGCGTTCGCAGGTCCCGCGCATCCTGCCACGCATACCATTTGGTCAAAACCTTGGCGCCGAACTCCGCAAAAGGGCGGAAGGGTAACGGCGCGAAAGGCAGATCGTCAAAGGCCGTTTCGCTATCACGCTGCTTTAGGATTTTCCGAGCCAGCTTCATCCCGAAATAAAGGCTGCGCGTGACACCCGATCCGCAATACCCACCTGCAAGCCATACTCCATCCTCTTGTCCGATGTGGGGTGCGTGATCGCGGGTATACGCCACGTTTCCCGACCAGACATGGCTGAAGCCTACATCCTTCAGCTGGGGAAACACCCTCAGCATTGAGCCTCTGATCGCATGGGCGCGTTGATCTGTTCCACCATCGGAGCGGCCCATTCGACCCCCGAATATGAACCGCCGCCGGTCTGGCGTTGGCCGGAACCACATGAAGATACGCCCAGATTCACCAAACGTGCGGCCCTTTGGGCTGAGCTCGTCTATCAGGGCGCGCGAGAGCGGCTCTGTCGCCACTGCACCTGTATCAATACGTATGATGCGCTTGTGCATAGCCGAGGTGCGGTTGTCAGCATAGGCATTCGTGGCCACGACAACCTCGGTCGCGATGATCTGGCCGGATACCGTCTGAAGGATAGTTCTGCCCGAGTCCTTTTGCATCAGCTCAACCGCAGTATTGGAAAGTATCATGACACCAGCCTGCTCGGCGCAGCGTGCGAGGGCGGCCAACAGTTTGCGCGGATGCACCCCACCGTCTCGATGATAAACACCGCCTCCGACGTAGAAATCACTTCCGATCTCGGTGTGCTGTTCCGACTTCGGGACCATGTCAAACGCGAGGCCAAGGTTCTGTTTCAACCAACTGCCTTCCCGCGCCTGCGCCTCGTAGTCGGCTTGAGTTCGGGATCCTCTGAACCGTCCCGCCAACTGCAAATCGCAATCGAGCTGCTCTTCCTGCACAATGCTTTCGAAGTAGTCGAGCGCGTTCAGACCTTCGCGCAACAGGGCCAAGGTCTTGGTTTCGCCATATCGGGCAATCAAGCCCTGTGTGCCCAGCTTGTGAAAGCTGGGGCCAACCATACCGCCGTTCCGGGCGGAGCATCCGGTGCCGATCTCACCGGCCTCGAAAACCGCGACCTGCCGTCCTGCGCGCGCGAGGTGAATGGCTGTTGCCAGACCAGTGTATCCCCCACCAATGATGGCGATGTCGGTTTTCTTGGGCAGCTCGGAGGAGGTAGCGATGCCGATGCTTGGCACATTTTCATCCCAGTAAACGCTTTGCCCGGTCACGCGTTCTAATCCCGTAATGTCCAACTGTCGCGGCGTCGCGCAGTTGGGAAACGTGCTTCGAGGCGCAATTCGGATATCCGCTCCACACTTGCTTCAAAGAGGCTGCGCATGACCGGCAACGTATCCGGGGATAGGGCCACCTGGCGCAAGAGCTCCTCACGATCAGCATAAGCATCCAGCAGAGTGCGCAGGTCTTCTACGGCGGTGCGCTCAGATATGTCGACGCGCAGGTCTTGCGCGTCCAGCCCATGTTCACCGGTGACCCTGAGAGCGGCCGAGCGCAGGGGCCCAAGGATCTCGCCACCCGCATCACGTCCCGCTTCCAGCGCGCGCATCAACCGTTCGGACAGGGGCAGTCTGTCATCCTTGCAGAAGGCGATCGCCATCTCCACGGTGACCTGATCATTCGCCAGGATATTGCCAAGGGCGAGACAGTTCTTCTCGATCGAATGGCAATAGATCGAATACATCCGACGCCCGTGATAAACTGCCGCTTTGCCGCCAGCATCCAGCGCCCCGATCTGCCGCCATTCGATATCACCTGAAGAGGCCGCGACTTTCGAGACCGTCTCTGCCGCCGTCGCGCCTTGTGCGAGGAGCGATATGCCCAGATCACCCAAACGGCTGTCGGTGCGGTGTTGTGAGAGCATCGCGCCTTTGCCATGGCTCAACCTGATACAGCGCCCACCAACAGCCAGATCAGAGGTTGTGATCGCCGCGCCGAAGGCACCCGTTCGGGCGCAGCGGCCAATGATGGAAAACGTCATACCGGTTCACCTTTGCTCATAGTGCATCCGTCATCGGCAGCGGGACACCGCGCTCTTCTGCTCCAAAGCGCCCCCACATCGCATCTACTGCGGCCTGCGCTTCGGTGATCACGCGACGCTCATCCATCGTAGTCAGGGTCCGATCCCGCATCAGGAAACGCCCGTCGACCATGGTATCGGTGACAAGGCCTGGATGTCCGTAATGCACAAGGTTCGATAAGGCCGACAGGCGGGGAGCCATGGCAGGCGCCATCAGATCGAAAAACGCCAGGTCCGCCTTCGCGCCAACGGCGATTTGCCCGATGCCGGGATGATCCAGTGCCTTGGCCGCGTTGACAGTGGCATAGTTGAATACCTGCGACGGCGTTGGCGTCACGGACCGCTCATAGGCGCCGCGATGCAAGGTCAGTGCCATCTTCATGGACTGAAACATGTCTTCGGTCATATTGTCGCTGCCCAGTACGATCTTGACACCCGCATCGAGGATCGCCCGCATGGGCAGTGGATGCGGGCCCTTGGCCGACATCGACGCAGGGCTATGGGCCAGCCATGTTCCGCGCTCTGCCAATGTCTGAACGTCGCTTTCATTGCAGAAGGTCCAGTGAACCGCGATCAGATCATCACCAAGAAACCCGTTGCGATCCAGATACTCAGTCGAGGTGCAACCATGCAGCTGTTCAACCTGACGCTTCTCGCTGATGATCTGGCTTAGGTGGATCGTCCGCCGCAGTCCGTGTTTCCGCGCCAAGGCGGTCACCTCACCCAGCATCCAGGGGCTGCAATTGTCGGGCCCATGCGCGGCCATCATAACACGTATGCGATCATCTTCGATTCCATGGAATCTTTCGATCAGATCCCGGGTACGTGCCAGAAAGGTTTCGCCAAACTCCCTGTCGAACCGATAGACACCGCGCCCGACCTCTGTCGTGACGGCATCGGCGCAGCTTTCGGCAAGCCAGAGGCGCATGCCGGTTTCGATCATCGTAGGTGCGTAATCCGCCACGTGGCGCAACGGATCGACAAGTGTCGTTGTGCCCGAGCGGATCGCCTCGGCGCAGGCGAGCTTTGCAACGGCGGCGCGTTCGTGCGGTTCCAGCAGATAGGAGGCGGGCACCATGTACTGGTAGACGAGGTTGCCTTCGATATCCTCAACCGTTCCACGCAGGGCCAACAGCACGGCATGGGTGTGTGCGTTGATCAATCCGGGAGAGATCAGCCTGTCACTGCAATCGACGGCCTCGAATGCATCAAATTCGGTTCCGTCCAATGCCTCAGGAAGCGCGACGATCGCGCTGCCATCAACCGCGATATGCCCGGCTTTGACCTGCGGCATCCCATCGGGATGGGCAATGTAACGCGCGTTCTTCAGTAAGTAGCGTGTCATGATCGGCGCAATGCTCCAATCGCGGTGGCGATCAGGGTCAGCAGAACAAGCAAGGTTGCAACGGCCGCAATCGTCGGATCGATGTTTTCCTGAATGCCCTCCCAGATCATCTTGGGCAGGGTGGTAACCCCTCGCACTGTAATGAACAAAACCGAGACAATCTCGTCAAAGCTGACGATGAAGGCAAAGACAAATCCCGTCATCATGCCAGGCCGGGCCGCAGGCGTCACAACGGCAAGGGTCGTTTGCCAGACCGACGCGCCCAACCCCCGCGCGGCGCGGATGATGTTGCGATCCAGATTGGCCAGCGCCGCAAAGACCGAAATCGAGACATAAGGCAGGGCCAGAAGCGTATGGGCCAGGATCACGCCCGCGTAGGTATCGATCAGCCCAAGCTGCACCCAGAAACGATAGAAGCCAAGCGCCTGAACAACGGGCGGTACAAGGATCGGCACGATCAGGATCCAGCGCGCGATTTGCGAGGCGCGGTTCGAAAGGAACCAGCACCCAATGGAAAACGCGGTACCCAAGGCGGTGGCTAATGATGCAACGACAACACCAATCCAGATACTGGTCCATGTTGCCGAAAGCCATTCGCGGTCGGTTAGATAATTTTCATAGTGCTGGAGCGACAGCCCATCCCTTGGCAGGCCGATGAAGCTGGTGTCGGTCAAGGAGACCGGGATGACGATCAAGAGCGGCAGCACCAGGAAAGCCAGAACGGCCCAGGCACCTGTTTGGAAGAATATGCGGAAAGCCGAGATGGGCATCATTTACGATCCAACAAGATAGAGCGGAGATTGACAAACCGCGCAGCGATCAGGAGCACGAGCGCGGTCGCGATAAGCAGGGCGACCGACAGCGCCGATCCAAGACCCCAAGCAAGGAACTCCTGGATCTGATAGGTGATGTATTCCGAGATCATTAGCACACGGCCCCCACCCAGAAGCGCGGGGGTGATGTAGAATCCAAGGGCCAGAACAAAGACCAGAAGCACGCCGGACATCACCCCGGGCAGGGTCTGTGGGAGATAAACACTCCGGAAAGCCGTCCACTCGCTGGCGCCAAGGCCCCGTGCGGCTTTGACATATGTGTCGGAGATGCCGCGCATATTGGCCAGCATGGGCAGGATGGCAAATGGCAGCATGACGTGGATCATTGCGATCAGGACCCCAAGCTCATTGTGCATCAGGCGCAGCGGGGCATCGATAAACCCCATATCGCGCAGCGTGTCGTTGACCAGACCGGACCTACCCAGCAGAACGATCCAGCTGAAGGAACGGATCAGGACCGACACCCAGAAGGGCAGCAGAACCAGAGCCAGCATCAGCGGGGTCAGGCGGCTGGCGAAGTTGGCAATTGTATAGGCTACGATGTACCCAAGGATCAGGCAGCCAACGGTTGTGATCGCGGCTACCCGAAATGTGATGAGAAAAGATGTCCGGACAGCCGAGGAGTCCACCATGCGGACATAGTTCCCGAAGCCCGCCTCCGGCTCGGTCACCGAAATCTGCCAAATGCCAAGCACCGGATAAATGTAGAATATGATCATGATGGCAAGCGCTGGCATGATCAGAATCCAATAGCGGAAATTGTCAGTGATCTGGGTCATGGGATCTCGGCGAGGGAGAGGTCGCAGGGGGCGCGTCCCCCCTGCGGTCTTCGGATCAGTTGATCAGCGCATCGACATAGAGTTCTTCTGCGGAGGTCTGGTTTTTTGCATACCATTCATCCTTGTAGAGGATTTGTGTTGCCAGGTTCTCGGGGCTCGATGGGTTGTAGGGTGCCAGTTCCGGCGGCACCATGGCGGCGGCCTCCGGATTGATCGGACCTGCGCCGATCATCTCAAGCCATTTTACCTGTAGCTCCGGATTTTGACCGTGGACGATGAATTTCATCACTTCATCTTTTCCGGCGGGATTGTCCTTGGGTACAACCCAGATGCCCGGTGCGATGACGCCACCATTGAAGCTGACGTTGAAGGTGCCCTGCGGCATCTGATCTTTCAGCAGATGCGCCCGCGTCGACCAGATGTTGCCGATTGCCACTTCCTCCTGCAGGAAGAGGTTTTGGCTTTCGCTTCCTGACCCCCAGACGATGATATTCTCGCGCAACTGGCGGAACTTGTCGATCGCAGCCTGAATTCCATCCTCCGTGCCGAGCGCCTCATAGACCTCGGCCAACGGGACGCCTTGCGCCATCGTCGCGCTTTCCAGCATGCCGCGAACGGATTTGCGGAAGGTGCGCATGCCGGGGAAGTCCGCGACGTTCCAGACATCCTCCCAGGATTGCGGGACGTTGCCTCCCAGCATCTTGGGATTGGTCGCAAGCACATAGGAATAGAGATAGTTGCCGACGCCGTTGTTATAGGCCGTGCCCTCCAGCACCTTGGATTTATCCACGACATCATAGTCGATGGGTTGGGTGATGCCTTGCTGCTCGAGAATGATCGCCGAGCCGGCGCCGCTGTCGCAAAGATCCCAGACCACTGCGCCGCTCTCCACCATGGCGCGGATCTTGCCCGCCGAGGGGCCCGAGCCATCGACGACCACCGGAATGCCGGTTGCTTCGGTATATGTGTCGCAGAGCACTTCCTGCAGGACGTCCTTGGCCTGGCCGCCCCAGTTCACCACGACGATCTCTGTCGGCTGAGCCATGGCCGTATCGCCCAGCATAGGCAGCACGCCCAGAGCACCCAGCGCGGCAAGGAAACCGCGGCGGGTCAGCCGCCCCTGTTTGTAGCGCTCAACCGCGATCTCTACGATGTCCTGCTTGGCTTCAAAATCTGTTGTGTCTGTCATATTTTACGTCCCCGCTGTTGAAGGTTCTTCGAGTTACGAGATTAGTCTGCCGCCAACACCACACACGCGTTTTGGTCCCAGCCAATGCTGACCTCAAGGCCCGGTGCCGGCTTGATGCCTGTCTGCCAGGTCGCGCATGAGACGAGCAGGTCGCCGAGCCCCTCATGCTTGACGATGACCTGACATCGCTCTCCCAAATAGCTGACCTGGCTGACTTTCGCGGCCAGCAGTTCGACACCCGGCTTGTTGATGCGCAGCCGTTCGGGTCGGAGGGCGAGCCGGGCTTTGTTGCCGATCTCGTCCACATTGTCGGTCTGCACATCGAAGGCCGCGCCCTTGGCGACACAGTGCAGGATGTCGGAATGGCGTCCGGTGATATCTGCATCGATAAAGTTCGATTTGCCCAAAAAATCAGCGACGAAGGTGGTGCGCGGGCGGTTGTACAGATCGCCGGGCGCGCCTTGCTGTTGAATGCAGCCATCTTTCAGGATCACGATTCTGTCCGACATTGACAGCGCCTCCTCCTGATCATGGGTCACATAGATGAAGGTGACGCCCAGCTGACTGTGCAGGGATTTGAGTTCCCACTGCAGATCAGCACGCAGTTTCTTGTCGAGGGCCGACAGCGGTTCATCCAACAGCAGAACCTGCGGCTTGAATGACATCGCGCGTGCCAGCGCGACACGTTGCTGCTGGCCCCCCGAAAGCTGGTGCGGCATGCGGTCGGCAAAGCCACCCATCTGCACCAGATCGAGGCATTCCTTCGTGCGATCGGCAATTTCGGACGCAGCACGTTTACGCACCTTGAGAGGAAAGGCGACATTGTCGCGCACGGTCATTGTCGGAAATAGGGCATAGCCCTGAAACACCATGCCGAACTCGCGGCGTTCCGGCGGTGCCTTGGTGATGTCCGATGCGTGCAGTGTGATCCGCCCGTCATCCAGATCAACGAAACCGGCGATCGCGCTCAAAAGCGTGGTCTTGCCCGACCCGGACGGTCCAAGGAGCGTGAGAAATTCCCCTGCTGCGACATCCAGATCGACATGATCAAGCGCGTGAAGACTGCCATATCGTTTCACGGCATTCCGGATCGAGAGGATCGGCTCTGTCATCTGATGTGTCATCTGATGTGAACACCTTGGTCGGATCAGTCTGCCCGCGTGAGCCGCGCGACATAAACCCAAGGGGACCATGAGTGGCTAAAACAACAAAATAAAAAAGAAGCCCCTATAGATAATCTCGCATTATACTTTCAGACCGTATCTCCGGGCTGCACGGGGCCGCCTATCAGGACATCGGCAAGAAAGCTCTGAAATCTCAACGCCAGATTCGATGTCGGGAAAAGGTTGGATGTGACAGCATGCATGTTCAGGGGTAACTCCGGGCTGGTGTCCCGTACGGTGACCCCGTGATGGCGTTGACCAATCAACGCAAAACTGTCGACAAGCGCGACGCCCAGCCCGTTTCGCACCATCTCAAGCGCAGTGGCGGTGTGGCGGACTTCGCAAAAGTAGCGCCGTTCCAGCCCGCGTTCGGAAAACACCTTGTCGATCTGTTGCCCAAGCGGTGTGCCGGTCCCGTATGAGATATGCTGCACGTGGTTCAAGTCGGCGATGCTTATGGTGTCCAGCAATCCGAGCTCATGTCCGTCCGGGCAGACGCACATCATCCGGCCTGCGCCAACTTCGTGTACGGACAAGGCGGAATGGCGGGGCGGCGTGATCGACAGCCCAAGATCGGCCCGTCCGCTGACCAGCCTGCGGTTGATTTCGTCGATGCTGCCCAGTTCGATGGAAAGTTGCAGCTTGGGCCGCTGCTCCATGAAACGCGACAGCACATGCGGCAAAATCCCGTGACCAATGGAGGGTGTCGCCACGATGCTCAGACGCCCGATCGTGCCGCCCCGCAACTCGTTCACGATACTCTCGACACGTTTTTGTTGCATGAAGAGGTGCTGGGCTTCCTGGGCGATATGCCGTGCCTCATGCGTCGGGGTCAGGCGGCCGTGCTCCCGGTGAAACAGCGGAAACCCGATCAGGTCTTCGGTGTGGCGGATCATATTGCTGATGGCTGGCTGGCTTACCGCAAGCAACTCTGCGGCGCGGGCAGTGGTGCCCACCTCGATCACTGTGGACAAAACCTCAAGTTGGCGCGCGCTGATCATGGATATAACCCTGAGTTATAAAGATGCTTCCATATTTTATTTCATGCTGATGAATTGGCTGTCTAGCGTTGATTGGCGACAGGACGAGGAGACGCAGATGGATCGGAGAGTGGGGTTTGCCGTCGCGCAACTGGGGCCGGTACACCTGCAGGACACCAAAACCGCCGTTGTTGTTCGCCTGATCGACATGCTGAGACAAGCGCATGCGCGCGGCGCCCGGTGGGTGACCTTCCCGGAGCTGGCGTTGACCACGTTTTTCCCGCGATACATCTACGAAACGCCGGAGGAGTATGACATCTTTTTCGAAGAAGGGCTGCCCTCTCCCGCGATGCGTCCTCTGTTCGAGGTCGCCAAGGACCTCGGCGTCGGCTTCTACCTTGGCTATGCGGAAAAGACTGAAGACAACGGTGTGACGCGCCGTTTCAACACTTCGGTCCTTGTGGGCCCTGATGGCGCGATACTCGGCAAGTATCGCAAGATTCACCTGCCTGGCACCGTTGATCCCATCGGAGATCTCGAGTTTGAGCATCTTGAAAAGCGATACTTCGAGGTCGGCGATCTAGGGTTTCCCACATTCACGACACCGGATGCTCGCATTGGCATGTGCATCTGCAACGACCGTCGCTGGCCCGAAACGTTTCGCGTGATGGCGCTGCGCGGCGCCGAGGTGTTCATGCTTGGGTACAACACACCAACCCGCAATATTCACCACCCGGAGCCTGCGCATCTGCGAGAGTTCCATCACCGGCTTAGCCTGGAAGCAGCAGCCTATCAGAATGCGGCCTGGGTTATGGCAGCGGCCAAATGCGGATCCGAAGATGGTTTTGCAATGATTGGTGGGTCGGCCATCGTGGCGCCAACCGGAGAAGTCGTCGTCCGCGCCTCGACTGAGGATGACGAAGTTATCATCTATGACTGCGATCTGGACCTAGGGGCTTACATCCGCCGTTCTGTCTTCGATTTTGCACGGCATCGGCGGATTGAACATTACGGCATCATCACCTCTCAGACCGGCATGGAGATCGACCCATGACCTTTTCTCTTGCCGGGCGTTGTCTGGAAACCGGCCAAATTGGTTTCGCTGTCACCACATCTTCGGTTTGCGTCGGTGCGCGGGTCGGGGCTGTAACGGATGGCTGCGTGGTATTCTCTCAAGCAAGAACGGATCCGCGGCTGCACGATGTTGGCATGGCCAAGTGGCGGGAAAGTGGCGACGCGGCACAGACGCTGGACGCAATGAAGTCTGCCGCCACCGCCCCGCACTGGCGGCAGTTGGGTGTTCTGGCCAATGCAGGGCAAGGGCTGCATCACACAGGCACCTCGTGCCTGCCGGACTGCGGAGGCGAGGTGGGTGAAAACAGTCTGGCGATCGGAAACTTCTTAGGATCGCCCCAGGTCCTGCCCGCGCTTGTTGAAACGTTCGAGACGAGCAAAGGCTTGCTGGCAAATCGTCTTGTTTCGGCCATGCTGGCCGGTGAAGCGGCGGGCAGTGAACGCGACCCTCTCCAATCGGCTGCAGTGGTTGTTCTGGGGGCGGATAGTCTGAAGGATGTCGATCTACGCATCGATGCATCAAGGGATCCGCTGCCTGATTTGGCTGCCTTGGTGGCCGATTGGTTGCCAAAGGCAGATGCATATCGATTGAGGGCCATTGACCCGGACAGAGCACCATCATCAAGCGCAGTAGAGTTACGTTAGTCGGCTACGAGCTCTTACCAATCCTCGAACCGGCAACACAAACTCAATACTGGTTGCTCGTCGCGCACGCGCTTTGTGGCGATCTCCTTTCCTGACTTCCGCCTGATCGTCTCCACGCGCACGATATCATAGTGCGACCGGTGCGATTGCAGAATCCTGCAGGATCGGTTGATGCGCCGAATGCGGCGTCATCCAATGTCTCAAGATATTCCTCAACCACGCGCGTGGTCAGGTCAGGTGGCAGACCTTCCTTGCTATCTATGCCGCGCGTCTGGTTCGCATTTGCGAGTATCAGGCTGGCGTCGACGCCAAAG
>NZ_JALIEB010000040.1 GCF_025755255.1 Roseobacter sinensis | reverse complement strand
ATCTGTGGTGAGACATGGCTGCAGGAAATCGAGGCGAGAGCTGCCGTCTGTAAGGCGAGCAGACATTTGACTTGACCGCAGCATTGGTGATTTTGTGCTCTAAAGCCGCCATGCGGTGTTGTATCATGTAAGCAGGCTTGGTCGCGGGAACCAACGTTGAGGACGACCCAAACCGGACTCTCAGAACCTTGTCCTGATTCTGCGGTCGCAGCCCGCTTTGCTGCCATTCGCTGCAAGCGCAAAAATAGGAGCTGCTAAAACGCGCTGTTCGCAGACGAAGCTCACCCTAGATTCTACTCCATCATTGTCCAGTTTTGTTGTGGGGCGATGTTCTCAATGCTGATTCCAGTTCAACACTCATACTTGTAGCCAAGTCAAAGAACCGTCGTCGCACGACCCCGGCATAGGGATTGGCTTTCTCAATCGCTTCAAATACCTCCGGCGCATCATGCTGAACCATAGAAATCGCCTCAGACAACAAGTCAAAGCTCTTCGTTGTCATGCGCGTTGGCAACGGTCCCATTCTCAGTAGCACTTTGGCAATGAGGTGCGTGAGGCCCTGGACAACCGCTGCCTCGCGGTCGTGATCCTCCGGTGTCGTCATTATGACTGTCAGACCGAGCGCATTGCGTAAGAACGCAGCCAGCCTCACATGTTGTTTTCCCTGGATGGGGCAGATCGCAATTTTCAGGCCCTCAATACCATTTATAGCACTCTGAGGACCGAACAACGGATGAGTTGCAATGATGTCCACGTGTTTTGGTAGTAGCCGCCGCATGATTTCAGCGGGACCTACTTTGACAGAGCCAACATCGACAATCAGTGCGCCAGGTTTGCAAGCAATCGCGATCTCGCTGACAACTTGCTCAAACGAAGATACCGGTGCGGCAATCAGGATCACATCAGCCTGTGAGACCGAGCGCAACGATGCGAGAGGCACTCCGAGTTGCTTTGCTACACTGGCAAGGCCCGGGGACGGGTCATAAGCCGATACTTTGAAATGCTGGCCGAGATGACGTGCTGCAAGTTGTCCGAATGCACCGAACCCCACGATGCCAAGCGACGTGTTTTGACTTCTGCTGTTGTTATTCATTTTTCGACCTTCGAGTGTGCCGTCCCAGCACAAGGTCGATTGTATGTTGACCGCTGTCAGGGGCAGCGGAAAATAAATGATGAATTACCCGCAGCTATCGAAGCTCAGGATAATAGTCCTGCGATGCGAAGAACGATTTCACCATGACGTCAGCGATAAGGCACCCAAGAGAGCAGAGTCAACGATATTGCCATTTCTGCTGCTCCCCTGGTCAAGCTGATGCTGCGGTGGGGCCCGTCAAACCTGCCGTTAGCCGCAGGCGAAAAAAGTGCAATCTCCGGAGATTAGGATTGCGGGATAAAAGCGTACTTTCGGATTGGTACTGCGAATGTCTGCTCAAGCTTCGAGTACTTCGGATCGACACATTGGCGGAGTATCAAGCATCGGACCGGTAACGCAGTAGATCGATTATGGCGCGGTCCCCATTCGGACAGAACATTGGTGCTCCTTGTTAGGCCCGTCCCAGACCAGAGCGTGCGGCGAGGGCGTAGCCTCGTTGCGCCGTCACCTGCAGGTCCCGGTCGCGGATCGCGGCCCATCGGTCAAGGATGTCCGTGGGAAGTGCATCCTCCGAACGCCAGTCCTTCAACGTCTCAGCCAGCAAAGTGGCATCCCCGAATGCCTTTGAGGTTCCGGCAGCCGTGTGTGGGCGGACAGTGCCCGCCGCGTCGCCAATTAGAACGGCCCGTCCATGTATGCGCGCTTGGGGCACTACATCCTGTACGGGTTGCATGAACAGATGCGATGCTTCGACAAGATCCCGGAACAGTGCGGGCAGAGTGCGCGCAGCCGTCTCGGCCATCTCTTCGACCACATTCATGTCCATGTCGTCCGCGGGCAGAAACGAGCGATAGCGTGTTCCCGAAGCGCCGGTTAGATACCGGTCCAACGCGACCTCGGGTGTATTCACATACCAGACCCAGTTGACCCGCCGCTGTCCAGGTTCGGTTGAGCTATCCGCACCGGGTACGAGATAGCATAGCATCTGCATGCCCGGATGCATAAAGGAGGTGAACCGCCCGGCCAGTGCGTCGACCAAAGCAGATGGCAGAGTTGTTTCATCTTCCAACCCTCGCCAAGCAACATAGCCGGTATATCTTGCATCTGCCTTTGCACTTAAGAGCAGATGCCGTGCGGCTGAATTCACCCCATCTGCCGCGATCAGGATGTCTGCCGACACGGAGTGCCCGCTGGCGAAGGTCGCCGCGATCTCATGCTGGTCCTGCGATAGTGCCGTCAAACGGCTGTCTTGGTGATAGCAATCGGCACCCAAATGAGTTTTCAAGGTTCGGTACAGCGTGTCCCACGCTGTCATTAGCTGCGGTGCCGGGCTTGCCTGCGCGCCGCCGTCCCGCGCCAATCCAACCCGCTCGCGCAATTCGACGCATATCGAACGCGTGCTCACCCCGATCCGGTTTAGCAACGCATCAACCTCGGGCTGCATCACCACACCAGCGCCGCGCGCCTGCATCTGACCCGTTGAGCGCTCGTAGACGGCGACGTCAGCTTGTAGCCGGTCACGCAGTTCGATGGCGGCCGCCAAGCCACCTACCGAACCGCCGACCACGGCCGCCGAGAAGGGTGAGTCCGAACTCATGGTAAACTGCCTCGAAGTGATCCTCGTCAGGCCTATCATCAAAGTAACAACAGAGGTAGTAGTCACCCTGAGGTAACCTGAAAGAGGCAGCCATGGCCGACCATCCACACCCATCCGATCCTCAAGAAACATCGGTAGACGAGGCTGTCTTCCATGAGCGCTATCCATCACGGCGTCTTCTGGACCTAATTGCAAGTCGGTGGACCCCGATTGTACTGTTCTGCCTTGCGTCGGGCACACATCACTATGGGCAAATGCAAAGGCGCATTCCCGGCATTTCGAAAAAGATGCTGTCTCAGACCCTGAGGAGGCTGGAAACGGATGGTCTGGTTCACAGAGAGGTCTATCGCGTTGTTCCTCCGAAAACCGAATACGAACTGACAGAACTGGGGTGGCGGCTGCACGAACCCGTCCGCTTCCTCTGCAGGTGGGCTGCGGAGAACGCCGAGATTTTCGACCGCATAGAGCGCAATCGAACGGTGGCCTCAGTTTCAGAGTAGAAGCGCATCGATATGTGGAAGTCGCAGGGCCCGGCGCTGGCGGAAAGCCAGCCATTGCCGATATGGTTGGGCGCTGCAGCGCAGCTTCGCCAGACCGGACTTTTGCTGCCTTTGCGTGTTCGCGGTGATCTGGAACTCACAGTTTGGGGGACGTCCGAAACGTCGCAGCCCACAAAGCCGACGTTCGCCGTAACTGCTCGACTTCAACGGTGACAGAGGTCTGGACCGCGGGACCTTGCTGCCGTTCCTCGCTTCTCTCAGATGTCGGATTTGATCCCCTCTCTATGGAGAGCGTTTGACTGGGGCAGTCGGACAAATCCGGCTGAGCTCTGATCAGTCGCCGCCGTCGCCCCCACCGTTGCAGCCAATACCACCGTCATTGGCGACCCCGGGACGCGACAGAAGGATCCAGATGGTCAGGATCAGGCCGACCAAGAGGGTGCCCAAGCCCGTTTCAATGGTACCGAACCTTTCGGCCAACTGTGCAAACATTCTGACGCCGATACTTTCCCCGGGAAAGTATCCGAACAGGGCGCAGGTCCCGAAGATGAGACAGGATCCGCCGAAGAAGGTTGCCCAGATTATGTTCCATATTGGCATGGCTCACACCTAGCGCAGGATTTTGGCGGAAGTGTGGCTTGGTGCGGTGTTTCGTGTTTGCCCGCAACGGCGCATAGAATGTTTGAGCCTCACAAAACATGACGCGCTGACCGGCCGAGTTGGGGGTGCCATACCGGTTGGACAGCGCAGCAGCTGCATTGCTGGTTTTGTTCTTTGCGATCACTACTTCTTCAGTAAGGCAAATGCGGCTGCGCATAGCCGACTTTCGTCGCGTCGCAGCATTCGGGAGATACGGGTTCACTGCCGCCATCAGAGCACCCGCAGCATCTTGCAACCAGGCCCGGATCGCTTCGATGAGGTCGGCCCGGAGCTGCCGTTGGTCACGACCTTAAAGCGCTGCAGTACGCTCGTAGAACCCGCCGCTCGCTGCAGGTGCTCGATACCCAATGATGCGGAAGACAGCTGCGCCGGACAAAACCGACCTAGGATACTCGACCTTCGCTGGCGCAGCATCGCTTTGCAAATACGGCGGGCTTCTCGCTGCGTTGCAGCCCATGTCGCGGAAACGGTCATTGCTGGCTGGTTTAGAAAGGCTGGCACAAGCCACGCTGTCGTTGCATGGCGTTTGGACACGAAAGACGCGGATTTCCAAACTTTTGCTGCCGCCGCTTTCGTTGATGTCAAAACTGCTGGTTTCCAATTCAATCCTCTGCTCCGACCAGCTTCGATAATGTAAACTTTGAAGCTGTATAGGCAGTACCGAGAGCGTTGGGGTGCCTCGGGCTGCTGCGCCACACCGATATCATGCCCTCACAACTGTGTGTATTTGACCGCAACGGCCTATTCATATGATATTCGATCGGCATAGAACTGTTGCACAAATTCTTGGGCGCAGGTGGTGTGGTATGGTTCTGGTATTGGACGGATGGCGGATTGACCTGCCTTCGCGGCGAGCGGAGCGCGGCCGCCGGAGTGTGGTTCTCTCGCCCCGGGCCATCAGGCTGGTGCAGGTTTTTGCCGAAGCGCCGGGCGAGACCTTCAGCCGTGACACACTTCTGAATCGGGTCTGGCCCGAAGTCACGGTCAGTGATGAAAGCCTCACGCAGGTGGTTTCGGAGCTCCGGCGTAAGCTCGACAACAGGCAGTTGGTCGCAACGATTCCGCGGGGCGGCTACCGGCTGGCCGCGCCGCTGCTGCGCGAGGCCGGTGCGTCAGGCACGACGACACGTGCCGAAGGATTGGTTTCGTCGATCGACGCATATGCGCTTTGTCTGGAGGCGCGAAGCTGTCTTGGGCGCGCCTATGAGGGCGCGTTGCGGGATTTCACTGCTCTTGCCTCACAGGCTGTGGCGCTCGCGCCGGACGATGGCGAAACCCGGGCGCTTTACGCCATGGCGCTGCTCAAGCGTCACATCTACTGGTCTGAGGGCACCGGTCTGATCGACAGCGCCTTGATCGAGGCGGAGGCGGCGATCCGGCGCGCGCCTGACCATGCTGAAGGCTATTTGGCGACCGGCGCGGCGCAGATCGCAGTGGGGCAGAGGGCCGCAGGACAGCGCGAGATCGCCACGGCATTATCGCTGGCGCGGGGCGACGCACAGTTGCATTTGGAAGCGGCGATCCACGTTATGGCCGCGGGCAACCATCGCAGTGCGGCAGCTCTGGCGGTGCGGGCCGCCGATCTCGATTCCGCCGGCTTCACCGGCGATCTCCTGGCCGCACGCTATCTGGAGCGTCAGGACCCCGCCCGCGCCCACATCCACGCAGAGCGGGCGCTGCGCAAGATCCGCGCAGAGCTGGAGATCGACCCTGCGGCCCTGCGCGCCCTCTACGGTCTCGGCCCACTGCTAGCCCAGCTTGGCGACGCGCAGGGCGCTCGTGCCGTGCTGGACAGTCTGCCGCATCAAAACAGCCCGCTGGAGTATTACCGTGCCCTGGGCTTTGCGCGGCTCGGCGATGTCTCTTCGGCGCTGGAGCGGATCGACTTCCTGCGGTCGCGCGGCTGGCGCGGCTTTTTCAGCATCGACGCCGACGAAGGCTTCCGCCCGGTCCGGCAGAGCGCGCGCTTCCGGCGCCTGCAGCGCGAACTGATGTCCGCCTGAACGGTTCAGAACTCTTTCACAAGACATTCAGGATCGCCCGGATGGCGCGGTGTAGATCACTCCTATGCCGGGGGTCCCGGCACGTACGGAAACTTTAACGATAGGATTTGACATGCCATTGGCGATCAACAGCACCGCGCCCAATTTCACCGCGCACACCACGGAAGGCATGATCTGGTTTCACAATTGGATCGGCGATGCCTGGTGCGTTCTCTTTTCTCATCCAAAGGATTTTACCCCCGTCTGCACGACCGAAGCAGGCGTCATGGCCCGCATGAAGCCCGAGTTCGACCGCCGCGGTGTCAAGATCATCGGGCTGTCGCTCGACAAGGTCGAAGACCACAGCCGCTGGTCCGATGACATCCGAACGGCCACGGGACATGCGCCCAATTACCCACTGATCGGTGATGTCGATCTGAAGGTGGCAAAGCTTTATGACATGCTGCCCGCGGCGGCAGACGAAACGGTCGCGCGCACGGCGATGGACAACGCGACCGCGCGCACGCTTTTTGTGATCGGGCCGGATAAGCAGATCAAGCTGACGCTGTCCTATCCGATGACGACGGGGCGTGATTTCAACGAGATCCTGCGCGCCATCGACAGCCTACAGCTGACCGCCCGTCAGCAACTGGCGACACCAGCCAACTGGCAGCAGGGCGACAAGGTGGCGATCGCCTCGTCGGTCTCCGACACCGAGGCGCGCGCTCGCTTTCCGGGCGGCTGGGAGGCCCCAGTCCCCTATCTGCGGCTCGTTGAGATGCCGGCTTGAACGAAAGGATTGATCAGATGACCACCACTCTCTCACGCCGTTCCATCCTGATGCTCGCAATGGGTGTTTCGGCGACCTGCATCCCCAGTATCAGCCTTGCCCTGGCGGACGGATACCCGAATCCGCGATTCCTGAAAGACCCACAAAGCTTGCTATCGGACATGGCGATGAAGGCCATGGGGGCAGTTGCGTACCGCAGCACCGTGATCGACTTGCGTCCCAAGAAGGATTTCGATGCCGGACATATCCCAGGTGCGCGGCATCTGCCTGCCGACGCTGTCGCCGCCGAATTCGGTGCGGTGGCGGGTGCGCTGCGGCCGGTGCCGGAGATCGAGGCGATGCTGGGCGCGCTCGGCATCGCGCAGGACCAGCGGGTCGTTTTCTACGACGACCGGGGCGGGTTCCATGCCGCGCGGATGTTCTGGTTGCTGGAGTATTTCGGCCACCGCGAGGTCTCGGTTCTGAACGGCGGATGGACAGGTTGGCTGAACGCCGGCGGTACCGTCACGCGCGATCAGGGCGGGGGCAAACCCGCTCGCTTCGAGGCCACGCTCACGCCCCGCCGCCACGCCAACGCGCAGGATGTGCTCGCCCACAAGGGTCAGCCCGGCGCGGTTCTGATCGACGTGCGTCCGCCCAGGCTTTTCGCCGAAGGACACATTCCCTGGGCGATCAACGTGCCGTGGTCGCAGAACCTCGACGAGGATGGCCGCTTTCTGCCTGCAGACGCATTGGCCGCGCATTTCGAAGGGTATGGCATTACCCAGGACAGCGACGTCATCATGCATTGCCAGAACGGGCTTGCCTCGTCGCACAGCTATCTTGCGTTGCGCTTGCTCGATATACCGCGTCTGCGCGTCTATCACCGCTCCTGGGCGGAATGGGGATCGGCAGGCGATCTACCGGTGGCAACGGGCTGAAGCAGAAACACGGTTGCGCGGGCGGGGGATTGCAGCCCTGTGCGCGCGATCGCCGCGCCTCGCATCGGCATCTATGACTGGTCGTTCGCGGAATGGGGGTCGACGGGCGATCACCCTGTGGCGACCGGTTCGGAAGGATGACACCTGATGCCCCGCCTGACACCGGCGGGGCCTCCATCCCACAAGGATCTTCTTCATGACATTACTCGGCAATCCCAGGCGTTCAAGGGTCGCCGCAACCTACGACTCCGCCGCCGACCACTTCGACCTGGCCCCGCTCAGTTTCTGGGACCGACACGGGCGCCGGGCCGTTCACCATGCTAGTTTGCGACCGGGCGAGAGCGTTCTCGATGTCGGCTGCGGGACCGGCGCATCGGCTCTGCCCGCTGCCTCGACCGTTGGTCCGACCGGCTCGGTGATCGGGATCGATATTGCGGAGGCAATGCTCACACGCGCCGGCATGAAAGCTAAAGCTCAAAGGTTGTCGAACATGCGCTTCGAGCGGATGGACATGACGTCGCTGAGATTCCCGTCAGAGACTTTTGACGCTGTCATCTCGGTCTTTTCGGTCTTCTTCGTCGAGGACGTTGAGGCGCAAATCACAGAGCTCTGGCGCGTTCTGCGACCCGGTGGCCGACTGGTTCTGACATTCTGGGGCAAGGACGCTTTCCAGCCTTGCGCCGCGATCTTTACGGAGGAACTCGGCACTCTGCGTCCTGACATCCCCGAGCCACTGCGCGCCTGGGAACGCCTCACCAGCAGGAACGCGATCGAAGATGTGATCGCTTCTGCCACAAATGTCGTGCCGGAAGTTCACCCTGCACCGGAGCGACAGCCTCTTGCGACACCTCGGGACTGGTGGACCATCGCGATGGGATCCGGTTATCGCTGGGAGATCGACCAACTGACGTCGGACGAACGCCAGCGCTTGGAACAGCGCTGCTCAGCCAGGATCCGGGCCGACGCTATCAAGGCGATCTCGGTGCCCGCGTTCCATGCCGTCGCCGGGAAACCGATCTGACGCAGCGCGTTGCACCTTCGGCGCGAAGACACCGGAACACCCGGCGATCACGGGAAGGCAGTTGAGATGAATGAATTGACGCAAAACATCGCGCACATGCGCGCTTCAAACGCGGCCACGCGGCTCTCGCCGGTTGTGGCGCTGCATTGCTCTGGCGCGGACGGATCGCAATGGTCCAGCCTGGGCTCGGTTTTCGAGGGCAAGGCCACCCTAATCGCGCCCGACTTTCTTGGAACGAGAATCCGTGGGCATGCCGACGCATCGAAAGCCTTTCGCCTCAAGCACGAAGCCGCGCATGTCATCGAGCTGATCGAAGAAGTCGCCGAACCGGTTCATGTCGTCGGACATTCCTATGGCGGCGCGGTCGCGCTGCATGTCGCCTCTGCGGTTCCGCAACTCGTGCGGTGGCTTTGCCTACCCTCGAAACCTTTGCCGCGTCGTCCCCCAATGACCGGTGTTCCCACTGCTGCGCAGCGCCATGAACCAAGCAGATGCAGCGATTTTCGCGCTGCGAGCACACGCAGCGAAAATCGAAGACTTCCGCGGTGGACTCAAAGCCGAACTCAGAGGCAGCGCAGCATCTTGTGATACACGGTCTTGGTCAACGTCGGGTTGTCGTTGTGGGAGGGCATGGCGGATCGGAGGATCAGTCATGGAAACACCAAACTTACCAGCCATTCGCGCACTTCGCCCCGCTTGGAACAAGGGACGGATCGTCGGCCAAAAGCGGCCACTGAAGCCAAAGCACGTCTGGGCGATCCGAGTTCGACTTGAACTGGCGGAGAACCACCGAGACCTCGCGCTGTTCAATATGGCCATCGATAGCAAACTTCGGGGTTGTGACCTGGTGAAGATGAAAGTCGTGGACGTCATGGCTTCTGGCCAGATCAAAGAGCGCGCTTCTGTCCTGCAAAGCAAAACCCAGAAATCGGTGCGCTTCGAGATTTCGGAAGGCACACGATTGTCGGTCGAGAAATGGATGGAAGATGAACTTATGGTCGGCTCGGAGTACCTGTGGCCGGGTCGGTTCCACGAGCGCCTGCATATCTCGACCCGGCAGTATGCCAGGATTTTCCGCGACTGGGTTACGTCAATCGGTCTCGAAGCGAGTGCTTACGGCACCCATTCGATGCGCCGAACCAAGGTCACTCAGATTTACAAGAAGACAGGCAACCTGCGTGCTGTTCAGCTTCTCCTCGGTCACACCAAGATGGACAGCACAGTCCGGTACCTGGGTGTTGAACTCGAGGATGCCCTAGCGATCGCGGAAGCCATTGAAATCTAGCGCAGATGGGTCGCCCTCACAGGCCGGCCCTAAGGAGACATCCGGCAGCTGGCCAGGATGCTGCAGTCGCAGCCCGCATAGCTGCCGTTCGTCACTCGCGAGAAAACCTATAGAACATGAACTCACGGTCTGCGGGAAGAGGACGAAACCGCTCTCGCGGTATTGTTGATGGCTCATTGACCTGCGAAATCTCGATTGGCAGCGATGGTTTCCAGATATGGTAATTGTAAACCGACGTGGCGGGCGGGTCTGAGCAGATAGTGATGCCGGCAAAGATAATGGGACCCAGTGCGCTCCTCGGGGAAAGTCAGCGTCCCTAGGGTGCCTCTGCTGATTTACCGATCACCCTTCAGTTTCTGCAGTGCGTTTTTGCCTTCGCTGATCAATTCATCGATTTGGGTGGCGGCATCTCCAACGCGACCTGCAAGACTTCTGATTTCAGTCGCAACCACACCAAAACCCTTTCCGGCATCGCCTGCACGTGCGGCTTCAATAGTTGCGTTCACTGACAGCAGATTGGTTTGCTTTGCGACACCGCCAATGGCTCCAACCAGATTGGTGATGCTACTCAGCATGTTGGCCATGGCCTCCGAACTTCGCGCGGTTGCCTCACGACGGAGCGTGGCGTCGTTCGCACACATGATAACGCGATCAACCTTGGCCTCCATATCTCGCGTTGAGGAAAAGATCGCATCGAGCCAGAGTTCTTCTCCCGTCTCAGTCGGCCAGGATAGTTCTTTACTCAACGTTTTACCGTCCAAAACAGACTTGAGATCGTCCTCCTTCAGCAACTCCGCAAGACGGGGTGTCCGGTCACTACGGCTGGTCAAAAACGCATTGCAGTCCATCGGGTCACCATCCTTAGACCATTCCGCAATTGCGGTCGCGTCGCTAATCGCTGAGAGTTTTGCATCGAAGTTCATCGACTTCTGGCGGGTCTCTGTCACGTTGGCCTGAACTGAGACAAAGTACTCGATCTCACGGTTCGCATCACGTACCGGGTTGATCGCGAGACTGATCCAGTAGGCTTCTCCGCTTTTTGAGTAGTTTAGAATTTCTTCGTAGAAGGGCTCGCCCATCTGAAGTTTATGGCGAATACGCGAGACAGTGTCTTTGTCAGTCGCAGGGCCTTGCAGCATTCGGCCTGGCTTCTTGCCAACGGCCTCTCGCGCCGGAATTCCGGTCAGACGTTCAAAGCCCGGGTTCACATAGACAACCAATCCGTCTTTGTCTGTGATGATAACTGAGTTGTCCGTTTCATTCGCGACCAGCGACAGAAGACGGAACTGCTCGCGCTGTATGACTTCGTCAGTCACATCCTTGATAAAGGCGGTATACTGGCTGGATCCGTCCGAAAGCTTCACACAGGACAGAGACAAGCTGCCATGGCCGACGGATCCGTCCTTTCTGTGGATCGGAACTTCCCGGCTTGTTCCCACAATCTTGTCTTCCCCGCCGTGTCGATGGCGGTCGACCCAGCTGTCATGATGCACTCGCATTTCCGGCGGCACGAGCATCTTGACGTTTTGTCCAATCACCTCGTCACGGTTATAGCCCCAAAGTCTTTCCGCAGCCTCATTGAAGAAGGTGACGTGGTTGTCCTGATCCAGCATCACGACGGCGTCGATTGTCTGTTCTAGGGTTGCTGTCATCAGTTCACGGGCGGCTTTTTCCTCGGTGACATCCTTCATGAAGGCTGTGTAGATGGCCGGTCGTCCGTCCGAGATGACTTTCGAAAGCGACAGGCTTGCCCATCTTAGGCTCCCATCCTTCCGGTGAATCTCGACCTCGCGACTTGTGCCTACGATTTTATCTGCGCCGCCATCTCGATTGGCATTGACCCAGGCATCATGGTATTGCTGCATCGCTGCGGGAACCAACATCTTGACGTTCTGCCCCACCACTTCGTGACTGGAATACCCCCAGAGCCGTTCGGCGGCCGGATTGAAAAATGTGACATTATTGAATTCGTCGATCATCACAACGGCGTCCATCGCTTGATGCAGGACTTGAATGATCTCCGAGGTGCCACCCGTCTCATCAGCAGGCATGCTAGTAAAGTCTTTCATGAGCTTGAACTCCTCGCTGCATAGCGAAAGAGCACAAATTCATTTATGATTAGTTCATGCGTTGCACAATTAGCATTCGCATAGTTGGTAACGTTTGGACCAGGCACGCCTGTCCTGACGCCTCGCTACGGTAGCTGAACATCCCAACTGACACGTTCTTTTCATCGTTCTTATGCCAGGTTGCCCCCTTAACTTGGCCTTGAGGTTTGAAGGGGGCGCCGAGCTGACGGCAATGCATAGCGACACGTAAATCTCAGGTGTATTGAGCGATTAGTGCAGACTAAGAACAACTACTAGGGTACTATGTTTGAGAGCACATCTGTCATTGCGGCAAGCCGTGCATGGTCTACGGTGGCCCAATGAGAGATGTGAAAATCCAAGACAGACAGCATGACCGGGATAGCTACGTTGTTGCAATCGGCGCTTCGGCTGGGGGTCTCACCGCCATTCGAGAACTCATCGCCGAGTTGCCAAAGGGCTTTGCGGCTCCGATTGTGATTGGCGTACACAGCGAACCATCTTCTCAGCTCACGGAAATCTTAAGCGCACAGAGTTCTCTCAAGATCAAAAAGGTAGCGGACGGTGATTTGCTGGAGCCGGGATGGATTTACGTCGTGCCCGGCGCACAGCACGCGTTGTTTCGAAACGGCAGAATCCAACTCTCAGAGGTGGTTCGGGAGTCTGGATTCCGGCCATCCATAGATGCCATGTTCATGACACTCGCTGCGGAATATGCAGAGCAAGGGATCGCGGTTGTCCTGTCCGGCATGCTGAAAGACGGGATGCGCGGTGCGCAAGTCATTCATGACATGGGGGGTCAGACAATTGTGCAAGATCCGGCTGACGCCACCCATGCTGGAATGCCGAACAGTGTGATCCGCCATGATCATCCCGAGGCGGTCCGCTCTGCGGCGCAGCTTGGCATCTGGCTTCGCGACTTGGTTGGCACGACTTGATTGGCCGCTTCGGGCCAACGTAGACAGCAGAAATGACGGATAGAAGACTGCGCTGTTGACAGGCTCAAGTGACCACTTGTTTGGCGACGGTTTGAGTGTTGATAAGCCAAACTTGATGAAGAAGACCCCGCCAATCCTTAGTTCGATTGAGAGGATATGCTTTCAGGTCGTTGCGGATGGCCTTTCGCCGGATGATGGCGGGACTGGCTGCCGAGCATGGCGAAGATAAGACCGTGATGATCGACGCAACCTATCTGACGGCCCACTGAACAGCGACTAGTATGCATGTATAGGGGACTGCATGGCGGTGGACTTATTGCAAGTGCCGTGCATGCGGTGTTTGCAGGCTTTAGCGAGACACATGCGACAGGCGGGAAGCAGATAGCAAGAGACTGCTTACCGCCCGCGCCTCATCAAAACGTCGACATGCGCAGCAGTGCTTGCTGCTAGTGCGTTCAGGTCGTAGCCGCCCTCAAGCGTCGAAACGATGCGCCCATCGGCATGAGTATCCGCCAGATCGCAAAGCGCTTCCGTGATCCAGGCGAAATCCACCTCCTGTAGAGCGAGCTGCGCTAGGGGGTCGTCCTCATGGGCGTCGAACCCGGCCGATATCACGATCAGCTCAGGTGCTAAGCTGTCGAGCGCAGGCAACCCGTGCGTCTCCCAGACCCTTCGGAAACCAGCGCCATTGGTGCCTGGACTGAGCGGCAGGTTCATCACGTTGCCATGAGCGCCGGTCTCATCGCGATCGCCGGTCCCGGGCCAAAGTGGCATCTGGTGACTGCCAACGAAGAGCGTGCGCGCTTCGTCCCAGAGCAAATCCTGGGTGCCGTTCCCGTGATGGACGTCGAAGTCTACAACCGCCACCCGGGATAACCCATGTTGATCAAGCGCGCGTTTGGCAGCGATGGCCGCATTTCCAAATAGGCAGAAGCCCATGGGTTTTTCCGCTTCGGCATGATGGCCCGGTGGGCGTGTGGCGCAAAAGGCGTTCGCGATCTCATCGTCAAGCACCGCATCTACGGCCGCAACAGCAGCACCAACAGCCCGAAGTGCTGCGGCCCAAGAGCCCGAGGATATGTGCGTATCGGCGTCCAGCGCGCGGCTCCCCTCTGCAGGGATGGCAGCTTCGATCCTGGCGACGTACCTCTCTGGATGGCAGCGCAGCAATTCTGGCCGATCAGCCATCGGTGCGTCGCGTCGATCAAGGGCTGAAAACCGATCATCAGACAAAACGGCTGCGACGGCTTCCAGCCTTTCGACCCGCTCCGGGTGCCCCGGCGGCGTGACATGTGCATGGCAGTCGGCGTGTGAGTAGAGAGCTGTGCTCATATGCGTCTACCTGATCAGTTCGGTGTAGCTTGCGCTCAACCCGCGCCCGATCGCAACACCTTCTGGACACCTTTATGGAACTATGGATCCGACACGACCAATCACGC
>NZ_JALIEB010000003.1 GCF_025755255.1 Roseobacter sinensis | reverse complement strand
TCAACATGCGGCCACCGGTGCCAGAAACCCTATTAGAGAAACGGCTGATCAGTGGCCCAGCAACAGGGGGCTAGACAATTGGGCCGACTTTGACTTCGGCAGACCCGCTGCGTGATCATCGATGCAGTCCAGACTTTCTTCATTCTCCGGCTAACAGTGACGAAGGCGAAACCGCGCGTTTCGGAACCAACGCATGCAGCGCTTCTGGTTGAAGATGTGTATAACGGCGCAGCATTTTCCAGTCTTTGTGGCCTGTCACCAGCGCGACCTGTTCAATGGCGAGCCCGGCTTCGAAAAGGCGACTTGTGCCTTCGTGACGTAAATCGTGGAAGTGCAGATTCCTCACGTCGACGCTTCTACAGGCTCGTCGAAAGGCCGTGCCAACCGATCGCGAGTTGTAGGGAAAAATCCTGTCGTCAAAACGTCCGAAACCCTTTGCGTGAGCGATGAGAAGCGCCCAGGCGTCGAATCCGGTGGCGGCGAAGAGCGGGATGCGCTGGTCATTTCCGGTCTTGTTACGCGGGTCTTTTCTGTCGCGGATCAGGAGCATGCGGCGGTCGACATCGAGATCGTTCCATTCGATCCGGCAGATCTCGTCGAGCCGCATGGCCGTGGCGACCGCGAACTTCACGATCCGCGTCATGGGCAGCGTCAGGCGTTCATTGTCATCGAAGGAACGGAACAAGCGGTTCAACTCGTCCGTGCTGGGGCGTCGATCCCGCTCTGTACCCTTGCCGATGAGGCCAAGCCGTTTCAGTGCGACACGCGCCAGATCGACGGGCTCTGGGGAGATGTCGAGGCCGTGTACAGCCGCCGCATGGGTGATGATCATCTTGATCACGCCGATGTCGATCCCGAGAGTGACCGGGCCCGCACCTTGCTCCGCGCGCGTCTTGCCGTAGTCGATCAGCTTCTGCCGGTCGAGGTGCCCGATCCGCTCCTTGCCGAGATCGCGCTTGAGCGTGGTCAGCGTGGCGGCCTTGCTGCGACGCGGCGGTTTCCCTACCTCGCACATATCGGTTATATGAAGGTCGATGAGGTCGCCAAAGGTCTGGAGGCGGGAAACGGACGACTTGTTCGGCGCCAGCCCCTGATCGACTCGGGTCTCTGCCTGGCGGGCCCAACGATGGGCGTCGTCGCGACGGAGGAACGTCTCGCTCGCGTAGCGGCCCTTTCGTCTGATCTGGACCCGGTAGGCGCCGGAGGGGAGCTTGGTGATGGAGGCCATTTTCGTGTGCGCCGTGTGTGCAATGAGTCGTCGTAGAGGGGCAAATTCGGGGATATTGGGGCGTAGTCCAGCGTAGCAGCATCCGCCGCCAACAGTTTGAAGATACGCAAAAAATGCAAATAAATCAACATGCTAGATTGTCCGTGGCTCCGATGATGGATTGGACGGACCGTCATTGCCGGCACTTTCACCGGCTGTTGAGCGAGCACGCGCTCCTGTACACCGAGATGGTGACGTCGGCTGCGCTAGTCCGGGGCCAGGCGCTGCATTTGCTCGACCACACCTTGTCGGACCACCCGGTCGCGCTGCAACTTGGCGGCTCGGACCCGGGTGAGCTGGCAGAGGCCGCCCGCATCGGTGCGGAGGCGGGATATTGCGAGATCAACCTGAACGTCGGCTGCCCGTCCGACCGGGTCCAATCCGGCTGTTTTGGCGCTGTCCTGATGGAGCGGCCGGCGTTGGTCGCGGAGTGCGTGGCGGCGATGCAGCGGGCGGTGGATGTCCCGGTCACAGTGAAATGCCGGATCGGCGTGGATGCGCAGGACCCAAGCGTGGTGCTGCCCGAGTTTCTGGCCCACATCGTGCGCGCCGGGTGCGAGCGGGTGATCATCCACGCCCGCAAGGCCTGGCTGCAGGGGCTCAGCCCGAAGGAAAACCGCGATATCCCGCCGCTTGACTACGATCTGGTGCGGCAGATGAAAGGGCTCTTTCCGAACCTGCACATCAGTATCAATGGCGGCATCACCTCGCTCGATCAAGCCCAGGAGTTTCTGGACGGCGGGCTGGACGGCGTCATGATCGGGCGTGCGGCGTATCAGGACCCTGCCGCGATCCTCTGCGAGGCCGACCCGCGGATCTTCGGAACAGGTGAAGCCAGCCTGCCGGAAGAGGCGGTTCTGCAGATGCTGCCCTATATCGAGGATCACCTGTCGCAGGGCGGCAAACTCGGTCAGATCACCCGGCACATGCTGGGGCTCTTCACCGGGCGGCCCGGCGCGCGCGCGTGGCGGCGCATGCTGTCCGAGGGGGCACACCGTCCCGGCGCGGGCACGGATCTGGTGCGCGAGGCGCTGCAGCAGATCGCCCCGCGCGAGGACTGCCGGAAGGTGGGGTAGCCACGTGGGCGGCGTCAACGCAGAGGCGGTGGGGGTGCGGGGCGCGTCATGGCTCTAGACCGCACGGACGGCGATCCGTCCGCGTTTTCCGAGACCGGCTGGGCCGTGTTTCCTCCGGAAGACGCGGTGCTCGACTGGGTCACCCACGCATTACCGCACGCCCGCGCCGCGGTGAGCGCCGAGCAGAATGCCGCGATGCTCCAATGCGAAGGCACGTGGTTCGTCGGGCTTGATGTGCTGCCGAACGATGTGGCGGGCCGGGTGGCCGGCGGGCCTGCGCTCACTGGCTCGGCGGTGGCCTTCACGGCGGCGCATTGCGGTGGTTGGCCGGCTTTGCACCCAGCGCAGCTCTCTGTCACCTATCCGGGCTATCCACGCCCGCGCGAAGGCGAAAGTGCCGCCGGCTTTCGGTACCGGCTCAACCGGAATGCCGCGCATGTGGACGGGCTGATCGGTGTGGGAGACCCGAAACGCCGGTTTGTTCGGGAGCCGCATGCCTTCATCCTGGGCCTGCCGATGACAGACGCGTCTGAGGCGGCGGCCCCCCTGGTGGTTTGGCCGGGCAGCCACGCGGTCATGCAGGCGGCCCTGCGGGAAGCGCTGGGGCCAGCGACGGGTCCGCTGTCGCAGGTGGACGTGACAGATGCGTACACCGCGGCCCGGCGCCGGGTTTTCGAAAGCTGTCCGCGGATCGTCGTGCATGCGCCCGTTGGTGCCGTTATCCTGCTGCACCGAATGGTGCTGCATGGGGTGGCACCCTGGGGTGAGACTGCGACGGCCGGGCCGGACGGACGGATGATCGCCTATTTCAGGCCGCCGATGGCTGGCGGCGTCGAAGCCTGGCTGGAAGCCCGCTGAACCCATCCGCAGCCGTCACACCCGCGTGGGCCCCTGCGTCCGGGACGGCGCGGCCGTGCCCCCTTGGCAAGCCAGTGACCAGCCCTTATACGCGCAGCCTGATCCCCAAAAGGAGAGCCCAGCATGGTCGGCAGCGCAAACCTCAACATCATGATCAAGGCCGCCCGCCGTGCAGGCCGCGCGCTGGTGAAAGACTTCCGCGAAGTCGAGAACCTGCAGGTCTCGATGAAGGGGGCGGGCGACTTCGTGAGCCGCGCCGATCTCAACGCCGAGACGCTGATCAAGGAGGACCTGATGGGCGCGCGTCCCACCTATGGCTGGCTCGGCGAGGAGGGCGGCGGCGCCGAGGGTCAGGACCCGACGCGCCGCTGGATCGTCGATCCGCTGGACGGCACCACGAACTTCCTGCACGGCTTGCCCCATTGGGCGGTGTCGATTGCGCTCGAACACAAGGGGCAGATCGTGGCGGGCGTGGTCTTTGACCCGGCCAAGGACGAGATGTTCTTTGCCGAGAAGGGTGCGGGCGCGTGGATGAACGAAAGCCGCCTGCGCGTCTCGGGGCGCAGCAAGATGATCGAAGCGCTCTTCGCCACGGGCTTGCCGTTCGGTGGGCGGTCCGATCTGCCGGAGACCCTGACGGAGATGGCGCGCGTGGCGCCTGCCTGCTCCGGCATCCGGCGCTGGGGGGCGGCGGCGCTCGATCTCGCCTATGTGGCCGCGGGCCGCTACGACGGTTATTGGGAGCGGCGGTTGAACGCCTGGGACATTGCGGCGGGGCTGATCATCCTGCGTGAAGCGGGCGGCTTGGCCGAACCGATCGAGCCTGAGAAGGATATCGTTGCCGATGGGACGATCATCTGCGCCAATGAGGCGCTCTTTTCTCCGCTGGCCAAGCTGGTCCGCGGCTGATCAGCTCCACGGACCTTTCGGGCCTCGCCGCCGGCTCACCTTCGGAATGTTGCTGCTTCTGACGCGGTAGCGCGCTTCGGGGTGGGGCGGATGACCATCGGTGCGCTGCCAGAAGGCCGGCCCGCCGCGCTTCAGCCAGACCGGCAGCGCGAGCGCCAGACCGGCCACGAAACCGCCTGCATGCGCCCAATACGCGACGCCACCGGTGTCCGGGTCCGAGCCCACACCGCCAACGAATTGCAGTGCGAACCAGACGGCGAGCATGATCCAGGCCGGGATCGGAAAGATCCGGAAAAAGATGATGAAAATGAAGAGGATATCCACCTTCGCTTTTGGAAAGAGCAGAAGGTAGGCGCCCATGACCCCTGCAATGGCGCCCGAGGCACCAACAGTCGGGACGACAGAGGCGGGCGCCGAGGCGTATTGCACCCAGCCCGCCGCAATGCCTGCGGCGACATAGAACAAAAGATAGCCCGCATGCCCCATTTCATCTTCGATGTTGTCACCGAAGATGAAGAGGAACAGCATGTTGCCCGCCAGGTGCATCCACCCCCCGTGCAGGAACATGGAGGTCACCAGCGTGTAGCTGCCCTGACCCGCATCGAGCCGGGCCGGGATCAGGGCCCAGTCGACCCAGAAGCTGTTGATCAGCCGCGCATCCTGCATGATCCCGACGTAGCTGAGGAATATTCCCACATTGGCGGCCATCAGCACGTAGGTGACGTAGGGCGTGCGGCCCGAGGGGTTGTGATCACGGATCGGAAACATGGCCGCACGCTGCGGGATCAGACGAGCTGCGTCAAGGGAGCGGTGGGGTGCATCCGCCGATGCGGCTGCGTCAGGTCGACGCCCCCAGAAGTGCGGCGTTGCCGCCCGAGGCGGTCGTGTCCACGCAGACATGCCGTTCGGCCCGGACGCGGGTCAGATCGGGACGGCCAGGGATCAGCGGGATGATCGGACCTGTCCGGGCGGCAAGCGCCGTCTCCATTGCGCGCGCGGTCTCGCTGTCGCCCCACCAGAGCACCCCGCCATAGGCAGGGCCTTCGGTGAGCAGGTCGGGGTCGATCCGGCCCGTTGCCTTGACCGCGACACCGCCGAGCGCCTCGACGGCCCGCGCCTGCGCCTCGGCGACCGCGGCGCCCGGCCCGGCGCAGAGCAACGCGGCGCGGGGCAGGGTGCTCAGGCGGTTGGATTCGCCCGTCGGCCCCGGCAGGCTCTGCGCCGGGCCATTCGGTGCCAGCGCGCTGCGCAGGGCCGGCGGGTGCTCCATCGGCTGGTCCCAATCCTCTTCACTGTGTTCACGGTCAGGATCGGCAAACCGCGCAAGATAGTTCGGCCCCCCGGCCTTCGGACCGGTGCCCGACAACCCCTCGCCGCCAAAGGGCTGGCTGCCCACGATAGCGCCGATCTGATTGCGGTTGATATAGATGTTGCCGGCCTCGATCCGGTCCGAGACATGCTGCACACGGTCGTCGATCCGAGTGTGCAGGCCAAAGGTCAGCCCGTAACCGGTGGCATTGATCGCGTCGATCACCGCGTCGAGCTCGTGCGATTTGAACGTGACCAGATGCAGGACCGGGCCGAAGATCTCGCGCTCCAGCTCGGCGATGCCGCCCAGCTTGATCAGCGTGGGGGCAATGAAGGTGCCCTCGGCGGGCGTCTCCAGTTCGGCCAGCACCCGGCCCTCGGTGCGGGCGTGGGCGACATGGTCTGCGATGGTCTTGCGTGCTGCCTCGTCGATGACTGGTCCCACATCGGTCGAAAGCTGCCACGGGTTGCCGAGCCGCAGCGTGTGCATGGCGCCGATCAGCATCTCGGTGAAGCTTTCCGCGATGTCCTCCTGTACATAGAGGCAGCGCAGCGCGGAACAACGCTGCCCGGCCGACTGGAAGGCGCTTTCGATGATCGACTGCACCGCCTGTTCCGGCAGCGCCGTGCTGTCCACGATCATCGCGTTGAGCCCGCCGGTCTCCGCGATCAGCGGGGTACCGGGCGCGCAGTGAGTGGCAAGCGAAGACCGGATGCGCAGTGCGGTGGCGGTCGAGCCGGTGAAGGCCACGCCGTTCACCCGGTCGTCCGAGGTGAGGCAGGCGCCGATCTCACCGCCCCCCGGCAGCAGTTGCAGCGCGGTGCGCGGCACGCCGGCCTCATGCAGGATCGAGACTGCCAGAAAGGCTGCCAGCGGGGTCTGCTCGGCCGGTTTGGCGAGCACCGCGTTGCCCGCGGCCAGCGCGGCGGTCACCTGGCCGCAGAAGATCGCGAAGGGAAAGTTCCAGGGCGAGATGCAGGTAAAGATGCCGGCCGGCGGGCTATTGGTGGCCTGCGCTGCGTAGTAGCGCAGGAAGTCCACCGCTTCACGCAGTTCGGCCAGGCAGTCGGGCAGGGTCTTGCCGGCCTCGCGGGCCAGGATCGCGAAAATCTCGCCGAACCGGGCCTCCATCCGCTCGGCGGCCGCCAGCAGCACCGCACGGCGTTCGTTCAGCGGCGCGTCCCAGACCGTTGCAGCGGCCAGAGCCGTCTCCACATCCGCGCGGGTTGCACTGCGGACCGTGCCGGGAGAGCCCGCAGGATCAGACGGGTTTGCAACCGGCTCGGTCCGCGCTTCGGCATCGGGCGTGCCGGCAAGCAACGGGTAAGCCTCCCAGCTGTGGGCCGCAAAGGCGCCCCGGGCGGTGTCGATCGCCTCAAGTGTCTGCGCATGGCTGAGGTCGAAGCCCTTTGCATTGTCGCGCAGCGGCCGGAAGAGCTCGGCCCCGGTGGCGATGCGGGGGGAGGGCGCAGCGGCGAGTGTCTCGAACGGGTCTGCCGCCACGACCTCCGGCGGGACATCCTCGTCGACAATCTGGTTCACGAAGCTGGAGTTCGCACCGTTTTCCAGCAGGCGCCGGACGAGATAGGCGAGCAGGTCGCGGTGGGCCCCCACGGGCGCGTAGATGCGGCAGCGGGTCCGGTTCTGCGCCATGACCAGCGTGTGCAGTGTTTCGCCCATGCCGTGCAGACGCTGGAACTCATATGCCTCGGGGTCCTCTGCCAGATGCAGGATCGCCGCGACCGTATGCGCGTTATGCGTCGCGAACTGCGGATAGATCCGGTCGGTGAGCTGCAGCAGGCGCTTGGCATTGCAGATGTAGGAGACATCCGTCGCGGCCTTCCGGGTGAAGACGGGAAAGCCGTCCACGCCGTCGACCTGCGCGGCCTTGACCTCGGTGTCCCAGTAGGCGCCTTTGACGAGGCGAACCATGATCCGGCGATCATGCCGCTCGGCCATCTCATAAAGTGCCTCGATCACAGTGCCCGCGCGCGGCCCGTAGGCCTGCACGACAACACCGAAGCCGTCCCAGCCGGCCAGCGCGGGCTCGGCCATGACCCGGTCGATCACCTCCAACGACAGCGCGAGGCGATCCGCTTCCTCGGCATCGACGTTGAGGCCCATCCCGGCCGATTTGGCCAGCAGCGCCAGCGCCCGCAGCCGCGGCACGAGGTCGGTCATCACCGCCTCCTCTTGTGCCACCTCAAAGCGCGGATGCAGCGCCGAGAGCTTGACCGAGATGCCGGGGTTCTTGCGGATATCCGTCGATGTACAGGCGGTGGCGATGGCCGAGATCGCGCGCGAGTAGCTGAGATGGTAGCGCTTTGCATCCGCTTCTGTGCGGGCCGCTTCGCCAAGCATGTCATAGGAGTAGGTAAATCCCTTTTTCTCCATATTTGCAGCACGTTCCATTGCGTTGTTGATGTCCTCACCAAGCACGAACTGGCGGCCCATCTCCTTCATCGCGCGGCTCACGGCGGTGCGGATCACCGGCTCGCCCAACCGTTTGATGGCGGCGCGCAGATGCCGCACGGGGCCCGGTTGTTCGTCGTCGAGCACCCGACCCGTGAGCATGAGCGCCCAGGTCGAGGCGTTGACGAGGCTGGAGGTGGAGTGCCCCAGATGCCGACCCCAGTCGGAGGGCGCGATCTTGTCCTCGATCAGCGCGTCGATCGTGTCGGCATCGGGCACCCGCAGCAGCGCCTCGGCGAGGCACATCAATGCCACGCCTTCATCGGTGGACAATCCGTATTCCGCGAGGAAGACTTCCATAAGTCCGGGGGCGGTGCTCTTGCGGATGTCCCGCACCAGTTCGGCGGCCTGATCCGCGATCCGCGCGCGGGCGTCGGCGGAGAGTGCGGCCTGACCTATCAGATCGGCCAAGACGGCGTCGGGGTCGGCGTATTTGCGGGCATCGATCTGCTGACGGAGGGAGTGGGACATGTCGCGCGCCATAACCTGTTTCCTTTAAGCGGTTTGGCCTAGTATACTCCGAAGAGCGAAGCCAGACTGACCAAAGATGAGACGAAGGGAGGGCGATATGGTCAAAATGAAGCCAGACGACGCGACAAACGATCAAGCGGATCTAGATCGCTTCGACCGCGCGATTCTGTCCGTTCTTGCGGAAGACGGGCGCATCAGCATCACCGATCTGGCCAAGCGCATCGGTCTGTCGAAATCGCCCACGCAGGCGCGGTTGCGGCGGCTCGAGCAGAGCGGTGTGATCATCGGCTACCGGGCGCTGCTCGATCCGATCCGGCTGGGGCTCGATCATGTCGCCTTTGTCGAGGTGCGTCTCAGCGACACGCGCGAAGCGGCCCTGACCGCGTTCAATGTTGCGGTTGCGAAGGTGCCCGAGATCGAGCAGGCGCATATGATCGCGGGCAGCTTCGACTACCTGCTGAAGGTGCGCACGCGGGACATGTCCCGCTACCGGCAGTTTCTGGGCGAGACGATTTCGGCCTTGCCCCATGTTGCGGGCACCTCGACCTTCGTTGCGATGGAAGCGGTCAAGGAGACGATGCTCGCCGACCCGGCTTGACGGGGCGCGGCTTTGAGGTCGATGATGTCGTATGACACGGCTTTCCGTTCTTCTCAGCTGCCTTGCGCTGCCCGCCTTCGCAGAGTGTCCGCCGCCCGCCGATGTGTCGGCCGAGCTCGAGACGCTCTTTGCTGAGGCGCGGGATGCGAACACCGAGCAGGACGGGCGCGCGCTGTCCCAACAGATGTGGCAACTGTGGCTGACCGCGCCCGATGCCGCAGCGCAGGAGGTGCTCGACCGCGGAATGCGCAAACGCGAGGTCTACGACTTCGTCGGCGCGTTGACCGATTTTGACCGGCTCGCCGAGTACTGCCCGCTCTATGCCGAAGGGTTCAACCAGCGTGCCTTCGTTCACTTCCTGCGTCAGGATTATGATCTCGCGCTCGTGGATCTCGATGTGGCACTTCGCCTGCAACCGCGCCATGTGGGGGCGCAGTCGGGACGGGCGCTGACCTTGATGCACCTCGACCGCATCGACGAGGCGCGCGCCCAGCTCGAGGACGCGCTGCACAACAACCCCTGGCTTTCAGAGCGCTTTCTGATGGCGGAAGGCGGACCTCTGGCGCCTTCGGGAAACGACATCTGACCCGTTTACACCGGGGCCCGCTCCGCTATGGTGCGCGGCGGGCCCGCGTGGTGGAATGGTAGACACAGGAGACTTAAAATCTCCAGGCGGAAACGCCGTGCCGGTTCGAGTCCGGCCGCGGGTACCATGGCAATTTGTCCGCACGGTCTTCTCCCCCAGATGTGGTGATGTGCAGAGCTTCCGAAGAGGCAAAGCGGCCCGTCTTGTGACCGGCCGATTTGACGAAAATCTTCCCGATTCTCCTGGCTCCGGTGGTCACGGAGCACCCGGCGTTATGCGGGCGTTAAGCGCTCCGTAAGAACTGGGTTGTAGAGGAAATCGCAATACTGGTCCCATGCACGCCCGGCGCATGCGCTGCGGCGGGACCGATCGCATCAAAAGGAATAGGTGATGGCGACCCCAAAAAGCCCAAAAATCAGCATAGGCGCGCTCAACAGTCTCTTTGTCAAATGTACCATCATGGTGCTTGTCTGCATCATCACCGTGGTCGCCGTCGTGGTGGGGATAAGCAATGACACGAAAAAAAGGCTGACATCCGAGGCCCTGAGCGAAAGAGCGGCTGAGGTGACCGCGTTGCTGGCCATGCAGATGGGCGGATCCATCAAGTTCGGCAATACAAATGCCGTACAGTTGATCGTGGAAGGCGTCATCGCGTCCGCGCGCCCGGACGCAATCGGCGCCTTTGTGATGAGCGATACCGGCGCGGTGCTCTATAGCGAAGGGACCGAGGCGTTCTACGCCGAGGCTGCCGCAGCGCTGGCGCAAAATGCGCTCGAACAAGGTCAGACCGTGATGTCCGAGGACGGTTTGTCGACGGCCGTGCCCGCCGCCTTCGGTGATGGCGACGCCATCGCTGGTGTGGTTGTCACCAGCTGGAGCGATGCGAGCCAGATTGCGAAACTGGCTACCCTCCAAAATCGCGCCTTGATGACCGGTTTTGTTGTCATGTTGGTCGCTGTGGGCCTGGCCGGGTTCTTCCTGCGCAGCCAGATGTCACGGCCGATCATGCGGCTGACCGACGCCATGGGTGACATCGAGCAGGCGCGATACGATATCGAGGTGCCGTTCACGAAACGCGGTGACGAAGTGGGCCAGATGGCGCGGCGGCTCGATATGTTCCGTCAAGCGCTGGCCAAGGCCAAGCTGGCAGAACGTGAAAGCGCCTTCAAGAGTGCGGCTTTTGTGGGGTCGACTGCGCCGATGATGATGGTTGACGAGCAGCTTGAGGTGATTTTCATGAACCCCACCTGCGAGAAGCTGCTTGGGGACATCATGCCCGGATTGCAGGCGCATTGGCCGGATCTGAAGGCGGGCGAGGTGATGGGCGCCAACCTTGCGAACTTCAGCGAACTGCGTCAGCGCACGCGTGAAATTGCGTCGAAGGGCTTGGGCGTCTTGCCCGCGTCTCATCGCGCCAAGATCGGTGACGTGCTCATCGAAGTGAACATGAACGCGGCAATCAATGACGCTGGCGAGATGATCGGTGCGGTGATCGAATGGTCCGACGCCACCGAGGCCGCCCGCAACTCCGCACTGCTCGAGACAATCGACGACGGGCAGTTGCGGATTGAATTCGATGCGGCCGGTCAGGTTGTCGGGACCAACCCGAACCTCGTGGCACTTCTTGACGTTGGCGAGGACACCATCAAGCAGCGCAGCTTCTCCGATATCTTCGGTGGATCTTCGGCAGGCGATGTCGACGCGGCCGAATTGAAGCGGCGGGTCTTGACGAGCGACACCAACAGTGAGGCGGTCTTCGGCCGGTTCGTCATGAAGCGGGCATCCGACGGGAAATCTCTGGTCGTCGAGGGCAACTTCGCCTCCGTGCCGTCGCCAGACGGTCAGTTGGAGCGGGCGATCTTCCTCGGAACCGATGTGACGGAGAGCGCGGAAGCGGTCCTGCGCAGCGAAGAGGAGCGGGCCCGGACGGCGGAACAGCAAAAGAGCGTCGTGGAAGCGCTCGGCGTCGGGTTGCAGTCTCTGGCGGACGGGGATCTCACCTTCGAGATTTCGACAGCTTTCCCGGCCGACTACGAAAAACTGCGTACGGACTTCAACGCAGCGGTCCGCGCCCTGCAGGATGCCGTGGGTGCCGTGATGCACAACTCCGAGGCCATCCGCAACGAGACTGCCGAGATCACCACGGCGGCTGATGACCTGTCGCGTCGCACCGAAAAGCAGGCTGCGACATTGGAAGAAACCGCTGCGGCACTCGATGAGCTGACCAGTTCGGTCAAATCTGCGGCTGAAGGTGCGGATGAAGCGTCGACAATGTCTGCCGACGCGCAGTCGAACGCGGAAAAGGGCGGCGAAGTCGCGCGCCAGGCCGTCAACGCCATGGATGGGATCAAGGCGTCCTCGCAAGAGATTTCCAAGATCACCTCTGTCATCGACGACATCGCCTTCCAGACCAACCTTCTGGCCCTCAATGCTGGCGTCGAAGCGGCGCGGGCGGGCGAAGCGGGCCGGGGCTTTGCGGTCGTGGCAACCGAGGTGCGTGCGTTGGCCCAAAGATCGTCCGATGCCGCGCGCGAAATCAACGCACTCATCTCCAGCTCCGGCGAGCAGGTCGAGCAGGGCGTCGATTTGGTCGACAAGACCGGCAAGGCGCTGGCTTCAATCGTGGAGTCGGTCTCCGAAATCTCGAAACGCATTTCGACCATTGCCGCCTCCGCGCGCGAGCAGTCGGCGGGCCTCAATGAGATTAACACCGCGGTGAACGAGTTGGATCATGTGACGCAACAGAACGCCGCCATGTTCGAGGAAACGACTGCCGCGAGCCATGCGCTTACTGCAGAGGCCGATGCGCTGGCGACTGCTGTCGCGCGCTTCAAGCTCAACGTGGCTCCGGTTGCGAAACCAGCGGCAGCACCGAAGGCGCCGCCCAGCACGGCGCCGACCGCCGCAGTGCCTGCAACGCAAGGCAATGCGGCGCTGAAGGTCGAGCCGACGGATGAGGTCGAGATCGATTCGAGTTGGGAAGAGTTCTAGAGCGTTTCGTCTTTAGCCTGAGATAGGGTGTATCACCTCTTGCGTTGATTTCATTGAAATCAGGCAGAGATAGGGGATGCAGATTCAAGGCGAGCTGCTTCGGCTGCAGTCGACATAGAAGACAATCAAGCCGCAGGGGAACGGCGGCTTGGTTGGTCCTTAGGGCTCAGTCGGCCCGCCGACCGGAGAACTGTGCCTTCCACGCCGCGCAATCGTCGTCACTGACCTTGGCGAACAGCACATCGGGCACGTCAAAGGCATGTCCGGCCTCGAGCCGGCTCAGAAACTCCGACGGGTCGTCGGGCCAAGCGGCGGTGTCGATCTTCAGGCTCTGAAGGATCGTTCTGCTTGCATCGGGCAAAAACGGTGCAGAGAGCACGGCGAAGAGATGCGCTAGGTTCAAGCCCAACCGGGTCTGGGCAGCGGCTTGCTGCGGCTCGGTCTTGAAGGTGCTCCAGGGGGCCACGGCCTGCAAATACTCGTTGCCGCAGACCCAGATCGCCCGCAGCTCCTGTGCCGATTTTCGCACTTCCATCGTGTCCATCAGCTCAGCGTATCGCGCCACGCGTTCCTCCACTTCGGCGATGGTGGCCGCTTCGGCAGCACCGTATTGCCCTCCGGCCGGGACGGCCTCGCCGAACTTCGACCGGCAGAACTTGGTGATCCGGCTGATGAAGTTTCCAAGCACATCCGCCAGATCCTTGTTCACCGCGCTCTGGAAGTTTTCCCAGGTGAATTCGGAATCGCTTTTCTCGGGCGCATGGCTCAGCAGCCACCACCGCCAGTAATCGGCCGGCAGAAGCTCGAGCGCCTGGTCCATGAAGATCCCGCGACCTTGCGAGGTCGAGAACTGGCCACCGTCGTAGTTGAGGTAGTTGAAGGACTTCAGGTGATCGACCATCTTCCAGGGCTCGCCGGATCCGATGAGGGTCGTCGGGAAACTGAGCGTATGGAAGGGGACGTTATCCTTGCCCATGAACTGGGTGTAGCGGACGTCATCGGCGCCCTTGTCCGTGCGCCACCAGCGTTCCCAGGCCGCGGCATCCAGACCCTGCGCCTCGGCCCACTCGCCGGCGCAGGCTATGTATTCGATCGGCGCATCGAACCAGACGTAGAAGACCTTGCCCTCCATGCCCGGCCAGTCCGCATCGCCCTTGCGCACCGGGATCCCCCAATCAAGATCGCGGGTGATGCCGCGGTCGCGCAACCCTTCACCGTCATGCAGCCACTTCTTTGCAATCGAGGTGGTCAGGACGGGCCAGTCGGCCTTGGAATCGATCCACGCGTCGAGCTGGTCTTTCAATGCGGACTGCCGCAGGTACAGATGCTTGGTGTCGCGCACCTCCAGCTCGGTTGCGCCGGAGATCGCCGACCGCGGATCGATGAGATCGGTCGGATCGAGCTGCTTGGTGCAGTTCTCGCATTGATCGCCGCGCGCCTTGTCGTAGCCGCAGTTGGGACAGGTGCCCTCGATGTAGCGATCCGGCAAGAACCGCCCATCGCGGATCGAGTAGACCTGCTGCTCGACCACCTCCTGGATCAGCCCGGCCTCGGCCAGTCGTCCGGCGAAATGCTGGGTCAAGGCGTGGTTCTGCGGGCTCGACGAGCGTCCGAAATGATCGAAAGACAGACGGAAGCCCTCGGCAAGACGGGCCTGCACGGCGTGCATCTCGGCGCAATACTCCGCCACCGGTTTGCCGGCCTTGGCAGCGGCCAGCTCGGCCGGCGTGCCATGTTCATCGGTGGCGCAGAGAAACAGGACCTCGTGGCCTCGCGCGCGTTGATAGCGGGCGAAGAGATCGGCGGGAAGCTGGCTCCCGACGAGGTTGCCGAGATGCTTGACCCCGTTGATATAGGGGATTGCGGACGTGATGAGGTGGCGCGCCATGAATGGACCCCGCTTAGTCTGACTTGCTGGCCTCCTCTAGCGCAGCTTGACCTCGAGAGCCACGGGGAAATCGCCCCGCTCAGTCTTCGGTCCCAGGTCGTCTGCGCCGCATCAGCCGCCCGATGGTGAAGGAGGTCCGCGGGAGATAGGTATAGCGCGTCCGCTCGGACGGGGCGGGCCGCGCCCGCATCCGCGTCAGGCCGAAGACGACGAGAAGAGCGTGTCCGGTCGCCATCAGGAGGAAGAGCGCGTTCGGACCGTAAAGCTCGATCAGCAGCGAGGCGCCGTAGGGGGCCGCAATGGCGCCCAGGGCAAAGTAGAACATGAGTGCCGCCGAAAGCTCGACGCGTTCATCGTCGCTGGCGAAGTCATGGGCATGTGCCGCGGCCACCGAATAGATCGGGAATGTGGTCATCCCGAAAAGCCCGGCTGTGATCATGATGCCCATGGTGCCTGAGCCGGCGGCGAATATGGTCACCGCCGAGCTTCCGATGGCCGAGATCGACAGCCAGATCAGAACGCGCCTGCGGTCGAAGGTGTCGGCAAGCCAGCCAACAGGGTATTGCGCCAAGGCGCCGCCGAGGACGAAGGCCGCGAGGAAATAGGCAATCTGGTCAATCGACAGCCCGACCTCCTGCCCGTAGACCGGCCCCACCATCCGAAAGGACGAACTCGACAGGGCGGCGACCAGGACGCCCGCGGCGGCGAGCGGCGAGCGCTCGTGCGCGAGCCGGGGGCGCAGCCGCGGTGAGCTGGGTGTTTCGGGCTGGCGCACGGTCGTCAGGGTCAGGGGCAACAGTGCGGCACAGCAGATGATCGCAAGCAGGTTGTAGGAGACATAGCTCGCGGGCTCCAGCACGCCGATCATCATCTGCGCGGCAATCGATCCGGTCATGTCGACGACACGGTAGACACCGAATGTGCGCCCGCGGGTGTCATTGGTCGCCTTCGCCTGCAGCCAGGCTTCGATCACCGTGTAACAGCCCGCGACGCAGACACCTGATGCGACGCGCATCACCGCCCAGGCCAGCGGATCGACCACGAGCATGTGGCTCATCAGCCCGATGGCCCCGGCGGCGGTGAAGGCGGCGAAGGCCCGCGAGTGACCGACGCTGCCCATCAGGCGCGGGGCCCACCAGCAGCCGATGAAGAAACCGAGAAAATGCGCAGATCCCAAAAGCCCGATGTCCTGCTTGCTGAAGCCCAGGGCCAGCCCCGAGAGCGCATCGAGCGGGCCCACACCACCGGAGGACAGCTGTAGCAGCAGAACGGACAGGAAGAGGGCGGCAAAGGAGATGAGCAGGCGCATGACGCCCGGAGCAGTATCACCTCTGCGTGCGACGCCTCCCAGTTATTCGACAAACCGGCGTCGTTTTCAGGCGCGGCGTCGGATTTCGGCGCTGATGTCCAGATCGACGGCGTCGGCAACCAGGTTCGGATAACCCACCGCGCCGAAGGCCGCGCGGCTGAGCGTGCCGGTCAGCCGGATCGCGAGCACCGAGAGATCGTCCGGCGCAGAGCCCGCCGGCCGCGTCAGGCTGGCTCCGAGGATCAGCGGGCGGGTGACGCCGCGCAGGGTCAGCGCGCCTTCGATCTTGGCGCCCTCCGAGATACGGCCGGCGCGCCCAAGGACGATCCGCGTTGAGCGGTAGCGCACCATCGGGTGGGTCTGCGCGTCGAGAACCGAGGCGCTCAGCAGGGCCTGTGTGATGAAGACCATGCCCGTACGCGCCCCGCGAATGTCAGCTGTCACATCGGCGCTCGACCGGCTGAGGTTCCGCGGATCGACACGGATATCGGCCGTGCTCACCGGGACCGTGCCCGTCTGCGCCGTTCCGCTCATGTCGAACATGAATGCGACACGCGAGCGCTCCTCGACGAGGTCGTAGCGCTGTGGCGCCGCTTCGACGCGGGTGGCCAGACTGGCGAGCCCTGCTGCGATCAGCACACGTCGTGAGAGCAGAATAGACATCGGTCCGGTGTCTCCTTGCGTCCCCCTGACCTATAGGTAGCTTTCCGCGGCCTGCTGCCAATGCTGTCACGCGGACTTGATGCGCTGTGCGCCAGGTCTGGGCGGGGTGAAAGACGCTTGCAGCAGCGGTGTCGGTCGCTAGTGTGGCGCGACCAACAGAATGAGGGCCATCACGATGAAGATGAACCGGCTGGGCCGCACACAGATCGAGGTCTCGGAGTTTTGTCTGGGGTCCATGACCTGGGGCACTCAGAACAATGCGGAAGAGGCGCACGATCAGATCGACCGCGCGCTCGATGCCGGCATCAACTTCATCGACACGGCCGAGATGTACCCGGTGAACCCCGTCAGCGCCGAGACCATCGGTCGGACCGAACGGATCATCGGCCTGTGGTTCGAACGGGATATGCGCCGTGAGGATGTGATCCTCGCGACCAAGCATTCGGGCGAAGGGCTCGCCGTCGTGCGTGATGGTGCACCGATCACCTCGGAGACCATTGCCGAGGCCGTGGAAGGTTCGCTGCGGCGGCTCAAGACCGATTACATCGATCTCTATCAGTTTCACTGGCCCAATCGCGGCAGCTACATGTTCCGCAAGAACTGGTCCTTTGATCCCACCAGCCAGCTGATGCTGGACACGCAGGCCCACATGGAAGATGCGCTTGGTGCGCTTCAGGACGAGGTCAAGCGCGGCACGATCCGGGCCTTCGGGCTCAGCAACGAAAGCGCCTGGGGCACCACGAAATGGCTGGAGACGGCAGAGCGTGTGGGTGGCCCGCGCGTGGCCTCGGTGCAGAATGAATACTCGCTGCTCTGCCGTCTCTACGACACCGACATGGCGGAGATGAGCATCCAGGAAGACGTCTCGCTGCTGGCCTTTTCTCCTTTGGCCGCGGGGCTGCTGACCGGCAAGTATCAAAACGGTGCGGTGCCGCGCAAATCTCGGATGTCGCTGAACGCCGATCTGGGCGGGCGCAAGACCGACCGGGCCTTTTCGGCGGTGCAGGCCTATCTCGACATTGCCGAGCGCCACGGACTGGACCCGACCCAAATGGCGCTGGCCTGGTGCCGCACCCGTCCGTTCATGGGGTCCATCATCTTCGGTTCAACGACGATGGAGCAACTCGAGACCTGCCTGGGCGCGATGGATCTGACGCTCGATCAGACCGTGCTCGACGAGATCTCTGAGGCGCACCGGCAGCATCCGATGCCCTATTGAGGCGCACCGCGCTTGGGGCCGCAAATCCCGCTTGCGCCCAGGCGCATTCGCGGGTCGTATCGGCGCAAGGCGGAGCATCGGCGGGCTGACCGGCCCGCGGGGAGAAGACGAGGGGGACCGGATGCCTTTGACAATGACCCAGGAGGTCTTCATCACCTGCGCGGTCACCGGATCGGGGAGCACGCAGGATCGCAGCCCGCATGTGCCGCGGTCTCCGCAGCAGATCGCGGACAGTGCAATCGCCGCGGCCAAGGCAGGGGCTGCGATCGTTCACTGCCACGTCCGGGACCCGGAGACCGGCGCGCCAAGCCGGAACGTCGATCACTACCGCGAGGTCACGGATCGGATCCGCGCCGCGGAGGTGGATGTGGTGCTCAACCTGACCGCGGGCATGGGGGGGGATTTGGTCTTCGGCGATCCCGAGAGCCCGCTGCCGTTGCGTGAGGACGGCACTGATATGATCGGCGCGCGCGCTCGGGTTGCGCATGTGGCCGAGTGTCTGCCTGAAATCTGCACCCTCGATTGCGGCACCATGAACTTCGCCGAAGCAGACTACGTCATGACCAACACGCCAGGCATGCTGACCGCGATGGGCGGCATGATGACCGAGCTTGGCGTCAAGCCCGAGATCGAAGCCTTTGACACAGGTCATCTGTGGTATGCAAAACAACTGGTTGCGAACGGTGTTCTGAAGGCGCCCGCACTCGTGCAGCTTTGCATGGGCGTGCCTTGGGGCGCGCCGAACGACCTCAACACCTTCATGGCCATGGTCAACAATGTCCCGCCCGACTGGACGTTTTCGGCCTTCTCGCTGGGGCGGACCCAGATGGCCTACGTCGCGGCCGCGGTGCTGGCGGGAGGGCATGTGCGCGTTGGACTTGAAGACAATCTCTGGCTCGACAAGGGTGTGCTGGCGGAGAACTGGCAGCTTGTGGAACGCGCCGCCAGCATTATCGAGAACATGGGCGCACGGGTCATCGGGCCGGCTGAGGTGCGCGAGACGCTGGGCCTCGTCAAGCGGGCGCCCGCAGGATGAGTGGCGCCGGGACGTCCGAGGCTGCTGGCGTGTCGGTGAGGCCGCCGGCGGGGCGCTCGCCCCTCATCGCGCTTGTCTGTGTTGCCGTCGCGGCCTGCGCGCCCGCGCCGGAACCGGGTTATCGCGACACCGCGGTGCCGATTTCGGCCACCACACGGTTCTCGCCCGCGGCTTTCGCCGGCGAGTGGCTGGTCGTGGAAGCCTTTCCGACCGCCTTCTTTCCGCAATGTGCATCCCAGCACTGGGACGCGATGACCGAGGCGGAGAGCCCGCGGCTGGTCGTGCGCTGCGACGGTCAGCCCGCGTTCGATGTGCCGATGACCGTGGATCCGCGCGGGGTTCTGCGGCTGGGCAGCTCGGATCTGGACAGCGACAGCCGCGCCCTTTGGGTCATGTGGATGGACGAAGAGGCGCGCACCGCGGTGATCGGGACGCCCTCGGGCGAGATGGGCTGGATCCTGAACCGCGGCCCCGATTTGCGCGCCGACCGCCGTGCCGCCGCGCGCCAGATCATGGCGTTCAACGGATATGATGTCGCTGGACTGCAGGAGGTTGCCCCATGACACCAGCGGCGATCATCGGTGGCGGCGTGATCGGCGGCGGCTGGGCGGCGCGGTTTCTTCTGAACGGCTGGGATGTCCGGGTTTTCGATCCCGACCCTGACGCCAAACGCAAGATCGACGCGGTTCTGGAGAACGCGCGCCGCGCCTTGCCGGGGCTGCTCGACGTGGCGCTGCCGGAGGAGGGAGGGCTCAGTTTTCACGACACCATCGCTGAGGCGGTGACCGGTGCAGTCTGGATCCAGGAGAGCGTGCCCGAGCGGCTCGAGATCAAGCAGCAGACCTTCGCGGCAATCCAGGCGGCCTGCGATCCGGCTGCGGTGATCGGCTCGTCCACCTCCGGGTTCAGACCCTCCGATCTCCAACAATCTTCTTTGCGCCCCGAGCAGATTATCGTCTGTCATCCGTTCAACCCGGTCTATCTGCTGCCGCTGGTCGAAGTTGTGACGACCGCGCTGACGGCGCCGGAGATTTTGGAGCAGTCTCTCGCCACACTGCGTGGTCTTGGCATGTATCCGCTGCACCTGAAAAAGGAGATCGATGCCCATGTGGCCGATCGCCTGCTCGAAGCGGTCTGGCGCGAGGCCCTCTGGCTGGTCAAGGACGGGATCGCGACGACGGCCGAGATTGACGATGCGATCCGCTATGGGTTTGGTCTCCGCTGGGCGCAGATGGGCCTTTTCGAGACCTATCGGATCGCCGGCGGCGAGGCGGGGATGAAGCATTTCATGGCGCAATTCGGGCCTGCGCTGGCCTGGCCCTGGACGAAGCTGACCGATGTGCCGGAGTTCACCGAGGAGCTGGTGGATCTGATTGCGGGGCAGTCCGACGCGCAGTCGGGTCACTACAGCATCCGCGACCTGGAGCGACTTCGTGACGGCAATCTCGTGGCGATGATGCGCGCGCTCAAGGGGCAGGGCTGGGGCGCGGGCGACGTGCTGGCAGCGCAGGAGCGCGCGATGCGAGAGGGTCATGCCCTGGGGCAGCGTGCGGCCGATGTGACCGACCCGGCAGCCCCCGTGCTGACGGTCCGCCGCGCCGTGCCACTGGACTGGACGGATTACAATGGCCACATGAATGAGGCAAAATACCTGCAGGCCTTCGGCGATGCGACCGACCGCTTCATGGAGCTGATCGGCTGTGACGCCGAGTATATCGCATCCGGCGGCAGCTATTTCACGGCCGAGACCCATATCCGGCACCTCGATGAGGTGCATGCGGGCACGGTGATCGAGGTGCACACGCGGGTTCTGGGCGGCGGCGGCAAGAAGATGCACCTATGGCACGAGATGCACGCCGGCGCGCGCCTGCTGGCCACGGGCGAGCATTTTCTGCTGCATGTCAGCCTCGATACCCGGCGTCCGTCACAGCCGGCACCCGAGATCGATGCCGCCCTGCGCCGATTTGCCGACGCGCAGGCGCAACTGCCGCGTCCGGCGGGTGCCGGTCGGTTTGTCGGGGCACCGCGCGATGGGCCGGCAGGTGGCGGCGCGGTGGCCTGAAAGCCCACCGGACCTGCCTGTCCTCAACGTTGGTGCCGGCAGGTTGGGTGGGCTTTCAGGCCACCCGTGGTCCGAGGGGTCCGGCCCCGCGCAGGCGTAGAAACAGCGATTCCTCGTCGTCGTTCTTGAAGAACGGAACACTCGGAGGTGGAGCGCGGTCCGTGACCCGCGCCGCGATCTCGGCCAGCACCACCTCGGTGATGAAGGGCATATCGAAGCTGCGGGCATCACGTAGCGACACCCATTGCAGATGCGACAGCTCATCGCTGGCCGCCGAGAAGTCGTCCGGATCGCCAGACAGATCACTCGCATCGACAAGGAAGAACCGCGCATCGAACCGCCGGGGCCGCCCGGGCGGTGTGAGCGCCCGAAAGACGAACTGAAGCGGCGATGCGGCGGGGCGGTGACCCGTGGCCGCAAAACTCTGCCAGTCTGGCGGAACTTCCCCCGGCCAGGCGCCCGGGACCCCCAGCACCAGCCCGGTCTCCTCCCAGAGCTCGCGGATCGCGGCTGCTGCGAGCGCCTGCGCCAGGCCAGGCTCGGCAGTCTCGGCAAGCCGCATGGCGCAAATGTCGGGCAGGGCGGCCGCGAGCGGAACCTCGTGGTCTGCGGGATCCAGCGCACCCCCGGGAAAGACGAACTTGTTGGGCATAAAGGCGGCGTTCGCGCCACGTTGACCCATCAGAATGCGGGGCGAGCTCTGCCGGTCCCGCAGCACGATGACCGCGGCCGCATTGCGAACGGCTGTCTTTTGAGCGCTGTCAGGGTTCGGCATCCTGTGCCTTTCGGTGGTCCGGCGCGATCGCGCAGCGGCTTAGCTGCTTTGAGCGAAACCGCCCATCTGCCGCGCCCATTGGTAGCCGACGATGGCGCCCTTCAATCTAGGCAGAAGATAAAGCGAGAGACCAACACAGCCAACTGCAAAAATCGTGAATAGCGTCAGCGGCTCGGGCCGCCAGGCCACGAAGACCACATGCAGCAGCGGCGCCATGAGATGTCCGACCAGCAGGATGGTCAGATAGGCGGGCCCATCGTCCGCGCGGTGGTGGTGCAGGTCTTCGCGACAGACCGGACAGCTGTCGTTTACCTTGAGATAGGAGCGCAGCAAAGGCCCGCTGCCGCAGTTGGGGCACTTCCGCCGCCAGCCGCGCAACATCGAGCGCTTGGTATTGCGTTCGCGGCGCTCGGACATCTGCGCGTCCGCGGACAACTGTGCAGCCTGTTGCGACGTCTCTGTCATGCCCCACTCCTTTCACCAATTCCGTCATGCGCCCAAAACTGGGCAATTGAAAGGTGCTCCGCTGTCGCTGCGTCGGGATGTCGCGAAAACTTGCGCAAATCTTCAGCGACGGAAGATGCGCGCTGCTGCGTAGAAGTGCTGTCCGGCCCCAAAAGACCGAGGGCTGCAAGACCGGACATAAAAACAAGGAGTAACCCGATGAAGACGACCGCTTTTATTGCTTTGATCGCCGCCACCGGCATTACGATTGCCGGTGGCGCCGCTTTGGCCCGTGACAATAGCGCGCGCGCGCCGATTGACTTTGGCACGCTTGATACCGATGGCGACGGTCAGATCACTTTGGACGAGATGCGCGACCGGAGTACGGAGCGCTTTGAGCGCGCCGATACCGATGGCGACGGATTTCTGACCCTGGAAGAAATCCAGACGGCCGCGGCGGAGCGCGTGACGGATCGTGCGGCCCGGATGCTGGAACGTATGGACGCCAACGGTGACGGCAAGCTCTCTGCCGAAGAGATGCAGCGCCCCGATCGGGCCGAGCGCCGGTTCTCACGCGTGGACACGGATGGCAACGGGGTGATCACCCAGGCCGAGTTCGACGCGGCCCGCGACAAGGCCCGCGGGGCACGCAAAGGGCAGGGCGCGTCGGACTGACAGGCAGGACGACAAGGGGGGCGGGGCGACTTGATCGCCGCGCCGCCCGCTTCTATCGATGCCCGGGATGGATATGTCGCCAGATGCAGACCGCTCAGACACCGATGATGCGCTTCTCGCACTTTATGCGGAAGGCGATCCGGCAGCGGCGCGCGCGCTGAGTGCGCGGGTGCTGCCGCGGGTCTACGCGCATGCGATGCGGCTGCTCGGAGATGCGGCAGCGGCGGAGGATGTGGCGCAGGAGGCGATGCTGCGATTGTGGCGTATGGCGCCGGACTGGCGGCCGGGCGAGGCGAAGGTGACCACCTGGCTTTACCGGGTGACGGCCAACCTCTGCACCGATCGGCTGCGCAAGTGGCGTTCGGTGGGGCTCGACGAGATCGCGGAGCCCGCCGACCCGCAGCCAAGCGTTGCCGCGCATTTGCAGAACCGGGCGCGGTATGATGCCTTGCAGGCAGCGCTGGATGCCTTGCCCGAGCGTCAGCGCCAGGCGGTTGTGCTGCGCCATATCGAGGGGTTGTCGAACCCCGAGATTGCGCAGGTGATGGAGATTGGCCCGCGGGCGGTGGAAAGCCTGACCGCGCGTGGGAAACGAGCGTTGACGGCAATCCTTGCCGGGCGGCGCGCAGAGCTGGGGTATGACGATGAAAAAGCCGGATGAACACAGCGAAGACGCAGCGCTCGATGCGCTTCTCGATGCCGCGCGCACGGCACCGCCCGAGGTGCCCGATGCGCTGATGGCGCGGGTTCTGGCGGATGCGGATCGTGTGCAGCCTTCACCGGCTGCGCGGGCGGCGCCATCGTCCGGGCTTTGGAGCCGGATCAGCGATCTCGTCGGAGGCTGGCGCGGCATGGGCGGCCTGGTCGCGGCGACCTGCGCGGGTGTCTGGATCGGGTGGAGTCCACCCGACGCGTTGCCGGATGCGGGGGCGCTGATTCTGGGCTATGAGGCCGCCGACATCCTGAGCAACACGGCGGAACTGACCAGCTTCGGCTGGGATGTGGAGGAAGGCTAGGACATGCAGGATACGACCCCACCCAAGGGCTCAGCACCACGCTGGATCAAGATCGTGCTGGGCCTGTCCCTGGCCTTCAACTTCGCGGTGATCGGGCTGATCGGCGGTGCGGTGCTGCGCCACGGCGATGGGAAGATCGCCGCGGCGCGCAGCTCGGGTTTCGGTGCCTATGGGCTGCCTTACATGATTGCTCTTCCGCGCGACGATCGGCGCGCGGTCAGACGGGCGGTGCGGTCCGGTGTGGGCGTGCCCGACCGTGAGGCGCGGCGCGCGCTCTACCGCGATGTGCTCGCGACGCTGCGGGCGACGCCCTTCGACCCTTCTGCCCTGGCCGGAGCGATGTCGCGACAGGCCGAGACCACCATTGCGGTGCAGAAAGCGGCACAGGGCGCTTGGCTGGAGGTTGTCTCGGACATGAGCGATGCCGAGCGCAGCGCCTATGCCGATGCGGTCGAGGAGGTGCTGCGGCGTGGCCCCAAGACCCGGCGCTGATCAGGCGGCGGGCCGGTTCAGATTGACCTGGTTGCGGCCCTGCATCTTCGCGGCATAGAGCGCCTTGTCGGCCGCATCCAGCAGCATGTTGGCATCCTGCGGTGCAGCGCTGTCGTGTGGTTTGCGAATGCCGCCGATAGTAACGCCGATCGAAACGGTGACCTTGATCGGCTCATCCGCACCAGGCACGATAAAGCCGCGTCCGCCGATCTTGCGGCAGAGCCGGCTGGCTGCGACACGCGCTTCGGAGAGCGGCGTGGCGGGCATCACGATCAGAAATTCCTCGCCGCCGATTCGGGCGATGAGGTCCACGCCGCGCAGATTGTCGCGCAGCCGCCGCGCCGTCTCGATCAGCACCGCGTCGCCCGAGGCATGACCATAGACGTCGTTGATCTGCTTGAAGTGGTCCAGATCGGCTACCATCACGGCAAAGCTGCGCCCGGTGGCGGCGGAGTGTTCGGCGACGCGCGTCAGATGCGGCATCGCGTAGCGGCGGTTGTGCAACCCGGTCAGCGGGTCCGAGACGGCCGCCTTGAGCCCAGTCCGCACCGTGGCGCGCAGCTTGTCGGCCACATGCTTGCGCCGCAGCATGGCTTTGACGCGGAGGGTCAGTTCTGCGACGTCGAAACCGTCGGTCATCAGATCGTCGGCACCCAGATCAAGCGCATAGGCGCCAAGCCCTGGGTCGGGGCGCGCCTGCACCACCAGGATACCGGCATGCCGCGTGATGGCTGTCGCCCGGATTGCCGCGAGCAGGCGCAGTACGTCACTGGTGCTGTTGTCCTCTTCCGACAGCGTCAGGATGAACACATCCGGCACCTTGCCCGGCGACAGATCGCGCAGAGCGGTCTCCGGCGAGGTGAAGCTGAGTTCGGTGCGCAGATGCGGACGCAGCTGAGAGATCCAGCTGTGCGCTGCAGTGGCATCCGCGCCCACCAGAACCGCCTGTCCCGGTGGGCCAAAGTCGAGGGTGTCCTCGGCAAAGCCAAGGGCGCGTGAGGTGTCGTCTCGCATCTGCCATTCCGCTGCTGAATTGTGGGCGCGGATCAGGCTGCGGACCCGCGCAAGGAGGAGTGTGTCGTCGATCGGCTTCAGCATCACATCCTGCACGCCCGCCTCGAGCGCCTTGAGCCGGGTGTCCGCATCGGGACGGCACCCAACCACCATGAGGGGAATCGCGCGGGTCTGCGGGCTGCGGTCGAGGCGCCGGCACAGTTCGGCCGCGTCGCAGTCGGGCAGGGCCATCGCCGAGATGATCAGATCGGGGTCGTGGCGGAGGGCCGACACACAGGCTTCATCCGCGGTTGAGGCCTGTATCACTTCATAAAACGCCGAGGCGAGTTTCACTTTCAACACGATGCGATTTGTGGAAATCGCGTCAACAATCAGTATTTTTCCTTGCACGCCCGCCGGGTCCTCTTGGAGGTTATTTTCTGCCCGTCGACATTGTGCCGAATTTGGTTAACAAAGCGTTGCGAATGTGGGGCGATTTGTAGGCAAAGTGATGGGATATACGCGGGAAAGCGCCGAAGTCCTCGGGTTGAGCGTTCTCGGCTGGCTGGCCGCCGAGGACGAGCTTTTGCCCGTCTTTCTGGGCGCGACGGGCGCCAGCGAAGCAGACGTGCGGGCAGGTGCAAGCGACCCGGTGTTTCTGGGGTCGGTTCTGGACTTTCTGATGATGGATGACGCTTGGGTGGTGCAGGCCTGCGACGCGCTCGGGCTGGCCTATGACGCGCCGATGCAAGCCCGGCAGGCCCTGCCCGGCGGGGCGCAGGTGAACTGGACATGAGGCCGGTGCGGGGCGTCCTTTTCGACAAGGATGGGACGCTCTTCGACTTCGCGGCCACGTGGCAAGCCTGGTGCGCGGTCTTCCTCGAGCGGATCGCAGCGGATGCGATGCACGCGGCGCGGTTGGGTGATGCAATCGGGTTCGACTACGCGGCGCGGCGATTCGCGCCCGGAAGCGTGGTTGTGGCGGGCACCACCAGCGAAATCGCCGCAGCCCTTCTGCCGCATTTGCCGGGTCAGTCGCGCAGCAGTCTGCTTACGGTGATGAACGCGGAGGCCGCGCGCGCGCCGCAGGTCGAAGCGGCACCGCTGGTGCCTCTGCTCGGCGGTCTGCGGCAAGCCGGTCTACGTCTGGGCGTGGCCACGAATGATTCCGAGGCGCCGGCGCGGGCGCATCTCGATCGGGCCGGCATCCTTCATCTCTTCGACTTCATCGCAGGCTTCGACAGCGGTCATGGCGGCAAGCCGGCACCGGGCCAGCTTCTCGCCTTCGCGGATGCCGTCGGCCTGCCGGTGGAGGAGATCGTCATGGTGGGCGACAGCACCCATGATCTCGAGGCGGGCCGTGCTGCGGGCATGCGTTGCGTCGGCGTGCTGACGGGCTTGGCGGGTCGGGACGAGCTCAGTGCCCGGGCCGACATCGTCTTTGACAACATCTCCGCTTTGCCCGCCTGGATCGCGGGGCAGGCCCAAGTCTGAGCCGCGATCCAGGCGCCCCTCCGCTCCGCATAAAAACGACTGAATGCGTCGTGAACAAGACGGCTGTGCCCGCAGCGCTCTGCCTTTTATGGGCCGAGACCTGCAGGGAGGGCATCAGGATGGCCGAGGCAGCAACCAGACGCAGAACACGCAGCGGCGGACGCGCGGGTGCAGCCAGCCGGCGCGGCACCGCCGTGATCGAGCAGATGCCCTGGAACCCGCCGATCAACACCGACCGTCCGACCGAGCCGCTGACACCCGAAGGCGTTGCGGCGATTCACGATGGCGCTATGCGCATTCTCGAAGAGATCGGAATCGAATTCCTCAACCCCGAGGCCGTGCAAATCCTGCGCCAGGCCGGCTGCACGGTCGATGGCGAAAACGTGCGCATGGGCCGCGATATGGTCATGGAGTGGATCGGCAAGGCGCCCGCGGAGTTCACCCTGACCCCCCGCAACCCGGCACGCAGCATCACGGTGGGCGGGCGCCACCTGCTCTTCGGCAATGTCTCTTCACCTCCCAACTACTGGGATCTGGAGCGCGGCACGAAAGTGCCCGGCACCCGCGAGATGTGCCGTAACCTTCTGAAACTCACGCAGTATTTCAACTGCATCCACTTCGCGGGCGGCTACCCGGTGGAACCGGTCGATCTGCACGCGAGCATTCGGCACCTCGATGTGCTCTTCGACAAGCTGACGCTCACCGACAAGGTCATGCACGCCTATTCGCTGGGCAAGGAGCGGGTCGAGGATGTGATGGAGATGGTTCGCATCGCGAGCGGGCTTTCACATGAAGAATTCGATGCAAGCCCCCGAATGTACACGAATATCAACTCGACCTCACCGCTCAAACACGACTATCCGATGCTGGACGGGTGGATGCGGCTCGCGCGGCGCGGGCAGGGGCTCGTGGTCACGCCCTTCACGCTGGCCGGCGCCATGGCGCCGGTGACGATGGCGGGCGCCGTGGCGCAATCGCTGGCCGAGGCGCTCTGCGCCGTGGTGCTGGCGCAAATCATCCGCCCAGGCTGTCCCGTAGCCATCGGCACCTTTACGTCGAACGTCGACATGAAGTCTGGAGCACCCGCCTTTGGCACCCCAGAATACATGCGTGCCACGCAGATGACAGGGCAGCTTGCGCGCTTTTACGGCCTGCCCCTGCGCTCGTCGGGTGTCTGTGCCGCGAATGTGCCTGACGGGCAGGCCATGTGGGAGACCTCGAACAGCCTCTGGGCTGCGGTGCAATCGGGGACGAATATGGTCTACCACGCGGCGGGCTGGCTCGAAGGTGGGCTGATCGCGAGCCCTGAGAAATTCATCATGGATTGCGAGATTCTCCAGCAAATCCAACGCTATATGGACCCAGCCCTCACCGCGACCGGCCCGGACGAGATTGCCCTCGACGCGATCAAGTCGGTGGGCAACGCTGGCCATTTCTTCGGCATCCAGCACACCCAGGACCGCTATACCACCGCCTTCTATCAGCCCTTCCTGAGCGATTGGCGCAACTACGAAGGGTGGGAAGTCGCGGGCGCTGTCTGGACACCGGAGCGGGCGCATCTGATGTTCAAGGAGATCATCGGCAGCTTCGAAGCACCGCCCATGGATGTGGCGATCCGCGAGGAGCTCGCCGATTTCGTCGCCCGGCGCAAAGCAGAAGGCGGCGCACCGACCGATTTCTGAGGCCCGGCGTTCCCTATTTTGTGCTCCGCGCGCGATCGTTCGGAATTTTTTAACCGATCGGCCTCATTCTCCCGCCGCGGGACTGGAATGAGGCAGGAATGCACGGGCTTGTAAACAGGGCGATACAGCGGTTTGTCGTCGACAGCTACGGTGCGCCGCAATGGGCGGCCGTGGCGCGGCGGGCAGATCTCGGCTTTGTCGATTTCGAAGCCATGTGGACCTATGACGATGCGGTGACGCCGCGGGTGCTCACGGCGGTCAGCGATATTCTCGACCGGCCTTATGACGAGTTGATGGAAGACATCGGCAATTACCTCGTATCGCACCCCAATCTGGAGGCCTTGCGTCGGCTGTTGCGCTTTGGTGGCGTCAACTTCATCGACTTTCTGCATTCGCTGGACGATTTGCCCGACCGGGCCCGCCTGGCCGTCTCCGACCTTGTGCTGCCGCGGTTGGAGCTGCGCGAGCACGGGCCGCATCAGTACAGCCTCGCCTGCGAGGGCGAGATCCCCGGATGCGGGCATCTCTTCACCGGTGTTCTGCGGGCTATGGCGGATGACTACGGCGCGCTGGTTTTCCTAGAGCACATGGGTGCCCAAGATGGGGTCGAGACGGTCTCCATCGCCTTGCTGGAGACGGATTTCACCGAAGGCCGCGGTTTTGAACTCGGGGCACAGGCGTCATGAGCAGCAGCGCCCAATGTCACAACGTGCTGAACGTGATGTGCCCGATGCACCTCATCCTGGACCGTGACGGTCTGATCCTCTTTGCCGGCCCGACCGCACAAAAGCTGCTGCCGGATCAGTCCATGATCGGACGGCGGTTCCTCGAGCTCTTCGACATCAAGCGACCGCGCGAGATTTCGACGCCCGAGGCGCTGCGCGAAACAGCAGGGATCAAGCTGCATCTGCAGTTTCGCAGGCCGCCGCATCGCGATCTGAAGGCGGTTCTGATGGAGGGCCCCGAGACGGGCCAGATGATCATCAACCTGTCGTTCGGTATTTCGGTGGTGGATGCCGTGCAGGATTACAAGCTTACGGCGGCCGATTTCGCGCCCACGGATCTGACCATCGAGATGCTCTATCTCGTCGAGGCGAAGTCCGCTGCGATGGAAGCTTCGCGCCAGCTGAACCGGCGCCTGCAGGGCGCCCGTGTTGCTGCCGAAGAACAGGCGCTGAGCGACACGCTGACCGGTTTGCGCAACCGGCGGGGCATGGACCGTATGCTCGCGGATCTGATTGCAAACGGCGAGGATTTCGCGCTGATGCACATGGACCTCGACTATTTCAAGGCGGTGAATGACACGATGGGCCACGCAGCGGGCGATTACGTGTTGCAGCAGGTCGCGCGCATCATGCTCAATGAGGTGCGCAGCCACGATACCGTTGCGCGGGTGGGCGGCGACGAGTTCGTCCTGCTGCTGCGCAGCGTTGACCGCCCTAAGGTCATCGACCAGATCGCCACGCGGATCATCGCGCGGGTCAGCGAACCGATCCTCTTCGAAGGCCAGATTTGCAACGTGTCGAGCAGCGCAGGAACGACGCTGTCGCGCCACTACGAGGTGGTCACGGCCGATCAGCTTCTGGGCGACGCGGATGTCGCACTTTACGAATCGAAGAGCCGCGGCCGCCGGCAGCACACCTTCTTTTCCGAAGACCTGCGCGACCAATCGGGCGGCGCAAAGACACCACTGCCGCGCGCGCAAGCGCCGCAAATCTGATCGCCAAAAGTCGGAGAGAGTGGCAGCCCGTAGGGGAATCGAACCCCTCTTTCCAGGTTGAAAACCTGGCGTCCTAACCGATAGACGAACGGGCCACTGGATCGTGAGCGGTTGATTAGGCAATCCGCGCGCGGCGCGCAAGCGGAAATTGCGGCCGTGATCAAGAAACTTTGCCGCAGTCAGCCCTCGACCGGCGCGGCGTCTACCAAGCGCAGTTGGGCGCTCTGCCGCCCCTGCCAGCTGTTGATGTCGAGCCGCCCGGCGAGGTGAAAATGCGCGCCGCCATGACCCTCCAGCGCCGGGCCAAGCGGGCCGTCGAACGCGCCGAAACAGATCGCGTCCAGCGTGGCGGCGCCAGGCGTGCCGAAGCTGATCTTGAGGTGGTTTTCGCCGACCCGCTTGGCAAATCGAATGGCCATGTCGGGAAAAGCGTAGCGTGGCGCCCGTGCGCCCGCGCCGAAGGGGCCCGCCTGTTCGATCATCTCGATAAGCTCGACCGTGGCGGCAGCGGGCATCAGCAGCCCGTCAAGCTTCAGATCCGCAGCACCGGCCAGATGGGCGCCTTGCTTGGCCAGCAGCTCTCCCAGCCGGGTCATCGCGGGCTCGAGCTGGTCTTCGGCGACTGTCAGGCCGGCCGCCATCTTGTGTCCGCCGCCTTTCAGCAGGAGGCCCTCGCGCGCCAGCCGCTGGATCGGCTGGCCGAGGTCGATACCCGTGACGGACCGGCCCGAGCCCTTTCCGATGCCGTCCTCAAGCCCGATCACGATGCTGGGCCTGCCGGAGGCATCCTTGAGGCGCGAGGCGACGATGCCGACGACGCCCGGGTGCCATCCCGGACCGGCGGCCCAGACCAACGGCGCGTCGAGGCCGCGTGTCTCGGCCTGCGCGAGAGCCGCTGCACGCACGATTGCCTCGATCTCGCGGCGTTCAGCGTTCAGCCGGTCGAGCCGTTCAGCGAGGGCTGCGGCCTCGTGCGGATCATCGGTGGCCAGCAGCCGCGCACCCAGATCGGCCGCACCGATGCGCCCGCCCGCGTTGACCCGGGGACCAAGCAGAAAGCCGAGGTGGTAGGCCGTCGGTGCGGTGTCCATGCCCGCGACATCCGCAAGGGCGGCCAGGCCCGGCCGGGCGCGCCGCGCCATGACGCGCAGGCCCTGCCGCACGAAAGCGCGGTTGACGCCGACCAGCGGGGCGACATCGGCAACCGTGGCAAGCGCGACCAGATCGAGCAGCTCCATCAGGTCCGGCCCGGTTCGGCCCGTTTGACGCAGCTGCCGTCCGAGCTCCACCAGCAGCAGAAACACCACGCCGGCGGCGCAGAGATGCGCGAGGTCGCCGCTTTCGTCCTGCCGGTTGGGGTTCACCACCGCCTGCGCCGGCGGCAGCGTCTCGGCGCCCAGATGGTGATCGAGCACCAGCACATCGGTGCCCCGGGCGGCTGCGATCGGGTCGTGCGAGAGGGTGCCGCAATCGACACAGACGATCAGGTCGTGGGTTGCAGCGAGATCGGCCATGGCCGCCTCGTTCGGCCCATAGCCTTCGTCGATCCGATCGGGCACATAGAGGGTCGCCCCGTGCCCCATCTGGCGGAGCCAGACCATCAGCAGCGCCGCCGAGGCGCCCCCGTCCACGTCGTAGTCGGCGAAGATCGCTATCTTTTCACGCGCGGTCAGGGCCCGCAGCAGGCGGCTGGCCGCCGCCTCCATGTCCTTGAGGCTGTGCGGGTCAGGCAGCAGGTCGCGCAGGGCAGGGGCAAGGAACGCCTGGACGTTCGGGCCCGCCACACCAAGCCGCGCCAGCACCTGCGCCACGGCATCGGGCAGATCGCTCTGCTGGGTCAGCGCTTCGGCATCGCGGGCGGTTTCGACCGGCGGGCCGACCCAGCGCCGTCCCGTCAGGCTCTGCGCGACGCCGAGAAAGCTCACGGCCGTCCGGTGCTGGGCTGCGCGCCGGCCACGGCGCCTAGACCGGTGTGCGGTAGTTGATGCGCCGGACCGAGCCGGTCTTGGAGCGCATGATCAGCGTTTCCGTCGTCATCCAGCCCGGCTCGCGCTTGACCGCCGGCAGGATATTGCCGTCGGTGACCCCGGTGGCGGCAAAGATCACGTCTTCGGTGACCATCTCGTCGCGGGCGTAGATCTTGTCGAGGTCGGTGATGCCCGCTTTCGCGGCGCGGCCCCTCTCGTCGTCATTGCGGAAGAGCAGACGGCCATACATCTGCCCACCCATGCACTTCAGAGCCGCGGCGGCCAGCACCCCCTCGGGTGCCCCACCTGCGCCCATGTACATGTCGATGCCGGTGTTGGGCTCGGCGCAGTGCATCACGCCGGCCACGTCGCCATCGGTGATCAGGCGGATCGAGGCGCCCGTGGCGCGGACCTCGGCGATCATCTCCTCGTGCCGGGGGCGTTCGAGGATGCAGACCGTAATGTCCGAAGGTTCGCAGCCCTTGGCCTTCGCCAGCGCCGAGATACGCTCGCCCGGGCTCATGCCCAGGGTGACCACATCGGGGGCAAACCCTGGGCCGATGGCGAGTTTGTCCATGTAAACATCCGGTGCGTGCAGCATGGAGCCGCGTGGGCCCATCGCGATCACCGTGAGCGCATTCGGCATGTCCTTTGCCGTGAGCGTGGTGCCTTCGAGCGGGTCAAGCGCGATGTCCACGCCGGGGCCCTTGCCGGTGCCGACCTCCTCGCCGATGTAGAGCATCGGCGCTTCATCGCGTTCGCCCTCGCCGATGACCACGACGCCCGCGATATCGAGCATGTTCAGCTGTTCGCGCATCGCATTCACCGCAGCCTGATCGGCAGCCTTCTCATCGCCGTGGCCCACAAGGCGGGCGGAGGCGAGTGCTGCTGCTTCGGACACTCGGGCAAGGCCGAGGGAAAGCATACGGTCCTGAAATTCAGCATGGCCGGGCATGAAACTGTTCCTTTGTGGGGCAAATACGAGAGTAGGTGTAGCGGCAGCCGCGGCGGCGCACAACCGCGCCTCGGGGCTCAGACGGCCTCGATGCGCAGGGCGACGGGATCGCCGGACAGAACGCCGGTTGCACCCATGGCGGCCAGCGCGCTGGTGACGGCATCCGGCGTTGTGCTGTGGGTCACGATCAGCACCGGGGCCATGGTATCTTCGTGGCCATACTGACGCATGCGGTCGATCGAGACGCCTGCCTCCCCCAGCACCGACGCGATCTTGGCCAGGGCGCCCGGTTTGTCCTCCAGCGTCATGCGCAGGTAGTAGGGCGCGGGCAGATCGGCGTGGGCGCGCGGCATCCGCGTGAGTGTCTTCGCGGGTTTTCCGAAGACGGGGCCGCGCACGCCGCGCGCGATGTCGCAGATATCCGCCAGCACGGCGCTTGCGGTCGGCCCTTCGCCGGCGCCGGGACCGCGCAGCACGATCTGGCCGACCGCGTCACCTTCAAGCACGACCATATTCGTGCCGCCGTCGAGCTGGCCCAGCGGTGAGCTGTCCGGCACGAGGCAGGGTTGCATCCGCTGTTCCAGTCCGCGGCCGGTCTTCTGCGCAACGCCGAGCAGTTTGACCTTGTAGCCCATGTCGGCGGCGGCGTGGATGTCCTCGATGCTCACGCGCTCAATCCCGTCCAGCGTGATGCCGTCGAAGTCGACCACCGTGCCGAAGGCGAGCGAGGAGAGGATGGCAAGCTTGTGCGCCGCGTCGATCCCGCCCACGTCAAGCTGCGGATCGGCCTCGAGATAGCCCAAGCCATTGGCCTCGTCGAACACGTCCGCATAGCTGAGGCCCGCGGACTCCATGCGTGTGAGGATGTAGTTGCACGAGCCGTTCATCACGCCCATGACGCGGGTTATGTCATTGCCGGCCAGCCCTTCGGCAAGCGATTTGATCACCGGGATGCCACCGGCCACGGCGGCCTCATAGCGCAGCGCCCGGCCGCTCTCTTCGGCCGCTTCGGCAAGTTCCTGGCCATGGATCGCCAGAAGCGCCTTGTTGGCCGTCACCACGTCCTTGCCCGCGGCAAGAGCGGCCTCGACCGCGTCCTTGGCCGGGCCCTCATCGCCGCCGATCAGCTCGACGAAGACATCGACGTCGTCGCGTCTTGCGAGCGCAACGGGATCGTCCTCCCAGGCGTACCGGTCAAGCGGCAGGCCCCGGTCTTTCGACTTGTCGCGCGCAGACACCGCGGTGATCGTGATCTGCCGTCCCGTCCGCTCGGCCAGCAGGGGCGCATGCTTGCGAAGGATGCGCAGAACCCCGATGCCCACTGTGCCCAGACCTGCAATCCCAAGACGAAGTGGCGCAGACATAACCGCATTTCCTTTTTACTGAGGCGCTGTTTCGGGCCGTGTAGCCCGTTCGCCGCGCCCGTGCAACGCGCTACTCGATCTTGTCGTCGAGCCGGGACCTGTCATCGCCGCTCAGCACCGCGCCGCGCAGACCGGCCGCGCGCGCCTGCAACCCGCTGACCCGCGCCTCGAGCGCCGCTTGCGTCTCGTCGCGCTCCGTCTGGGCCTCGGTAGAGGGGGGCGGTACACCGTCGAGGGGGATCAGATCGGGGTAGTCCGCGTCACGTGCCGTCTGATCCGTGGCGTCATCGACCTCGGGGAATTGCACGCAGGCGGCGCAGAAGATCAGCGGCAGGCAAAGAGCGGCAAGGCGCATGAGGACGGCTCCGTTTGGCACGGGCTTTGTGCCCCAGCGCGGCTGAGCGCGCAAGAAGGCTTTGTTTTGAACGCATGTTCAGTTAATCAGGGGCATGGCGCGCACGGCAGGCTCTCATTCCGACATCACAGGCCCCAGGGTCCGGGCCGCGGCCCTGAAACTCTTCGCGCGGCAAGGCTTTGCCGCGGTATCCATGCGCGAGATTGCGCGCGAGGTGGGTGTCCAGGCCGGCGCGCTCTACAATTACACGGCGGATAAGCAGAGCTTGCTCTTCGATCTGATGCAGAGCCATCTGGACTCGCTGCTGGCGGCCTTCGAGGACGATCCCACGGCGGCGCCCGAAGCCCGGCTGCGCCAATTCGTGCAGTTCCATATCCGGTTTCACCACGACCGGCCCGACGCCGTGTTCATCGCCTATATGGAACTGCGCAATCTGACGCCCGAGAACTTCGCCCGCATCGAAGCCCTGCGCCGTCGCTACGAGGACCGGCTGGAGACGATCCTGAAGGCCGGCGTGGCCGAGGGATCCTTCGCCGTGACCGATACGAAAATCGCCACCATGGCGGTGATCGCCATGCTGACCGGTGTCAGCACCTGGTTCCGCTCGGCCGGGCGGTTGTCGCTGGATGAGGTACAGGAGCAATATTGGCAGATGGTGCGCAAGGCCGTATCAGCACCCGCAATACATCACGTATCGTGATGCATTACATGTTATATATTCGTTTAAAGAATTAGTCGGGAGCCGCTACATAAGGGTCATCACGGGAAGATGCCTGAAAGGAGGTTCAGATGGCTTACACGAGTTTTGACCGGCAGTCCGCGCCGGGCCGGACGACACTGCGGACGATGCTGGTTCTTGCGGCAGGCGTGATGCTGGGGCTGATGATCACGCGGGTCAGCTTCGACGCAACCGTTCACGAGGCGATGAATGTGGCTCCGATTGCGGGCGAGGACTGGCACGGCAACGTGCGCCGCTCGGGGCCCTGATCAACCGGGGGCGGACCACCAGCTGCTGGGTTTGGTCCGCCCGCCACGGCGCCGATCGAGCCAGAGCGCCAGGCGCCGCAGCGGCGACAGCGCGAGCCGCAGCCAAAGCCTGTGCCACAAGCGGCTGAAATCGCGGTTGAAGGGACAGACGCGCATGCAGATGGCGCAGTCGGACGCGAGCGTGGCCCAGAAGCCAAAGCATTTCTCGGCGTCCGAGGTCCATTTCCGCACACCGCGGAGAGCGGAGACATTGGCGCCACCCGCCTCCGGCGGCCCGAACGGCAGCGCCTTGACCGGGCAGGCCTCTGCGCATTTCGTGCAGATGTCGCAAAAGGCGCGCACGCCCAACGGTCTGGGCGCGTCATGCGCCAGCGGCAGCGACGTGAAGATCTTCGAGAACCGCAGCCGCGGGCCGAACTCCGGCGTGATCACCATCTGGTTGCGTGCGTATTCACCCAGGCCCGCCTTCAGCGCATAGGGGATCACGAGCGCCGTGTCGTTCATCGATGGCACCGCCTCGTAGCCGAGGTTGCGGATGTAGGCGGCGAGCTGCATCACCGTCGCCGCCTCCTGGCTGTAGGCGCGCCCCGTGGCGGCCCCGCCCGTGGCGGCAGGGTAGGTCTCGACGAGCGCTGCATCCATCTCATGGCCCAGCACGATCACCGAAGTGATGCCCTCGGGCAGATCGTTCGGCGCATCGGAGAGATCACGCGTGTCAATGCGGCTACTGTAGTGCCAGCGCGGATCCAAGGCCGTAATCCCGCATAGATCTGCTTTAAAGAAGCATGCTACCCTTTTGATTTCAATAGACATATCTACCGGGTTCGAGACGTGCGCGCGGCTCTCTGCAACGGGTGTATCGGCACTGATCGGCGCCTGGAAGCCCTCGCGACGGCCCTGGTCGGCGAAGCGGTCGGTCATGATGTCGGAGATCAGCCAGGAGGCATTGCGCAGGGCGAAATCGCGCTGGCTGAAGCCATCGCCCCGCCGCGGGATCGCTTCCATGCGGTACGAGGCGAAGAAGGCATCGGTTTTCGCAGTGCGCACCGCCGGATCCCAGAAGGCGCGCGTGAAGATGTCGTTGCGCTGCGCAAAGCGCTCGAAGTCCTCGGTCACCTCGATGCCGGCAGCGCGGTCGAGGTCATGCTGTGGGGCAGGCTGTGCCATGATCTCAGCCTACGGGCTCGCGGCGATGGGTCAATTGCAAAGGTCGCAAACAGGCGCGACCGAAATGATGCGCGCCCCGCACAGTCCGGCAAAGACGCAGGTGCGGGAGAGCGGCATGAAGGTCGGATTCATCGGGTTGGGCAATGTGGGCGGCAAGCTGGCCGGCTCGCTCCTTCGCAACGGAATCGACGTCCGGGTTTTTGACCTGAATGCCGATCTGGTGGCGGCAAAGGTTGCGCAGGGCGCCTCGCAGGGGGAGGGGGCCGCTGCGATCATGCAGGCGTGCGATGCGGTCATCACCTGCCTGCCGTCGCCCGCGGCGTCGGCTGCCGTCGTCGAGGAGATGCTGCCGCATGTGGCGCCGGGCAAGATCTGGATGGAGATGTCGACGACCGACACCGAGGAGGTGCGGCGGCTGGGTGCTCTGGTGGCTGCGCAGGGCGGTGCGGCCGTGGATTGTCCGGTCTCGGGGGGCTGTCACCGGGCCGAGACCGGCAATATCTCGATTTACGCGGGCTGCGACCGGGCGACGTTCGAGCAGGTGCTGCCGCTTCTGAGCTGCATGGGGCGGCGCATTCTGCATGTGGGCGAGATCGGGCAGGCGAGCGTACTGAAGGTCATGACCAACTACCTGGCCACCGCAAACCTGCTGACGCTCTGCGAAGCACTCACGGTGATGAAGGCGGCGGGGATCGACCTCGGGCTCACCTATGAGGCGATTGCGATGTCCTCCGGCACCTCCTTCGTGCACGAGACGGAGAGCCAGCTGATCCTTTCCGGCGCGCGTGACGTGAATTTCACCATGGATCTGGTGCAGAAGGACATCGGGCTTTTCCAGAAGCTCGCGGATCGGCACGGCGTTCCACTGGAGCTGTCTCCGAAGATCATCGAGATGATGACCGACGGCCAGGCGCGTTACGGCGCGCGCGCCCAGTCCGACCGGATGATCGAGCGGCTGGAAGAGGCCACCGGCCTCGAGGTGCGCGCCCCCGGGTTTCCCCGCACCCTGACCGACGAAGAGCCCGAGACGCGGGGATATGAGGTCACGCCACGCCGTGCGGCTTCTTCTGGCCAAAAATATCCTGGGGTCCGGGGCAAAGCCCCGGTCCGACCCTGATCAGACGAGCTGCCCGTCGGCCGACAGCGTGGTCTTGCCGCCGAGATAAGGCGCCACAACCTGCGGCAGCGTGACCGACCCATCGGCCTGCTGCCCGTTCTCCAGCACCGCGATCAGGCACCGTCCGACCGCCAGGCCTGAGCCGTTCAGCGTATGGACGAACTGTGGTTTGCCACCGCCTGCGGGGCGGAAGCGGGCGTTCATGCGCCGGGCCTGGAAATCGCCCGTCGTCGAGACCGAGGAGATCTCGCGATAAGTGTTCTGCCCCGGCAGCCAGGCTTCGATGTCATAGGTGCGTCGCGCGCCAAAACCCATGTCGCCGGTGCAGAGCACCACGGTCCGGAACGGGATCTCCAACCGTTCCAGCAGGTCCTCGGCGCAGCGCAACATGCGCTTCTGCTCCGCCTCGCTTTCGTCCGGATGCGTGATCGAGACCATTTCGACCTTCTCGAACTGGTGCTGGCGCAGCATGCCCGCGGTGTCTTTGCCCGCACTTCCCGCCTCCGAGCGGAAGCAGAGCGTGTGTGCGGTCATGCGGATCGGCAGCGCTGCTTCGTCGAGGATGTCATCGGCCACGCTATAAGTCAGCGAGACCTCGGACGTGGGCACGAGCCACCAGCCGTTCGTGGTCTGATAGCTGTCCTCGCCGAACTTGGGCAGCTTGTCGGTGCCATACATCGCCTCGTCGCGCACCAGCACGGGCGTCTGCATCTCGGTCAGGCCGTTCTCCTCCACATGGGTGTCGATCATGAACTGCGCGAGCGCCCGGTGGATGCGCGCGACGGCCCCTTTCAGCACCACGAAGCGGCTGCCCGACATCTTGGCGGCCATCTCGAAATCCATCGAGGCGGCGACCCCGCCGATCTCGAAGTGCTCCTTGGGCGCGAAGTCGAACGTGCGCGGACTGCCCCAGCGGTTGACTTCGACGTTGTCGTTTTCATCGGCCCCATCGGGCACGTCCGCGGCGGGCAGGTTGGCGATACGTGCCAGCTGGTCGGTGAGCTGCGCATCCAGCGCCTTGGCCTCGGCCTGCATCGCGGCCACTTCGGCCTTTTTCTCACCCACAAGCGCGCGCAGTCGCTCGAATTCCGCCTCGTGGCCCGAGGCTTTGGCCGCGCCCACATCCTTCGAAGCCTTGTTCTGCTCGGCCTGGGCGGTCTCGGCCGCGCTGATCTTGGCGCGGCGGGCCTCGTCCAGGGCCAGCAGCTCCGCCGACACCGGTGCCTCACCGCGGCGCGCAAGTGCTGCGTCGAAGGCATCGGGGTTTTCGCGGATGGCACGGATGTCATGCATGGCGGCGGTCCTTGGTCTGAGTCGTCCTCTGTTCCGTGCTTATGACCGATCTTGCGCCGCTGCGTAACCGTCAGAATTCACCGCGCCGCCGCGCGGTCCATCGCCGCGCGCCATTGGTCCATCAGCCAATCATCGACCGGAACGGCCAGGGCGCGCGGGGCATCGCCGCCGACCCGCCCCGCGACCACGGCGACCAGCGTCCACGCGTCACCGACCGGCACCAACACGGGGCCGCCCGAATTGCCCGAGATCACCTCGCAGCCCAGCAGAAGGACGGGTTGCCGCGGATCGGAGAGCGTGGGGCAGTCCGCGCGCCCGTTCAGAACATGCGGGCGTTTGCGATGATAGCCGAGGACGGTCAACGCGCCGACCCGCAGCGCGGCCTGATCGCTCAGGGGCACGGGGAGGATGTTGCGGGTCGCAATCGGTTCATCGAGTCGCAGCACCGCAATGTCGTGGCGGAACCGGTCATTGCCGTCTGCGCCCTGATAGTTGGGATGCAGTAGGGCTTCGACCGAGCGGCGGTGCGCGGCAAAGCTGCCCCGGTCCCAGCCCGCGACGAAATGCGGCGTTCCGCCGGCACAATGCGCCGCCGTCACCACGAGGTCCGGCGCGATCAGGGTCCCGGTGCAGGAGGCCCGGGTGCGATACCCCGCGGAGTTGACAAGGCCCACGGCAACCCAGCCCTGCCGTTCCTTCAGCCCGAGGGCGGGCAGGGGGCCCGCCTGCACCGGCGCGGGGCCAAGTGCCAGCAGTCCGAACAGAAGGCAAAGGGCAGTGCGTAGGGTGGGCATGCAGGCTCCGGCAGCAAGACGTCGAACCGAATGTGGCCTCTTTGCGCGCCCCCGCCAAGACCCGGTGTTTGCGCCACGCCAAATTGTAGGTGTGACGGCCGTGAAACCTGCACGGTCTCCCTTGCAAAGCGTCTTTTCAGCCCATAGGTTCCGCCAAACTTTGCGTCCCGCGCCCGCCGCGGCCGCGATCTACCCGGAAGGACCGTTTTCATGGAAGCGTTCGCGCAATTTGTGCCCCTCATTCTGATCTTCGCGATCATGTATTTTCTGCTCATCCGGCCGCAGCAGAAGAAGGTGAAAGAGCATCAGGCGATGGTGAATGCGCTGCGCCGGGGCGACCAGGTGGTGACCCAGGGCGGGGTGATCGGCAAGGTCTCCAAGGTGAAGGACGGCGAGAACGAGCTGGAGCTGGAAATCGCCGACGGCGTCAAGATCCGGGTGGTGCAGTCGACCATCGCCAGCGTGCTGTCCAAGACCGAGCCGGCGAAGTAACAACGCCTCGTAGTCTTCTGAAAAGGCGTAGAAATGCTGCAAATCGACCTTTGGAAACGGATCCTCATCTGGCTGACATGTGCCGTGGGTCTGTGGTTGGCGATGCCGAACGCCTTCTATACCAATGTCGAGCGGCACAACGACGCGATCCAGGCGATCGAGCTGGGCGCCGATACTCCTGAAAACCAGGCCGACCGCGGGCTTTGGCCCGAGTGGTTGCCTTCGGGGCTGGTGAACCTCGGCCTCGATCTGCGGGGCGGCGCGCATCTGCTGGCTGAGGTGCAGGTCGAGGACGTCTATGCCGCGCGGATGGATGCGGCCTGGCCGGAAATTCGCGATGCGCTGCGGCCCGAGCGCGCCACAGTGGGCACGATCCGCCTGCAACCCTCTGCCGAGGATGAGGTGCGGGTGCGCATCAGCCAGCCCGAGGGCATGCCGCGCGCGCTGGAGATCGTGCGCGGGCTGGCGCGCCCGGTACAGACGCTGACCGGCGTCGGGGCCAATGACATCAATGTCCGCGCCGAGGGTGACCTGATCGTCGTCACCCTGTCGGAAGAGGAGAAGCTCGCCACCGACGAACGCACCGTGCAGCAGTCGCTCGAGATCATCCGCCGCCGGATCGACGAGGTGGGCACGCGCGAGCCCACGATCCAGCGGCAGGGCGCGCAGCGGATCCTGATCCAGGTGCCGGGCATCGGCTCGGCCAGCGAGCTGAAAGAGATCATCGGCACCACAGCACAGCTTACATTCAACCCGGTGGTGACCCGCGGGACCGACCCGGAGGCCGCACCGGGCATCGGCAACAAGATCGTCCCGTCCCTCGACGAGGCGGGTGTCTTCTACACCATCGAAGCGGCCCCCGTGGTGACGGGCGAAGAGCTGGTCGATGCGCAGCCTGCTTTCGACCAGAACGGGCGGCCGGCAGTCAACTTCCGCTTCAACACCTCGGGCGCGCGCAAGTTCGGCGACTATACGGCCGAGAACATCGGCTCGCCCTTCGCTATCGTGCTCGATGACGAAGTGGTGAGCGCGCCCACGATCCAGAGCCATATCCCTGGCGGATCCGGCATCATCACCGGCCAGTTCACAGTCGAAGAGTCGACCAACCTGGCGGTGCTGCTGCGGGCGGGTGCGCTGCCGGCGGGGCTGGAGTTCCTCGAAGAGCGCACCATCGGCCCCGAGCTGGGGCAGGACAGCATCGATGCGGGCAAGATCGCCACGATTGTGGCCTTTGCTGCGGTGCTTGTGTTCATGTTCCTCAGCTACGGGCTTTTCGGTCTCTTCGCGAATGTGGCGCTGATCATCAACATCGGGTTGATCTTCGGCCTCCTGAGCCTGATCGGGGCCACGCTGACCCTGCCGGGCATCGCGGGCATCGTGCTCACCGTCGGGATGGCGGTCGATGCGAACGTGCTGATCTTCGAACGGATCCGCGAAGAGCTGAAGACCTCCAAAGGCCCGGCACGCGCCATCGAGCTCGGCTATGAAAAGGCGCTGAGTGCGATCCTCGATGCGAACATCACCACCTTCATCACCGCCACGATCCTTTTTGCCATGGGCTCCGGCCCTGTACGCGGCTTTGCGATCACGCTGGGCCTTGGTATTCTGACCTCGGTCTTCACCGCGATCTTCGTCACGCGCCTGCTGGTGGTGATGTGGTTCGAACGTCGCCGCCCCAAAACAATCGAGGTTTGAGATGCGTCTGAGACTGGTCAAGCAAGGCACGAACTTCGATTTCTTCAAGCGCTGGAAGCTTTGGCTGGGCATTTCCGGGCTGATGATGGTGGTCGCTTTCGCCTCCTTCATGATCCAGGGGCTGAACTTCGGCATCGACTTCCGCGGCGGCACCACGATCCGGACCGAGAGCGCGCAGCCTGTCGACATCGGGGTGTATCGCGATGCGATCGCAGTGCTGGAACTGGGCGATGTGTCGATCACCGAGGTGTTCGACCCGACCTTCGGGCCCGAGCAGAACGTGGCGATGATCCGCATCCAGGCGCAGGAAGGGCAGGAGGCGGTCACCCCCGAGATCATCGCCTCGGTCGAAAGCGCGCTCAAGACGGTGCGGCCCGATATCAAGTTCGTCTCGGTGGAGTCCGTCGGCCCCAAGGTCTCGGGCGAGCTGATCCAGACCGCCGCCATTGCCGTGGTGCTCGCCATCGGGGCGGTGCTGATCTACATCTGGTTGCGGTTCGAATGGCAGTTCGCCCTGGGCGCGGTGCTGGCGCTGGTGCATGATGTGATCCTGACCATCGGGGTCTTCTCTGAATTGCAGATCCGCTTCGACCTCGCGATCATCGCCGCCCTTCTGACCATCGTCGGCTATTCGCTGAACGACACTGTGGTGGTCTTCGACCGGGTGCGGGAGAACCTGCGCAAATACAAAAAACGCCCCTTGAACGAGGTGCTGAACATCTCGATCAACGAAACGCTCAGCCGGACCTTCATGACCTCGGTGACCACGCTGCTGGCGCTGATCGCGCTGTTTGTGCTGGGCGGCGACGTGATCCGCGGCTTCGTCTTCGCGATGATCTGGGGTGTGATCGTGGGGACCTATTCCTCGATCTTCGTGGCCTCGGCAGCCCTGCTTTATCTGGGCGTCAAGCGGGACTGGTCGAAGCCCGATGCCAATGCCGGCAATCAATACGCCAATATAGATGCTTGACCTGCTCGCCACCCCTGGGCTGATCTGGGTGGTGGTGGCGACGTTCACGGCGGGGCTGGTCTACGGGTTTTCGGGCTTCGGCGCGGCGCTGGTCTATATGCCCGTGGCCACGGCGGTGATCGCCCCACCGCTGGCCATCGGTGCCTTCGCCGTCTCGGCGCTCGCCTCACTGGTCACCCTTGTGCCCCGCGCGTGGGGGCAGGCCGACCGGCCCAACGTTCTCATGATGGTGGGCGCGGCCATTCTGGGCGCGCCGCTCGGCATCTGGATTCTGGCCACGGTGGACACCGTGCTGATCCGCTGGGGGCTCTCGGCGATCATCACGATCACCCTGGCCCTGCTGATCGCGGGCTGGCGGTATCGCGCGTCCCCCACGAAACCCGTGCGCGCGACCATCGGCGCCGCGGCCGGCGTCATGATGGGCTCGGTTGGGCTCAATGGTCCGCTGGTTATTCTCTTCCAACTGGGCGGGCAGGACAGCATCGCGCGCAGCCGCGCCAATACGCTGATCTTCCTCACGCTCTCCTCGCTCTCGCTCGTGCCGCTGATGGCCTGGCAGGGCTTGATCGGCTGGGAGGCGGTCTGGCTCGGCCTGCTGCTCTTGCTGCCTTATGGCCTGGGCACGCTGTTGGGGCGGACCCTGTTTGACCCCGATCGGGAGAGGCTTTACCGTCGCGTGGCCTATGCCGTTGTGGCGGCTGCCGTGCTGATCGGCCTGCCCGTCTGGAACCATTAGGGAGCCTGCCCATGCGCCTGAATGAGATCACCTTCACCGATGCCAAACCGGTCGAGGGCTATGGCCCGGGCTTTTTCCGCATTGGCGGCGACGTCTTTCACGGGCCGCTGATCATCGGGCCGTCGGGGGTCACGGCCTGGACGGGCTATGAGGATGCCGACGCGCTGCTGGCGCTCAAGGACACGGTGGATGTGCTCTTTGTCGGAACCGGCGCCGAAACAGCGCATCTGCCGAGCCAACTGCGCCGCACGCTGGAGGAGGCCGGGCTGGGGGTTGAGGTCATGGCCTCGCCCGCCGCCTGCCGCACCTACAACGTTCTCTTGAGCGAAGGCCGCCGCATTGCGCTGGCGCTGATCCCGGTCTGATCGGGCTTTTGGTCGCGGCGGCAATCGGTTAACGCTTGGGGCCATGACACTGACGATCCGTGATCTTTGCGTGGCCCGGGGCGGGCTGCCGGTGCTGGAGCGGCTCTCTTTTTCGCTGGCACCGGGGCAGGCGCTGATCCTGCGGGGGCCGAACGGATCGGGCAAGACGACCCTTCTGCGCACGCTGGCCGGGCTGCAGCCGTCCCTTAATGGCGAGATTGTCGCGGGGGAGGACGACATTGCCTATGCCGCGCATTCCGACGGGTTGAAGGCGATGCTGACCGTCACGGAAAATCTGCGGTTTTGGGCCGATGTCTTCGGTCAGAGGGATATCGAGCCCGCCATGGCCGCCTTTTCGCTCGACCCGCTGCGCGACCGGCTCGCAGGCACCCTCTCGGCCGGGCAGAAGCGGCGGTTGGGCCTTGCGCGGATGCTGGTGACCGGCCGTCCGATCTGGATGCTGGATGAGCCGACGGTCTCGCTCGACCGCGATGCGGTGGCGCTTTTCGCCGATGCCGTCCGCGCGCATCTGGGCGCAGGCGGTTCGGCCCTGATTGCGACGCATATCGACCTCGGGCTCGACGCCAAGGTCTTGGACGTGACACCCTTCCGCGCGGCCGCCGACGCCCGCGCCGGCGCGAGCGACGAGGCCTTCCTGTGAAAGCCCTTCTGCGCCGCGATCTGATCCTCGCGATCCGGGCGGGGGGCGGTTTTGGCCTTGGCCTTGCGTTCTTCCTGATCGTGACGGTGCTTGTGCCCTTTGGCGTTGGCCCGCAGTCGGAGTTGCTGTCGCGCATCGCGCCCGGCATCCTCTGGCTCGGCGCGCTTCTGGCCTGCCTGTTGTCGCTCGACCGGCTGCTGGCGCTCGACTGGGAGGACGGGACGCTCGATCTTCTGGCGACGTCGCCGCTACCGCTGGAGGCCGCGCTCAGCATCAAGGCGCTGGCGCATTGGATCACCACCGGTCTGCCGCTGGTGCTGGCTGCCCCGCTCTTCGGGGTCCTGCTGAGCTTGCCGGGGCCCGGCTATCTCTGGCTGGTCATCTCATTGGCGCTTGGCACGCCGGCGCTGTCGGTGATCGGCACATTCGGGGCCGCACTGACGGTTGGGGTCAAACGGGGCGGGCTCCTGATGTCGCTGCTGGTGTTGCCGCTCTACGTGCCCACGCTGATTTTCGGGGCCGAGGTCGCGCGGCGCGGTGCGGACGGCCTGCAGACCACGACGCCGCTTCTGATGCTGGCGGGCATCACCGCGGGTGTGATCGCGATCATGCCTTTTGCATCGGCCGCGGCGCTGCGGGTGAACTTGCGGTGAGCGGGACCATTTGCCCATTGAGCGCACGCGCGCAACCGCTTACATCTGGCTCATGTCCATGACCGACGAAACGCCGATCCCGAAACGCCCGTCCGGCTTCTGGAGCTATGCCAACCCGGTGAAGTTCCTGGCCTTCAGCGCGCGCGTGCTGCCTGTCTTGTGGTGGCTGTCCGGTATCTGCCTGATTGTCGGGCTGGTCTGGGGCTTCTTCTTCACGCCGGATGACTTCCGGCAAGGCTCGACCGTCAAGATCATCTACCTGCACGTGCCCTCGGCGCTGATGGCGATCAATGCGTGGTTCATGATGCTCGTGGCCTCATTGATCTGGATCGTGCGGCGCCATCACGTCAGCGCGTTGGCGGCCAAGGCGGCGGCCCCTGTCGGCGTGGTGATGACGCTGATGGCACTTTTCACCGGCGCCGTCTGGGGCCAGCCGATGTGGGGCACGTGGTGGGCCTGGGACCCGCGGCTCACCTCCTTCCTGATCCTGTTTCTGTTCTATCTCGGCTACATCGCCCTCTGGGAGGCGATCGAGGATCCGGACACCGCAGCCGATCTGACTTCGGTGCTCTGCCTCGTGGGGTCGGTCTTTGCGGTGCTCAGCCGCTACGCGGTGAACTTCTGGAACCAGGGGCTGCACCAGGGCGCGTCCCTCAGCCTCGACAAGGAGGAGAACGTGGCGGATGTGTTCTACGTCCCGCTGCTGGTCTGCATCGCGGGCTTCGTGCTGATCTTCATCGCGCTGGTGCTTTACCGCACGGGCACTGAAATCCGGCTGCGCCGCACCCGGGCGCTGCTGGCACGGGAGACACGCGCATGATGCCCGATCTGGGAAAATACGCCGAAGCGGTTCTCTCGGCCTATGGGGTGTCGCTGCTGCTGCTGGTGCTGCTGATCGTCTGGACGCTGCGACAGGGGCGCCGGGCGCGCCGGGCTTTGCAGGAGGTAGAGCGGCGGAGGGCACCCGATGCCTAAGATCTCGCCGCTGATGATCGCGCCGCCGCTGATTTTTGCGGGCTTCGTCGTCATGGCGGGGATCGGCATGTTTCGCGACAATCCCAACGATCTGCCCTCGACCATGATCGGCCAACCGGCGCCGGCGATCACGACGGAGGCGCTTGGCGACTACCCGCCCGTCACGCCCGAGGCGATGGCCACGGGCCAGGTGACGCTGGTGAATTTCTGGGCGAGCTGGTGCCCGCCCTGCCACGCCGAGCATCCCAAGCTGCTCGAAATGGCACGTGAGGGCATGCCGATCATCGGGGTGAACTTCAAGGATCAGGCGCGCAATGCGACCAGCTATCTCGATGACGATGGCAACCCCTTTGCCGCCGTCGCCTTCGATCCGCAGGGGCGCACGGCCATCGACTGGGGGGTGACCGCGCCGCCCGAGACCTTCATCCTCGATGCGGAAGGAACCGTGCTCTTCCGCTTCGCCGGGCCCCTGATCGGCAGCGACTATGAGCAGCGCTTCCTGCCGCAGCTCGAAAAGGCCCTGGCGGAGTAGGCCGCCCCGCGCGGCCCTCAGGGCATCTGCCGCAGCCGCGCCCGAATGTATTTCGCAGCCGATCTGAAATGGCTGGGCCCTGCGGCTTCGGCCCAGCGGCCCGGGGTCCAGTGGTTGTTGGCGCCTTTCATCGGGCCGCCGTAGAGCTCTGCATCGGTCTTGCCGTCGATGAAGGCCGAAAGCTCGGTAAAGCGGGTCTCAAGAGCTGCGACCGCCCCGTCCCATCCCAGATCCTTCTGCCGAAGCCTCAGATCAGCATTGTAGCGCCTGAGCTCGTTCCACTTGTAACCCGCCGCCGGGAAGTGGACCTCTTTCCCGGCCTGACCATCCGCATACCACCCAAGAAACAGCTCGATCCAATGGGCCCGGTGGGCAATGACATCCTTGATCGACGTATCGTCATCGTCCTTGACCACGGCCTGCGCCGCACAGAGCGGGGCGATCAGGCGCGTCAGCTTGTCATACTCCTTCTGCGTGATCTCGATCAGCGCGGTCCGGGTTGTCGCGGCCATGGGATATGCTCCTTTCGCGGGGCAGACTATGCGGAAGGGTGGGTCTGCACATTGATCCGGCGCAAAAGGAGACGGCAAAAGGAAAGCCCCGGAGCGATGTCCGGGGCTGTTCTGTTCGTCGGCGGATATGAGGCTCAGGCGGCTTCTTGCGCGAGGTTGCGCAGCACGTAGTGCAGCACACCGCCGTGTTCGATGTATTCGATCTCGATCGCCGTATCGATCCGGCACTTGAGCGTGATTTCCTGCACAGTGCCGTCGCCCATGGTGATGGTACAGGGCACCTGCTGCAGCGGCTTGATCGTGTCGAGCCCATGGATCGAGACCGTTTCATCCCCGGTCAGACCCAGCGAGGTGCGGGTGTCGCCGCCGGTGAACTCGAAGGGGATCACCCCCATGCCCACCAGGTTGGAGCGGTGAATCCGCTCGAAGCTCTCGGCGATCACGGCCTTGACGCCCAGAAGGGCCGTGCCCTTGGCTGCCCAGTCCCGCGAGGAGCCTGCGCCATATTGCTCGCCGCCGAAGACGACGAGCGGCGTGCCATTGGCCTGATGCGCCATCGCCGCCTCGAAGATCGAGGTTTGTTCGCCATCCGGGCCCTTGGTATAGCCGCCTTCGACCCCATCCAGCATTTCGTTCTTGATGCGGATATTGGCGAAGGTGCCGCGCATCATGACCTCGTGGTTGCCGCGGCGCGAGCCGTAGGAGTTGAACTCGCGGACCGGCACCTGCCGTTCGATCAGATACTGTCCGGCGGGTGTCGTCTCCTTGAATGAGCCCGCGGGGCTGATGTGGTCGGTGGTGATCATGTCGCCCAGCACCGCCAGCACCTTGGCCCCTTCGATGTTGGTGATGACGCCCGGCTCCTTACCCATGCCCTGGAAGTAGGGCGGGTTCTGCACGTAGGTGGAGGCCGCGGGCCAGTCGTAGGTCTTGCTGTCCGTGGTTTCCACGCCCTGCCACTTCTCGTCGCCTTTGAAGACATCGGCGTATTTGGTCAGGAAGGCCTCGCGCGTCACTGTCGCTTCGACCAGCTCCGCGATCTCCTGGCTGGAGGGCCAGATGTCTTTCAGGAAGACGTCATTGCCGTCCTGATCCTGCCCAAGCGGCTCGGTTGTGAGGTCGATGTCCAGCGTGCCTGCGAGCGCATAGGCCACCACAAGCGGCGGCGAGGCGAGGTAGTTGGCGCGGACGTCCGGGCTGATCCGGCCTTCGAAGTTGCGGTTGCCCGAGAGCACGGAGGTTGCGACCAGATCGCCCTCGGCAATGGCATCCGACAGCTCTTTCTGGATCGGGCCGGAGTTGCCGATGCAGGTGGTGCAGCCGTAGCCGACGAGATTGAAGCCGATCTTGTCGAGATCCTCCTGCAGCCCCGCCGCTTCCAGATAGGCAGAGACGACCTGAGAGCCCGGCGCCAGCGAGGTCTTGACCCAGGGCTTGCGGTCGAGGCCGAGGGCTGCGGCCTTGCGTGCCACGAGCCCTGCGCCGATCATCACATAAGGGTTCGACGTGTTGGTGCAGGAGGTGATCGAGGCGATCACGACCTTGCCGCTTTCCATCGTGTAGTCTTCACCCGCGACGGCGACTTCCTTGCCCATCGGGCGCTTGAAGGTCTCTTCCATCTCGCGTGCGAAGGCCGCTTTGGCCTGATCGAGCGCCACGTAGTCCTGCGGACGTTTCGGGCCCGAGATCGCGGGCACGATGGTGTTCATGTCCAGATGCAGCGTATCGGTGTAGATCGGCGCATAGTCCGCGCCGCGCCAGAAACCGTTTTCCTTGGCATAGGCCTCGACAAGTGCGATGCGGTCCTCGTCGCGGCCGGTGTTGCGCAGGTAGCGCAGCGTTTCGCCGTCGATGGGGAAGAAGCCACAGGTCGCGCCATATTCGGGTGCCATATTCGCGATGGTCGCGCGGTCGGCCAGGGGCAGGCGGTCCAGCCCTTCGCCGTAGAACTCGACGAATTTGCCGACCACGCCCTTGGCGCGCAGCATCTCCACCACTTTCAGAACGAGGTCGGTGCCGGTGGTGCCCTCCATCATGGTGCCGGTGAGTTCAAAGCCGACCACTTCGGGGATCAGCATCGAGATCGGCTGGCCCAGCATCGCCGCTTCCGCCTCGATCCCGCCGACGCCCCAGCCCAGAACCGCCGCGCCGTTGACCATCGTGGTGTGGCTGTCGGTGCCCACAAGCGTATCGGGATAGGCGACCTCCTTGCCGTCCTGGTCGGTGTCCGTCCAGACCGTCTGGGCGAGGTATTCCAGGTTCACCTGGTGGCAGATGCCGGTGCCGGGGGGCACGACGCGGAAGTTGTTGAAGGCCTTCTGACCCCATTTGAGGAAGGTGTAGCGCTCCATGTTGCGCTCGTACTCGCGGTCCACGTTCATCTGGAAGGCGCGGGGGTTGCCGAACTCGTCGATCATCACCGAGTGGTCGATGACCAGATCGACGGGGTTCAGCGGGTTGATCTTCTCCGGATCGCCGCCCAAAGCCACGATGCCGTCGCGCATCGCCGCCAGATCCACGACAGCTGGCACGCCGGTGAAATCCTGCATCAGCACCCGCGCCGGGCGGTAGGCAATCTCGCGCGGGTTCTTGCCGCCTTGCGTGCCCCAGTCCGCGAAGGCCTTGATGTCATCCGTGGTGACGGTCCTGCCGTCCTCGAACCGCAGCATGTTCTCCAGAACGACCTTGAGCGCGGCGGGCAGCTTGGCGAAATCCCCGAGCCCGGCCTCGGTGGCGGCGGGGATCGAGTAGTAGTCGACGCTCTGTGCGCCAACGGTGAGGGTCTTGCGGGTCTTGGCTGTGTCGTGACCAACGGTAATGGGCATGGCAGGGGTCCTCTGGCTAGAGCTGGATGGGCTTTGAGTTGCGCGTTGAATGCCCTATGGGACAGGCCAGTTCAACTCAAATCAACCGTATTGCCTCTATATTGTATACCATTGTGTACCGTTTCAAGGGTTTTATCTCGCAAACTCTCAAGAAACCTTGATTGGTCATTACAAAGGCAAGTCTCTAGGGTGCTTCAGGGGCTGAGACAGCCAGAGAAGGAATCACATGAAACGTTTGTCAAAGGTGGCTGCCGCGCTGTGGCTCATGGCCGCGCCCCTGGCTGCACAGGAGAGCCCCGTCGTCGTCGAGCTCTTTACTTCGCAGGGGTGTTCCTCCTGCCCGCCGGCGGACGAGCTGATGCACCGCTTGGCCGAGCGGGACGATGTGATCGCGCTGGCCCTTCATGTGGATTACTGGGATTACATCGGCTGGAAGGACGAGTTTGCCGATCCGCGCAATGCCGAGCGGCAGCGGGCCTATGCGCGGCTGGCCGGCCGGCGGTCGATCTACACGCCCGAGATGATCGTGAACGGGACCACCGACATCGTTGGCGCAAAGCCGATGGAGGTGTCGAATGCGATTGCGGCGCACAAGGAAAAGCCGGCCGCGGTGCAGCTGACGCTGTCGCGCGCGGGGGATGAGATCCGCATCGACGCGGCCCCGCTGACGGGTGTCGCAGGCCCGATGATCGTACAGATGCTGCGCTACGTGCCGGAGCGCGAGGCCCGAATTACCCGGGGCGAAAACGCGGGGCGAACGATCACCTATGCCAACGTCACCCAGGACTGGAAGGTGCTGCGGGAGTGGGACGGGCGCGCGCCCTTGAAGATCACCGCGCAGGTCACCGGGGAAGAGCCTGTCGTGGTGCTTGTTCAGGCCTCGAAGATGGGGCCCATCCTGGCGGCCGGAGAGCTCAAGTAGGCGGAGAGTGCGCGTCAGTGGCATCGCCCATACGACATCCACTAAGGCAATTCGCCTTGAACCCGCATCCCCTATCGTTGCCTGATCTCAATGAAATCAGCGCAATAGGTGATGCACCCTGTCTCAGGTGACAGGCAAAACGCTCTAGGTCAGCCCCGCCGCCTGTGCGACACCCGCGAGGTCAGGCGCGTTCCACAAAAGATCTTTGCCGCCGCCTGAGGTTGGGCGGTCGTCTCCACGCAGCTTCGTTGCAGGCGTTCGCGGCATGGCTGACGCTCGGCCGGTCCGGGACCACGGGGCAATGTCGTCTGATTGCCCCTCGCGCGTTGGCTGAGGCCACCACGGCCGCCTGCCCATGAGGGCGCACCCGCGACGGTCTAGCCGTCGTCGCCATCCTCGACCACGAGCAACAGGTCGCCGGCCGCTTCCATCTCGCGGATCTTCGCGACGATATCCGCCGTGGCCTCTTCGAATTCGGATTGTTTCACCTTATCGCGCTCGCCCACTTCCTCGCGGAGCTGATCGGCCATGCGCCCTGACATATTGTCGAGGATGAAGGTGGCACTGTCCTGCATCCCGGCGGCCTCGGCACCGGCGAGAGCGGTCAAGAGCTGATCCTGATCCAACTCGCGGATGATCCGCGGGATGTCGCGCGGTGCGATGCGCTTTGGGATGTTGGCGAAGGTGAAGATCGCCTTGCGCACCAGATCGGCAAAGCCGGCATCCGTCTCGTCGAGCCCTTCAAGCACATCATCGCGGGTCACCGATGCGGTGGAGTTCAGGATTGCACCGACCCGCTCAACCGGGCCGTCATCGAAGGCCTTGAGCGGTTCGGCGTCGAGCTGTGCGGCAAGCGACAGGCCGATCCGGTCCACCGCGTCGGGGGTCACCGCGCTGGTTTGCGAGACGGCATAGGTGATGCGCCGCGCCTTCGGGCCCGGCAGCTTGCCCAGAAGTTCGGCGGCGCGCGGCACGTCGATCTTCGACAGCAGCACGGCCGCCACCTCGATGCTCTCGTTTTCCAGAACCGGCAGCAGCTTCTCGGCGCTCATGTCGCGCAGACGCGCCCAGGGGTCGCCGTATTGGCGCACGCCCGCCTCCTTGCGCAGGCGCGCCGCCGTCTGCTTCGAAATCCGCCCATCGAGCGAGTCCAGCGCGCCTGCGATCCCACCGGGAAAGGACAATCCGATGCTTTCAAGTTCATCGGCAAACTCCGACACGACGCTGGCCAAGGTGCCGCGGTCCACGAGGCGCATCGATCCCATCTGCTTGGTCAACTGCGCCTGAAGGTCCTCGGGCAAATCCTCGAGCGGGATGTCCGCGCCCTCGTTCAGCAGAAGCCGCACCACAATGGCCGCTTTCGCCTTGCGGTTGAGGCTCGCGGGCGCCTGGCCCTGCGTGCCCGTCCCCGGAAGGGCCGGAAACGGGGCCATGGGAACCATGTCTGTCATCGTATCTCACCTGTCTTTGGTCTTGTTTTGTTCTGCCAGACAATGGTTAAGGATTGCCTGAGAACAAACCAAAAACAGACGTGAGAGAGACTGCCGGTCAGTAGTTGTAGGTCGAGCCTGTGGCGATGGCGTTCTGCAGCGCGGTTTCCGACCAGGTGCCGGCCCCGCCGTGCGCGCGGATCGCCCGCAACTGCGCGACAGCAGCAACCTTGTCGCCCGACTCAACAAACCCCTGACCCATGTAGGAGCGGGCGAGGATGTTGTGCGGGTTTTCAGCAATCGCCTGTTCGTAGAACAGGTTGGCGAGCTCCAGATTGCCGAGTTTGCGATGCGTGAAGCCCATGTAAGTCAGCCGGCCCGTGTGATCTTGGGGCAGCGCTTGCGCGAGGGTCTGCGCATCTTCGTAACGTCCGGCATAGGCCAGCTGGCGGACTGTCAGGTAGATCTCTTCGGTCTGGAGGCTGCTCTCCTGCGCATCGACGCAGGTCTTGGTCTTTTTGTCGTAGACTTTTGCGCCTTCGCAGCTCACCGCCGGCCTCGGCGGGGGCGCATCGTTGTCACCGCCATTTGCGACGGCGATGGTCGGGGCCAAAAGGGCTGCACTTAAAAGAATACGCATGAATGCTCCTGACTCTGAAATACACTTGGTACGGGGATTACAGGGCAGCCGATGCGTTTATGCGATCACGAGGCCGTGATCGCATATATTTCAGGTGGTGGTGGCGACGCAGGAGTTGGTCGCACTGTCATAGACGGTGCCGGCGGCGCAGGACATCGTCACTTCCTGCTTGCCGTAGTTGCAGCCTGCCGCGAAGGCGAGGGCGGGCACGAAGGTCAGGGCCACCGCGGCGGCCAAGGTCTTGATCGTCATTGCGGGTCTCCTTTCGTTGATGCTCTCCAAGCTAGCACCGGATGACCCTGGGTCAACAGAAATGCCCGGCCGGCGGGGGCTGACCTAGGCGGATGCCGCGTCTTTGAACACGCGCGCGAAGATCGTGTCGACATGCTTGGTGTGATAGCCGAGATCGAACTTCTCCTCGATCTCCTCGGGGCTGAGCGCTGCCGTCACGTCCGAATCGGCCAGCAGCTCGGTCTTGAAGTCGCGACCCTCCTCCCAGACCTTCATCGCGTTGCGCTGCACCAGCCTGTAGGCGTCCTCGCGGCTCACGCCGGCCTGGGTCAGCGCCAGCAGCACGCGCTGGCTCATCACCAGCCCGCGGAACTTGTTCATATTGGCCAGCATGTTGTCCGGATAGATCACCAGTTTGTCCACCACCATGGTCAGGCGCGCGAGCGCGAAATCGAGGGTGATCGTGGCGTCCGGGCCGATGTTGCGCTCGACCGAGCTGTGCGAGATGTCGCGCTCGTGCCAGAGGGTGACGTTCTCCATCGCCGGGATCACCGCCATGCGCACGAGCCGCGCCAGCCCGGTGAGGTTCTCGGTCAGCACCGGGTTGCGCTTGTGCGGCATGGCGGACGAGCCCTTCTGACCCTTGGAGAAGAACTCTTCCGCCTCCAGAACTTCGGTGCGCTGCATGTGGCGGATCTCGGTGGCGATGTTCTCGATGGAGCTGGCCACCACGCCGAGCGCCGCGAAGAAGGCGGCATGCCGGTCACGGGGGATCACCTGAGTGGAGATGGGCTCGGGCACGAGCCCCAGTTGCGCGCAGACGTGCTCTTCGACCGCCGGGTCGATATTGGCGAAGGTGCCGACAGCACCCGAGATGGCGCCCGTCGCAATCTCATAGCGCGCCTTCTCCAGCCGGTTCAGGTTGCGGTCCATCTCGGCGTAGAACCGCGCGAATGTGAGGCCCATCGTGGTGGGCTCGGCGTGGATGCCGTGGCTGCGCCCGATCCGAACGGTGTCCTTGTGTTCGTAGGCGCGGCGCTTGAGTGCGGCCAGCAGGGCCTTCATGTCGTCGATCAGGATGTCGGCGGCGCGGGTCAGCTGGACGTTGAAGCAGGTATCCAGCACGTCCGAGGAGGTCATGCCCTGATGCACGAAGCGGGCCTCTTCACTGCCCACATGCTCGGCGAGATGCGTCAGGAAAGCGATCACGTCATGCTTGGTCACCGCTTCGATCTCGTCAATGCGAGCCACGTCGAACTCCACGTCCTTGGCTTTCCAGACGGCCTCGGCGTTTTCGCGCGGGATCACGCCCAGATCGGCCATCGCGTCACAGGCATGGGCCTCGATCTCGTACCAGATGCGGAACTTCGTCTCCGGGGACCAGATGGCAACCATGTCGGGGCGGGAGTAGCGGGGGATCATCAGCGCACCTTTTCGCATTTGTGTCGGCTTGGCTCGGCTCTTAAACTGCGCAAGATGCAGCCACAAGGCAGGAGGGCAAAATGTCGTGCAGGCGCAAACCCGGCGTCTTTGCCGCCGCCACGCAAGGCTGCGCATGACAATGGCCGAGGCGCAGAGGCGCCGCCTTGCGGACTTCGAAGGCGCCTGGGAACTGACCCGCGAGATCCGCCATGACGCGGGCGCGCAGGCCGTCTTTGCGGGAGAGGCGATCTGGATCCCGGATGAGGCGGGTTTGCTCTATCGCGAAACCGGGACGCTGACGGTGCCGGGCGGCGCTCCGATGCAGGCAGAGCGCCGCTATCTCTGGCGCGCGGGGCTGCGGGTCTATTTCGAGGATGGCAGGTTCTTTCACCAGGTGCCTGCAACGGGGGGGACGGCGGAGCACTGGTGCGATCCGGATGCCTATACGGTGTGCTACGATTTCTCGGACTGGCCTGCGTTTTCAACGGTCTGGCGGGTGGAGGGGCCACGCAAGCGCTACGAGATGAGCAGCCGATATCGGCGCCATTCGCGCAACAGGGCTTGAACCGTCCGCGTCGCTGCGGCATTGAAGGGCCAGGATTTCGCAACAGGAGACCGAGCCTCATGCAACTCACCGCCTCTCACGCCGTTCTGGCAGATCATTTCGGCCCGCAGGCCGGCGCCGCCCGGCGTGTCAAGCAGGCGGTTCTGGTGGTGCTCGGGATCGCCCTTCTGACCATCGCGGCCAATATCAAGGTACCGGTGCCGGGCTCGCCGGTGTTGATGAACCTCGGCACCTTCGCGGTGCTGACGATCGGCGCGGCCTATGGCGCGCGCCTCGGGCTGGCGACGATCCTGGGCTACATGATCATCGGGGCGCTTGGCTTCGACGTGTTCCAGAGCTCCACCGCCGATCTGAACGGCATCGAATACATGATGGGCGGCACCGGCGGCTATCTGGTCGGCTATGTGATGGCGACCGTTTTGCTGGGGGCGCTGGCGCAGCGCGGCTGGGACCGCTCCATGATCTGGATGGCGCTGGCGATGCTGCTCGGGAACATCCTGCTCTACGTGCCCGGCCTCTTGTGGCTGGGCCAGCTTTACGGCTGGGACAAGCCGATCCTGGAGTGGGGCCTTACTCCCTTCCTGCTGGGGGATGCGATCAAGCTGGCGCTGGCGGCGCTGATCCTGCCCGCTGTCTGGAAGCTGGTCGGAGATGCCCGCCGCTAAGGCCCTGCCAAATCAGTCAAAACGCGAGGCGCGACCCGTTGGGCCGCGCCTCATTCTTTTCCACGGGCGATTTTTGCACCGTGAGCCCCGGAGCCCGCTGTGGCGGCTGGCTCAGACGGATTCGGGGACCTCGGCGTCCACCAGTTCGGTGATGACGGTCGAGCTGCGCTCGAGTGTGCGGTGCACCGGGCATTTGTCCGCAATCTCCAGCAGGCGCGCACGCTGGTCGGCGTCGAGTTTGCCGGTCAGTGTGATGCGCCGCTTCCAGGTGTCGATCTGTTCGCCGACGGCGGTTTCGGCATCCTGCGCATGCACCTTGTTGTGGCTGACGTCCACGGAGACATGGGCCAGCGGCCAGCCCTTGCGGCGGGCGTACATGCGCAGGGTCATCGAAGTGCAGGCCCCAAGGCCCGCCGAGAGAAAGCCGTAAGGGCTCAGGCCCTTGTTGGTGCCACCATAGGCCAGCGGTTCATCAGCCAGCAGGTGGTGGCCATCAGACGACGTAATGTCGGTGAGATACCCGTCAGGATCCGCCTCCGAGACCCGCAGCACCCCTTCCGGCGCCCCGGGCGGCGGCGCGGGCGGCATCAGGCCGATATAGCGGCGGACCCAGGTGGCGATCACGTCCGCGGCGTATTCGGCATCGTCGGCGCGGGTAATCAGGTGGTCGGCGCTGTCGAGGGTGACGAAGCTCTTGGGGTGTTTCGCCGCCATGAAGATCTCGCTGGCGTTGTCAATGGAGACGATCTCGTCCCGCGGCGCGTGCAGAACCAGCAGGGCCGCCTGCAAGGTCGCAATCGCCGGGGTGAGCGCCTCCGAAGACACATCCTCGACAAACGCCTTGCCGATGCGGAACGGGCGCCCGCCGAGCGTGACCTCTGCCGCGCCCTGTTCCATGATGTCGGGCAGCGCGTCCGCGAAGTTATGGGTGACGTGCCCGGGATCGGAGGGCGCGCCCAGCGTCGCGACAGCCTTCACGGTTTTCAGCTCCGCAGCCGCCTTCAGAACCGCAGCCCCCCCAAGCGAGTGGCCGATCATCAGCGCCGGCGTCATCCCGCGCTTGGTCAGATAGGCGTTGGCGGCGATGAGATCATCCACGTTCGATGTGAAAGAGGTATTGGCGAATTCACCCTTGGAATGGCCGAGCCCCGTAAAGTCGAAGCGTAGCACGGCGATCCCCATCGACGCAAGGCGCGCTGCGATCCGACGCGCGGCGGGGATGTCCTTGCCGCAGGTGAAACAATGGGCGAAGAGCGCGGTGGCCAGATGCGGGCCGTCGGGCAAATCCAGCCGTGCAGCAAGCTCCGAGCCATCGTGGCCGGAGAAGGTGATCCGTTCTGTGGGCATGGCAGCGCTCCTTTGTATCTCCAGAGTGGGGCGCGGGGGTGCGCCATGCAAGAGGTGTGACAGAAGGATCACGGGGAGGTGACGGTCGGAGGCCGGGCGGAAAGCCGCCAACCGGTAGAAACAGGGTCCGAATGCGCTTTCCCAGGCACAGGCTCCGGCTTATCCCGAAGGCTCTCATACATGACAAAAGCAGGAGACCTGAGGCAATGACCCTTTTGAGATGGGTGGCGCTCTGCGCCCTTTTTGCAGGCAAAGCCATAGCGCAACCAACTGATATCTCGCCCTTTGTTGCGGAGGCGGGGGGCGAGAACGCGCGCGTCGTGATGCGGGTTGAGCGGCTGTCGGACGGGCATGAGTGGTCGAGCAACCCGGAGCGGGCAAATGAGCGGTTTCAGCCCGCGTCAACCTCGAAAATCCCGCATACGCTGATCGCGCTGGAGACCGGCTTTGCCGGCCCCGAGACGGTCTTTGCCTGGGACGGCAAGCGGCGGACGTTCGAATCGTGGAATGAGGATCAGACGCTGACACGCGCTTTCCAGCGCTCGGCTGTCTGGGTCTATCAGGAGATTGCGCGCGGTCTGGGCGAAGAGGTGATGTCCGAGTGGCTGGCTGCATTCGACTACGGCAATGCGGAGATCGGCGGCGCGCAAGACCTGCAGCAGTACTGGCTGCGCGGACCGCTGGCGATCAGCGCCGACGAGCAGCTGGCCTTCCTCGCCCGTCTCGCCCGGGAGGACCTGCCGCTGTCAGCCGAGACCTACGCGAAGGCCCGTGAGATCATGCTGGCCGAGACGCAGGAGGACGCCCGGCTCTATGCCAAGACGGGCTACAATCTGCGCGAGGGGCAGGATGACCTGGGCTGGTACGTGGGCTGGGTGGAGGATGGCGCAGAGATATATGTCTTCGCGCTGAACATGGACCTGCCGGGCTTTGACAAGGCGCCCGAGCGGCAGCGGCTTGTGCGCCATGTGCTCGATCGTCTGGAGATCTTCGCCGCGGGCGAATGAGGCGGCGTTGGCAGGGCAGCGATGGGGAGGCGGCGCTCAGGCAAGCGCCGCCGTCTCTTTTTGTGTCGAGAAGAGAGCCTTGAGCGCCACCAGCTCCGCCGGGCGCAGCTCGTGCCCGCCCTCGTGGATTTCGGTGCGCACCTCCGCCCCCTGAGCCTCGAACCAGTCGACAAGCCGTTCCGTCAGCGGCCAGGGGCAGATCGGATCATGCCGCCCGGCCGAGACGAGGACCGGCGTGCCCTGCAACTCCGGCACCGGGTCGGGCGCCCAGGGGATCAGCGGATGCAGCAGCCCGATCCGGTCGAAGAGCTCCGGCTGCGCCATCGCGACGGACGCCAGAATGTTGGCGCCATTCGAATACCCGAAGGCATAGACCCGGTGGCCGGGGTGGTGCGCCTTCTGCGCAGCCACATAGGCGGCCATGCGCTGCGTGCGCTGCGCGAGGTCCGGCATGTCATAGACACCCTCGGCGGTCCGGCGGAAGAACCGCGCGGCGCCATGCTCGGACACATCGCCCTGCGGGGCAATCACCCCGGCGCCCGGCATAATCTGGCGCGCAAGCGCGTGCATCTCAGCCGCGTTGCCGCCTGTGCCGTGGAAGGCAAAGATCACCGGTTGGCCGGGGTCAGGGGCCGTGACCGGCCCCCGATAGAGATCGACTGACATAAGGGTCTCCTCAGGCTGCGATATCGGGCAGAAGGCTTTCGATCTTGGCGCGATGCGGCTCGTAGCGCGTGGGCAGCTTCAACGCCTCGCCCAGATGGGCGGTGTCCTCGTCGCGGTCGAAACCGGGCTCGTTGGTTGCAATCTCGAAGAGCACGCCGCCGGGGGTGCGGAAGTAGATCGCCCAGAAATAGTCGCGGTCGATCACCGGCGTGACCTGGTAGCCCGTGTCCATCAGGGCCGCGCGCACCTTGAGTTGTGCGGCCCGGTCTTCCACCGCGAAAGCGATGTGGTGCACCGACCCCGCGCCCTCTGTGGCGGCCGCGCCATCGGGGACCTGCTCCACATCGAGCGTGCTGGCCGCATTGCCGCCCTCGATCCCGTAGCGGGTGACGCCATCGGCGCTGTCGATCTTCTGATAGCCCATGAAGCTCAGCAGCTCATCGGTGGCCGCGGTCTCGCGCAGGCGCATCCGCGCGCCGTGGAAGCCGAAGATCCCGTGATCGTCTGAGATACCGCCACCGGTCCAGGTGCTGCGCCCCTGTGGTGCGGCCTCGACCAGCGCGAAGCCGTCGCCGTCCGGGCCGTCGAACACCAGGCGCGTCTCGCCGAAGAGCGTGGTGTGCTCCAGCCCGGTCACGCCTTGCGCGGCCAGACGGTCGGCCCAGAAGGGCAGGCTGCCTTCGGGCACCGCAAATTCGGTCACGCCGACCTCCCCCACGCCGCGGCTGCCGCGGGGCATCCGGCCGTAGGGAAAGGTCGTCATCACTGAGCCCGGAGTGCCGACCTCATCGCCGTAGTAGAGGTGGTAGACATCGGGCGCGTCGAAGTTCACCGTCTTCTTGACGCGCCGCAAGCCAAGCGTGCCGGTGAAGAAGTCGTTGTTGTCATTGGCATCCCCGGCCATGGAGGTCACGTGATGCAGGCCTTTGATCTCTGTGAGCATGATGGAACATCCTGTGCTGTGTGAGCGGTTGCGATGAAGATAAGCTCCTGCACTGTTGTTGGGAATAGACAGTGTCTTGCACTCACTATTGCGCTTGATGCAATAATGATCGGATGGACGAGCTCAGACCCATCCGCGTGTTTCTCGAAGTGGCCGCACAGCGCAGCTTTGCGGGTGCTGCGCGTCGGTTGCGCATCACCCCGGCCTCGGTCACGCGGATCGTCGCGCGGCTCGAGGCGGAGTTGGGCCAGCAGCTTCTGACCCGCACGACCCGGCAGGTGGCGCTGACGAGCGCAGGGGCACTTGTGGCGGCGCGGTACCAGCCGCTTGTGCAGCAGTTCGACGGCATCGCACGCGAGATCCGGCGCGCGGGCCTGCCGGACCGGGGCGCGCTGAAGATCAACGCGCCGGTGTCCATGGGGGTGCGGCTTCTGCCGGGGTTGGTCGAGAGCTTCCGGGTTGCCTATCCCGACATCGCGCTCGACATCCAGATGACGGACGCGCTGGTGGATATCATGCAGGAGGACTGCGACCTCTCGATCCGGATCTCGCGCCCGCCGACCGACAAATCGACGATCTGGCGCAAGCTCTGCGAAGTGCCGCGCTATGCGGTTGCGGCGCCTGCGCTCTTCGACCGACTGCCGCGCCCCGAGCATCCGGAGGCGCTGCGCCCGCAGTATGCGCTTTCCTATGGTACGGGTGGGCAGCCGGAGACCTGGGTGTTTCGCAAGGGGGCCACCCGGCGTGTCGTGCGCGCCGGCACCGAGATTGTCTCGAACAATGGCGATCTGCTCTACTTGCTCGCTGCCGCGGGAGCGGGGATCGCGGTGCTGCCGGGCTTCATCGTGGCGGAAGGGCTCGCCAGCGGCGCCGTCGAGCGGCTCTTCCCCGACTGGCAGGTGGAGCCCTTGTGGCTGACACTCTACTATCCGCCCTATGAGCAACTGCCGCCGCTGGTGGCGACCTTCACGGAGTTTTTCGAAGCCTATCTGCGCCAGATCGAGGGGCTGGAGTTCGCCGCGGCGGAGGGCTAGCCACACCATGTGCCACTGGCATGCCATGTCGGACGGCGCATATCGGTCAGCTTTCCCGATTTTGGTGCAAACCGCCTCCGTTTGGCGAACCCGACGCGTCGGCTGTTGCTGATCTGCCAGAAATATGGGCGGCCGTGAACGAAATCCGCTCAGGGCCGGTCGTGTTGGCGCCCGCGGTGCCCGGTCAGCAGAGCCTTGTCGCGTTGCAGAGGAAGACCAATCACAGCCGGGCGAGCCGGGACCTGGGGCGCCTTGCGCGTCAGGCGGCGGGGCAGGTGGTGCAGCGGGCCTCGGAGTACGACGCGGTGCTTCCGGCGCATGTTACCTACGGTGAAAGCTACGACTGTTCTGCGGACGACGGGCCAGCCGGCGATGATTCACCGATCACCATATTATTCGCGAGAAAAAGCTAGGGGATGTGACGGCGCAGGTTAAGGATCTCATTGATGATGTCGCGGACAACCCCGAGGCCGCAGGGGCGGACCAATTCAACGCTGCGCGAGAAAGCCACGTGAGGAGTCGCGGAAGGTCTGGTTGGCCACCCGCGCGCGCAATTTCAGCCATTTTGCCAATGGCGCATATCGGCTGAATGGGCTGACGTTGAATGAGCGTGACGTGAGGGCTGTGATCGCGGAGCATGGCGCCAACCATGACAGTCTGCATGATGAGTTTCTCAAGCTCTGCTTGCCGCAGCCAAAGACCCAGTTCGACGACGGGTTGAAGAGCATCGACACATTCCCGAAGACGGCAATGAAGGATAAGTTCCTCCTGGACGTACTGGCGCCGCCTCACACGCCGGGCAACGTCTTGAAGATTGTCTTCAAGCCACCGCTGAACAAATGTTACTAGAGGTCCGAGCAGCGGATCGACGACCCCGGCTGGGCTCGTCGATCGGGCGGTGGTCCGAAGCGTTCACGAAGACGCTGCGGCCCAAAGCTCACGACCATGAGGCGAACCTGTTCAAGATCATCGACAGTTATGCGCTCGAGGACGATGACCTTGACGAGATCAGCCTCTCAATTCGCCGGAACGCAGGCAATATCCACCGCAGGCCCAAATCCAGTGCCCGCCTTGGGGCGGATGCGGCAGACTTCAACAAGTGGCTGGATGATGGCGGCTCCGACTTCGAGGTGGCGGCGGCCAATCTGGTTGAGGCAAGGCACTTCGAAGCGCTCGTTGAACTAAACAGTATGATCAATGATTTTCGTGGCGTTGCAATCGACACCGGTGATGCGGCGGCCATGAACGCCAAGCTGGAGGATGCGGCGGCGCTGATAGCCGCCATGGAGGCGGTGGCTAAGCGGGGTCTGACGCAACTCAATGCCGCCGCCTGGACGCGGGCGGGTGGTGGAGAGGTCCGGATGATTCAAGACCAGAACCGGCGTCAGGCCGCCGAGGCCTTGGACGCCTTATCGGACTGACGGCGTGTCGTCCACGCGCGACGCTCCATCCTGATCCGAGGAAAGAACGGCCCGCCCCTAGCGGTCTAATCGCCCCGTCAGGGCCGCATCGAAGGGGTAGGAGGTCAGGTTCTCGTAGCCGTCCTCGGTGATCAGCACCTGATCCTCGAGCTTGATCGAGAAATCGCCACCCACCTCGCCCGCGAGTACCTCGACACAGAGCGTCATGCCCGGCTCCAACGGGTAGTCGTAGGCACCCGGGACTGCCTTGTCGGGGTAGGCGACAAGCGGCCACTCGTCGCAAAGCCCCACGCCATGCATCAGACAGCCGTATTTCTGCGCCTGGAACTTGTCATCAAGCACGTGGCAGTTGGCCGTCAACTCAGGGATCATTACGCCCGGTTTCAGCATCTCCATATTGGTGCGAATGTGCTCGATGCTGTGCTGCATCGCATAGATCATGTCGGGGCGCGGGGCCTGATCGCCGATCCACCAGCTGCGCGAGATGTCGGTGCAGATGCCATAGGCGCCCACCAGGTCCGTGTCGAAAGAGATGATCTCGTTTTGCCGGCAGACGCGCGGCCCGCATTCCTGGAACCAGGGGTTGGAGCGGGGCCCCGAGGCCAGCAGCCGCGTTTCGATCCATTCGCCGCCGCGGCGAATGTTCTCGGCGTGTAGCACCGCCCAGATGTCATCCTCGCAGGTGGTGCCGTCGCCCACATGGGTGCGGGCGAAGTCCTCCATCGCATACATCGCCTGTTCGCAGGCGTGCATGGCGCAGCGCATCGCCTTGATCTCGTCAGGACCCTTCACCGCGCGCGCCTTCTCGGTCACCTCCTCGCCCTCCATGATCTCGAAGCCGAGGCGTTCGAGGCTGCGCAGCCCGTGCAGCATGATCTTGTCAACGGCAAGGCGGCGCAGGCCCGGGGCGTGATCTTGCAGCAAGATCCGGATCTCGTTGGCGAAGACGTCGGCCTGCTGGCCCGTCTTATCACCTCGGTCGAAGTAGAAGAGGTCGGCGCCCGCGCGCTGCTCGCGCACCAGAGGGTTGAATTTGCTCAGGAAGGGTGAGTTCTTGTAATCCCACATTACCATGTAGCCATCCGCGCAGAGCAGCACCGCGCGGAAGGGGTTATGCGTGTTCCAGAGCTGCATGTTGGTGCTGTCGGTGGCATAGCGGATGTTGAGCGGGTCGGTCATCAGAAGCCCCGCGTAGCCGCGCTCGACGATGTGCTGCGTGAGCCGCGCGTGGCGATAGGCGCGCATTGCCGGCAGGTCGGGCAGGGTGAGGCCGGCGGCCGCCCATTCGGCGAAGGCGAGCTGCGTGGGGCCGATCTCGATCCGGTCCTGATCGTTCGGGGTGCCGTCGCCGAGCAGCGCGCCGCGGCTGGGGTCGATCTTGCGGGTGTCGCTGAAGTGCTGGTTCATCGCCGGTGGTCCTGTCTGTGCCGTATGGTCAACTTGCGCCCGATTCGTGGCCGAGGGATGCTTGTCTGCGACATCGCGCAGCGTCGTTTTTTGAAGGCGGCATGGGGATTGGGGCTTAGGCTTTGTCATGGTTGAGATTTTGCAGACATCGATTCCAGATGAGATGCTGGAGGCGCGGGGGCTGCCCGGGGTGCAGCCACTCCGCGAGCCCTGGTTGCGGGTGGATGACGCCTATGCGGCGCAGATGGCGCACCGGCGCGCGCTGATCGCCAAGCGGCGCGCGGAGGTCTACTGGCAGGACCCAGCGGCGGAGACAGCCGCCCAGGAGGTGCTGGCGGAGGCGCTCGGCCTGCTGCCCGGGCTCGGATTCGCGGTCGACGGGCGGCGGTGCATCTGTCCCGACGGAGACGTGGTTGACCTTGAGAGCGACGCGCCGCTCGTGGTGCTGGGCCGGCTGGTGCAAGAGGACATCTGCATCCTGGAGAAGCGCGGGGCTGAGCATGTGCTGGTGGCGGCCTGCCTCTGCTTCCCGGCGAGCTGGCGGCTGCACGAGAAGGTAGGCCGGCCGCTCATCGGCATCCACGACACCGTGCCCGAATATGACGATGGGATCGCCCGGCGGGTGCAGCGGCTCTTCGACGGGGTGCAGGTGGGCCATCCGCTGTGGCGGTTCAACCGGCTCTGGTATGATGATCCGGAGCTCTTCCAGCCGCGCTCGGCCCTTTCGCCGCGGCGGATCGCGCCAGAGGAGGCCGCAGCACCCTATCAGCGGGCGGAGCGGCAATGCATCCTGCGTCTGCCGCAGAGCGGGGCGGTGGTCTTCTCGATCCACACCTATGTGGTGAGACCCGGGCGCCGCTAAGGGCGCCCGGTGAGCTTAAGGCTTCGTCCAGTGATCGTGCAGCACCATCTGAGGAGCGCCGTCCGAGGTCTTCTGCGGGCTGCGGCCTGTTGCATCGAGCGTGCAGCTGATCTGGCGCCGCAGGCTGGAGAACTGGCGCGATGCAACCACATCGACCGCCTCGTCAAGCCGTAGCGTCAGGCGCCAGTGCGTTGGCCCGCGCCGTTCGGCGGCACGGATTTCACCGCGGACCGGGTGGCCCAGATACCGGCCCGAGACCCGCTGACCCACCTGCCAGACGGGCGCGGGCGCGCTGCCGGCCCGGGCGCAGAGCGTGTTCCAGTCGCGCGCACCCCATTGATGCGCGATGGCTTCAAGCGCGGCACTGTGTGAGAGTGTGAGGCCTGTCTCGGCCAGTTTTGTCCGCAGACGCCGGGCCTGGGCCTTGAGGGCGTCGCGGGAGGGAAGAGCGATGTCCATTGTCGTCTCCATCGGGTCGCGGAAGAGGGCGGGTGTTCGCATTGCCGGCACCGATGCGCGACCCCTCGGGATCGACGGTTGAGACAGAAGATCCGCGGCTTCACCAGATGCGAACGGCAGGTGCACGGAAGGACCTGCGCGCGGTCTACGCCGTCTTTGCGGCTCTGACAAGGGGCCGGTTTGCGGCTCTGACAAGGGGCCGGCGGCGGGTCAGCTGATCAACGCAAGATCGTCTTCGCCCAGATCCTGCCGGGTGGCGAGGCTGCCCGGGGCCTGTCCGGCGAAGGTCTGCGCAATATCGGCATAGAGCGTGCTGCTGTCGAACCACCAGCGGTGCGAGCGTGCCTTGCTGCGCTTGCCGGGGGGGACGTCGCGCAGGTATTGCGGGGTTGCGTTCACATCGAAGTGCGTCTTTTCGGTGATGCTGGGCAGCCCGTCGCGGCCCACGCGCTTGCGGAAGCCGTCGGTGAAGGCCGAGATCGGCAGCACCCGGTCGCCTTCGCTGTAGTAATTGGTGAAGCGCCGGGCGCGGTGGGAGAGCAGCAACGCGCCCCAGGCGCCCTTGCCGAGCCAGTTCCGGGCGACATCGCCCGAGAGGAACGCAACCTCATTGGCACGCCAGGCGCTCGCCCCCGGACCCGCCGCGTCATCAAAGTTTGAGAACCCGCGCAGGATCACATAGGCGCCCATGGAATGTGCGATGAGGTTGATCTTGGGACGCGGCGACATCGCCAGCAGGGGCAGTATCCCGTCGCTGACCAGGAAATGTGCGGTGTCCTTCACGCGGTTGCGGTCCTGGTCGTAGGAGAAGACCTTGCCGTCACTGGGCCAGTCATAGCCGATCACGGCCCCGCGATTCCCCTGAGCGCGCAGGCCATTTTTAATCTTGTCGAGGCGGCGCAGCATGTCGATCTGGTCGGTGTTGAACCCGTGCACATAGATGGTGATTTCGTTTGAGCTGGCCTCATGCTTCACCTCGCGCAGCCAGTCGGACTGGCTGATTGCACCCCCGCTCCAGCGGCCGCGGCTGTCGGGGCCATTCGTGATCTGGACGAAGCGGGTAAGGGCGGCGGGGTTGTTGGTGAATTTCTTTTTGGCGGCATTGTACGTACGGCGGGTGAAAAACAGCGTCATCAAAAGGTCTCCGGAAAAATACGTCATTCAAATATGGTGAATGATGCACCAAAACCGGGAAAATTCAAAACCGCGTTTGGTTTTCCCGGTGTTCAGCGGCGAGCGCCCGGTCCGGCTGGGCCGGACCGGGCGCTCATTCTCTTCCAGTCGACGCCCGCTGGGCGGGCGGGCGCTGGTGGTGGGCAGGGGCGCCCTGCAGACAGAGTGGTGCAGGTCGAATCCACAGAAAGAAGGCGCGGAGGGTGTCCGCGCCTTTCCATACATTCCAAGGGGGCCGGACCGCAGGTTTTCTGCGAAAACCAACTTATCCGGCTCAGTTGCTAGAGGCCCTTGGCCTCTAGCAACTGTAATACATCCCGAATTCCACCGGGTGTGGGGTGTGCTCGTAGGTTTCGATCTCTTCCATCTTGAGCTCGATGTAGCCCTCGATCTGGTCCTTCGTGAAGACGTCACCGGCCAGCAGGAAGTCCATATCGGCCTCCAGCTCTTCGATCGCCTCGCGCAACGAGCCACAGACGGTCGGGATGCCGGCGAGCTCTTCCGCGGGCAGGTCATAGAGGTTCTTGTCCATCGCCTCGCCCGGATCGATCTTGTTCTTGATGCCGTCAAGACCGGCCATCAGAAGTGCTGCGAAGCACAGATAGGGGTTCGCCGAGGGGTCGGGGAAGCGGGCCTCGACGCGCTTGGCTTTCGGGCTTTCGGTCCACGGGATGCGCACGCAGCCGGAGCGGTTGCGCGCGGAGTAGGCGCGCAGAACAGGCGCTTCGAAGCCTGGGATCAAGCGCTTGTAGGAGTTGGTCGACGGGTTGGTGAAGGCATTGAGCGCTTTCGCGTGCTTCAGGATGCCGCCGATGTACCAGAGTGCCTCATCCGACAGATCGGCGTATTTGTCGCCCGCGAAGAGCGGCTTGCCGTCCTTCCAGATCGACATGTTGCAGTGCATCCCGGTGCCGTTGTCGCCCGCGATGGGCTTGGGCATGAAGGTGGCCGATTTGCCGTAGGCGTGCGCCACGTTGTGGATCACGTATTTGTACTTCTGCAGCTCGTCCGCCTGTTTGGTGAGCGAGTCGAAGATCAGGCCCAGCTCGTGCTGGCACGAGGCGACCTCGTGGTGGTGCTTGTCGACCTTCATGCCGATGCGCTTCATGGTCGACAGCATTTCGGAGCGCAGATCTTGCGACTCGTCGGTGGGGTTGACCGGGAAGTAGCCGCCCTTGACGCCGGGACGATGCCCCATGTTGCCCATCTCGTAGTCCGTATCGGTATTCCAGGATGCGTCAATTGCATCAACTTCGTAGGATACCTTGTTGATCGCACTGGAAAACTTGACGTTGTCGAAGAGGAAGAATTCGGCTTCCGGCCCGAAGTAGGCCACATCGCCGATCCCCGAGGACTTGAGGTACGCCTCGGCCTTCTCGGCTGTCGAGCGCGGGTCGCGTTCATAGGCCTCGCCCGTGTCCGGCTCGACGATGGAGCAGTGCAGGCAGACGGTTTTTTCCGCGTAGAACGGATCGACATAGGCGCTGTCCACATCGGGCATGAGCTTCATGTCGGAGGCTTCGATGGACTTCCAGCCGGCGATGGAGGAGCCGTCGAACATGAAGCCTTCCTCAAGGAAATCCTCGTCGACCTGGTCGGACATCACCGTCACGTGCTGCAGCTTGCCACGCGGGTCGGTGAAGCGGATGTCGACGTAGGCCACGTCCTCATCCTTCATCATCTTCAGAAGCTCTTTGCTCATTCTTCCTATATCCCTCTTGGTTGGAATGATGTGTCTTGCGCGCGTCAGAGCGCGTCAGATCCGGTTTCGCCGGTGCGGATCCGAATGGATTGCTCGACGGGCGTGACGAAGATCTTGCCGTCGCCGATCTTTTCGGTCTTCGCCGCGCCCACGATGGCGTCGATCGCCGCATCGACCATATCGTCGTCGAGCACGATCTCGATCTTCACCTTGGGCAGGAAATCGACCACATACTCGGCACCGCGGTAGAGCTCGGTATGGCCCTTCTGGCGTCCGAAGCCCTTGACTTCAATGACCGAGAGCCCCTGGACACCCACTTCTTGCAGCGCCTCTTTCACCTCGTCGAGTTTGAACGGCTTGATCACCGCTTCGATCTTCTTCATGGGGGCCTCCCTCGCCAGTGTTCCTCAGGGTTCAGATCATTTCGCACTGGAGCGGTCCATGGATTGGCGTAAACTGCCTTTGGTCCGCTGCAGATTTGGCAAACATGCGCCCAATCTGCAGGCAAAACGCATAAAAAGTAATCACAAATGAATCGGAAGGCGCAAAAATGGCCGAAATCCTGACGGCAGCCGAGATGCGTTCGCTCGAAAAAGTGGCGATGGAGTCGGGGCGCGTGACCGGTCTGGAGCTGATGGAACGGGCCGGTCAGGGCGTGTGCGACGCGCTCTTCGCGCAGTGGCCGGCGCTTCGGTGGGGGCCGCATCGCGCGGTGGTGCTCTGTGGGCCGGGCAACAACGGGGGGGACGGCTTCGTGATCGCCAGAGTGCTGGCCGAGCGCGGTTGGCTGGTCGAGGTCTGCCTGCTGGGCGACCCCACGAGCCTGCCGCGCGATGCGCAGGCGAACCACGACCGCTGGTGCGCAGCGGGCCACGCGGTCGTCCCGCTCGGGCCGGGATGTATCACGGGCGCGGTCGATCTGCTGGTCGACGCGCTCTTCGGAACTGGGCTGACCCGACCGGTGACGCTCGATCTTGCAGGCTTGATGACAGCGGAGGCTGAGATCGGGCATCGGGTTGCGGTGGACATCCCCAGCGGGCTTTGTGCGGACAGCGGGCGCATTCTTGGGGCGGCGCTGGCGGCCGATCTGACAGTGAGCTTCCAGACCGCCAAGCGCGGGCATTATTTGGCGGATGCCGGTGAGGTCTGCGGCGCGCTCCGGGTCGTGGACATCGGGTTGGGGCCGTGGCTGGACGATCGTGCGGCGGTCGCACCCGCGCAGCTCATCGGCCTGCCCTTGGAGGCGCTGGCAAAGCGTCGGGGGCACAAGTTTTCGCATGGGCACGCGCTGGTGCTGACCGGCGGAGCGGGGCGCACGGGGGCGGCCCGGTTGGCTGCGCGCGGGGCGTTGCGGGTCGGTGCAGGGCTGGTGACGCTGGGCGTGCCGCCGGCAGCCCAGATGGAGGTCGCCCAACAGATCACGGCGCTGATGCTGCGGCGGATTTCGGACGCATCCGATCTGTCGGCGGTTCTGCGAGACAGCCGGATCACCGCGGTCTGCCTGGGCCCCGGCCTGGGCCTCGATGAGGGTGCTGCGGAGAAGATCGCAGCCGTCCTGGCGTCGGGCAAGCCCGTGGTGCTCGATGCCGACGCCTGCACGCTGATCGGACAGGACCCGGCGCTCTTCGATGCGCTGCACGGGGGGTGCGTGTTGACGCCGCATGGCGGGGAGTTCGCACGGCTCTTTCCGGACGTTGCCGCGCGGCTGGAGGCTAAGCCCGACCGCGGGCCGGCCTTCTCGAAGATTGATGCGGCGATGCAGGCGGCGGACCGGGCGGGCTGCTGTGTGGTGTTCAAGGGACCGGACACGGTGGTGGCTGGGGCCGATGGCAGCTGCCGGGTGAATCCGCCCGAGGCGGCGACGGCCTGGCTGGCCACGGCGGGCTCAGGCGATGTACTGGCGGGGTTTGTGACCGGGCTGCTGGCGCGCGGTCTCGCGCCTGTGGAGGCGGCGGCGGCGGCTGTGGCGCTGCATGCAGGCTGCGCACGCCGCTTCGGCCCAGGCCTCATCGCCGAGGATCTGCCCGAGACCCTGCCGGCGGTGTTTCGCGATCTGGGTCTCTAGGCCGCGGGCCGCACCGCGGGCCCGGGAGCGGTGTCCGCGGTGCCGAGGTTCAAGCCGTCCGCAAAGAGGATTTGCGGCATCGGACAGAAGAGCCGGTAGAGCGTGACCAGTTGCTGGCCAAGGTCACGGACGAATTCACCGTCGACGAGTTTCTGTGCCGGGACCAGAGCGCTCGGCTGGCCGAAGACTGCTGTCGCGCGCCAATCCCGCAAAAAGATCATCTGATCCGCGGTCAGCAAGGCATCGCGGTCGGTCCGGCTGTGTCCGAGGGATCCGGCGATGACATAGACGCAAGGCACCAGCGCGCTGATCACATCTATTCGGGTGAGCGGCAACGCACCACCGCGGGTAAGCACATGATCGCCCACCCGCAGTGCCTCAACGCAGCGTTCACCTTTGAGCGTCAGAACCTGCGCGCCCGAGATCAGACCGGCATGGCCGGCAGGCTCTGCGGCGGTACAGAAGGTACTGCTGGAGCGGGCCCTGCTGCGCCCGGCCGTTCTCGGCTTCATTGGTCTGCCTCCTTGACGTGACCTCTGGCCCGAGTGAACACCGATTATGATAACGTCTTGTTAAAATGCGGGATCATTTTGCACTCGCACTGCGGCGGAGGGTTTGCTAAGCAGCCCGCCAACCGGGTTGCGATCCGGCCTGCGTGCGGGTGTGGCGGAATTGGTAGACGCACCAGATTTAGGTTCTGGCGCCGCAAGGCGTGGGGGTTCAAGTCCCTTCACCCGCACCACAGCTGCCCAAGTGCCGGTACGAGCCGGGCGACCGGTGGTTCAGGCGCGTGTCGCTTAGGGGCCTGTACGGCGGTCTCGACGAAGTTGTCCCAAAAATGAACAAATTTTGTCCCAAAAACGCACCACTTTCGGCGGCATGCCATAACCAGTTGTTAAGATTTTCCAGCCAAATGCGGCGGAATGTCAAATTTTAGACGAGGTGTGCGAAATGTTTAGGCGAGTTACGGAGAAATGCGCGGTCATTCTGATGGCGGTCGCCGTTGCGACGCCGGTGTATCTCGGGCAGGCGCCCGCGGTCTCGGCCGAGACCACGGCCGAGAGCAACGCGGGCACCCGCATCAACCTGGCCGGACGCCAGCGTATGTTGACGCAGCAGATGGCCCGCAACGCTTGCCTTGTCATGGCCGGCGTGGATCCCGAGCGGTTCGTCGCCAAGACCGAGACCAACGTGCAGCAGTTCAACGATGTTCTGGCTGCGCTGCGCTATGGGGACGAAACTCTGGGGCTGCTGCCGGAAACCAACGCGGAGGTGCTGGCGGCCCTCGCTCGGGTCGAGGCGCTCTGGGCGACGCTTGGCCCGGCCGCGCGGCAGGTTGCGGCGGGCGACTTCCACTCTGTGCCGATGGCGCAGCTGATCAACATGAACATGGCGACGCTCGCGGAAATGCACGCGGCGGTGCTGACCATTCAAACCGCCCACCAGACCGACAACATCCCCGCAGGCTTGCTCAAGACCGTTCAGGTCGCGGGGCGTCAGCGCATGCTGACGCAGAAGATCTCGAAAGAGGTCTGTTTCGCGATCATCGGGCTGGGCGACCTTGGCAGCCGGGAGCTGGTGGAGACGACCATGCGCGACTTTGACAGTGCCATGGCCAAGCTGATGGGCGGATCGGAGGAGGACGGCATCATTGCCCCGCCGAGCGACGCGGTGAAACGCCAGCTGGAGCTGACGAACGGCACCTGGATGGAATTCAAGGCGTTGGTCGCGGCGATCTCGGACGATACTGACGTCGATCATGCGACCCGTGTGCAGCTGGCCAATATCAGCGATCAGGTTCTGAAGGAAATGAACCAGGCCGTGGGTCTCTACGTCGAGTAGCGATTTGGCAGCGCTCGGGCCGCTCAGCGGCGATCCGGCGAGAAGGCGCAGCGCACATACGCGGTATTAACACTTGCCGGATAGAAGATGCCCATGATGGCAATAGGGTGTCCAATGCGATATCTGGTCTATCCGGTGCAACTGACGGCGATTTGTCTGCTTCTGCTGGGCAGCGGTGCGGCCTTTGCCGATGCGCAGGCGCAGCATGCAGACGCGCTTGCACGGATCAAGGCAGCCGCACACCAGCGCGCTTTGTTCCAGACCATGGCCAAGTCGACCTGTTTCCTGATGGCGGGTGTCGCGCCGCAACTTCAGGCCGAGCAGGCCTTCATCGCTTCCATGATGTTCGATGACAACGCCGCAGCGCTGCGGTCGGGGCAGGGCGAGGGCATTGCGGGTCCGGAAAGCGACCCGGTCATCCTCGCCGGGCTCGACGGTATCGATACGCAGTGGGCCACCTTTGCGCCGGCCTCGCGGCAGGTGATGTCTGGTGACTTTCATGCCATTCCCGTTCAGCAATTGATCCGGCTCGATCCGGTCGTGTCCAGCAATCTGGAAGCGCTCGTCGAGCAGGTCGCCGAAACCTATCGCACCCGGCTCGTCACCCGGCAGGAGATGGTCCGCACGATCAGCCAGGCCGCTGGCCAGAGCATGCTGGTGCGCAAAGCCGCCAAGGCGCTGTGCTACATCGGCATTGACCTCTCGCAAGCTCGCATGCGCGATGAGCTCGCTCACGCCATCGACAGGTTCGAGACCATCCTGACGGCGATGGAATTCGGCGATTTCGACCTCGAAATCGTGGATCCGCCGACCCTTGCGGCGATCAAGCAGGTGATGGAGATGAAGGATGTCTGGACGCGGCTGCGCCCGCTCCTGGAGCGCGGCCTGGGCGATCAGCCGGTGGGGCGTGAGACTCTGACCGAGGTCGCGGCCCTGACCGACGAGATGGCCGGTTTGACCGACGGCATGGTGGCGCTTTATCTGGAGCAATGACGCCGCAAGCGGGACTTCGGCTGGGTTTTTGCCGACCCGCTCCGCCTCTGGCCCTATTCGGCCTTGCACCGCTGCCGACACACCAATAGAAGGGCGCAAATTTCATGCCCGCGCCGGCCGGCGCGCCCTAGTTCTATGGAGCACACATGCAGGTCACCGAGACGCTGAATGAAGGTCTGAAACGCAGCTATGCCATCACCGTGACAGCGGCCGAGCTGGACGCCAAGGTCAACGAGAAACTGGCCGAAGCGCAGCCCGAGGTGGAGATGAAGGGCTTTCGCAAGGGCAAGGTGCCGATGGCGCTGCTGAAGAAGCAGTTCGGGCAGCGCGTCATGGGCGAAGCGATGCAGGAAAGCATCGATGGCGCCATGTCGGAACATTTCGAGAAATCCGGCGACCGGCCCGCGCTGCAGCCCGAAGTCAAGATGACCAACGAGGACTGGAAAGAGGGCGACGACGTCGAGGTCTCGATGTCCTATGAGGCGCTGCCCGAAATCCCGGAGATCGATTACGCCAAGATCAAGCTCGAGAAGCTGGTGGTGAAGGCGGAAGACGCCGCCGTCGACGAGGCGCTCGCGAACCTCGCCGAGACGGCGCAGGACTTCAAGGCGCGCAAGAAGGGTGCCAAGGCCAAGGACGGCGATCAGGTCGTGATGGATTTCGTGGGCAAGGTCGACGGCGAGGCTTTCGATGGTGGCTCGGCCGAGGATTACCCGCTGGTGCTGGGCTCGAACTCCTTCATTCCGGGCTTCGAAGCGCAGCTGGTGGGCGTGAAGGCCGGCGAGGAAAAAGCCGTCACCGTGACCTTCCCCGAGGATTACCAGGCCGAGAACCTGAAGGGCAAGGAAGCGACCTTCGATTGCACCATCAAGGAGGTGAAAGAGCCAGTCGCCGCCACGATCGATGACGAGCTGGCGAAGAAATTCGGAGCCGAAGACCTCGAGGCGCTGAAAGGCCAGATCTCGGAACGCCTGGAAGCCGAATACGCCGGAGCCGCGCGGGCGGTGATGAAGCGTGGGCTGCTCGATGCGCTGGACGGGATGGTCGATTTCGATCTGCCGCCGTCACTGGTCGAGGCCGAAGCCAAGCAGATCGCGCATCAGCTCTGGCACGAGGACAACCCGGACGTGGAAGGGCACGACCACCCGGAGATCGAAGCGACCGAAGAGCATGTGAAGCTGGCCACGCGCCGCGTACGTCTGGGCCTGCTGCTGGCCGAGATCGGCCAGAAGGCCGAGGTTGAGGTCACCGATGCCGAGATGACACAGGCGATCATGGCGCAGGCGCGCCAATACCCTGGCCAGGAGCGGCAGTTCTTCGAATTCGTCCAGCAGAACCAGCAGATGCAGCAGCAGATGCGCGCGCCGATCTTCGAGGACAAGGTTGTCGACCACGTGTTCGAACAGGCGACGATCAAGGAGAAGACCGTCTCGAAAGAAGATCTTCAGAAAGCCGTCGACGCGCTGGAAGACGAATAGCGTCCTTTCGGGGAGGAGGGACGAGAGGGGTCGCTGCATAAACCAGCGGCCCTTTTTTCATGATCAGCCGGGGCGCAAGCCGGTCTCGACCAGCATGCCGCGCCGCTTCGCCTCGTAGTAATAGCCGCGCGCGTACCACATGATGGCGGTGTCGTGATCGCCATCCGACAGCAACCAGGCGCCGCGCAGGTACCGCAGCGCGTACTTCAGGTTGGTTTCCGCATCGAGCAGGTCGTTGGGTTGACCCCGAAAGCCCATCGTGCGGGCGGTCTCGGGCAGGATCTGCAGCAGCCCATAGTAGGGACCACTCCGCGCCCAGGGCCGGTGGGTGCTTTCCCGGATCGCGAGCTTGTGCACGAGAGGGCGCGGCAGCTCGTAGAGATCGGCGTATTCGTTGATGAGCTGCCGAAGCTCGGGGGTTTCATTGGGATAGAGCGGTGGATCGAAGGCCGCGGGCTCCGGTGTGCTGCAGGCTGCGAGCGCGCAGGCGGCGAGCAGAATGGATCGGCGGGTGAACATACGGAGGCGTCCTGTCATCTGGGCATCTGCCGGGCGGATAAACCGCGCCCTGCAGGTGACATCAAGGGCGCCGGCCTGCGATGGGCGGCGGCTTGCTCATCCCGCGCTCAGCTCAAGGTGCGACAGGACGAACTGCGCGCGCTCCGCCGGGGGTGTTCGAGGGAGCGTGATGGCCTCGTGACCCAAGGCATCGAACGCGCGGCACAGCCGGTCATACTCGGCAACGGCCTCGTCGAAGCTATGCCGCCGGTCCGCGTCGCCCGCGAAAATCTCGGGCCAGGGCGGCGCAAGAAAGACCGTGTGCGCGTAGGGGCTGGGTGTCTTCAAAACGCTGTGCAGGGGAACGCCGGTCAGGTGGGCCCGCGCGGCGGCCGCATCGATGAGACCGCGATCGAAGAAGACCGGCCCGGCTGCGCCTCTGGCCACGCGCAGGTCCTGCTGCGCAAGCTCGAAGGTCTTGGCGATGAAGGCGGACATATCGCGCCAGGGCAGCGCCGTGCCGCCCACACGCCGCTCAGCGGCCACGACCCGCCGACCCGGTTCGGGGATACCGTCAAAGCCGAGGCCCTGCAGGGTTGCGAGCAGTGTGGACTTGCCGCCGCCCGAGCAGCCGGAGATGAGAATGAAGCGGGTCATGTGGGCCTTAGACAAAACTGCGCCAGGGTGACCCCACGTCGTGCGGCTCGGTTGATGTGGGTCAAGATGTGCGTGCGGCGCTGCGGATACTTAACGCCTATCACGCAAGAACAAGGTAACGACAATGAAGACATGGATACAAGCGCTGCTGTTGATCGGATCGTTGGGCCTGGTCGCCTGCACCCAGCCCGAAACCTATCCGATCAGCGGCGAGACCTGCGGACCGGACGACCCGGTTCTGGATTTGGATGCTGCCGACTGCGGGACGCCCGGGCTGATCTGAGCCGCGGCGAAGGCCATAAAAAAAGGCCGGTTGCAGATGCGACCGGCCTTACCTGGTTCACTCACGGGGAGGATCAGCCGCGGCCGGCTGTGTCCTCCTGATCGCCCGAGGCGGGGTCTTCTTCGCTCTCCTCGGCCACGGCCTCGGCGAGATCCGCGTCGTCGGAGGTGGCGGCGCCGATATCATCGAAGAGCTCCGCGATTTCGAATTCGGCGGCGGCTTCTTCCTCGGCGGCCAGTTCCTGGATGGATTTGCCGGAGGCTTGCAGCTCGGCTTCCTCTTCGGAGCGGGCCACGTTGAGCTCGATGGTGGCGTCAACTTCGGGGTGCAGTACGACGGTGACCTTGTGCAGGCCCAGCTCCTTGATCGGCTGCAGGACGACCTGCTTGCGATCGATGGAGAAGCCGGCCTCGGTTGCGGCTTCGGCTGCGTCACGGGTGGTCACCGAACCATAGAGAGAGCCCGCGTCGGAGGCGGACCGAATCACGATGAACTGCTGCCCATCGAGTTTCTCGGCCAGCGCTTCGGCTTCTTTCTTGGTTTCTAGGTTGCGCGCTTCGAGCTGGGCTTTCTGCTGCTCGAAGGCTTCGATGTTGGCCTTGGAGGCCGACAGCGCCTTGCCTTGCGGCAGCAGGAAGTTGCGGGCGTAGCCGGGTTTTACATCGACGACTTCGCCCATCTGGCCCAGTTTCGCAACGCGTTCGAGAAGGATAACTTGCATGGTCAGCTCCTTACTTCACGGCGTAGGGCAGCAGCGCGAGGAAGCGGGCGCGCTTGATGGCACGGGCCAGTTCGCGTTGCTTCTTTGCGGAGACTGCGGTGATCCGGCTGGGCACGATCTTGCCACGCTCGGAGATGTAGCGCTGCAGCAGACGGGTGTCCTTGTAGTCGATCTTGGGCGCGTTGTCTCCCGAGAAGGGGCAGACCTTGCGGCGGCGGAAAAATGGTTTAGCGGCCATGGGTTATGTCCTTGTCCTAAAGCTGATCAACGGCGCTCGCGGCGCTCGCCGCGGTCACGATCATCGCGTTTCTGCATCTGCACCGACGGCAGTTCGGCGTGTGCGTCGACCTTGATGGTCAGCACGCGCATCACATCGTCATGCAGGCGCATCAGGCGTTCCATCTCCTGCACGGCCGGCGCGGGTGCGTCAGAGCGCAGGAAGGCATAGTGGCCCTTGCGGTTCTTGTTGATCTTGTAGGCCATCGTCTTGACGCCCCAGTACTCGTGATCCACGAGTTGGCCGCCGTTGTCCGACAGGACGGCGCCGAAATGTTCGATCAGCCCTTCGGCTTGCGTGTTGGAAAGATCCTGACGCGCGATCATGACATGCTCATACAAAGGCATGTGTGGTCCTCATTTCTATCAAGGCGCATTTCAAAGGTGGGGCCGTTGATCCCTTTGCGGCCCCGCCACGAGAGACTGCGCGGTTCAAGTGTTTGCAAAAGGATGCGTCCATATACACGCTTTGGCATGTGGTGCAATAGCCCAGGTTCGGTCGGGCGACGATGTTCGCCAGCGCGCAGAATTTGTTCGGCTCTGCGGAATTGTCAGGGCCGCCGAAAGCCCCACATTATATCCGTAATGTCTATCCAAACTGGAGGTTCCCACATGAAATCGCTCGTTCTTGCTGCCGCTCTGGCTGCAACTGCCGGCATGGCATCCGCGGCGGCGGAGAAATACGTGCTGGATTCCAGCCACAGCCAAGTTCTGTTCAGTTACGACCACTTAGGCTATTCCACGACCTTCGGCATGTTCTCGGGCTTCGAAGGCGAAATCATGTTCGATCAGGAGGATCCGACGAACTCCTCAGTGACCGTCTCGATGCCAACGATGAGCATGTTCACCGGATGGGAAAAGCGGGAGGCGCACTTCATGTCGGCCGATTTCTTCGGTGCGGAAGAGGACGACATGATCACGTTCACGTCAACCGCGATCGAGGTGACCGGTGAGGATACCGCCAAGATCACCGGCGATCTGACCCTGAACGATGTGACAAAGTCAGTCGTTCTGGATGCGGTGCTGAACCAGACCGGGACCCACCCCATGGCCAACAAGGACTGGGCCGGGTTCGATGCCACCACCACGCTGCTGCGGTCGGACTTCAACCTGGGCGCCTTTGCGCCGGCGGTCAGCGACGAGGTCGAGGTGCGGATCTCCATTGAGGCCAGCAAGGCGGAGTAGTCCGAGATTTTCGATGTGCAGGCCGCGTCCTGATCCCGGGGGCGCGGCCTTTCGTTTGCGCGTCATGCCCGTTGCCGACGGTGAGCCATGAGTATTTGCAGACGGGTGAAGGGGCCTAGCTGTCGGGCGAGGCGATGTCGCCTTGGGTGGCGGTCAGCGTGATCGTGACCCCGACCGAGAAGCCGAGGGAGGCCTCGTCGGTCTGGCTGTTGCCGATGCTGTAGTTGCGCCGGTCGAGTGAGGTCTCGGCACGCACGGTCGCGACGCCGTCAGCGATCTGCAGATCGAAGGGGAAGGAGACGGGGACGGACTGGTCCTTGATGGTCAGAGTGCCGTCCGCGGTGTAACCCCCGGCTCTGCGGATCAGATCGGCCGTGTAGGTGGCGGTGGGGAAGGTCTCGGCGTTGAAGAAATCCGCCCCCATCGCCTGTCCGGTGACGGAGCCGAGCGTGAGCGAGCCGATGGAGATTGTCACGTCGACCGTTCCGGCCGGGCCTTCGGTCACGTTCTCGTCGAAGGTGATGGCGGCGGTCCAGTCGGCGAAGCTGCCGGTCACATCGGAGCCGAGCTGTTTCACCGTGATGGCCATCTCGCCCTCTTGGACGATCCAGTCGGACTGAACCGCTTCGAGCTCGGCCGCGGCCACATCCACGGTGTGTTTTTCGTAAAGACCCAGCGTGCTGCCGATGCCGAGCGCGCCGCCCCAGATGACGAGCGCGCTGACCAGCGGCACGGCCACGTGGTGCGGCGTGAGCGGGGCGAGAACGGCTGGGCGGCCGGGCAACATGCGCAGCAGCGTCGCGTCCTTGTCGATGATGTGGTGTTTGAGCGCGCCGGCGATGTGCAGGATAACCGAGGCCGCGAGCACGCGTTCGAAGACGATGTGCAGCCCGGCCGCGGTGGAGGCCAGGCTTTCGGATTTCGGCACGAAGGGCAGGTTTTGCCCCAGTGGCCACCAGATCGGCGCGAAGCCATCGGTGGCGGCGTGGTGCACCCAGCCCGAGAGCGGCACGAGCAGCAGCGAGCCGTAAAGCAGCCAGTGCACGGTTTCCGCCGCCAGGCTTTCGAGCTTGCGGTCGGGGTGCAGCAGCGTGGGTTTCGGCTGGCTCAGGGCCCAGAGAATTCGCGCGAGCGCCACGAAGAAGACCGTCACACCGAGGGTTTTGTGCAGCGAGAACATCCAGGCCTTTTGCGCCAGCTGCTCGGAGGTCTCGTACGGCAGCCAGTTGGCGTAGATGCCCAGCGGGATCAGCGTGAGAATGAGGAGCGCCGTGAGCCAGTGAAAGGTTTTGGTCACCCCGCCGTAGTGGGTGGATGTATTGGACAGGGCCATGGCAGCCTCCGGGCGATGATGGGTTGCAGTGAAGATTAGGCGTGTGCGCCCCAACGGCAATGGGTTTGCGCGCACAGTTGCTGCGCGCAGGTGCAAATCGGCCTTGGCGCCCGTTGCGCCGGGCTTAAGGTCAGGCTAAGCCGGGGGTCAAGATCAAGAACGAGGGGCACATGAGCACAGCATTCGTATTTCCTGGGCAGGGGGCGCAGACGATCGGCATGGGCCGGGCGCTGGCCGAGGCCTACCCCGCGGCGCAGGCGGTTTTCGACGAGGTCGATGAGGCACTTGGCGAGAGTTTGAGCGCGCTGATCTGGGACGGCGACATCGAGACGCTGACCCTCACCGAGAATGCGCAGCCCGCGCTCATGGCGACCTCGATTGCAGCGCTGCGGGCGCTGGAGGCGGAAGGTCTGGGTCTCGAGCGTGCAAGCCATGTGGCGGGGCATTCGCTGGGCGAGTATTCGGCGCTGGCCGCGGCGGGTGCGTTTTCGGTGGCCGATGCGGCGCGGCTGTTGCGCACGCGCGGTCTGGCGATGCAGCGGGCGGTGCCCGTCGGGCAGGGGGCCATGGCCGCGGTGCTGGGGCTTGATTTCGACACCGTAACGCGCGTGGCCGAGACCGCGGCGGACGGCCAGGTCTGTCAGGTGGCAAACGAGAACGATCCGGCGCAGAACGTGGTTTCGGGCGACAAGGCGGCCGTGGACCGGGCCTGTGCGTTGGCCAAGGAGGCAGGGGCCAGGCGCGCGCTCATGCTGCCGGTCTCGGCGCCCTTTCACTGTGCGCTGATGGCGCCGGCGGCCGAGACGATGGCCGAGGCGCTGGAGGATGTGGAGATGGCAGCGCCGAAGGTGCCGCTGGTCGCGAATGTGACGGCAGCGGCGGTCAGTGACCCCGCCGAGATCAAGGCGCTGTTGATCCAGCAGGTGACGGGCCAAGTGCGTTGGAAGACCTCGGTGGAGTGGATGGCGGCCAGTGGTGTGACCGCCTTCTGGGAGATCGGGGCTGGCAAAGCCTTGACGGGCATGATCCGGCGCATCGCCAAGGAGGCGGCGACCCGCACCGTGGGCGCGCCAGAGGACATCAAGGCAATTTTGGAAGGCTGAGACATGTTTGATCTGACAGGCAAGAGCGCGCTGATCACCGGCGCTTCGGGGGGCATCGGGGCCGAGATCGCGCGGGCCTTGCATGGCGCGGGCGCCACGGTGGCGCTGTCGGGCACCCGGGTGGATCCGCTGGATGCGCTGGCCTCCGAGCTGACCGAGCGGGCGCATGTGCTGCCCTGCAACCTCAGTGATATGGCGGCGGTCGAGGCGCTGCCCAAGCAGGCGGCCGAGGCGATGGGCGCGGTGGATATTCTGGTCAACAACGCCGGCATCACCCGCGACAACCTCTTCATGCGCATGTCGGATGACGAGTGGCAGTCGGTGCTCGACGTGAACCTCTCGGCCACCTTCAAGCTCTGCAAGGGCGTGATGCGCGGGATGATGAAAGCCCGTTGGGGGCGGATCGTGAATATCTCCTCGGTCGTGGGAGCGACCGGGAACCCGGGCCAGGCAAATTATGCCGCCAGCAAGGCCGGGATGGTTGGCATGTCGAAAAGTCTCGCCTACGAGGTGGCGAGCCGCGGGATCACCGTGAACGCGGTGGCGCCGGGCTTTATCGAGACGGCGATGACCGACAAGCTGACCGACGATCAAAAGACTGGAATCATGGGGCAAATTCCCGCCGGTCGGATGGGGACGCCAGCGGAAATCGGCGCCGCGGTGCTTTATTTGGCGAGCCCGGAGGCGGCCTATGTCACCGGCACCACCTTGCATGTAAACGGCGGTATGGCCATGTTGTAGGTCACATTCGCGGTCCCCGCGCCAGCCTCGCACAATGCCTTGCCATCTGTGTCGCGTGTGCTAAAGGGGGCAAATATTTGCACCCCACATGCAGTGATTTGCATATCGGTGCATCTGAGGCGGCACAGCGACAGGCGTGTTGACCCGGACAGAGCCGCCCCTTTGGGGCACACGTTCGCTCCTCTGTGCTGTGCAGGGAGATGGACAACCGAAAGGGGCCAACCCGGCCCGAACGAATGAGGGACTATTATGAGCGACATCGCAGATCGCGTGAAGAAAATCGTTGTGGAGCACCTCGGTGTGGAAGAGGACAAAGTGACCGAGAACGCTTCGTTCATCGACGACCTTGGCGCTGACAGCCTCGACACCGTTGAGCTGGTGATGGCCTTCGAAGAAGAATTCGGTATCGAGATTCCCGACGATGCGGCAGAGACCATTCAGACGTTCGGCGACGCGGTGAAGTTCATCAGCGAAGCCTCCTGAGCAGTCTCGCCGGCCCGGTCCGGCACGCGTATCTCAAGGGCGCCTTTCCGCAGGGAGAGGCGCCTTTTGCTGTGCGGGGTTCGCTCAGGGGTTGAATTGCGCGGCGGTCTTGCGCAAATCTGTGCGCAGAGGGCGCCAATCCCCGGGACGAGAGCAGAGGCAGCGAGATGTCGCGCACCATACCCACGATCAACACGCATCGCCTAACGCTGCGCGGCATGCGCCCAGAGGATTTCAAGCGCTATGCCGAGATCTGGGCGATGCCGGAGGTCGTGCAGCACATCAGCGGCGAGCCCTGGCCGAAATCGAAGGCCTGGGATGCCTTTCTGCGCAACGCGGGCCATTGGCAGATCACCGGGTTCGGGCAGTGGGCCATCCATCGGCATCGGGCTCCGGAGATGTCGGGTCAGGTCGGGTTCTTCTATGCCAAGCGCGACCTCGGCGAGGATTTCGACAGCTATCCCGAAGCAGGCTGGGTGCTCTGCCCCGATGCGCACGGGCAGGGTTTGGGCATGGAGGCGGCACGGGCGGCGCATGACTGGTTCGACCGTGTCGTGACCGGCCATCTGGTCTGCATGATCGCACCAGAACACGCCGCCTCGCTGCGGATTGCAGAGGCCCTGGGCTATCAGGTCATGCGGGATGCGACCTATGCCGAAGCGCCGGTGCGACTTCTGGCGCGCAAGGGTCCGCCGCAGTAGTACAGCAGTGGCCGGCGCCCGATTGAGCGCTCTTGCATCAAAACCGGGTCGCGCTGTATGGGGGGGCACGAATTTGGAAGGGGCATTGCGATGCGCAGAGTAGTTGTCACGGGGCTGGGTCTGGTGACCCCGCTGGCAAACGGGGTCGAGGCGAGTTGGTCGCGGATTCTCGACGGTCAGTCCGGTGCGGGACCGATCACACGGTTCGACCCGAGCCGGGTGATCACGCAATACGCCTGCGAAGTGCCGATGGGCGACGGATCGGATGGGACGTTCAATGCCGACGACTACATGGAACCGAAGGACCAGCGTAAGGTCGACACCTTCATCCTCTTCGGTCTGGCCGCGGCACAGCAGGCCGTGGAAGACGCGGGCTGGCAGCCCGACGATGTGGAGAGCCTGGAGCGCACCGGTGTGCTGATCGGCTCCGGCATTGGCGGGCTGAACTCGATTGCGAACACTGCCATCATGATGAACGAGAAGGGCCCGCGCCGGGTGTCTCCGTTCTTTGTGCCGGGCGCGCTGATCAATCTGATCTCGGGGCAAGTCTCGATCAAATATGGGTTCAAGGGGCCGAACCACTCGGTCGTCACCGCCTGTTCGACGGGCGCCCATGCGATTGGCGACGCGAGCCGGCTCATTCAGCATGGCGATGCGGAAGTGATGATCGCCGGCGGGGCCGAGGCGGCGATCTGCGAAATCGGGATTGCGGGGTTCAACGCCTGCAAGGCGCTGAGCACCAAGCGCGCGGATGACCCGCAGAAGGCGAGCCGGCCTTATGATGAAGACCGCGACGGCTTTGTCATGGGCGAGGGTGCGGGCATCGTGGTGCTGGAAGAGTACGAGCACGCGAAGGCGCGCGGCGCGAAGATCTATGCCGAGGTGCTGGGCTATGGGCTGTCGGGCGATGCCTATCACATCACCGCGCCCTCCGAGGACGGAGAGGGTGGCGAGCGGTCGATGCGCGCGGCGCTGAAGGATGCCGGGCTGGAGCCGAAGGATATCGACTATATCAACGCGCATGGCACCTCGACCATGGCGGATACCATCGAGCTTGGCGCGGTGGAGCGTCTGATGGGCGAGCACGCGAGCAAGGTGACGATGTCGTCGACGAAGTCGGCCACCGGGCATTTGCTGGGGGCTGCGGGCGCGATCGAGGCGATCTTCTCGATTCTCGCGATCCGCGATCAGGTCGCACCACCGACAATCAATCTTGATAACCCCGCGGTGGAGACCGATATCGATCTGGCACCGAATGCGAAGCGGGAGCGTGAGGTCAATGTGGCCCTGTCGAACTCCTTCGGGTTCGGGGGCACGAATGCGAGCGTGATCTTTGGGAAAGTAAGCTGATGTGGCGGCATATCGCCTCTAATGCAGTGACCATGCTGATCGTGCTGCTCTTTCTGTTGGGCGGCGTGATCCTCTGGGGGCAGGGGCAATACACGGCTTCAGGACCTTTGCAGCAGGCGATCTGCGTCGATGTGCCGAGCGGGTCGACCATGCGGCGGCTGAGCGTGAACCTGGAGGAACGGGGGGCGGTGACGTCGTCGACGATCTTCCGGATGGGTGCGGATTATGCCGATAAGACAAGCCAGTTGAAGGCGGGGAGCTATCTGGTTGACCCCGGCGCATCGATGCAGGAGATCGTCGATGTGGTCACACGCGGCGGGGCCAGCACCTGCGGCACCGAGGTGGTCTATCGCATCGGGGTGAACCGCTTGGGCGTGCAGGTGCGCGAGCTTGATCCGGCGACGAACCAGTTTGCCGAGCGCGCGAATTTCAACCCGGTGGAAGATGAAACGCCAGAGGTTTACACCGAGAAGAAGGCTGAAGCGGATACGCGGTTCCGCGTCGCCTTGGCCGAGGGCGTGACCAGCTGGCAGGTGGTGGAAAGCCTCAAGGCGATGGATGTGCTGGAGGGCACGGTGGCGGAACTGCCGCCGGAAGGCTCGCTCGCCCCCGACAGCTACGAGATCCAGCCTGGGGACGACCGCGCCGAGATCGTCGCCCGGATGCAGGCCGCGCAGGAAGAGCGCGTGGCAGAGGCCTGGTCGAACCGGGATGAGAATCTGCCGATCGAGACGCCGGAGGAGCTGCTTGTGCTGGCGTCGATCATCGAAAAGGAGACAGGGGTGGCTGACGAACGCGGGCAGGTGGCGAGCGTCTTCGTCAATCGGCTGAACCGGGGTATGCGGCTGCAGACGGACCCGACGGTGATCTACGGGGTGACCGAAGGCAAGGGCGTGCTGGGCCGCGGGCTGCGGCAGAGCGAGCTGCGGGCGGCGACGCCCTGGAACACCTATGTGATCGAGGGGCTGCCGCCCACGCCGATTGCAAACCCAGGCACCGCAAGCCTCGAGGCCGCGGCGCAGCCGCTGGAGACGAATTATGTGTTCTTCGTGGCCGATGGGACGGGGGGTCATGCCTTTGCGGAGACGCTGGATGAGCACAACCGCAACGTGGCCAGATGGCGTGAGATCGAAGCCGAGCGCGCCAACCAGTCGTCGGGCAACTGAGGCCGGCGGGGGCGGTGGCCTGAAAGCCCACCGGACCTGTTGGTTTTACGGGGATTTTGCAGACCGGGCGCTCGGCGCGTGGCGGGTGTGGCGCGAAAATCGTTAACGGCACCGTACGGTGCTCTGCTCATAACAATTTGATTTTTCTTGACTTTGCGCGCGGTCACACGTATAACTTGTGACATGCTAGAAGAAGTGGGCGAACGACCCCGGGCTTGGCCCGTCGGGTCGTTTTTTCGTTTCTCTCGTGCGGAGACTGCGCGCATGAGAGGTAGAACCTGAATGACCTTAATCACCCCGGAGCACGTAGAAGCGCAGACCGAGAACCTTCTGAATTCGGTTCTCGGTTCTGTCAGAGATCTGCGAGATGAACTTGAGGCCCTCAAAGAACGGGTCCGCAGATCTGATGGCGCCGTATCGGCGCAGAGCGCCAAGAGCCTGACGCAGGTCGTCTCGCTTTTGGAGACCTGCCAGAAAGTGGAGAACCGACTTGTCGAATGCCGAAGCAAACATGCAGGGATCGCCCATGGGGGCTATGCCCTCGATCTCGAAAAAGCACGGGATACGATCGGGAGCAAGTTGGATCGGCTCCGCGCCACGCGACCTACAGGACCAATTCCTGAATGACCTGGATGAGGGAGAGCTTCTGGCTCTCCCTTTTTTGTTCGAGTTCTGGGCGATGGAACATCAGTTGCCCCCCGAGGGCGACTGGCGATCTTGGGTGATCATGGGGGGGCGCGGCGCTGGCAAGACACGCGCCGGTGCCGAGTGGGTGCGCGCGCAAGTGGAGGGGGCGAGACCGACAGACGAAGGTCGGGCGCGACGGGTCGCGCTGGTGGGAGAAACGCTCGACCAGGTCCGGGACGTGATGATTTTCGGCGACAGCGGGATTCTCGCCTGTTCGCCACCCGACCGGTGCCCGACCTGGGAAGCCGGGCGGAAGCGGCTGGTCTGGCCCAATGGGGCGATGGCCACTGTGCATTCGGCCTATGACCCCGAGGGGTTGCGGGGGCCGCAGTTTGATGCGGCCTGGGTCGATGAGTTGGCCAAGTGGAAGAAGGCCGGGGACACCTGGGACAATCTTCAGTTCGCGCTGCGGCTTGGCGACAAGCCGCAGGTCTGTGTGACGACGACTCCGCGGAATGTGGGTGTGCTCAAGGGCTTGCTGAAATCGCCGTCTACGGTGGTGACACAGGCGCCGACGGAGGCCAATGCGGCCAATCTGGCGGCCTCCTTCCTGGAGGAGGTGCGTGCGCGATATCAGGGCACGCGGCTGGGCCGGCAGGAATTGGACGGGATCCTGTTGGAGGATGCCGAAGGAGCGCTGTGGACGTCGGCGGGGATCGAAGCCTGCCGGCTGCGCGATCTGCCCGAGATGGACCGGATCGTCGTCGCTCTCGACCCAGCGGCGACGGGCAGCGCGGCCTCGGATGAATGCGGCATCGTCGTGGCCGGGGTCAAGATGACCGGGCCACCGCAGGACTGGCGGGCCACGGTGATCGCGGATTGCACGGTTGCGGGCGCGAGTCCCTCGGGCTGGGCGCAGGCGGCGGTTTCTGCCATGACGCGCTTTGGCGCCGACAAGCTGGTGGCCGAAGTGAACCAGGGCGGGCAGATGGTGGCCGAGGTCGTGCGGCAGGTGGACCCATTGGTTCCCTTCAAGGCCGTGCATGCGAGCCGTGGCAAGGCCGCACGGGCCGAGCCAGTGGCCGCGCTATACGAACAGGGGCGTGTGCGGCATATGCCCGGGCTCGACGCGCTCGAGGATCAGATGTGCCGGATGACGGTACATGGCTATGAGGGCAAGGGCTCGCCTGACCGGGTCGACGCGCTGGTCTGGGCGCTGCATGAGCTGATGATCGAGCCTGCCGCCACATGGCGGGCGCCGCGCGTACGCTCCCTTTAACATCTTGGTAACGGCTGGCCGCGCGGCCAAGCCAACAAGGCCCGGAGGCAGCGCACGCTGCCTTTTCATCTTTGAAATCGAAATTCGACACTATTCGGGGCAACAAGATCGGCCACCGATGCGGATCTGTCGCGCTGGTGCACTTGGCCCGCCGACGAGCAATTGAGGAGCAATCGACATGGTTTTTGACTTTCTTAAGCGCGGTGCGGTTTCGGACGTGCCCGAACAGAAAGCGAGCGCCGCCGGGCCCGTCGTCGCCTATCAGACCTCCGGCCGTGTGGCCTGGAGCCCGCGCGATGCCGTGTCGCTGACCCGGACGGGCTTTTCGGGAAATCCCGTGGGCTTCCGCTCGGTCAAGCTGATCGCCGAGGCGGCGGCTGCTCTGCCGCTGGTGCTTCAGGACACCGAGCAGCGCTATGACGTGCATCCGGTCATCGACCTGGTGGCGCGCCCGAACCCGATGCAGGGCCGCGCGGAGCTGCTGGAGGCGCTCTACGCCCAGCTGCTGCTCAATGGCAACGGCTATATGGAGGCGGTCGCTGGCGAAGACGGCTTGCCGGTGGAGCTGCACGTGCTGCGCTCGGACCGGATGAGCGTGGTGCCCGGCAGCGATGGCTGGCCAGTGGCCTATGAGTATGCGGTGGGCGGGCGCAAGCACCGTTTTGATGCCACTGGTCCGCGTGTTCCGGTGTGTCACATCAAGAGTTTTCACCCGCAGGACGACCATTATGGCTTCAGTCCGATGCAGGCGGCGGCGATGGCGATCGACGTGCACAACTCGGCCAGCCGCTGGTCGAAGGCGCTGCTCGACAATGCGGCGCGGCCTTCCGGGGCGATTGTCTATCGCGGGGCGGAAGGTCAGGGAACCATGGCGCCCGATCAGTACGAGCGTTTGGTGAACGAGATGGAGAGCCATCATCAGGGCGCGCGCAACGCCGGGCGGCCGATGCTGCTGGAAGGCGGGCTGGACTGGAAGCCCATGGGCTTCTCGCCCTCGGACATGGAGTTCCAGAAAAGCAAGGATGCCGCGGCGCGGGAGATCGCGCTGGCCTTCGGGGTGCCGCCGATGCTGCTGGGCATCCAGGGCGACGCGACATACGCAAATTATCAGGAGGCGAACCGCGCCTTCTATCGCCTGACCGTGCTGCCGCTGGCGACGCGGGTGACCGCTGCGCTCGCGCATTGGATCGCCGGGTTCACCGGCACGCCGCTGGTTCTGAAGCCTGACCTTGATCAGGTTCCGGCGCTGGCCGCAGAGCGGGACGCCCAGTGGAACCGCGTGACCCAGGCCGATTTTCTGACACAAGCCGAGAAGCGCGCCTTGTTGGGTTTGCCGGTTGAGGGCGGCGCGTGACGCCTGGTCAGAAACACTCCGGCGATCACCGCATCGTCTATCCGTTCGACGACTTCGAGAGCGTCTTCCAGCGGATCGACCAGAGGATCCTGGCCATCGAGAAGGCGACGATCATGCTCGAACGCGAGACCGCGGTGGCCGAGGAGAAGCGCAAGTTCGTCGAGCAGCGGTTCAACGGAGTGGACCGCCGGCTCGAGCGGATCGACGGCCATATCTCGCGGCTGGTTTGGCTGATCATCGCGGCCATTGTGGGGAGTTTCATGTCGTTTGTGATGAAGGGGGCGATGTTTGGTGTTTGAGCTTGTTGTCCTGACGCGCGCCTCGGCGTTGCTCGCGATCTGTATGGCCCTCACACCCGGGGTTTTCTCGCTCGGGCCATATCTGGAGAGCCGGTACTTCCCGGTCGTGCGCGACACCCGGATCATGAACGAGGAAACCGTGCCGGGCGGCGTGAGTTTCTTCGTCCAGTTCCGGAAGGTGCGGCAGTGCAAGTTCGAAGGGCTGGCCTGGTACGTGGGCGATGTGCGGGTCCCGGTCGATTTCGAACCGACCGCCGAGACCATGCCGCGCTCGCGTCCCATGGGCGGGCAGTACGCCGGCCCATGGTATGTGCCCGGACTGCCCGGGACCCGCGGGACCCACGCCTATGCCTATCACCGATGTCATCCGCTCTGGGAGACGATCACGAGGTTTTACGAAGGATGACCCACGCCCCTTCGGAGGCTGTGCGGCACCACTCAGTAAGGAGAGTGAACATGGAAATCCAGACCGGATTGGAACACAAGTTCGCGCGTTTCGGAGACGCGCTTGAGGTCGAGGACGGCTGCGTGATCAGCGGGTATGCCAGCCTTTTCGGCGCGGTGGATCAAGGCAACGATGTGGTGGCCGAAGGCGCCTACGCGACCTCCCTTGCTACGCTGGCGGCGAAGGGCACCAAGGTGAAGATGCTGTGGCAGCACGACCCCGCGCAGCCCATCGGGATATGGGACGAGGTGCGGGAAGACGGCAAAGGCCTTTGGGTCAAGGGCCGTCTGCTGGACAGCGTGGCCAAGGGGCGAGAAGCCGCAGCCTTGATCGAAGCGGGCGCAATCGACGGTTTGTCGATCGGCTATCGGACCCGCAAAGCCACGAAGAATTCAAAGGGCCAGAGGCTCTTGCAGGAACTGGAGCTTTGGGAGGTGTCGCTTGTGACCTTCCCGATGCTGCCCAGTGCGCGGGTCGCGGGCAAGTCGGAAGACACCGAGCTTGACCGTTCCCTGCGTGACATGGCCGCCGTCTTTGCAGGCGCGCGCGCCGATCTGGCGCGCCGTTAAAGCGCAGCTGTCGTCCCGGCCGCGCGGTGCGTTTCGCGCGGCCCTTACACACCCAAGAAGAGGATTTGCCAATGAGCAGGACCGAACGGAAGGCGGCGGGCGGGGACAGTCTGACCCCCGCTGAGGATGTCAGGCAGGCCGTGACCGGCTTTGTCACTGATTTCAAACGCTTCCAAGACGATATTGAAACAAAACTTCAACACACAGAAGAGCGACTGACCATGCTGGACCGAAAGACACTCACCTCTCAGCGCAGCCCCCTTGGCGGTGCTGTCGACGCGGGCGCCCCGCACCAAAAGGCCTTCAACGCATATCTGCGTTCGGGCGATGACGACGGGCTGCGCGGCCTCGAGGTGGAGGTGAAATCCCTCTCGACCGCGGTCAACTCCGACGGGGGCTATCTGGTCGACCCGCAAACTGCTGACACCGTGAAGTCGGTTCTGAATGCGACCGCCTCGATCCGTTCGATTGCGGCCGTGGTGAACGTGGAAGCGACGTCTTACGACGTGCTGGTCGATCACACCGACATGGGTGCTGGCTGGGCGACAGAGGCGGGCCCGTCCACGGAAACCGACACGCCGCAGATCGACCGCATCACCATCCCGCTGCACGAGCTGAGCGCACTTCCGAAAGCGTCGCAGCGTCTGCTGGACGACAGTGCTTTCGACATCGAGACCTGGCTGGCCTCCCGCATCGCGGACAAGTTCGCGCGGGCGGAAGCTGCGGCTTTCATCAACGGCGATGGCACCGACAAGCCGCGCGGCATCCTGAACCACGCAAGCGTGGACAATGATGTCTGGACCTGGGGCAACCTCGGCTATGTGCCGACCGGTATCGACGGCAACCTCAGCGCCGACGCGATTGTCGACCTCGTTTATGCCCTGGGTGCGGAGTATCGCGCCAATGCCACGTTCGTGATGAACTCGAAGACGGCCGGGCTGGTGCGCAAACTGAAGGACAACGATGGCCGCTTCCTGTGGTCGGACGGTCTTGCCGCGGCAGAGCCGGCGCGCCTGATGGGCTATCCGGTTCTGATCGCAGAGGACATGCCCGATGCCGCCAGTGACGCCACTGCGATCGCCTTCGGCGACTTCGCCGCCGGTTACACCATCGCGGAGCGCCCCGATCTGCGCGTGTTGCGCGACCCCTTCAGCGCAAAACCGCATGTTCTGTTCTATGCGACGAAGCGCGTTGGCGGCGACGTGAGCGACTATGCGGCGATCAAGCTGCTGAAATTCGGCACGTCCTAAGGGATGTGACGAGACCGGCGCGGGGCTTGCCTCGCGTCGGGCCGGGTGCGCGCCGGAACGTTTGTGTTGTCTAGCTGCTCCCCTCCGACCGAGCAATGCAGATGGGTGCGCGCCCGGTTTCTGAACGGTGGAGCGAGATGAATTGGAGACATTCGATGATGTTGATCGAAGAGACGACGGTGCCCGATGCGGCGCTACCGGTCGAAGAATTCAAAGGGCATTTGCGACTGGGCACCGGCTTTGGTCAGGATTCTGCGCAGGATGAAGTGCTCGCCGGGTTTCTGCGTGCCGCGATGGCCGCAATCGAAACACGGACCGGCAAGATCCTGATGACGCGCCCGTTCAGCTGGTCGCTGACCTTCTGGCGGGATCGCGACACACAGGTGCTTCCGGTTGCGCCGATTTCGGATGTGACCCGCGTGTCGGTGATGTCGCGCGATGGCAGTGCGTCGGAGGTGGACGCAGAGCAGTATTGGCTGGAGCGCGACAGCCAGCGGCCGCGTCTTCGGGCGGTTGGCGCCTGTTTGCCGGTCATCCCACAGGGCGGCTCCGCGATTTTGGAGTTCGAGGCCGGCTATGGCCCGGTCTGGACGGATTTGCCCGCTGACATGCGTCAAGCGGTCTTCCTGCTGGCCGCACACTATTATGAATACCGCGACGAGACGTCCCTGCGCGACGGCAGCATGCCCTTCGGCGTGAGCAGCTTGATCGAGCGCTACGTGGTGCTGCGCATGGGGTTGGGAGCGAACCGATGAGCGCGCCGCGCCTGAATAGGCAGCTGGTGCTGGAAGCGCCGCAACGCCTGGACGACGGGGCCGGAGGCTATGTCGAGACGTGGCAGGCACTTGGGACCCTTTGGGCCGAGGTCAAACCACGCTCGGGCCGGGAGAGAGCTCTCTCAGAGACCGCGGTGTCGGCGATGAGCTATCGGATCACCGTGCGCGGCGCCCCGTTCGGCGACGCGCAACGCCCTGTGCCCGATCAGCGGTTTCGCGAGGGCGCGCGGCTCTTCCTCATCGAGGCGGTGGCCGAAGGCGACGCGAGCGGGCGCTATCTGACCTGCTTTGCAACGGAGGAGGTTGCGGTATGAGCTATGCCATGTCGGGCGCGCTTCAGTCGGCAATCTACGACGCGCTGATCAACAATGCCGCCGTCGCCGCGCTGGTGGGACCGCATGTCTATGACGCCGTGCCGTCCGGTCTGGTGCCCGAGACCTACGTGAGCCTCGGACATGAGCAGGTCCGCGATGCATCGGACCAGACAGGCGATGGCGCGCTGCATGACATCGAGATCCTGGTGACGACCCGGCAGCCCGGGTTCGCCGGTGCGAAAGCGGTCGCTGCGGCGATCTCGGACGCGCTGCGGGATGCGGACCTGGCGCTGAGCCGGGGGCGACTGGTGTTCCTGAGGTTCTTGCGAGCGGACGCGCGGCGGATCGATGACAACACGGGCCGGGAGGTTCGCATGCGATTCCGCGCCCGCGTCGACGACGAATAATTTTTAGACTTCACACGAGGAGATAGCCCCATGGGTGCTCAGAACGGAAAGGACCTTTTGATCAAGGTCGACATGACGGACAGTGGATCCTTCACCACGCTTGCGGGTCTGCGCGCCACGCGGGTCAGCTTCAATGCCGAGACCATCGACGTGACCAGCCTGGAGAGCCAGGGCGGATGGCGCGAGCTGCTGACCGGTGCCGGCGTGCGGTCGGTCTCGATCAGCGGGTCGGGCGTGTTCCGCGACGCGGACACCGATGAGCGCGCGCGGCAGCTCTTCTTTGACGGCGAAGCGCCCAACTTTCAGGTTGTGATACCGGACTTCGGCGTTGTCGAAGGGCCGTTCCAGGTGACCTCGATCGAGTATGGCGGCAGCCACAACGGCGAGGCGACCTACGAGCTGGCGCTGGCCAGCGCAGGCGCGTTGAGCTTCACGGCGATCTGATCATGGCAAATCCCTGGAGGGGCGATGTCGCCTTGGTGATCGACGGCCAGACCCATGTCATGCGTTTGACGCTTGGGGCGCTGGCGGAGCTGGAGGCGGCCATGCAGGCGGATTCGCTACTGGCGATGGTGGAGCGCTTCGAAAACAGCAGCTTCACCAGCCAGGATGTCCTTGCGCTGCTGAAGGCGGGTTTGCGGGGCGGCAAATGCGACGTGTCCGATGATGTGCTGCTGCACGCCGAGATCGAAGGCGGGCCGATTGGCGCGGCACGGGCTGCGGCGGAACTGCTGGCGCGGGCCTTCACCGCGCCGTCGGTCTGATGCCGCTCGACTGGCCCGGCCTGATGCGCGTGGGTTTGCGCGGCATGGGGTTGCAGCCCGATGTGTTCTGGGCGCTGACCCCGGCGGAACTCCAGGTGATGCTGGGCGATCCGACGAAGTCCGGGCCGCTTTTGAGTACTGGCCTCGATGCCTTGATGGCGGCCTACCCCGACAACGACGACAAGGACGATGGCAATGACGGATGAGAGCGATTTCGACGACTTGGAAGGGCGTGCCGAGGGCCTGAACGAAACCCTCGGCCAGACCAGTCAACTGGTGTCGGGGTTCGACAGCGAGCTGCAGCGGATGAGAACATCGCTGGAAGCTACTGGGCGAGACATTGCCGTGCTGGAGCGCGGACTCACGCGCGGTCTGCGGCGGGCCTTTGATGGTGTCGTTTTCGACGGTGAGAGCCTGTCGAGCGCCTTGGATACGCTGGCCAACAGTTTGGTCAACACAGCCTATAGCGCTGCGATCAACCCGGTGACAAAGCAGGTCGGCGGGCTTCTGGCGCAAGGTGTTGACGGGCTGATTGGAAACATCCTGCCCTTTGCCGATGGCGCGCCCTTCAGCCAGGGGCGGGTGATGCCCTTTGCCACCGGCGGGATCGTGAGCGGTGCCACACCTTTCGGTATGCGCGGCGGCATGGGGATCATGGGCGAAGCCGGACCGGAAGCGATCATGCCGTTGGCACGTGGTCCGGATGGCAAGCTCGGCGTGCGCGGTGCGGGCGGCGGCGGCCAGACCATCGTGATGAACATCTCGACGCCGGATGTGCAGGGCTTCCAGCGCAGCCAGGGTCAGATCGCAGCCCAGATGACCCGCGCCCTGGGGCGCGGCCAACGCAACCGATAACTCCGGGGGAGCAGACCGATGCAGTTTCATGAAGTGAGGTTTCCGGCCACGCTGAGCTTCGGCTCGGTCGGTGGGCCCGAGCGGCGCACCGACGTGGTCACGATCAGCAATGGCTACGAAGAACGGAATTCGCCCTGGGCGCATTCGCGCCGCCGGTACGACGCGGGGCTCGGCATGCGCTCGCTCGACGATGTGGAGACGCTCATCGCTTTTTTTGAAGCGCGGTTCGGTCAGCTCTATGCGTTTCGCTGGAAGGATTGGTCCGACTATCGTTCGGCCAAGCCTTCGACGGATATCACGGCCTTCGATCAATCGATCGGAACCGGGGACAGTGTTCAGACGGAGTTCTCTCTGATCAAGACTTACCAATCGGGGACGTATAGCTATGTGCGCCCCATCAGCAAACCCGTGGTGGATACCGTGATGGTGGGCGTAGATGGTGTGCAAGCCGTTGAAGGCACGGACTATTCGATCGATTATGCCACGGGTACTGTGAGCTTCACCGAGGCCCCAGGCGTTGGTGCTGAGGTGACCGCCGGCTTCGAATTCGATGTGCCGGTGCGTTTCGATACGGACCGCATCCAGACCAGCATCGCGAGCTTCCAGGCCGGCGAAGTGCCGAATGTGCCGATTGTAGAGGTGCGGATCTGATGCCGGGCATGGATGCAGGATTGCAGGCCCATCTGGAAGGTGGCCTGACGACGGTCGCGCATGCTTGGTCCATCACGCGGCAGGATGGCGTCGTGCTCGGCTTCACGGATCACGATCGCAACCTGAGCTTTGATGGGATCACCTTTCGCGCGGACACCGGGCTGAGTGCGCTGGCCCTGTCCCAAAGCACCGGTCTGTCGGTGGACAACACCGAGGCGCTTGGTGCGTTGAGCGATCTGTCGATCCGCGAGGATGAGATCGAGCAGGGGCGCTTTGACGAGGCCGCTGTCGAGGCCTGGTTGGTGAATTGGCAGAATGTTGATCAGCGTTGGTTGCAGTTTCGCGGCACCATTGGAGAGATCCGCCGTGCCGCCGGAGGCTTCCAGGCCGAATTGCGTGGGCTGACTGAATTGCTCAACCGGCCGTTGGGCCGCGTCTATCAGAAGCCGTGCACGGCGGTGCTGGGTGACGCGACCTGCGGTGTTGATCTGAACACGCCCGGCTACTCGATCAATCTGGCCATCGAGGAGGTCGTACAATCGCGCATCTTTCGCTGGGCGGATTTCGGCGGGTTCGATGCTGGATGGTTCGCCAGGGGCCGGCTGGAGATCCTGGACGGAGCAGCTGCGGGGCTTTGGGGCATGGTGAAGCAAGACCGCTTTGAAGGCGCCCGCCGGGTCATCGAGCTGTGGGAGCCGGTGCGGAGCGCGCTTCAGCCGGGGACAACCGTTCGGGTGATTGCGGGCTGTGACAAGCGCAGCGAAACCTGCCGGTCGAAGTTTGCGAACCTGATCAACTTTCAGGGCTTTCCGGATGTACCGAACGAGGACTGGATGATCGCTGTACCGAAATCGAGCGGGGCGAACACGGGCGGGAGTCGGCGATGACCGCGTTGCAGCATCGCATTGTTGCGGAAGCGCGGGACTGGATCGGCACGCCCTATGTGCATCAGTCCGCCAGGAAGGGTGCCGGCACCGATTGTCTCGGGCTGATCCGCGGGCTCTGGGTGTCACTTTACGGTGCAGAGCCCGAGCCGATCCCGGCCTATTCGATGGATTGGTCGGAGCCGCAGGGCGAGGAGCGTCTGTGGGAGGCCGCGTTGAGGCATCTTCTGCCGCGGCCCCTTGAGCAAGACATTCCTGCGGACGTCATTCTGTTTCGGATGCGCAGCGGCGCTGTTGCAAAGCATCTTGGCATCATCGGCCAGACCGGTGCGCATCCGACGTTCATTCATGCCTACTCACGACACGGGGTCGTCGAAAGCGCGCTGAGCCTCCCCTGGCGGCGGCGGATCGTGGCCCGGTTTTCTTTTCCCGAGGAGGGTTTCTGATGGCGACACTTGTTCTTTCTGCCGTCGGGGCCGCCGCTGGTGGTGCGATTGGCGGTTCTGTTGCAGGCCTGTCCACCGCGGTCATCGGGCGGGCGGTCGGCGCGACGATTGGTCGGGTCATCGACCAGAAACTCCTCGGCGAAGGCTCCGAAGTCGTTGAGACCGGCAAGGTTGACCGGTTCCGCATTTCGAGCGTTGGAGAAGGCGAGGCGCTGGCGCAGGTCTACGGCCGCATGCGGTTGGGGGGCCAGGTGATCTGGGCCTCCGACTTTGCCGAGACCGTTTCAGTTTCGGGGGGCGGTGGCGGCGGCAAGGGCGCTCCGAGCCCGCCGCAGACGCAGACCCAGACCCGCAGCTACTCCTATTCCGTCAACCTCGCGGTGGCGATCTGCGAGGGTGAAATCACGCGGATCGGGCGTATATGGGCCAACGGCGAAGAGATCGCGCCGGATGATCTCAACATGCGGGTTTACAAGGGTGCGGCAGACCAGCTGCCCGACCCGGTGATCGAGGCCATCGAGGGTGCCGGAACAGTGCCGGCCTATCGCGGGACGGCCTATGTTGTCTTTGAGAACCTGCAGTTGGAGCGCTTCGGCAATCGTATTCCGCAATTCTCCTTCGAGGTGTCGCGCCCCGAACAGGTCGAGGAGCCCGACGCGGATCTTGCGCTGACCTACGCGATCCGAAGCGTCGCCGTCATTCCTGGAACGGGTGAGTATTCGCTGGCCACAACGCCGGTGCACTACACCAGCGGTCCGGGCAGCCGGTGGAGCGCCAACGTCAACACGCCAGCTGAGAAGTCGGATTTCGCAGCATCGCTTGAGACGCTGACGGAAGAGCTGCCGAACTGCGAGGCGGTCTCACTCGTCGTGTCCTGGTTCGGTGACGATCTGCGCTGCGGGAGCTGCCAGGTCCGGCCGCGGGTGGAAAAGAAGGAATATGACGGCGAGAACATGCGTTGGAGCGTGGCGGGGTTGAACCGGTCGACAGCGCTGGCCATGCCGTTGGAAGACGGGCGACCGATCTATGGCGGCACACCGACGGATCAATCGGTCGTCCAGGCGATCCAGGCGCTGCGCGCGGCAGGACAGCAGGTTCTGTTCTACCCGTTCATCCTCATGGATCAGCTAAGCGACAACGAGCTGCCGAACCCCTATGCGCCGGAGGAAACACAGCCACCGCTGCCATGGCGTGGTCGTATCACCTTGTCGATTGTACCCGGAGCTGTTGGATCGCCAGATGGAACAGCCACAGCGAACGCGGAAGTGGACGCGTTCTTTGGGACGGCGCGGGCGTCGGATTTCTCCGTCTCGGGGTCTTCTGTGGCCTACGCGGGGCCGAATGAGTGGTCGTTCAACCGATTCATTCTGCACTATGCCGCCCTGTGCAAGGCGGCGGGTGGCGTTGAGGCCTTCTGCATCGGGACCGAAATGCGGGGGCTCACCCAGATCCGAGGTGCGGGCAACCGCTTTGTGGCGGTCGAGCGGTTGCGGGCGCTTGCGGCCGACGTACGCGCCATTCTCGGTCCCCAGACGAAGATTACCTATGCCGCGGACTGGAGCGAATACTTCGGCTACCAGCCGCAGGATGGCTCGAATGACCGCTATTTCCACCTCGATCCGCTTTGGGCGGACGACAACATCGACTTCATCGGCATCGACAACTACATGCCCATGTCGGATTGGCGCGAGGGGGACGACCATCTAGATGCCGAGGCGGGATCGATCTACGATTTGGAGTATCTGACATCGAATATCGACGGCGGCGAAGGCTATGACTGGTTTTATGCGTCCGAGCAGGATGCAGCCGATCAGGTGCGGACGCCGATCGAGGATGGCGCTTACGATGAGCCCTGGGTCTATCGCTACAAGGACATCAAGAACTGGTGGCTGAACCGGCATCATGATCGCATCGGCGGCGTGCGGTCGGCGGATCCGACCGGTTGGGTTCCGCAATCCAAGCCGATCTGGTTCACCGAGATCGGATGCGCTGCAGTCGACAAGGGCACGAACCAGCCCAACAAGTTTCTGGACATGAAGTCGTCGGAGAGTAGCCTGCCGAACTTTTCGAATGGCGCGCGCGACGACTTCATACAGGCTCAGTATCTGCGGGCGCTCACGGTCTTCTGGGGCGATGTGGAGAAGAACCCGACCTCCGCCATTTACGGTGGCCCGATGGTGGACATGAGCCGCGCCTATGTCTGGGCCTGGGATGCCCGGCCTTACCCCTACTTCCCGAACAATGCCGCGCTCTGGAGCGATGCGGAAAACTACGCTCGCGGCCATTGGATCAACGGACGGACCTCGGCCCGGTCGCTCGCCTCCGTCGTGGCCGAGATCTGTCGGAAGGCAGGTGTCACCAGTTTCGATACAAGCCGCCTTTACGGTTCGGTCCGGGGGTATGTGGTGAACGACGTCAATGATGCGCGGGCCTCATTGCAGCCCTTGATGTTGCGCTATTCCTTCGATGCGGTCGAACGGGACGGCGCGTTGGTCTTTCGGATGCGCAACGGGCAAAACCCGCTTGTGCTGGAGCGCAGCACGCTGGCGTTGAGTGACGAGCTCGACGGCGTTGTGGAGCAGTCGCGATCCTCGCAGGCGGACATGGCGGGTCGGGTGAGGCTGCGTTTCATGCAGGCCGATGCGGAGTTCGACGTGCTGGCCGAGGAAGCGGTTCTTGCCGATGAGCGCACGCATTCCGTCTCGACATCCGAGATCCCTATTGCGCTGACCCGGGGCGAGGGGCGGCAGACGGCGGAACGCTGGTTGACCGAAGCCCGAATCGCACGAGACGCCATTCGCTTTGCGCTGCCTCCGTCCTGCCTGACCATGGGAGCAGGCGACGTCATCCAGCTGCAAGGCGATCAGGCCGAAGGCCGTGCTCTCTATCGGATTGACCGCGTCGAGCAGGGCGCGCTTCAGATCGTGGAAGCCGTGCGGATCGAGCCCGATGTCTATACCTCTGCCGAGATGATTGATGATGTTCCGAGCCCGCGCCCTTTTGTCCCACCCGTGCCGGTCACGCCGCTGTTCCTCGACTTGCCGCTGATCACTGGCGATGAGGTGCCGCATGCGCCACATGTCGCGGTGACGGCTCAACCCTGGCAGGGCTCCGTCGCGGTCTATCGCTCGCCGAGCGACAGCGGGTTTCGCCTGATCAGCCAGCTTTCGGCCCGGTCTATTGTCGGGACAACGCAGTCGGAGCTGCGGGCCGCGCCCTCGGGACGGCTGGACCGTGGCGCCCCGCTCGAGGTCAAGCTGATCAGCGGGGCGTTGAGTTCGGTCGAGTTGTCGTCGATGCTGAGCGGTGCGAACCTTGCTGCGATCGGCGATGGAAGTCCGGACAACTGGGAGGTATTCCAGTTCGCCGATGCCGTCCTTGTCGACAAGGACACCTATCATCTGAGCGCCCGGCTGCGGGGTCAGTTAGGCAGTGATGGGCTTATGCCCGATGCCTGGCCAGAAGGATCCTGGTTCGTGCTTCTGAACGGGTTCCCGGAGCAGATCGACCTCGGGCGCAATCTGCGGCGTGTCTCGCAGACCTACCGCATCGGTCCGGCGCGCCGGCCCGTTGACGATCCCTCCTATGTCGAGGAGGTCCATGCGTTCAACGGCAACGGCGAGCGGCCCTACGCGCCGGTGCATCTGCGCGCTGACCGCGCGGCCGATGGTGAGGTCGCGGTGACTTGGGTGCGTCGGACACGCAAGGATGGGGATGGCTGGGATGTACCGGACGTGCCTCTGGGCGAGGAGAGCGAGGTCTATGTGGTGCGGGCGCTGCAAGGCGGCGTGCTCCTCCGCGAGGTCACGGTCACCGGTCCGGAATGGATCTATACCGCAGAGGACCAACTGGAGGATGCCGTCGCCGGAGACGTTGACCTGGAGGTCGCGCAGATCTCGGCAGCCTTTGGCTCGGGGCTTCCGGGGCGCATCAGCGTGACACTCTAGCGGCATATTCCCGGGCCGGCTGGTCTCATTTCGATACGGAATAGCACCCATCACAGGTTTGCGTTTGGCCTCGATCGCCAAAATAGGGTACAACCGGAGTCCAACGTCAGAAGGACAGGTGTGATGGCTGAACGTAAACCGAATATCGCATCCGTGGACCCGGTCTGGGATCAGATATGCACCGAGGCGCGGCAGGCGGCACTTGACGAGCCGCTGATGGGCGGCTTCCTGCACGCCTGCATTCTGCATCACAAGAGCATCGAGAAGGCCCTGTCGTACCGGATCGCGGCAAAACTGGCCTCGAATGAGATGTCGATGGTGGTTGTGCGGGAGATGGTCGAGGATGCCTATGCCAGCGATCCGTCACTGGTGCAGGCCGCGCGCGCCGATCTTGTGGCCATCTACGAGCGGGACCCCGCCTGCCACCGGCTGTTGCAGCCGATTCTCTACTTCAAGGGGTATCAGGCGATGCAGGCCTACCGGGTCGGCCATCACCTCTGGAAGCAGGGCAAACGGGATCTGGCCTATTTCGTACAGATGCGAGTGTCGGAGATCTTCGGCGTCGACATCCATCCGGCCGCACGGATCGGCAAGGGGATCATGATCGACCATGCGCATTCCATCGTGATCGGCGAGACCGCGGTTGTGGGCGACAACGTCTCGATGCTGCATTCTGTGACTCTGGGCGGCACCGGCAAGGAAGAGGAAGATCGCCATCCGAAGATCGGTGACGGCGTGCTGATCGGGGCCGGGGCCAAGGTGCTCGGCAACATCAAGGTCGGCGATTGCAGCCGGATCGCGGCGGGATCTGTCGTGCTAGAGGAAGTGCCCCCTTGCAAGACGGTCGCCGGGATTCCTGCCCGCATCGTGGGCGAGGCCGGGTGTGATCAGCCTTCAATTTCCATGAACCACATGTTGGGGCCGAACGCGTAAGCCTTCATCAATCTCACGAGAAAAGCCGGGGTTCCGCCCCGGCTTTTTTTGTGTTCGGTCGGCTCTATGCCAGCATTGTCATGGGGTTTTCCAAATTGTCCTTGATGGCCTGCAAGAGTTGCGCACCGAGCGCCCCATCGATGACCCGGTGATCGACCGAGAGCGTCACGGACATGACCGTCGCGACGCCAAGCTCCCCGTCCGCCGCGACCACCGGTTTCTTCACGCCGGCCCCGACGGCAAGGATTGCACCGTGGGGCGGGTTGATCACCGCATCGAAGTTGTCGATACCGAACATGCCGAGGTTGGAGATCGCAAAGCTCCCGCCCTGGTATTCATGTGGGGCCAGCTTGCGGTCACGGGCGCGGGTGGCCAGGTCCTTCATTTCCGCGGAGAGGGCAGAGAGGGATTTCATCTCCGCGTCTTTCAGCACGGGCGTGAAGAGTCCGCCCTCGATGGCAACGGCGACGGCCACGTCGGAAGGCTTCAGCTTGAGCATCCGATCACCGGCCCAGACGGCATTGGCATCGGGCACCGCTTGCAGCGCGAGCGCACAGGCCTTGATGATGAAGTCATTGACCGAGAGCTTCACGCCACGGGCTTCGAGTTGCTTGTTGAGCTCGCCGCGGAATTTCAACAGCGCGTCCAACTCGATATCCCGGCGCAGGTAGAAATGCGGGATCGACTGCTTGGCTTCGGTCAGGCGGCTGGCGATGGTCTTGCGCATGCCATCGAGGCTGACCTCTTCGTAGTCGCGCCCTTCGTATATGGCCATCACCGCGCTGGTGCTTGGTCCGCTCGTGGCGGTTGCAGGGGCGGCCGGGGCTGCGGGCGCGCTTGCGGCTGCTTTGGGGGCCGCTGTTGCTTTTTCGACGTCCGCTTTGACAATCCGACCGTGCGGGCCGGAGCCCTTTATGGCGGCGAGATCCAGCCCTTTGTCCTTGGCGATCCGCCGGGCGAGTGGCGATGCGAAGATGCGGGTGCCGTCGGCGGACTGTGGTGCGGGCGCTGAAGGCGCAGGGGCGGGCGCCTCGGAGCCTCCGCTGGCGGCCGCCTCGTCGCCCGAAACGGGCGCCTTGCTGTTGCCCGCGTCAGCCGCGGGCGCGGCTTCCGGCGCGGATGCCGCCGTATTGATATCGTCGGCGCTTTCGCCCTCTTCGAGCAGGATGGCGATCGCCGTGTTGACCTTCACCCCTTCGCTGCCTTCTTCGACCAAGATCTTGCCGATGATGCCTTCATCGACCGCTTCGAATTCCATCGTCGCCTTGTCGGTTTCGATCTCCGCCATGATGTCGCCGGAGGAGACGGTGTCGCCTTCCTTGACGTGCCACTTGGCCAGCGTGCCTTCTTCCATGGTCGGGCTCAGGGCGGGCATGAGGATTTCTGTCGGCATCTTGCGCGCTCCTTAGCTGTAGGTGACTTGTTTCACGGCGGCGATCACCTCGTCGGTCGTGACCAGCGCCAGCTTTTCGAGGTTGGCCGCATAGGGCATGGGCACGTCCTTGCCAGTGCAGTTGATCACAGGCGCATCGAGGTAGTCGAAGGCCTCCTGCATGATCACGCTGGTGATGTAGTTGCCGACAGAGCCTTGCGGCCAGCCTTCTTCCACCGTCACGCAGCGGTTTGTCTTCATCACCGATTTGATGATGCTGCCGGTGTCCATGGGCCGGAGGGTGCGCAGGTCGATGACTTCTGCGGAGATGCCGTCTTCGGCGAGCTTGTCCGCGGCCTCCAGCGCGTACTGCATGCCGATGCCGAAGCTTACGAGTGTCACGTCAGAGCCTTCGCGCCAGACGCGCGCCTTTCCGAACGGGACCGTATAGTCATCGAGGTCGGGCACGTCGAAGCTCCGCCCGTAGAGGATCTCATTTTCGAGGAAGATCACCGGGTTGGGATCCCGGATCGCGGTTTTCATCAACCCTTTGTAGTCGGAGGCGGAGTAGGGCATCGCGACCTTCAGACCGGGGATCTGCATGTACCAGACAGCGTAGTCCTGGCTGTGCTGGGCTGCGACGCGGGCCGCGGCGCCGTTGGGGCCGCGGAAGACCATCGGGCAGCCCATCTGACCGCCGGACATATAGAGCGTCTTGGCGGCGGAGTTGATGATCTGGTCGATCGCCTGCATTGCGAAGTTGAAGGTCATGAACTCGACGATCGGGCGCAGACCGCCGAAGGCGGCGCCCGTTGCGATGCCGGCGAAGCCGTGTTCGGTGATCGGCGTGTCGATCACGCGTTTCGTGCCGAATTCGTCGAGCATGCCCTGGCTGATTTTGTAGGCGCCCTGATATTCGGCGACTTCCTCACCCATCAGGAAGACATTTTCGTCGCGGCGCATCTCTTCGGCCATCCCATCGCGCAGCGCTTCGCGGACCGTCTGTTGTTTGAGCGTGGTGCCCTCGGGCCAGTCGGGTGTGGTGTCCGTCTGTGGTGCGGAGGGGGCAGGGGCGGGCGCCTCGGAGGCCGCAGGGGCCGCCTCGTTGCCCGCGTCAGCCGCGGGCGCGGCTTCCGGCGCGGAGGGCGCCGTGTCGATATCGTCGGCGCTTTCGCCCTCTTCGAGCAATACGGCAATGGCGGTATTCACCTTCACGCCCTCGGTGCCCTCGGCCACGAGAATCTTGCCAATGGTGCCTTCATCGACCGCTTCGAATTCCATCGTCGCCTTGTCGGTTTCGATCTCCGCCATGATGTCGCCCGACGAGACGGTGTCGCCCTCCTTGACCAGCCATTTCGAAAGTGTGCCTTCTTCCATCGTCGGCGAGAGCGCGGGCATGAGAATTTCGGTTGCCATGGGTCAGGCCTCCTGCGGGACTTCGGTTGCGTAGATGTCTGTCCAGAGCTCCTCGACGGCGGGCTCCGGTGAGGTCTTGGCGAACTCCGCGCTCTCGTTCACGATGTCCTTGATTTCCTTGTCGATGGCTTTGAGGTCGTCTTCGCTCGCGTGTTTGCCGGTGAGCAGAAGGGAGCGGACCTGTTCGATGGGGTCCCGCTCGTCGCGCATCTTCTGCACCTCTTCGCGGGTGCGGTACTTGGCGGGATCGGACATGGAGTGGCCGCGATAGCGGTAGGTCTTGATTTCGAGGATGTAGGGGCCCTTACCGGCGCGGCAGTGGGCGACGGCCTTCTGACCGGCTTCCTTGACGGCGAGCACATCCATGCCGTCGACTTCCTCGCCCGGGATGCCGTAGGCGGCACCCCGCTCCCAGTAGCTCGGCGACATGGTGGAGCGTTTGGTCGAGGTTCCCATGGCGTATTGGTTGTTCTCGATCACGAAGATGACGGGGAGCATCCAGAGCTCGGCCATGTTGTAGGATTCGTAGACCTGCCCCTGGTTCGCGGCACCATCGCCGAAGTAGGTGAAGGTCACGCGATCGTTGCCTTTGTACTTGTCGGAGAAGGCGAGCCCCGCGCCCAGCGGGACCTGCGCGCCGACGATGCCGTGGCCGCCGTAGAAATGCTTCTCCTTCGAGAACATGTGCATCGAGCCGCCCTTGCCCTTGGAATAACCGCCCTCGCGGCCCGTGAGCTCGGCCATCACGCCGTTCGGGTCCATCCCGCAGGCGAGCATGTGGCCGTGATCGCGATAGGAGGTAATGCGCTTGTCGCCTTCCTCGGCCGCGGCCTCGAGCCCGACCACAACCGCTTCCTGGCCGATGTACAGATGACAGAACCCGCCAATCAGACCCATGCCGTAGAGCTGACCCGCCTTTTCCTCGAATCGCCGGATCAGCAGCATATCGCGGTAATAGGCCTTGAGCTCCTCGGCGGAGACATTGGGTTTCTTGGTGGATTTTCGCGGTGCCATCTGAGCGGTTCTCCCTCGTCGCGCCCACGTCCGGGCAGATAGTTTAGCGTTAAACTATCTCTTATCGGATTCGAGAGCGGAATGCGAGAGGCAATCTGACGCTTGGTCAGCTATGCCATGAAGCCCTTGTTTTCGTGATGAAATCAGCCTAGCGGATCACGATCTCATCGGCCCGGATCATGCCCAGCACCGAGCGCGCTTGCTCGTCGAGAAGATCAAGATCGAGAAAGTCATCCGACAAGCGCTGGGTGAGGTTCTCCATGCGGACCACCTCCGTCTGGACCATCGTCAGCTGTTTCTGCAAGGCATCCGCTTCGGCTGTGATCTCCGCGCGGCGGAAGAGGCCAAAGTCGCCCTGTACGGCGGCGAAGGTGAAATAGGTGGCGAGGCCCAACGCAAGCGCGAAGAACACAAATGTGCCAAGGGCGGGTCGTGGGGAACGGGTCATCTGCACTGCCTTTTGGTCGCCTCTTTGCGGGCGTGAGCGGACTATGGCACAGCCGAAGCCGCAAGGGAATCCCCCTTGTTCGGGTTTCGTCGAAACTCTGGCTTATGCAGCGAGCGCGGCCACGCCCGGTAACTCCTTGCCTTCCATCCATTCCAGAAAAGCGCCGCCCGCGGTTGAGATGTAGGTGAACGCCTTCGCCGCGCCCGCCTGGTTGAGGGCGGCGACCGTGTCACCGCCGCCGGCCACCGACACCAATGTGCCTGCCTTGGTCTGGCGCGCCGCATCTGCGGCGGCTGCGTTTGTGGCCTGATCGAAGGGCGGGATTTCGAAGGCGCCGAGCGGGCCGTTCCAGATCAGCGTCTTCAGATCGGCGAACGCGGCGGTGACCGCCTTCACGCTCTGCGGCCCTGCATCCAGCACCATCTGGTCGGCTGCAAGCACCGTGTCGGGTCCCAGTGCCACAACCTCATGATCCGCGCCCGCCTTGAACTCCCGTGCGACCAAGCCATCGACCGGGAGCAGGATACGGCAGCCGGTGTTCTCAGCCTGTGCCATGATGGCCTTCGCGGTGTCGATGAAGTCGGGCTCCTGCAGGGACGCGCCCAGCTGTGCGCCCTGGGCGGCGAGGAACGTATTGGCCATGCCGCCGCCGATCACCAGCAGATCAAGCTTGCCCACGAGGTTCTCCAGGAGGGCGATCTTGGTCGAGACCTTGGCGCCGCCGACCACGGCGCCAACGGGGCGCGTCGGCGTCGAGAGCGCGCTCTCCAGCGCCGAGAGCTCCGCTTGCATAAGGCGTCCGGCACAAGACGGCAGAAGATGTGCGACGCCGGTGGTCGAGGCATGCGCGCGATGCGCCGCCGAAAAGGCGTCGTTGCAGAACACATCGCCGAGCGAGGCGAGAAACTGCGCCATGGCGAGGTCGTTCGCTTCCTCCATCGGGCTGAAGCGGGTATTTTCCACCAGCACCACCGCGCCCTCGGGCAAGGACCCGAGGGCCGCCGGGTCGGGGCGTTCGACGAAGGTCACCTTTTGACCCAGCGCCGCCTCCAGCGCTGGTAAGGTGACGCGCAGCGACATCTCGGGCACCACCTTGCCCTTGGGGCGTCCGAAATGGGCCAGCAGGATCGGCAGGCCGCCCGCCGCGAGGATGTCCCTGATCGTGGGCACGATCCGGTCGATGCGGGTGGTGTCCGTCACGCGGCCCTCTTCGACCGGCACATTGATGTCGACCCGGACCAGCACGCGTTTGCCGGCAAGCTCCATGTCATCCAGCGTCTTCCAGCCCATCACCCGCTCCTTCGCTCTGCCATCGCGCCTTTGTGTTGCGCGTATCATCGCCTGCGTCAATGACCCGCTTGGCATTCAGGGTCCCAACAATTAGGAAGTCCGCAACTCAAGACACAAGGAGTGCGGCATGGCCGAGATCGAAGACCCCGAAAACACCATCCTGATGGAGCTGAAAGGCGGCACCGTGACCATCAAGCTGCTGCCCGACGTGGCGCCCAAGCATGTGGAGCGGATGAAGGAACTCGCACGGGCAGGGGAGTACGACAACGTGGCCTTTCACCGGGTGATCGAGGGGTTCATGGCGCAAACCGGAGATGTGCAGCACGGCGATATGGAAGACGGGTTCAACCTGTCGGTGGCCGGCACCGGCGGCTCGGACCTGCCGAACCTGCCGGCGGAATTCTCCAAGATCCCGCATGCCCGTGGATCGCTTGGTGCCGCGCGCTCGCAAAACCCGGACTCGGCCAACAGCCAGTTCTTTATCAACTTCAAGGACAACGACTTCCTGAACGGGCAATACACCGTCTATGGCCAGGTCATCGAAGGGATGGAGCATGTGGATGCGATCATGCGCGGCGAGCCACCGGCCGAACCTGATCGCATGATCTCGGTGAAGGTGGCGGCCGATGTATAGATCTGCACTCGCCGCCCTGATGCTCGCCACGCCGGCCGCGGCGACGGGGATCGAAATCACCGTCGCAGGCGAGGCCAATGGCACCATCACCATCGATCTGCTGGAAGACGTGGCACCGGGTCACGTGGAGCGGATCACGTCGCTGGCGGACAGCGGTGCTTATGACGGCGTTGTCTTTCACCGTGTGATCGAAGGCTTCATGGCCCAGACCGGTGACGTCGAGTTCGGCAAGTCGGGCGGCGACATGCGCCGCGCAGGGATGGGCGGATCGGACCAACCGGACCTCGCTGCGGAATTCTCCGATGTGCCCTTTGACCGCGGTGTGGTCGGCATGGCGCGCGCGCAAAGCCCGGACAGCGCCAACAGCCAGTTCTTCATCATGTTCCAGGAAGGCTATTTCCTGAACGGGCAATACACGGTGGTCGGGCGCGTGACCGAAGGGCTGGAGGTGCTCGATGCGATCAAGCTTGGCACCGGACCCAATGGCGCCGTCATCGGTGCACCGGACGTCATGGAGACGGTCAAAGTCACCGAGTAGCAGGGTAGGGCGTCGACGTCGGGCTGGTGATGGATCGGCCTGACGTGGCGCTCAACCGACCTCAAAGCACTTGCAGATCTTGCCGTCCGGTGTCCGGTAGGTGCGGAACCCGATGGCATCGTAATAGGCAAGACCTTCGACATTGTCGGCACCGATGCTGGCGTCGATCTTCTTCAGACCCGCATCAGCGGCAGCCTTGCGGGTGACGGCGAAGAGGGCGCGGCCAACGCCGCGGCGGGCAGCGCTCGCCTTCACATGCGTACCGATGATGCCCCAACCCGGCGTGACCCCCCACGGGTTTGTCTCGGTGGCGCGGCTCAGGATCTGAAGGCCGAGGATCTCGCCGCTGTCGTCCACGGCGACTGAACACCGAATTCCGTCCCGTCCGTTGATATAGTGATCGCGGACGAAGGCCGCGTCATGCGGCCGGGTGCGTTTGCCCAGAGCCTTCAGCTCCTCGAGAAACGCGCTGATTTCAGCAGCGTCATCCGCAACGGCTTGTCTGACTTTCATGGGCCCTCCGTTGGATCTGATCGTTTGACACCGTCGCTGTAGACTCTGACCGTGCCGCAATCGAAACGCCATGGGGTGCAGCACGCTCGGCGGTCGGGCGCGTACCTCATGCTCAAGATTGAAAAAGGCGCCGCAGAGCGACGCCTCTTGTCAGTGTGCGGACAGTTGCGTCAGGACGCAGGGTTCGCCTTCGCGGCCGGCGCCGATTTCGCGCCGGGGCTGAGCGGATCGTCCTGCCGTTGCACGGAGCCTTCGAAATGTGCGCCGCTCTCGATCGCGATGGTCTTGTGGATGATGTCACCCTCCACCCGCGCGGTCGAGGTCAGACGCACCTTCAGACCGCGCACACGGCCCACGATCCGGCCGTTGACGACCACGTCATCGGCAATCACTTCGCCCTTGATCGTTGCGGTCTCGCCGATGGTCAGCAAATGTGCACGGATATCACCTTCAACGGTGCCTTCGACATTGATGTCGCCGGTGGTCTTCATGTTGCCGGTCACGTGCAGGTCCGAGGACAGCACGGAGGCCGGCGGCTTCGCCTTGGGTGGTGCCGACTTGTATTCGGTCGGGGCAGGAGAGGCTGGTGCCGAGGACGCTGCCGGTTTTGCTGTGTCCGGTTCGGCCTGCTTCTGGCCCGGTTCGTTGATTTTGCTCTTAGAAAACATCTCTTGCAGCCTTGATATAGATCATTGGGTTTACAGCTTTCCCACCGACACGCACTTCGTAGTGCAGGTGCACGCCGGTCACCCGTCCGCTTGCACCCATATCACCGATATGATCCCCGCGCGAGACCCTTTGCCCAACTTTGACGCGAATTTTTGAAAGATGCGCATAGCGCGTCTCGATACCGAAGTCGTGCTGGATCTTGATCAGCCGCCCATAGCCCGATTGCCAGCCCGCGTAAGTCACCACGCCATCCGCGGTGGCATGCAGATCGGTGCCCACCGGGGCCGCGAAATCCACACCCTTGTGCATGCGGCGGCCACCGGTTTTCGGATCGCGCCGGAAGCCGTAATCGCTGGTGAAGCGGAAGGCTTGTTTGACGGGCAGCGCAAAGGGCGCGCGCTCTGCCGCGATGCGGTAAAGGTTCAGCTCGTCCATCTGCTCAAGAATGCGATTGGCGCGCAGGAAGTCCGGCGACAGCTCCTCGCCCCGGCTCGAGAAGGACAGCGGCGTGAGAGGGCCGCCCTGGCCGGAATAGCCGCTGCGCACCTGGTTGAGGATCCGTTCGGGCGCCATGCCCGCCGCCTTGAACATTTTATCGAGCGGTTCGACCGAGACCGTCATCGCCTCTTCCAGCTGGCGGAAGATCTGGTCATTGTTTTCCTGCATCAAGGCGATCTCGAGCGCCAGCTCATCCGCATGAAGCAGGGCTTGCTGGGCGTCGGCGACAACTTGGTCGCGCTCTGCTGCCGTGCGGGCCAGCGCATCAGCGAGGAAGTCCACCGGCACACCAGCGTCTTTCGAGGCGAGCAGCGTTGTGGCGCTCTCATCGGCCGCTTCACTCTGCAGCGCAGCAAGTGCGGTCTCAGCGGCCTCGCGCTTTTCCATTGTCTCCCGCAGCGTCGCTTGCACCACCTCGAGGCCGGTTTCGACTTCGTGGCGCCGGGTCTCGGATTCCAGAAGCTGCGACTGCATGACCGAAATCTGATCGAGCGCGGCGTTGAACCGGTCCTGTGCGGCCAGTGCCTCGGCGGCGCGCTGGTCGCGCTGCGCGGCCAGAGCGTTCAGCCGTACCTGATAGGTTGCCTGATCGCGCTTGGCCTGATCGCGGAAGTTGCCGGCTCCGATGCTGTCCATCAGCAGGATCGCCGTTGCGACGATCGACCAGGCGATCAGCGCTCCGGCGCCCGAGACGGCGATCAGCTGCGTTTCGGGTTTGAGGCGGATGAAGCGGGTGTCGGTGTCGGATTTCAGGAAGACGCGGCGTTCGGGAAAATAGTGCTCAAGGAGCCCATGAACTTTGATTGCTAAACGTGTCCGCACGAAGCCGTCCCTCTGCTCGTCTCCCCCGACACATGCCCTTTCTCCCGAGAGCTGCATCGCACGTCGAAGTGCTTAATGAGCAGGCAGGCAGGGGGCAAGCAAGATTAACGAGCGCTTCGCAACTTGACGTTGAATTGTTGTAAATCGGCAAAAACCTGCTGATATTTGGGGATTTCTTTCGTTTTTTGGCTCAAACCCGCTCTGCAAGCGGCCAATAGAAGTCGGGCGGGATGCCGGCCTCGGCGCGCTTCTCCTCGTTGAAGGGGGGCTTGAGGGCGCCGTGGAAGTAGGTGCGCACCAGCGCATGAAACCGCTCTTTCGGGTCGTCCTCATGGCGGCCACAGAGAAAGTGGAACCACTTCGAACCATAGGCCACGTGGCTGACTTCCTCGGCATAGATGGTCTCAAGTGCGGCCACCGCGTCGTCCGCCTTGGCCTTGCGGAAGATCTCGATCATGCCGGGGGTCACATCGAGGCCACGGGCCTCGAGCACCATCGGGACGACAGCAAGCCGACCCATGAAATCCTCTGCCGTATCCTCCGCGGCACGCCACATGCCCGCATGCGCGGGCAGCGCGCCGTAGCGGCTGCCCATGGCCTCCAGGCAGTCGCACATCAGGTTGAAGTGTTTGGACTCTTCATCCGCCGCTTTCACCCAGTCGTCGTAGAATCCCGTGGGCATCCTCACATGGGCAAACCGCGCAATGATGTCCCAGTGCAGATCCACCGCGTTGAGCTCGATATGCGCGACCGCATGCAGAAGGGCGATCCGGCCCTCCGGTGTTCCGGGCCGGCGGCGCGGCACATCGCGGGGGCTCAGCAGCTCAGGCTCCGCCGGCCGCGCCGGATGCAAGGGGGGATCGGCGCGGCCGATCTCCGGCGTTTCGCCGCGCTGTCGCGCCTCTTGCCATTCCGCGGCGCAGTGGCGCGACAGCGCCGTCTTCTCGCGACCGTCGGCGGTGCGCAACACCGCCTCGGCCATCTGAGCCAAGGGCCTCATAGGGCTTTGACGGCCTCCAGCACCTCGTCGACATGGCCCGGCACTTTCACCTTGGGCCAGACGCGCGCGATGGTCCCGTCCGCCGCGATCAGGAAGGTCGAGCGTTCGATCCCCATGAATTTCTTGCCGTACATGCTCTTTTCCTTCCAGACACCATAGTCCTCGCAGGCCGAGCCATGCTCGTCGGACAGAAGCGGGACCGTGAGATCCTTCTTGGCGACGAACTTCTCATGGCTCTCCATGCTGTCCTTGGAAATGCCGAAGACCTTGGCGCCCGCTGCGTCGAAGGCGGGTTTGCTCTCGGAAAAGCCCACGCTTTCCTTGGTGCAGCCGGGCGTGTTGTCGCGCGGGTAGAAAAACAGAACCACCGGCTGCCCCTTCAGATCGGACAGCGTGACATCGCCGCCATCGGTGCTGGGCAAGGTGAAGTCGGGGGCAGGGTCGGAAATCTCTGGCATGACACTCTCGTGGGTTTAAAGGTTTGCTTTCAGGTGACATATTAGACCGGAGCGAGCCACAGAAAAGAGCCGCCGCTCCGATTAACCTTTCGCGTCTGAATGCCTTCGAAAGTCGCCACCCGATTTGAACACTGACCCCGCAGATACGCCGCGACGGCGCCTCAAGAAACGGTACGTTCTGCCGCCCGTTCTGCTTGTGTTGCTTGCGGCCTGCGTGGCTGCGGCGGTCTTCTGGGTCAAGGATCGCGATATCATCGTGCCCGGATGGGTGCGGGCCGAGATCGAACAGCGGCTGGCCGAGGCGGTGCCCGAGGCGCAAATCAGTTTCGGCGAACTGTTGCTGATCGTCGATGAAGGTTGGCGTCCGCGGGCGCGGGTGCGCGATGTGCGGGTCTCGGCACCGGATGGATCTGAAATCGTCACGTTTTCCGAGATGCGGGCCAGCCTGTCGATGACCGGCCTGCTGAAACGACAGATCGAGTTGAAGTCCGTTGACGTCAGCGGTGTCTTCCTGACCCTCCGCCGGGGCCCGGGCGGCGTGCGGTTGTCCGGCGGTCTGGAGGCGGGAGGTGTGGCACGCGAGGCGCCGAACCTCGCCCAGCTGGTCGCCGATCTTGACGATCTGCTGCTGCGGCCAGGCCTCGCACGGCTGCGCAGCGCCAGTCTGCAAGCGCTGACCCTGCGCTACGAGGACGAGCGGGCCAACCGGGCGTGGACGATCGACGGCGGCCGCCTCTCGCTCGATCGCGCCGACACGGCGCTTGTGCTCAGCGTCGATCTCGCCGTCTTGGGTGGCGGTGCGGAGGTGGCGACGATCAGCGCGAGCTATGCCGGAGAGATCGGTGCGCTGGCCTCCGATTTCGGCGTCACCTTCGCCAACGTCGATGCAGCGGATGTGGCCGTGCAGGGCCCGGCCTTCGGGTGGCTGCGGGCGCTCGATGCGCCGATCTCTGGCTCGTTGCGCGGCGGGGTCAACGAGGACAGCAGCTTCGATCCGCTCAACGCGACCTTCCAGATCGGTGCGGGCGTGATCCAGCCGACACCGGAATCCCGCGCCATTCCGATCGACAGCGCGCGCAGCTATTTCACCTACACACCCGCGACCCGCAGGCTGGTTTTCGATGAGCTCGCCGTCGACAGCAAGTGGATCAGCGGCCGGATCGACGGCAGCGCACAGCTGGCCGATGACGGACAGGGACGGATCGAGGATCTGGTCGGACAGCTGCGACTGACCGACCTGCGGATAAACCCCGCCGATTTCTACGACGAGCCGGTGGCGGTTGCCGCGGCCGAGCTCGATTTCCGCCTGACACCGCAGCCCTTCGCACTGCAGCTCGGTCGGCTGCAGGTGATCGACCAGGGCCATGTGCTGACCGCGAGCGGAAAGCTGACCGCGGATTCGCGCGGCTGGGACATCGCGGTGGACGCGCAAATGGACCAATACGGATCGGACCGGCTGATGGAGCTGTGGCCCGAACATGTGGCACCGAAGACCCGCCGCTGGCTGAGCGAGAACCTCTTCGACGGACAGATGCACGACATCAGCGGAGCGCTGCGGTGGCAGGCGGGCCGCGACCCCGAGACCTACCTCGGCTTCGACTTCGACCAGGCCGATGTGCGCTTTCTCAAGCAGATGCCGCACATCCTTGACGCCAAGGGCCATGCGTCGCTGCTGAAGGATCGCTTCGTTCTGGTGGTCGACGAGGGCGCGGTCGAGGCACCGGAAGGGGGGGCGGTCGATATCGCCGGCTCCTCTTTCATCGTTCCGGATGTGACGGCGAAGGACGGGACGCCCGGTGTCGTGCGGCTGTTGACCGACTCCTCCGTGACCGCAGCGCTGTCGATGCTCGATCAGCCGCCACTCAATGTCCTTGGCAAGGCCGATCTGCCGGTTCAACTGGCCGATGGGCGCGCGCAGACGGCCGGTACGCTGGCCCTGCCGCTGGTCAAGGATGTCCCGGTAGAGGCGGTGGAGTTCGACGTGACGGGCCGCATCACGGATATCCGGAGTGCCGCGCTCATCAAGGATCGCGTTCTGAGCGTGCCACTGCTCGACCTTGTCGCCTCGGACGAGGCTGTCCGGGTGTCGGGGCAGGGGACGCTTGATGACGTGCCCTTCGATGCCACTTGGGGCCAGCCCTTGGGTGATCCCGGGGCGCCGGGGCAGGTGACGGGGCAGATCGAGATCTCACCCGCGACGCTCGAGGCCCTGAACATCGAATTGCCGCCAGACTACATGAGCGGGGCGGGCACGGCAGATGTCGCGGTCACGCTGGTCAAGGGCGCGCCACCCGCGCTGCAACTCACCTCCGATCTGCGCGGGATCGGTCTTTCGATTCCGTCGGTCGGCTGGGCCAAACGTCCGGGGACACCGGCCGACTTCGAAGTGGTCGCGCAGTTGTCCGATGTGCCGGTTGTGGAGCGCCTCGCGCTCGACGCACCCGGTCTGCGCGCGCGCGGGGATGTGACGCTCAAGGAGGCGGGCCTGCTTGATCGGGTACGGCTGTCCGAGCTGCAGCTGGGCGGCTGGCTTGATGCCCAGGTTGATCTGATCGGACGCGGGCAAGGCGTACCGATCGGCGTGGTGCTGCGCGGCGGAACGATCGATCTGCGTCGCGCCGATGCGCTGGACAATGCAACGAGCGGCGAGACCACGCAGCTCACCGTGGCGCTTGACCGGCTTCAGGTGACCGACGCCATCGCGATCACCTCGGTGCGCGGCGACTTCACCACCGGTGGTGGGCTCGACGGCACCTTTTCGGGGCGCATCAACCGGGGCGCGGAGGTCTCGGGCCGGATGATCCCGCAAGGAGGCCGCAGCGCGATCCGCCTGACCGCCCAGGATGCCGGCGCTGTCTTCGCCTCGGCGAATGTGGTCCAGCAGGTGCGCGGCGGCGCGTTCGAACTGCTGCTCCTGCCCGTGGGCACCGGCGGCGCCTTCGACGGCAAGCTTCGGGTGCAGGACACCAGCGTGGTCGACGCGCCGGCCATGGCGGCGCTGCTGAACGCGGTCAGCATCGTCGGGCTCTTCAACATCGAAGGTAGCGACAGCCTCTTCTTCACGGATGTGAACGCCGACTTCCGGCTCTCACCGCGGCGGATCACGTTGCGCGAAGGCAGCGCGGTGGGGCCGTCGATGGGGCTGTCGATGGATGGCATCTATGCCACCGACACAGGCCAGCTCCAGATGCAGGGCGTGATCACGCCGGTCTACATTCTCAATGGCATCGGCAGCATCTTCACCCGCCCGGGCGAGGGGCTCTTCGCCTTCAACTACACCATCGGCGGCACGGTGCGTGACCCGGATGTCTCGGTCAATCCGCTGACAGCCCTGACGCCCGGCGGCATCCGCGACCTCTTCCGCAGGCCGAGACCGGACGTGCCGCTGGTCGAAGGCGAAGAGCCGCCACCGCCGCCGCCGCCCCGCGAACCGCGCACTTTCACGCGCGGAGAAGATCGCTAAAAGGCGCGTCATGAAACTGAGCGATTTCGACTTCGATCTGCCAGAAGGGCTGATCGCGACCCGTCCGGCGGTGCCGCGCACCGCTGCGCGTCTTCTTGTCGCCGAAGGTGATCGGATCACCGATGCGGTCGTCTCGCATATCACCGATTTCCTGCGACCCGGTGACCGCCTGGTGCTGAATGACACCCGGGTGATCCCCGCGCGGCTGAGCGGGCTGCGCCACCGCGCCAGCGCGCAAGGTGAGACGCAGGCCAGGATCGACGTCACGCTGCTGGAGCCGCGCGCCGATGGCACCTGGGCCGCGCTGATCAAACCGCTGAAGAAGGTGAAGCCGGGGGAAGAAGTCGTCTTCTCCGCCGATCTGCGCGCGACCTTGCAGGGCGCCCGTGACGGGCAGGGGCATCTGCTGTTCAACCTGACGGGCGATGACTTCGATGCCGCGCTGAACGCCGCGGGCGCCATGCCCTTGCCACCCTACATCGCGGCGAAACGCCCCGCGGACGCGCAGGACCTGGAGGATTATCAGACCGTCTTTGCGCGTAACAAAGGAGCCGTCGCCGCGCCGACCGCCTCGCTGCATTTCGACGAGGCGCTGCTGCGGGCCATTTCCGATCATGGCGTCGATTTCACCCATGTGACCCTGCATGTGGGCGCCGGCACCTTCCTGCCGGTGAAGGTCGACGATCTGACCACACACAAGATGCACGCGGAATGGGGCCAGGTCAGCGCTGGGGCCGCCGCCGAAATCGCGGCAACCAAGGCCGCCGGTGGCCGGGTCATCCCGGTGGGCACCACCGCGCTGCGCCTGATCGAGACGGCCGCCCGCGACGGGCAGATCGCTCCTTGGGAGGGTGACACGGATATCTTCATCTACCCCGGCTTCCGGTTTCAGGTCACCGACGCGCTGATGACCAATTTCCACCTGCCGAAATCGACGCTGATGCTGCTGGTCTCCGCCCTGATGGGGCAGGCCACCGTGCGCCGCATTTACGATCACGCCATCGCCGAGGAGTATCGTTTCTTCTCCTACGGCGATGCCTCGCTTCTGATCCCGGAGTAAGCCAATGGTCTCAAAGCGACCCACGACGTCGCGCACGGGCGTGACGGGCCCGGCCGCCTTCGGCAAGCAGGGCCCATCCCGCGACCCCAGCCCAGCCGGAGGAAGAGATGCTTCAGGTTCTGACTAGCGCATGGGCGCTCCTGCTGGGGATGTCGCTGTTGATGGTCGGCAACGGCATGCAGGGCACGTTGCTCGGCATCCGCGGCGAGATCGAAGGGTTTTCCACACTCGAGATGTCGATCGTGATGTCGGCCTATTTCGTGGGCTTTCTCGGCGGCTCGCGCATGGCGCCCGGCATGATCCGCCGCGTGGGCCATGTGCGCGTCTTCGCGGCGCTCGCCTCGCTGATCTCGGCGGTGATGATCCTTTACCCCACGATCACCGAGGTCTGGCTCTGGACCCTTGGCCGCGTGCTGATCGGGTTCTGCTTTTCCGCCGTCTACGTGACCGTGGAAAGCTGGCTGAACAACATCGCCACAAACGAGAACCGCGGCCAGGCGCTGTCGCTCTATATGATCGTGCAGACCGCGGGCATCGTGCTCAGCCAGGCGCTGCTGCTGACAGCCGATCCATCCGGCTACGTATTGTTTGTGATCCCCTCGATCCTCGTCTCCATCGCGATCACGCCGATCCTGCTGTCGATCAGCCCCACCCCGGCCTTCGAGACGACCAAACCGATGAGCCTGCGCGAGCTTGTCGGCTATTCGCCGCTCGGCTGCGTCGGCATGTTCCTGCTGGGCGGCGTCTTCTCGGCGCAGTTCGGCATGGCCTCGGTCTATGGCGCGAAGGCCGGGCTGAGCGTGGCCCAGATCTCGACCTTCGTGGCGATGTTCTTCGTCGGCGCGGTACTGCTGCAATATCCCATCGGTTGGATTTCGGACCGGATGGACCGGCGTTTCCTGATCCTGATTGTCTCCGCCGCGGGTGCGGGCGGCTCGGCGCTCGGCATGGTGCTGGGGGGGCAGTTCACGCTGCTGCTCGTCTCGGCCTTTGTGGTCGGCGGCATGTCGAACCCGCTCTATTCGCTGCTGATCGCGCATACCAACGACTTTCTGCAACACGAGGATATGGCCGCCGCGTCCGGAGGCTTGATCTTCATCAACGGCCTCGGCGCGATCCTTGGCCCGATCATCACCGGCTACATGATGGACGTGGTAGGGCCGGGGGGCTTCTACCTCTTCACCGGCATTCTCTTCACCGCACTGGTCTTCTATGCGGCCTATCGCTCGACCGTGCGCAAATCCATCCCCGTCGATGAGACCGGCGCCTACGTTGCGGTTGCGCCCTCATACTCGCCCGTGGCCATGGAATATGCTCAAGAATACGCCATCGAGTCGGAATTGAGTGAGGAAAATGTCACAAAGGAGCGCTGAAGACGCAAGTGGAGGTTGAATGTGTCGTAATGATGCAAAATGTGACTAGGACAATCTTGGAAACCGAACGTAACATATCCACATGGTGTGTTGATAAGGAGTGTAGAGTGATGGTTGGTCCCGAAGAGATCCTGAGTTTCTGGCTGGACGAAGTTGGGCAGGAGGATTGGTACAAGCAGTCCGACGCGCTCGACGCGGCGATCCGAAGCCGGTTTGAGGACACTTGGCGTGCCGCCTGCGAGGGGCGCTTCTCGCTCTGGCTGACGTATCCGTCCGGCGCCCTTGCTTACATCATTCTGATGGACCAGTTCTCGCGCAATATGTTCCGCGGATCGGCAAAGGCCTTCGCAAGCGACAAGGTTGCACTGGCTGCGGCGAAATCGGCAGTCGACAAGAATTGGGACCTCAAGATCGACGAGCCGGCGCGACAGTTCTTCTACCTGCCGCTGATGCATTCGGAAAACCTCTGCGACCAGGATCGCTGCGTGCGACTGATGTGTGAGCGGATGCCGCAGCACGGCGCGGAGAACCTGTTGCATGCCCAGGCCCACCGCGCCGTGATCCGCGAGTTCGGGCGCTTCCCCTTCCGCAACGCCGCGCTGTCCCGCACGCCGACTCAGGCCGAGGCCGAGTTCACTGCGCGCGGCGGCTATGGTGAGATTGTCCGCACGCTGGAGCTGGCCAAGGCGGCCTGACCCCTTCCTATCTGCATGACGTCCTTACAGAGCGCGCATATGTCGCGCGTCCCTTCGTGTTGCCGCCTGCCCGGGTTTAGTTTAATGGTAAACTATATTCTGGGAGCAACACGCGAGGACATGTCATGGCTGCGAAATCCTTTGATCTGATTGTGATTGGCGCGGGGCCCGGCGGCTATGTGGCCGCGATCCGCGGCGCACAGCTGGGGATGTCGGTGGCCATTGTCGAACGCGAGCATCTGGGCGGCATCTGCCTCAACTGGGGCTGCATCCCGACGAAGGCGATGCTGCGCTCCTCGGAAGTCTTCCACCTGATGCACCGCGCCAAGGAATTCGGTCTGAAAGCCGACAACGTGGGCTATGACCTCGACGCGGTGGTCAAGCGCTCTCGTCAGGTGGCGGGCCAGCTCTCGGGCGGCATCGGCCACCTGATGAAGAAGAACAAGGTCACCGTGGTGATGGGGGAGGCCACGATCCCCGCCAAGGGCAAGGTCAGCGTGAAGACCGAGAAGGGCAGCGAAGACCTCACCGCCAAGAACATCGTGCTGGCCACCGGCGCGCGGGCGCGAGAGCTGCCGGGGCTCGAGGCCGACGGCGATCTGGTCTGGACGTACAAACACGCGCTGCAGCCCAAGCATATGCCGAAAAAGCTGCTCGTGATCGGCTCGGGCGCCATCGGCATCGAATTCGCCAGCTTCTACAACACGTTGGGCGCTGACACGACCGTGGTCGAGGTGATGGACCGCGTGCTGCCCGTCGAGGACGCCGAAATCTCTGCCTTTGCCAAGAAGTCCTTCGAAAAGCAGGGCATGAAAATCATGCAGAAGGCGATGGTCAAGCAACTCGACCGGGGCAAGGGCAAGGTCACCGCCCATATCGAAGTGAGCGGCAAGGTCGAGAAACACGAGTTCGACACGGTGATCTCTGCCGTGGGCATCGTCGGCAATACCGAAGGGCTGGGGCTGGAAGCGCTCGGCGTGAAGGTCGACCGCACCCATGTGGTCACGGACGAGTTCTGCCGCACCGGCGTCGACGGGCTATACGCCATCGGCGACATCGCCGGTGCCCCCTGGCTCGCGCATAAGGCGTCGCACGAGGGCGTCATGGTGGCCGAGCTGATCGCGGGCAAGAACGACGTGCACCCGGTCAAACCAGAGAGCATCGCGGGCTGCACCTACTGCCACCCGCAGGTCGCCTCCGTCGGCTATTCCGAGGCGAAGGCGAAAGAGCTCGGCTACGAGATCAAGGTGGGCCGCTTCCCCTTCATCGGCAACGGCAAGGCCATCGCTCTGGGCGAGCAGGAGGGCATGATCAAGACGGTCTTCGATGCCAAGACCGGCGAGCTTCTGGGCGCCCATATGGTCGGCGCCGAGGTGACCGAGCTCATCCAGGGCTACGTGGTGGGCCGCCAGTTGGAGACGACCGAAGAGGACCTGATGAACACCGTCTTCCCGCACCCGACGCTCTCGGAAATGATGCACGAGTCGGTGCTCGACGCCTACGGCCGCGTCATTCACATGTAAGGCACGCCCGCGCGATCCAAGTGGAAGGGGCGGGGCGGGAGGCTTAGAAAAACTGACTGGACGCCCGGCATCCGCTGGGCCATAGCTGACCGGGCTGGGGCAGTCCCGGCGGAGATCTTCACACATGCAGGCCGATCACTCGGATCAGACAACCCCCTGGGGTCTCGTTCTTGCGCTCTGGGGTGCGGGCCTCGGCGCGGCAGCGCAATACGGCAAGTTCAGTGCGATTTTCGACCAGTTGCCGCAGATCTACCCGGGGGCGGGCGCGGCGCTGGGGTTGATCGTGTCGATTGTCGGGCTGCTGGGGATCTTCCTTGGCGTGGTCGCGGGGGTGATGGTCGCGCGGATCCGCTATCGTCGGGCGCTTTTGTGGGCACTCTGGGTCGGCGCGGCGCTGTCGCTCTTTCAGGCGCTGCTGCCGCCGCTGCCGTGGATGCTGCTCAGCCGCGCGCTCGAGGGGTTGTCGCATCTGGCCATTGTCGTGGCCACACCGACGCTGATCGCGCAGATCTGCGCCCCGAAAGATCGCGGCTTTGCGCTGACGCTCTGGGGCACGTTCTTCGGTGTGGCTTTCACCATTCTGGCGTGGCTCGGCCTGCCGCTCGTGACCCTCGCGGGGATCCCTGCGCTGCTTGCGGCGCATGGGCTCTATATGGCAGGGTTCGCGCTGTTGTTGAGCCAGCGGCTGAGGGCGCTGCGGATCGAGGCACCGGCAACGACGCTCTCGGTGCCACAGGTTCTGCGGAATCACGTCGAGATCTACCGCTCGCCTTACATCTCCGCGCCGGCCATCGGCTGGCTCTTCTACACATTCTGTTTCGTCTCCATCCTGACCGTCCTGCCCGTGTATATCGCCCCGGAGTCCCGGGCCTTCGTGATGGGCGCCATGCCGCTGATCAGCATTGCGTCTTCAATGACCCTGGGCGTTGCCCTGCTGCGGATCATCTCTGCGGTCCATGTGATCCTGATCGGCTTTGCCGGCAGTGTGGCGGCGACCTGCTGGCTCTGGCTCGCGCCCGGTCTGCCTGTGGCCTGTCTTGCGCTGGCGGCCACCATGGGCCTGATCCAGGGGGCGAGCTTCGCCGCGGTGCCACAGCTCAACACAACGGCCGCAACGCAGGCCCGGGCCAATGGCGCGATCGCCCAGACCGGCAACATCGGCAACACCCTCGGAACGCCAATTATGGCGATCACCACAGGCAGCCTCGGCTACGCCGGATTGCCGCTTCTGGCAGGCGCGGCCTTCGCGCTCGGCGCGATTGCGCATCTCACTCTTGCCAGGAAACGTCAGCAGGCGTGAAGTTCCCTCTTCGTTCTCATTTTTTCATTGGCACGCCCGGGCATTCCGCCTATGTCTAGCGAGTGAACCGGGGGCGTCTGATGGCTGAGCTGAAACACATCCAAGTGCGCGGCGCGCGCGAGCACAATCTCAAGAGCATCGACGTGGATATCCCGCGCGACAAACTCGTTGTGATTACAGGGCTTTCGGGCTCGGGCAAGTCCTCGCTCGCCTTCGATACGATCTATGCGGAAGGCCAGCGCCGCTACGTCGAATCGCTCTCCGCCTACGCGCGGCAGTTCCTCGACATGATGCAGAAGCCGGATGTGGACCATATCGCCGGTCTCTCGCCCGCGATTTCGATTGAACAGAAAACCACCTCTAAGAACCCGCGCTCGACCGTTGGTACGGTGACCGAGATCTACGACTACATGCGGCTGCTCTTCGCCCGCGTCGGCACGCCCTACAGCCCCGCCACCGGCAAGCCCATTGAGGCGCAGCAGGTGCAGGATATGGTCGACCGGATCATGGCAATGGAGGAGGGGACGCGCGCCTACCTGCTCGCCCCGATCATCCGCGACCGCAAGGGCGAGTACCGCAAGGAATTCCTCGAGCTGCGCAAGCAGGGCTTCCAGCGGGTCAAGGTGGACGGGTCCTTCTACGAGCTCGATGAGCCGCCCACGCTCGACAAGAAATTCCGCCACGACATCGACGTGGTGGTCGACCGCATCGTTGTTCGCGAGGGGCTGGAGACGCGACTCGCGGATTCCTTGCGCACGGCCCTCGATCTGGCCGATGGGATCGCCGTTTTGGAAACTGCGCCAAGCGAGGGCGACCCCGAACGCACCACCTTCTCCGAGAAATTCGCCTGCCCGGTCAGCGGCTTCACCATCCCCGAGATCGAGCCGCGCCTCTTTTCCTTCAACGCGCCCTTCGGCGCCTGCCCGGAATGTGATGGCCTCGGGGTCGAGCTCTTCTTCGACGAGCGTCTCGTGGTGCCCGACCAGAACCTCAAGATTGCCGATGGCGCGCTTGCCCCCTGGCGCAAGGGCAAGAGCCCGTACTTCCTGCAAACCATTGAAGCCATTGCGAAACACTACAAGTTCAAGCAATCCACGAAGTGGAAAGACCTGCCGGAGAAGGTGCAGCAGGTCTTCCTCTATGGCTCCGGCGAGGAGGAAATCGCCTTCCGCTACGACGAGGGCGGCCGCGTCTATCAGGTGACCCGCACCTTCGAAGGCGTGATCCCGAACATGGAACGCCGCTACCGCGAGACCGACAGCAACTGGATCCGCGAGGAGTTTGAGCGCTATCAGAACAACCGCCCCTGTGGCGCCTGCGGCGGCTACCGGCTGCGCGAAGAAGCGCTGGCGGTGAAGCTCGGCCCCCTGGGCAAGGGCCTGCATGTCGGCCAAGTGGTGGAGATGTCGATCCGCGAGGCCTTTGACTGGTGCGAGACGGTGCCCGACCACCTGACCCAGCAGAAGAACGAAATCGCCCGCGCGATCCTCAAGGAAATCCGCGAGCGGCTCGGCTTCCTGAACAACGTCGGCCTTGAGTATCTGACGCTCAGCCGCAATGCGGGCACCCTCTCGGGGGGCGAGAGCCAGCGGATCCGGCTGGCCTCCCAGATCGGCTCCGGCCTCACCGGCGTGCTCTACGTGCTGGACGAGCCTTCCATCGGGCTGCACCAGCGCGACAACGACCGGCTGCTGCACACGCTGAAGAACCTGCGCGATCAAGGCAACACGGTGATCGTGGTGGAGCACGACGAGGAAGCGATCCGCGAGGCGGACTACGTCTTCGACATCGGCCCCGGTGCCGGCGTCCATGGCGGCGAGGTGGTGGCGCAAGGCACGCCCGCAAAGATCGCGGCGTCGAAGACATCGATCACCGGGCAGTATCTGACCGGCGCACGCGAAATCCCGATCCCTGCCGAGCGGCGTAAGGGCAAGGGCAGGTCGGTGCAGGTCGTCGGGGCCACCGGCAACAACCTGCAAAGCGTGACCGTCGATTATCCTTTGGGCAAATTCGTCTGCGTGACAGGCGTCTCAGGCGGCGGCAAATCCACCCTGACGATCGAGACGCTCTTCAAGACCGCCTCGATGCGGCTCAACGGCGCGCGGCAGACGCCTGCGCCTTGCGAGACGATCAAGGGCCTGGAACATCTCGACAAGGTCATCGACATCGACCAGCGGCCCATCGGGCGTACGCCACGCTCGAACCCGGCCACTTACACCGGCGCCTTCACGCCGATCCGCGACTGGTTCGCCGGGCTGCCTGAAGCAAAAGCGCGCGGCTACAAGCCCGGGCGGTTCAGCTTCAACGTGAAGGGCGGGCGCTGCGAGGCCTGCCAGGGCGACGGGGTGATCAAGATCGAAATGCACTTCCTGCCGGATGTCTACGTGGAATGCGAGACCTGCAAAGGTGCGCGCTACAATCGCGAGACACTGGAAATAAAGTTTAAAGGCAAGAGCATAGCAGACGTTCTTGACATGACGGTTGAAGATGCACAGGCATTCTTTTCCGCCGTTCCGTCAATCCGCGAGAAGATGGATGCGCTGATGCGCGTGGGCCTCGGCTACATCAAGGTGGGTCAGCAGGCCACGACGCTCTCGGGCGGTGAGGCGCAGCGCGTGAAGCTCTCCAAGGAGCTGTCAAAACGCTCGACGGGCCGCACGCTCTACATCCTCGATGAGCCGACCACGGGCCTGCACTTCGAGGATGTGCGCAAGCTGCTGGAGGTGCTGCACGAGCTGGTCGATCAGGGCAACTCGGTGATCGTGATCGAGCACAACCTCGACGTGGTGAAGACCGCCGACCATATCATCGACATCGGCCCGGAAGGGGGTGACGGCGGTGGTCAGATCGTCGCCACGGGAACGCCCGAAGAGGTGGCGGAGGTGGCGGGCAGCTATACCGGGAAGTATCTCAAGCCGATGTTGAAGCAGGCAAAGCGCGTCGCCGCGGAGTAGCACTGCCGCCGATGTCTTGGCGGGACCGGGTCGAAAAACAGGCAGCGGGGCCGATGTGAGACGTTACTCGTAGCGACGGTCCAGCTCGAACGACTGTCCATCTGCCGTGCCGATCCTGTCGGCATAGATCTCGCGTGGCATGTCGTCGACCACGCCGTGCACTGTGACCGCCACCCCAGAGGTGACAGGCATCGCATTTGGCCCGATGTAGACCGGAATGCGACCGGTATGATCCTTGAGGATGAAGGTATCCTCGTCGGTGATCCGCTCCACCACGCCGCTGACGGTGACGCGGGTTTCGGCGGTGATGCTCTCGATGGTGCTTCCGGCGACAACCGAGCTTGGTGCCGCAAGCGCGATACATGTGATCCAGACGGAATGACGCATCGGCTTAGTCAAGCGCGAAGCCGAGCAAAACCAGCACGACAATCGCCGCTGCTGCAAATGCCCAGCCGGGGGCTGTCAGGGTCATGTCTGTGCGCAACTTTGCAAGGATCGCATTGATGTTGGTGACGGCGGGTTTACGGTCGTCCATTTGTGCCTCCTAAGTCTGACGGTTACAGTCAGGATTTGGGGGCGGGCAGATGGAATACAAGAGCGCCGCACCTGGTTTTCGCAGCGCACAAACTGGATCGGCGGAAGCTCACCGGCCGGCCGTCATTCCCGGCGTCGCGTTGCGAAGCGCGGCAGCATCGCGGAAAAATCCTTGCCGCGTCCGTCTTCCTCCTCGACAAATCGGCGATAGAGTTCGAAGGCCCGCGCGCCCATCGGTGTATCCGCATCGACGGCCTCAGCGGCTTGCTGGGACAGGCCGAGGTCCTTCAGCATCAGTTCCGCCGCGAACCCGGGCTGGTAGCCGTTGTCGGCAGGGCTCTGCGGTCCGATACCGGGAGCAGGGCAGTAGGCGTTCATCGACCAGGAGTAGCCGGACGAGGTGCTGACCACGTCGAACATCTTCTGCCGGTCGAGGCCCAGCTTGTCCGCGAGCGCAAAGGCTTCGCAGGTGGCAATCATGGTCGCACCCAGGATCATGTTGTTGCAGATCTTCGCCGCCTGTCCCGCACCGGGTCCGCCGCAATGCACGGCCTTCTGGCCCATGATCTCGAAGAGGGGCTCGGCCGTGCGAAAGCCCGCCTCGGAGCCACCGGCCATGAACGTGAGCGTCCCTGCCGCAGCACCGCCGATCCCGCCGGAGACCGGTGCATCGACACACAGGATCCCACGCGCCGAAGCTAGGTCGGCCACCGCGCGCGCGCTTTCCACCTCGACGGTGGAACAATCGAGCAGGAGCGTGCCTTCGGCCATGGCCGGCAGGACCTCCGCCGCAACCGCGCGCAGAATCTGACCGTTGGGCAGCATGGTGATCACGACATCGGCGCCCTTCGCCGCCGCGGCTGCCGTCTCGGCCATGGTCACACCCTCGGCCGCGGTGACGGCGGTGTCGAACCCCGTGACCGCGCACCCCGCCTTGGCCAGGTTCGCCGCCATCGGGGCGCCCATGTTGCCCAGGCCGATAAAGCCGATCTTGCGTGTCTGCATCTTGTCCTCCTCCAGCGTCAACGCGTGTTTCCCCAAAGGCATCAGCATCTTGCTGACCGCCGCCGCCGGCACCTTCTGATCGGGATATTGCCAGGCTGGTTGGCGGTCCTTGTCGATGATGGCGGCGCGGATGCCTTCAAGAAAGTCGCCGTGCTCCATCGCGCGAGAGGTAAAGCGGTACTCCAGCTCAAGCGCTTTGGGCAGGCTCAGAGACGGTCCGCGCAGGCGGTGCAGCATCTCGATGGTACAGGCCATGGAGAGCGGGCTGTTTCGGCCCATGGCGTCCGAGGCCTTTGCTGCGAAGTCGCTTTCGCCGGTGCGCAGGCTGTTGAGGATGTCAGCCAGCCTTTCACCGCCAAAGTGCCGGTCGATCTCATCCTGCGCGGCTTCCACCGCGCCCGTCGGTGGAGCTGTCGCAGCGTCGGTCAAGGCGTCGAGCGGTGTGCCGGCCTCGAGCTCTGCGATCAGGCCCGGCCAGTCGCTCATGTCGATGTAGAGATCGGCAAAGCCGGCGTAGATCGCGTCAGCCGCGGACATGCGAGTGCCTGTTGTGCCCAGGTACTCGCCCAGGCGTCCGGGGGCCAGCGCCAGCATGAGGGACCCACCCACGTCGGGCACAAGGCCGATCCCGCACTCTGGCATGGCGATCTGGCTGCTCTGCCCGACGATCCGATGCGAGCCGTGGCAGCCGATCCCGACACCGCCCCCCATGGTGAAGCCCTGCAGAAAGGAAACCACCGGCTTGGGATAGCTGAAGATCTTCGCATTCAGCCGGTACTCGTCGGCCCAGAACCGGCGCCCGTAGCTGAAATCGCCCGCTGTCCCGGTCTGGTACATCTCTGCAATATCGCCGCCGGCGCAGAAGGCGCGGTCGCCTTGTGAATCGATCACGACACAGGCGACCTCCGGATCTGACCGCCACCGGTCAAGCGCGGCTTCGATCGCGAGGCACATCTCGTAGGTCAGGGCGTTCAGGGCCTTGGGCCGGGCCAGTGTGATCCGGCCCGTCGTCCCAATGGTTCGAATGTGGATATCGGTCATATGGGGCGCAGACGTGTTCGTGTTGGCGACAAAGACCGGGCGGCGTGTCAGGCCGCCCGCCGGAAGCTATTCCATCACCGGAATGGAGAACTCGCCACCTTCCTTGATGCCCGAGGGCCAGCGCGAGGTCACCGTCTTGGTGCGCGTATAGAACTTGAAGGCGTCGGGCCCGTGCTGGTTCAGATCGCCGAAGACCGATTTCTTCCAGCCGCCAAAGGTGTGATAGGCCAGTGGCACCGGGATCGGGACGTTGATCCCGATCATGCCGACGTTGACGCGGTTGGCGAAGTCGCGTGCCGCGTCGCCGTCCCGCGTGAAGATCGCTGTGCCATTGCCGTATTCATGGTCCATGGCGAGGCCGAGCGCCTCCTCGTAGCTCTGCGCACGCACGGTGGAGAGCACGGGGCCAAAGATTTCGGTTGTGTAGATCTCCATGTCCTTCGTGACATGGTCGAAGAGGTGCGGGCCCACGAAGAAGCCCTCCTCATAGCCTTGCAGGCTGAAATCGCGCCCATCGACCACCAGCTTCGCCCCCTGGTCGATCCCGCTCTGCACGAGCCGCTCGATATTGGCCTTGGCGGCACCTGTTACGACGGGGCCATAGTCGATATCATTGCCGGCGGTGTAGGGGCCCACCTTCAGCTTCTCGATCCGCGGTACAAGCTTCTCGATCAGCCGGTCTGCGGTCTCGTCGCCCACCGGCACGGCGACCGAGATCGCCATGCAGCGCTCGCCCGCAGCGCCATAGCCTGCGCCCACCAACGCATCCGCCGCCTGGTCCATATCGGCATCGGGCATGACGATCATGTGGTTCTTGGCGCCGCCGAAGCACTGCACGCGTTTGCCCTGCGCGCAGCCGGTGCCATAGATGTACTCAGCAATCGGGGTGGACCCCACAAAGCCGATGGACTGGATCACCGGGTCGTGCAGGATGGCATCCACCGCCTCCTTGTCGCCGTTCACCACTTGCAGAACGCCTTTCGGCAGGCCCGCTTCTTCCATGAGTTCCGCCAGCATCAAGGGAACAGACGGGTCACGCTCCGACGGTTTGAGGAGGAAGGCATTGCCGCAGGCGATGGCGGGTGCGAACATCCACATGGGGATCATCGCGGGGAAGTTGAAGGGGGTGATTCCTGCCGTGACACCAAGGGGTTGGCGCATGGAGTACATGTCGATGCCGGGGCCTGCGCTATCGGTATATTCGCCTTTCAGAAGCTGGGGCGCGCCGATGCAGTACTCCACCACTTCGAGGCCGCGTTGCACATCGCCTGCGGCATCGGGCAGCGTCTTGCCGTGCTCGCGGCTGAGCGCTTCGGCCAGCTTGTCCATGTCCCGGTTCAAGAGGTCCACGAACTTCATGAGCACCCGCGCGCGGCGCTGCGGGTTCACGGCGGCCCAGGCGGGTTGGGCTTCGACGGCATAGGCCACGGCCCGTGCCACTTCCTCCTTGGAGGCCAGAGGCACCTTGGCCTGGACCTCGCCGGTGGCGGGGTTCATCACGTCTGCAAAGCGGCCCGATGTGCCGTTCACATGTGCGCCGTTGAGATAATGGGTGAGCTCTTGCATCGTTATCCTCCGCCAAAATATGCGCCCTGCCGGGTTCGCGGCGAGCATAGTCTTGCAAAAAGGCGGGTGGAAGAGGGAAGGTGGCAAAGTCGTTTTGTGTTTTTGCAAAACGACCGGGCAGGGGTGTCGGGGGAGATCGACGAAACAATGGATGCGAATTGGGACGATCTGCGCCTTTTTCTTGCCGTCGCGCGGGAGCAATCGCTGTCTGGCGCAGGCAAGCTTTTGCGGCTCGATCCGGCGACGCTGGGCCGGCGGATGCAGAGGCTCGAGGCGGCTCTGCAGGCGACGCTTTTCGTGAAGTCACCGCAAGGCTATGCGCTGACGGATGCGGGCCAATCGCTGCTCGCGCGCGCGGAAGCGGTGGAGCGGGCGATGCGCAGTGCGGTGGCCGATCTGCCAGCCGCCACCGCAGGGCTGAGCGGTCAGATCCGCATCGGCGCGCCCGATGGCTGTGCAAACTACCTGCTGCCACAGGTCTGTGCGGCGATCTCTGATCAGAACCCCGACCTCGACGTGCAGATCGTCGCCCTGCCGCGGGTTTTCAACCTGTCACGGCGCGAAGCCGATATGGCCGTCGCGGTCAGCGCCCCCACGGCGGGGCGGCTCGTGGTTCAGAAGATCACCGACTACAAGCTGCACCTCGTGGCCTCGGAGGCCTATCTCGCTGCGCACCCGCCCATCGATGACATGCAGGATCTGCAACGGCATCGGGTGGTGGGCTACATCCCCGACATGATCTTCGACCGCGAACTTGACTACCTCAGCGATCTCGGGCTCGCCCGGGTGCCGCTGGCGTCGAATTCGGTTTCGGTGCAGATCAACTGGATCCGGCAGGGCGGCGGGATCGGAATTGCCCATGACTTCTCGGTCCCGGCGATGCCGGGCGTGCGGCGCATCCTGACCGACAAGATCGGCCTGACCCGGTCATTCTATCTCATCCGGCACGCGGACGACCAGCGTAACCCGAGGTTGAGCCGCTTTGCCCAGGCGCTGACCGCAGGTTTGCGCGCAGAAGTTCTTCGGCTTGAAGCGTTGGCTTGACTTGGTGCAACTTTGCGGGGACGCTGAACCTGTCTCAACACGTCTTAAGGAGGTGCGGCATGTTGGTGTCCCAAATTCTGAAAACCAAGGCCTTACATGACATTGTGACGGTATCTCCGGCCACTTTGGTAAGCGAAGCGGCGAAGATTCTGTCGGAGAAGCGGATCGGGACGGTCGTCGTCTCGCGGGATGGCACCAACGCGGATGGTATCCTCTCGGAGCGGGACATCGTGCGCGAGATCGGCGCGCGGGGGGCCGGCTGCCTGTCACGCCCTGTTGAGGACATCATGACGACCAAGCTGGTGACCTGCGGCAGCAACGACGCCGCGGACAGTGTCCTGCAGAAGATGACCGACGGCCGTTTCCGGCACATGCCGGTACTGGAGGGGGGCAAGCTGGTGGGGGTCATCTCGCTCGGCGATGTGGTGAAGGCCAAGCTGATGGAACTGTCGATGGAGAAAGACGCGCTGGAAGGCATGATCATGGGGCATTGATGCTGCGCGGGCGTTAACGCCTTGCATTTGTCGGGCTGAAATGGTCGGTTGGCCGGAATATCCACGACAGGAGAGCCCACATGCGCGTTGGCCTCTATCCAGGCACCTTCGATCCGATCACCCTGGGCCATATCGACATCATCCGACGCGCCGCAGTCCTTCTGGACCGGCTTGTGGTGGGTGTTGCAATCAATCGTGACAAGGGTCCGCTCTTCGACCTCGAAGACCGCGTGGCGATGATCGAAGCGGAATGCGCTGAACTCGCACAGCAGACCGGCATCGAGATCGTGGTGCATCCGTTCGAGAACCTGTTGATCGACTGCGCGCGCGACGTGGGCGCCCAGATCATCGTGCGCGGCCTGCGCGCGGTCGCCGATTTCGAGTATGAATACCAGATGGTCGGCATGAACCGACAGCTCGATGACACCATCGAGACGGTCTTCCTGATGGCCGAGGCCGAGCACCAGGCCATTGCCAGCAAGCTGGTGAAGGAGATCGCCCGGCTTGACGGAGATATCAGCAAATTCGTCACGCCGCAGGTGCGAAATGCCCTGCTGTCGCGTTTGGGCAAGGCCTAGAGCACTTCGCCTCGAACTTGAACCACCTATCGCTGCCTGATTTCAATGAAATCAACGCGATAGGTTGTCTCAGGCTGGAGGCGACCCGCTCTAGAGCAGATGCCCCATTCGTGCGGCGACCTCGAGCAGTCGGTTGGAAAACCCCCATTCGTTGTCATACCAGGCCAGCACGCGCACCCAGGTCCCGTCCTGCACCCGTGTCTGGTCTTCGGCGAGCGTGGCGCTGGCGGCGGCCTGCTTCAGGTCGGACGACACCAGTTTCCGGTCGGTGGTTGCGACAATGCCCGAGAGCGCGCCCTGCGCGGCGGCGCGAAACGCTGCGTTTACCGCCTGCGCGTCCGTTGCCGCAGCCACTTCGACCGACAGATCGATGCAGGAGACATTCGGGACCGGCACGCGGATCGCCTGACCGGTGATGCGCCCGGCCAGATCGGGCAACACCTCTCCTAGCGTCTGGGCCGCACCCGTGGTGGTGGGGATCATCGAGACCGCCGCACCGCGGGCGCGATAGAGATCGGCATGGGGCGCATCGTGCAGGCTCTGGTTGCTGGTGTAGCAATGCACGGTGGTCATCATCCCGCGCCGGATCGTGAAGGCGTCATGCAAGACCTTCACGATGGGCACGAGGCAGTTCGTCGTGCAGGAGCCGTTCGAGATCAGCAGATCATCCGCGACGATCGTATCGGCATTCACGCCTTCGATGATGGTCTTCGCGGCCCCCTTGGCCGGGGCGGAGAGCAGCACGCGCCGGGCGCCGCGCTTGAGGTGGGCCCGCGCGCGGATCGGGTCGGTGAACCGCCCGCTGCACTCCAGCACGATGTCCAGATCGGGCCAGGTGATTGCATCCGGTTCCGGCACCGAGGTCATGCGCATGGGGCCTTTGCCCAGGTCCAGACCGTGTTCGGAAAAGCGCAGCGGCCCGCGGTAGGGTCCATGGGTCGAGTCGAACTCGAAGAGATGCGCGAGCGTCTCGGCCGGCGCCGGGTCGTTTATCGCGACAACCTGCATGTCGTCCCGCGCGTTTTCCATGAGCACCCGCAGCGCCGTGCGCCCGATGCGGCCAAATCCGTTGATCCCAAGCCTGAGTGCCATCGTCGGTCTTTCGTATGTCGCAGATCGCGGCGGCGGCAGCGCGGTCTGGCGTGGTGTCCTATCTCCAGAAGGAGAGCCATTCAATCAGATCGAGAAGTTTTTTCCCAATGAAGACAACGTGCTCCGTGCCGAAGAGCAGCATGTCGACCATCACGAACCCGGTGATCAGCACCCCCAGGACAAGCGCAATGCGGTTTGTCATGCGACGTCTTCCCTGCCCGAAATCCCACGGTGGCTGACGCCGCCGTGCGCCATGGTATGACAGCCTGTTTCGGGACCCGCAAGGCGGGTTAGGGGGTGCGGTCAGCCCAGATGGCCCATGCTGACCGCCACATCCGCCATACGTGCGGAGAATGCCCATTCGTTGTCGTACCACGCCAGCACCCGCACGGTGCGCCCGCCGACCACCTTGGTCTGGTCCGGGGCGACAATGCAGCTTTGCTCGGTATGGTTGAAGTCGATAGAGACCTTGGCCTCGGGGTCATAGGCCATCACGCGCGACATCGGGCCGTTGACGGCGGCCTCAAGGGCAGCATTGACCTCCTGCACCGTCACGTCGCGCGGGGCCTCGAAGGTCAGATCAACGGCCGAGACATTGGGCGTGGGCACGCGCATGGCCGTGCCATCGAGCTTGCCCGCGAGATTGGGCAGCACCTCGCCCAGGGCCTTGGCGGCCCCGGTGGAGGTGGGGATGATCGCCATGGCGGCGGCACGGGCGCGGTAGAGGTCGTCGTGGCGGCGGTCCAGCGTCGGCTGGTCGCCGGTATAGCTATGGATCGTGGTCATGATGCCACGCTCGATGCCGATGGCCTCGTCGAGCACCTTGGCCATCGGTGCAAGGCAGTTGGTGGTGCAGGAGCCGTTGGAGACGACCGCATCGCTCGGCAGCAGGTCGCGGTGGTTCACACCGTAGACGATGGTCCGGTCGACGCGCTTGGCGGGCGCCGAGATCAGCACCCGTTTCGCGCCGCGCCCGATATGAGTTCTCGCGGTGTCGCCGTCGTTGAACTTGCCGGTGCATTCCAGCACCACGTCGACGCCGGTCCAGTCGAGTGCGTTCATGTCATAGGTCGACATCATGCGGATCGGGCCTCGGCCCAGATCGAGCGAATTGGCGCCCACCACCACGTTGCCGGGGAAGCGGCCATGCACCGAGTCGTATCTGATCAGATGCGCGGCGGTCTCGATCGGCCCGGTGGCGTTGATGGCGACCACGTCGATGTCGTTTCGGCCCGAGGTTGCGATATGCGCCAGCGTGCACCGCCCGATACGCCCGAATCCGTTAATACCGACTTTGATGGTCATGATCACTCTCCAAACCCAACAGATGCGGCCTCTATAGCCGGAAATGCTGCACTGCGTCATGGTTAAAATGACGTGTTTTCCGCGTGTTAGCGATAAACCTCGGGGCCGGACCGTCACAAGGCTGTCATGTGAGCGCAATCATGGGCGGATTGCCAAAGCCGAACCATCGCTCTACCTCTGCGGTGCACCGGGAGTCGGCGGAAGGAGAACGGGATGAGCGGGTTACTCGCGTTGCTGGACGACGTGGCAGCCATTGCCAAGGTGGCAGCGGCCTCGGTTGACGATGTGGTGGGGCAGGCGGCCAAGGCGGGTTCGAAAGTTGCCGGTGTCGTGATCGACGATGCCGCCGTGACGCCGAAGTATGTGACGGGCTTCGAGGCCGACCGTGAACTGCCGATCATCTGGAAGATCACCAAGGGCTCGCTCTTCAACAAGATGGTCGTGCTGATGCCGGCGCTCTTGCTGCTGAACACCTTTGCACCCTGGGTCATCACGCCCTTGCTGATGCTGGGCGGGGCGTATCTGTGCTTCGAAGGGGCCGAGAAGGTCTTTCACTGGCTCTTCCCGCATGGCGACGCGCATGTGGAGAAGGATATGTCGGTCGGCGATCCGCTGCATCTCGAGGAAACGCGGGTCAAGGGTGCCATCAAGACCGATTTCATCCTCTCGGCCGAGATCATGACGATCATCCTGTCGAACATCGAGGCCGACAGCTTCTGGTTCGAAGCGGCGACGCTGGCCTTTGCCGGCGTCGCGGTCACCGTCTTCGTCTATGGGGCCGTGGCGCTGATCGTCAAAATGGATGACGTCGGTGTCTGGCTGGCGGCAAATGGTCGGACCGATGGTGGCCGTGCGCTCGGGGCGGGGCTGGTCAAGGGCATGCCGAAGCTTCTGAAGCTTCTGACCGTGGTGGGCACGGCGGCGATGCTCTGGGTTGGCGGCTCGATCATCATCCACGGCTTGGACGTCTTGGGCATGCCCTGGCTCTATGATGAAATTCACCACATTGCCGTTGCGATCTCACCCAACTCCGGTTTTGGCGAATGGCTGGTGACGGCGATCTTCGACGGGATTTTCGGGCTGGTGCTGGGGATGCTGCTGATCCCCGTGGTCACCCGGGTGGTCGCGCCGCTCTTCGCCGCTGTGAGCGGACGGGACCGGGTGCCGCACTAACGGCGGCACCCCTCCGGTTAGACCAGCGGGCTTGGGGCCCATTTGCCGTCGAGCAGGTCGCGGACTTTCTGTGCAACCGCCTCGGCAGTGATGCCGAACTCCTCGTAGAGCTTGGCCGCAGGCGCCGAGGCGCCGAACTCGTGCATGCCGATGAAGCCCGACTTCTCGCGGCGCCCCCGCTCACCAAAGAGCCAGCGGTCCCAGCCGAAGCGGATGCCTGCCTCGACGGCGACCCGCACCGGGCCGCCCGGCAACACGCGCTTGCGATAGGCGTCATCCTGCGCCTCGAAGAGCTCCCAGCAGGGCATGGAGACGACGCGCGTGCCGATCCCCTCGGCGTGCAGGAGATCGCGGGCAGCCATGGCGATTTCCACTTCCGAGCCGGTGGCCAAGAGGATCGCCCGACGCTTGCCCTCGGCGTCCGCCAGCACATAGGCGCCCTGGGCGGTCAGGTTCTTCGTCTTGTGCTCGGTGCGGACCGTGCTGAGGCCCTGGCGGGTCAGCGACAGCACCGAGGGGGTGTCCTTCGAGGTCAGCGCCAGCTCCCAGGCTTCCGCCGTCTCGACGGTGTCGGCGGGGCGGAAGACGTGCGTGTTCGGCGTTGCCCGGCTGATCGCGAGGTGCTCCACCGGCTGGTGCGTGGGGCCATCTTCACCGAGGCCGATGCTGTCATGGGTCATGACGAAGACCGTGGGGATCTTCATGAGGGCTGCCAGCCGCATCGACGGGCGTGCGTAGTCGGTGAAGCACATGAAGGTGCCGCCATAGGGGCGGATGCCGCCGTGCAGCGCCATGCCGTTCATCGCCGCCGCCATCCCGTGCTCGCGCACGCCCCAGTAGACATAGCGCCCGTTCCGGCTGTCCACGTCGAAGACGCCGAGATCGGCTGTCTTGGTGTTGTTGGACCCGGTGAGATCGGCCGAGCCGCCCACGGTCTCCGGCATCACCGGGTTGATCACCTCCAGCACCTTCTCCGAGCTCGCGCGTGTGGCGAGTTTTGGCGCGGCCTCGGAGGTCTGTTTCTTGAAGGCCTTGATCACCGCGCTGAGTTTCTTGGGCACCTCGCGGGCGTATGCGCGGTTGAAGGTCTCGCGCTTGCCGCGGGGCAGCGTGTCGAACCGTTCTTCCCAGGCGCGGCGCGTCTCGGCTCCGCGGGCCCCGATGGCCTCCCAGGCGGATTTCACCTCGGCAGGGACCTCGAAAGGCCCGGTCTTCCAGCCATAGGCTTCTTTCGCGGCCAGCAGCTGGTCCGCATCGGTCAGCGCGCCGTGACCCTTGGAGGTGTCCTGTGCGGCGTGTCCCAGGGCGATATGGGTCTTGCAAGCCACCATGGTCGGCTTGTTGCCCTTCTTGGCCTGCGTGAGCGCCGCGTCAATCGCCTCGGGGTCATGGCCGTCGATCTCGAGCACCGCCCAGCCTGCAGATTTGAAGCGCATCACCTGGTCGGTGCGGTCGGCCAGCGTCACGGGCCCGTCGATCGTGATGTTGTTGTTGTCCCAAAGCACGATGAGCTTCGATAGCCGGTGCCGCCCCGCGAGCGTGATCGCCTCCTGGCTCACGCCTTCCATCAGGCAGCCATCGCCCGCGATCACATAGGTATAGTGGTCGACGACCTTCTTGCCGTATGTGGCGCGTTGGATCTCCTCGGCCATGGCGAAGCCGACGGAGTTGGCGATGCCCTGGCCGAGCGGGCCGGTCGTGGTTTCGATGCCCGCCGCATGGCCGTATTCGGGGTGGCCGGCGGTGCGCGAGCCCCATTGGCGGAAGGCCTTGATCTCGTCTAGAGTCATGTCCTCGTAGCCGGTGAGATACAGCAGCGCATAAAGCAGCATCGAGCCGTGGCCCGCAGACAGGATGAACCGGTCGCGATCCGGCCAGTTCGGCTGCGACGGGTCGAACTTCAGGTGTTTCTCGAACAGCACCGTGGCCACATCCGCCATCCCCATCGGCATGCCCGAATGTCCTGAGTTGGCGGCGGCCACGGCGTCTAGCGTCAAGGCGCGGATGGCGGTGGCCTTGGCCCAATGATCGGGGTGCGCGGTTGCGAGAGCTTTGAGATCCACGAAGAAGGTATCCTTTGTCCGTCGAGCGCGCCCTTGCCGGGCGCTGGTCTGCTGGTCGGGCCAGCGCTTCAGCGCTGCATATCAGCCGCCCCGCAAAGATCAAGGGCGGGCCGCGGGTTTGCAGACCCCATCGCTTCAACAGTGGCGGCCAAGCGCTTGATCCCAAAGCACAGCATAATTGTTGCCTTTGCGGATTGCCGTTAATCTTCCGTCAATCCGGTGCGATTCGGCCGTGTTCGAATGCGGGCGATGCGCCGGGAGCGATAAAATGAGGTGGGTATGAGCGAAATCGAAGACTTGCACAGCCGGATCATGGCCGCGATGGACCGCGTGGCACGCGGCCTCGACACCCTTGGCCCGGCGGGCGGCGATGAGGTCGCGACCCTGACCCAGGCGCTCGAGGAAGAGAAGACAACCAACGCCCAGTTGACCGAGCGCATCCGCGTGCTGGGCGAGCGCCATGACGAGGCGCTTGCAGACCTGCAGGCGAAGGCGGTCGAGACGGAAGAGCGTCTCAAACGGTTTGATCTGGAATTGCAGCGGTTGCGCCGGGCCAATGGTCAGCTTGCAGAGGCCTGCGAGGCACTGCGGGCGGCAAATGCCGAAGGTGTGGGCGAGCCGCATCTGATCAACACGGCGATGATGGCCGAGCTTGAAGCCCTGCGCGCGGCCCGTGCCGCAGAGATCGCGGAAGCCGATGAGATCATTGCCGCGCTGACGCCGCTGCTGGATGCGGCGCCGGCAGAAGCAGAGGAGGCGAGCTGATGCCCGAAGTGACGATTCTGATCGGGGGCCGCCAGTTCGACGTCGCCTGCCAGGCGGGCGAGGAGCACTATCTGCAGACAGCGGCGAAGATGCTCGACGATGAGGCCCAGGTGCTGGCGGATCAGGTCGGGCGGATGCCCGAGGCGCGGATGCTGCTGATGGCGGGGTTGATGCTGGCCGACAAGACCGCGAGCGTCGAAGACCGCGTCGCCGAAGTGCAGGCGAAACTGACCGCCTGTGAGGCGGAGCTCGCAAATCTGCGGGAGACGCGGGCCCAGCCCGAGCGCATCGAGGTGCCGGTTGTGCCGCAGGCCGTCAGCGATACGCTGGCCGAGCTGGCCGCGCGGGCCGAGGCTCTGGCAGCTTCGGTCGAGGAAAAGACAAAGGCCTGAGGCCTTTGCTCCTGGCGTAGCGTCGGATACCGGCCGCTCGACGAAAGGGGGGCGCCGCCGCCGATCCCTCTCCTATGGCGCGTGATCAGCCGTTGGCTTCGCGGATCTTGTCCGCGGCGTCCTTGTCGAATGTCACGCCGTTTTGCTCCAAGAGCGTGTCCAACTCGCCCGAGAGCGTCATCTCGGTGATGATGTCACATCCGCCGACGAATTCGCCCTTCACATAGAGCTGGGGAATCGTCGGCCAGTCAGAGAACTCCTTGATCCCCTGCCGGATCGACTCATCGGCCAGGACATTCACGTCGGAAAACTCCACGCCCATGTAGTTGAGCACGCCTGCGACACGGCTGGAAAACCCGCATTGCGGCATCTCCTTGGTGCCTTTCATGAAAAGCACCACATCGTTTGCATCAATGGTCTTTTTGATTTCTGTCGCTGTGTCTGTCATCGCGTCTCGCCTTCTTTCGGGTTGTAGGCGCGGTGGTACCGCGCGGCATAGGTTTCATCGTCCGGGGGCGCAGTCACCGCTGTCTCGGCGCCCTCCGGGGAAAGGGCCCGGGTCTGGTGGGGCGCAAAGGGGTTGCTTACGCGCTCCAGCGCCGCATTCCGCCGGTTGACGGCGTCGATCTGCGCCAGATCCATGGCTTCAAGGCCTAGTGGCGCGGCGCTGTTCACGTCGATACTGCGTTGGGGCTGGCGGTAGGCCAGCGGGCGCCGCGGTTCACGTCGGAAAGGCCAGCTGATCCACTGCCAAAGCGCCATAGGCTCAATCCGGCGCCCGAGTCGTCAGCGCCAGCGCATGCAACTCGCCGTTCGAGCCGTCCATCTTGCCCTTCAAGGCGGCGTAGACCGCCCGTTGCTGCTGAACGCGGTTCTTGCCGCGAAAGCTTTCATCGATCACCATCGCGGACATGTGCACCCCGTCGTTGCCTTGCACCTCGATGGTTGCATCGGGAAAACTGGCGCGCAGAAGGTCTTCAATTTCCTGGGCGTGCATGGGCATGCGGCAGCTCCGTCATTCAGTCTTCCCTCAGATGTAAGCGGCAGGCGGGACGGGGACAAGATGCCAAATGGTCCATCCTGACAATCCGCTGCTTGCGCTGTCATTTTGGAGCAGACAAGCCGTCCACGATCAGGAATAGTCTCGCCGCGAGGAGGAGGAGTGCTATGGACGTTTTCGAGAATGCACCCGAACAGGCGCTGGCCTGGCACGAGGACGGGCGTGGCGCGGTTCTCGCCACTGTGGTTGAGACCTGGGGATCGGCGCCCCGCCGGGTCGGCGCGCAGCTGGTGATTTCCGGCGACGGCGAGATGCAGGGCTCCGTCTCGGGGGGCTGCGTGGAGGGCGCCGTGGTTCTGGAGGCGACCGATGCGCTGGAGAAAGGTGAACAGCGTCTGCTGGATTACGGGGTCAGCGATGGCGATGCCTTCGCGGTGGGTCTCGCTTGCGGCGGGACGATCCGCATTCTTGTCGAACCTGTCGGCGCGGTGCTGCCCGCAGGCCTGCTCCGCGATCTGATGGAGGCCCGCGCCGCACGCCAGCCGGTGGCCTATGAGGTCAATCTGACCACCGGGTCGCGCCGCCTGGTCCGGGACAGCTACCCAGAGCGCTTCGCGATGGATCGCTCGGGCTTCGAGACCGAGGGCGAGGTCTTCGTCGCCATTCACAACCCGCCGCTGCGGCTGGTGATCGTAGGCGCGGTGCACATCGCGCAGGCGCTTGTGCCGATGGCGCGGATCGCGGGCTATGACCCCTACATCGTCGATCCGCGCGAAGCCTTCGGGTCGGAAGCGCGCTTCCCCGGCGAGCGGATCCTGTCCGACTGGCCGGACGAGGCGCTCGACGCGATCGGGGTCGACAGCCGCACCGCGGTCGTGTTGCTGACCCATGATCCGAAGCTTGACGATCCGGCCCTGCTGATCGCTCTGCGCTCGGAGGCGTTCTACATCGGCGCTCTGGGCTCCAAACGGACACATGCCTCTCGCATGCAGCGCCTTGGCGAGGCGGGGATAGACGCCAGTCGGCTGGAGCGCATCCACGGACCCATCGGGCTCGATATCGGGGCCGCTGGGCCGCCCGAGATCGCGGTGGCGATCTTGGCCGAGATGACGCGCGTGCTGAGGCGCGGGGCGTGAAGTTCGGCCCCGTCGCGACGGCACAGGCGAAAGGCGCAGTGCTGGCGCATTCGGTGGCACTTGGCGCGCGCCGCCGCTTGCGCAAAGGGCGCATGCTCGATGCCGATGACATCGCAGCGCTTGCGGAGGCCGGGATCCAGGAGGTGATCGTCGCACGGCTTGTCGCGGGCGATGTGATCGAAGACGAGGCGGCGCGCCGCCTTGCCGCAGCCCTTGTTCCCGATCCGGACGGGCAGCACCTTGAGGTCACCAAGCCCTTCACGGGCCGGGTCAATCTGCTCGCCGGAGCGGCCGGGGTCGTGGTGCTGGATGTGGCAGCCCTCGAAGCGGTGAACCGGGTGCACCCGATGATCACGCTCGCCACCGTCCCGCCGTATCAGCAGATGGCCGCCCGCGGCATGGTCGCGACGATCAAGATCATCTCCTACGCGGTGCCCGCTGCGGCTCTGGAGGCCGCCTGCGCGCTGGCACGCTCCGCGATCCGGCTCGCGCCGCCGGTGGTGGATCAGGTGCGGCTGATCATCACCGATATCCCCGGCGGGGCGGGCACGAAAGGCCAGGCGGCGATTGCCGACCGGGTGGCAGCCTTCGGCCTGGAGCTTGCGCCGCCCACGGTTGTCGCGCACCAGGCGGCCGCCCTCGCCGACGCGTTGCGCAAGGATGCGCGCGGGCTCACGCTCATCCTGACCGGCTCGGCCACATCTGACATTGACGATGTGGCACCCGCGGCCGTGCGGGAGGCCGGCGGCACCGTCGAACGGTTTGGCATGCCGGTCGATCCGGGCAATCTGCTCTTTCTTGGGCAGTTGGATGCGCAGCCGGTGATCGGGCTGCCGGGGTGCGCGCGTTCGCCCGCGCTCAATGGCGCTGATTGGGTGCTGGCGCGGGTGATGTGCGGCATCGCGGTAAGCGACGAGGACATCGCCGGCATGGGGGTGGGTGGCTTGCTCAAGGAAATTCCGACACGTCCGCAACCAAGGGCGGGCAAGTCTGCGCGATAGCGAAGCACGCCGCAGGCCGTCAGCCCGCTGAGCCGCGCCGCAGTTCCAGGACTTCGGGAAAGGCGGTCATGTCCTCGAAGGTGCAGAAGGCCGGCGGGCGGAGCGGCAGGCGCGGTGCCGCGGCCGTCAGATCGGCGAGGATCGCGGCACATTCCGCGCGCCAGAGCGGCAGCAGCTCATCTGGCAGCCAGGTCGTCGGGTAGGCGAAGGTCATGTGAAAGCCATAGGCATCATGGTCGTCGTGCCGATAGCCGAAAGGCTGCACAAGCGCTTCGCGCCAATCACGCATCACGCGCTCGTCCTCCGCTGTCGCCCCGGCCAGAACGAGGCCTGTGGGCAGAAGGCCAATTGCCCTGACGGAAAAGTCAGGCGGTCCGCTGAAGTCCTCCAGACGTTTGCGCAGGGTCTCGGTCACATCGGCGACCGATGCGTCGCGGTCGATGCCCGCAGGCCAGGCGTCAGCGGTCCGCCGGGTGTCGATGACACCTTCGAAGACGGTCATGTGCAGGCTGCTGACCGGCGTGTAGAGAAACCGCTCCGCGCCCGGCAGTGCGCGCAGCCGCGTCCGGGCGTCAAGCACCGCCTGATGCGCGGGGGTCTCGGTGTCGAGGTGGCACACGACGGTATTGCCGGGCTCCGGCAGGAAGCGCGTTTCGTCATACCTCTGCCCCAGCCGCGCGGGCGGCGCGGGGTTGTTGCTCGCCGCATATTGCGCGATGTCGTCTGATGCCATGATCGAAGAGACCTTTCTCGAATTGCGCGGCACTTCGGTCAGTGCGAAGCGTGCGTTGCGCCCAACAAAAAAGCGCCCGCACATCGAAGCCGGGCGCTTTTGGTGTCAAAGATGATCAGCGGCTCACTTCGGGAGCGGACCGATCAGCATGACCATCTGGCGCCCTTCCATCTTGGGAAAGTTCTCCACACGGCCCTTGTCCTTGGTGTCCTCGGCGACCCGCTCCAACAGCTCGCGGCCAAGGTTCTGATGCGCCATCTCGCGCCCGCGGAACCGCAAGGTGACCTTCACCTTGTCCCCGTTATCGAGAAACTTGAAGACGTTGCGCATCTTCACGTCGTAGTCGTTCGTATCCGTGTTCGGACGGAATTTGACTTCCTTGATCTCGATGACCTTCTGCTTTTTCCGCGCTTCGCTCTCGCGCTTTTGCTGTTCGTATTTGAACTTGCCGAAGTCCATGATCTTGCAGACCGGCGGGTTCGCATTGGGCGAGATCTCGACCAGATCGAGGCCGGCTTCGTCGGCCATGGCCATGGCTCGGTCCGGCGAGACGACTCCGACGTTCTCTCCGTCTGCGCCGATCAGGCGGATTTCGGGGCTTCGGATTTTTTCATTGACGCGCGGGCCGGTGTCTCTCTGCGGCGGTGCGTTGTGGGGTCTGCGAGCGATGGTGGTCGTCCTTGAATTGTTGGTAAATATGGGCTTGCAAGTTAACTGCCGCGCGGGGCTTCTTCAAGCGGCAAAATAAGCTGGAACGGGCCGAATGGAACGCTTTTCCCCCTTGATGGTTTTACCTCTGATGCGCAACTGACATGAGGACGCGGACATGCGTCCATTTGGCGGATGCCCGCACACTAGAAAAGGAACACTGTGATGCGAAATCTGATCTGGATCCTGTTGGCTGCCCTGATCATCGGGGGAGGATACCTGCTCTATTCGGGGCAGAACCCCGCGGAGATCGTGCAGCAATCGACCGAGACGGTGGAGGACGCCGAGCCGCTGCAAGCCGCGGAAGAGGCAATTGGCGACGCCGCTCAAGCGGTGGACGAGGCCGCCAACACGGTTGCCGATGCAGCAGGTGATGCGGTCGACATCGCGACCGAAGCTGCAACCGATGCCGCCCAGGGCGCGGCAAACCTCGTCGAAGACGCAGCCACGGCCACCACCGAGGCCGCCAGCGACGTGATCGACAGTGTGACCGGCACGGCGGAAGAAGCGGCGGACGCGACTGCCGAGGCGGTCGAGACCGCCACGGACACCGCGACTGAAGCCGCTGAGACGGCAACCGACACGGCAGCTAGCGCCGGTGAGACGGCCACTGACACAGCGACCGATGCGACAGAGGACGCGGCCTCGACGGTGGAGACGGCGGCAACCGTTGCGACCGAAGATGCATCCTCGGACGCAGCGACTGCTGTTGACGAGGCCAAGACACCCGAGGCGCTGACCGTCGAGGGGTTCGACTTCGCGAAAGTGTCGGAGATGATCGAGAATTCCGACCTCGGGACCTCGCAGAAACTGCTGCTGACGAATACCGTGCGCGAGGCACAGGACAACCCGGAAGTCCTGCAGGCCGCGCTCGAGCAGCTGCGGACCGCGCTCGGCGTTGAGTGACACGATCGCCCGGGTCACAGGCCCGGGCGCTTCTTTCTGTCTCGGGTCAGGTCAGCCGACGAAGGCTTTTTCCACGACGTAGTGCTTGGGGTCAGAATTGGCGCCTTCTTCAAGGCCGAAGCCTTCGAGGATCTCTTTCAGATCCATGTTCAGCCCCATGGAGCCGCAGACCATCGCGCGATCGGTCTGGGGCGAGATGCCGTCGATCCCCAAGTCCGCGAAAACAGTCCCGTCTTTCAGCAGCGTGGTGATGCGCCCCATCTTGGGGCTCTCTTCGCGGGTCGTGGTCGGGTAGTAGGTGAGCTTGGCGAGGTTCTCCTCGCCCAGAAGTTCCAGCATCAGCTCATCCTTGCGCAGATTGTCGATCAGCTGACGGCCGTATTCCAGCTCGGCCACGTCGCGGCAGGTGTGCGTGACGATCACCTGCTCGTAGTCCTCATAGGTCTGCGGATCGCGCAGCAGCGAGGCGAAGGGGGCAAACCCGGTCCCCGTCGCGAAGAACCAGATGCGCTTGCCGGGCAGCAACGCGTCATGCACCAGCGTACCGACGGGTTTGGGGCGCAGGATGATCTCATCGCCGGGCTGGATGTGCTGCAGCTTCGAGGTGAGCGGACCGTCCTGCACCTTGATCGAGTAGAACTCTAGCTCCTCGTCCCAGGACGGCGAGGCGATGGAATAGGCGCGCAGCAGTGGCTTCTGACGACCCGTTTTGGGGTCAGGGTCGCCCATGAGGCCGATCATCACGAATTCGCCCGACCGGAACCGCAACGAGGCGGGCCGCGTCACGCGGAAGGAAAACAAGCGATCGGTCCAATGCTGAACGGCGGTCACGGTCTGCGCATCGGGCAGCGTGGGCACTTTTACGGCGGAAGCTTCGGTCACGGGGGTCTGCTCGGTCATGAATGTGTCAACGCAGGCTTACACCTGCGGCTCCTGTTTAGAAAGAGTGGTTGTGCGAGAAAGCGTCAATCAGCCGCGTCGCGCCTCGGGCGCGCCAGACCCACCTAGTCGGGCCTGATAGTTGTGCTGTTGCCAGTTGGCGCGGAAGAGCCATTGGTCCTCCGGCTGGCGTGCGGCCAACTCGTCGGAAATCTCCACCTCGTCAAAGCCAGCCCGCCGCGCCATGGCGTATTGGTCCGCCAGCACGTGGCCCTTGGCCCGCAGGCGGCCCGTGAAGCCGCGCAGACGCAGCTGTTTGGCGATGGTAAAGCCACGCCCATCGGCGGAGGACGGGAAATCCACGCGGATCATCCGTAGCCCCTCGCAGAGCGGGATCTGCGCCGGGTCGGTGTCGGAGGGCACATCGAGCGCGCTGGCGTCATTTGCGGCCTCCAGCGTGATGAAGGGTTCGGTCCAGTTATCTGCGCCAAAGCCGGTGTCGGTCACAAGGGTGGTCATTGAGAAGCTCCTGTACGGATCAGTCGGCCATTCACGAAGTGGATGCCGCATTCGTCTTTAGTGGTGTCACGCCAGCGTCCGGCGCGCGCGTCTTCGCCAGCGGCGACGGGGGAGGTGCAGGGCGCACATCCGATGGAGGGATAGCCTTTGGCCACCAGCGGGTGGCGCGGCAGGCGGTTCTCGTCGATGTAGTCGGCCACATCGCCCGGTTGCCAGTAGGCCAGCGGGTTGACCTTGATGCGGGACGTGCCGGGCTCCACTTCGAAGAACTCCAGATCGGCCCGCGTCCCGGATTGAAAGCGTTTGCGCCCGGTGATCCAGCCGCCATGCGCGGCCAGAGCCTTCTGCAAGGGCTGGGTCTTGCGCAGGTTGCAGCAGGCGTCGGTGTCCCGCTGGTGCAGGGTGCCTGTGGGATCGCGGCGCGCAATATCGGCGCTGCGGATGATCCGCAGGTTGCGCAGCCCCAGCCGCTCCGCGACTTCCTGCTGATAGACGAGCGTTTCGGCAAAGAGCATTTGGGTGTCGATGAAGATCACCGGCGCGTCGCGATGCACCATCGCCGTCAAGTGCAACAGTGCCACCGACTCGGCCCCGAAGCTGGAGACCAGCGCCAGATCCGGGATCTCCTCGAACGCCGCGTGCAGCACATCCGTGGCACTGTGATGGCGCAACCTGGCATTCAGGTCCGCCACCACAGCGCTCAGGGTCTGATCGTCGACCTGGGGAGCCGGGTGATCAAGCGGCATTGGCTTGGGCCTCGGGGTAGAGGGCGGCTTTGAACGGGGCCAGCCCGAGGCGACGATAGGTCTGCAGGAAGGTCTCGCCGGGCTCCAGGCGCAGGTCCAGATAGGCCATCACCAGCCGCTCGATGGCCGGGATGATCTCCTCAGCGGAGAACCCGGGGCCCGCCCGCTCGCCGATGCTCGCGTCTTCGGTGCCGTCACCGCCCAGCGTGATCTGGTAGTTCTCCACGCCCGCCCGGTCGAGGCCGAGGATGCCGATGTGGCCGACGTGATGGTGGCCGCAGGCGTTTATGCAGCCCGAGATCTTGATCTTGAGCGGGCCCACGTCATGCTCCAGCTTCAGCTCGTCAAAGCGGGTCGCGATCTCTTGTGCAATCGGGATCGAGCGGGCGGTTGCCAGCGCGCAGTAGTCCATGCCCGGGCAGGCGATGATGTCCGAGATCAGGCCCACATTCGCGGTGCCGAGGCCCGCGGCCTTCAGTGCGGAATAGACCGACGGCAGATCGGATTTATGCACATGCGGCAGAATCACGTTCTGCTCATGGCTGATCCGCAGCTCATCATGGCCGTAGCGTTTGGCCAGATCCGCCATGAGGCGCATCTGCGCGGAGGTGGCATCACCCGGTGTCGCGCCATGGGCCTTGAGGCTGATGGTCACGATGGCATAGCCGGGCACGCGGTGCTCGGTCAGGTTGGTATCGGACCATGCACGGAACGCCCGGTAGTGCTGGCGCGCGTCGTGATAGGCTGTCTCGGGTGCGGTCTTGAACGCGGGTGCGGCGAAATCCGCCTCGATCCCGGCCAGAAGCTGCTGATCGACCCCGGTGAACTGCGGGCGGATCAGGGCATAGCGCTCTTCGACACGGGCCTTGAAGTCATCGAGCCCGTTTTCGTGCACAGTGATCTTGATGCGTGCCTTGTACTTGTTGTCGCGACGGCCCAGCAGGTTGTAGACGCTGACGATGGCTTCGAGATAGGGCAGCAGGTCCTCGCGCGGCAGGAAATCGCGGATCACCTTACCGATCATCGGTGTGCGGCCCAGGCCCCCACCCACGATCACCTCGAACCCGATTTCGCCGTCGCGTTCGACCATGCGCAGCCCGATGTCATGGGCCTTGGTCACGGCGCGATCATTGGGGCTGCCGGTCACGGCGACCTTGAACTTGCGCGGCAGGAACTGGAACTCCGGGTGGTCGGTGGACCATTGGCGGATGAGCTCCGCAATCGGGCGCGGGTCGGCCAGCTCATCCGCAGCAGCCCCTGCGAAATGATCGGCGGTCACGTTGCGGATGGTGTTGCCAGAGGTCTGGATGGCGTGCATCTGCACCTCGGCCAACGCATCCAGCATGTCGGGCACGTCGCGCAGCTGCGGCCAGTTGTACTGGATGTTCTGGCGTGTGGTGAAGTGGCCATAGCCCTTGTCCCACCTGTCAGCAATATCGGCGAGCTTGTGCATCTGGCGGCTGTTGAGCGTGCCATAGGGGATGGCGACGCGCAGCATATAGGCGTGCAGTTGCAGATAGAGCCCGTTCATCAGGCGCAGCGGTTTGAATTCATCCTCGGTCAGCGAACCGTCGATGCGGCGCTCCACCTGCGCGCGAAACTGGGCGTTGCGCTCCTTGATGAAGGCGGTGTCGAAGTCTGTGTAGTTATACATTGCTCAGTGCCTCTTGCTGGCCGTGGGCATAGTTGGAAGGCCCTTTGGCGCGGAAGTCTTCGCGGAAGTGTGTGGGGATGGGCGTATCGCCGGAGGTATCAACGTCAGCGAGGTAGGCGCCCACGACCATATCAACCTGTTGGACCGCCTCGATCAGACGCAGATCGGCGTCGGCCTCATCGGTCAGCACCTCGGCCTCGGCGAGGCTGCGGCTCCAGCCCGTGGCGGTCTGGTAGATCACGTCGCCTTCCAGCAGGGCGTTCGCGGTGACGACTTTGGGCGTGAATGGCTTGGGCATGTCAAAGGGCCTCCTGTGCCAGGTGTTCAGGGCTGATCCGGGGCGGTGCCGCCGCGATCCCGGGCTGCTGGGAAGCGTCCGCCGCGGCGCGGGCCGCCAGACCGTAGAGGGTGAGCGCGGGGCCCGACATCTCGGCAGCCGCGAGCGCATTCGGCAGCACGTCGAGCGTTGTCTCCAGGATGCGCTGGTCGGGGCGGGAGGCGTTTTCGATCACCGTCACGGGCGTGTGGCGGTCCGCACCGTGCATGATCAGGCGACCCTGGATGAAGCGGGCGGATTTCTTGCCCATGTAGATCGCGGCCACCTCGCCCGGGCGCGCGAGAGCGGCCCAGTCGTGATCGGCAAAGCCTTTCATGTCGTGGCCCGTGAGCAGGCGGACCGAGGAATTGCGGCCCCGACGCGTCAAGCTCTGGCCGATCTCGGCCACGGCGGCGGAGGCGGCGGTGATGCCCGGCACGATGCTCCAGGCGAGACCGTGCGCTTCCAGCGCGTCGATCTCCTCGTCGAGGCGGCCAAAGACGGTGGCATCGCCGGATTTCAGCCGGACCACTTGCGCGCCGGCTTTCGCGTGCTCCACGATCACCTCGTTGATGGTCTCCTGCGGCGTGGACGGGCCAAAGGCCTCCTTGCCCACGTCGATCATCACCGCTTCGCGGCGGGCGAGCTCGAGGATCGGCTGGCTGATCAGCCGGTCGTAGATCACCACATCGGCCTCATCCAGAAGACGGCGCGCCTTCATGGTCAACAGGTCCGGATCGCCCGGGCCGCCGCCGACGAAATGCACGTGGCCGGGACGAGCCTTGCGGGCAAGATGGTCGGTGAGCAGGTCGTCAAGCGCGGTCTTCACAGCTGGCGCGCCGCCGGTGATCGCGGCAGGACCGGCCTTGAAGTAGTATTCCCGCCAGAAATCGCGGCGCGCGCGTCCGAAAGGCAGGGCGTCTGCGGCCTTGCGGAAGGCCTTGCCGATGCGGGCGAGCGGTCCGAGCGCCGCGGGCAGGCGCTCTTCCAGGTCGGCCTTGATGGCGCGCGCGAGCACGGGGGCGGCCCCTTCGGTGCCGATGGCGATGGTGACGGGGTCGCGGTCAACGATGGCGGGGGTGATGAACTGGCTGTCGTCGAGGTTGTCGACCACATTGACCAACGCGCCATCCGCGCGGGCGATGGCGGAGGTGCGGGCGTCATCGGCGTCGTCCTCGTCGGCGGCATAGAAGAGGGCGGCACAGAGCGTATCGCCGGGCGCCATTGCCCGACGCACCAGCCGCAGCTTGCCGGCCTCGGCCCAGGCGACAATCTCGGGTGCGGGCGCAGGTGCGAAGACGGTAATGTGGCCCGCGGTCTTGAGCAGGAGCCGCAGCTTTGCCAGCGCAGCCTCGCCGCCACCGGAGAGCACGATGCGGCGGCCTTCGACGCGCAGGAAGATCGGGAAATGGTCCATATCGCGGCACCTCAGGGTTTCCTGCATCCCAATATAGGAAAAAGTTCTACTTGTTTGCCAGTATAGGCGGTTGATAAGAACGCTTGTTCTGATTTACTTGCAGGCAAGAACAATTGACCTCCGAAGAAGGAAACTGTGGAATGGCCGTCCGGATTGACGAGATGGATCGGAAAATCCTTGGAGAGCTGCAGCGCGATGCGAGCCAGTCTCTGGATGAAATCGCGGCAAAAGTGGGCTCGTCGAAAACGCCCGTCTGGAATCGGATTCGCAAGATGCGCGAGGGACAGGTGATCGGTCAGCAGACCGTTGTACTGGATGCAGAGGCATTGGGGTTCGAGGCCTGTTTCTTCGTGCTGATCCGCACCTCCGAGCATGAGGCGGAGTGGCAGGCGGCGTTTCTGAAGGCCTTGCGCGATCGTCCGGAAGTGCAGGAGGCGCATCGGCTGGCAGGGGATATCGACTATATCCTTAAAGTCCGAGTGAAGAATGCGCGCGCTTACGACGCCTTCTACCAGGCGCTGATCTCGGAAGTGCGGGTGCACAACGTCACGGCGCTGCTGTCGATGGAGGAGATCAAATCCACCACCATGCTGCCGCTCGAGACGTGATCCGAAGGCGCGGCTGCGCCGCATTCCCTTTCCGGGCACGGGCGGCCGATCAAAGCGCCCCGCGGGTCACGGAGAGATGCGTCAGCCCGTGGAAATGGTAGCTGTCGGCGTAGCGCGGCCGGTCGGTCAGCGTCAGCCCCGGCGCATGTTGGAAGAGCCGTTGCAGGCCGATTTGCAATTCCAGCCGGGCCAGAGGGGCGCCGACGCAGAAGTGCAGCCCGCCGCCGAAGGCTGCGTGCGGGGCCGGTGGGCGGGTCGGGTCGAACCGGTCGGGGGTGTCAAAGCGGGCCGGGTCACGCCCGGCAGCGCCGAGGATCAGCGCCACCTGCTGTCCTTTTGCCAGTCGGCGGCCGCCCACGTCGATATCTTCATAGGCATAGCGGGTGAACATATGCAGGGGCGGGTCGAAGCGCAGCACCTCCTCCACCGTCGCGGCGATGGCGCTGGACGCGAGGGCAGCGGCTGGGGTCTCATGCTCCAGCAGCGCTTTCACCGCGTTACCCAATGTATGCACCGTCGCTTCATGCCCGGCGTTCAACAGCAGGATGCAGGTTCCGATCAGCTCGGCATGGGAGAGTTTTTCGCCGTGTTCTTCGGCAGCGATCAGATGCGTGATGAGGTCGTCGCGCGGCTGATGGCGCCGCTCCTCCACATAGCCGGTCAGAAACGCGGTGAAGGCGGCGGCGGCGGCATCGGCGGCCAGCTCGGTCTCATGTGTCCGGCCTGCCTGATACATCGCCACCATGGCGTTGGACCAGCGCAGCAGCTGATCTGACATCTCCTCGGGCACACCCAGCAGGCGCGCGATCACGCGCACGGGCAGGGCCGTGCAGAAGGCGGGGATCAGATCAAAAGGCCCATCCGGCAGGCGCGCCAGAAGGTCATCGCAGATGGCGTGAATGTCAGGCTCCAGCGCCTTGATCCGCCGGGATGTGAAGGCGCGCAGCACGAGGCCCCGCAGCCGCGTGTGATGGGGCGGTTCGAGATCGAGCATCGACACGCGCTCGACCGCGTCGAAATGGGCAAGATGGTCCGGGGCCTTCGAGCGGTGATCCTCCGGCACCGCGCGGCCCAGGCGGCGGTCGCGCAGGAGCGCCTGCACGGTCGTGGCATCGAAGACCGCCATCATCCCGTAGTCGTCCCAGAATTGCACCGGGTCCTCGGCCAGAACGCGCGCGTAGGTCGCATAAGGGTTCTGGACGAAGGCCGGATCGAGCGGAGACTGGCGGAGTGTCTTCATGGAGGCCGGCACCGGCGGATCGCCCGGCCTCAGCTGTCGGCCAGGGCCTGGATGATGGGCGAGAAATCCTCGGCGCGCAGGCTGGCGCCGCCCACCAGCGCCCCATCCACATTGTCGAGTGCGAAGATCTCGGCCGCATTGTCCGGTTTGACGGAGCCGCCATAGAGCAGCCGGATGTCCTCGGCTGAATCGCCGAACCGGCTGCGCAGCTCTTGGCGCATGAGCGCATGGACTTCGGCAATCTGCGCCATGGTCGGGATCTTGCCGGTGCCGATGGCCCAGATCGGCTCGTAAGCGATGACCAGGGTGTCCGCGGCGCTGTCATCCGGTACGGACCCCTGCAGCTGCGTCCTGATCACATCGAGCGCGTCGCCGGCCTCGCGCTGCGCGAGGCTCTCACCGATGCAGACAATGGCTGTGAGCCCTGCGGCCTGTGCGGCCTGTGCCTTGGCGGCGACCTGCGCGTCGGTCTCGCCGTAGGCGTCGCGGCGTTCGGAATGGCCGACGATCACATGGGTGGCGCCGATTTCGGCGATCATTGCGGCGGAGTGGTCGCCGGTATAGGCGCCCTTTTCCTCGGCGTGGCAATTCTGCGCGCCGATGAAGATGGGGCTGCCGGCGGTATTCTGCAGCGCGTGTGTCAGCAGCGGTGCGGGCGGGCAGAGCAGCACGTCGCAGGGGCATTCGGGGTGCTTCAGTTTCAGCGCCCCGATCATATCGAGCCCAGGAATCGAGCCATTCATCTTCCAATTGCCTGCTGCCAGTTTGCGCCGCATGAAACCCTCCTGTGATTGACAGGGCCTTTCGTAACAGGGGTGGCGGATGGCGGCAATCGGCCAGCTGGCTTGTGCCAGACCGCCCGCCATGGCATGGATCGGCCAGGCTGGAATAGGGCGACCGAGATGATCCCGAGGCTGGATGCAGAAAAGCTCGCCCGCGGTGAGGCGGCGGAACGGGCGCGTCTGCGCGAGGCGGCAACCGGGATCGGGTTTCTGACCGTCTACAATACCGCGATCTCGGCGGCGCGCATGATCCGGCTGCTCGACACCTATCGTGCCTTCTTCCGACTGCCGCAGGTGGACAAGGCGCGCATCGACATGGCGCGCACTGGCGCGAACCGGGGATGGGGCGCGTCCGGCGCGGAACAGGTCGATCCCGAGGCCAACCCCAACTACAAGCAGGTGTTCGACTGCGGGGTGCCGCTGCCCGAGGGCGATCCGCGGAGCGCCCTGCCGGTCTATGCACCGAACCTCTGGCCCGACAGTCCGCCGGGGTTTCAGGATGAGATCGAGGCCTATTTCCGCGAGGCGTCATCCGTCGCGATGCAGCTGCTGCGGGCGATCGCCCAGGCGACTGGTGCGCCCGCGTCCTATTTCGATACAGCCTTCGAGACCCCCATGGCGCTGTTGCGCGGGAACTACTACCCGGCGCGACCGGCCTGGGCGACGGAGCGCGACGTCGGCATCGCCACCCATACGGACTACGGTTGCCTGACACTGCTCGCCACCGATGGATCGCCTGGCCTCGAGGTCCGCACGCGTGGGGGCGGGTGGATCGCCGTCGCCGCACCGCCCGGCGAGTTCGTGATCAATTTCGGCGAGATGATGGAGATCTGGACGGCGGGGCAGGTGCGCGCCACGCCGCATCGGGTGATCGGCACCGATGACGAGCGGATCTCGGTGCCGCTGTTCTTCAACCCGTCCTACGACACCAATGTGGCGCCGATGGGCTCGGGTGATGCCATTTTGGCGGGGGAGCATCTGAGCCGTCGCTTTGCCGAGACCTACCGGCACCTGCAAGCCTCCTGACCGCCGGACAGAATGGCAGACGCCACGCGCCTCCCGCGGTGCGGGAAGCCGTGCTATCCTCCTTGAATTGGATGTTAGGAGACTTGATCATGAAGACCTTTTTGCTTGCTGCCAGCCTTGCCTGCCTGTCCGCGCCTGCCTTCGCAGCCTCAGCCGTTTTCGAAGGGTTCGATACCGGGGCCGGCGCATGGGAGCCCAATACGTCGGAGACGAATACGACCTGGTTCGACACAGGCGGCAATCCGGGGGGTGCGCTGACGACAAACAACTTCGGCGCGGGGATCTCGTTTGGGATCGCAGGTGCCAAGGCAGAGGGCGGCGCCTACAGCGGGGAGTTGCCCGACGGTGACTGGACGGTCTCGGTGGATCTGCTCTATTTCAACACGCCCATCACCGAGGCACAGCTGCGCTGGCGCTATCGCGATGCGACGTTCAACGGCTGGTACATTCCGATCGAGCAGACGACCTTCGAGCTGGCCTGGACCAGTTACAGCGTAACCTTCGACACCACCTGGAGCGACGCGACCGCCCAGGCCAACGGCTGGGTGCAGGAAAGCGCCTCGGTGCCCTTTGCGACGCTCTGGGATGACATCTACTGGAGCGAGATCCGCCTGATCGGGCCGAGCATCCCGGGCAGCTCCGCCTTTATCGACAATTACAGCGTGCAGCCCACAGCTGTGCCGCTGCCGGCTGGTCTGGCATTGATGGGTTCAGCGCTTCTGGGGCTGGGTGGTGTTGCGCGCAGGCGCGCCGCCAAGTGGCGGTAACGGCGCATCGGGCGGTCGGGTCGGGGTTACTTGGCCGCCAGCCCGGTATCGAACTTGATCGATTCGCCGCAGCCGCAGGCTTCGGTCACATTGGGATTTTTGAATCTGAAGCCGCTCTCCAGCAGCGAGGTTTCGTAGTCGATCTCGGTGCCAAAGAGGAACATCTGCGCCATCGGCGCGATCATCACACGCGCGCCGTCCTGTTCGACCACCTCATCGTTGGGATCGGCCTCGGTGACGTATTCCATAGTGTATTCCATGCCCGCGCATCCGCCTTTCTTCACGCCGATACGCAGCCCTGCGTGTCCTGCGGAGGTCATCAGCTTCGCGACCTGCGCGACCGCCTTTGGGGTCAGGGTGACAGCTTGCTTACCGGGGATACCGAACATCGGAAAACTCCTTTCCTGAACAATTTAGTCAGTTGAGTGCCGCGGGACAAGCGGGCGCGCAGGATTTCCGGCGACAGTTGTGCCAGCGGGAACATCCTTCGTGACCACCGCCCCGGCGCCGATGATTGCGTCATCGCCCACCGTCACGCCCGGCAGGATCAGCGCGCCGCCACCGATCCAGACATTGCGGCCAATATCGACGGGCTGCCCGAACTCGAGCCCGGCATCGCGGGCCGCCGCATCGCGCGGATGATCGGCGGTGAGGATCTGCACCATGGGGCCGACCTGGGTCATGTCGCCGATGCGGATCGTGCAGACGTCGAGCAGAACGCAGCCATAATTTAGGAAGACATCGTCACCGAGATGGATGTTGTAGCCGTAGTCCGCATAGAGGGGCGCGCGCAGTGCGCAACTGGAACCTCGACCCCCAAGCCACTGATCTAAAACGGTTTTACGGACATCAACGTCCGAAACGATGGTATCATTGTACTGGCGTTGCAGCGCCTGGCTCGCGGCACGGTCCCGCACCAGTTCCGGATCGCCGGGGCGATAGAGCTCCCCTGCGATCATCTTCTGCTTTTCGCTTGGCATCCAGCGGGTTACATGAAGCCCAACTCGAGCCGGGCTTCGTCAGACATCATGTCCATGCCCCAAGGGGGCTCCCAAACGAGCTCGACATTCACGTGTTTTACGCCGGGCAGCGGCTCAACCGCGTCAGCGACCCAGCCGGGCATCTCACCCGCCACCGGACAGCCGGGTGCGGTTAGCGACATCTTGATCGCCACTTCGTTTTCATCATTGATGTCAATGGTATAGATTAGCCCAAGCTCGTAGATGTTGACCGGGATTTCCGGATCATAGACCGTCCGGCAAGCCTCGACGATCGGCTCGTAGAGCGGGTGATCGGTCGAAGAGGGCGCGATCAGCGGTGCGCCTTCGAGCTGTTCGGATGCGTCATTCATCGAGGGCCTCTCTGGTTTTCTTAGCATTTAAATAAGGATTGGCGGCTTCGGAGTAAAGAGCCGCATGCAACAGGGTTACTGCAGCGCATTGGCAGAAGGGGCCGTCAAACCAGCGCGGCGACCGGGATGAGCGGGTGCAAACGGCTGCAGAATGGCGGCCGAGATCACCCGGACGGCGTGCGGTATCGCGCCCATACTAACGAAGCGGTCGCCTTGTGAGCGCAACTCGGGTTAACGTCTTCACGTCTAACGGGAGGTAGATGATGCTCGACACAACAGTAAACGATCAGGTCACGGAGTTTCTGGAGCGCTTCGGCGGCGCGCTCGAAGCGGGGGATATTGAGGCGGCGGTGGCCATGTTCCAGGCCGACAGCTATTGGCGCGATCTGGTCAGCTTCACGTGGAATATCAAGACGATGGAAGGTCCCGAGCAGGTGCGCGATATGCTGGAGGCGCAGCTGAGCAGCACCAAGCCGCGGGCCTGGCGGATCGCGGACGGCGAACTGCCGACGGAGGAGGGCGGCATCATCACCGCCTGGATCAGCTTCGAGACGGATGTGGCGCGCGGCTACGGGCTCGTGCGGCTGAAAGACGGGCTGATCTGGACGCTTCTGACCACCATGGTCGAGCTGAAGGGCCATGAGGAGCCCCTGGGCTATGAACGCCCCCTGGGTGCCAAGCATGGCGCGGGCAAGCACCGCAAGACCTGGGCTGAAGAAATCGAGGAGGAGCGCAGCACCCTCGGCTACACCAAACAGCCCTACACGGTGATCATCGGCGGCGGGCAGGGTGGCATCGCGCTCGGTGCGCGGCTGCGCCAGCTCGGGGTGCCCACGATCATTGTGGAGAAGAACGACAAGCCCGGCGATTCATGGCGCAATCGCTACAAATCGCTCTGCCTGCATGACCCGGTGTGGTACGACCATCTGCCCTATCTGCCCTTCCCGCCGAACTGGCCCGTCTTCGCGCCGAAGGACAAGATCGGCGACTGGCTGGAGATGTACACCAAGATCATGGAGCTGAACTACTGGACCCGCTCGGAGGTCACGAAAGCGACATGGGACGATGCGGCCAAGGAATGGGTCGTCAAGGTCAACCGCGACGGCGAAGACGTGGTGTTGCGGCCCAAGCAGTTGGTCTTTGCCACCGGCATGTCCGGCAAGGCGAATGTGCCCGAGCTGCCGGGCATGGAAAAGTTCAAGGGCGACCAGCACCATTCGAGCAAGCACCCCGGACCGGATGCCTACACAGGCAAGAAGGCGGTGGTCGTGGGCTCCAACAACTCCGCCCATGACATCTGCGCCGCGCTCTGGGAGGCGGATGTGGACGTGACCATGGTGCAGCGGTCCACCACCCATATCGTGCGCTCCGAGCCGCTGATGGAGATCGGGCTGGGCGATCTCTACTCCGAACGCGCGGTGGAGAATGGCGTAACCCACCACAAGGCAGATCTGATCTTCGCCTCGCTGCCCTACAAGATCCTGCATGAGTTCCAGATCCCCGTCTATGAGAAGATCAGGGAGGTCGACGCGGAGTTCTACGCCGGGCTCGAGAAGGCGGGCTTCAAGCTCGACTGGGGCGCCGACGGCTCGGGGCTTTTCATGAAGTACCTGCGGCGCGGCTCGGGGTACTACATCGACGTCGGTGCGAGCCAGTTGATCATCGACGGCAAGATCAAGCTCGCGCACGGGCAGGTGACAGAGGTCGTTGAGGATGGGGTCATTCTCGACGATGGCACCAAGCTGGAGGCGGATGTGATCGTCTATGCCACGGGCTACGGCTCGATGAACGGCTGGGTCGCGGATCTGATCGACCCCGAGACGGCGGACCGGGTCGGAAAGGTCTGGGGCTTGGGCTCGGACACCCCGAAGGACCCGGGGCCGTGGGAAGGCGAGCAGCGCAACATGTGGAAGCCCACGCAGGTGGAGAACCTCTGGATGCACGGCGGCAACCTGCATCAGTCGCGGCACTACTCGCAGTTTCTGTCGTTGCAGATCAAGGCGCGGATGGAGGGCATCCCGACGCCCGTCTACGGGCTGCAGGAGGTGCATCACACCGGCTGAGGCGCGACCGGAGGATGACCGCCCCCGGAGGATGAGGCGCGGCGGATCGGGCTTGCCAAGCCCGGTCGTCCGCGCTTCACTGACGGGCGAATGTGACCCAACGATGGAGCGAGTCCCTTGCCAGACATCAGCACGAACAAGGTCGTCCGCGTGATCTTCCTGGCGCGGGAATACGGCCCCGAAAGCCATCAGCTGTCCGACTACATCTCCAGCCTCAATGACGAAGAGGCGGCCAATCTGGTGGCGATCATGTGGGTGGGCCGCGAGAGTTTCGACGCGGATGACTGGGACGAAGCGCTCGCCACGGCAATGACCGAGGCGACCGCGCCGACCGAGAACTACCTTTCCGGCATGCCTGAACTGCCCGACCATTTGGAAGCGGGGCTGGAGGCGCTGGGGGTCGACGTGACCGATGCAGAGGACCACTTCCGCGACAGCTAGCTGCGCGCGACGCGACTGGACAAACCCGCGCGGTGATGACACCGGCAAGCGCCTTCCGTTTCGTCTGCCCGCCATGCCGCCCCCACTTTTGCGCTGATGTCAGACGATGCGCTGTTGGAGCTCCGACCGACTGCCAGCGTCAACGCGCCAGAAGTCTCGTGCCGGTTCTGGAAGCCGCGCCAGAACGCGCTCCAGATCCCGGTGATTCGTGCAACGCCAGACCGCCCAGGCCGTGGCCTCGATCGCATTGTCCGGCGTCAAATTGTGGTTTGGGCGCAGGGCCTTGACTTCGGCCATCAGAAGGCTCCGTGCCGCGAAGGGACGTGGAGGTGTCGTGACGTCCCAGTCGTGCACGAAGATCGCACGCAGCACGGACGGAAGCACGGTTGCGAAATCCAAGCCCTGCTGCGCCGTCAATCGCCGTCTGAACGTCTGCAGGACGCCATCGACCGCCGTATAGGCGTGGTTGTCCGACGCCAGATCTGTTTTCAACTTCACGTCCTCGAGAAAAGCACGCCACTCCCGTGTCGCATGCCTGTATGTCCAGGGCATCGGCATGACGTCTTCCTCGTGTCTGGTCCCAAGGGCGCCGACATCATCGCGTCCGTCCCGCCGGATGTCCAGTTGACCCATTGCCGCGACCCAGTGCTCAAACGCGTCGCTGTTCAGGGTCGGGTCCGTTTGCGGGCCGGCTGCGGTTTCACGCGCGCTTCGATCTCGTCGTAGAGCTTGCCCACGATGTCCTTGCCGGTGGCGGTTTCGATGCCTTCGAAGCCGGGGGAGGAGTTGACCTCGAGCACCTTGGGGCCGCTCTCGGAGCGCAGCAAGTCCACGCCCGCCTTGCCGAGGCCGAAGGCGCGGGCGGCGCGCACCGCCGTCTCGCGTTCGGCCTTGGTGATGCGCACCACCTTGGCCGAGCCGCCGCGGTGCAGGTTGGAGCGGAAGTCGCCCTCGGCTCCGGTGCGTTTCATCGCCGCCACGACCTTGCCGGCGATCACCAGGCAGCGGATGTCTTCACCGGCGGCTTCCTTGACGAAATCCTGCACGAGGAAGTTGGCCTTGAGCCCGCGGAAGGCGTCGATGACAGACTCGGCGGCTTTCTTGGTTTCCGCCAGCACGACGCCCTTACCTTGGGTCGACTCCAGCAGCTTGACGATCAAGGGCGCGGTGCCGACGAGCCCAATGAGGTTCGAGGTGTCCTTCGGCGAGGCCGCGAAGGCGGTCGTAGGCATGCCGATTTTCTTCGACGCGAGGATCTGATGCGCATGCAGCTTGTCGCGGCTCGCCGTGATGCCGGCGGAGCCGTTCACGCAATAGGTGCCGATGGTCTCGAACTGGCGGATGATCGCGGTGCCATAGGCGGTGATCGAAGCGCCGATGCGCGGGATCACCGCGTCATAGCGGGGCAGGCGCTTGCCGTCGCAATACACCTCCGGCGCCATCGCGTTAATCGCCATGTAGCAGCGCGTCGTATCGATCACCTCGACAGCGTGCCCGCGCGTCTCGCCGACCTGCACAAGGCGCCGGGTCGAGTAGTTGTCCTCACGGCTCAGCACCGCGATCCGCAGCGCGCGTTTCGGCGCGGTCCGTCGGAGCCCGGCACTGTGGTAGACCTCGTAGCTCAACTCGGGCTGCAACCGCTTTTCCGTCGGAGAGATCGAAATGTGATTGTTCAGCGCCTGCCGCCCCAGCAGCATGCGCGAGGACATCGCTCCGCGGTTGGTCAGGGTGATTTCGATGGGCCAGCGTTGATCGGAGACCGCGAGGTTCGTCGAGATCACGAAGCGATGTTCCGCCTCGCCGTTGGACGAGGTCACGTCGCGCCGGTCGATGAGGGGCGCAGAGCACGTGATCGTCAGATCGTGCCGTCCCGGAATCGGATGTACGGTGAAGCGGACCTTGGGGCGCGCAGACGGACCGAAGACTTCGATGTCATCCGCATGCAGTGCCGAGGTGCGCGCGCCTGTGTCCACCTTGGCCTTGATCGCCGGCAGCCCCAATTCGGGCAGCGCGACCCATTCTTCCCAGCCAAAGGTGAGCTTTTCCATGTGACCCCCGTGTGTTGTTCTATCGGGGGTAGCAGGTGCCCCGCGCGACCTCAACCAGATGGTTTTGGCAAAAGAATCATGCCTCCGGCGGGCATATTTATGGCCAAGAGAAGAGACCGGCGCTTCTTCTGGCCGGAAATATCCCGGGGTATGGGGCAGAGCCCCATGAGAAGTTCAGCCGTCGTTGATATCGTGATGCACGACTTTTGCGCCTGAAGACTGCTTGCGAAACGCCAGCCGCAGCCCGATCCAGGCCAGCAGGGAAAGGCCCGCAAAGGTGGCGAGAAGGGCCGGGGCGCCGAGACCGGGGACCACGAAGATCACAATCACCATGGCCAGCGCGCCCAAGGCGAAGCCAAGAAAGATGAAGCCCGGAACCAGCACTTCGATCACCGCGAGCGAGAGCGCGGCGGCGGTCCAGACCCACCAGAGGTTCAGCAACTCACTCATGTGCCACGCCCTTTCAGCATCTTGAAGGCGTCGCCAAAAGCGTCGATCGCCTGGGTGGGCACCACGATGGTCTGTTTGCCCTCACCACCGCCAAGCGCATTGAGCGATTCGACCTGTTTCAGCGCGATCTGGTACTGTGCCGCCTCCAACCCGTTCTCGTTGATCGCCTGGGCCACCACTTGCGTGGCGTAGGCCTCGGCATCGGCGAGGATGCGACGCGCCTTGGCAGTCTGTTCCGACGCATAGAGCTCGGCGTCCGCGGCCAGTTCCACCGCGCGCTTGGCACCTTCGGCCTTGGTCACCTCGGCGCGGCGCGCGCGCTCGGCGTTGAGCTGTTGCAGCATCGCGTCCCGCGTCGCCTGATCGAGGTTCACGTCGAGGATCTCGGCGCGGGTCACCTCGATGCCCCAGTCGTCCACCGCGTCTTCGACGGACGCCTTTATGGTGGTAATCAGCTGCGCGCGGTTGGCCTGCACGTCGTCGAGGTCCATCTTGCCGATCTCGGCGCGCACGATGCCGGCGACGGTGGTGGCGATGGCGGCATCCACGTCGCGGATACGGTAAACAGTGCGCTCGGGTTCGGTGATGCGGTAGAAGACCGAGGTTTCCACCTGCACCAGCACATTGTCCTTGGTGATCGCGTCCTGGCTGGCGTTGGGCAATTGGCGTTCCAGGATCGAGATCTCATGCGCCACGCGGTCGATGAAGGGCACGATCAGGTTGATCCCAGGCCCGAGCACGGAGCGCAGCCGGCCGAACCGCTCGATCACGTATTTCTCGGACTGCGGCACGATCTTCACCGCCTTGACGATCAGGACAATGAAGAGGGCCGCCAGCAGCAAAAACACCAGCGAGCTTTCGATCAGCGAGACGATAAGGGTTTCGATATCCAAGGTGGGGTCCTTCTTTCATTGGCCTCACGTATTTGTGAGCAGCCGCGCATAAGGTCAAGCGGAGGGTTGTCCGAATTCGGCCCTCCGCTGGTCGGCGCCTGATGAGCGCTTCGGCGCGTTGTGATCAGCGATCCAGCGCTCGACCGTGTAGAGCGCACTTGAGTTAAGATAACTTTGACTGTGTTGCAGCGTTGGGCGTTTTGCGGCCTTCAGCGGATCTGAACGCGTGTCATGTTCGTGGACGATCACAAGGTTCCAGTCTCCGATAGGAGCGGGTTCCGCAAAAAATTCGAGATGCGCATTGGCCAGCGCCATTTCGCGCCCGGTGGTTATCGCGAGCAGCGAGAGCAGCGCAAGGACAGGGAACAGTAGGAGGCTCATGGCAAAAACGGCGGGGACGGTCACCAGGACCTCTGCCCTCGAGGCAAATCCATAGACAAGAAACAGGATGACCGCTCCGGCGAGCAGCAGAAGTCTGACGGCCACGGAGGTGTCGCTGGGGTCGACCTTACCCATGAGCGAAATCACGAATATGGCGGCGAACAACAAAATTCCGCTCCAGAGAAAGACCCAGCGATGGGGTTCGAGGCTCACACGTGTCTGTTCGACGCGCTGATCCGCGGCGGCGAGCATGCCAAGCGGCACCTGAAGCACCATCTGGGTTGCGCGGCTGATCAGATTGGCGGCGGCGATGCCCATGGAGGCTTCGTCGGCGATCATCCGCAGCAGCAATACGTTTTTCGAGGGCATGCGCGGGACCTGGGTCTCGTCCATCAAATCGTCGGCGATGCGGCGGCCGGCGCGCGAGGCAGCCATTGCGACGACCACCGAGAGGGCCACCGCGCCGATCAAAGAGGCCACAGCCCACCAGGCTTGGGGCGGTGTCCCAAGCCAGAGGTTTAGTGCGCGCAAGGCAAACACGCTCAGGAAGAAGGGCGCCAGGAGGCTGCAGAACTCGAGGATCGGGAGCGCAGGCCGCGGTCGCAGAACGAGGAAGGGGGTCGACAGGCAGATCAGCTGGCAGCGCGCGCCCAGCTCAAAGTCGCGCGACAGCGCCTGCATCGCGATGTTGCCGCCGTGGCTGTGCGCGATCACCAGATGCCGCCGGTCAGGGTGGCGTTTCAGCGAGCGGGTCACACGTCGATGCAGGTCGTCGGAAGCGGCGCGGCGGGCGGCGACCGAATTGCGGCCCGACCACAGGATGGTGTGGAACGCCACTGGCCCGCCGATGCCACGCATGACAGCGTCGCGCAGGGGGGAGCCCGGCTGGGTCCAGGCCGCCCCTCTGGCGAAGGTGCCGTGCAGCAGAAAGACCGAGGCCACCGCGTCCGAGGGTTGTCGTGGTTCGGTGACGTCATTCGGCGCCTTCCGGGTGGCCCAGAGGCGCCGCAGCCAACGGACCGTCTGCACAATCAACACCGCGACAATCGCGATGAGATAGGGCGTTCCCAGAAAGAACAGCACCCAGACTTGTGTGGGAAGGTCGGTCATGCGGGCATCGCGAGCAGCCTTGTCGAGCGTGTCTGCCAGTCTGCGTCGGACGTCTGTTTCTGGCAACGGGTTCGATCTACCGGGCTTGGCGGCGCCGGACAATTGAGGCAAAGGGGCGGAATGACGTTTTCCTTCGATCTCAAGGCCACAGACGGCAAGGCGCGGACGGGGCTGATCTCGACCCCCCGGGGGGAGATCCGCACGCCGGCCTTCATGCCCGTGGGCACGGCCGCGACCGTGAAGGCGATGTTACCGGAGAGCGTCGCTGAGACCGGCGCCGATATCCTGCTGGGCAACACCTATCATCTGATGCTGCGCCCTACGGCAGAGCGGATCGACCGGCTGGGCGGGCTGCACAAGTTCATGAACTGGGAGCGGCCGATCCTGACGGATTCCGGCGGGTTCCAGGTGATGAGCCTGGCCGATCTGCGCAAGCTCACCGAGCGCGGCGTCACCTTCAAAAGCCATATCGACGGCTCGAAGCACGAGATCACCCCGGAGCGCTCGATGGAGATCCAGCGGCTTCTGGGCTCGGATATCGTGATGTGTTTCGATGAATGCCCGGCGCTGCCTGCGGACCGGGATCGGATTGCCGAATCGATGCGGCTTTCCATGCGGTGGGCGCAGCGGTCGCGGGACGCCTTCGGCGACCGGCCGGGGCACGCGCTCTTCGGCATCCAGCAGGGCGGGCTGGAGGAGGATTTCCGCGCCGAGAGCGCCGAAGCGCTGCGTGCGATCGGGTTCGACGGCTATGCGGTGGGTGGTCTGGCTGTGGGTGAAGGGCAGGCGGCGATGTTTGGCTGTCTGGACTTTGCGGCCGATCAGCTGCCCGAGGACAAGCCGCGGTACCTGATGGGGGTGGGCAAGCCCGATGACATTGTCGGCGCGGTGGCGCGCGGCATCGACATGATGGATTGCGTGCTGCCGAGCCGGTCGGGGCGCACCGGGCAGGTCTTCACCCGGCGCGGCGTGGTCAATATCAAGAACGCGCGCCACGCCGACGATCCGCGCCCGCTCGATGAGGATTGCCGCTGCCTGGCCTGCCGCAGCTATTCCCGCGCCTATCTGCATCACGTGTTCCGCAGCCAGGAGATCATCTCGTCGATGCTGCTGACGTGGCACAATCTGACCTACTATCAGGACCTGATGCAGCAGATGCGCAAGGCCATAGCAGCGGGGCGGTTCGACGCATGGCAGACGGCCTTTCATACCAGCCGTGCACAAGGCGATCTCGCGCCGCTGTGATGCGCCAGTCCCGGCGTTTTTTTAAGCCTTTCCTGCCCGGCTTAAGACAAGCTTAACCTCCGCACGCCTATGAGGAACGCAACAGAGTTGGAGGTGCCTAGATGTCGTCGAAATCCGAAATCCGCTTGCAGGATGGAGAGATGACACAGGACCGCAAGCTGCATCAGATCCTGTCGCAGATCACGCCTCTGCCCGTCGCCGCCATCCAGGTGCTGCTGTATCATCTTGACGCCGGCTCCGAGGGCGCTGATCATATCACTCCGGCAGGTTTCTCCGAGGCCGCAGGCACCATTCAAAAGGCCGCGCATGCCTTGAAAACACAGCTGCCGGAGCATCTGGCCGCGCAGAAAGCCACCCTTCCGAAGGAACTTTCCGAGGATCTCGGGCGCCTCACCAAGGCGGTCGACGAGCTGCTGCACATCACCGTGCGCTGCACGATGTCGGACGAGGAGATTCGCGGATTCCAGCCGGCCGCCGATATGTATGGCCTGTGCGTCACGCGTGTGGCGGAAGGCGGTGTGACCTTTGTCGATGCGCTGCGGGTCTTTTTCCTCGATCTTGCCGACAAGGGCCGCGCGGACGTGAGTGATCACACCAGCGCCATTGCCATGGAAATCGGCAAGATCGGGCGCGTTATCAACATGGTTGCCACCAATGCCTCGATCGAGGCGGCCCGGGTTGGTGATGCGGGTAAGGGGTTCACGGTGATCGCAGATGAGGTCAAGACACTCTCATCGCGGGTATCGTCGCTCTCGGTGTCCCTGACGGACAATCGGACCGCGCCGTAACAGCGTTCCGAGAGGCCAAAAGGGGCGATTGAAGGCTTGTGCTTCAGGCGTTGTCTGGCCATGCTGGCACAAGCCGAAACAACGGTAAGGTTGATTTCGGGGGGGACGTGCCCCACGTTAATCATTCGATCCCGGAGATGGTCGAGCGTTGCTGCATATGCGGGACCAGAACCATCTTGCCAAGAACAAGGATAGAGCATGCAAGAGCCTCTGAACGCTTCTTACCCGGTATTGCCGCTGCGCGATATCGTGGTTTTCCCCCATATGATTGTGCCGCTCTTCGTGGGACGCGAGAAATCGGTCCGCGCACTCGAAGAGGTCATGTCGGACGACAAGCAGATCCTGCTGTCGAGCCAGATCGATCCGGGCGTGGACGATCCCGACAGCGACGGCATCTACAAGGCCGGTGTGCTGGCCAATGTGCTGCAACTGCTGAAACTGCCCGATGGCACCGTGAAGGTGCTGGTCGAGGGGCAGGCGCGGGTGCGCATCACCGAGTATCTCGACAACGACAGCTTCTTTGAGGCGCGCGCGGAATATCTGACCGAGATGCCAGGCGATCTGGCCACGACCGAAGCACTGTTGCGCACCGTATCGGATGAGTTCGAGCGCTATGCGAAAGTCAAGAAAAACGTTCCGGAAGAAGCGCTTGCGGCGGTCGGTGAAAGTACCGAACCGGCGAAGCTTGCCGATCTGGTCGCGGGCCATCTCGGCATCGAAGTGCATCAGAAACAAGACCTGCTCGAGACACTCAGCGTCAGCGAGCGGCTGGAGAAGGTCTATGGCCTGATGCAGGGCGAGATGTCGGTGCTGCAGGTCGAGAAGAAGATCAAGACCCGCGTGAAATCCCAGATGGAGCGGACCCAGCGCGAATACTACCTCAACGAACAGATGAAGGCGATCCAGCAGGAACTGGGTGATGGCGAGGACGGCAAGAACGAGGTGGCCGAGCTCGAGGCCAAGATCGCCGAGACCAAGCTGAGCAAGGAAGCCAAGGAAAAGGCCGAGGCGGAGCTGAAAAAGCTCAAGAACATGAGCCCGATGTCCGCCGAGGCTACGGTGGTGCGCAACTACCTCGACTGGATGCTGTCGATCCCCTGGGGTGTGAAGAGCCGGGTGAAGAAGGATCTGGGCCGCGCACAGAAGGTTCTGGACGACGATCACTACGGTCTCGAAAAAGTGAAGGAGCGCATCGTCGAGTATCTCGCGGTGCAGCAGCGCTCGAGCAAGCTGAAGGGCCCGATCATGTGCCTTGTCGGCCCTCCGGGCGTGGGCAAGACCTCGCTCGGCAAGTCGGTGGCAAAGGCCACCGGGCGCGAGTTCATCCGCATCTCATTGGGCGGCGTGCGCGATGAGAGCGAGATTCGCGGGCACCGGCGGACCTATATCGGTTCGATGCCGGGCAAGATCATCCAGGCGCTGAAGAAGGCGAAGACCACCAATCCGCTGATCCTGCTCGATGAGATCGACAAGATGGGGCAGGACTTCCGCGGGGACCCTGCGAGCGCCATGCTGGAGGTGCTGGATCCGGAACAGAACTCCACCTTCGTGGATCACTATCTGGAGGTGGAATATGACCTCTCGAACGTGATGTTCCTGACCACGTCGAACAGCTACAACATGCCCGGCCCGCTGCTCGACCGGATGGAGATCATCCCGCTTGCCGGCTACACCGAGGACGAAAAGCGCGAAATCGCCAAACAGCACCTGATCCCGAAGCAGATCAAGAACCACGGGCTGAAGGCGAAGGAGTTCGAACTGGACGACAGCGCGCTCACAGAGATGATCCGCACCTATACCCGCGAGGCCGGCGTGCGGAACCTCGAGCGCGAGATCGCAAAGGTGGCGCGGAAATCGCTGACCAAGATCATCAAGAAGGAGGCCGAGACGGTCACCGTCACGGACGAGAACCTCGATGAGTTCCTGGGCGTGAAGAAGTACCGCTATGGTCTCGCCGAGAAGGAGGATCAGATCGGGGTCGTGACCGGGCTGGCCTATACTTCGGTGGGTGGCGAGCTGCTGAGCATCGAGGCGCTGCGCCTGCCGGGCAAGGGCCGGATGAAGACCACCGGCAAGCTCGGCGATGTGATGAAGGAATCGATCGACGCGGCCTCAAGCTACGTGCGGTCCATCAGCCCGCAGATCGGGGTGAAACCGCCGCAGTTCGACAAGATCGACATTCACGTGCACGTGCCCGATGGCGCGACGCCCAAGGATGGGCCGAGTGCCGGGTTGGCGATGGTGACGTCGATTGTCTCGGTGCTGAGCAAGATCCCGGTCCGCAAGGACATTGCGATGACGGGCGAGGTTTCCTTGCGCGGCAACGCGATGCCGATTGGCGGCCTGAAAGAGAAGCTGCTCGCGGCGCTGCGCGGCGGAATCACGACGGTGCTGATCCCCGAGGAGAATGCGAAGGACCTGCCCGAGATCCCGGACAACGTGAAGGACGGGCTGGAGATCATCCCGGTCGACCACGTCTCGGATGTGCTCAAACACGCGCTGGTGCGCACGCCGGAGCCCATCGAGTGGGATCAGGAGGCCGAGGAGGCCGCCGCCGCGGCTCTGGCCAGCAAGCCCGAACCTGGAGGAGACGCGGCAGCGGCGCACTGAGCCTGTCGTGAACCGCATTGGGCGCGCAGGGGTCTGCGCGCCCTTTTCTCTAGCTGTGGCCTAACAGCTTTCGATTCCGGTATCCCAGTGAAACATGCGCCGGAACGGATTGTCGGCGGAATTGACCGGGCGGAAGCCGCGGCTGCCGATCTCGCTCGACAGTTTGAACGGGATGCCGAGGCGATCCACGGTCAAGACACCTGTGTCCTCGCTTGTCGTATAGTGGAAATCATAGACCCACTCGACATAGTGGTCGCGTGTCCATGCAGTGATTTCAAAGACTTCGACGTGATCTTCCGTAAGCGTGAAGGTGCCGCTTTCCCCGTCGGCCGGCGATGAGAAGTCTACAACTGGCGTCGCCAGGTCGAAATCGACGACCGCCTTTCGGATGGCATTGAAACCGATACCACACCCGCCTTCTGCGAGGTACCAGCCATGTTTGGGCTCGGTGCGTTCGAGGATGCGCGGTACGATGTCGGTGACCACCACAGGTGTTTCGAGCGGGGTGCGCAGTTCGATCCGCACGGCGTGAAATGCCGTCGCGATATCGCTCCATTGCCCAAGTTTCTGCCGATACGCCGGATAGATCGCGTCTTCCCGTGTCAGGTCGTCGATTGTCCGGTCCGGGTCCGTGACGAGCGGCGATGTCACAAAGGCCGCGCCGCCGAAGGGATCCGGTCCTTCGACCAGCAAACGGGCGGACAAAGGTTCAGGAGGCGGGAATGGATCTTCGATGACGATGGTGCGCTCGAAAGTGTCCCGTGTCACCGTGAAGGCATAAGTCCCCAGAGCAGCGAAAAACGCGACCACAGTCGCGACGACGATCTTTCTCCATGACAGTCCTTCGTCAGCTGGCATCACTTGTTCCGCTGTATCTTGGGTTGAGCGAATGCTCCAAAGATGCAGTTTATCATGTTGAAGAAGCGAAATCTCTACGGTATTACCCCGGATATGGGTGATTAGCTCAGTGGTAGAGCGCTTCGTTCACATCGAAGATGTCAGGAGTTCAAATCTCTTATCACCCACCATTCCGCTTCTGAGGCAGAGACGAGCTATGCCCAAGTTGCGCGGGCGGGGGCCGCTCGGGGCCGTCAATCGCACGTGACAGTCGCGCCGCGCTGTGGCAGATCGGCCTGCACCGATCATCACGAAAGACGACGACCCCGCGTGTATCCTCCCTTGTACATCCTGCGCCACGGGCAGACCGAATGGAATGCCCAGCACCGCATCCAGGGCGGGCTCGACTCGCCCCTGACGCCGCTCGGGCAAGAACAGGCGCGCGCGCAACGACAGATCCTGCAGGCGCAAACCCTCGACGGGTTCCGGGCCTACGCGAGCCCGCAGGGCCGCGCGGTCCAGACTGCCGCCATCGCGCTGGAAGGCCTGTTTCCGCAGATCGAGACCGATGCGCGGCTGGCCGAGATCGGCGTTGGTGCCTGGGAGGGCCTCCAGCGCAGCGAACTGAAGATCGATGGTGTCGTCGACGAGAGCGAAGAGAGCGCGTTGCACCTTTACAACCGTGCGCCGGGCGGCGAGGGCTTCGTGGCGCTGCGGGCGCGCTGCCGGGCCTTCCTCGGGACCCTTCAGACGCCGTCAGTGCTGGTGACGCATGGCATCACCTCCCGCATGCTGCGGCTCATTGTTCTTGATCGGGATCTGAGCGAGATCGGGATGCTGCCGGGCGGGCAGGGGGTGATCTATCATCTTGAAAACGGGGCCATGCGGCAGCTTTCAATAGGGGGTTGAAGCAGCGCCTCACATTGGCTAAATCGCACGGGACGGGTCGTTAGCTCAGTTGGTAGAGCGCTTCGTTTACACCGAAGATGTCGGGAGTTCGAGCCTCTCACGACCCACCACGTTCATCACCGATCGAGCCGGTTGGGCATAAGGGCGCCGACAAGGACACGTGACGGCATGCCTCGGCCTGCGTCGGGGCTGCCACAAACTGTGCCTTGCCAAGCGCCGGGCCCTGTGATTCATCCTTAAGGAATAGGCAAAGTGTAGTTGCGATCAGGAAGGGTCAAACGGATGTGTGTGAGAAAGGCAAGTGCGGCGCGCAGGGGCGCCAGGGTGCATCAGCAGACGGACGCGGCGGTTGACGCGCTTGTCAGTCACTTGCGCAGCTTGCCACTGTCGGACCGGTCGAGCCGGGCGCTTGGCGTCGCATCCCAGCTGATCGAATTTGCCGCGTTCGAATTGGCTGGCCGGCAGTCCGCAGATGACGTGGCCGACCTGATCGATTGCGCAGCCCGCATGGATTTCGCCTCGAACGACGTGCAAGGCGCCTCGATGATCGAAAGCGCGTCGATCCCGCAGCGGCGGCTTCAATAGCCGAACGCGTAGGTTTCATTTGCCTCAGGTTTTAAAACAGATTTCCCAAACTACCTTGGGTTGACAGGTGCCCATTGTTTAAGGAACAGTGAGAAAGGTACTTCGGGACGAGAATGGGGACGACGGCAAACACATCGAAAGATCCCGTACCGGGAAAACGAATTGCGGCCCCGAGCGGGGCCGGTTTGTCGAGGTGAAGATCTGGCGCGTTGAAGTTTGGTACTGCGCCATGGCATATTTGAAAGCGGACACGACATGACCGTGCCCACGGATGACATTCCCGCTGAGGTTGTGGACCTGTCAACGGCTTTCGCCGCTCTGGATACGTTGCCCAATGCCGAGAAGGTGCGCTACGCGATGCAGATCGCGGCGCAATACCTCGAATATGCGGCCTTCGAGATGGCGCTGGAGCAGAGCGCGGGCGATGTGTCCGAGATCATCCATATGGCAGCGCGGCTTGATCAGGCCGCCCGTCGGATCGATCAGCGGTCCGTGGGCACCCCCGGCCACGACATGCGCAAGATCTGACATCAATCCGATTGCATCGATGCGGCCACGGGCTAGTCTCTGACCTGGCACGAACAGGAGAATGCACGATGAGCTGGAACCCCGCCCTCGACCCGGATTGCCCGACCGGGGATATGGTCGATGCCATCGAGACGGTGATCGTGCCGCGCGCCCATGATCTGGGCGGATTCGAGGTGCGCCGGGCGCTGCCCGCACCAAAGCGCCAGATGGTCGGACCCTTCATCTTCTTCGACCAGATGGGCCCGGCGGAGTTCGTGACCGGCAAGGGGATCGACGTGCGCCCGCATCCCCATATCGGGCTCGCCACTGTGACCTATCTCTACAAGGGCAAGATCCACCATCGCGACAGCCTCGGCACGGACCAGTGGATCGAGCCCGGGGCGGTGAACTGGATGGTGGCGGGGCACGGTATCACCCATTCGGAGCGTACGGATGGGGAGATCCGCGAGCGGCCGCACGATCTCTTTGGCATCCAGACCTGGGTCGCCCTGCCCGAAGCGGCCGAGGACGCGCCGGCCGCCTTCGAGCACGCGCCGAAGGACACGCTGCCGTTCCTGGAAGGCGAGGGCAAGGAGGTGCGCCTGATCCTCGGCACGGCCTATGGGGAGGCGGCGCCTGTGAAGGTCTATTCCGAGACCTTCTATGCGGATGCGGTGTTGCAGCCGGGGGCCCGCATTCCCCTGCCGGACGATCACGAGGATCGCGGCGTCTACGTGGTGTCTGGCGCGATCACCGTGGCGGGCGACACCTTCGAGGCCGGCCAGATGATGGTCTTCCGCCCCGGCGACCGGATCACGCTCACGGCAGGCGATGCGGGTGCGCGGCTGATGCTGCTGGGCGGTGCGACGCTGGAGGGGCCGCGGCACATCTGGTGGAACTTCGTGGCCTCCTCGAAAGAGCGTATCGATGCGGCCAAGGAAGCATGGCGCGCCGGAGACTGGGCGCACGGGCGGTTCCAACTGCCGCCGGGGGATGATGCCGAATTCATCCCGTTGCCCGACCGCTAAGGCCCGCATGTGATCTGGCCCCGGCTGCAGCAGGTGGCGCTGGCGCCCGTGCTCGCGGTGCAGGCGGCACAGGTGGTCCGCCGGACACCGCGGCTGCCCGAAGCGGCTGGCCCGCGCGAGGGCGTGGCCGGGCAGGGCGACCCGCTTCATGTGCTCATCCTTGGCGATTCGTCCGCTGCCGGTGTGGGTGTCGACTGCCAAGACGCGGCGCTGAGCGGACATCTCGTGCGGGCCATCGGCGCAAGCTACCGGGTGTCCTGGCAGCTGATCGCGCGCACGGGGTGGACCACGGGCAGGCTCCACAGGGTCTTGCGACAGACGAGGCCCAGACCTTTCGATATCGCCGTGACCGCCTTGGGCGTGAATGACACCACGCGGCTGATCGGGCCCGCGCGCTGGCGCGTGCAGACAGCCGAGCTGCACGCTCTGTTACGCACGGCCTTTGGGGTCCGCCGCATCTATGCGACGACAGTTCCACCGCTCGAGCATTTCCGCGCCCTACCGCGCCCATTGAACCTGGTGCTGGGGCAGCATGCTGCACGGCTGCGCAGAACGCTGGAGGGTGAGGTGGCCACCGCGCCCGATCTACGCCTGATCGCGCCGGATTGGGGCCTCGATCCGGCACAGATGGCAGCGGACGGGTTCCACCCGGGGCCGGAGATCTATCGCGGCTGGGGCCAATTTGCCGGGCAGGTGATCTTGCAGGACCTGCGCGACCGGCCACTGTGAGCGCGCGGGCGTCTTCGTCGCAAGGCGCGGGCCAAAAAATTCGCGCGCCAGGCCCGGTACCCGCTTGACGCGCCCGATGCGCCCGCCTAAGACGTGCCAACGCGCCGCCGCCAGGCGCGTGTGCAGCGGGCGGTTGTAGCTCAGTTGGTTAGAGTACCGGCCTGTCACGCCGGGGGTCGCGGGTTCGAGCCCCGTCAACCGCGCCACCGCTGCTCAAGAAGGGACCCTCGGGTCCCTTTTTTTTGGTGCTGCAGGGCGATTGGTCAGTGGATCTTCGACAGGAAACCCAGAAGGGCCTCCACTGTTGCCTCTGGCGACTGATCCACGAAGAAATGCCCCCCTGGGACCGCCGCGTGCCGCATATCGCTGAACCGGTCGGCCCAGGTTCCAGGGACGTCATAGGCCTTGGCCATGGCGCCGTCGGCCCCATAGAGCACCAGGGCGGGGCAGGTGACCCGCCGGTCGAGGTCGGCTGCATCGAGGTCGAAGTCATGGTGCAGCGCCGCGCGGTAGTCCGCGCACATCCCTCGGATCGTCTCGGGGTCGCGCCAGGCGGTGCGATAGGCGTCGAGGGCCTCAGGGGCGAAATCTGACAATTTGGCTGCGCCCCAGCCCAGAAGGCAGCTTTCGAAATAGGCGTCCGGATCGTGACCGATCATGGTTTCGGGAAAGGGGGAGGGCTGGGCGAGGAAGAACCAGTGATAGTAGGCCGTCGCCACCTGCCGCGTGAGCTGATCCAGCAAAAGATGTGTCGGCACGATATCCAGCACGGTGAGGCTCAGCACCCGCTCGGGCGCGTCCAGCGCTAGGCGATGGCCCACGCGTCCGCCGCGGTCATGGCCCGCGACGTGGAACCGGTCAAACCCCAGCTGCCGCATCAGGGCCAGCTGATCCGCCGCCATGTGGCGGAAGCTGTAGGGGGCGGTACCCTCGGGTTTGCTGCTCGCGCCATAGCCACGCAGGTCCGGGGTGATCACGGTAAACTGCGCCGCAAGCTGCGGCGCGACCGCGTGCCACATCATATGGGTTTGCGGAAACCCGTGCAGCAGCAAAAGCGGCGGCCCACTCCCCGCGATCCGGTGACAGATGCGCTGCCCATGCACCTCCGCGACGTGCGGGGCGGACCACCTGCTCACCTGCGCCTCCGTTCGAGCAGGCAGGTGGGGTGGGCTTCAGGCCACCCCCGGCTCATGTCAGCGCCGCGAGGATGCGCGCCCAGCTGCGGATGCCCTTGTGGAAGCTCTCCACGTCGTATTTCTCATTGGGCGAGTGCAGGGCGTCGTCATCCTTGCCGAAGCCGATCAGCATCGGCGTGGTGCCAAGAATGGTCTGAAAGTGTCCAGCGATCGGGATCGACCCGCCGCACCCCACATAGGCTGCGGGGATCTGCCATTCCTCGGTCAGGGCCTGCCGTGCCGCCTCGAAGCTGGGATCGGAGGTTTCCGTCATTGACGCGGCCCCCGCGCCATGGTCACGGAAGCTGACGTCGCAGTCCTCCGGCAGCATTTCGCGGACCATCGTCCGGAAGGCCTCGCGGATCTTCAGCGGGTCCTGCGTGCCGACCAGGCGGAAGCTGATCTTCGCATGGGCTTCGGATGGCAACACGGTCTTGAACCCATCACCGGTGTAGCCGCCCCAGATGCCATTGACCTCGCAGGTGGGCCGCGACCAGATCATCTCCAGCGGCGTGCGGTCCTGTTCACCCGCCGGTTTCGAGAGCCCAACATCCCCGAGGAACGTGCCGTGATCGAAGGCCAGCCCCTGCCATTGGGCCTCGATCTCGTCGGGCAGCTCCGGCACGCCGTCGTAGAAGCCGGGCACGGTGATCCGCCCCTGCGCGTCATGCAGGCTGGCGATGATCCGGGACAGCACCCGGATCGGGTTGATCGCAACCCCGCCATACATGCCGGAGTGCAGGTCGATATCCGGCCCCTTGATTGTCAGCTCCTCGCCCAGAAGCCCGCGCAGCATGGTCACGATGGCGGGCGTCTTGCTCTCGAAGAGCCCGGTGTCGCAGATCAGCGCGAGGTCGGATTTCAGCTCTTCGGCATTCTCCTCCATGAAGGGCACCAGCGAGGGCGAGCCACTCTCTTCCTCGCCTTCAAGGAAAAACGTGAGCTTGCACGGCAGCGACCCATGCACCGCCTTCCAGGCCCGGCAGGCCTCGATGAATGTCATCAGCTGGCCCTTGTCGTCCGATGATCCACGGCCCCGGATCACCTTGCCCTTGGGGGTCTGCTCGATGCGGGGATCGAAGGGATCATTGTCCCATAACTCAAGTGGATCAACGGGTTGTACGTCATAGTGGCCGTAGAACAGCAGATGCGGGCCGGGGCCATCCAGATGCCCGACGACCATGGGGTGGCCCGGGGTGACGCGCTTTTCCGTCGCGATGCCAAGACCCGTGAGGTCGGCGACCAGCCAGTCCGCCGCGTGGTCGCAGTCGGCCGTGTAGGCCGGATCGGTCGAGATCGACGGGATCCGCAGCAGCTCCATCAGCCGCTCCGTCGCGGCGGGAAGATCTGAATCGATACGGGACAAGACGGCGTCGAGAGACATGGGCAGACTCCTGTGGTTTGGGTCGACCGTATCAGCGGCGCGCGCAGGGGCAAGACGGAACCCATGTGAACAGCTTCACACACCGCTAAGACCATTTGATGTATGTCAAAGCTGCGACATGGTGCGCACCCTAAGGTCATTGAACCTCAAGCATGGGGTCTATATTGACAGGATTAGAAAGATTCCAAAGGCGACGCACGGGCCCGGGATCGCACGAAGGAGAGACCGGGTGAACTACGACGACAAGCTGGATCAGGCGATTGCCCGATTGCATGACGAAGGCCGGTATCGGACATTTATCGATATCGAGCGTCACAACGGTCATTTCCCCCATGCAACGCGAACCCGCCCGGATGGCTCGACGCAGCAGGTGACGGTCTGGTGCGGCAACGATTATCTGGGTATGGGGCAACATCCCGTTGTTCTTGACGCCATGCACGAAGCGATCGATGCAACCGGCGCCGGTTCGGGCGGGACACGCAATATCTCGGGCACCACGGTCTATCACAAGCGTCTCGAGGCGGAGCTTGCGGATCTGCACGGCAAGGAGTCGGCGCTGCTTTTTACCTCGGCCTACATCGCAAATGACGCAACGTTGTCGACGCTGCCGAAGCTGTTTCCGGGGCTGATCATCTATTCGGATGCGTTGAACCATGCCTCCATGATCGAGGGGGTGCGCCGCAACGGCGGGGCCAAGCGCATCTTCCGCCACAATGACGTCGCACATCTGCGTGAGCTGCTCGCGGCCGACGATCCGGCGGCGCCCAAGCTCATCGCCTTCGAGTCGATCTACTCCATGGATGGCGATTTCGGCCCGATCGAGGAGATCTGCGATCTGGCGGATGAATTCGGGGCGCTGACCTACATCGACGAGGTCCATGCGGTGGGCATGTATGGCCCGCGCGGGGCCGGTGTGGCCGAGCGCGACCGGCTGATGCACCGCCTCGATATCATCAATGGGACACTGGCCAAGGCCTTCGGCGTGATGGGCGGCTATATTGGGGCATCGGCGAAAATGTGCGATGCCATAAGATCTTACGCGCCGGGCTTCATCTTCACGACGTCGCTGCCGCCGGCCGTGGCCGCCGGTGCCGCTGCGTCCGTCGCGTTTCTGAAGTGCGCGCCCGAGCTGCGCGAACGGCATCAGACCCAGGCGAAGATTCTCAAGCTGCGGCTGAAGGGCCTGGGTCTGCCGATCATCGATCATGGCAGCCATATCGTGCCTGTGATGGTCGGCGATCCGGTGCATACGAAGATGCTCAGCGACATGCTGCTGGAAGATCACGGCATCTATGTGCAGCCGATCAATTACCCCACTGTGCCGCGGGGCACCGAGCGTCTGCGCTTCACCCCATCGCCGGTGCACGGACCCAAGGAGATCGACGCCCTTGTCCAGGCGATGGACGGGCTGTGGTCGCATTGTGCGCTTAATCGTGCCGAAGAGGCTGGCTGACGCCCACCCGGGTGAATTTCCGGTTGTCTTGTGTTAACCTAACATAAACAAGAGGTCAGCTACGAATCGTGGGGACGATTCATGGCCTGACACGAGCGTTAGGCAGGCACGGGGAAAACGGGGCAGACGTATGATTGGGCGCAAGCACTCCGAGAGTGTTGACGAAGAGGTCGAACACAAGGGGTTCGACGACTTCGAGTTGCGCCTTGGCGATGTCATGCGTGGCGAACGCGCCACCATGGGCAAATCCCTTCTTGACGTTCAGCGGGAGCTTCGGATCAAGGCGGCCTATATTGCCGCGATCGAGAATTGCGATCCCGACGCGTTCGATACGCCCGGGTTCATCGCAGGCTATGTGCGGTCCTATGCGCGCTATCTCGGGATGGACCCCGATGAGGCGTTTGAGACCTTCTGCGCCGAAAGCGGCTTTCGGGTGGCGCACGGCATGTCCGCGAAAGCCTCGGTGGTCAAGAAGCCAGGGCGTGAGCCCTCGGCCGGTCGCTCCCTCGACAACGATATGTTCAACCGGCCCGGCACGGTCTTCGTGCCAACGCGGGAGGGGTTCTTCTCCGGCATCGAACCGAGTGCGATCGGCTCCTCGCTGGTTCTGGTCGCGCTGATCGGCGCAATCGGGTTTGGCGGCTATTCCGTGTTGCAGGAGGTGCAGCGCGTGCAATTGGCGCCGGTGGAACAAACCCCGATTGTCCTCTCTGATCTCGACCCGCTGGATGGCGTGCTCGCCGCGGCCCCGGACGGTGCGGATGCGGCCAACCCCGGTGTGATGGAGCAACCGCGGGCCGAGGCGCTTGATCGCCTGTATCGCCCGCAAGCGCTCGATGTTCCCGTCCTCGTGGCGCGTGACGCGCCGATTTCGACGATCGACCCGCGTTCGATTGGCAATTTCGCAAACCTTCCGGTCCAGGAAGACGTGCCGCCGCAACGGCTAACCCTTGCGGATGCGCTCGACGCCGATGTTGCTGCTGCGATGGACGCGCCCGCACCTGTGCCGCAGGTTGTGGAAGAGGTCGGTCCGGCCCTGCGCATGATCGCTGTGCGACCCTCCTGGGTGCGCATCAGCGCCGCGGATGGCACCGTGATTCTCGAAACGATCATGGAGCCGGGCGACACCTGGGATGCGCCCGTGTCCGAAACCCCGCCGACTCTTCGGACGGGGGAGAGCGGAGCAATCTACTTCGCGCTCAACGGCGAGTACTATGGCCCCGTGGGCGAGACCGGCACCGTCACATCGAAGCTTCCGCTCGACGTCGAGAGCCTCAAAGAGCGCTACACCATTGCGGATCTGGCGGCCGATGAAGCGCTTGCCACCACCGTGGTGGAGTTGCAGACATCACTGACGCCCGCGGCCGAATAAGCGAACGCCGCCCAAACCTGCCATTGCGACCCTTCCGATGACTGTCTATTTTGTCAGACAGGAGTGTTAGGCAAAGGACAGGCTGATGTCGTTGAACCATGTGCGCCCCTGGCGCAACATCTATCGCCGGGCCTCGCGTCAGATCATGGTTGGTCCCGTGCCCGTCGGGGGTGACGCGCCGATCACGGTGCAGACGATGACGAACACCCTCACAACCGACGTGAAGGCCACCATTGCGCAGGTGCAGGCGGCTGCAGATGCCGGCGCCGATATCGTGCGGGTCTCCGTGCCCGACGAGGCCTCCTCCAAAGCGCTCAAGCAGATCGTGCCGGAAGTGTCCGTGCCAATCGTCGCGGACATCCACTTTCACTACAAGCGTGGCATCGAGGCCGCGGAGGCAGGTGCGGCCTGCCTGCGCATCAATCCCGGCAACATCGGGAACGAGACGCGTGTGAAAGAGGTGATCAAAGCGGCGCGGGATAACAACTGTTCGATCCGCATCGGTGTGAATGCCGGCAGTCTGGAGAAACACCTGCTCGACAAATACGGCGAGCCCTGTCCCGATGCCATGGTCGAATCCGGGCTCGACCACATCAAGATCCTTCAGGACAACGACTTTCACGAGTTCAAGATCAGCTGCAAGGCCTCGGATGTCTTCATGGCGGCAGCGGCCTATCAGCAATTGGCCGAGGCAACGGATGCGCCGATCCACCTCGGGATCACCGAGGCGGGCGGGCTGACCTCGGGGACAATCAAGTCGGCCATCGGCCTTGGTAACCTGCTGTGGATGGGCATCGGCGATACCATTCGCGTGAGCCTCTCGGCGGATCCGGTAGAAGAGGTGAAGGTGGGTTATGAGATCCTGAAGTCGCTCGGGCTGCGGCACCGCGGTGTCAACATCATCAGCTGCCCGAGCTGTGCACGCCAGGGGTTTGACGTGATCAAGACGGTCGAGACACTTGAAAAACGGCTCGAGCACATCAAGACGCCGATGAGCCTCAGCATCATCGGCTGCGTGGTAAATGGCCCGGGCGAAGCGCTGATGACTGACGTGGGCTTCACCGGCGGTGGCGCGGGGTCGGGCATGGTCTATCTGGCGGGCAAGCAGAGCCACAAGCTCAACAACGCCGAGATGATCGACCATATCGTCGAGCAGGTGGAGCGCAAGGCCGCGGAGCTGGACGCCGAAGCCCGCGTGGCAAGTGCGGCCGAATAGGCCGCACTGTCGGCGGGCGCGTCAAATCAAAGACCACCTCAACCGAATAGAATTACCGCCTGCGAACCAGCATACCGCTGATTTCAAATGCGATTTTCGACATTCGGCGAGGCAGACGCAACCTTCGTCTTAGAGGTCGCGCTTCTCTTCGACAAGCGCCCGCATCTGATCATAGGGCAGGAAACCGCGCAGCATCTCGTCGTGCATCACGAATGTGGGCGTGCCCGTGATCTGCAGCTGTTGAGCGAGCTCCCGGGTCTTGCGAATTTCCTCTGTCACCGCGTCCTCATCCATCCGAGCCTCAATCGCCTCAGCATCGAGGTCATAAGTCTCCGACAGGCGCCGCAAAGCCGGCAGGGTGATATCGCCGTTGAATTCCATCAGCGCGTCATGCAGCGCCTTATAGGCCTCATCCCCCTCGATCTGCCGGGTGGCGATGGCGAAGCGGGAGGCCAGCAGCGATTGCTCTCCAAGGATCGGGAACTCCTTGACGATGAAGCGGATGTTGCCATCGCTTTCCAGCAGCTTCTCCACCTCGCCATAGGCGCGTTTGCAGAACCCGCAGCGGTAATCCATGAATTCGACCAGGGTGATATCGCCATCCGGGTTGCCGCCCACGAAGGAGAAGCCGTCGTTGAAGATCGCCTCCGCATGATCCGACACCAGCGTCAGGTCGGCCTGCGCCTGCGCCTCGGCCTGTCGTGCTTCCAGCGCCTGCACCGCCTCCATGATCACCTCGGGATTGTCCATGAGGTAGGACCGGACCTCGGCGCGGAAGAGGTCGCGCTCCTCCTCGGTCATGCTCTGCAAGTCCAGAGCGGCGGCGGGCAGGGCAAGCGCCAGCAGGGCGGTCAGGGTCAGGCGGCTGAGCATGTCTTATCTCCGTTTCTTTTCGGCGCGTTCGGATGCAATCAGCACATCCTGCGCGCGTTGCCAAGAGCCGCTGCCCTCGGGCAGCAGCCCAACGGCGCGTTTGGCGTGGATACCGGCGTCTTCCAGCCGGCCGGTCAGGGCGTAGCGTTCAGCGGTCACGAGGGCGGCCATGCCGGTTTGCCCGGATTTCGCGTAGGCCACCGAGAGATCGCGCAGCATCGAGCCGTCGCGGAAGTCGATGGTGCGGGCTTTCTCCAGCACCTCGGTCGCGCGGCCGATCTCTCCGGTGGCGAGCAGCGCACCACCGTAGCCTGAGAGGACCAGCGCATCGTTCGGCGCCAGCTGAACCGCCCGCCCGTAGGCAGCCGCGGCGGCCTGGAAGTTCCGGGTCTCCAGCAGGATCTGTCCGCGCTGGTCGTGCAGGAACGGATCAGTCGGGCGCTGCGCAATCGCCGCGTCGATGGCCCGGAGCGCTTGCGTGGTGCGAGATTGACGATGCTCTGCGATGGCTTCGCGCAGCAGGCGCACATCCGCGTAGGGCGTTTCCTTGAGGCGCCGTAGCGTCCATTTCGGAGAGCGCGTGTAGGCGCTGAGCTTGCCCTTGACCCGTTCGAACCAATAGGCCGCGTCCGCGTCGGGCAGGCCGGTATTGCCATAGGCCGCCACAAAACCCTCGACCGCCCGAAAGCGGTCACGCGACAGCGGATGGCTTCGCAGATAAGGGTCCTGCCGGCTCTCGGAGAGCACCTCCTGTCCACGGAAGATGTTCAGCACATCGGCCATCCCCTGCGGATCGATGCCGGCCGCTTTCAGGTACCGAATGCCGGATTGATCGGCCGCGGCTTCCTCGGCACGGGTATGTTTGAAGAACCGCGCCTGGGCCGAGCTCTGGGTGCCCAGAGCGATCCCACCCGCCGCGCTGCCCGCGCCTGCCGCCGCTGCGGCCACCGCAAGTGCCGCGCCGAGACCCGAGGCCGTGCGCGCACTGGCGAGGTTGGTCATCCGGCGGGTGATGTGGCCATTGGCGATATGCGCCGCCTCATGGGCCAGAACCGCCTGCAGCATCGGGGCAGACGTCATCTGGTTGATCAGCCCGTAATGCACGAAAATCGCGTCATTGCTGACCACAAAGGCATTCAGCGAGGACTCGTTGACCACCAGCACCTTGACGCGGTGCGGGTTCAGGCCCGCTGCGCTCAGGATCGGCGCGGCCAGCTGCTTTAGCCCGTACTCCAGATCGGCATCGCGCAGCAGCCCCTGGGCCTGCAACGGCGCCGCCATCAGCCAGATCAGCAGCGCCGGGATTGACGCGAGCCGGAAGACAAGGTGAAAGACCATGACAACGAAACTGGAGGGATTTCATGCGCAGTTCAAGGCGATCCGTCGTCGATCCCTTCATTGTGATGGATGTGATGGAGGCCGCACGCCGTCTGGAGGACACGGGCCGCCATGTGATCCACATGGAAGTGGGGCAGCCCGGCACCGGCGCGCCGAAGGCGGCCACCGAAGCGTTACGGCGGGCGATGGACGCAGGGCCGCTCGGCTACACCGTTGCTTTGGGCCTTCCGGCTTTGCGGGCGCGCATCGCCCGGATGTACGCAGACTGGTACGATGTTGACCTCGATCCGAACCGCGTGGTGGTCACGCCCGGCTCTTCCGGCGGTTTCCTGCTGAGTTTCACCGCGCTGTTCGATACCGGCGAGCGGGTCGGCATCGGGGCGCCTGGCTATCCCAGCTATCGCCAGATCCTGCGCGCGATGGATTTGAAGCCGGTCGACATTCCGACCGCGCGCGAGACCCGCTATCAGCCCGCCCCCGCCGATCTGCGGGGCCTCGATCTGGCCGGTCTGCTTGTGGCCTCGCCCGCGAATCCGACGGGCACGATGCTGGACCTCTCGGCGATGCGGGCTCTGATCGAGGCGGCGGTGGCGCAGGGCGCGGCCTTCATCTCGGATGAGATCTATCACGGCATCGAGTACGACGCGAAGGCGGTGACAGCGCTCCAGATCACGGACGACGCCTACGTGATCAATTCGTTTTCCAAGTATTTCTCGATGACGGGCTGGCGTGTGGGCTGGATGGTGGTGCCTGAAGATCACGTGCGCATCGTCGAGCGGATTGCGCAGAATATGTTCATCTGCGCGCCCCATGCGAGCCAGGTCGCGGCCCTGGCGGCGATGGATGCCGAGGAGGAGCTTCAGGCCAATCTCGACGTCTATCGCACCAACCGGGCGCTGATGCTGGAGGGCCTGCCCAAGGCCGGGTTCACCAGGATCGCCCCGCCGGATGGCGCGTTCTATGTCTATGCCGATGTCTCCGATCTGACCGATGACAGCCGTGCCTTCGCTGCCGAGATCCTCGAGCAGGCGGGCGTCTCGGTCACACCTGGGCTCGATTTCGATCAGCAGCGCGGCCATCAGAGCGTGCGGTTTTCCTATGCGCGCAGCACCGCCGACATCGAAGAGGGCCTCGCGCGGCTCAAGGCTTTCATGGCAAACCGCTGATCGGGGTTTCACAGAGCGCTCCGGCTTTGCTAGACTTGCGCCAAGAGAACAACGGGGCAGAGCAGCCCATGATCCGGTCGATCCTTTCAGCGGCAGCCAGCGTGCTGCTTGCCCTCTCCTGTGCCACTGCGCAGGAGCTGTCGGCCGTTGCGCGCGTCGATGCCGCGCAAAGCGGCGTCGAGGCGGGCTGGTTCGGCCCTGCCACGCTCGAGTTGCACTTGACGCAGGGCGTGCCCTTCCGAGTATTCACGCTCGACGATCCGCGGCGACTGGTTGTCGACTTTCGCGAGGTGGACTGGTCCGGCGTGCGCGCCGCGGATCTGCTGGCAGAGGGCGGTCCACTGGCCGATGTGCGGTTCGGCAATTTCCAACCGGGCTGGTCCCGGCTCGTCGGCGATCTTTCGGGGCCGTTTCTGCCCGATGAGATCGGCATGACGGTCGACGAGGCAACGGGCCGGGCCGTTCTGCGCATGACGCTTGAAAAGGGGTCGGCAGAGGCCTTCGCCACGAAGGCGGGGGCGCCCAAAGACGCGCTCTGGCCCGACCCTGTGCCGCCGGATCTGATCGCGCCACTGGCGGACGAGCGGTTTGTCGTGGTGATCGACCCGGGTCATGGCGGCGTCGACCCGGGCGCTGAACGGGAGGACGTGAACGAGAAAGCGTTGATGCTGCAAATGGGCCTGACGCTGCGCGAGGCGCTGCTGCGGACCGGGGACGTCGATGTGGTTCTGACCCGCGAGGCCGATGTCTTCGTGGCTCTGGAGACACGGGTCGCGATCGCGCATCGGGCCGGTGCCGATCTTTTTCTGTCGCTGCATGCCGATGCACTCAGCCAGGGCGGCGCGGAGGGGGCCACCATCTACACGCTCTCGGATGAGGCGAGCGATACCGCATCGGCGCATCTGGCCGCGCGGCACAACCGCGCCGATATCATCGCAGGCAGCGATCTGACCGGCTCGGACGATGAGGTGGCAAGCGTGCTGCTCGATCTCGCACGGCAGGAGACGGAACCGCGGTCCAAGGCGCTTGCTGAGGCGCTGGTCAAGGGCCTGAGTGATGCAGGCGGGCCAATGAACCGCCGGCCTTTGCGCAATGCGGGGTTCTCGGTGCTGAAATCGGCTGATATCCCGTCTGTTCTGATCGAGGTCGGGTTTCTGTCGAGCGCGCGCGATCTGGAAAATCTGCGCGACCCGGTCTGGCGCGCGCGCATGGTCGGCGGCATGGTCGAGGCCATCCTGGCCTGGCGCGATGCAGACGAGGCCCGGCGGCCGCTGGTCCGGCAATAGATGGCAGGCGTGTTTCAGCCGCTCCCGAAAGGTTTCGTGTTTTGACGGGGTGGAGCGCACTCCTTATATGTAACGCATCTTGGGTTGAATGGGCGTAGCTTCACGGTGTTTCGGTTTATCCTCTCCTTCTTAGGCGGCATTTTCACGATGGTGACGATGGCGGTGGTCATGCTTGCCCTGGCCGTCGGGGCCGTGTTCTGGATGTATGGGCGCGACCTGCCGAGCCACGAGTCGCTGGCGCAATACGCGCCGCCCACGATCAGCCGGATCTACTCGGGCCAGGGTCAGATCATCGACGAATTTGCCAAGGAACGACGGCTCTTTGCACCGGCCGAGACGATCCCCGATCTGGTGAAACAGGCGTTCATCTCGGCCGAGGACAAGAATTTCTATCAGCATGAAGGCTATGACCTGCGCGGGATCGCGGCCGCGGCCTATGACGCGGTGATGTCGCGCGGGCAGGACGTGCGCGGTGCCTCGACCATCACGCAGCAGGTGATGAAGAACTTCCTGCTGTCCGGCGACCGGCGCGCCGAACGCAAGATCAAGGAGATTATCCTCGCCGCCCGGCTGGAGGAAACGCTGACCAAGGAGCAGATCCTCGAGCTCTATCTCAACGAGATTTTCCTCGGTCAGAACTCCTATGGCGTGGCCGCGGCCAGCCAGACCTATTTCAACAAGCCGCTGAGCGATCTGGAGCCGCATGAGGCGGCCTTTCTGGCGTCTCTGCCCAAGGCCCCGAGCGACTATCACCCCGTCCGCCAGAAAGAGCGGCTGCTGGCGCGCCGCAACTTCGTGCTGAAGGAGATGATGGAGAACGGCTATATCAGCCAGGAGACGCTGCTGGCCGAGCTGAACGCGCCGCTGCGCTCGGTCCAGAACGGCGATTTCGAAAGCTTCAAGGCCGAGCTGCCGCCGCGCGACTACTTCACCGATGAGATTCGGCGCCAGTTGACCGAGAACTTTGGCGAAGGCGAGTTCTTCACCGGCGGTCTGACGGTGCGTGCGACGATTGATCAGGAAATGCAGCCCGTCGCGGCCGAGGCGCTGCGCCGCGAGCTCGAACGCTATGACCGCGCACAGGGGATCTGGCGCGAGGCGCGGGTCAAGCTTGATCCCGCACAACTGGAGACCGAAGAGAGCTGGCGCGCTGCTCTGGCCGCCACGGAGATGGCGCGCGACATCGAGCTCGACGGCCCCTGGTACCCCGCGGTTGTCCTGTCGGTGGGCGAGACCTCTGCACGCATCGGGATCGAAGGCGTGACCGAAGACGAGGATGGTCATTTCATCGCCGCCGAGGATGTGACCTGGGCGCGCAAGCGGTCACAGGACGGCACTGTCGGCAACAAGGCCCAGGTGGCGGGAGATCTGCTGGAGGTCGGCGATGTCGTGCACGTGCGCGCGATCACCTCGGATGAGGATGGCACCTTTGTGCGCTGGTCGCTGCGCCAGGTCCCGCAAGTGCAGGGCGGCTTTGTGGCGATGGACGTCAACACCGGCCGCGTGATCGCGATGCAGGGCGGCTTTTCCTACCAGGCGAGCGTCTTCAACCGCGCCACCCAGGCCAAGCGGCAGCCTGGCTCGAGCTTCAAGCCCTTCGTCTATGCCGCAGCGCTCGACAGCGGCTATTCGCCTGCAACCATCGTTGTGGACGCCCCCATCGAAGTGAACACGCCGCAGGGGCTCTGGCGTCCGCGCAACTCGACGCGCGAGTTCTACGGGCCGACACCGCTGCGCACCGGCATCGAGAAATCGCGGAACCTCATGACCATCCGGCTCGCGCAGCAGATCGGGATGGATGTGGTGGCCGATTACGCCGAGCGCTTCGGGGTCTATGACAACATGGGCACCTTCCTGGCGAACTCGCTGGGCTCGGAAGAGACAACGCTTTACCAGATGGTCGCCGCTTACGCGATGTTCGCCAACGGCGGCGAGCGGGTGCAGCCCACCCTGGTCGACCGTGTGCAGGATCGCTATGGCAAGACGATCTACCGTCACGACGACAGGCTCTGCTATGACTGTGAGCTGGCAAACCTCGATCGCGGGCTCGCGCCCAAGGTGATCTCGAACCGCGAGCGTGTGATGGACCCGATCACCGCCTATCAGCTGACCTCGATGATGCTGGGCGTGGTCGACCGCGGCACGGCGGCACGCACGGTGAACCTGCCGGTGCCCACGGCGGGCAAGACCGGCACCACCAATGATGCAAAGGACGTCTGGTTCATCGGCTTCACCAGCAATATCGTAGCGGGCTGCTACATCGGCTATGACCAGCCGCGCAGCCTCGGCCGCGGTGCGGCCGGAGGCAGTATGTGCGGCCCGGTCTTCCAGGCCTTCATGGAGCAGGCCACCACGAAATACGGCGGTGGGCCGTTCGAGGTGCCGCCCGGCGGACGCTTCATCAAGATCGACCGGTTCACCGGCGCCCGTCTCAGCGATGCGGCAACCGGCGAGGCCGTGGTGGCGGAATACTTCCGCGAAGGCGAGCAGCCGATCTTCGGCATTACCTATGACGGCGGGTTTGCCATGGGGCAGAACCTGCCGCTGGTGGCCGAAGTGGGCGCGCGCCAGACCGAACAGGTGACCACCTCGACCGGGGAGACCGCGACCGTGGGGCCCAAAGCCGACTTCGGCACGCTCAGTTCCGGCGGGCTTTACTAGCGCAGGCGTCCAGGCTCCCTTGCCGCTGGCGGGGGGCTGGTTTATCACCTCTGTCACATCTCAGGCCAAGGGCATTTGCAATGCGCGCTGACGCACAGAATACCGTTGAAAAGATCGAAAAGTCGCTGGAGTTGCTGGCGCAGCGCCTGGATGTGGAAACGGCGCAATTCCGGCTCGAGGAATTCAACGCCCGCGTCGAGGACCCGAATCTCTGGGACAACCCGGAGGCCGCGCAAAAGCTGATGCGCGAGCGCCAGACGCTGGTCGACGCGATGCAGACCTACGACGGTATCAAGCAGGAACTCAGCGACAATATCGAGCTGATCGAGCTTGGCGAGATGGAGGAAGACGCCGAGGTCGTCGCCGATGCCGAGGCCGCGTTGAAGGCGCTGGAAGAGAAGGCGGCGCAGAAGGAGCTCGAAGCGCTGCTCGACGGAGAGGCGGATGGCAACGATACCTTCCTCGAGGTCAATGCTGGCGCTGGCGGGACCGAGAGCTGCGACTGGGCCGCCATGCTGGCCCGCATGTATGTCCGCTGGGCGGAGAAGAAGGGCTACAAGGTCGAGCTGCAATCCGAAAGTGCGGGCGACGAGGCGGGCATCAAGTCGGCGACCTACAAGATCAGCGGGCCCAATGCCTATGGCTGGCTGAAGTCCGAAAGCGGCGTGCACCGGCTGGTGCGGATCTCGCCCTTTGATTCGGCGGCCAAGCGGCACACATCCTTCACATCGGTCTGGGTCTATCCGGTGGTGGATGACAACATCGACATCGAAGTGAACCCGGCCGATATCCGCATCGACACCTATCGGTCGTCGGGCGCGGGTGGTCAGCACGTGAACACGACCGATTCCGCTGTGCGGATCACCCACCATCCCACCGGAATCGTGGTCACCAGCTCCGAGAAGTCGCAGCACCAGAACCGGGACATCGCGATGAAAGCGCTGAAGTCGCGGCTCTATCAGATGGAGCTCGACCGGCGCAACGCCGCCATCAATGAGGCGCATGAGAACAAGGGCGATGCGGGTTGGGGCAATCAGATCCGCTCGTATGTGCTGCAGCCCTACCAGATGGTGAAGGATCTGCGCACCAACTTTGAGACCTCTGACACCAAGGGCGTGCTTGACGGGGATCTCGATGGCTTCATGGCAGCGACCCTGGCGCTGGATGTCTCGGGCAAGACGCGGGCAGAGGCGCAAAGCGGCTGACCCACGTCTGGCCTTTACGACCCTCGCTCGTGCTATAATTCGGCCTGAGAGGAGAGGGAGGATTCGCCATGGCATCAGATGCAACAGCCGAGATGAACCTCGGCGCACCGGAGCTTCGCAAGCCTCAATTCGAGGACTTGAAGGAGGCGCTGCGCCGCGGTGCGCAGGACTTTCGCCGCCATCCCTTCTATGGGCTGACCTTTGCGAGCTTCTACATCATTGTCGGCTGGGTGATGGTCGCGGTCACGGCAGTGACCGGGCACACCTTCTGGCTGGTGCTCGCAGCCATCGGCTTCCCGCTGCTGGGCCCGTTTGCCGCTGTGGGGCTCTACGAGGTGTCCCGCCGGCTCGAGTTGGGGCTGCCTGTGCCGCCCGGCGCGGTCTTCGGGGTGATCTGGCAACAGCGCCTGCGCCAGTTGCCCTCGCTCTGCACCATGATGGTGGTCATCTTCATGTTCTGGTTCTTCCTCGGACACATGATCTTCGCGCTCTTCCTCGGGCTCAGCACGATGACAAATATTTCAACATCTTACGAGGTGTTTCTCACCTTGAATGGCCTCAGCATGCTGGCCTTCGGAACGGTGGTCGGCGGCGTGTTCGCGCTGCTGATCTATGCCATGTCCGTAATCGGCCTGCCGCTGTTGCTGGACCGCGAGATCGATTTCATCACCGCGATGATCACCAGCATCGGTGTGGTGCGGCAATCGCCGGGGGTCATGCTGAGCTGGGCGGCTCTGATCGCCCTTCTCAGCTTCGCAGCACTGCTGCCGGGGTTCTTGGGGCTCTGGATCGTGCTGCCCTGGCTCGGGCATGCCTCCTGGCACCTCTACAGGTTGCTGGCCGCGACGCCCTGACCGGCGGGCTCGCGCCCCATGGTGATCAAGGCAAGCCGCAGGGCATCGGTGTGAGGCGACCCCAGTTCCAGCGCAAAGACATAGGCATGGGTCAGATAGAAGGCGCGCGCGTCGTCGTCTGGCGCCTGTTCAGCAGCCTCGCGGTAGAGCGTCACGAGTGCCGCGCCGTCTCCCGCCTCATGCGCGGCGCGCAGCCGCGCATCGAGATCGCTCATTCCGCGGCCCGAGCCCGGCTGCGGCTGGCCGTCAGCCGCGCCGCAACCCAGGCGTGAAACAGATGTGTCGGCCCATCCATCGCCGGCGAAAACCGTCCGCCATCGAACGAGACCGCGTGGCGGCCCCGCTGCATGCCCTCGACCACGAAGACATCCTCGACAAAGACCTCCTTCCACTGCACGGCGTTGCGCGCGCGCAGGGCCTCGTCGGTTTCGGGCGCGGCATAGAAGATATGCACATGCTCGCGGGTCCTGGCGGTGCCTTGTGGCTCCAGAATGATGGCGAACGCGTGGTCGCGGTGCACGCCGAGCAGCACGTTGGGAAAGGCGGTGATGTATTCCGCCGCCGTGTCCCACTTGGCGCTCAACCCGTCGAAATCGGGAAAGACCTGGCCGCCATCGCCCTTGATCTGCCGATAGACCAGCGTGCCTTGTCCCGAGAAAAGCCCCGGCTCTTCAATATGATAGTGATCCTCGAGGCGCGAATAGCTGTTGAGGCCGGGATGCACCCAGGGCAAATGGTAGCTTTCGCAGTAATTCTCGACCGCCAGCTTCCAGTTGCAGGCGACATCGAGCGTAAACCGGCTGTTGGCGCCGCCATGGTAGACCGGCTTGTCGAACTCGGCCCATCGCTCCAGCAGCGCCGCATTCGCGTCTTCGAAGGCAGGGGCCGTGCCCGAGATGTTGACCCAGACGAGGCCCATCCAGATGTGACTGCGCACTTCGATCAGGCCGAGCAGCGTGCGGTCGATACCGTCGTGCTGGTTCTGGCCGGGACCGCCCACATGCGGCGTGCTGACCAGGCGGCCATCGGTGGCGTAACACCAGCTGTGATAGGGACAGCGAATGGCGCCGTCGATCCGGCGCGGTTCCGAGACGAGGATCATGCCGCGGTGACGGCAGATATTCTGAAACACACGAACCTTGTTCTGCCGGTCACGCAGAAGCAAGAGCGGCATGCCCAGAAACTCCAGCGGCACCGCGTCGCCAATCTCGGGGACATCCGCTTCGGCCGCGAGACCGGACCAGCCGTCGCACAGAAGCGCCCGTCCTTCTTCCTCGAAGACAGCCGGGTCGGTGTAATGCGCGTTCGGCAGCCCGTTGGCCTCGGCAATGGGGCGGCAGACATTCGACAGATCGGTCGGGGCCTGATCCATGGTGGCTCTCCTGCGGTTCTGCCTCGAGGATACGCCAAAAGGGGCCCGTCGCGCGGCTCGGAGCGACCCGAGTTTTCCGCAGGCGACACCCGCGGGCATGCGAATGCGGACTAGCGGAACGGATCGTTGGGCTGCAAGAGCCGCTGATGAAACGGCATCAGCTCATCGAGCTGGCAGAAACCGGCGTTGCGCGCGCAGGACAGCACGCGCCCGACCGAGTCACCGATGTATTCGTAAACCAGGCGCGTCATGCGGGTCCCGGACGAGCTCTCGCGGACGGTGCGCGCCACGTAGCCGACCCAGAAATTGTTTTGAAAGGAGGTCACCCGGCTGAGATAGTTGAACGAGGCGGTCATGCCGTTGCGCCGCGCCACCGTCGCCGCAAAGCCGTCTTCGATGTGCATGATGAACCCGCGGTACTCGCGGGCGCGTGCATCCGCCGGGATCCCCTGCATTGCCATGGCGATCTTGGGCTCGAAACCGCGCAGAAAGGTGTTATCGCCATCGCGTTTGATCAGCACGAGGCCGCGGACATATTGGTCGTTGCGCACGAAACTGCGGCGCGCAAACTGATAGAACCCGCTGGGCAGCTCCTCCTCCGAGACCGGATGAACGGTCGGCCCCATGAAATCGCGCAGGTACTCGCTCGAGATCGGGCCGGTGCGCGGGCTGATCTGGTCAACCGGTTCCAGCAACACGCGCGCGTCCACTGAGAAGAATTCGCAGATGCGGGCCAGAACGTCCGGCCGCGGGAAGCTCTCACCGCTGAGATAGCGGTTGAACTGGGTGCGGTTGATGCCGAGGTCGCGCGCCAGCGCCGAGATCGACGCGTAGTCGGACGACAGCCTGCGCAGATTAGAGCCGAACATGCTGCGCAGCTGCGCTGGTGATCTGGCGGTCAACGACATGCGTGTCCTTCGGCCCCGTGCTCTCCGCAGCATACGCGTTGGTATGCCGCGACCCCTAACTGTTTTCTGGTTGAATTGCGGTTTTGACGCCAATAAGCGTCAGGTGCAGTTCGTATTTGTGTCAACCTTAGATCAGAGCGACACAAATTCCAAGCGTACGGTGCTCATTTTATGAGGTGCTGGATCGTTAACTTCTTGGTACCAATATAGTGCAGGCAGAAGGATTGGACGTGACATGATTGGCGTTGTTCTCTGGAGCGACGCATCGGACCGCAAAGCGGTAATTTGGTGCGAAGATCAGGGTGATTTGGCTTTTTTGAATTCAGCAGATGACTTTTTCCAGTCGGATGCGTTCTTCGACGCGGGGGATGTGGTGCAATTCGACATGGAGGTACAGTCCTCGATGCGCCGTGCGCACAATCCGCGTCTGGTCGTGGAGCAGGCCGGGGCAGGGCTGCCCGAGGCGCTGCGCCAGAGCGCCTCGTCCGCGGTCAGGGCGCAGACAACGGCGAAGGTGATCCCCTTCGAGCCGCGCAGTGCCCGCCTGCCGCAGGAACCGCTTCGGGTTTCGGAGGCCTGAGGCCTCTATTCACCGCGAGACAGCGCAGCGACGCCTGTCCGCGCAACCTCTGCGAGGCCCAGCGGGCGCATCAGGTCTGCAAAGGCATCGATCTTGTCCGGCGCGCCGGTGATCTCGAAGACAAAGCTTTCGAGCGTGCTGTCGACGACATTGGCACGGAAGATGTCGGCCAGCCGCAGCGCCTCGACCCGCTTGTCGCCTTGCCCCACGACCTTGAACATCGCCAACTCCCGCTCGACGCTGGCGCCCTCGACCGTCAGATCATGCACATCATGGACCGAGACGATGCGTCCGAGTTGCGCCTTGATCTGCTCGATCACCTGCGGCGTGCCCGAGGTCACGATGGTGATGCGGCTGAGGTGCCCGGTGTGATCGACCTCGGCGACGGTCAAGCTGTCGATGTTGTAGCCGCGCCCAGAGAAGAGCCCGATCACGCGGGCTAGAACCCCCGGTTCGTTCTCGACCAGCACCGCCAGCGTATGCCGCTCGACGACATCGGAGAACGTGGGGCGCAGATTGTAGGCGGAGTGGCTGGAGGAGCCTTTTTTGATTTTTAGGGGGGACATTTGGAAGGTCCTCTGGTCTTATTGTGCCACTGGGTGAGGTATTCGGGCGAAGTGTTGGTTTTCACTGGTGGGAAGTGCTGGCTTACTTCGAAAATGAAGTCTTTCACATAGGTGTCAAAGCGATCGTCAGATGTTTTGCCTTTGGGTGGCCGGTATTCGTGCATAGCTACAAGCGGGTCCAAGACCTTGCTCCTGAATCCACGGTTCAGTGGATGCTTGTCCTTGCCAAAATCTGTACTTCGGTCATTTGGAAACAGCAAGCGCCCTATATCAATCTGAACTGCGAGGGCAGTGCGTGCCCTAGCAACCAACTCAGCTTCGCCGCTCTTTAGATCCGGTATAAGTCCCAGCGTCTTTTCCGCCCAAGTGAAGATTTCGCGTTCGCGGGAGATGCGAAAGTTGGCGGTCCTGTCCCGCGCGGCCCAAATACCGAGTGCCAATGAAGACGTAATTGCAAGTAAGGACAAGACTATTGGCAGCCAAGCGAGGACGGCCATTACACCAACACGCTCCCCTTGCTATCAATCACCCCTTGCGTCTCGGCTTCGCCGAGCAGCATCTCGTTGTGGGCCTTGCCGGAGGGGATCATCGGGAAGCAGTTTTCGTGTTTCTCGACCAGGCAGTCGAAGATCACCGGGCCGTCGTGGGTGATCATTTCAATGATCGCATCGTCGAGATCAGCGGGGTCGGAGCAGAGGATACCTTTCGCCCCGAAGGCCTCGGCCAGCTTGACGAAGTCGGGCAGGGCGTCGGACCAGCTGTGGGAGTAGCGCTCGCCATGCAAGAGCTCCTGCCACTGGCGCACCATGCCGAGGCGCTCGTTGTTGAGGATGAACTGTTTGACCGGCAGGCGGTACTGCACCGCGGTGCCCATCTCCTGCATGTTCATCAGCCAGCTGGCCTCGCCCGCCACGTTGATCACCAGCGCATCCGGATGCGCGATCTGCACACCGATGGAGGCCGGGAAGCCATAGCCCATGGTGCCGAGGCCACCGGAGGTCATCCAGCGGTTGGGATCCTCGAAGCCGAGATACTGGGCGGCCCACATCTGGTGCTGGCCCACCTCGGTGCAGATGTAGCGGTCGTGCTTTTTCGTCAGCTCTTCCAGTCGGACCAGCGCGTGCTGCGGTTTGATCACCTTGCCCTTTTGGGTGAACTTCAGGCAGTCGACGGTCTTCCACTCCTCGATCTGCGCCCACCATTTGGCCAGTGCTTCCGAGTTTGTCTTGCGTCCGCGCGACTTCCAGACCTTGAGCACGTCTTCGAGCACGTGGCCCACATCGCCGACGATCGGGATATCGGTCTTGATCACCTTGTTGATCGAGGACGGGTCGATGTCGATATGCGCCTTGGTCGATTTCGGGCTGAAGGCGTCGATGCGCCCGGTGATCCGGTCGTCGAAGCGCGCACCGATGTTGATCAGCAAGTCGCAATCATGCATCGCCATATTGGCCTGGTAGAGCCCGTGCATGCCGAGCATGCCGAGCCAATTCTGCCCCGAGGCCGGGTAGGAGCCGAGCCCCATGAGCGTCGACGTGATCGGGAAGCCCGTCGCCTTCACCAACTCGCGCAACAGCTGGCTTGCCGCGGGGCCGGAGTTGATCACACCGCCGCCGGTGTAGAAGATCGGCTTCTTGGCCTTCTCCATGGCGGCCACCAGCTCCGTGATCTCTTCCATGTCGCCCTTCAGCTTCGGCTGGTAGTGCGACACCGAGGGCTTCGGCGGTTGATAGGTGCCGGTCGCAAACTGCACGTCCTTCGGGATGTCGACCAGCACAGGCCCCGGGCGGCCATGGGTCGCCACGTGGAAGGCCTCGTGGATCACGCCCGCGAGCGCATCGGTCTCTTTCACGAGCCAGTTGTGCTTGGTGCAGGGGCGTGTGATGCCAACGGTGTCGGCCTCCTGAAAGGCATCGGAGCCGATCATGAAGGTGGGCACCTGGCCCGTCAGAACGATGATCGGGATCGAATCCATCAGCGCGTCGGTCAGCCCGGTCACAGCATTCGTCGCTCCCGGGCCGGAGGTCACGAGCACAACACCCGGCTTACCGGTGGCGCGCGCATAACCTTCGGCCGCATGCACCGCACCTTGTTCGTGGCGCACGAGGATGTGGCGGATGGCATTCTGCTGAAAGACCTCGTCGTAGATCGGCAGTACAGCGCCCCCAGGGTAGCCAAAGACGGTGTCCACGCCCTGATCGATCAAGGCCTGGACAATCATTTTTGCTCCGGACATCTGCCGTTTCATATCTTTCACTCCGTGGTGGCCCGTGCTGGCCGCTTGCTCCCGTTTGCGCAAAAAAAAGCCCCCGATTTTGACGGGGGCGCATGGGTCAGAGGATGGTCTACCGTTACCGGCCCATGCGCGTGTGTCCTACGATGACGACTAGAGGTGTCATGCCAGATGGCTCCTTCGTGCTGCCGGGACCTTAAAAGTGGCGGTTAGGGCCGTCAAGGACCTATTGCGCAAAAAAATATGTCGCAGGAGAATAAATTTGCGTCACTTCCTTTCGCGACAGGCCGCCTCGACGACATTTTGCGAAAATCAGGCAGTCAGCCTCAAGAGTTCTCGATGCTCTCGATGTCCTGGCGGGCGGAGTAGGTCAGCTCCTGCACCTCTTCGGCCAGGACCTTGAACTCCTGGGCGATGATGGCGAGGCCCTTGCCCGCTTCACCGGCGCGCGAGGCCTCGACGGAGGCGTTGATCGACATGGAGCGGACGTATTTGCCGATGCGCTCAAGCCGGCTGAGTCCTTCGCCAAGCCGCGTGGCCGATTGCATCGCACGTTCGAGTTGCGTTGCGCGACCGTCGTCGACCTGGACCCAGATGTGCTCGGTCAGCGCGGTGACCGCGTCGAAAAAATCACCCTGCGCGTAAGCCACATAGGTGTCGAGACCGTCGGGCTCCGCCGCGTCGCCCTCCTCGGCAGTGTCGCGCAGGCCGTCTGTCATATCGGCCATGCGGGCAATCGCCGTGAGACCACCGCGTTGGTCCTGCGCGACCGTGGCAAGCCAGGCGCTCAGCGCCTCGGGCAGGTCGTCGAATATGGCCTTGCCGCACAGCACGTCATGGGTATGACGCAGCGTCCCGGCCTGGGCCTCCGCATCCTCTTTCAGGGCTGCGCGCTGCTCCTCCGTGGGGTCGGCAGCGAGCTGGCTGACCTTCAGCGCCATGCGCATGACCAGCGTGCGCAGCGTCGCCACGCGGTCGATGGCTGTGCGAAAGGGGAGGGTGTCGATGGTCGCCGCGTCAGGCGTCGTGATCTCGGTCTGTATGGTCATGCCCTCGGTCTAGACCGTGTGCACTTAACAAAACTTGAACGGTTGACCGCCTGATCAGAATCTTGCGCCGGTTCCCTGCAGAACCCCGTGCTCGAGCGCGTATCGGGTCAGCCCCGCCGTGCTGGAGATGCCCAGTTTGCGCTTGATGTTCTTGCGGTGCGTCTCGACGGTGCGCACCGAGATGTCGAGCGCGATGGCGACCTCCTTGTTCGATTTGCCCTGCGCCAATTGCAGCAGAATCGTCTGCTCGCGCCCCGTGAGCGCCTCGCGCGCGTCGTTCTGCTTGGGCTCAAGCGATCCGCGCGCCCCGGTGCAGAGGTAGCGCTCGCCGGACATCACCACATCGATGGCCTGTTTGATCTCATCCGTCGGCACGTCCTTGAGCACGTAGCCCATCGCGCCGTGGCTGAGCGCGGAGGAGATGTATTCCGGGCTGTCGTGCATCGACAGCACTAGGATGCGCGTGTCGGGACGCTGTTCGAGGATGATCTCGGTCGCCGTGAGGCCACCCATATCCGGCATGTTCAGATCCATGAGGATGACGTCCGGGTCGAGTACCGGCACCTGGGCAATCGCATCGCGCGCCGTGTTGCAGGTGCCGACCACGTGGATGTCGTCGTAGCTTTCGAGGATCGACTGGATGCCTTCGGCGACCATCGGGTGGTCGTCGACGATGAGGATTCTGATCGGGGTCTGTGCGGTCATGCGGGGACTTTGGGGCGGCTGGGTGTTTCGGGTTCGGGCGGCAGCAGGTGCGAGAGCGGCACGCTCACCTCGATGATGGTGCCGGGGCGCCCGCGCGGCTTCGACAGGCGCAGGTGACCTTCGAGCTGTTCGACACGTTCCTGCATGTTGCGCAGCCCCAGCCCCCCGGTCGGGCCGTCCTCGGGCAGGCCACGGCCGTCGTCCTCGATCCGCAGGGTCGCGCCTTTCTTGTGGCCGCGCAGGTCGATCTTGACGTGGCTGGCGTGGGCGTGCCGCTCGATGTTGGTGAGGGCCTCCTGCGCAATGCGGTACATGGCGATCTTGGCCTCGCCGTCGAGCCGGTTGCGGAAAACCACCGTCTGGAAACTCACCTCGAGCCCCGTGCGTTCCTGAAAGTCGTCGGCCAGCGCCTTGATCGCGGGACCGAGACCAAGGTCGTCGAGCACGCCGGGGCGCAAATCACGGCTGATCCGCCGCACCTCGGAGATCGCCTCGCCCAATGTCTCGATGCCCTTCTTCAAGGGATCGGCTGCGCTGGCATCGCCGCGGTCGAGCTTGCGGCGCGCGGTGTCCAGTGCATAGCGCACGCCGACCAGCAGCTGGCTGATGCCGTCGTGCAATTCGCGCGCCACCCGCCCGCGCTCTTCCTCCTGCGCGTCGAGCACGCGCTGGGTCAGGTTCTTCAACTTCGCATCCGCCAGCCTGCGTTCGCGGATGTTCAGCCCCATGCCCGTGAGGAAGACAGCGAGCAGGGCGGCCAGGGTGATCATGCCGATATAGAAGAACGTGCGTTGCACCCGCGACTCCACATCCGCGCGCGCAGAGGCCACGGTGGCGAGCACATCGTCGATGAAGACGCCCGTTCCCACAGCCCACCGCCAGCTGGGAAAGCTGGTCACATAGGTGATCATCCGCGCTTCCTCGCCCGTGGAAGGCTTGGGCCAGAGATAGCTGTGATACCCCGCGCCGGAGCGCGCGATGGTGATCAGCTCATCAACGATGGGGGTGCCTTCACTGTCGGCGAGCCCCGACCAGTTGCGGTTGATCATCTCGGTCTGGCGCGGGCTGACTAGGTTGGTGCCATCGTAGTCGTAGACGAAGAAGAACCCGTCCGTGCCATAGATCATCGCCGAGAGGATCTGGGCCACGCGGTCCTGTGCCTCCTGATCATCCGGCGCGGCGTTGCCATAGATGAAGTAGAACCCGTTGCGCGCCTGGGTGACGTAATTGGCGAGCTCGGCCTTCTTCGCTTCCAGAAGCTGGGTCTCCAGCGCCTTGATCTCGCGCTCGGCCAAGGTGCGGGACTGGTAGGCCACCAGCACGGCAATCGCCGCCACCGCCGCAATCAGCGGGACGGTGGCCACCAGCGACAGCTTTTGTGCATAGCTGGGGCGGAAAAGAGCACCAATCCGTTTCATGGCAGACTGGTTACGTGGAAATTGGGGCGAATCAAAGTCAGATCGCGCCCGATCCCGGTGACGATTCGACGAGGGATGGTGACGCGCCGCTGAAAATCGGCCAAAAAATATGACCAAATTGGCCCAAATGCTGCCGATCTACGCAGTAGTAGGTATTTCATTTGAAATCCGGCTCGCTAGTGTGGCCACACTCGAAACGACCCGGGCGAACTTCCGCGCCACGGGCGACATATCTGGGAGGATTATCCAAGATGAACCGTCGTTCATTTCTGAAGACATCTGCATTGGGCGGGTCTGCCGCCGCGGCCACGACACTGGCCGCACCTGCGATTGCACAAGGCAACCGCGTTCTGACAATGGTGACATCCTGGCCGCGCGGCTTCGCCGTTCTGGACGATGCGGCGACCTACTTCGAAGAGATGGTCGGGGCGATGTCCGATGGCACGCTGACCATCGACAAGAAGGCGCCGGGCGAGCTTGTGGGCGCGTTCGAAGTCTTCGATGCGGTCTCGTCCGGTCAGGCCGACATGTACCACTCGGCCGATTACTACTTCATCGGTCAGCACCCGGGCTATGCCTATTTCACAGCCGTGCCGTTCGGCGGCACCGCACAGGAAGTGACCAACTGGTATCACCACGGCGGCGGCCACGAGCTGCACACCGAGCTGGGTGAAATCTTCAATCTGAAGTCCTTCATTGCCGGCAACTCGGGCTCGCAATCCGGTGGCTGGTTCCGGAATGAGATCAACTCCGCCTCCGACTTCAACGGCCTGAAGTTCCGCATGCCGGGTCTCGGCGGCAAGGTGCTCGGCGAGCTGGGCGCATCCGTGCAGAACATCCCGGGTGGCGAACTCTATCAGGCGCTCAGCTCCGGCGCACTGGACGGCCTGGAATGGGTCGGCCCCTTCGCGGACGAGCGCGCGGGCTTCCAGGAAGTGGCGAAAGTCTACTATACTGCGGGCTTCCACGAGCCGGGCTCCGCGCTGGCGGCGGCCTGCAACCTCGACGTCTGGAACGACCTCAGCCCCGCGCATCAGGCGATCATCTCCAACGCCGCCATGGCGACCACGCACACCCAGCTGGCCGAAACCCTGGCCAACAACGGCGCGGCACTGGCACGGCTGCAGGCACAGGGCGTGAAAACCCTGCAATTCCCGGACGATGTGTGGGATGCCTTCGGCGCGGCCTCCAAGAAAGTCATGGACGAGAACATGGGCGACGAGATCTTTGCCAAGATCCGCGGATCCTTCGAGGAGTCGCTGGCGCAAAGTTCCGACTGGCTGCTCAAGTCTGACGGCTTCTACGTGGCACAGCGCAACCGCGTGCTGGCCAACGGCTGATCGAACCATCACACCGGAAGGGGCTGCGGCAGGCGGCCCCTTTCACCACGCAGGCCTGCGGGCCTGACATCCGGGCGAGACCTTGCAGCGTGAGAAGAGGCGCGCAACAAGGGAGGGGGACATATGGAAAACGACGCAAGCGAAGCCGTAGGCTCATTCTCCATCATCGTCGATGGGGTGCTCTGGTTCTTCGCCAACATCGGCCTGTCGGTCTATAACTTCTTCTACGCGATCACGCATCCCTCGCTCTGGCTCGACTGGTCGAACAAGGAAGCGATCATGCGCTTCGTCTACTACGGCGGATCGGTTGAATTCTTCTTTGTCGTCTTGACCGCCTTCCTGATCGTCTTTGCGGTCGGCCTGTGGCGGAACGAATTCCTCTGGGGCTGCGTTCGGGCGCTGGAGGGTTTTGCCAATACCGTCGGCCGGTTCTTCGCCTGGGCGGGGCTCCTGATGGTGATCCAGCAGATCGTCATCGTTTTCATGCAGCGGATCTTCACCCGGCCCGACATTTCCATCGGCTTCGGCATCCCGCTGCAATTCGATATCAGCTGGTTCGCGGAAGAGTTGAAGCTCTACAACGCGATGGTGGTCTGCCTCTGCATGGCCTACACCTTCGTACAGGGCGGCCACGTCCGGGTCGATCTGGTCTATTCCGCCGTCGCCTTCCGCACCAAGAAGGTCATCGACATGTTCGGCGCCGTGTTCTTCATGATGCCGGTAGCGGTGATGATCTGGCTTTACGGCTGGTTCTTCCTGTGGCGCCACCTGATCGTGCCGAACCCCTCGGCCTCCGACACACTGGACCGGCTGCTGTTGAAGTCCCGCGCGCTGCGCTGGAATGTCGAGACCATCGGCTTCAGCCCGAACGGCTTCAACGGCTATTTCCTCTTCAAGATCCTGCTCTGCGCCTTCACCGCGATGGTGTTCCTGCAAGCCGTGGCGATGTTCTTCCGCTCGTACCTGGAGTGGAAGGAAGGCCCGGAGAGCGAGAACAAGTACCTCGACCGCGACAGCTTGGGCGAGGGCGAAGAGGCCTACGAAGGCACACACTAACGGACGCCGCGACATACGCAGCGCAATGAGGGACTGAACTCATGTTTTTCGGACTGGACGGCGTAGAAGTTGGCCTGATCATCGTTTTCATCTGCCTGTTCGGCGGCATCCTCTCGGGTTTTCCGGTGGCGTTCGCCATCGCGGGTGCCGGGGTGATCTCCTTCGGGATCATCGCCGCCCTCGACAGCGCCGGGCTGCTCATCCACCAGGCCATCGACACCGGCAGCCAGGTCTACCGGGATCTGGTGAACTCCGGCGTGAAGCCCGATACCATCTCCGTCTTCCGATACCCTGACTTGCCGCGGGTCGAACTGCCGGTCTTTCCACAAGGTTGGGAGACGGCGCTCGACCGCAATGTCTCCTTCGTGGTGAACCGCATGAACGAGCGCGTCCTCGCGGGACAGTCCATCGAGACACTGCTTGCCGTGCTGATGTTCGTGCTCATGGGCATCACGCTGGAGCGCTCCAAGATCGCGAACGACCTGCTGACCACCATGGCGCGCGTCTTCGGCCCGCTGCCGGGTGGCTTGGCCGTTTCCATCGTGGTTGTGGGTGCGTTCCTCGCCGCCTCCACCGGTATCGTCGGCGCGACGGTGGTGACCATGGGGCTGCTGGCACTGCCGACCATGTTGCGCAATGGCTATTCGTCAGAGCTCTCGACCGGTGTCATTGCCGCGTCCGGGACCTTGGGGCAGATCATCCCGCCCTCCATCGTCATCGTGCTGCTGGGCACCCTGGCGGGCGATCTCTACTCGGCGGCGCAGGAGCAGCGCGCGACCGTTGCCGGCTGTACCGACGCGCTGACCTACCTTGGCGAGCCCGCGGTGCTCTCGGTCGGCACCCTGTTCCAGGCGGCCCTGCTGCCGGGCATCATGCTGGCGCTGCTCTATGCGCTCTATGCCTTCGGCTATGCGCTTCTGAACCCCGACAATGCGCCCGCGGTCGAAATGGGCAGCACCAACGCCGAGCCGGTCACCCGCAACGAGGCCTTCACCTGGTTCCTTGGCGCACCGCTGGCGATTGTCGTCGGGGCCATACTGCTGGGCAATCTCAACGTGATCGGCGACCAATCCACGACCGTCTCGCGGTTCTCGGACATCGGCGAGGGCGCGTCGCTGCGCACCAATGTCGGGCCGGAATGCGAGGCCTCGATGATCGAGCTGCACGGGCAGGCGGCCTGGGACGCTGCCGTGGCGGAGCAGGCGGCCATCAATGAGGCGGGCGGCGTGCAGGCCTCCCGCGCCCTCTCCGAAGAGGAACTGGCCGAGGCGCGCGCGGCCAAGATCGCGAATGCTGCCCCCATCGGCACCGGCATTGGCATCATCATCGTGCTCACCTCGCTGTTCCTGACCACGGCCCGCGGCGTGTCGCCGTCCGCGCCGCCGCAGCCGCTGATCATCGGGGCTGTGGGAGCCATCCTGATGCTGCTGGTCGACATCATCATGGTCGGGCCGGCCACAAGCTCGGGCACGATGGCGGCACTGATGGCGCTGCCCTTTGCCGCCCTCATGTACGGTGTGACGCATGCCACGAAGATCTGCGCGCAAAACGAGCTGATCCGCGTGGTCTTCCCGCCGCTGGTGCTGATTGTCGCGGTGCTGGGCTCCATCCTCGGCGGCATCACCAACCCGACACCAGCGGCCGCCCTTGGGGCAGGGGGCGCGATCATGCTCGCCGCCTACCGCAAGCTCAAGGATCAGGATCGCACGCCGAAGGTGATCATCTGGGCGACGCTGGCGATCATCGTCTGCATCCTCGTGGGCATCAACTTCGACCTGCGCATCAACAACGGCAACGTGGGTTTTGAAAGCTGGTTCGCCTTCATCGTGGCCTATGCCGCCTACCTCTATGCGCTCTTCGGCCTGCTGTTCTCCTGCTGGGTGCTCTACACCTCGGGCGTTCTGAGCCCGGTCGTGCGCGAGACGGCGAAGGTTACCAGCATGGTCTTCACCATCCTCATCGGCTCGCAGCTTCTGAACCTCGTGGTGATCTCCTTCGGGGGCGAGCACTACATCCAGCAGTTCCTCAAGAGCTTCGACAATGAGTTCAAGGTCTTTCTGATCGTGATGATCGTGCTCTTCGTGCTGGGCTTCGTGCTTGATTTCCTGGAGATTATCTACATCGTGATCCCCATCGTCGGGCCGGTGATCTATGGCGGCAGCTTCGACCCCAAGTGGGTGACGATCATGATCGCGGTCAACCTTCAGACGTCGTTCCTGACGCCGCCCTTCGGCTTTGCGCTCTTCTATCTCCGAGGGGTCGCGCCGAAGGAGGTGACCACGGGGCATATCTATCGCGGGATCATCCCCTTCGTGCTGATCCAGGTGGCCGGTCTGGCGTTGCTCTGGACCTTCCCGGGCATCGTGACCCTGGTTCCGGATCTGATCCCGAACTGACGGCGGTCTGATCAACGAACAGAAAAAGGGGCCGCGTGGCCCCTTTTTCTGTGATCGGTTCCGGAATGGCTCAGCGGGCGCGGCGCATCACCCCAAGCCCGCCAAGCGCAAAGATGAGCAGCCAGGCCGAGGCCGGGAGCGGCACGGCCGGGGGCGTTGCCTCGAGGACCTCGTAGCGCAGGCCATCGGCGGTGCCTTCAGCGAAGCCTTTCCAATAGGTGTGGTCATCGCGCAAGCTGCCATCCGCGTTGACCGACCACAGCCCCTCGCTGCCGATGTCGAGAAGATCCAGATAGGCGGCTTTCTCCGTCTCGCCCTTCAGTTCCAGATCCATCCAGGCGGTGAGGAAATGCTGGCCCACGTTGTTCATGAAGACCGTATCCCAGACCGAGTCGGTGTAGTGCTCGGACACGTTGAACCCGAGCCGGTCGTTGAAATAGAAACTCTCGGCCGGGGCCGGGATCGGCGCCACGGTGTTGTGACCGCCCCCGTCGAAGGTGAGAAGCGCGCGGTCGACGCTGCTCGCCCCCTCCCAGATCGCGCGGATCCCCTCTTCATAGAGCGAGGTGGCATCTTCCGATCCGGCGATGAACAGCATCGGGATTTCGATCCCGGCCAGCCCCTCGGCATCCCAGAACCCGGTGTTCATACCCCAGGGCCCGATCGCGACGGCGGTCTTGATGCGGGGATCCGGCAGCGCCTCATGGGTCTCGCTGCCCGCCTGATGGATGCCCAGCGTGCCCTGCGGCCCGCCCCACGGATAGCCGACAGAGGTTTCCGTGACACCACCGCCGGCGGTCACGATGGCGCCATAGCCGCCCATGGAGTAGCCGATGAGCCCGGTGTTGTCGGCGTCGATCAGCCCCGCAAACTCCGAGCCGCCGTCGGTGTTCAGCTGCGCCATCTGTTCGAGCACGAACAACTGATCGAGCGGTCGGTTGACCAGTGTCGAGCCAAAGGCGGACTGGTCCCGATAGGTGGAGTCGGTGTGGTCGATCGAGGCGACGACATATCCCTTCGAGGCGAGGTTCTCCGCCAGATGCGACATCAGGAAGCGATTGCCGGGATAGCCGTGGCTGAGCATCAGCAGCGGGAAGGGCTCGCCGCTTGCCGCCGGAGCTGCGTCGCGCACTGCGCGGCCTTCCAGGGTGACCTCGGTCGTGCCATCCCGCAGATAGGCGTTGAGCGAGGTCTCGCCGCTCGCGCCCTCAGCGGCCGGGTACCACATCTCGACCGTCAGCGGGCGGTCGTACCTTGGCAAGTCCGCGGGCGGGTCGCCCGCCGGGTCGATGGAGAGGATGTCGATCTGATCGGGGTTCACGAAGTCCAGTTGCCGCACCCCGACGGGCAGAGCGCCATAGGCGGCCAGCTCCGGTGCGTCCGGCGATTGGCCGTCGATCCTGTTCTGCGCTGCCAGCGAGGTTGCCGCGGCCGTGGCGACGACGGTTGTCGTCAGTAAGGTCAATTTCATCAGATGTCCTCTCCCGTCTTGATGTGAGCGTTAACGCACATACACCAATAAAGTGTAGTGGCCCGCCATTCGCCACAGAAAACAGATGTTCACGACAGGAAAATGAAAGGTGAGGCGCCGAGCGCTGACCGATGCTGCTACCGCGTCGGGCGGGTGTCGGGCAGGTGGATGTTGGCGACCTGCTCTGCAATCGGATCGGTCGACAGCGGATGCATATCCGCCGAGAAGGCGCTGGGGTCGGTCATCTTCTGCCAGCTGCCGCCCACATAGACCTCGAGTCCGGAGAACTTGGACTTGTAGCCCATTTTCTGACTGCCCGGCACCCAGTAGCCAAGATAGACGTAGGGCAGCCCGGCTTCTTTCGCGATGTCGATGTGGTCAAGGATCATGTAAGTGCCCAAGGACCGCTTCTGCTCGTCCGGGGCGTAGAAGGAATAGACCATGCTCAGGCCATCGGCGAGCACATCCGTCAGGCTCACGCCGATGAGCGCACCTGTCTCCTTGTCCGTGTATTCCACCACACGGCTGCGGATCGGGGTTTCCTCGATCATCGCGGCGAACTCGAACACGTCCATATCAGCCATGCCCCCCTCGGCATGGCGGCTGTCGAGATAGCTGCGGAAGAGCTCGTACTGTTCTTCGGAGGCCCAGGGCGAGGTGGCCCGGCGCTTGAGGTCCGTGTTGCGGTTGGCGGTGCGGCGCTGGCTGCGCGAGGGCTTGAAGGCCGCGATATCGATACGCGCGCTCAGACAGGCGGAGCACTCCGCGCAGGAAGGGCGGTAGAGCACGTTCTGCGAGCGCCGAAACCCCTGTTGCGACAGGCTGTCGTTGAGCTTGTCCGCGTTTTCGCCCTGCAGTGCCGTGAACAGCTTACGCTCCATCCGCCCGTCCAGATACGGACAGGGCTGCGGGGCAGTTACATAAAACTGCGGGGCGATTGGCAACGTGTGGCGCATGGGATTCCAGCTTTTACAACCGGAAGATAACAAGACCCGCGCCAGCCGCCAAGCCGAAGTTTGCCGATCAGGCCGCTTCGGCCCGGCGATTGACCATCACTGTTCCCAAGACGTGATCGGTGAGACCTTGACCGCGTTCGGTCGTGGCCATCATGACGATGGAAATCAACTGAAGTGGCGCTATCGCACAGCTGACCGAATATCCAAGCGTATGCGCAAAGGCCGTTCCGGCATCAAGCCGCGTCCCATCCGGGCGGCGCAGCTCGATCGCGAAGAGCCGCATGCCCCAGGTGGCCGATCCGTTGGCCAGAGTGACCATCCGGTAGAGGAAGCCAACGACCAGAAACAGAAGGGGAAAGAAGAAAAGCCCCGTGAAGAAGGTGAAAGGCAGGATGATCAGGCAGGCCAGCGCCGTCACCGTTGCATCGACCGCCCAGGCCAACAGGCGCTTGAGCGGAACATCCTTGTAGAAGTCGGGCTGTGCCTGAGGATCGGGGGGGGCCATCGCATCTGCCTTGGGTCTGGTTCTTTGAAACAGGCTGTGCCGGGTCGCCCCGGCACGCTCCTTGATCAGGCTTCGGCGGTGGTGTCGCCGTTCTTCTGGGCGCGGTCGTTCATGAACTGATCGAACTCCGCCTTGTCCTTCGCTTCGCGCAGGCGCTCCAGGAAGGCCTCGAACTGCTGCTGCTCGTCTTCCAACCGGCGCAGGGTGTCGGCCTTGTAGGCATCGAAGGCCGAGTTGCCGCTGGGCCGCATGGCGCGCATGCCATGGCGCATCGAAGTGGTCTTACGGCTGCAGGATGTGAACATGCGTTTGCTCCAGATCATGTAGAAGAGAAGGGCGAGCCCCACGGGCCAGAAGAAGACGAAACCCAAGACCATGGCCGCGATCCACGCGCCCTTGCCTTTGGAATCAAGCCAGGTCTCGGCGCGGGTGAACCAACCGGGCTGGCTGGGCAGGGGAGTGACTTGAGTGGCGGTGGTCATTGACGTGCCTTTCTGTTTGCGTGTGTGGGATCCTCGGATTTGCCGGGATGTGAATGTCTTTCACATTGTTAAGATTGGCACATGGCGCCGCTCTTGCAAGGGGCGATGTGAATGTTTTTTACATTTTTTAGAGAAACGGTTTGAAAACAGGTATTTGGCTACGGTCTTTTTGCCTGTGCTTCCCGTTGTCCGGAGCGACGAAACCCCGTACCGATGCTCTGGTGGACCCCATCGAAGCTTTGACCCCGCCCGCATCTCTGGCTAAGCCTGCGTCATGAGTCTGGCCGCCGAAATGACACGCTGCCCGCGTGCCTTCGACCCTGAACGGGGCGCGGAAGGCGTCGCTGCGCTGCCCGGCCTTACCCCCGAGTTGCGCGCTCTTGTGCACGGGGCCGCGGGATCGAGCCCGTACCTCTTGTCGCTTGTGCAAAGGGAGGCGGAATGGCTGATGGAGGCCTTGACCCGTCCGGACGCGGCGCTTGCCGACCAGATTGCAGCGCTGCGCGATTTGCCTGATGAGGATCTGCCGCGCGGCTTGCGCCAGACCAAGCGCCGGGTGGCGGTGATGACCGCGCTGGCCGACCTCGGAGGCGCCTGGCCGTTGGGGCAGGTAACCGGCACGCTGACCGCCTTTGCCGATGCCGCCTGCCAATCCGCGCTGCGCGCGGCCCTCGCCGTGCAGATCCGGCGCCGCAAGCTGCCCGGCGCCACCGAAGACGACCTCGAGGACGCCGCCGGCATGTGCGTCTTCGCCATGGGCAAGATGGGCGCGGGCGAGCTCAACTATTCCTCCGACATCGATCTGATCTGCCTCTTCGACGAGACACGCTTCGATCCCGACGACTTCTACGAGGCCCGGTCCAGCTTCGTGCGGGCAACCCGCGCGATGACGGCGATGCTCAGCGAGATCACGCCCGAGGGCTATGTCTTTCGCACGGATCTGCGGCTGCGGCCCGATCCCGCGGTCACACCGGTCTGCATCGCGATGGAGGCGGCCGAGCGCTACTATGAAAGCCTCGGCCGGACATGGGAGCGCGCGGCCTACATCAAGGCGCGGCTCGCGGCGGGGGACGGGGTGGCCGGACAACGGTTTCTCGACGATCTGTCGCCCTTCGTCTGGCGCCGCCACCTCGATTTCGCGGCCATTCAGGACGCCCATGACATGCGGCTTGCGATCCGCGAGCACAAGGGCTTGGGCGGGCCGATCACCCTGCCGGGGCACAATATGAAGCTGGGCCGCGGCGGCATCCGCGAGATCGAGTTCTTCACGCAGACGCGGCAGCTGATCGCAGGCGGGCGCGACCCGGATTTGCGGGTGCGCGGCACGGTGGACGGGCTGCGCGCGCTGGCCGCCAAGGGCTGGGTTCCGGACGAGACCGCGGACATGCTGGCCGAGCACTACGTGGCACACCGAACGGTCGAGCACCGCTTGCAGATGGTTAACGACGCCCAGACCCACAGCCTTCCGCGCAGTCCGGAGGGCTTTGACCGGCTGGCCTGTCTGATGGATCGCGACCGCAGCGCGCTCGAAGCCGAGCTGACCGAGCGGCTGCAGACGGTGCATGACACGATGGAGCAGTTTTTCGCCCCGTCGAAACCCGCAGGCCCGGCAACCGCCGATGTCGAGCACGACCTTCTCACCCGCTGGCGGAGCTACCCGGCCCTGCGCAGTGAACGCAGCCGGGCGATATTCGAGCGGCTGCGCCCCGATCTGCTGGCCCGGCTGGCGCAGTCGTCGCGGCCCGAGGAGGCGCTCTTGGCCTTTGACGGGTTCCTGTCGGGGCTGCCGGCGGGCGTTCAGCTCTTTTCGCTGCTCGAAGCCAACCCGCAGCTGACAGACCTGCTGATCGACATCACCGGCACATCCCCCGAACTGGCCCAGTATCTGTCGCGCAATGCAGGCGTGTTCGATGCGGTCATCGGCGGCGACTTCTTCACCGACTGGCCGGGGCAGGAGGGGCTGGCGCAACTGCTCCAGGCGCGGCTGGAGGCCGAGGCCGATTATGAGACACGGCTCGATGCGATCCGGCGATGGGCCAAGGAGTGGCATTTCCGCGTCGGTGTGCACCTGCTGCGCGGTCTGATCGAGGCGGAGACCGCCGCGCAACAATACGCAGACCTCGCGCGCGCCGTCCTTGTGGTGCTCTGGCCGCTCGTGACCGCGCAGTTTGCCGCGCGGCACGGCCCGCCGCCGGGGCGCGGCGCGGTGGTGCTTGGCATGGGCTCGCTCGGGGCAGGGCGGCTGAACGCGGGCTCGGACCTCGATCTCATCGTGATCTACGATCCGCAGGGCGAAGAGGCCTCGCAGGGCGCAAAGCCGCTCTCGAGCCGGCTCTACTATGCGCGGCTGACGCAGGCCCTGATCACCGCGCTGACGGCCCCGATGGCGCAGGGCCGGCTCTATGAAGTCGACATGCGCTTGCGACCCTCCGGCAATCAGGGCCCTGTCGCGACGAGCTGGCCCGCGTTCCAGAGCTATCAGGCAGACCAGGCCTGGGTGTGGGAGCACCTCGCGCTGACCCGCGCCTCTGTTGTGGCGGGGCCTGCCGATCTTGCCGCGGATGTCGAGGCGTTCCGGCAGGATCTTTTGCGCCAGCCCCGCGCGCAGGAGAAAGTGCTTGCCGAGGTGCGTGACATGCGCGATCGCATTCGGGCGGCGAAGATCCCGACCGGGCTTTGGGATGCCAAGCGCGGGCCGGGACGGCTGCAGGAAATCGAGCTGCTGGCGCAGGCTGGTGCGCTGTTGCAGGGCGACACCAGCGGCCAGACCGAGGCCGGCCTGCGCGCCGCTGTCGCAGCCGGGCTCCTTAATGACGCATCGGGCATGGCCCTCACCGAGTTTCACGCGTTCTACTCGCGTCTACATCAGGCGGTGCAGCTGCTGTCGGACCGGCCACTGGACGCGGAGGCCCTGGGCCCATCCGGCCACGCCTTCCTGCTGCGTACGCTGGGGGAGGAGCGGATGTCGGATCTCGAAAGCAAACTCGCAGCGGATTACGCCGCATCTGCGGCCTATATCGACGCAGCCCTGACCGCGGGCGGTGCCACATGAAGGGGGACGAGAACGACCCGAAGGGACTTATCCTCGAGGCCTATCGCATTGACGGCATCAGCAAGAGCGAATGCCGCTCGATCTTCCTCGACTGGGCGCTGAGCCTGTCGCTCGAACAAGACACCGGGCTGGTCCTCAAAGCGCTGCTGACCCGCTACGGCGCGGCGCATCCCGATCATCCGATGACGGAAGTCATGACCGAAGGGCTCGGCGGTATGGCTGCACCGCGGCGGCGCGGCGGATGGCGCTCGCGGCCGCGCAACTGATGCATTTTGACGGGCATTCGCGTCAGTTTTACCTAAAATTCGTCACAATTGAGCCGCAGTCGGCCGCTAGACCCCTCTGCAACAAACCTCTGGCAGGCAGAAGTCGCCCCGAGTGCGGAGACACTTATGACACCGATGAGAACAGGCGCGGCGGTGGGGCTCGCCGTGCTGATGGCGGGATGCGCGGTGCCAGATAGCGCAAGCCGCGGTGCGCTTTTTGACAGTGTCGCGCCCCCGGAGGCCGCGTCAGGTCCGGCGCAGCACCAGCCGCTCCATATCCGGGCGGTGAACGTTCAGGTTCCGGACGCCTTGCAGGTGTCCGAGGCCAACAGGTACTACCCCTCCGGCGACATCGTCTGGCGCGGCGACGCACCGGGCGACCGTCATGCGCAGGTGCAGGCGATTTTCGAGACGGCGATGGCCCGCGGGACAGCCGCGATGTCGCGCGGCACACCGGCCGTGCTGGACATCGAGGTGCTGCGCTTCCACGCCTTGACCGAGAAGGCCCGCTACACCGTGGGTGGCGTGCACGCGATCCGCTTCGCGTTCTCTCTGCGCCATGCCGAGACCGGCGTACCCTTGGGTGATCGCCGTGTGGTGAAGGCCAACCTCAGGGGCTTCGGCGGGCAGCGCGCGCTGGATGCGGAACGTGAGGGGCTGACTCAGAAAGTGCGGATCACCGATCATCTCGCGCACGTGATTCAAACAGAGTTGGTCGCACCTGGCGCCTAAGCGGCGGAGCTGAGCCGAGCGGCCTGCACACCACTCCGAGCTTTCACAGCGGCCCGGAACCGACTAGAGGAAGGGGGCCATGACAGCAGCTTCTTCCTTTTCCGCCCAGGCCGTCCGCCCGGTGGTTCGTCTGAAACCCAAAGCCAACGCGCGCGCCCTCCGGCACGGCTTTCCCTGGGTCTATGCCAACGAGCTGGTGACGGATCGCCGCACAAAGGCGCTGGCCCCCGGTACTCTCGCAGTGCTCGAAGACGACAAGCGCCAGCCGATGGGGGTCGTGGGGGTCAATCCCCACTCGAAGATCATCGCGCGCATGCTTGACACCCGCCCGGAGGCTCGGATCGACCAGGCGTGGTTCGAGGGCCGGCTGGTGCGCGCGCTGGCGCTGCGCGCGCAGCTCTTCGATGCGCCCTTCTACCGGTTGATCCACGCCGAAGCCGATGGGCTGCCCGGTGTGGTGATCGACCGGTTTGGCGATCTCTGCGTCATCCAGCCCAATGCCGCCTGGGCTGAAACCTGTCTCGACCCGCTGACAGCGGCGCTGCAATCGACGCTTGACGCCAAAGTGGTGTTGAAGAATGCCTCGGGCCGAACCCGCGGCCTCGAAGGTCTGAACGATCGCTCCGGCGTGCTGAGCGGGCCCGCACCGACTGCGCCCATCCCGGTGCCCATGAACGGGGCCACCTACATGGCAGATGTGACCGGCGGGCAGAAGACCGGGCTGTTCTTCGATCAGCGCCCGAACCATGCCTTCGCCGCCCGCCTCGCGCGCGGCGCGCGCGTGCTCGACGTCTTCAGCCATGTGGGCGGCTTCTCCCTCGCGGCGCTGGCGGGTGGGGCCGCCTCGGCACTGGCCGTCGACGGATCGGAGCCCGCGCTTGAGCTGGCCCGGGCGGGAGCGGCGGCGGCCGGTGTCTCGGATCGGTTCGAGACACGGCAGGGCGATGCCTTCGAGGTGCTGGCGGCCCTGCGCGCAGAGGGTGCGGCGTTCGACGTGGTGATCTGCGACCCGCCAGCCTTTGCGCCCTCGCGCGCTGCTCTCGATGCAGGTCTGCGCGCCTACGAGCGAATTGCCCGGCTTGCAGCGCCGCTGGTGGCGGAAAACGGGATACTGGGATTGTGTTCCTGCTCGCATGCGGCAGATCTCGCAGCCTTCCGTGGTGCGAGCGCGCGCGGCATCGGGCGCGCGGGGCGGCGCGCCGTGCTGATCCACACGGGCTTTGCCGGCCCGGATCATCCGCAGGTCCCGCAACTGGCGGAAAGCGGCTATCTCAAAGCGTTGTTCTTCCGGGTTTGAGCCATGAAAATCACGCTCGATGCCTGCGTGCTCTACCCGACCGTGATGCGGGAGATGCTTCTGGGTGTCGCCGCGACCGGCGCCTTCGAGCCTGTCTGGTCTGCGCGAATCCTTGAAGAGTGGGGCCGGGCGGCGCAAAAGCTCGGGCCGGCAGGCGAGGCGCAGGCGCGGGCCGAAATCGCCTTGGTGCGGGCCAAATGGCCGAGGGCGGGGGCCGCTGCAGCGCCGCATCTCGAAGCGCGGCTCTGGCTGCCGGACGCGCATGACATACACGTGCTGGCAACAGCGATCTCTACATCAAGTGTGGGCATCATGACTTTGAATGCAAAAGATTTCCCGAGAGGCATCTTGTTCGAAGAAGGGCTGATACGATTGACCCCGGATGAGCATCTGTACCGACTTTGGCGGGCCGATCCTGGGGTGGTCGCAGAAGTCGCCAACACCGTGCGCGACGAGGCGGAGCGCCTGTCGGGACAGCCGTGGGCGATGCGCGCGCTGCTCAAGAAAGCCCGCCTGCCGCGCCTCGCGAAGGCCCTGACCGGGTAAGGGCGCTCTCAGTCGGCCGGCACCCATTTGGCTTCCAGCGCCCTGAGGGCCGCGATCCGGTCCTCGGTCTTGGGATGGCTCATGAGCCACGCGGGCATTGTGCCGCCATTCTGCTGGGTCAGCGCATCGAGCTTCTGAAACAGGCTGATCTGGGGGTCGAGGCCAATGCCCGCCTTGGTCAGAAGCGCCGCGGCATAGGCGTCGGCTTCATATTCGTCGGAGCGCGAGAGGCGCGCAGCCAGCAGGCTGGTGAGCATGCCCGCAATCCAGACACCGACCCCGGGGATGAAGCGGCCGAGCACCATCGCAAGCGCGGTGCGCAGCGCGTTCTGCCCGGAAAAGTCGATCATCCGCCGGCGGGAATGGCCCAGGGCCACATGACCCATCTCATGGGCAATGACGCTGGCCATCTCTTCGCCGGTCACCTCGCCGCTGCGAAACCGATTGTAGAACCCCCGGGTGATGAAGATGCGCCCATCGGGCGCAGCGAGGCCGTTCACCGGGTCGATCTCGTAGATGTGCACGCGGATGCGCGGCAATTCCAGCGCAGCGGCCATCCGGTCCATTAGCTTCTTGAGCTGAGGATCCGCAAGCTCGGTCGAGCGCGCGTCAAGCTGCTTGGCCGTCCGCCATGCGGAAAAGCGGTACATGACCAGCCCGTAGAGGATCGCAAGAAGGATCGGCGTGAATTTGATCATGGGATGAATATGGGACCCGGCCGCGTCGGCGGCAAGTTCCGGCGCCTCCGGCGGGGATATTTTTGGCCAGAAGAAGAAGGCCCGGTCAGCGGCTGAGGATCTTCATGCCTGCCTCGATACCGGAGAGGGTCATCGGCACCATTGCATCGGGGCCAATCACCTCTTGAATCATCGAGATGGACTGCGTGTAGGGCCAGTATTTCTCGGGCACGGGGTTGATCCAGAGCGTGGCGGGCCATTGCGCACGCAGACGCGCAAGCCAGGTGGCGCCGCTCTCTGCGTTCCAGTGCTCGTTGGCCCCGCCGGGGTAGGCGATCTCGTACGGCGACATCGACGCATCACCCACGATGATGCATTTGTAGTCCGCCCCGTAGGTATGCAGCACCTCGTGCGTCGGCGTCTGGGCGTCCCAGCGCCGGCGGTTGTCGCGCCAGAGCCCTTCGTAGATGCAGTTGTGGAAGTAGTAGTATTCCATGTGCTTGAACTCGGCGCGCGCAGCGGAGAACAGCTCCTCGACCACTTTCACATGGGGGTCCATGGAGCCGCCGACGTCCAGAAACAGCAGCACCTTGACGGCGTTGCGCCGCTCTGGGCGGGTTTTCACGTCGAGATAGCCGTGCTCGGCCGTGGCGCGGATGGTGCCGTTCAGGTCCAGCTCTTCCTCGGCACCGTCCCGGGCCCAGCGGCGCAGGCGTTTGAGCGCCACCTTGATGTTGCGGGTGCCGAGCTCAACCGTGTCGTCGAGGTTGCGGAATTCGCGCTTGTCCCAGACCTTGGTGGCGCGCTGATGGCGCGAGCGGTCCTGCCCGATGCGCACGCCTTCGGGGTTGTAGCCGTAGGCGCCGAAGGGCGAGGTGCCGGCGGTGCCGATCCACTTGTTGCCGCCCTGGTGGCGGCCCCGCTGCTCTTCCAGGCGTTTTTTCAGCGTCTCCATCAGCTTGTCGAACCCGCCCAGGGCTTCGATTTCGGCCTGTTCCTCAGGGCTCAGGTGCTTTTCGGCCATCTTTTCAAGCCAGTCGCGCGGGATATCGACGGCCTCAAGCACCTCCTCGGCCGTGATCTGATCGAGGCCTGAAAAGGCCGCGGCAAAGGCCTGGTCGAATTTGTCGATGTTGCGTTCGTCCTTCACCAGCGTGATGCGGGCGAGGTAGTAGAATGCCTCGACGTCATAGGTGGCCAGGCCCGCTTGAAGCCCTTCGAGGAAGGACAGAAACTCCCGCAGGGACACAGGGACGGCGGCTTTGCGCAGGGCGTCGAAGAAGGGCAGGAACATCCGGTGCTTATAGCAACACGCGCAGGCCGATAATAGAGACGACCAGATAGACCAGCGTAAAGATCAGCGCATAGACCGCCGCGTATTGCGCAATATCCTTGCGGTTGCCCTTGCGGCGGGCCGCGGTCACACCGCCAATCACTGCACCCAGCAGGGTGATTCCGATCCCGATCATCAGAGTCCTCGTCAGCTCACGCGGGCGGGTTTTGCGGGGTCAAAGTCGCGATTTCACGCTGTTTCGCCCGGACCGCCCAGTCTGGGCCGAACCCGTAGCGCGCCCATCCCAGACTGTCCAGACGGACGCTGGAGGCTTCGGCCTGCCGCCCCGTCAGATCGAGCGCTTCGGCGCGCATCAGTTGCAGCGTCGCGAGCAGCGATGCGTTCTGTGCGGCCCGCGCAGGTCCGAGATGCGGGGCGATGCGACGCAGCGCGGCGGGGCCGTCACCGGCGGCGAGGTCGTAGGCGGCCAGTTGGGTGGCGACATAGGCGCGGTGCAGCCGGGTCGAGGCGGAGCGGGCATAAAAGCCGTCGGCCACGAGATACTGGCGCCGTGCCGCGACCGGATCGGTGCCTTGAAGGGCCCGACCCAGAGCATAGTGCGCAAAACCCCGGCGGCTGTCGCGCCAGCCCTGCTGTTCGGCAATCGCGACCGCCTGCCGGGCTGCCGTGCGGCGCGCGGCTTCCCCGCTGCGGGGGCCAAGCGCAGTCTGAATGGCTTCGCGCCACGCCTGTGGGGTTGGTGCTGCGCGCGGACGCGGGCCGGTTTGTCCCGCGGGGTTGAGCCGGGCGAAGATGGCCGGGAGCCGCTCTGCCACCTGCGACCGCGACATGCCGGAGCGCAGTTCTGGCGCGTAGGTCGCCCGCAGCATCAGCATGTCGAAATGCGTCAGCACAGTGTGCACATTGTCATCGTTGAAAACTGAGTTGGGCAGACGGTAGAGATCGTTCAGCGGGCCGAGCGCCTGCGCCAGCTCCTCATGCAGGCAATCGCGGGTTTCCTGCGGGCTCGCGTCCCGCGGCACAAAGATGGCGATCCGGTCACGGGTTGTGAGCTGGGCCCAATTCGTCCGCGGATTGCGCCGCGCGCCGCGATACTCCCGGAGCGATCCGACATTGGGCACGACGAAACAGGCGGCTTGCGGCAGCACGCGGCGGATATCCGCGCGCGACACCGCCTCGATCGTGATGCTCGCCTCCGGCCGGGTGGTGGTGCGGATGTCAATGCCGGCCTCGGTGCGCAGCCGTGCCAGCAGCAGTCCAAGATCCGCGGCGAGGGTCGGAGGCGGCGCGCCCGTCACCCGCAGGCTGATGGGGCCTTCGAACCGGGTCAGGACCGGCAGCGGCCTCCCGCTTTCCAACTGGAACGAGAGGTCCAGAAAGTCCTGCACAAGCGTGGCGTTGTCCAGCGGCGGGCGGAAGATCTCGGCACGGCCGAAGGTCTTCATTGGGGGCAGGGTGCTGTCGGCGATCACTGCCCGCGACGGGGTGTTGCCCTCGGTGACGGGAACGCAGGCGCCAAGCAGCAGCACGAACGGCAGGAGCAGGCGGCGCATCATCGACGGTTGTATTTGATGAAGGGCGTCTTCACGCCGATGCGGTCATAGAGCTGGCGCGCGGTGGTGTTGAAGTCCTGTGTCAGCCAGTAGACACCGGGGGCACCTGCGGCATCCGCCGCGGCATAGACCGCCTCGATCAGGGCTCGGCCAACGCCTTGGCCGCGCACCTCGGGCACGGCGTAGAGATCCTGAAGATAGCACACGTTTTCTTCCGACCAGCCGTGGCGGTGGAACAGATAGTGGGTGAGACCGACCAGACGCCCGCCCGCTTCCGCAACGATACAGGCGTAGTCCTGCGGATCGTCTCCGAGAAGCCGCTCGAAATAGAGGTCGTAGAGGTCCGCGGGCCGCGATGTCTCATAGAAGGCGAGATACGCCGTCCAGAGGTCCGCCCACTCCGCCTTGTCCGCCGCGCGCAAAGGGCGCAGGGATACCGTCCCCGGATCTGTCATTGTCTTGCCTGCCTAAGCTCTTGTCCGCGATCTTGGTGCCGCAGATCATCACAGACGCACTGTGCCGCGAAGGACAGGCGCTGTCAAACCCGGGGCCTCAGCGTCCGCTGCGTGCCAGAAAGGCCAGGCGCTCGAAGAGATGCACATCCTGCTCGTTCTTCAGCAGCGCGCCGTGCAGCTTCGGAAGGGCGTTGGCACCCGAGGTCTTGAGGTCTTCGGCGCTCAGATCTTCGGCCAGAAGCAGCTTCAACCAGTCGAGCACCTCGGAGGTGGAGGGTTTTTTCTTCAGCCCGGCCTGGTCGCGAACCTCATAGAACTGGGTGAGCGCCGTGGTCAGCAAGCTATCCTTGATGCCGGGGAAGTGGACCTCGACAATCGCGCGCAGCGTCTCCATATCGGGAAAACGGATGTAGTGAAAGAAGCAGCGGCGCAGGAACGCATCGGGCAGTTCCTTTTCGTTGTTCGACGTGATGATCACGATGGGCCGGTGCCGCGCCCGGATCGTCTCGCCGGTCTCGTAGACGAAGAACTCCATCTTATCGAGCTCCTGCAGAAGATCGTTCGGGAACTCGATATCCGCCTTGTCGATCTCGTCGATCAGCAGCACCACTTTCTGATCCGCCTCGAACGCCTCCCAGAGCTTGCCCTTGCGGATGTAGTTGGCCACGTCATGCACGCGCGCGTCGCCCAGCTGGCTGTCGCGCAGGCGGCTGACGGCGTCATATTCGTACAAGCCCTGCTGCGCGCGGGTTGTGGATTTGATGTTCCACTCAATCATGGGCAGATCAAGTGCGGCGCTGACCTGGCGCGCCAGTTCGGTCTTGCCGGTGCCGGGTTCGCCTTTCACGAGAAGCGGTCGCTCCAGCGTCACCGCTGCATTCACTGCGATCGTCAGATCGTCTGTTGCGATGTAATCGGCGGTGCCTTGGAATTTCATGTCGTGTCAACCCCTTGTGACGCTCCGAGTTGTGATGCTTTTAGCGGTATTTCTGCCGTATTGTGTAGTGACAATCGAAATGACGTGCGGTAGATCGTGCCCCACGGGGGCACTTGGCCTAGGGACAAGTAGCGAATGACAGATGTTAGCCATGTTGAGGGGAAGCCGATGAAACAGGAACTGTTTCTGCCGGATGATTACCGTCCGGCAGAAGACGAGCCGTTCATGAACGAACGGCAGGTTGAGTATTTCCGCCGCAAGCTGCTGAACTGGCGCGCCGAGCTTCTGGCTGGCAGCCGCGACACCATCGAAGGTCTGCAGGATGGCACGCGCAATATTCCCGACGTGGCCGACCGCGCCTCGGAAGAGACCGACCGCGCGCTGGAGCTGCGCACCCGCGACCGCCAGCGCAAGCTGGTGAGCAAGATCGACGGGGCCCTGCGCCGCATCGACGAGGGCGAATTCGGGTATTGCTCGGTGACCGGCGAGCCGATTTCGCTCAAGCGGCTCGATGCGCGTCCGATCGCAACCATGAGCCTCGAGGCGCAGGAGCGGCACGAGCGCCGCGAGAAGGTCCATCGGGACGACTGACCTCATCAGGATCGCCTTGACCGAAGACATACCATCGACCGCGAAAACGCCGAAGCGAGGGCTTCGGCGTTTTTGTTTTGAGGGCCCGTCGTGATCGGGACAGCGATTGTCGTCGGCGGGGGCATCGGTGGCCTGGCCTGCGCTACGGCACTGGCGCGCCGGGGTGTTGCAGTCACCCTCTACGAGCGGGCGCCCGAGATCCGGGAGGTCGGCGCGGGCCTGCAAGTCAGCCCCAACGGGCTGGCCGTGCTGCGGGCGCTGGGGCTGGAGACAGCGCTTCTGGATCGCGGCGCCGTGGCGGCGGAGGCCGTTGTCCTGGCCGACTACAAGGCCGGCCGAGAGGTGGCGCGCCTGGATTTGCGCCGGCTGCGCGATCAGACCTATCTCTTCGTGCACCGCCACGATCTGGTCAGTGTGCTCGCACAGGCGGCGCGGGACGCAGGTGTGGCGTTGCAGCTGGGACAGGCGGTGACGGCGATTGCGCCTGGCGCGACACCCCGGCTCACGCGTGCGAGCGGAGAAGATGCGGACGCCGAGGTGATCATCTGCGCCGACGGGATCCACTCGGTCGGGCGCCCGGCGGTCTCTCCGGGCTCGCGGGCCGCATTCACCGGCCAGGTGGCCTGGCGCGCGACGGTGCCTGCGCGTGATCCGGCACCGGAGGTGCGGGTTTCGATGGGGCCCGGGCGCCACGTGGTCAGCTATCCGTTGCGGGGCGGCAGCATGATGAACCTCGTCGCTGTAGAGGAGCGGGAGGCCTGGGCGGATGAAGGCTGGCATCACGAGGACGATCCGGATGTCCTGCGCGACGTCTTTGCGGATTTTGGCGGGCCGGTCGCCGACCTTCTGGCGAAGGTGCAGCAGGTCAGCCGCTGGGGGCTTTTCCGTCACCCGGTGGCGGAGCGCTGGATGCATGGCAATGTGGCGCTGCTGGGCGATGCGGCGCATCCGACGCTGCCGTTCCTTGCGCAGGGCGCAAACCTTGCGTTGGAGGATGCCTGGGTGCTCGCCGCCTGTCTCGCGGCCGGCACTGCGGCAGAACAGTATCAGTCGGTGCGGCGGACCCGGGCGGTCAAGGTGATCGACGCGGCCAGCACCAACGCCTGGAAGTATCATCTGCGCCATGGCCCGGTGCGACAGCTGGCCCATCTCGGTCTGTCGCTCGGCAGCCGGATCGCCCCGGGGCTGATGATGCGGCAGTTCGACTGGGTCTACGGCCACGACGTGACCGCGCGATGATCTCCTGATCCGGCGGAGCGCGCCTGCGGCGCGCATGCCATCATTCGGTTTTGGGCACGCCCAAAACGGTTTAGCTCGGCCGTGAGCGCTGCAGCATGCCGAAGAGGTCGCGCGGGTCGTCCGGGTCGGCCAGCATATCGAGTGCATCGTAAAGTCCGGTGCGGTCCAATTGGTCACGCACGTAGCGCAGGGCCGAAAAATCCTCGATGGCAAACCCGACGGAGTCGAAGAGCGTGATCTGTTCCTCCGCGCGCCGGCCCTCAGCCTTGCCCGTCAGCACCTGCCAGATCTCCGTCACCGGATGATCATCGGCCAGCTGCTGGATTTCGCCTTCGATCCGGGTCTGCTCGGGGTATTCCACAAAAATCTCGGCGCGATGCAGAATGGCGGGCGCAAGCTCGGTCTTGCCGGGGCAGTCGCCGCCGATGGCGTTGATATGCACGCCCGATCCGATCATGTTGTCGGTCAGGATTGTCGCATATTGCTTGTCGGCGGTGCAGGTGGTGATGATCTGCGCGCCCAGTATGGCCTCTTCGGCGCTGCTGCACTCCGTCACGGTCACGCCCAGGCCAGCGAGATTGGCTGCGCACTTCCGGGTGGCCTCGGCGTCGATGTCGAAGAGCCGAACCTCCTCCAGCCCGCAGATCGCCTTCATCGCCAGGGTCTGAAACTCCGACTGGGCGCCATTGCCGATCATCGCCATGACGGTGCTGGCCCGAGGCGCCAGCAGGCGGGCGACCACCGCCGATGTGGCGGCGGTGCGCATGGCGGTCAGCATGGTCATCTCGCTCAGCAACACCGGATACCCCGAGGCCACATCCGCGAGCAGACCGAAGGCGGTGACGGTCTGCAGCCCGTCCGCCGTGTTCTTCGGGTGCCCGTTGACGTATTTGAAGCCATAGACCTCGCCGTCGGAGGTGGGCATGAGCTCGATCACCCCTTCAGCAGAGTGGCTGGCGACGCGCGGCGTCTTGTCAAAGAGATGCCAGCGCTTGAAATCCGCTTCGATGTACTCGGCAAGGCCGCGCAGCATCTCCTCGATGCCGATGCGGTGGATCAGCCGCATCATGTTGTCGACCGAGACGAAAGGCACGAGCGCCTTTTCGGACGGGGCAGTTTGGGTCATGCAGATGTCCTTTTGTTGCGTCGCGCCGGATCAATAGGCGCGGGTGGGGCGGTCGAAGACCCGGCGCCCCAGGGCAGAGGCGGCCAGATCGACCATCACCTGGGCCGTGCGCCCGCGCTCGTCCAGGAAGGGGTTGAGTTCGACCAGATCGAGCGAGGTCATCAGGCCGCTGTCATGCAGCATCTCCATGACCAGATGCGCCTCGCGGATGGTGGCGCCGCCGGGTACGGTGGTGCCCACGGCAGGGGCCACGCTCGGGTCGAGGAAATCGACGTCGAGGGACACGTGCAGCATCCCGTTGGCTGCCGTCACCCGGTCAAGAAAGCGGGCCAGCGGCCTGGCGATTCCGGTCTCGTCGATCTCGCGCATATCAACACGCTGGATCGTCGTCTCCTGCAGCGCGGCACGTTCGGCGCTGTCGACCGAGCGCAGGCCGATGATGGCGATGTTCTCCTGCGGCAGGGGTGTACCGATCGCCGGGAAGCCGTCGAAGTCGGGGCGGCCCGTGACATAGCCCAGGGGCGTGCCATGAAGGTTGCCGGTGTCGGTTGTGGCAGGGGTGTGGAAGTCGCTATGCGCGTCGAGCCAGAGCACGAAGAGCGGGCGCCCCTCGGCGTCCGCATGGCGCATCGCGCCGAGCACGGTGCCCAGAGCCAGCGCGTGATCGCCCCCCATGAAGATCGGCACACCCTCTTGCAACCCGCGTTCCGCGGCATCGGCAAGCGCCGTGGTCCAGGCGATGGTCTCTTCCAACGCGTGCAGGCGCGCATGAGGCGCGGGCGTGAAGGCGGCGGGCCCAACATTGCCACGGTCTTCGACCCGATGGCCCAGGCCCTGCAACGCCTCGGCCAGCCCCGCGGTGCGGTAGGCATCCGGACCCATCAGGCAGCCGCGGCGGCGCTTGCCGCTGTCCATCGGCGCGCCATACAGAATGCAGGTCTGTGGTGTCATCAGAGGCTCCATCTCGAAACAGGTCGCGCCAAGGTAGTGATCGTTTCGTGCGATAGACAAGCGATCATTTTGATCATATTGTTCTCCAGCTGAACAGATTGGACACTCAGTATGGATGATATGGACAGGCGACTCATCGGTGCGCTGCGGCACGATGCGCGCGCCTCGCTCTCTGATCTGGCCGCTGAGCTGGGGCTCACCCGTGCCACGGTCCGCGCCCGGCTGGCGAAACTGCGCGAGCGAGGCGATGTCCTCGGCTTCACGGTGGTGCTGAAGCAGGATGTGCTCAGCGACCCGGTGCGTGGATTGATGATGATCGCCATCGAGGGCCGCGGCACCGACCGTATTCTGAGGCAGCTGTCGGGTATGCCCGAGGTCCGCCGGGTTCACTCGACCAATGGCCGGTGGGACGTGATCGCCGAGATCGGCACGGACACGCTCGAACGCTTCGACCAGATCCTGTTCCAGATCCGCCGGCTGGACGGGGTGACCGCAAGTGAAACGAGCCTCCTGCTGAGCACCCGAAAGGACAGTTAGATGCGCCGCAGCGCCGCGAGCCAGAGGGCCATGAGCCCGAAGGACAAAAGCGCGTTCCAGCCCGCCATGCTGATGCCCAGCATCTGCCAGGCGATCTCGTCACAGCGCACCAGCGGGGCAGCCATGATCTGGTCCAGCAGGTCGTCAGCACTCAGGCCCTGGATCGAGCCTGCCGAACAGGTGGTCGGTCCCTCCCACCAGCCTTGTTCAACGCCGACGTGAAAGGCTCCGACTGCGCCGGTGGCAAAGGCGGCAAGCGCGCCCGCGGCAGCCAGAGCGCCGTGCTGCACCCGCAGCGCCACGAGGCCGATCAGCACGGCAACCCCATGCGGATACCGCTGCCAGATGCAGAGCGCGCAAGGTGGGAGCCCACCCAGATGCTGAAACGCGAAAGCGCCAATGAGCAGCGCCGCCGATCCCAGCGCAGCCAAAGAGATCAGGTGGCTGCGGGTCAAAAGCCCATCCATCCTTTGATCAGGCTGGCCAGTGTCGCCCCGGCAAAAATCAGGGATGCGATCCAGGCGGTGCCGAGCAAGGTTCCAAGGATTACCAGCAAGCCATCGCGCTGCAAAAGACCCATCGAGACGAGGACGACCGCGAAGCCCGGGACGGTATTGGTCCCCGGAATGGGGACGAGAATGGAGGCGCTGAAAAGCACCAGGGCAAGACCCACAAAGCGGTCCAGGGGCGCGCGCGTCAATTGGGTTTGACGCGGGCGGCTGAAGGCCTCGATCTGGCGGAGCCACGGGCCGGCGCGGCGCGCGAGGTTCCGCAGCCCGTCGACCGCGACGGTTCGGGTGGCCAGCCGTTCGGGCAGCCAGGGTGTCTCTCGCCCCATCAGGATCTGTGCCGAGACGAACATCAGCGGCAAGGCGACAATCTGCGGAATCCCATACAGAAACGGGATGCAGCAGGGCAGCGCGAGCACGAGAAGAAACAGGCCAAAGGCCCGTTCGTGCAGCTGACCCAGAATCCAGGCAAGCGAGACCGCACTGCCGGGCGCGCCTTCCGCCAGTTGGTCGAGGCGGTCTGAAATGGCGAGGTCTTTGATGGCGTAGGCCGTCACGCGGGTATCTCCTTGAGCCCTGCACCCAATTGATTCCACAGGCTCCTTTGCACCGCCTAACAAATTGGACACGGCTGCGCCAGCGCGGGCGGCAGGCACGGCTGCGGCGGTGGAAGCGCCGGTCTCTGCAGAGCGGAGCTTTGGGCTAGACGCCGTGTTCAAGGTTGGGTAAGCACGGTTTCGTGCCCAAGTGGCGGAATGGTAGACGCAGCGGATTCAAAATCCGCCGGTAGTGATACCGTGCCGGTTCGAGTCCGGCCTTGGGTACCACCTCAGCACCAACGTGCCCGGTGTGCGGGTCGTATACCGCGCGCGACGGGGCTCGAATCGCGGCAGGGCCAGGACGGTCTGGCACTCTGCCACCTGGCAGGATTCCGCGAATTTGTTGAAATTGCAGCGGAAACCCACCGGCGACCGGCGAAAATCTTCCACTCGCATAGCGGGTTACACTGTTGCCGGTATGGAAACGCAAACTCGACCGTGCGGTCGGGACAGCAGTCGTGCTGCCGGTGCAATTGCCTTAATTCATTCGAGTTTGCATAACATCTCGCGCCATCTGCGGCGAAACAATCTTACTTTGTGCAGTCGCCTGTCCGGCCAACCACGGCACGCTGCACCCTGCTACCGCGTTGATTTGCGAGCGTTTCCGGCAAATTCCCCTTTGTGGGCTTTGACGCATTGAGTACAACAGATCGCATCCTTTTCTGAGCAGGCTGTGGGAGTGGCCAGTCGCTTTCGGAAGAGGATCCCACCGCTGAGTACCTGCGGTGCCGACGCGGTCGGATAGGGGAGACGGTACGATTTTTGAACCGGCCAGGCGCGTCTGGCGTGGTTGGCGGTATAGAGGACGACGATGGGGGAGAGCATCACCGATCCGAATGCAGCATATCTCGGTGCGTTTTCGAGTTCTGAGCAGCTTGAAGCCATCACTCAGGACGATTGCGCCGGCGTCGAGACTGCGTTGTCAGAGGGAGGTCTCACTCAGCTGGCGGACGACCAGCCACGATCCACACACCAAAGTGGCGGTCTCCGCGATATGCCTGCCGCCCGGTCGGACGATGTCATCCGACACCTCGGCCAGAGTGAATCGTTCAAGCGAGAGCCTGCCGCTGAGATTGTGGAGGCGGTCCAGAAGGCAGCTACGCCCATTTGCTTCACGCCGGGCACCCTGATCACCACGCCGCACGGGCAGCGCGCGGTCGACGACTTGCGGCCCGGTGACCGTGTGATCACCCGCGACAACGGACTCCGGACAATCTCCTGGATCGGCCGCCGGAGATTGTCCGGGAAGGAGCTTTCGCGCGCGCCACACCTTGGGCCGGTGATGATCCCGAAGGGATGTCTGGGCGCCGGGCTGCCCGCGCGCGACATGCTGCTCAGCCCCAACCACCGGGTCCTGGTGTCAAACAGCCAAACGCAACTCTGCTTTGAGGAGCGCGAGGTCCTGGTCGCTGCCAAGCATCTGGCGAGCCTGCCCGGGGTCCAGCGGTCGGTTGTGCCTGCGATCACCTACATTCACATCATGTTCGAGCAGCACGAGGTCATCCTCTCCGACGGAGCCTGGACCGAAAGCTTTCAGCCCGCTGACCAGAGCCTGGGCGGATTGGATCATGCGCAGCGCAGCACTTTGGAGGAGCTCTTTCCCGAATTGAGAACCCCAGCCGGCCGGCTGTCATATCCCGCTGCGCGCAGGCTGCTCAAAAGGAGCGAAGCGAAACGTCTGACCCGAGCGCTCAGCGGCTGTTCCGCGCCGCCCGCTCAGCCCGCCATGCGGCCCAATCTTCGGGTGTGTCGAGATCACGGCGGGCGTGCTGGCCCGGCAAGGGGATAAGCGCGACCCGGCTGCCGGCCTTGGCGACGACCTCACGCCCACCGCCATCGCCCTGCAAACTCGCGAAGGCCTCGAAAAGCGGTGCCGCAAAAACAATCGGGTGGCCTGGTTTTCCGTCCTCCGTCGCGCCACGCCAGATAAGTGCTTCCGGTTTGAGATCAATGGCTTGCAGAACGACCCTCAAGTCCTCTTTCGTCAGCTCCGGCAGATCCGCCAGAAGCAGCATCGCAGCCGGTGCGCCGCGCGGCAGGGCTGCAAAGGCTGTGCGCAGGCTCGCATTCATCCCTTCGTCGGCATCAGCAACCGGAACACGGTCGACCGCGAGTGCATCGAGGCTCCGATAGCGCGGGTGCGGCGCCGGCGGCAGCGCCACGAGAACGGGGCCGGTCGTCACCGCCGAGGCGAGCTCGGCCTGGCGGCGCAGCAACGGCAGGCCGTCGACCTCCTCCAGAAGCTTGTCTGCACCGCGCATGCGCCGCGACTGTCCTGCGGCCAACAGAATGATGGGAAGATCGCTCACCGTATCGGAGGTCATGGCCTCTGATAGCGCAAATGCAGACCCGCCGAAAGCGCCCGCTAGCCCCGCATACGCGCGCCATCGGGGTCGAAGAGCGGCGTCGTCAACACGCGCGCGGGACGCATCTGTCCGAGGATCTCGATCTCCACGTCGGGTGCCTCGCTCGCGCGGTCGGCGGGCAGGAACCCAAGGGCAACGGACGTCTCCGCATGGTGCGAGTAGCCGCCCGAGGTGCAAAAGCCCACCACATCCCCGTCGAGCCAGATCGGCTCGTAACCGTGAACATCGGCGTCCTCCGCGTCGACGGCAAAGGCCACCAGCCGGCGGCTCGGGCCGGTCTCGCGCTCGGCTTCGGCCGCTGTGCGCCCAATGAACGTCTCGTTCTTTTTGAACGAGATAAAACGATCGAGTCCGGTTTCCGCCGCGGTGTAGTCCGGCGAGAATTCCGCCATCCAACTGCCGAAGAACTTGTCGAGCCGCAGCGACATCATCGCGCGCATGCCGAAGGGGGTGATCCCGTGCGGTTGACCCGCCGACCACAGCGTCGACCAGAGCGCGCGCTGCGCTATAGGATCGCAATAGATCTCATAGCCCAGATCGCCCGTGTAGCTGACCCGCTGCACGATGCAGTCCGTCATGCCGACCGTCAGGCGCCGGACGTCCAGAAAACGCATATCCGAGATATCGCTGCGCGTGGACGCAGCGAGCACATCGCGGGCGCGGGAGCCCGCGATCTGAAACCCTGTCCGGGTATCGCTGATGTTCTGAAGGGTGACACCCTCGTCTGCCTGTTGAAGGAACCAGCGCCAGTGGAAGGCCTGCGCGCCGTAAGAGGCGGTCAGCTGAAACTCCTCCGCTCCCAGACATGAGATTGTGAAATCCCCGATCAGCCTGCCTTTGGGCGACAGCATCGGTGTCAGGCTGAGCCGTCCCGGCGGCGGCACGCGGCCCGCCATGATGCGGTTCAGCCAGTCACGCGATCGTGGCCCCGTGACGCGATACTTTCCGAAGTTCTGAAGCTCATTTATTCCAATGGCTTGTCGGACGGCCTTCACCTCGCGCGCGACTGCGGCGAAAGCGTCGGAACGGCGAAAGGATGGCGTTTCATAGGTCGGCTCATCCCCTTGTGCGAAGTAGTTGGCGACCTCGAGCCCATATTGCTGGCCCCAGACCGCGCCCATCTCGGAGAAGATGTCATACATCGGAGTGGTGCGATAGGGACGCGCTGCGGGAAGTTCTTCGTTCGGGTAAGCGACGGAGAATCTTTTTTGATAGTTTTCAATGACTTTCGGCAAGGTATACCCCGGCGTGATCCAATCGCCGAAGCGTGCCACATCCATCGCCATCGTGTCGCGCTCGGTCTCTCCCTCGATCATCCATTGCGCCAGCATCAGGCCAACGCCGCCGCCTTGCGAGAAGCCAGCCATCACGCCGCAGGCAGACCAGTAATTGCGCACGCCCGGCACGGGGCCGACGAGCGGATTGCCGTCAGGTGCGAAGGTGAAGGGGCCATGGATCACACTCTTGACCCCGGCGCGCTCCAAGTCGGGAAAGCGTTTGTACGCAAAATCAATGCTTTGCTCGATCTTGTCAAAGTCATCTGGCAGCAGGTCCTGCCCGAACGCCCACGAGGTACCGTCAACCGCCCAGGGTCGGCACGGCTGCTCGTAAAACCCGATGCAGAGGCCCTTGCCCTCCTGGCGCAGGTAGCTTTCACCCGCAGGGTCCATCACATGCGGATGCTCACGCCCCTCGGCCATCAGCTCGGAAATGAGCGGCACCTCGTCGGTGACCAGATATTGGTGCTCCATCGGGTGCAGCGGGAAGTAGATGCCAGCCATGGCGCCGACCTCGCGCGCCCAAAGCCCACCGGCGTTCACGACATGCTCGGCGTGGATCGTGCCCTTGTCGGTGACCACATCCCAGGTGCCGTCGGCGCGCTGGTTGGTCTCGCGCACCATGCAGTGGGTTTCGATGGTCGCACCGCCCATCCGCGCGGCTTTGGCGTAGGCGTGGGTGGTGCCCGAGGGGTCGAGGTGGCCGTCGAGCGGATCGTAGAGCGCGCCGAGAATACCGTCGATGTTGGTCACTGGGGCGATCCGTTTGATCTCGTCCGGTCCGACGATCTCTGTTTCCAGCCCCATGAAGCGGTGCTTGGCGCGCTCGGCCAGCAGCATGTCGAAGCGGTCCCGGTTGTCGGCCAGCGTCACGCCCCCGACGTGGTGGAGCCCGCAGGACAGGCCGGTGATCTCTTCCAATTCCTTGTAAAGCTTGATCGTGTAACCCTGCAGAGCCGCCATGTTGGTGTCGCCGTTGAGCGTATGGAACCCACCCGCGGCGTGCCAGGTTGAGCCAGACGTCAGCTCGGATCGCTCCAGCAGCATCACGTCCGGCCAGCCGAGTTTCGTCAGATGATAGAGCACCGAACAGCCGACAACGCCGCCTCCGATGATCGCGACACGGGTGGTGGTTTGCATGGGCGCCTCCAAGGTTCGACGCGGCCACTCTCCGAACGCCGCGCCACCTGGGCTGTTTCAGAAACGACAGATCTTGCCGGTTTCAGAAGGCAGGTGGCCGGTCCTGCGCGACGCTGACCGGATCAGAGGAGCACCCAGATGAGATAGGCCACATAGAGCGCGAGCAGTACTGCACCCTCGCGCCGTCCGATGCGCCACCCGGTGCGGGCGAAAACGACGAGCAGAACGCTCGCGCCGGCCATGACCCAGAGATCGAGCCGCAGGATCTCGGGCGGCACGCGCATCGGCTGCACCAAGGCCGTGACGCCGAGAATCCCCAGAAGATTGAAGATGTTGCTGCCGATGACATTGCCCAGGGCCACCTCGCCCTGGCCCTTGCGGACCGCGATGACCGAGGTCACAAGTTCCGGCATCGAGGTGCCGATGGCGACGATGGTCAGGCCGATCACCGTTTCGGAAAGCCCCGCGGCCTCAGCTGTGCTGACCGCGCCGCTTACCAGAAACCGGGCCCCGACGATGGTCAGGACCAGCCCGCCTGCGGCCAGCGCGAGCGACAGGGCAAGGCCGGTGTCCGGGCCGGGTACCGCCTCCGCTTCGGCGGCATAGACGGCACCGGCCGCCGAGCGGGCCGCGCGCCGTTCCGCAAGAAGCGTCGCGGTGAGGTAGCTCGCAAGAGCCGCGACGAAGAGCAGGCCGGTCAGACGCCCGATGTCACCCAGAAGGAAGACCACCCCGGCGAGCGCCGTGGCCGCCAGCATCACCGCGCCGTCGCGTCGAATGGCGGCCGGTGTCACGACAATGGGGGCGAGGAGGGCTGCAAGGCCGAGGATCAGCAGGATATTGCCGATGTTGCTGCCGACGACGTTGCCGATCGCGATGCCGGAGGAGCCACTCAGCGCCGCCTGAAGGCTCGTCACCAGTTCCGGCGTCGAGGTACCAAAGCCGACCAGAGTGAGGCCGATCACCATGGGCGAGATCCCGAAGGCCTTGGCCGCCGAGACCGACCCGCGCACAAGCATCTCGCCCCCGAGGATGAGACCCGCCAGACCCAACAGGATGAAGCCAACCGCGGACATCTTTCACCTCTTCGCGATGCTGCCCTGAGTGCAGATCGGCATCGGCTGAGGCGACTACAAGAGGCCCGCCGTGCTTATTCCATCGGCGCGCTCGAGCGTCTTGCGCAGGTCAGGCCGCGCGGTCCACGGCGTGCTGCATCCGGAAGCCGACGGCGAGGCGGTTCCAGACGTTGATCGTGCTGATCGCGACACTGAGATTGGTGATCTCCGTCTCCGTGAAGTGGTCGCACATCGCCTCATAGGCCGCATCCGGCGCGCCGCTCTGTGCGATGTTGGTCAGCGCATCGGTCCAGGCCAGCAGCGCGCGTTCGCGGGGGGTGTAGACCGCGGCTTCGTGCCAGACGCCCGCAAGGGCAATCCATTGCTCAGAAAGGCCATCCTTGCGGGCCTCGCGCGTGTGCATGTCGACGCAGTAGGCGCAGCCGTTGATCAGCGAAGCGCGCAGTTTCAGCAGGTGAATGAGCCGCGGCTCAAGACCTGATTGGCTGGCGATGTAGTGCTCCAGCCCATAGACGGCTTTCACGGCGTCGGGCGCGGCGGTCATGTAGTCAAGGCGTTGGGTCATCGGTTGGTCCTCTCAGGCTTGGGGTGTCGGATATGTGTGTCGAAGAAGGCGCATCCGCGGGCCGCGATACGTCCATCGGTATCGGCCTCGGAAAGCTCCGCCAGCAGGTCGGCGAGCGTCACCCGACGCAACTCGGCCCTGTAGGCGCGTTCGGCACGCAGCATCGCCGCGTTGATCTGGCAGGGCGCCTTGAAGTGTTTCGCCGGCAGCGGGTCGGGGCCGTTCTGGCGGATCTCCTTGCAGCGAAAGGCGGGCTCCGGCCCTTCGACAGCGAGCACCACGTCGAGCAGAGTGATCTCATCGGGCCTGCGCGCCAGGCTGTAACCACCGCGGGGGCCGGGCTCGGTCTGCAAGAGGCCCGCCTTCGACAGCGCCTGCAGGTGTTTGAGCAGGTAGCTGATGGAGACCCCGTGAAATTCCGCCATGGACTTGGCCGACAGCAGACCGCCGTCGGGCAGGGCCGCGAGAAGCGTGGCGCAATGCAGGGCCTGTTCTATGCCGTCGCTCAGTTTCATCTGTGATGCCTTCGTCGAATCATGGATAACTATTGTCCATGATTGGCCGGACGTCAATCCAGTGGATCGCTGAGCCGATCGCGGCCTCGGCTGGGCACAGCAAGCGAGCAGCGGCGCATGGGTCTCAACGCCGTCGCGACCAGGGCATCGCACATGGGGCCGGGGACCGCAGGGCCCACCGTGATTTCGCATGTCCATTTCGTCGGGGGCGGGAGCGCGCCGACGCGCGGCTAGAACTTTGCGCAGCCGTTGAAGCCCTGGCCTTCGAGGAATTCGCCGAAATCCAAAGCGTCTGCCTCGTCCACTTCCATGACGAAGTTCAGGGAAGCAGCCAGGATCCGCGTCTGGTCATATTCGTCATCGCATCTGTACTGCGTGGACCAGTCGCTCCAGCGGATGTCGAACACCATCTGCTGGTTGCTTTGGCGGTAGAAGTATCCGCGGACCGACTCTTTCGGAACGACATACCGCCCATTGATCACGATCAGGTCCGCCCAGGCGCTCGAGGCCAGAAGGCAAAAGATCAAGGTGCTGGCGAGGGCTCGAGGCATCATGTCGGTGTCCTTTCCTTGGCGTCCGAAAGCGTGTCACGGCGGCGCGTCAACAACATGCCTCGGGGTGCTGCTGTCCGACAACCTGCGTGCCTTGAAGAGCAGCGGGTATCCGCCTGTCCGGTCCCGTCTGCGTCCGGCGTTTCTTCGTGCAGCGATTGTCCGACCGCGACGGAATATGTCGCGCCTGCGCAATCCAGACGAGATGCGCTGCGGCAGGGTGTGCGGCAGGACATCGCATAAAGGACCCGCCCCATGCGCACCCATGCTCAGGCCGTTGTCATCGGAGGCGGCGTCATTGGCTGCTCGATCCTCTATCATCTGACCAAGCTGGGGTGGCGGGATGTGGTCCTGCTGGAGCGCGATGAGCTAACCAGCGGGTCGACGTGGCATGCGGCGGCGAACATTCACGGGCTGCATGACAGCACCAATATCAGCCGCATTCAGCACTACACGATGAATTTGTACAACGACCTGGAGGCGGAGACAGGGCAGAGTTGCGGGGTGTTCCAGCCGGGCTCGCTGTACCTCGCACAGACGGAGGCGCGCGAGCATCAGTTGCGGCTGCAGGCGGCGAAGGCGAAGCTTTATGGCATGAACTTCCACGAGGTGAGCCGGGACGAGGCGGAGCGGTTGCACCCGCTCGTCGACTTCGACCGCATCCGCTGCATCATGTGGGAGCCTGACGGCGGCAATGTGGACCCCTCGGGGGTGACCCATGCCTATGCGGCGGGGGCGCGGGCCGCGGGGGCTGAGATTGTGCGCTTCTGTCCTGTGACGGGCACCGAGCCGCAGGCGGATGGGTCTTGGATCGTGCGCACGGCCAAGGGCGACATTCGCGCCGATTGGGTGGTGAACGCCGCCGGGCTCTGGGGGCGCGAGGTGGCGGCTCTGGCGGGCTTGACGCTGCCCCTGCAGCCGACCGAGCATCAGTATTTCGTGACCGAGACGATTGCGGAGATCGATGCCCTGGACCGGCGCCTGCCCTCGGTCGCGGACCGGGACGGCGAGTATTATCTGCGCCAGGAGGGCAAGGGCCTGCTGGTGGGCGCCTATGAGAAAGACGTGCGCTTCTGGGCGGAAGAGGGCACGCCACAGGGCTTCGGGCATGAGCTTTTCGCGGACGATCTGGAGCGGATCGAGGAGAACATGCTGCGGGCGATTGAGCGGGTGCCGGCGGTGGGCGCGGCGGGCATCAAACGGGTGATCAACGGGCCGATGATCTGGTCGCCCGATTCGAATGTGCTCTTCGGTCCGGTGCCGGAGCTGGACAATTACTTCTGCTGTAACGGGATCATTCCCGGCTTTTCGCAGTCGGGTGGCATGGGGCTGTTGGCCGCCGACTGGATCGTCACCGGCGAGACGCGATATGACATGTTCGCCTGGGATGTGGCACGGTTCGGGACCTGGGCCGATGCGGCCTTTACCAAGGCGCGGGTGGGCGACCAATATGCCAACCGCTTCAAGATCCACTTCCCCAATGAGGAACGCGCGGCGGGGCGACCCGTACGCACCCGTCCGGTCTATCAGACACAGAAATTGGCGGGCGCTGTCTTCGGGCTGAACTATGGCTGGGAGCACCCACTCTGGTACGGAGTTGAACCGGGACAGGCGGAGACGGAGGGATTCACGCGGCAGAACTGGTTCGCGCCTGTGGGCGCGGAGTGCCGGATGCTGCGCGAGCGGGCAGGGATCATCGACATTTCGAATTTCGCGAAATACCGCTGTGCCGGGCCGGGGGCGGAAGACTGGCTGAACGCGATCTTCGCCAACCGGATGCCGCGTGCCGTGGGACGGTCGTGCCTGACCCCGCTCATCGGCAAGCGCGGGGGGATCGCAGGGGATTTCACGGTGACGCGCGTGAGCGATGAGGAGTTCTGGGTGATCGGCTCCGGCATGGCGGAGCGCTATCATCAGCGGTTTTTCAAGCAGGTGCCGCTGCCCGCGGGCACGACATTCGAAAGCCGGACGGAGGCCATCTGCGGCTTCAACGTGGCCGGCCCGAAGTCGCGCGAGATGCTGCAGCGGCTCACGAATGCGTCGCTGGCGACGGAGCACTTCCCCTTCATGACAAGCCGCCGGATCGAGATCGGCGGGGTCCGGGTGCTGGCGCTGCGGGTCAGCTTCACCGGCGATCTGGGCTGGGAACTGCACTGCGAGGCGGGCGATCAGGCGCGGCTGTGGGAGCTACTGCTGAAGGCGGGCGAGGCCGTGGGCGCGGGCCCGGTGGGCAGCCGCGCGCTGATGTCGCTGCGCATCGAGAAGGGGTATGGCAGCTGGTCCCGCGAGTACTCGCCGGAATACTGGCCGCAGGAGGTGGGGCTTGAGCGGCTCTGCAGGATGGAGAAGGACTTTCTCAACAAGGGTGCGGTGGCGGAGACGCTGGCGCAGGACGCGCGCGAGCGGCTGGTGCTGCTGGCGCTGGATGGCGCCGAGACCGATGCCTCGCAGGCGGATGCCACGGGGGGCGAGCCGATCTTCAAGGACGGGCAGGGCATCGGGCGGGTGACCTCGGGCGCCTACGGCTATTCGGTGGGCATGAGCCTCGCGCTAGGGTTCGTAAAGAATGCAGGCCCGAACGATGAGGTGGATGTCATGGTACTGGGGCGGCCGCATAAGGCGGTGATCCTCGAGGCACCGCCGTTTGATCCGGAGGGGGCGCGGCTCAGGGCTTAGGCCGGGGGGCCTGAGGTGAACTGCTGAAATCTTTCGACCGACGGGCACCGTCGGGCGCTGCCCTGGCGTAACGTGTTGGCGTTTCAGATCTGCGTCGAAGCCTCTCACTTGCCAATCACATAAGTATGTGCTTATGTGATTCCATGGATCAGGACGATATCTTCAAAGCGCTGGCCGACCCGACACGCCGCCGCATCTTTGACAAGCTCTCGACCGGGGCGATGAACGCGAGCGCCTTGCGCGAGGGAATCGCGATCAGCCAGCCCGCGATGTCGCAGCATCTGTCGGTGCTGCGTGGGGCCGGGCTGGTGCGGGAAGAGCGGCAGGGGCGCTACGTGAACTACGAGGTGAACCCCGACGGGCTGGCGGAAATCGCGCTGTGGCTGGGCAAGTACCGCGCCTATTGGCCCGCCCGGATCGATGCGCTGCGCGCCCTTCTGAAGGAGATGGATCAATGACGGATGAGACCGACCTCGTGCTCGACTACGACCTCGACGCACCGCCCGAGAAAGTTCGGCGGGCGGTCACGATCCCGGAGTTCCGCGAGCAATGGCTGCCCACTGAAGACCTGGCCGATCCGACGCCGGTGGAGAGGGGCGCACGCGTTTCCTACGACATGAAAGAGGAGGCGCCGTGGCCGGACAGCCGGGTCAGCTTCGAGATCAGCCCGAATGAACGGGGCGGAACCCGGCTGCGTGTGGTCCACCGGATGACCCGAACGCCGACTGAGGTGGCGAACACCAATGGGCCGGGCCTGAAGATGGCGGCCTGACGCTTTAACCACCTGAAAACCTGTGAAAAAGGAGATTCGCCGATGCGCGATACGATGCAACTCGTCCCCATGGTGGTCGAACAGTCGAGCCGTGGAGAGCGGTCGTTCGACATCTATTCCCGCCTGCTGCGCGAACGGATCATCTTCATGAACGGCGAGGTGAACGACCAGGTCTCGGCACTCGTCTGCGCGCAGCTTCTGTTTCTGGAGGCGGACAATCCGAAGAAGCCGGTCCATATGTATATCAACTCGCCCGGCGGCGTGGTGAGCAGTGGCTTTGCGATGTACGACACGATGCAATACATCCGCGCGCCGGTGCATACGCTGTGCATGGGCACGGCGTGGTCGATGGGCTCCTTCCTGTTGATGGCGGGGGCGGCGGGGCACCGTGCGGCACTGCCGAATGCGAATGTGATGATCCACCAGCCCGCAGGTGGGTACCAAGGCAAGGCGACGGACATCCTCATTCACGCCGAGGAGACCCGGCAGACCAAGGAGCGCATGATCCGCCTTTACGCCAAGCACTGCAAGAAGACGGCGAAAGAGTTCGAAAAGGGCATGGACCGGGACAATTTCATGACCCCGGAGGAGGCGCTGGACTGGGGGCTGATCGACGAGATCCTGGAGGAGCGCGGTGCCGGCGAGAGGCCCGAGACATCTTAGGGTCAGGTGTCTCGCCACGGTGCTGAGGATCTGTTTTGGCCAAGGTCCCGGCCGTTGCACGCCCGATCGTCCGTACGGAGGGCTTTGAGCCCACTTTGACTGATGCTGCAAAACGCAGGAATGTCTGCAAAGATGATTTGCGCAAGAAACGGGTTGTACCAGCTATTGGCCACTCCAATGTGCGCCGAAAATCAGGAGGCATCATGCGCCAGACCTTCTCGGCACCCGCATTTTCGCATTTCCACGATCAGTGGCATCTTTCTCCTGGTCTCGACACTCGGGGCTACATCTTCTTTTCCGGCGCGACCGGTTGCAGACCTGATGGAACCGTTTCTGACGACCCAGAGGAGCAGTTCCGCGAAGCGTTCTCATTTCTTTCAGACACCTTGGCCGCCGGTGACTTGTCATGGGAAAACGTCGTTGAAATGACGACCTACCACGTGGACCTGCGCAAGCACCTAGATGCCTTCATCAAGGTGAAGAACGAGTTCGTTGCAGCACCTTATCCGGCGTGGTCTTGTATCGGCACGACGGAGTTGATTACCGAAGGAACGTTGGTCGAAATTCGGGTCATTTGCCAACGGCCCATGGAAAGATGACGCCGGGATGGGATTTACGTTTTGAAAGTCATGTGCCTGAACGGATGGGGTGGAAAACTCCACGAAGAGCTGCTGCCGTATCTGTCGAACGAGGCTCCCGAAATCCTCTGCCTTCAGGAAGTCATTCATAGCCCCACCACGGAAAAGGACTGGCTAACGTACCGAGACGGCGATCATGTTCTTCCGCAAAGGGCGAACTTGTTTCGGGACGTGTCCCAAGCTCTGCAGGATCATCAGGCTGTGTTCTGCCCAGCCGCTCAGGGCGTGCTTTGGGACGGGGATCAGTCAATCCCGTCACAATGGGGGCTCGCGACATTCGTGCATCGCGCGCTTCCGATCATTGGGCAGGTGCAGGGTTTCGTGCACAAGGACTATTCGCCGGTCGGCTACGGTGACCATCCCCGATCCCGGAGTGCGCACGGCGTTCGTGTGTATGACTATGCTGCTGATCGATCCGTAAGCGTTGCGCACATGCATGGCCTGCGGGACCTCAACGGAAAAATGGACACGCCCGAACGCGCTGAACAGGCCAGAAAACTGCTCGAGCTGTCCCGACAGGTTTCCGCACCCGGTGATCTGAATGTAATTTGCGGCGATTTCAACGTGGAGCCTGACGGCGAAACGCTTGCGATACTGGCTGAAGCGGGGTTCTCGGAACTTGTGACGGGACGAGGTTTCGATAGCACGCGCAACTCCCAGTACAAGAAGCCCGGAAAATTTGCGGATTACATGCTGATCGACCAGGAAGAGGCTGTCCGCAGCTTCGAAGTGATCTACGACCCCGAGATCTCTGACCACTGTCCTCTGGTACTTAGGCTTTAGGCCGTCGTGAGAAAACAGTCATTGGCGCAAGCGGGGCGAACGGCAACTGTGTCCCGCACTGCGGAAATTGCCTAAGCCTCAGAGCGGGCGGATCTTCAGCTCGGTGATGCGGTTGCCGTCGCGGGCGATAACCTCGAAACGGAAGCCGTGAAACGAGAAGACCTGGCCCTTGGTGGGGATCATCTGGGCCTCATGGATCACCAGCCCGGCCACGGTGTTGGCCTCGTCATCGGGCAGGTTCCAGTCGGTGGCCCGGTTCAGGTCCCTGATCGTCATCGCACCGTCGACCACGAACTGCCCATCGGGCCCGGGCCGCACGGCCTGATCGTCGCCGGGGTCGAATTCGTCGGTGATCTCGCCCACGATCTCTTCGAGGATGTCCTCCAGCGTGATCAGCCCCTGCAGCGAGCCATACTCGTCGACCACCAGCGCAAAATGCGTGTGCCGCCGCAGGAACTGGCGCATCTGCTCATCCAGCGTCGAGGTTTCGGGCACGAAATAGGGCTCCATCGCCACCTCGGTGATCTTGAAGTCGCGCAGCTTGGCGGCATCGCCATCGGGGCCGCCGATGATCTTGTACATGGCGCGCAACAGGTCCTTGGCGTGGATCACGCCAATGATGTTTTCCTGGTCGTCGAGATAGAGCGGCAGGCGGGTGTGGCTGGAGGTGAGGCATTGCTCGAGAATGCTCTGCGGATCGTCCTCCGCGTTGATCATCTCGATATTGGAGCGATGCAGCATGATTTCTTCCACCACGCGGTCGCCAAGATCGAGCGCGCCGAGAATACGGTCACGGTCCTCCTTCTCGACGACGCCTTCGGAGTGGCCCAGGTGCAGGGCGCCGGCGATCTCTTCGCGCACGGCGAGGATGTTGCTGTCCGGGTCGATCCTGACGCCGAAGATGCGCAGCACGCCGCGCACCAGCAGGCGCACGGCTGCGACGATGGGGGAGAACACCAGTACCACGATCGAGATCGGGCCGGACACCATGGAGGCTGCGCTCTCGGAATTCGTGATCGCATAGGTCTTGGGCAGCACCTCGGCGAAGATCAGCACCAGAAGGGTCATCACCAGCGTGGCCAGCGCCACGCCGCTTTCGCCGAAGGCACGGGTGAAGATTGCAGTGGCGAGCGACGCGGCGAGGATGTTCACGAGGTTGTTGCCCAGCAGCACCGAACCGATCAGGCGCTCGTTGTCCTCGGTGATCCGCAGCGCGCGCTGCGCCCCTTTGGAGCCCTTGTCGGCCTGCGCCCGCAGCTTGCCGCGCGAGGCAGCGGTCAGCGCCGTCTCAGAGCCCGAAAAAAAGCCTGACAGAACAAGCAGAAACAAAATCCCGCCTGCCGTGAGCCAGAATGCGCCATCAAGCGTTGCCGTCGCCGTTTCCATTTGGAATGTTACCCTAAGATGAGATTGCATTGGTTATGGGCATGACACCTGCCGCATTCAAGTCGGGAGCAGCGCATGCTGCGTGATCTGGGCGTGATCAACGGGCCAGTGTTGCTTTTTGGCGGGCCGTACTCGAACGCGCAGGCCACGCGGGCACTGCTCGGCGAGGCCGCCGCGCGCGGCATTGCGGGCGCGCAGATGATCTGCACCGGCGACATCGTGGCCTATGGTGCAGCGCCCCAGGTCTGCGTGGAGCTCATCCGGCAGAGTGGGGCTGCGGTGGTGGCAGGCAATTGCGAAAAGCAGATCGGGGCGGGCGCGATTGAGTGCGGCTGCGGCTTCGAAGAGGGCAGCACCTGCGACATGCTGAGCCTCGGCTGGTACCCCTATGCACGCGCGCATGTGGATGAGGCCGCGCGCGCGTGGATGCGGGCCTGCCCGGACATCGTGAGTTTTCGCCATCAGGGCGCGCGCTATGCGGTGATCCACGGCGGCATGACGGATGTGGCACGGTTCATCTGGCCGAATGATGCCGAAGCGGTCTTCGATGAGGAATGGGACGCGATCGAGGCCGAGATCGGACCGGTCGATCATGTGATCGCTGGGCACTGCGGGCTGGCCTTCCTCCGAGAGACCGGACGCGGCTTCTGGATGAACCCGGGCGTGATCGGGATACCGCCCCACGACGGGCGGCAACAGACCCGCTTTGGCGTGCTGGACGGTGGCGAGATGCGCATTCACCGGCTGCGCTATGATGCGGAGGCCGCCGCAGCCGAGATGCGGCGCGCCGGGCTGACGCAAGGCTATGATGCGGGGCTTCTCACGGGCTATTGGCCGTCCGAGGAGATCTTGCCGGAAGACTTACGCTCGCCCTCCTTGGCCAGCGGATGATGGGTCAGCACCAGCTCTGACAGCCGCGCTTCCAGCACATGCGTGTAGATCTCGGTGGTGGCGACATCGGCGTGGCCGAGCAGCGTCTGGATCGACCGCAGATCGGCGCCATTGGCAAGCAGATGCGTCGCGAAGGCGTGCCGCAGCGTGTGCGGCGTCACCTTGGAGGGCGAGACGCCCGCGGCCACGGCGAATTCCTTGATCAGCAGATAGAAACGATGACGCGTGAGATGCCCCGCAGCGCTGTGTGAAACGAAAAGGTATTTCGACGGCGGCTTGCGCTCGGCCCGGCGCGTGTCCTCCATCGCGTCGCGCACCTTGAGCCAATCGGCCAGCGCCTCGCGTGCCGGCGGGGACAGCGGCACCATACGCTCCTTGCCGCCCTTGCCGCGGATCAGCAGCATCCGCGGATCGCCGCGGGCCGCACTGACCGGAAGGCTGACCAGTTCCGAGACACGCATGCCCGTCGCGTAGAGCAACTCCATCAGGCAGGTGTTGCGCGCGCGGTCGCGTTCGGAGCGTCCCGAGGCGCGGGCGGCCTCGAGCAGCCGGTCGACCTCCTCTTCGGACAGAGTCTGCGGCAGACGCTTGTCGCGCCCGGGTCCAGCGATCTGGATGGCGGGATTCTCGCTGCGCCAGCCTTCTTCGAAAGCGAACCGATAAAGCTGCTTGATCGCCGAAAGCCGCCGCGCCCGGGTCGCCCGGGACAGCCCGTGCGCGTCGCAATGGATGAGGTAGGCCTCGACGTCGACCTTCTGCACCGCCTCGAAATCGCTGTCCCGGTCGACCAGCCAGCTTTCGAAGTCCTGCAAGTCGCGCCCATAGGCCAGAAGCGTGTTGCGTGCCGCGCCCAACTCGGCCGCCTGCGCCTCGAGAAAGGCAGAGATCCAGTTCCCCCGCGCGCTCATCCGAAACGCTCCAAGAGCAGGATCTGAAGGCTGGCTCTGCGCATGGTGTCGTCGAACCCCAATGCGCGCAAGGTCGCGAGAGCCTGGGTGAGCGCCGGGGTGTTTCCGGCAGCCCCATCCTCGAGCAGCACCAGCGTCTCCAGGATCACGGCGCCGAGCTGGCCGCTGCGCGCCTGCACGAGCAGCTCGGATCGGGCTGCATCGGGTGCGAACGCATCGCGGATCGCGCGGGCGATCTCATCCCCGACGGCCATGCCCGAGGGATCGCCAACCGCAACGGCCTTCAGAAACGCGCGATCGCTCCCTTGTGCCGCAGCGACATAGTCGGGTGACAGCAGCGCCAGGGTCTCTGCCAGTTCGGCGGATCGCCCATCGAGAGGGACGCGTGAGAGGCGGGGGACGAAGAGCCCGGCGAAGGTGGTCTCGAGGCCCGCCTGCTGCATTGCCGCCCAGGCGGCGGGGAGCGTCTTGCCCACCGCCGCCCCCGAGCCGGTTGCAAGCGCGGTGTCGAGTTGCTGGATCGCCCGGACGCGATCCCAGACGCCGCCGGACGCGGCAGGCTGGCGGTCGGAATAGAGGCCCAGCAGGCGGTTGTCGGGCAGCGCACCGGTCTCGGCCAGGCGCTCTGCGGCCTCGAGCTGCGCCTTCCAACCGGCCAGATCGCGCAGGTCCGCAACGGCGAAGGCGCGTGGCAGCGACCGTGTGGGCAGCGGCTCGCCAATCGCTTCATGCAGCCGGAAGAGCAGGGGCGTGATGTCGCGGGCGGGCCGCAACGGGGGCGCATCCTCGAAGGCTTCGGGGTGCAGGAACCGGTCGAGCAGGTCGATCTGCGCCGGGCTCATCGCGTCCAGAGCGCGCCCGGTGTCGAACAGCAGCGCCGCGGTGGCCCAATCGCCCTGGCGCGCCGCGCAGAAGATGCGCGCCGCCAATCCCGGGGCGAGGGCGGGGTGTGCGCTCAGCGTTCTGCAGGCCCGCCATTCCTCGCCAGTCAGCAGCGCGAGATCCATGTAGGCGGCGAAATGCGCGGTGTCGCGCGTCACATCTGCCTGCTCGATCAGCGCCTGGGCCGGGTCGAGCGCACCGTAGCGGCGCAATGATTCCACACGAGCCAGGGTGAAGAGATCTTCCTCTTCGGCATCGCGGCCCGGCGCCTCGGCCTCGGTCAACAGCGCGGTGAAGAGAAGCGCCTGCGCGGCAGGCAGACGGAAGTCGGGCAGAGCGGTCAACTGGCGGCTGAGGCGTTCGGGATCACTTGCCTTCCAGAGGTCCTGCGGCAGGCCGGTCACATTGGCCGGCACCAGCCCGATGATGCGGGTGGCCTCCTGATCGAGCGGTTTGACGTCAACCGTCGGGACCACACCCGACGCGGCCACCGGCGGCTCGCCTCGGGGCAAGGCAACCGACGTCATCGCGGGCTGATCAGGGTTCTGCTGCACCCAGTCGATCACGGAGAGCGGTGCCTCCTGTGCGCCGAGCGTGCCTGCTGTGGTCAATGCCCAGAGATATGCAAGCGGCCTAATCCGCATCCAGCGTCACGGGCACGCGCACCTCGTCTTGTGGCGCCGAGAAATCGGCTCCGAAAAACGGGCCCACATAGGCGTAGCCGACCAGCCCGATGCCCCCCACAACGAGGAGAAAGACCAAAAGCTTGAAGAGGCGAAACATTGTTGTACTGCCTTATTTGCCTGCCTGTTTTTCCGAATATATATATGGCCTTTTGTGCAATATCACGTCATTCAGAGAAATATGAGCGAATTTCAGCAATCCGTGACCGAAGGGAACCACACGGCGGCATTTATGTTGAAAAAGACCGTGGTGATGGTGGGCATGATGGGCGCGGGCAAGACGGCGGTGGGCCGGGCGCTCGCGCAGCTGTTGCAGGTGCCGTTTCTCGATTCGGACCAGGAAATCGAGGCCGCGGCCAACATGACCGTGCCGGAGATTTTCGCCCGCGATGGAGAGCCGTTCTTCCGCGCCCGGGAGGCCGAGGTGATCTCGCGCCTGCTCGGCGGCAGGCCCTGCGTTCTCTCGACAGGCGGCGGCGCGTTTCTCTCGGAGGTCAACCGGGCCAACATCTCGGCCCATGGCGTTGCAGTCTGGCTCGACGCTGATCTCGAGCTGTTGTGGAGCCGCGTCCGCCACCGCGACACCCGGCCATTGCTGCGCACACCCGATCCCAAGGCGACACTCACCGAGCTCTACGCCGCGCGCGTGCCGGAATACGCCAAGGCCGATCTGCGGGTGCCCTGCGCACCACCCGTGGCCATCGAACAGATGGCCAAGCGCGTGGCCGAGGTCCTGCTGACCCGGGCTGATGTTCTGGTGTGCGGCGATGCGTGAAACCGTCACAGTGGATCTGCCGGGGCGGGCCTATGAGGTGCGGATCGGGCCGGGGCTGATCCCGCGGGCGGGGGCAGAGATTGCACCGCTGCTCTCGCGCCCGAAGGTGAGCATCCTGACCGACGAGACCGTGGCGAGCCTGCATCTGGAGGCTTTGACGGCGGGCCTTGCCGCGGAGGGCATCGCGTCCGAGGCACTGGCGCTGCCCGCGGGGGAAGCTACGAAATCCTGGGGGCCTTTGGAGCAGAGCGTGGGCTGGTTGCTCGACCAGCGGGTCGAGCGCGGCGATGTGGTGGTCGCCTTCGGTGGCGGGGTGATCGGCGATCTGGCTGGTTTCGCCGCTGCGATCCTGCGGCGCGGCGTGCGTTTTGTCCAGATCCCCACGACGCTGCTGGCGCAGGTGGACAGCTCCGTCGGGGGCAAGACCGGGATCAATGCGGCGCAGGGCAAGAACCTGATCGGCGCCTTTCACCAGCCGTCACTGGTACTGGCGGATACGGAGGTGCTGGGCACGCTCGCGCCGCGTGACTTCCTCGCGGGCTATGGCGAGGTCGTGAAATACGGGCTGCTCGGCGATGCCGGCTTCTTCGAGTGGCTCGAGGGGCAGGGCCCGGCGCTCGCCGCGGGTGATATGGCCGCGCGAGTCGAGGCGGTGCGCCGTTCGGTGCAGATGAAGGCCGACATCGTGACCCGAGACGAGACGGAGCAGGGGGACCGCGCGCTCCTGAACCTAGGGCACACTTTCGGCCACGCGCTGGAGGCGGCGACGGGCTATTCCGACCGGCTCTTGCACGGGGAGGGCGTGGCGATCGGCTGCGTGCTGGCCTTCGAACTGTCGTCCCGCTTGGGGTTCTGCAGCCAGGAAGACCCGAGCCGTGTGCGCGCGCATCTCAAAGCGATGGGTATGAAGACGGATCTGGCCGATATTCCTGGCGATCTCCCGGGGGCAGAGGCGCTCCTGGGGCTCATGGCGCAGGACAAGAAGGTGGTGCAGGGCACGCTGCGGTTCATTTTGGCGCGCGGGATCGGCGAGGCCTTCGTCACCTCGGATGTGCCGGGGGAGATGGTGCGCGGGGTGCTGGAGGATGGGCTGGCGGTGGCGGTTTAGGCTTGCGAAGGCACAGTTGTTCCGTGTTTCATGACTTGAGCGCGCGACTTTCAGATGTCTCGCCCGGCGGCACCGCCGGGCATCGCCCGACCTCCCCCCGGAGGGCGATTTCGCGACGTCGCGGTTAGCAGCACGTATGTCTTGGTGTCGATGCGGTCCACCGTGATACCGCCGGAAACGCCCTCCAGGTCGGGCGATGCCCTTTGCGCGTGGTGTCAGGATCGGATGCGGTCTCATTCTCACACCGCTGCAGCATAGACGGGGAGGGCAGCCACAGGAACCTCTTAGCAAATGCGCTCCGCTGTCGCGCGAACTCTTGGCCTGCTGACTAGTCCCAGCGCATCACCATACCGTGCTTGTCTTCGCAGTCGAACCCCAGCGCCTCATAGAACCCCCGCGCCCCGCGCTTCTGGCCGGTGAGCAGCATGATCTTGTAGACCTTCTGAGTGCGGGCATGGTCGATTGCCGACTGCATCACCCGCCGCCCGATGCCCCGCCACCGCCAATCCCCCGCTGTCGCCACATTTTCAATCAGCGCGTAAGGCCGTCCGTCCCAGGTGACATTGGGCAGGATGTGCAGCGTGACCATGCCGATCACCCGATCCGCCGCCAACGCGCCATGGATCGTTGTGCCCGGATGCGCCAGCACCGCCAGCACATCATGAGTACAGGCCGTCTTGGGTCCGAAGGTCAGCTCGTTGTAGAGGGCTGTTAGCGCGTCCGCGTCCTGCTGGGTCAGCAGACGCACTGTGAGACTGGGCTCAGAAGGGGATTTCATCGTCCAGGTCGCGCGAGGGCGCCGGGCTGGACCCGCCGCCATAGCTCTCGCCACCGCGGTCGTCATACCCCATGGAGCCGCCGCCACCGCCGCCGCTCATGCCACCGCCGCCGTCGCGGCCATCGAGCATCGTCAGCTCGGACCGGTAGGGGCGCAGCACCACCTCGGTGGAGTAGCGATCCTGTCCCGACTGGTCCTGCCATTTCCGGGTTTCCAGCTGGCCTTCGATGTACACCTTGGAACCCTTGCGCAGATACTGCTCGGCCACCCGCACCAGCGGTTCGGAAAAGATCGCAACCGTATGCCACTCGGTCTTTTCCCGGCGTTCGCCAGTGTTGCGGTCTTTCCAATTCTCCGAGGTGGCGATGCGCAGGTTGCAGACCTTGCCGCCGTTCTGGAAGCTGCGCACTTCCGGGTCGCGCCCGAGATTGCCGATAAGAATTACCTTGTTCACAGAGCCGGCCATTGCGCCCCCCTTCGTTTGCTTGCTGTCGTGTCACCGCGAGAGCCGTTGCCGAATCCCGGTCCGTACAATTTGATTAAACCTACACTGACCGCAAGGTGCTTACCACGCACTTAACACCCTGGGTTGAACTCTCGGTCAGAGCGCGCAAAAGGCTGGAATGCAAGCGCAATCCGGGGTATTGCGCTTTGCATGGGTGATCGGGCGACATCATGGGGACATCGGCTGGGCAGCGCACTGCTGGTCCTGACCTTTGCAGCAACGAGCGTGCCTGTCGCGGCCCAGACCATGTCGAGCAAGAGCCGAACCAAGCTCTTTGCGGCACAGAAGAAGATCCTCGATACACGCGCCGCGAGCCAATACAACAACTCTGTGCGGCTGCAGCCGCCGACGGTCCACACGCCGAGCAAATGGGCCACGCCGCAGTATAACGGCCGCTACCGCGGTGCCTATCTGCAGATGGCCAAGGATGCAGCGCGCCGGCATGGGGTGCCGGAAGATCTCTTCCTGCGGCTGGTCCAGCAGGAATCGAACTGGAACCCGCGCGCGAAGTCGCACAAGGGCGCGCTGGGGCTTGCGCAACTCATGCCGCAGACCGCCCGCAGCCTACGGGTCGACCCGCTCGACCCTGAGCAGAACCTGGACGGTGGTGCGCGCTATCTGAAGGAACAGTTCCGCACCTTCGGCACCTGGCGGCTGGCGCTTGCTGCGTACAATGCAGGCCCGGGCGCGGTGAAGAAATACGGCGGCGTCCCCCCCTTCCGCGAGACCAAGAACTACGTGAAAGTCATCGCAGGCCGGTAAGGGGCCTCTGCGTCTGCTCGCCTGTCCGCCGCATGTCACAATCGCTCCTTCCAGCCGTCATAGTGCCGCCCGAATCCGACGCCAGAGTCCGGTAAACGAATGACGGGATGACAGAATGGCGACAACTGGATTTCACGCACGTATCGAACGCATCAACCGCGCCCATGAGGGGCTTGCGCCTGCGCGCGAGAAGGCCCCGATCCGCGCGCTGCGCTCTCAGCCGGTGCCAAAGGCAATCCGGCGAAAGGCGCGTCGGCGCCTGCGCATCTTCGATCACCTTCAGCCCATTGCGCTCGGCTCCGTGCTGGGGGCGCTTGCCGCAGTGATGCTGACGGGGCTGACGTCCGAGAACTCACCCTGGGGTCCGGGGACCGAGCTCAACCAGATGATGTTCCTGCCGTCGCTGGGGGCCCTGGCACTGGCCCCGCTGCTGATGCTGGCCTCCCTGGTTGTCGCGAGCAAACGGCCCGGTTTCGCGCTGTTTTCCCTCAGCTACCTGACCGGCCTTGTCGTGACGATGATGATCTGACGGCCGCAGCCTCTGTCTGATCAGCGTTTTCCCGCTGATGGCCTTCATCACCACAGGCGATTGAAAAAAATACATTTTTGCCGTCCGGGCGTGTACCAAAGGCACCTTCGGGCCCGGTCTCGTCCACATCCCGGACAGGCCGATGCGGAACCATTTCCGCGCCGCTTCCGTTCTGGCCATATCGCAGCGCCGCACACCGCGCCGCTTGCATGACGGACCTGAAAGGAGCATTTCTGATGTTCGATTTTGTGAAGAAGACAACCATCGCCGCAACTGTGAGCCTCGCTGCACTGGCTGCCTCTGGCGCGATTGCCGGCGTTAATGACATTGATGTACAGGCGAAGATTGAAGCGCCGCAGGGCAGCAACGCACTGGACCTCTATCCAACGATTGCGGAAGATCTGGAGCGCGCCCTGATCGAGCGTATCGATGCATTGAGCAACGACCCGTCCGACCCGACCCTGACCGTGAAGATCAAGCGTGTGAGCCTCGATGGCGACACGATCTTGCCGGACAGCGCGGAATTCAACGAGTTGGAAGGCTTCGTGAGCTTCGAAGGCGGTAGCCGTCAGGTCGTCGAAACGATCCGTCTCTCCGCCCATACGGACGAAAGCGCCGTGCCTGCTGGCTATGTCGCAATTCCGCCCAGCCAGGACGACTTCTACGACGCGATGCTGACCGCCTTTGCGGACCGGGTCGTCGAGATGCTGCCCGAAGAAGACATCAACACCGGCAGCTAAAGCATTGAGGTGGCGGGGTATTCCGCCGCTTCACTCCGATCGCACCGAGATGCCGCCGCCCCGTGGCTCGACGTGCTGGCGGCGCAGGTTTTCTTCCCCCGGCCTGCGCCGCCCCCATCTTCCGCTATTGCGCAGCAACACCCACCTCGATCACAGGCTCCATCTCGGCCAGCTTTTCGTCGCTGAGATGACACTTGATCTGGTGATTGCCCGCCAGCACGCGCACCGGCGGCACCTCCTTCTCACAGAGCCCGCCTGCCACCTCACTCTTCCAGCGGCAGCGCGTCTGGAACGGGCACCCGGTGGGCGGGTTCATCGCCGACGGGATGTCACCCTCCAGCACGATGTGCTTCTTTTTCACCGACGTGTCCGCAATCGGCACCGCCGAGAGCAGCGCCTCGGTGTAGGGGTGGTAGGGCGGGGCAAAGACCTGATCGGTGGTGCCCAGTTCCACCACATGGCCCAGGTACATCACCATCACGCGGTCGCTGAGATAACGCACGATGCTGAGGTCGTGCGAAATGAAGAGCAGCGTCGTCTTGTGCTCGCGCTGGATTTCCATCAGCAGATCGGTCACCGCCGCCTGCACCGAGACGTCGAGCGCCGAGACAGGCTCATCCGCCACCACGATCTTCGCATCCCCCGCAAAGGCACGAGCGATGCCGACCCGCTGCTTCTGCCCGCCCGAGAGTTGCCGCGGCATGCGATCGGCGAACTCACGCGGCAGTTTGACCAGATCGAGCAGCTTGAGCATGCGGTCGCGGCGGTCGCGGTCGCTCTCGCCGATGCCGAAGATCTCGAGCGCACGCATGATCTGCCGTCCCACGGTCATCGAGGGGTTCAGCGTGTCAAACGGGTTCTGGAAGACCATCTGCACGTCCGAGACGGTCTTGGTGTCGCGCGCCTCGATGGGAATGTCCTGAATGGGCCGGTTGCCGAGCAGGATTTCGCCTTCGGTCGCCGTCTCCAGCCCCATCAGGACCTTGGCGAAGGTGGACTTGCCGCAGCCGGATTCACCCACGATGGCCAGCGTCTCACTCTCGCGCGCCTCGAAGCTCAGCGTTTCGTTGGCCTTCACGACCTTCTTGTTGCCACCACCGAAGATCGCGTTGGCCGCGACCTCATAGTATTTCTTGAGGTTGTCCATCTTCAGCACCACGTCCCCCGCCTCGGGCTTGGCTTTCGCATCGCCGGCATCCGGCGGGGCGGCCCAATCGATCTCCCGGAACCGCAGGCAGCGCGTCTCGTGCCGCGCGTCGGCATCGACCTGCTGCATCGGGATGAACCCCTGATCGCAGCGCCCGGCTTCGAAATAGTCGCAGCGCGGCCCGAAGTTACACCCCTTGGGCCGCTCATGAGGCAAGGGAAAGTTGCCGGGGATCGCCACCAGCGGGCGGGCGTTCTTATCCGCCCCCGGCAGCGGGATCGAGCGAAAGAGCGCCTGCGTATAAGGGTGCTGCATCTTGTCGAAGACATCCTCGATGGAGCCGCGCTCTACCGCCTCGCCGGAATACATCACGCAGATGCGGTCGCAGGTCTCGAGCACAAGCCCGAGGTTGTGGGAGATGAACAGCATCGAGGTGCCGTATTTCTTGCCGAGATCCTTGACCAGCTCGACCACCGCGGCCTCCACCGTCACGTCGAGCGCTGTCGTCGGTTCGTCGAGGATCAGAAGCGATGGCTCCGACATCAACGCCATCGCGATCACGATGCGCTGCTGCTGCCCGCCGGACAGCTGGTGCGGAAAGGAGTTCAGCATGCGCTTGGGGTCCGGCAGCTTCACATCCGTCACCACCTGCAAGGCGCGCTCATAAGCATCCTTCTCGGACATGCCTTGATGGATCATCGGCACTTCCATCAGTTGCTTGCCGATCTTCATCGCCGGGTTCAGCGAGGCCATGGGCTCCTGATAGATCATCGCGATCTCGCTACCGCGGATGGTACGCAACTCGTCCGCGCTCATCGCGCTGAGATCCCGGCCCTTGAAGGTGATCGAGCCACCCACGATGCGCCCGTTCTTGCCCAGATCCTGCATGACGCCCAAGGCGACGGTGGATTTGCCGCAGCCGCTCTCTCCCACCAGACCCACGGCCTCGCCGGGTGCAACCTTGACCGAGAAGTCCATCACCGCCGGGATCTCCCGCAGCCGGGTGAAAAAGGAGATCGATAGCTTGTCGATCTCGAGAATGGGACCATCGTAGTCGGTCTTCGGCATGTCCATCTCCTCTCCGGAGTGCCAGAGCGATTGATCGCTTCTTCTGGCCAGAAATATCCTCGGGGGTCCGGGGGCAGACAGCCCCCGGCCGTTTCAATCAGTCGCGCAAGCTCTCCTCGCGCAGCCCATCCGCCAGCAGGTTCAGGCCCAGCACCATGGTCAGCAGCGCCACCGCCGGCACCACGGCGGGGTGCACGAATGCGCGCAACAGCTGCCGGCCGGAATTGATCGTCGTGCCCCAGTCGGGGCTTTCCGACGCCAGACCCAGCCCGAAGAAGCCCAAAGTGCCCAGCAGTATGGTGGTGTAGCCGATCCGCAGGCAGAAATCGACGATCAGCGGCCCACGCGCATTCGGCAGGATCTCCCACAGCATGATGTACCACGGGCCTTCGCCGCGGGTCTGGGCCGCGGCCACATAGTCGCGGGTCTTGATGTCCATCGCCAGCCCCCGCACGATCCGGAAGACCGTGGGCGAGTTCACGAAGACCACCGAGACGAAGACCACCAGAATGCCAGGGTCTATGTCGAAGAGATCGACGAATGTCGGCAGTCCGACGATGCGGTAGTCCGGCGTCGCCACCACAGCGCCATTGGTCGAGACCAGCGACAGGTAGAGCCACCCCAACAAACCGATCACCGCAATCAGAAGCGGCGTACGCACCTTTGGTTGCGTGTGATAGCGCGAGTTCAGCAGGATCGTGGCAAAGACCAGCGGAAAGACGAAGAGAAAGAGCGCCATGTAGTTCGGAATGCCGGTCAGCACGATCTCGGGTGTCACCAACAGGTAGAAGAGCAGGATCACCGGGAAGGCGAGGATCAGGTTCGCCAGGAACGACAGCACCGTGTCGAGCCGGCCGCCATAGTACCCCGCTGGCAGGCCGAGCGTGATGCCGACCATGAAGGCGAAGAGCGTGGCCATCGGCGCGATCTGCACCACGATCCAGGCGCCCTTGATCACCCGGCTGAAGACGTCGCGCGCCAGATTGTCACCGCCCAGAAGGAAGTATTCGTATTGCCCTTCGTCAGGGCTCAGCAGCGCGGTCCCGGGCGGTTTGTTCTTCATGCCCGAGATCTGGCTCAGCGGATCGTGGGTCACGATCATGTCCAACGGCCCGCCGAGGATGCCGGCAAAGACCCAGAACATCACCAGCCCGAAGCCGATCATGCCGACGGTGCTGTCAAAAAGCTTGCCGTAGAGGCCGAGCCGACGCTTGAAGGTGATCGACAGTGCGAAGATCACAACCAACGCAATCCAGACCGGCGTCAGCTGCAGGACCACCCGGACGAAAATCTCACCCCATGTCAACGGTTCCATGAACGGACTCCTTTACGAGATGCGGATGCGCGGGTTGAGATAGACGTAGCCGATGTCGGAAATCAGCTGTGTCGCCAGAACCACGATCACGGAGACGACGGAGACCGCCAGCAGAAGTTCGATGTCGTTGTTGCCGGCAGCCTGCACCAGCACCCAGCCGAAGCCCTTGTAGTTGAAGAGCGTCTCGACAATCACCACACCGTTCAGCAGCCACGGAAACTGCAGCATGATCACGGTGAAGGGCGCGATCAGCGCGTTCCTGAGCGCGTGTTTCAACACGATATTGCCGAAGGACACGCCCTTCAGCCTTGCGGTGCGGATGTATTGCGCGGTCATCACCTCTGTCATGCTGGCCCGCGTCATCCGCGCGATGTAGCCCATGCCGTACAGCGCGATAGTCACCACGGGCAGGGTGAAGTTGACGAAGGTGGCGTCCTCCATGGCGCTGGTGGCCGAGCCGTTGAAGATCTTCCAGCCTGCGGAGGAGGCGAAGACGGCGATGAAGATCACGCCCGAGACATATTCCGGCGTCGCCGTGGAGGCGATGGACAAGGTCGAGAGCGACCGGTCGAGCCGCGAGCCCTCGCGCATCCCCGCCAGCACCCCGATCAGCAGCGCCATGGGCACCATCAGCAGCATCACGAAGAACATCAGCTTGCCGGTGAGCCCCAACCGTTCAGCGACGATCCCGCCCACATCGGCCTTGAAGACGGTGGAAGAGCCCCAGTCTCCCTGAAGAACCCCGCAGAAGGTGGGGCGCGCCTCCACGGGCGTGCCGGCGTTGAAACACTTGCCGGTCTCGGTGCCGTCGACCTCCTTGACCCAGCCCGGCAGCACGCCGAGCCATTGGCCGAACTTCACCGGCAGCGGCTCGAGATAGCCGTTCTTGTCCAGATAGCTGGCCACGGCCTCGTCCGACATCCGGAAATTGCCTTGCGTCTTGGCGAGCTTTTCAAGGTTCGGGTAGAGATTGGTGAGCCAGAAGACGATGAACGTCAGGCACAAGGCCGTCAGCAACATGACGCCCAGGCGTCTGAGAATGAAGAGTCCCATCAGTGCCCCTGTTGTCAGGCCGGAGTCGTTGATCCGCACCCGGTTTTGGACCGCAATCCAGCACGGCCAGTTTGTATTCTGGGCCTATCAGGCATGAGTTGGGGGGAGGCGTCAATGGAGGCTTGCGCCGGATACTTGCACATTTGCGACATCTTGGGGGTCGCAAACCGATGCTTCCTCCGCGGCGCCCAAGGCGCCGCGCGCGGGCTCAGGCGGCCTTCAGAGCGGTGGCCGAGGCCTTGCGCAGCGCCGTTGGCGTCGCATTCGTGTGCTGCTGCACGAAGCGGGTGAAATAGGCGGCACTGCCGAATCCGAGGTGCCGGGCGATGTCCTGCGCCGGCACATCCGTTCCGGACAGAAGACAGCGCGCCTCGTGCAGCACCCGCTCGGTCAACAGTTCCGCCGCCGTCTTGCCGGTGGCCGCCTTGCAGGCGCGCGAGAGATGTGTGGGCGTCACGCCAAGTGCTGCGGCATGGTCCGACATGGTCATGGGCGCCGAGAAATGCGCGTTGATATGCGCACAATAGGCACCGCAGAGGCGCACCGCCGCGTTCTGCGGATCGGGTGCGTGCTCCTCCAGCGCCAGCTGCCGCTGGATCCAGACCGAAATCAGCGCCCCGAAAGCGTCCATGGATTGGGCGCAGAGCGGGCGATTGCTGGCCTGTTCCCGGCTCGCGGCTTCGATCAGGCCGTTGAGCTCGTTCATTGCACTGGCATCCCGGATCCGCAGCAGACGCGGGATCTGCGGCATCGCGAGGCCGGTCTCCCCCGGGATCACGACCACCTGGCCAATCGCCTGCCGCCCGAGGTCGAGCGAGAACAGATGGCACGCGGGGATGATCAGCGCATTGTGAGTGCCGACACCGCGGCGCTGGCCGTCCATCAGCACGCGCCCCTGCCCGCGGGTGACCCAGACAAGCAGGTGATCGGGATGGTCATGCACGAGGTTGAGGCGCCAGTCCTGTCCCTGGCTGAGCTGTGAAAGCGACAGTATCTTCGGCCGGTTCGACGACATGGCACCCCCTGTTTGAATAGACGGTATTTTAATTAAATTACCGTAATCTTAACGCGAGCAGAGGTCACTTGACCTCTCAGCCATGGGCAAAATCCGGCCTAAACAGGAGAAACAGGCTGCCAGCGCGACATTTTTGAGCGGAACCACGTGCGCTGCCGTTTCGCGAATTGCCGGGTGGCGATGATGGCGCTGTCGCGCGCCTCCTCCAGCGTGATCTCGCCGCGCAAATGAGCGATCAGTTCCGGCGCCCCGATGGCGCGGTGCGCAGGCAGCCCCGGGTCGTAATCGGGCAGCACCGCGCGCGCCTCGTCCAGCGCGCCCTCCGCCAGCATCTGGTCAAAGCGCTGCGCGATGCGATCCAGCAGCCAGTCCTTCGAAACATCGAACACCAGCGTGTGAGCCACACTTTCCGGCAACAGAGGCGGCGCGGTCTCGACCTGCCAGCTGCGCAGACCACGCCCTGTCGACCGCAGCACTTCCCAGGCGCGCTGCACCCGGGCGCGGTTGGCCGTGTCGATCTGCGCGGCCGTTTCGGGGTCGAGATCAGCCAGCAGCGCATCGAGCGGCATCGCATCCGCAGTGACCCGCACCTCAGGCGGTATGGTCGGGATATCCGCAAGGCCCCGCGTCAGCGCAGTGAAGTACAGGCCTGTCCCGCCCACGACGATCGGCCTTGCGCCGGTGAGCAGCGGCGCAACCTCTCGCAGCCAGTGGCCGGCGGAGTAGGGCGCGTCAGCCGCCAGATGGCCATAGAGGCGGTGCGGCGCGCGGGCCATCTCGTCCTCTGAGGGGCGCGCGGTCACGACTCGCCAGCAGTCATAGACCTGGCTCGCATCGGCGTTCACGATCACACCGCCCTGCAGTGCCGCAATCTCGAGCGCCAGCGCCGATTTTCCCGACGCCGTGGGTCCTGCGATGAGCACCGGACGGCTGGGCGACAGCCCCGCAATCAGGCGCGTCAGAGGGGCGGAGAGGCCGGCGACCATTTTCTTGCCATCCTGCTTGGGGGGTGCATTGCAGTCCGCCTGCTTTTCGGACATTTTGCCGCGAAACAAAACCCCACGCAGCAGGAGCCCATTTCATGTCCGACGCCGAGCCGCAGGCCAAATTCAAACGGGTGATGCTGAAAATCTCGGGCGAGGCGTTGATGGGAGATCAGGGGTTCGGGTTGCACCCGCCGACGGTCGAGCGGATCGCACGCGAGGTCAAGTCGGTGCACGACCTCGGGGTCGAGATCTGCATGGTGATCGGCGGCGGCAATGTGTTCCGCGGTCTGCAGGGCTCCGCTCAGGGGATGGAGCGGACAACGGCGGATTACATGGGGATGCTGGCAACCGTCATGAACGCGCTGGCGATGCAATCGGCGCTGGAAGGTCTTGGCGTCTTCACGCGGGTCATCAGCGCCATCACCATGAACGAGGTGGCCGAACCCTACATCCGCCGCCGGGCTGTGCGCCACCTGGAAAAGAAGCGGGTCTGCATCTTCGCAGCAGGAACCGGCAACCCCTATTTCACCACCGATACGGCAGCGACCTTGCGCGCCAACGAGATGTCCTGTGAGGCGATCTTCATGGGCAAGAACGGCGTCGATGGTGTCTACGACAAGGACCCGGCGAAACACGCGGACGCCAAGCGCTACGAGCAGGTGAGCTACGATGATGTGCTGACCAAGCGGCTGGGGGTTATGGATGCCTCCGCCATCGCGCTGGCCCGGGACAACAACCTGCCAATCTTCGTCTTTTCGCTGGACGAGCCGGGCGGGTTCCGCGGGATTCTGGCGGGCGAGGGCACCTATACGCGGGTGCAGGGCTAGGCGCCGCCAGACCGGGCGATTGTGCGCCCGTATGACACAAATCGACTGCATCTCCTTCTGGCCTTTCGCATATCTCCTGCTTTATACACATGCCAAATACGATCCCGGGCGGTTCGCACCCGGAAAGACCTTGTGGCAGGAAGAAGTTATGTCAGACGATTTTATGCTGGATACCGACGATCTGGAGCGGCGTATGGATGGGGCTATGGCGAATTTGCGCACCGAATTCGCGAGCTTGCGCACCGGGCGCGCCTCGGCCTCGATGCTCGAGCCGGTGATGGTCGACGCCTATGGCTCCATGACCCCGATCAACCAGGTGGGCACGGTAAACGTGCCCGAGCCGCGCATGGTCACCGTGAACGTCTGGGACAAGGCGCTGGTGGGCAAGGTCGAGAAGGCGATCCGCGAGAGCGGGCTGGGGATCAACCCGCAGCTCAACGGTACGATCATCATGCTGCCCATTCCGGAGCTCAACGAAGAGCGGCGCCGAGAACTCACCAAGGTGGCCGGGCAATACGCCGAGAATGCCCGGGTTTCGGTGCGCAACGTCCGCCGGGACGGGATGGACCAGATCAAGAAGGCGAAAGCCGACGGCCTCTCCGAGGATGACCAGAAGCTCTGGGAGAGCGAGGTGCAGGAGATTACCGACCGCCATATCAAGTCGATCGACGAGATGCTGGAGACCAAGCAGAGCGAGATCATGCAGGTCTGATCGGGGCGCACGCGTCCGCGAGGACATCTTCGATGTGCCATAGGCACGTCACAAATTTCTGGCAGGCCGCCCGCGGAGAGGGCTCATCTGCCACCCCCGGCGCCGCCTGACAGTCAGCCGCGCGCCCTACAGGAGACCATTATGGCGGGCATGCCCCAACCCAAAGTCGACCTGGTCCCGGGCTGTCCGCGCCATGTGGCCATCATCATGGATGGCAACGGACGCTGGGCCACACAGCGGGGGCGGCCACGGCTTTACGGGCACCACGCGGGGGCGCGCCGGGTGCGCGAGATCGTTGAATCCTGTCCGCAGATCGGGGTCGACTACCTGACGATCTTCGCTTTCTCGACCGAGAACTGGAAGCGCACGCAGGTCGAGGTGGCCGGGCTGATGAACCTGTTCCGCCGCTATATCATCAAGGAGACCCGTGCGCTGGTTGCCTCCGGGGTGCGGGTCCGCTTCATCGGCGACCGGCTGCGGCTCGACACCAAGCTGCAGGAGATGATGGGGGAGTTGGAGGCGGTCACGGCGCAGAACAGCCGCGTGCATCTGACCATAGCGATCAACTACGGCGGCCGGGACGAGGTGGCGCGCGCGACCAAGCGGCTGGCGGCGGATGTGGCCGCCGGCAAGCTCAGCCCCGAGGATGTGGATGAGGAAACCTTGCCACGCTATCTCGACACGCATGTGCTGCCGGACCCGGATCTGGTGATCCGCACCAGCGGCGAGGCGCGGATTTCCAACTTCCTGCTCTGGCAGTCGGCCTATTCCGAATACGAGTTCATCGACACGCTCTGGCCCGATTTCACCCGGGACGAGTTTCAGCACCTGTGCGCGGCCTTCGGAGGACGCGACCGCCGCTATGGCGGCGTGAAAGCGTAAGCGCGCGTGGCGGAGGCGGGGGAGAAGTGGTCGGATCTGGCGACCCGCATGGGCTCGGGTGCCGCGATGGTGGTGCTGGGCCTGGCTGGGGTCTGGGCCGGGGGCCATATCTTCCACGTGATGGTGGCCGCGATCTGCGGGATCATGGTCTGGGAGCTGGCGGTGATGATCCGCGCGCCCGACCGGGTGCCGCTGCAGATGGGCCTGCTCACCGGCTCGGCGCTGCTGCTGGCGAGCTACCTGCCTGCGGGCTTCGCGCTGCCGATCCTGCTGGCCGCGGCGCTGGTGGGCTTTGGCCAGCTCACCCGGCTGCGCACGATTTACATGGTCTTCACCGTCATGGTGTTGCTGGCGGGCTTTGGCATGATGGCCGTGCGCGACACGCTGGGCTTCAACTGGATGCTCTGGATGGTGGCGGTGGTGGTGGCCACGGATGTCGTCGGCTATTTTGCCGGGCGCCTGATTGGGGGGCCAAAGTTCTGGCCGCGCGTCAGCCCCAAGAAGACATGGGCGGGCACCGGCTTCGGCTGGCTCGGGGCGGCCATCGTCGGCGCGCTCTTCATGGCCAAGACCGGGGCCGGCCCGCAGCTCATCGGCATTTCCGTGGCCGTCTCCATGGCCAGCCAGATGGGCGATATCGCCGAAAGCGCGATCAAGCGGCGGGTGGGCGTCAAGGACAGCTCGAATCTCATCCCCGGGCATGGCGGCCTGCTGGACCGGTTCGACGGAATGCTGGGGGCGGCGATCTTCCTGCTGATCATCGGGGGGCCTTTGATCGGCTCCACCGTGATGTTGAGGTGAACATGCGCCGGGTCAGCATCTTCGGCGCCACAGGGTCCGTCGGCCAAAACACCATCGATCTGATCGCACGCGCGCCCGAGGACTACCAGGTCGTCGCGCTGACGGGCGCCAGCAACATCGCGCAGCTGGCGCGCGATGCCCGTCGTTTGAGGGCTGAAATCGCAGTGACGGCGCATGATCATCTGCTGGACGAGCTGAACGCTGCGCTTGCCGGGAGCGGCGTCGAGGCGGCTGCGGGGACCGCGGCGGTGATCGAGGCCGCGGCACGCCCGGCGGATTGGGTGATGTCGGCGATTGTGGGGGCGGCAGGGCTGGCCCCGGGGCTTGCGGCGCTGGAGCAGGGCGGCACCCTGGCGCTGGCCAACAAGGAATCGCTGGTCTGTGCCGGGCAGCTGATGCTGTCGACGGCCAAGGCGCAGGGCGCACGGCTGCTGCCCGTCGACAGCGAGCATTCGGCGGTGTTTCAGGCGCTCGTGGGCGAGGATATGGAGGCGGTCGAGCGGCTGATCATCACCGCGAGCGGCGGCGCCTTCCGCGACTGGCCCGTCGAGGATCTGGAGAATGCCACGCTGGCCGAAGCCTCCAGCCATCCCAATTGGGACATGGGTCAGCGGATCACCATCGATTCCGCCTCCATGTTTAACAAGGCGATGGAACTCATTGAAACACGGGAGTATTTTGGCGTTTCACCACGGCAGATCGAGGTGCTGGTGCACCCGGAATCGATGATCCACGCGATGGTGGGCTTTCGCGACGGGGCGCTGATGGCGCATGTGGGCCCGGCGGACATGCGCCACGCCATCGGTTACGCGCTGCACTGGCCCGAGCGCCGCACCCTGCCGGTAGAGCGGTTGGACCTCGCGCAGATCGGGCAGTTGAGCTTCCGCGCCCCCTGCGAGACGCGCTGGCCCGCGCTGCGGTTGGCGCGCGAGGTCATGGAGACGGGCGGGTTGGCGGGGGCCGTCTTCAACGCGGCGAAGGAAACCGCGCTCGACGCCTTCATCGCCGAAGAGATCAGTTTTAACGAGATGGCCATCATTGTCGAAGAGGTTCTGACGCAGATGTCAGCGACACCCGGTCATATTGATGCCACCATGACCCTTGATAACGTGGCATACGTGGACCATCTCGCGCGGCAAGAGGCGCGTGCGGTCATTCACAGAAGAGCAGGGTAGATTTTGGATATTTTTGCGTTGATCCCGCAGTTCGGCGGTCTGGTCTGGACCATTGCGGCCTTTGTGCTGGCGCTCTCGGTGATCGTCGCGATTCACGAGTACGGGCACTACATCGTGGGCCGCTGGTCGGGGATCCATGCGGATGTCTTCTCGATCGGGTTCGGCCCTGTGCTCTGGTCGCTGGTCGACCGGCGCGGCACCAAGTGGCAGATCGCGGCCTTGCCATTCGGCGGCTATGTGAAGTTCGCGGGCGATGCCAATGCGGCCTCGGGCAAGGACGACGCCGCGATGGCGGAGGCCGCCGCAGACCCCGAGCGCCTGCGGGCCACGATGCACGGTGCGCCGCTCTGGGCGCGGGCGGCAACGGTGGCGGCGGGACCGATCTTCAATTTCGCCCTGTCGATCCTTGTGTTTGCCGCTGTGGTCGCCACAAGCGGTGTCTCGCGCGATCCGCTCACAGTGGGTGAGTTGCGGCCCTTGCCGGTCGAGCAGCGCGGCCTCGAGACGGGGGACGAGGTGATCGGCGTCAACGGCGTGCCCATTCCCAGGACAGAAGACGCACAAGCCTATTCCGACTTCCTCGATGCGCTGCCGCAGGAGCCGGTGCTGGACTATCTGGTCCGGCGCAACGGGGATGAAACGGTCGTGCCGGGCGCCTATCTGCTGCCACCGCTCGTCTCCGGTGTCAGCCCTCAGAGTGCTGCAATGGGTGCGGGGCTGGAAGTGGATGATGTGATCATCGCCGTTGATGGAGACCCGATTTTCGCCTTCGACCAGCTGAAAGAGCGGGTCGAGGGGGGCAATGGCGCGCCACTTGCCCTGCGGGTCTGGCGGGGTGGCGAAGAAATCGACGTCACACTCACACCCAAGCGGGTGGACGAACCGCAGCCTGGCGGCGGTTTCGAGACCCAGTGGCGGATCGGGATCGCGGGCGGGCTCGCCTTCGAGCCCGCCACCGAGACACCGGGGATCGGCGAGGCGCTTGCAAGCGGCGTACGCCAGACCGGGCGGATCATCGAAGGCTCGCTCAGCGGGCTTGCGCATATGATCACCGGAGCGATCAGCACCTGCAATCTCAGCGGGCCGATTGGCATCGCGCAGACCTCGGGCGCGATGGCAAGCCAGGGCGCGGAATCCTTCATCTGGTTCATCGCGGTGCTGAGCACGGCGGTGGGGCTTTTGAACCTCTTCCCGGTGCCCGCTCTCGATGGCGGACATCTGGTGTTTTACGCCTATGAGGCCGTGGTCGGAAAACCGCCCAGCGACCGCGCGCTCCGCGTGCTGATGAGCATCGGGCTCGCAACTGTGCTGACCTTGATGGTCTTCGCGCTGGCCAACGACATTTTCTGTCCCTGACCTCAGGGACCGGAGCGAAATGCCCTGATCGTGCCACATTTGGCCAAACTGCCGTCGCATTTGGACGCTACGGTGCTGTCATGGAACGGAGATACGACATGCGTCCGACACACAACAGCTTTGGCGGCCTGAGCCTTCTGATGGACCTGAACTGGGATCGCGCGCTTTACCTGGGAACGATCGCTCTGTCGCTCTGCGCCGGGGCCTGGATCAGCGCAAGCTTCGGCTGAGCGTCCCGCTCGGCCATCGGTGCGCGACCCCTCGACAACACTCATTTAGTGATCCGTCGATTTTCGACCACATGGTTTTGACAAGACGGGCTATTGCCGGTACTCAGATGACCATAAATCTCTGAGGACGGGGCAGGTCATGAACTGGGGTCAACGGGGCGCAGGCCCGCGGGTTGTTGGGCGCACCACTTCCGTAAAGGCAGTGCTGCGCGCTTTCGCATTTTGTCTGGCATTTTCAGCACTTTGGATCGCACAGCAAACGCCGGTGCAGGCACAGCAATTCACGCTGAGCACGATCACGGTCGAGGGCAACCTGCGTGTCGGCGACGCCGCGATCCTGACGCGCGCCGGAATCGCGCCGGGCCAGACCGTGAGTGCGGCAGAACTCAACGCCGCCTTCCAGCGGCTCGTCGACTCAGGGCTTTTCGAAGATGTGGACTTTGCGCCCAGCGGCAACAGCTTGCGGATCACGGTGGTGGAATTCCCCACCATCAACCGCATCAGTTTCGAGGGCAACCGGCGGATCGATGACGAGGCGCTCGCCGCGGCGATCAACTCGAACGAGCGGCGTGTCTTCAACCCCGCCCAGGCCGAGCGCGATGCAGAGCTGATCGCCGATGCTTATGCCACCGAGGGGCGGCTGTCTGCGCGGGTCACGCCGACGATCATCCGGCGTTCGGACAACCGGGTCGATCTGGTGTTCGAGATTTTCGAAGGCGACAACATCGAGATCGAACGGCTGAGTTTTGTCGGCAACCGTGCGTACTCGGACCGCCGTCTGCGCCGGGTGCTCGATACCAAGCAGGCGGGCTTCTTCCGGGCCTTCGTGCGCGCCGATACGCTGATCGAAGACCGGATCGAGTTCGACCGGCAGCTGCTGCGCGATTTCTACCAGTCGCGCGGCTATGTGGACTTCCGCGTCAACTCGGTGAACGCACAACTCGCTGAAGAGCGCGATGGTTACTTCCTCGTCTTCAATGTTCAGGAAGGTCAGCAGTTCCGCTTCGGCGAGATCACGGTCACAAGCAACGTGCCGGGCGCGGATGCGGACCTCTATCGCGAGATCGCCAGGATCAGACCGGGCGTGGTTTATTCCCCCTCACTGGTGGAAAACGACATCGCACGGATGGAGCGGCAGGCGCTGCGGGATGGCGTCGACTTCCTGCGGGTCGAACCGCGGGTCACCCGCGACGACCGCAACCTCGCTCTGAACATCGAATATGTTCTGACCCGTGGGCCCCGCGTGTTCGTCGAGCGGATCGATATCGAGGGCAACACCACCACGTTGGACCAGGTGATCCGGCGCCAATTCCGCAGCGTCGAGGGTGACCCGTTCAACCCGCGTGAAATCCGCGAGGCGGCGGAGCGGATCCGGGCCCTGGGCTATTTCGAGACCGCGGAGGTGAATGCACGCGAAGGCTCGACCCCGGACCAGGTGGTCGTGGATGTGGACGTGGAAGAGGCACCCACCGGCTCCTTCGGCTTCGGGGCATCGTTCTCGAACAACGACGGGCTCGGGTTTGTGATCCGCTTTGCAGAAGAGAACTTCCTGGGACGCGGGCAGCGGCTCAGCATCAATGTATCGACGGCTGAGGATTCCGAGCGCTATGGCATCGCCTTCCAGGAGCCGGCCTTCCTTGGGCGCGACCTGACCTTTGGGCTGCGGGCCGAACTGGCGGAGACGGACAGCTCCTTCACCACCTATGACACCGAGCGGATCCTGTTGCAGCCGTCCCTGACCTTCCCGGTCGGCGAGAGCTCGACACTCCAACTGCGCTATACCATCGAGCAGTCGGAGATGACTGCACGCGAGACGCCGGAGAACGGTGTGGTGATCGGCAACGAGATCGCGGTGGGCGAGCAGACCAGCAGTTCCATCGGGTATCAGTTCACATATGATACGCGCATCGGCGGGCTTGACCCCAACTCGGGCTACCTGCTGCAGTTCTCGCAGGACTTCGCAGGCCTCGGTGGCGACAGCCAATACATCCAGACCATTGCCCGCGCCATTGGGGAGACCAAGGTCTTCAACGAAGAGGTCACCCTGCGCGCCTCGCTCGAAGGGGGCGCACTGACCTGGAGTGATGGGACCAATCGTGCGGTCGACCGCTTCCTGAACAACACCAACATCATTCGTGGCTTCGAGCCAGGCGGCATCGGGCCGCGCGACCTCTCGGTCAGCGGCGAGGATCCCTTGGGTGGCAATCTCTATCTGGCTGCGCGCTTCGAGGCCGAATTCCCGCTTGGCCTGCCCGAGGAATACGGCATCACCGGGGGCGTCTTCTACGACGTGGGCAACTTCTGGGACCTCAGCGACGTGAACACCGCTGGCGGCACGATTGTGGGCGAGGGCGGGTCGTTCCGGCATGTGATCGGTTTTGCAGTTCTGTGGAACACACCGGTGGGACCGCTGCGGTTCAACTTTACCGAGGCAATCCGCAAAGAGGACTTCGACCGTGATCAGAGCTTCGAGCTGACGCTGAGCACGACCTTCTGAGCCGGTGGGACGGCTGACCGCCAGTCTCGCACTTGTTCTGACAGCCTGGGTCTGGCTGCTGCCCGGCGAGGCGGCCGCACAGGGTATCGGACCGGTCCAAAGCCCGATCCTGACCATCGATTCCGACCGGCTGTTTTCCGAAAGCGATTTCGGAAAGCAGACCGTCGCGGAGTTCGAAGCACGGGGCGCCGAACTGGCCGCGGAGAACCGGCGCATCGAAGAGGCTCTGGAGGCCGAGGAGCAGGCGCTGACCGAACAGCGGGCCACGATGGATCCGGCAGAGTTCCGGACACTGGCTGACGCCTTTGACGAGAAGGTCCAGACCACACGCCGCGCGCAGGATGCCAAGAACCGCGAGCTCAGCCAGGACTTCGAACAGCGCCGCAACGTGTTTCTCAACGCCGCGGCGCCCGTGCTGGAGGGGCTGATGCGCGAAGCGGGCGCGGCCGTGATCATGGACAAGCGCGCGCTCTTCCTCAGTTCCAACGCCATCGACATCACCGACCTTGCGACGGAGCGGCTGAACGCGGTCCTCGGCGACGGGCGCGCGCCGCTCGAATAGCAGGTGCGCGCCACGCTTGCTCCACTGGGCTTGAGTTGTTAGGCAGAGGGTCAAGCCCTTGAGGACAAAAGGACAGCAGTGATGACGACCCCCGCAACAGGCACCCAGACCAGCGCCGATATCCAGTTGATCCAGCGGATCATTCCCCATCGCTATCCGTTCCTTTTGGTGGACAAGGTCGTCGAGATCGACGGCACCTCCTCGGCCAAGGGCCTCAAGAATGTGACCATGAACGAGCCGCATTTTCAGGGGCATTTTCCCGGGTTGCCGATCATGCCCGGCGTGACCATCATCGAGGCGATGGCGCAGACGGCGGCGGTGATGGTCGGCGTGTCGCTGGAGATGGCGGATCAAAACATGAAGGTCTATTTCATGGCCATCGACAAGGCCAAGTTCCGCCGTAAGGTCGTGCCGGGCGATGTGCTCGAGATGCAGGTGGAGACGTTGCGCGGCAAGCCCGGCGGCAAGGTCTGGCGGTTTGGCGGTGTGGCTTCGGTCGGGGGCGAGATGGCCGCCGAATGCGAGTTCACCGCGATGATGGATCTGGGATAGCGCCGATGAGCAAAATTCACCCCAGTGCGGTGATCGACGCCGGCGCGCAGGTCGACCCGACCGCCACGGTTGGCCCGTTTTGCTGCGTAGGTCCGAACGTCACCCTGGGGCCGGGTGTCGAACTCAAGAGCCACGTGGTCGTGACGGGGCAGACCGCGATCGGGGAGGGCACGGTCATTTTCCCCTTCGCGGTGATCGGCGAGATCCCGCAGGATCTGAAGTTCAAGGGCGAGGCGACCGAGCTCATCGTCGGCAAGCGCAACCGCATTCGCGAGCATGTCACCATGAACTGCGGCACCGAAGGCGGCGGCGGCGTCACCCGCGTCGGCGACAACAACCTCTTCATGGCGGGCTGTCATATTGCGCATGACGCGACCATCGGGAACAACTGCGTCATCGTGAATTCCGTCGCGATTGCAGGGCATTGCATCATCGAGGACGATGTGATCGTCGGCGGTCTGTCAGGCGTGCATCAGTTTGTGCGGATCGGGCGCGGGGCGATCATCGGCGCGGTCACGATGGTCACGAATGACGTTATTCCATACGGCCTCGTACAGGCGCCGCGCGGCGAACTCGACGGGCTGAACCTCGTGGGGCTCAAGCGGCGCGGCGTGGCCCGGGCCGACATCACCGCGTTGAGAGCTGCCTTCCAGATGCTGGCGCAAGGCGAGGGCACCTTCCACGACCGCGCGCGACGGCTCAAGGAGGAGACGACCAGCGACTATGTGCTCGAGATCGTCGATTTCATTCTCGCAGACAGCGACCGCCACTTCCTGACGCCCGGTTGATGCTGGCGCTGGTGGCAGGACGGGGCGGTTTGCCCGCCCGCATCGCCCAGAGCGTGCCCGATGCGCCGCTGGTCTGCGTGCTCGAGGGGTTCGAGCCGGATGGGCTCGCGGCGGATCTGACCTTTCGTCTCGAACAGATCGGCAGCCTGCTGGCGGATCTCAAGGCGCGCGGGGTCACGGAAGTCTGCTTTTGCGGCGGGATCGAACGTCCGCCGGTGGATCCCAGCGAGATCGATGCCGCGACCCTGCCGCTGGTCCCCACGCTGATGAAGGCCATCGCCTCGGGCGATGACGGGGCCTTGAGCGCGGTGATCGGAGTCTTCGAACAGGCCGGGCTGACGGTCCGCGCCGCGCACGAGCTGGTGCCGGATCTGCTGGTCCGCGAAGGTGTGCTGAGCGCCGCTCAGCCTGATGATCAGATGACCTCCGACATGGCGCGCGGCAGCGAGGTTCTGGCTGCGTTGGCCCCGCTTGACGTCGGTCAGGGCTGCGTTGTGGGCGCCGGGCAGATCTGGGGCATCGAGACGCTGGGGGGCACCGATCACATGCTGAAGACGCTGCCAGATGCGGTGACCCAGGCCCGCGCCGTGTTGGTGAAGGGGCCGAAGCGCGGCCAGGACCTGCGCGTCGACATGCCCACCATCGGGCCCGAGACGGTCGCCGGGCTCGCAGCGGCGGGGCTCGCCGGGCTCGTGGTCGAAGCCGGCGGTGTGATCCTTCTGGAGCCTGAAGCGACAGTGGCCGCCGCCGATGCGGCCGGGCTCGTGCTTTGGGCGCGCGCACCGGACTGATGCGGGTGTTCATCATCGCGGGCGAGCCTTCGGGCGACCGGCTGGGCGGGGCGCTGATGGCCGGGCTGAAAGCACTCTGCCCGAAGGTCCGATTCGACGGGATCGGCGGTGCCGAGATGCAGGCGCAGGGGCTCGCCAGCCGCTTCCCCATGGAAGAGCTCAGCGTGATGGGCATCGCCGAGATCCTGCCGAAATATCGCGCGCTGATGGCGCGGATCAACGAAACCGCGCGGGCCGTGATCGAGACCGCCCCGGACGTCATGATCACCATCGACAGCCCGGACTTTTCGTTGCGCGTGGCGCGCCGCGTCAAGGCGGCCAGCAACATTCGGACCGTGCACTACGTGGCGCCCACCGTCTGGGTCTGGCGACCGAAGCGCGCGCAGAAGATGGCGAAGGTGATCGACCATGTGTTGGCCCTGTTCCCGTTTGAGCCGCCCTTGATGAGCGTCGATGGCATGGTCTGTGACTTCGTCGGCCATCCCGTGGTGGCCGAACCGCAAGCAACCGACGCAGACGCGCAGGCCTTTCGGGCCGAACACGCCATCGGGTCTGCGCCGCTCTTGTTGGTGTTGCCGGGCTCGCGGCGCGGCGAAGTCGAGCGGCTGGGCGAGATCTTCGGGCAGGCCATTGCACCGGTTTTGACCGCGCATCCCGACCTGAAGGTGGTTGTCCCAGCGGCTGGTCCGGTGGCCGATCTGGTGCAGGAGAAACTGCGCGGTTGGCCGGTGCAACCCCTGCTGCTCGACCCGCGTCAGATGTCGCTGGAGGAGGCGGGTCGGATCAAGCGGGCGGCGTTCCGGGCCGCGGATGTGGCCCTCGCGGCCTCGGGCACGGTCTCGCTGGAACTGGCGGCGGCGCGCACGCCGATGGTGATCGCCTATAAGATGAACTGGCTTTCCTTCAATATTATCAAGGCCATGGCACTGGTCGATACGGTGACTTTGGTCAACCTCGTCTCCGACACACGGGTGGTCCCGGATTTCCTCGGCCCCGACTGCACGCCCGAGAAGATCGGTGCCGGCATCCTGGAGGTGATGGCTGCGCCGGAGGCCCAGCAGTCCGCCATGGAGGTCACGATGCAGCGGCTGGGCGAAGGCGGCGATGACCCGGGCCTGCGGGCTGCACGTGCGGTTCTGTCGCGTCTCTCTGACAAACGGCCAGGCTGACGCCTGACACGATGCGTTTGGCCCCGAAGGCCCAAACAGGCGCCACGCGGGCGTGGCGCGGGCGGCTCATCCCTTGTGGATCCAACCGCCGCCGTAGATGCGCGTCCCGTCGGGGTCGTAGAAGACACAGGCCTGCCCGGGCGACACGCCTTCCTCTGGTGTCAGCAGCTCGACCGTCGCTTCGGTCGCGCTGATGGGCCGGAGCACCGCCTCTGTCGGCGGCCGGGTAGAGCGCACCTTCACTGCAAGCGGCCAGGCTTCGCGCGCCGTAAAGGGCGCATCGCCAAGCCAGTTGATCTCGCGCACGGGCACGGTGCGCGTGGCCAGCAGCTCCTTCGGTCCGACGATGACCCGCTTGGCCTGCGGATCGAGCTTCACCACGTAGAGCGGCTCGGCCAGCCCACCGATGCCGAGGCCCCGCCGCTGCCCGATGGTGTAGTTGATCACCCCGGCGTGGTGCCCAAGGACCCGCCCATCGGCATGCACGATCTCGCCCGGGTCGGCCGCTTCGGGCCGTAGCTTGCGGATCACTGACGCATAGTCGCCGTTGGGCACAAAGCAGATGTCCTGGCTGTCCGGTTTGTCCGCCACGCTGAGCTCGTAGCGGGCCGCAAGCGCCCGGGTGTCGGCCTTGGAGGCGAGATGGCCGAGCGGAAAGCGCAGAAAGTCGAGTTGCTCCGGTGTTGTGGAGAACAGGAAATAGCTCTGATCGCGGGCCGCATCTGCGGCGGCGTGCAGCTCGGCTCCGTGCGGCCCCATCTTGCGCTGGATGTAGTGGCCCGTCGCCATACAATCGGCGTCGAGATCCTTGGCGGTTTCCAGCAGATCCTTGAACTTCACCCGCTCATTGCAGCGGATGCAGGGCACAGGTGTCGCACCGCCCAGATAGCTGTCGGCAAACTCGTCAATCACAGCATCCTTAAAAATGTTCTCATAATCCAGAACGTAGTGCGGGAACCCCATGGTCTCGGCAACGCGGCGGGCGTCGTGAATGTCGAGCCCGGCGCAGCAGGCGCCCTTCTTCGCCAGCGCCGCACCGTGATCGTAGAGCTGCAAGGTGACACCCACCACGTCATAGCCTTCTTCGGCCAGCATGGCGGCGACAACAGAGCTGTCGACGCCACCGGACATCGCGACGACAACCCGCGTCTCGGCGGGCGGCTTGGGAAAGCCGAGCGAGTTCAAAGGGGCAGTGTGGTCGAGCGGCATGGGCTGTCTCCGGGACTCCGCGAAAATATAGGAAAATCCTAACTACTCTCAAGAGCGCGCTTCATCGGTCTTTAAGGCGCGCGCGTCAAGGTCTGCCCGACTGAGTTGTAATGGGTATGAGTGATGTATCTGAAGAAAGTCGATGGGCCCCGATCGGTGACACTGGCGGATGGGAGTGTGATGACACAAGCCGATCTTCCGCCCGCAAATACAAAGCGTTGGGTCGCCTCGCGCAAGGCCGCGGTGGTGCGTGGAGTCGCCTATGGGTTGATTACGCAGACCGATGCGCTCAAGCGGTATCAGATCAGCGAAGACGAGTTTCACGAATGGGTGAAGGCTGTGTCCGAGCATGGAGAGGATGCCCTGAAAGCCACAGCGCTACAAAGATATAGACAACCTTAAGTTGTTAAGGTAAGTTTATCGCTGACGGTAACGTGTGATTAACCCTTTTTGTGCACGGTTAATTCCGACAAAACGTTCACCCGATGCGGAGAAAATCATGCGCGTACTGCTAGTGGAAGACGACCCCACGACCTCAAAAAGCATCGAGTTGATGCTGACCCACGCCAATCTGAATGTCTATGCCACGGATTTGGGGGAGGAAGGGATCGATCTGGCCAAGCTTTACGACTATGACCTCATCTTGCTCGACCTCGATCTGCCGGACATGAACGGTCACGAAGTTCTGCGCCAGCTGCGCCTGTCGCGGATCGAGACGCCGATCCTGATCCTCTCTGGCGCGGATGATACCGAGAACAAGATCAAGGGCTTCGGGTTCGGTGCTGATGACTACCTGACCAAGCCCTTCCACCGCGAGGAACTGGTGGCGCGGATCCACGCCATCATCCGCCGCTCGAAAGGGCACTCGCAATCGGTGATCGACACCGGCCTCATCTCGGTCAATCTCGACGCCAAGACGGTGAGCGCGGACAACAAGCCTGTGCACCTGACCGGCAAGGAATACCAGATGCTGGAGCTGCTTTCGCTCCGCAAGGGCACCACCCTGACCAAGGAGATGTTCCTCAATCATCTCTACGGCGGCATGGACGAGCCCGAACTCAAGATCATCGACGTCTTCATCTGCAAGCTCCGCAAGAAACTGAGCAACGCCACCGGCGGCGAAAACTATATCGAGACGGTCTGGGGCCGGGGCTATGTGCTCCGCGATCCGGAGCCGAACCAGGCAGATGATCCACAACGCCTTGCCATAGGCGCCTGACGAGCAGCAGCGGCGCGGTCCGGCCCGGCAATCCGGTGCCGGACCAGCGCAACGCGCCTCCCCCTTCTGAAATCGACTGGACCTGATCCGGACCTGCGCATATCTAGTCATATGCGCGAAGAGGAAAGGGGCAGGTCTTGGCGTCTTCAACCGACATCGAGGATCTGAGCGAAGCTGCGGCCAAGGCCGAGCTTGCGCGGCTGGCCGATCTTCTGGCAAAAGCGAATGTCGCCTATCATGGCGCTGACGATCCGCAGATGTCGGATGCCGATTACGATGCCCTGAAACAGCGCAACGCGACCATCGAAGCGCGATTCCCTGCGTTGAAGCGCCCCGACAGCCCGTCCGATCAGGTCGGAGCCGCCCCCGCCGAAGGCTTCTCCAAAGTCACCCATGCGGTGGCGATGCTGTCCCTGTCGAACGGGTTTGGCGACGACGACATCACCGATTTCGACAGCCGCATTCGCCGGTATCTCGGCTTGGGCGATGACGCGCCTCTGACCTATACGGCGGAGCCCAAGATTGATGGGTTGTCGCTCTCCCTGCGATATGAAAAGGGCGAGCTTGTGCAGGCGGCCACGCGGGGCGACGGCAGTATTGGCGAGAATGTGACTGCAAACGCCCGCACCATCGATGACATCCCCACGATGCTCACCGGAGCGCCCGACCTGCTCGAAGTGCGCGGCGAAGTCTACATGTCGCATCCCGACTTCGAGGCGCTGAATGCGCGCCAGACCGAACGCGGCGGCAAGGTCTTCGCAAACCCGCGCAATGCGGCCGCGGGCTCACTCCGGCAACTCGACGCCGAGATCACGCGCGCGCGCCCGCTGCGGTTCTTCGCCTATGCCTGGGGCGCCGTCTCCGCGCCATTGGCAGAGACACAGATGGGCGCGATCGAGCGGCTCTCGGCCCTCGGTTTCAAGACCAATCCGCTGACCCGCAGATGCGATGGACCGGCGGAGTTGATCGCGCATTACGCCGTGATCGAGGCACAGCGTGCGACCCTCGGCTATGACATCGACGGCGTCGTCTACAAGGTCGACGATCTGACGCTGCAGGACCGGCTGGGCTTCCGATCCACCACGCCCCGTTGGGCCATCGCGCACAAGTTCCCGGCCGAGCTCGCCTGGACCCGGCTCGATGCGATCGACATCCAGGTCGGGCGCACGGGCGCGCTCTCGCCCGTGGCGCGCCTGCAGCCCGTCACGGTCGGCGGTGTCGTGGTCTCGAACGCCACGCTGCACAACGAAGATTACATCGCCGGGCGCGACAACAAGGGGGCCGAGATCCGCGGCGGCAAGGACATCCGGGTCGGCGACTGGGTGCAGGTCTACCGAGCCGGCGACGTGATCCCGAAGGTGGCTGACGTGGATTTGTCCAAACGGCCCGAAGACGCGGAACCTTACGTGTTTCCGACCCGCTGCCCGCAATGCGACAGCGAAGCCCTGCGCGAACCGGGCGACGCGGTGCGCCGCTGCACCGGCGGGCTGATCTGTCCGGCCCAGGCGGTGGAGAAGCTGAAGCATTTCGTCTCGCGCGCAGCCTTCGACATCGAGGGCCTGGGCGCCAAGCAGGTTGAACAATTCTATACCGACGGGTGGATCCGGGAGCCGGCCGACATCTTCACCCTGCGCGCCCGCTTCGGCTCGGGCGTGCAGCAACTGAAGAACCGCGACGGCTGGGGCGAGAAATCTGCGACCAATCTCTTTGATGCCATTGACGAGAAACGGAAAATCCCGCTCTCGCGCCTCATCTTCTCCCTCGGCATACGCCATGTGGGTGAAGCAGCCTCCAACATGATCGCGATGCACTACACCGACTGGGAGACCTTCGAGGCCGCGATGCGGGCAGCGCAGGATCCCGATGATGCCGCTTGGCGCGAGCTGACGGACATCGATGGCGTCGGCACGGTCATGGCCAGCTCGCTGGTGCAGACGCTGGCGCAGCCGGCCGAGCGGGCCTCCATTGACCGGCTCATCGCGCAGCTCGAGGTGCAGGATGTGCGCCGGCCAGACACGGCGGGCAGCCCGGTGGCCGGCAAGACGGTGGTGTTCACCGGCACGCTCGAGAAGATGACCCGCGCCGAGGCCAAAGCGCGGGCCGAGCGGTTGGGCGCGAAGGTCTCGGGCTCGGTCTCGGCAAAGACCGATATCGTCGTTGCCGGGCCGGGCGCCGGGTCGAAGGCGAAAAAGGCGGCCGAGCTTGGCATCGAGACCCTGGATGAAGACGGCTGGCTGTCGCTGATCGCGGGCGCATGAGCGGACGGCCCGAACAGCTCTTCCCGCTGTTTGCCGAAGTGAAGACGCTGCCCGGAATCGGGCCAAAAACAGCCGCGCACATGGAGGCCTTGGGCATCCGCGCGCCGCGCGATCTGCTCTTTACGCTGCCATACGCCGGCGTCGACCGCCGACGTCGCGAGACCATCCAAGGCGCGGCACTGCCGACAACGCTGACCGTCGCAGTCCAGATCGGCGCCCATACGCCCGCGCGCAGCAAGGGCGGCGCCTACCGGATCCATGTGGAGGATGCGCAGACCTCCTTTCAACTCGTCTTCTTCCATGCCCGTGGCGATTACTGGAAAACCGCGCTGCCCGAAGGCAGCCGCCGCGTGGTCTCGGGCAAGGTCGAAAGCTTCGACGGCATCGCGCAGATGGTGCATCCCGATCATATCCTCCCCGAGGATGAGGCCGATCAGATCCCACCCTTCGAACCCGTCTACCCGCTGACGGCCGGTGTGACACAGAAGCTGATGTTCAAGGCCACGCGGGGCGCGCTCGGCCGCGTGCCGGATATGCCGGAATGGATTGATCCGGCGCAGAAAGAGCGCGCGGGCTGGCCGGATTTTGCGCCAGCGGCGGCGGCGGCCCACACGCCCTCACGGCAGGAGGATCTGGCAGCAGACGCACCGGCCCGCGAACGGTTGGCCTATGACGAGTTGCTGGCGCATCAGCTGACCTTGGCTCTGGCCCGGTCCACCGAGCGGCGCAAGCCCGGCCGGGTGACCACAGGCGACGGGCAGTTGCAAGCAGCGGTCTTGGCCGCGCTGCCCTATCGCCCGACCCGGGCACAGGCCCGCGGGGTCGACGAGATCAACGCCGACATGAGCGCGCCCCAGCGGATGAACCGCCTGTTGCAGGGGGACGTCGGCGCCGGCAAGACGCTGGTGGCGCTCATGGCCCTGCTGCGCGCGGTCGAGGCGGGCGGGCAGGGCGTGCTGATGGCTCCGACCGAGATCCTCGCGCGGCAACACCTTGAGTCGCTGCAGCCGCTGGCCGAGGCCGCGGGCGTCGTGGTGGAGGTTCTGACCGGGCGCGACAAGGGGAGCGAGCGGCAGCGCAAGCGCGCCGCACTCGCGCGGGGTGACATTCAGATCCTGCTGGGCACCCATGCGGTGTTCCAGGCCGATGTGCAGTTCAAGGATTTGCGCCTCGCGGTGATCGACGAACAGCACCGGTTCGGTGTGCGCCAGCGGCTGGAGCTTGGCCGCAAAGGCGAAGGCGTTGATGTGCTGGTGATGACGGCGACACCGATCCCACGCTCGCTGGCGCTGGCGCAATACGGTGACATGGATGTCTCGGTGCTCGACGAAAAACCACCCGGGCGGCAGCCGATCAAGACGGCGATGATCAGCACTGCACGAATGGACGAGGTAATCGCGCGGCTGCGCGCCGTGATCGCCGAGGGCCGACAGTGCTATTGGGTCTGCCCTCTGGTCGAGGAAAGCGAAGTGGTCGATCTGACGGCTGCCGAGGCCCGGTTCAAGCATCTGCGCGCCGCCCTTGGTGAGGGGATTGTGGGGCTGGTGCATGGCCAGATGCCACCGCCCGAGAAGGATGCGGCGATGGCCCGCTTCGTCGCCGGCGAAACGAAGGTGCTGGTCGCCACGACGGTGATCGAGGTGGGCGTGAACGTCCCGAACGCCACAATCATGGTCGTCGAACGGGCGGAAACCTTTGGGCTGGCGCAACTGCATCAGATGCGCGGACGCGTCGGGCGCGGAACGGAGGCCTCAACCTGCCTGCTGCTCTACCAGGCACCGCTCTCCGAAGGCGGCCGCCAACGGCTGGAAGTGCTGCGCGAAACAGAGGACGGCTTTGCCATCGCCGAGACAGATCTGAAGATGCGCGGGGCGGGCGACGTTATCGGAACCGCGCAGTCCGGTCTGCCCCGCTTCCGCGTGGCCGATCTGGAGCGTCAGGCGGGGCTGATGGCCATTGCACAAAGCGACGCGCGTCGTCTGCTCGCAGAAGATCCGGAGCTGTCGGGCCCGCGCGGGCAGGCGGCGCGCCTGCTGCTCTGGCTGATGCGACAGGAAGAAGCGATCCGTTTGATTTCAGTCGGTTAGAGCGTGTGTGAAAATTTGTTCGCGAATGTTCCTATTAAGTTCTTTACACATGGTTAAAAATATGAGAACAAATAAGCAACAAAACGGAGAGACGTCATGTTCACACAGATCAGATCCATCGCATCCCGCTCGCAGGCGACACTGGTGCAGGATATGGCTGGGGCCGTGGCGCTCGTCGTGATGCTTGTGGTGGGTCTGCACCTGCCGTTCTTTGTCTGATTTCTGCCTGCGATCTCGCGCCGCGCACGGGCCAGCGCTTTCCCCGGCTGGTCAATGAGACGAACGCTGCCTGTTCCCTGTCTCAGCAGGATCTGCCCCCTGCACCCCGTGCCCGGGTCCCACGTGAGAGACGCTTCACCTGACGCCGCCGTCCTGCTCGGGACGTGCGGCGTTTTTTTCAGAAGGTATAGGCGAGGCGCAGCCCGCCCCAATGTTTGCCCTTCACGAAGATCGGGGCCGAGAGGTCCTTCATCATCTTGAATTCGCCACCGCCCATGTCGCGGCGATAGACCTGCAGCAAGAACGGTTCGGTATTGCGGCCCGCCTTCAGGCCGACACGGTCGTCAAAGATGCGCCGGTTGCGGCAATTGGCCATGTTCCAGACCGGGTCATCACCGGGCGGCTGCGAGAACTTGCGGTTGTGCGTGGGCAGGTAGCCGTTGATGTCCACCGCCGCACAGAACACGACCTTGCTGTCCATCTCCAGCACCGGCTCCTGCAGCGGGGGCAGCACCTCGTCCATGATCTTCGTGCATTCGGCCATAACCTGCTCAGGGTTGGTGCCGGGGATCGGCCGGTAGGTCCGATCAAAGAGCTGCGACATGGAGGTCGCGCCGCTGTCGACGGCTTCCTCCAGGCGCTGTGAGAGCGCCCGTGCGAGGCTCTGAACCCGCTGAATGAAGGGTGTGTCGACGGAGTTGCCCCCGATCAGCGCGGTCGACTGCACGATCGTTTCGGAGGTGTCGATCAGGTTCAGGATCCGCTCGTGCGTTTGTTCAATGCCGGTTGAGGTGCTGTTGACCGAGGCGTCGATGCTGCTGAGCGCGGGCGCGAAATCGGCCATCGCGGTCTCCATGCGTTCAGCCTGCTGGGCGATCCGCTGGGCCTGCTCGTTGGCCGAGGAAATCGATGTCTCCATCCGGCTCAAGGCCGTATCCGTGCCACTGGCGTTTTCCAGAACCTCGGCCGCCTGGGTTGCAATGCCGGAGGCTTCCTGCCCGAGCGCGCTGATCCAGTTGGTAAGTGTTTCGATGTTGTCGGAAATCTGCACGGCCGCATCCCGTGTCTTCTGCGACAGATCGTTGATCGCCTCGGCCACGACAGCAAAGCCCCGCCCGGCCTCACCGGCGCGCGCGGCCTCGATCTTGGCGTTGATCGCAAGCGTGTTGACCTGTGTGGCGATGCTCGCGATCTGCTGGTTGTTGGTCTTCACCGCCGAGAGCGTATCGCTTACCGTTTCAGTGCGCTGCGACAGGTCCTGCACCCAGCCGGCAACCGTACGGGTCTTCTCGCCGGTCGTTCGCATGAGCGCGGCGGAGGATTTCACATCCTGTGCCGTCTCGCCGGTGTTCTGCGCCATGGTCTGCACCGCATCCCGCACATCGGAATTGGCGCGCCCCATGTCGTCAGCCCGCGCGCCGAGCACCGCCAGGCCCTTGCGCTGCGCGCGGGCATGCTCCTCCACGAGGTCTAGAAAACCTGAGATATCAACGATTTCATAGCCAAGGGCGGCGGCGGCTTCGGTCAACCGGTCGGTGTAGATGCTGTCGGAAAGCTGGGGGTGAACGGTCATGGCGCCCTACGATGTCAGTCAGCCGCAGGATGTCACGGGTTTACTTAAAAATTGCTAATTTCGTCGCGAGCCTCAGGCGCAATCTGCCCGCAGCGCCTGTGTCATCGCTTCGCAAGCCGCTTCAATGCTGAGCAGGATCGACGCGTGCCGGTTGCGATAGTCCCGTGCGGGTTCGAGCACCTCGAACCCGGCGAAGGGTGCGGCCGGAACCGGGCCACCCTCCTTCAGCATCGCGCGCAGTTCGTCACGGGCAGTCTCGATCTCTTCGAGCGTGCGCCCGAGGATCGCGCCGCCGGTCACCGCAGCCGCCGCCTGGCCAAGCGCGCAGGCCTTGACGTCCTGTCCGTAGGCGCTGACGCGGCCGTCTTCGACATTCAGATCGACCGTCACAGCCGAGCCGCAGAGCGGAGAGCGTTTCTTCACCGTTGCCATGGGCGCTTCAAGCCGCCCCAGATGCGGGATATCGGACGCAAGGGCGAGGATCTTGCCCGAATACAGCTTTATCAGATCGTTTTCGCCCGACATGGCTTGGCCTGGCCTTCCGTTGGTTACGGCTTTCATACATAAATCCTCTGGCAGCAGATGCAAAAAGGTTTTTGGCATGCCCCCCAATCCCGCGCCTTTCGATCCGGACACTCTGCGGTACAACGACGCCGGCCTGATCCCCGCGATTGCGCAGGATGCGGCAAGCGGCGAGGTGCTGATGATGGCCTGGATGAACCGCGCCGCCGTGGCGCAGACGCTGGAGACGGGCAAGGTGACCTACTGGAGCCGGTCGCGGCAGGCGTTCTGGGTCAAGGGCGAGACCAGCGGCCACCATCAGGCGCTGGTCGAGATGCGGGTGGACTGTGACCGCGACTGTCTGCTGGTGCAGGTACGTCAGACCGGCCCGGCCTGTCATACGGGTCGGCGCAGCTGCTTTTACACCGGCATTGCGGACGGGCAGGAAGTCGAACGTCTGACGCCGATGTAGCGTCTCAGCTGCTCGGCAGGCCAACCATCGCGCGAATGTCCTCTGGGGTCGCCCCCTGATCGCGGAAGAGCCGGATGGCCCGCGCGTCATCGCGCTTGGCCAGACGTTTACCGGCCGCATCACGGATCAGCCGGTGATGGTGGTACTCGGGCACCGGCAGGCGCAGCAGATGCGCCAGCAGCACGTGAATGCGGGTGGCGTCGAACAGATCCTCCCCCCGAATCACATGCGTTATGTCCTGCGCATGATCATCCACAACCACGCAGAGATGATAGGCCGCCGCCATGCCCCGGCGCGCAACCGCGACATCCCCGACCGTGGTAAGCAGGTCCTCGGCCTGCAGGGTATGGCGGCCTTCGAATGCGGCACCAGTCTCGGTGAACTGCGGCAATGGCCCCGCGGCGACAATTGCCTTCGCCATGTCAAGACGCACCGCGTCGCCCTCGAGATAACTCTCCATGCTGCGGTGCCGGCAGGTGCCGGGGTAGATCCGGCCATCCGGCCCATGCGTCGGCACGCCCTCCTGCGGCGCACCCGCGGCCGCGTCGATATCGGCACGGCTGCAGGAGCAGGGGTAGAGCAGGCCGAGCGCTGCCAGCTCGTCGAGTGCTGCCCGAAAACGGGGCTCGGACCGGGATTGCTGCATCACCGGCTCCGGCCAGCGCACCCCCAGCCAGTGCAGATCCTGCTTGGCCTGCACCTCGTATTCCGGTTTCGAGCGGACCCGGTCGATATCGTCCATACGCAGCAGGAAGGTTCCATGCGCCGCGCGCGCCATTTCATAGGCGGTCAGAGCCGAGAAGGCATGGCCCAGATGCAGCAGCCCTGTCGGCGACGGCGCAAACCGTGTTCGGAATATCAATTTTTTTCAAGCACGTATACGTTGGAGTTCAAGTTAATCCCGGGCAGATGCGGCCCGTTTTCGCGAAACAGCAACCGCGCCGCAGCGCAGTCGACCCACTCGCAGATGCGCGCTTCGTTGGCGCGGTCCTGCAGCGCGTGATCGTTCAGCGACAGGACCAATAGGCCGCCGCGCCTCAGCCCGTGCATCAGGTCATCGAAGACCGAGATCGGGGCCGCCCCAGCACCGATCACGCCGATGGCCGCGACCGCCGCGTAATCCGCCAGGTTGACCGGCAGCGGGCCGTCCGGCTCGATCAGCGTCAGCCTGCGATAGAGACGCCTTTCCTCGGCCTGGGCGAGCATGTCCGGGGAGAGATCAACGCCATCGATGGTCTCGAACCCAGAGAGCTTCAGCGCCAGTCCGGACAGCCCGGTCCCGCAGCCGAAATCGAGCACAGGCTGGGCCTGATCCTTTGTGAATTTGGCCAAGGCATGCGCCGCACGGCTGGGCGTCACATAGCCGTTCTTGCCGACCTCCGCCTCGTAGCTCGCGGACCACGCATCGTAGAGTGCGCGGGTCTCTTGCGGATCCCGGGCGTCGTAGACTTTGTCGAGATACTCCTGTCCCATGACAGCAAGATAACCGTCCGGGCTAAGCGGCGTCCAGTGCGCCGTCACCGAGCCAGGCCTGCCATGCGACCTTGGCGCGATCCGTATAGGCCTTGTAGCGATCCTTGCGGCCGCGCCGCCCGCCTTTCAGCCCCTCGACAGGCGGGAACAGACCGAAGTTCACATTCATGGGCTGGAAGGTCTTGGCCTCGGCCCCGCCGGTGATGTGGGTGATGAGCGCACCGGTCGCGGTGCAGTCGGGTGGCGTCTCAAGCGGGTATCCGAGCATCTCCTGCGCGGCCAGGCGCCCTGCGAGCAGCCCCATGGCAGCGGATTCAACATAGCCTTCGACGCCGGTGATCTGGCCCGCAAAGCGGATGTTCGGCCGCGAGCGTAGACGCATCTGCCCATCCAGCAGTGTCGGCGCATTGAGAAACGTATTGCGGTGGATACCGCCAAGCCGGGCGAATTTCGCATCTTCTAGCCCGGGAATACTTTTGAAAACATCGGCTTGCGCACCGTATTTCATCTTGGTCTGAAACCCGACGATGTTGTAGAGCGTACCCAGCTTGTTGTCCCGCCGCAGCTGCACGACTGCATAGGGTTTCACCTCGGGCTGGTGCGGATTGGTCAGGCCCACGGGCTTCATCGGACCGAAGCGCAGCGTCTCGCGCCCGCGCTCGGCCATGACTTCGATGGGCAGGCAGCCGTCGAAATAGCCGGCGGTCTCGCCCTCGCGGAACTCGGTCTTCTCGGCCGCGAGCAGCGCGTCTATGAAGGCTTCGTATTGGGCGCGGTCCATCGGGCAGTTCAGGTATGCGGTCCGTTCTTCCTCGGTATCGCCCTTGTCGTAACGCGACTGCATCCAGGCTTTCGACATGTCGATGCTGTCGAAATAGACAATGGGCGCGATGGCGTCGAAGAAGGCGAGCGCCTCGGCCCCCGTCTCCGCCGCGATGGCCTGACCAAGCGCGGAGGAGGTGAGCGGGCCGGTCGCGATGATCCACTGACCCTGCGCCGGCAGCTCGGTGATCTCACCATAGGAGAGGCGGATGTTCGGATGCGCCGTGAGCGCATCGGTCACCGATTGCGCGAAAGGCTCGCGATCGACCGCGAGCGCACCGCCTGCCGGCAGCCGGTGCCTGTCGGCCATCTGCATGATCAGCCCGTTTGCCGCCCGCATCTCCCAATGCAGCAGACCCACGGCGTTCTGCTCGTCATCGTCCGAACGGAACGAGTTCGAGCAGACCATCTCGCCCAGCAGGCCGGTCTGATGGGCGAAGGTGCCCACCTTGGGGCGCATTTCATGCAGGACGACGCGCACCCCCATATTGGCGGCCTGCCACGCGGCTTCGGACCCAGCCATGCCGCCACCCACGATATGAAGCTCCTCTGCCATGCCGGATCATGTAGGGCAGGGCGCGCAGCGACGCAACCGGCGGCCGAGGCTTCTGTCTTCGAAAGGCGCTGATGAGCAGTTTTGGGGTCGCCGCTGCGAGACTGTCGCGCCAGTGAGAGATCTGGCGTGGAGGGACCTTCCGCCGGCGGCGACCCAAATCGGATCGGTCAGTGACCGCGCCGCACTTCTGCCCCGGTTCTGCCCGAATTGAAAGACCGCAGGCGGAAACTGTGATGCGAGGATCTGGAAACAATGCCCGGACGCTGCGTCAGGCTGCGCCCATCGCCACAGTCGCTTGCGCTTTTTCCGTGTTTCGCACACCGTCTGCCCAAAAGGGGGCACGATGGACATCAAGATGGACGCCGCAGCGCTGAACGCCTTTCTGGATCGGGTGTTCGAGCAGGTCGCGGATGACTTTGTCGTCGAGAAGGTCAGCAGCGACCGGTTGACCGTCCGGCTGAAGGTTGGCGACAAGCATCTGCGTCCGGGCGGGACGGTCTCGGGGCCCGCGATGTTCGCGCTGGCCGATGTGGCGGCCTATCTGATCACGCTGGCCCGCATCGGCCCCGAGGCGCTAACAGTCACGACGAATTGCGCCATCGACTTCATGCGCAAGCCCGCGGCGCGCGCCGACCTGCGCGGCGAAGTGCGCTTGCTAAAGCTCGGAAAACAACTCTCGGTCAGCGACGTGCTGATCTACTCGGACGGCATGTCCGAACCGGTGGCCCGGGCGAGCCTGACCTACGCCATTCCGCCGCGCGCCTGATAAAAGAGGGCCGGGACAAGCCCGGCCCTGAGGAAGAGGTCTGGTCGCGTACCGGGGAGGTTACGCGCGCCAGAACACCTTGGCAGCCTCGTGCCGAGCCTGCTCGGGTGTCAGCCCCACGTCGTCCAGTTGCCGGACCGTGAGCTTTTTCAGCGCGCGGCGCGTGCGGCGACGTGTGGTCCATTTGGACACGCAGACAGCAAACTCGACCGCGAGGATGGCCACTTGTGGCATCTCCTTGACCTCATTGAGATAGGCCAGGGACCGGGAGGATGGAGTTGTTGCGTGTGCCATGGGACTCTCCTAAAATTGTATTGACACAATATAGCGGTATCGCTATGCAATATTGATACGATGATTGATACATCCAGGCTAGGAAAACATTGTAATGAGTACAATTTGGCAGCCGGAGCTGGTGACGGGGCAGGGGCCCAAGTATCAGGCTGTCGTCTCGAGCATCCGCAAGGGCATCGACGCCGGTGCTCTGAAGCCCGGCGACAAGCTGCCACCGGTGCGCGATCTGGCCTGGCGGTTGAGCATCACGCCCGGCACCGTCGCCCGCGCCTATACGATCCTGACCGACGAGGGGACGCTGACCGCCGAGGTCGGGCGCGGGACCTTCGTCGCCCCGCCGCGTGCGACGCCTGCCAATGACGCGCCCATCGAGATCGACGTGATCAAGCACAGCGCGGGTGTGGAGGAAGACCCGCACAATGTCAGCCTGTTTTCACCGCATCTGCCCTGCGTCGGGCAGGACAAGCTGGTGCGCCAGGTCATGGCGCAGGTGGCCAAGGTGCCGCCCTCGGGCGTGATGCACTATCCCAGCCGGAGCGGCGCGCGCCCTGCGCGCGACGCGGTGGTGCACTGGCTGAAGGGCACACCGCTCGGACCGCTGCATGAACGCGACGTGGTGTTGTGCCACGGCGGGCAGAACGGCATCCTGCTCATCCTTCAGGCGATTCTGGAGGGGCGCAAGCCCACCGTGCTGATCGAGGAACTGGCCTATCCGGGCTTCCGGCGCGCGGCCGAGTTGTTGCGCGCGGATGTGGTGCCCGTGCCGATGGATGCGGAGGGGATCATCCCCGAGGCGCTTGAGGCCGTGGCGCGGGCGCATGACGCGCAAGTCCTTTGTACCTCGCCGGAGGTGCACAATCCGACCTGCGGCTTCACGCCGGTCGCCCGGCGCGAGGCCATTGCGCGCATCGCCCGCCAGCGCGATTTCCAGATCGTCGAGGACGATTGCTACCGGATGGGTGTCAACCGCGCGCCCGCCTACCGGATGCTGGCGCCGGGGCGCGGCTGGTATGTCTCCTCCATCGCCAAGACGATCACGCCTGCGCTGCGCTTCGGATATGCCATTGCGCCCGAAGGCAAATCGCACGTCCTGCGCCGGTCCGCCGAGCACGGGTTCTTCGGTCTTGCCACGCCGATGACCGATGTCTGCGCGGCCCTTCTGACCCACCCTGACATCGACCGCGTGGCAGAGGCGACAACCCGGGCGTTCCACACCTATGTGCAATGTGCGGTGAACGTGCTCGGCGCTTATGATCTGGTCTGGCGGCCCGGGGTTCCGTTCCTGTGGCTGCGGCTGCCGGTGGGCTGGCGGGCGGGGGCCTTCTGCCAGGCAGCAGAAGCGCAGGGCGTGCAGATCCGCTCGGCTGAAGAGTTCGTCTGCCGCGAGGCGCGCGCGCCACATGCGGTGCGCATGGCTGTCAACGCGGGCGTTTCGCTGAAGACCTTCGAGGCGGCGATGATGCGGCTGCGCGACCTGCTCGACAGCCCGCCCGAGCAACTGGGTGTCTGATCGCCGCTAGAGCAGCCCCCCAGCCCCCCAGCCCACGCCAAAGCCAATCGCAACCGCCGAGAGCACGGCGGCATAGCCCGCCAGCTTCCAGGTGGAAAACGGCCGCTCGCCAAAAGTGCGGCCGTGCAGCCCGCAGACCACGACCTTCATCGGCTGATCCTCATAGCTGTAATGCAGGATCCAGACCGGCAGCAGGATGCGGCGATAGTGAATGCCCGTGGTGTCCGACTGGTACTCCAGGCTGACAATCCGCGATTTGTCGATGTGTTTTCGGATACGGTTGCGGATCAGCAGGTCCTTGTCGTCCGCATTGGCCGCGAGCCCCTCCTCCACGGTCTGATGATGCTGCTCGGCGGCGAAGCCCGCCAGATACGCCGCATCATAGGGACGCAGTCGCGCGGGGTCGAACTCATGCAGAATGCCATCGCGGATCAGCGGGGTCACATGGGGCGAGGCGGGCATCAGCAGATCGTCGAACACGATCTCCATATCGCCCTCGGTCGAGCGGGTGCGGGCATGATTGCCCGACCCGGTCCGGTACTGCGCCCAATAGCGGATGGTTTCGGTGCTGTCGAAGGTCCAGAACGGCGCGTAGAGCCCGGCGACACGGGCCTCAGCGATGATCCCTTTCAGATCGCTGGGGGCAGCGATCCGCCGCGACACCCACCGCTGCGCGCAAGCCTGCGCCTCTTCCTCGCCGATCGCAAAGGGGATCAGACCCATGGTGGCAAAGCCGGTGTCCTGCAGTGCCAGCACCACAGGCCCGTCGCAATAGGCGCAGCGCTCGGACAGGATCGGCCCGGTGAAGATCACATCGCCGCCGCAGGTCTCGCAGTGATGCACGCGCACCTGCTGTGGAACGGGCCTGTCTTCGGCCACCAGATCCACACCATAGGGGGTTTCTGCCGCAGCATCGGCATCGTCGTCCAGCTCAATCGGGTGCGTCGATCCGCAGCTCTGACAGGCCAGCGCCTGCTCTGTGGGCAAGAAGGTGCACTGACCAGCGCAGGCGGGGCACTGCAATGCCGTCTGGATCGCCGCCGCTTCGGTCAATTGTCGGACTCCAGAATGGCGATCAGAATCTCCAGGATGATGCGCAGCCGCAGCCACGAGCGGTCCATCGCGCCCGGCAGGTCTCCGGTGGCCCCCCAGTCGCCTATGATGGTGGCGACGAACCATGTGGCCAGCAGCCAAAGCGCGATGAGCGACCAGCCGCTGAGGCTGCGCAACCAGCCGGCAGAGCCGTGCTTGAGCTCATGCTTGGCCTCGTAGATGCGGATGAGCCGCCGGACAGGCGAGATGCCCAGCCAGGTCGCGCCCGCAAGCAGGAAAACTGCGCCCAAGGCGGCATCGACAAGACTGGACTCCATAGACGACCTCAGGCCAAACCCTTTACAGCACGCTGTGCCGCACTCTGTGCCTTTGCGCGCGGGTTTCAAGGAAAAATATCGCGCAAGCATATGGGGTATAATAATACCTATTTTGCAACGCATTGATTCTGAATGATAAATCGTGACATAACGTGCTTGACGTGGCCGTTCGGTCGATTATAAACCGCCAATCGAATTCGGGGCGGCACCGTCAGAGGCCGCCTTTCACCTCAACCGGGGAACCGTCCATGAAAACCTTTTCTGCAACACCCGCAGATATCGACAAGAAATGGATCCTGATCGACGCCGAGGGCGTTGTTCTGGGCCGTCTTGCGTCGATCGTGGCCATGCGTCTGCGTGGCAAGCACAAGCCGTCGTTCACACCGCATATGGACATGGGTGACAATGTCATCGTCATCAATGCCGACAAGATCCAGCTGACCGGCAAGAAGCGCGACGAGAACCACTACTGGCACACCGGGCATCCTGGCGGGATCAAGTCGCGCACCAAGGCGCAGATCCTCGAAGGCGCGCATCCTGAGCGGGTCGTCACCCTCGCCGTCAAGCGCATGCTGCCCGGCAACCGGCTGAGCCGCAAACAGATGACCAACCTGCGCGTCTATGCGGGTGGTGATCACCCCCATGAGGCGCAAAGCCCCGAAGTTCTGGATGTCAAATCCATGAACAGCAAAAACACCCGGAGTGCATGAGCATGGCTGACGAAATCAACACCCTCGAAGAGCTCGGCCAGGCCGCTGGCCTTGAGGCCGCACCCGAAGTGGTCGAAACCCCGCGCGAGCCCGTGCGCGACGATCTGGGCCGCTCCTACGCCACCGGCAAGCGGAAGGATGCCGTCGCCCGCGTCTGGATCAAGCCCGGCTCCGGCAAGGTCACCGTGAACGGCAAGGCGCAGAACGACTATTTCGCGCGCCCGGTGCTGCAGATGATCCTGGCCCAGCCGTTCTCCGTCTCGGGCACCGAAGGCCAGTTCGATGTGGTGGCCACCGTGAAGGGCGGCGGGCTTTCGGGTCAGGCCGGTGCGGTCAAGCACGGCATCTCCAAGGCGCTGCAGCTTTACGATCCCAGCTTGCGCGGCGCGCTGAAAGCCGCCGGCTTCCTGACCCGCGACAGCCGCGTGGTCGAGCGCAAGAAATACGGCAAGGCCAAGGCGCGCAAGAGCTTCCAGTTCTCCAAGCGCTAAAGACAGGCAAGACACGTCGAAGGGCTGCCCGCTGTGGTGGCCCTTCGTTTTGGGACCGGCACGCACAACCTACGGGTATGCCGATCCGGTCAAATCCGCCGAAAACCGCGCAAAATCGGCAACAGAACCGATTTTTGGCAGCGCAAGGGCTTCGCGCGCCCGCGAATCCCCGCTACGCTCACCCAAATCCGTTCACGAGGGAGGCGGTTATGGTTCTCAGGACGTTTGTGGCCTTCGACAATGAGAATCTCATTGTCACGTCCAGCCCGAAGTCGAGTCTTGTCGGCAACCCCATCATCAACAACGGCAATACGCCGAATGGCACCATCTTCCAGTACACCGCAGGCAGTGGCGAGGTCATTACGCTGAACGACACGGGCGGCAACTCCAACGTTTTCGAAGACTCGCGAGCGAACCAGCACCGGATCGTGGATGGCAAGGGGCTGGTGGCCAATGGCACCCGGGTCGAGTCGGAATCGATCATCCGGTTGCAGCAGCTCGACGACAACGGCAGTACCACGGGCCCGGTCATCACCGTCAACGTCTATTCCAAGAACGGCAACTTCAGCGATATCTGGGGCTATTCGACCACCACCGTCCTGCAGGACGGTGCCTCTTACGTCAAGGTCAGCGGGAGCAACAACGGCGCGTCAACCTACAACAGCTTCGCGCCCTGTTTTGCGGACGGGACCCGGATCGACACGCCCGATGGCGACATCTCGGTCGAGGAGATCAAAGCCGGCCAGGAGATCTGGACCAAGGACAGCGGTGCCGCGCCGGTCCGCTGGGTTGCCAGCACCACCGTGGCGGGGCAGGGAGACTATGCGCCCGTGATCTTCGAGGCGGGCGCTTTTGGCAACGACAGGGCACTGGTGGTGTCGCAACAGCATCGCATGTGGGCCGAAACGCCGATGGCCGAATTGCTCTTCGGAAAGCCCCAGGTGCTGATCGCGGCGAAGCATCTGGTCGGTCTGCCCGGCGTCCGAATCGAGCCGCGCGACACCGTACGCTACACCCATTTCATGTTCGACAGCCACCAGATCGTCCGGGCCAGTGGCGCGCTGAGCGAGAGCTTCTTCTACGCCGAACAGTCGGTCGGTGCGCTCGAGGTCGCGCCGCGGGGCGAGCTGCAATCACTCTTCCCGTCGCTTGCGGCCGGTTACGATGGATTTGGCGCAACCGCGTCAATGACACTGACCGCGACCGAGGCGACGGCGTTGCGGCCCTATCTGGCGGCCTGATTTCTACTTCAGTCGTCCGGGCTGATCAGGCCAAGTCCCCGCAGATAGATGCCGATCCCGGTCTCGAGCAGGTCGTCCGCCGGAAAGGGCGACGCGCGCCCGGGCGAGTTGCGGGCAAAAAGCTCGACCACCCCGTGACTGAGCGCCCAGATATGCGCTGAAAACATCGACGCGGGTGGGCGCTTGTCCGCGGGGATATGCTGGCTGAGGTCGGTTGCGGCCTTCTCCAGCACATCGTTTGCGCGCGTCGCGGCGGCTGCCAATTCCGGGGTCCGGTTCACCGAGATGCCGCTTTCGAACATCGCGATATAGTGACCCGGATACTTGCCCGCGAAGGCGAGATAGGCCCGACCGGTGGCCGTAAAGGCCGACAGGGCCGAGGGTTGGCCCTTGTCATAAGCGTATTGCATGAGATCCCCGAAGATCTCGTAGCCCTGCAAGGCGGCCTCGGCGATCAGGTCCTCGCGCCCTTCGAAGTGCCGATAGACCGCCGCCGGGGTCACGCCCGCCTGCTTGGCCGCTTCGGACAGCGTGAAGCCCATAGGCCCCCGGGCCTCGATCAGCTCCAACGCCGCATCGATCAGCGCTTGCCGCAGGTTGCCGTGGTGGTAACCGCGTTTAGGCATCCCAGACGTCCGGTCCGCCGCAGATGCTGTTGTCGATCTTGCCGATGGCCTTCACGTCCTTGCGCGCATAGTCGATCCCATGCAACACGGTGCGAATGGCCGCCAGCCGCGCGCGGCGCTTGTCGTCCGAGCGCACGATGGTCCAGGGGGCGGTCTCGGTATGGCTCGCAGTCAGCGTCTCGGCGATCGCTTGTGTATAGGCGTCCCAACGCTTCAGGCCCTCGACATCGATCCAGCTCAGCTTCCACTGTTTCAGCGGGTCGCGCTCGCGGGCCATGAGGCGGCGCAACTGTTCGGCGCGGCCCACGTTCAGCCAGAACTTGAAGAGATGTATGCCCTCATCCACCAGCATCTCTTCGAACGGGTTGACCTGTTGGAAGAAATGCTTGCGTTGGGTCGGGGTGCAGAAGTCGAAGACCTCTTCCACGACACCTCGGTTGTACCAGCTGCGATCATAGAAGACGAGCTCGCTCGCGGTCGGCAACTGCCGGGCGTAGCGCTGAAAGTACCACTCGCCGGCCTCTTTCTCGGTCGGTTTGGCCAGGGCGACGACCCGCGCGCCACGGGGATTAAGATTGGCCCGGAACCGTTTGATTGTGCCACCTTTTCCGGCACCATCCCGTCCTTCGAAGACGAGGACGACCCGCGCGCCGCTCTCCCGGACCCAGGCCTGCAGTTTGACCAGCTCGATCTGCAAGGCCCGCAGATCACCCTCGTAGGGCTTGCGCGCCAAGCGGTCGCTGTGGGGATAGGTCGGCGAGAGGATATCACCCCGCTCACCCCTTCGGATTGCGTCGCGAATTGGCTGCGGGGCTTCGGTTTCAAAAAAGGAGCTGATTGCGCCGTCAAATGGCAGGTCCATGGGCCCTCCAGGGCAGGTGTTCTGCCCTCAATATGGGATGTTAACAGGCTTAACGCAAACCCGCGCGGGTCGCCGCACGGTCAATCGCGGCCTCCACTTCATCGGGGACGACATGCTGCGGCATATGCCCCACACCCTCCAGCCGGGTGAGCACCGCACCTGGGACCTGCTGGGCCAAAGGCTCGCTGTGAATGCGCAGCGGAACAATCTCATCCGCGGTGCCATGCAGGATCTCGATCGGCATCTTCAAGTCGGGGTATCGGCTCGACATGTCCACCACATGCGGGCGCAGGCGGTTCACCTGTTGCGCGTTGGCGCGGAAGGTCTGACGCCGCAGCGCAAGCCGGGGCCCGATGTGCTCCAGATAGCCGTCCGGCATGGATTGCGGCGCGAAAATCGCCTCGACATTGCTCCGGATCACGCGTTCCGGCGTGAAGGCCGACACCAGCGGCGGGATCAGCAGATCGCCCAGAGCCGTATCCATGATCCGGTATTGCCAGTCGAGCTCGCCCGGCCAGGGTTGCGAGACGCCCGAGACCATGACGACAGCGGCGGTATCCTCGGGGCGCGACAGGGCCCAGGCCATGGCGACCGCCCCGCCGAAGGAGTGCCCCAGCACAATCGGGTTTTTGACATCGAGCGCGTCAGCGGCAGCCTGCAGCATCTCAGCCTGGACCGCTGGCGATTCCGCGGCGCGGTTCAAGACGCCTTCGAAGCGATAAGAGGCGCGGTCGGTCCACCCCAGCCCCGGGCGGTCGAGCAGGATGACCCGGTAGCGGTCCTTCAGCCGCTCCGCCAGCGCGAAGGTAAACTCGCGCAGGCTGCCCGATGCGCCATGGATCAGCACGAGATCAGGGCCCTCACCCATGACCTGCGCATGAACCTCGCGTGCCTTGTCGGCAATCAGCTGGCCGGTGGGCGGATAGGCCTCGGCCGTCCGTGCCTCGCGCGCCGAGGCCCGCCATTGGACAACCGCAACGGCCGTCAGGCAGATCAGCGTGGTGGCCAGCACCCGTCTAACGCCCGATCGCATCGATATCATAGGGTGTATCCTGGTACACCTCCGTCAGCCAGTTGCCGTAGAGCAGATGCGCATGGCTGCGCCAGCGGTTGAGCGGCGCCTGGCTCGGATCGTCGTTGGGGTAGTAGTTCAGCGGCACATTGATCGGCGTGCCGCTCGCGACGTCCCGGTCGTACTCCTGTTTGAGCGTGTCGCTGTCGTATTCGAAGTGGTTGAAGATGTAGAGCGCGCGATGCGTCGCGTCCTCCACCAGGCAGGGGCCGACCTCATCGCTGCCCAGGAGCGTCTTCAGCCCCGGGGTCGCGTCAATCTCGTCCTGGCGCATTTCCGTCCACCGCGAGACCGGGATCACGCAGTCATCCGAGAACCCGCGCAGGTACTGCGAGGCGGGCGCCAGGTTCCGGTGCCGGAAACAGCCGAAGGCCTTCGCCTTGAGCATGTGTTTCTCAACCCCGTGGAAGTGGTTGATCATCGCCATGCCGCCCCAGCAGACGCCGAAGGTCGAGGTCACATTGGTCTGGGTCCAGTCCATCACCTCGCACAGCTCGTCCCAGTAGGTCACCTGGTCGAACTCCAGATGCTCGATCGGCGCGCCGGTGATGATCAGCCCGTCGAACTTCTCGCCCTTCACCTCCTGAAAGGGGCGGTAGAAGCTCTCCATATGCTCCGCAGCGGTGTTCTTGGTCTGATGCTCGGACATGCGAATGAGGCTCAGCTCGATCTGCAAGGGCGTGGCGCCGATCAGCCGGGCAAACTGATTCTCCGTCTGGATCTTCTTCGGCATCAGGTTCAGAAGCCCGATGCGCAGGGGCCGGATGTCCTGCCGGGCCGCCTGGTCCTCGTCCATCACCATCACACCCTCGCGCGTGAGCACATCGTAGGCGGGGAGGTCGGCAGGGATCTTGATGGGCATGCGTGTTTTCCGGCGTCTGAACAGGGCAGTCAGATAGCTTCTCGGTTGATGGGTCTCAAGGGGCGGATGCTCACAGCTCGGTGACGCATCCTAGAGGCGCTGTGCCACGAGGTCGGTGAAATCGTCGGGCGTGGACATGGCCGAGACCTCATTGGCAGTCACGGTGATCCCCCAGCGCGCCATCGCCTCGTAGCGCGGCTGGCGGTGGGCCAGCGCCTTGGCATAGGTGAAACGCACGAAGGCATCAGGATCAACATCGCTTTCCACGAAATTGTTTTCATTAAGGTATTCACTCCAGACTTTTGCCAGAAACGCGGGCTGATAGGCCATCGGTTTCGGGGCGCGGTCGAAGCGGCGGATCAGCTCCTGCGTATGGGCCTCATCGCCTTTGATCCAGACCAGAAGGCAATGCCGCGCCAGCTCAGAGAGGATCGGATCGGCGTCGTCCTCCGGATCCACCCATTCGCAGATCGACCCGCCCGTGTCGCAGATGAAATGCGGATAGCCGTAAAGCGCATCGGCCCGTTTGGCGAAATGCACCGTGTCATGCAGGGCGGCGATCTCGGCCTGGCGGAACTGCTCCTGCCGCCGCGTGTACTCGGCCATGGGCAGCCCGCCTTTGCCCGGATCGCCCGGCTTGCCGAGATAGGTCGCGACGGGAGCAAGGTTGTCGAAGGTGATGTTCGAGCCGATGTAGATGCTATCGCTCATCAGCAGCTCGCGCAGGAAGGGCACCTTCATCGCCTCGGCCTTGGCATTGTCGGCGATGTATTCGCCCATGTACCGCGTGCCGATGCGGTAATCGATGGAGTAGTGAAACCAGTCGCCGCTGTCGCGCAGCAGATTGGACATATGGGTCTTGCCCAGCCCCGACATGCCGTAGACCAGCACGGATTTGCGGGGGGCAGCGCGCCAGTCGGCGGCGGAAGAATAGAGCATAGGGCGCGTCCTGAGGGCCGTGATGCGGACCACACCTAGGGTCGTTTTCGGATCGGGTCAATCGCGGCTGGGTGCTTCCGGGTCCGGCGCCAGAGCCGTCGGTCCAGCACCAGAAGCCCAAGCGCGAGAATGGCAAACCCCAGATAGGCGTTGGGGTTCAGCGCCTCATCCCGCACCAGTGCGCCGAGCAGGATCGCCACCGGCGCGATCAGCAGCGTGACGAGCAGAAGATTCCCGCTGCCGGCGCGCGCCAGCACGTAGTAGTAGAGCAGATAGGCCCCAGCCGTGGCGATCACGGAGTAATACGCAATGGCCAAGACAGTGCCCGGCGCGAGGTCAAACCGCATCGGCCCCTCGACGATGAGGGCGAGGGGCAGGGTGATGGCCGTCGACCCTGTCAGCATCCCCGCAGCGGCCATTTGGGCGGGAAGACCGGCCAGCGTCTTGCGCCCCCAGACACCTGCGAGCGCGTAGGAGACGGTGCCAGCCAAAATCGCCAGTTGCGCCAGCGCGCGCAGGTCGAACTCGCGCAGATTCTCAAGGCCAATGGCCGTGGCCACACCGAAAAACCCCAGGCCCACACCGATCAGCTTGCGCAGGCTCAAGCGCTCGTCCGTGAAAAACACCGCTGCGGCGATCACGCCGAAGACGGCGGTGGCCGCATTCAGGATCGAGGTCAGTCCGGTCTCGACATGAAGCTGCCCCCAGGCCATCAGTCCGAAGGGGATGGCATTGTTGAACAGCCCCATCCCGAAAAACGCGCCCCAGATGCGCGGATCGCGCGGGATCGGCAGGCGCATGGCCCAGACCACACCCCAGAGGACCAGCATGGCCCAGAGCGTGCGATGCGCCACGGCCGTGAGCGGCCCGATCTCGTCAAGTGCGATGCGGATCGACAGGAACGACGCCCCCCAGATCAGCGCGAGCAGGAGCAGCGCGCTCCATGTTCTGGGAGAGAGGGTCATCTGCTGGGTCATGGGCGGAGCTTATGTGGCCTGCGGTCGGCGAACCACCCGGATCCTGCGCGAAAGCCCCGCGGAGCGGCGTCCACGGGGCTTACGAGTGTGTTCGGAAGTCTAGCTATTAGAAATTGTAGCCGATTTTGACACCCAGGGCGATAGCGTCGTTGCCATTGAACTGCGCTCCCGGTGAGCCCGACACAGCAGTCGTGGTGTCCCCGATCCAGAGATAACGAAGACCAGTGGTGATCTTCATGTTGCCTTGAGTATAGATCGCGGCAAGGTTCAGACTTTCGCCGCCATCCGCCGGTCCGAGGTTGGTGAACAAGTTGCCGGTATTCTCCTCGTATCCGATGGAAGCGGCAACGGACCATGTCTCGTTGAGTCGGCGGCCAATGCCGAGCCTGTAAGTGACGGTGTCGTCAATGTAGCTCAAAAGCGGTTGACCGGTGGCGGCAACATAACGCTCCGGAGACAGGTCGAAGTCCGACCAGTCCACCCAGCGCACGCCGCCGAACAGCAACGTATCTGCTGCAATCCCGGTTTGAAACTCGAGGTTGACCGATTGCGGTGTCTCGAAGTCCGCAACGCTGCCCGGGAACGTGACAGCACCATTGTTGAAGGTTTCCGTAACGTCGTTGGAATGTGCGACTTCGGAACTATACGTCAGCGACACTCGCAATGCGATCTCGGGCCGTTCGTAAGCAATGCCGGCAACGGCACCGACACCCCAGTCGCCGTCTGCTACGACATCATAGTTGTTTACAAATCCGATCCGAGCGCTCGCATCCGAGTTCTGGAAGCGGGGACCGCCGTAAATTGAGAATCCGTTCGGCATGTTGTATTGCAGAAGTGCTGTCACAGCGTAGGTATCGAACTGCGCGTTAGATCCTTGCGCGAAGTAATTCGTGCCGTCTGGATACTCAACCTCAGCCTTGAAGGGCTGATCAAAGATGATGGCATAGGACCAGGTGTCGTTAAGGTCCGCTTTGTATGCGGCGCCAAAATTGAAGTTGCTCACCCCGATGTCGCCGGACGCCGTGCCAGCGGGGAACGGGCCGATTGCCCTTACGCTCTGACCGGTCACGTCGGGTGAAATATACCCAAGACTGAACTCCGCATACCGACCCTGCTCAAAGAGCACTTCGATCGACTGTCCCGTCCGGTCCAAGGCACCGGCGTGCGCGCCGCCTGCGGCCAGACACAATGCTGTTACACTTGTAAGGTAGTTTTTCATCATTATCTCCTCCCCAGAAGAAGCGCCTGCAATTGTTGGTTGTCTGCGGAAACAGGCGAGCGCACCTAAGCACGATTCCCTGACCGGTCAATTCTTGACGCCGGGGAAGCTTGAGGTGTGACCTCACGTAAAATCAAGTTTTCTGGCGTGTTTCGACCCAAATGTTCCAATAGTTGCCGATGAAGATGATCGCGGCGCCCAGGAACACGAAGACGTCCAGCGGCTCGGAATAGAGCAGCATGCCCACGACCGCGATGGCCGGCAGGCGGATGAAGTCAATCGGCACGACAACCGTGGCGGGTGCGATGGCAAGGGCGTTCGTCATGCAAAAGTGCGCCATGAGGCCTGCGAGCCCGATCATCACGACGAAAGGCACCGTCTCAGGCTCGGGCCAGGCAATATCGCCATCATAGCCCGCCGCGACCAGCCCCATGACCAGCTGCATGGTGGTCAGATAGAACAGGATGCAGGTGATCGACTGGGTCCGCGTCAGCCGCTTGGTGAACATGATCGTCAGGGCAAAGAAGATCGCCGAGGAGGCCGCCGTGACGATCCCGAGGTTGACCCCGGCCATATCCGGGCGAGCGACGACCAGGATGCCGAGGAACCCCACCAAGGCCGCGGCGGCGCGCACCAGGGTCAGCCGCTCGCCCAGGATCAGCGGCGAGAGCACGATGACCCAGAGTGGCGAGGTGAACTCCAGGGCGATCACCTGGGCGAGGGGAATGACCGTGACCGCGTAGAACCACAGGTTTTGCCCGGTGAAATGTGCCAGGTTCCGCACTGTGTGAGCGCGCAGGTTCTGGCGGTTGATCTCGCGCCACGTGCCCAGCAGCCATGCCAGCAGACAGACGATCACCACGCCGATCAAGCTGCGGTACATCATGATCTCGAATGTATCGAGTTGGGCGGCCGCCTCGCGGCCGGCAACGGCCATGGTGGAGAAGGAGGCGATGGCGCCGCTCATCCAGAGCGCGGCCTTCAAAACGGGGGACATGGGGGAAACCTTGATGCGGACAGGGCGGAACAGGCGAAAGGGGCGCTAGTGTTTCAGCCCCGGTAGTCGCCATAGCCGCAGACTCGTCTGCATCATGTCATTCCCATTCGATCGTGCCCGGAGGCTTGGAGGTGATGTCGTAGGTGACGCGGTTGATCCCCGGGACCTCGTTGATGATCCGCGTCGCCGTCTCACCCAGAAATTCATGCGAGAAGGGGTAATAGTCCGCGGTCATCCCGTCAACCGATGTGACAGCCCGCAGCGCGCAGGCATAATCATAGGTGCGCCCATCGCCCATGACGCCCACGGTGCGCACGGGCAGGATGGCGACAAAGGCCTGCCAGATCTCATCGTAAAGCCCGTGCTTGCGGATCTGGTCGATATAGACGGCGTCGGCCTCGCGCAGGATATCGAGCTTGGCGCGCGTGATCTCGCCCGGACAGCGGATCGCAAGGCCTGGGCCGGGGAAGGGGTGGCGACCGATGAAGCTTTCCGGCAGGCCCAACTCGCGGCCCAGAGCGCGGACCTCGTCCTTGAAGAGCTCGCGCAGCGGCTCGACAAGCTGCATGTTCATGCGGTCCGGCAGCCCGCCCACGTTGTGGTGCGACTTGATGGTGACCGAGGGCCCGCCGGAGAAGGAGACCGATTCGATCACATCCGGATAGAGCGTGCCTTGCGCGAGGAAATCCGCGCCGCCCATCTCCTGCGCATGTCTTTCGAAGACGTCGATGAAGAGCCCGCCGATGATCTTGCGCTTGGTCTCGGGGTCCGAGACGCCTTCGAGCTTGCCGAGGAAGAGCTCGGATTCGTCTGCATGGATCAGCGGCAGGTTGTAGTGCTCGCGGAACATGCCCACGACCTGCGCGCTCTCTCCCTTGCGCATCAGCCCGTGGTCCACATAGACGCAGGTGAGCTGATCGCCGATGGCTTCATGGATGAGCACCGCGGCGACGGAGCTGTCGACGCCACCAGAGAGCGCGCAGATGACGCGGCCCGAGCCCACCTGATCGCGGATGCGCTTGATCGCTTCTTCGCGGTAGGCGCCCATGGTCCAGTCGCCGGTGAAGCCCGCAAGGCGCACGAAATTCTCGTAAAGCTTGGCGCCGTTCGGCGTGTGGTGCACTTCCGGGTGGAACTGCACCGCGTAGAAGTCCCGCTCCGTATCGGCGGTGATGGCGAAGGGGGCGTTGGGCGAAGTGCCGTAGACCTCAAAGCCGGGGGCGATCTCGCTCACGTGATCGCCGTGGCTCATCCAGACCTGCTCGCGGTCGGCCTCGAACCAACCTTGCAGCAGGGCGAGCTTGCGCGCCTCGGGTGTGACATAGGCGCGGCCAAACTCGGCGGTGCCGTGGCCGCGTTCGACCTTGCCGCCCAGGCACTGCATCATCACTTGCTGGCCATAGCAGATGCCGAGGATCGGCACCCCGAGCTCGAACACCGACTTCGGAGGCATCGGCGCGCCGTCGGTGAAAACCGAGGCCGGGCCGCCGGAGAAAATCACCGCCTTCGGGGCGAACTTGGTCAGAAACGCATCATCCACGTGGTTGAAGGGGTGGATTTCGCAATAGACCTTCAGCTCGCGCAGGCGCCGGGCGATCAGCTGCGTGACCTGACTGCCGAAATCGATGATGAGGAGGCGGTCGTGATCGGATGTGCTCATGCATGCTGATTAGGGGCGCGGGTCAGAAGTGGCAAGGGCAGGATTGGGGGCCAGCCCCCAAACCCCCGGGATATTTCCGGCCAGAAGAAGAGGTGGGGCGCCGGGGCCATGTCGCTTTTTGCCCTGCATGGCCGCTATACGGATGAGGCTGCGGATCGGAATAGGATAGCACCGGCGCAAGCGAGACATCGGGAGCATGACAGATGGCCGAAGCAGCAGAGCGCAGACGGGGCCGGGGTGGGGGAGGAGCGGCGCGGCGCGCTGCCCGCAGTGCAGTCTCCTTCGAGACGGCGCGCTACATCGAGCGGAACATCCCCAACTTCGAAGTGCTCAACGACGAGGCGCTGGAGATCATCGAGGCGAATGCAGAGACGGTCCTCGAAGAGATCGGCGTCAACTTCGTCGAAAACCCGGCGGCTCTTGAGCGCTGGCGCGCAGCGGGGGCGGAGGTCGATGGTGAGCGGGTGCGCATCCCGCGCGGCCTCGCGCGGCAGCTTTGCGCAACGGCGCCGGCAAGCTACACCCAGCACGCCCGGAACCCCGCGCGCAACGTGGTGGTGGGCGGCAGGACTCTCGTGCTCGCCCCGGTCTATGGCCCGCCGTTCGTCCGCGATGCGGTGGGCGGGCGCCGCTACGCCACGATGGAGGATTTCCGCACGTTCGTGAAGCTCGGCTATATGTCGAAGTGGCTGCACCACTCGGGCGGCACGGTCTGCGAGCCCACGGACCTGCCGGTGAACAAGCGGCACCTGGACATGCTGCACGCCCATATGACGCTGAGTGACAAGCCGTTCATGGGCTCCGTGACCGAGCCGAGCCGCGCACAGGATTCGGTGGAGATGTGCGAGGTCCTCTTCGGCAAGGACTTCGTGCAGCAGAACACGGTGATGACCTCGCTGATCAACATCAACTCGCCGATGACCTTCGACGATGTGATGATGGGCGCGCTTGAGGTCTATGCCAAGAACAACCAGGCCTGCATCATCTCGCCCTTCATCGTGGGTGGGGCCATGGCGCCGGTGTCGGTTGCTGGCACGCTGACGCAGGTACTGGCCGAGGTGCTGGCGGGCATCGCCTATAGCCAGCTCATCCGGGCCGGAGCACCGGTGATTTTTGGCGCCTTCGTAACGTCGATCGACATGAACTCGGGTGCGCCCACCTTCGGGACACCGGAGGCCGCGCATATCACCTATGGCGCAGGACAGCTCGCCCGGCGCATGGGGCTGCCATACCGCTCCGCAGGGTCATTCTGCGGCTCGAAACTGCCCGATGCCCAGGCGGCCTATGAAACCTCAAACAGCCTCAACATGGGGCTGCTGGCAGGCGTGAACTTCATGCTGCACGCCTGCGGTTGGCTCGAAGGGGGGCTGGTCTCGTCCTTCGAGAAATTCGTGATGGATGCGGACCAGCTCGGCACCCTGCATCATCTGGCCCGCGGTGTGCCGATGGACGATGACGCGCAAGCCATGGACGCCATCCGAGAGGTGGGGCCAGGGGGTCACTATCTGGGATGCGCCCATACGCAGCAGAACTTCAAATCGGCCTTCTGGAAGTCCGATCTGCTCGACTACAAACCCTTTGAAACATGGGAAGACGAGGGCGCGCGCGACACACAAACTCTTGCCAGTTTGCGTGTCGAAAAACTGCTGGGCGACTATCAGCAGCCGCCGCTCGACCCTGCGATCAACGAGGCCCTGTCCGATTTCATTGCGCGGAAGAAAGCGGAGATGCCCGACAGCTTCATGTGAGCCGTTCAGGCCGCTTGTGACGCCTTGAGCACGCGGGCCTCGCCCAACATCGCAATCAGAACATCGACGTGTCGGATGAGGCTGTAGCTGGTATCGCCACTGAGGCGCTGGCCATTCAGATCGGATTCGATCTCCATCAGCTTGAACAGGGCCGCACCGTGGCGCGGCAGCACGCCATAACCCAGAAGACGCGGCAGGTGCACGGACCGCCTGTAGTCCTCCGCGCCGATCCGCGCGGCGCGCATCAGAAGCGGTGGCCGACGGACTGCGTGCAGCATCGAGATCAGATCTTGCATTGTCTATTCCTTTGTACCGTTTTCCCCGTGAGCTTTTGTGCCCAGCTGCCGCAATACTACACGGTCACGTCCGGCGTTGCGCCGGGGCGGGGTCCCGCGCGCGGGTCGGTTAGGGAGTTGTTAAGAGTCCGAAGTCAGCCGGTTTCTCGTGCGGCATACCTGGAAGACCGCTCCGACCGGACCTGGCCGGATCGTTGCGGAGCAGCTGTTGCGCAGCGCCGTACTCCGCCGTTCGGCGGTGTAAATACTGTTTAGAATTTAGCAAGAATAATCCTTAAATCAGAAACTGTTAACGAACGGGTAACCAATTCATCTTTAGGTTGTGCAGGTGAAAATCAATACAACCAAGGTACGTCACGATGCTGGATCTCACCCGATGAAAGAGCTGGAGCGAATGTCTTCTTCCGCCCTGAGTGGCGCCGATGCCGGTCTTCCGGATTGGGTGCCGGCAGCGGCGCAGATGTACCTCGCCCATACCGAAGCGGGTTTGCCGATCCGGGCTCTGGCGCGGGCGGCGGGCTGCCACGCCTCGACGATCTTGCGGCAGATCCGCCGGGTCGAGACGCGGCGGGACGATCCGCTTGTGGATGCGGCACTCAAGAGCCTGGGGGCCGCTCATTTCGTTCCTCGTTCGGAGGCAGGACATGCCAACCAGAAGGATCAATCGCGCATGAGCTTCCAAGACCGTATCACGGCCCCGACGCCGGCCGAAGACCAGCCGCCCAGCGAAGCCACCCTGATGGCGGAGGGCGCCCGCGTCCTGCGCCGGCTGTGCGAGACCGGTGCGGTGCTCGCCGTTGCGGCCGAGATGGAAAAGGCGGTGATCGTGCGCGACGGCGCAGGCGGGCAGGCCACGCGCACCGGCGTTGTGACGCGCCAGATCGCTGAAGCCATGGCCCTCAAGGATTGGATCACGGCTCAGACCACCGGGAAGATCACGCGTTACACGATCACCCCCGCCGGCCGCGCGGCCCTCGAGTCGATGCTGGACGAAGAGGGCGCAACCACACCGGGCGGGTTCTCCGATGTTCAGGCGGATTTCGCCGGGCAACATCGCATCTGGGGCGAAAAGACACTGCCCGACACCGACAGCGGCCGCCCGCGGCGGATGCGCTACAATCTCGCAGAAAGCCCCCTGACCGCGCTGGCCCGGCGGCGCGACAAGAACGGGGAGCCGTTCCTGACCGATGCACTGGTCACGGTCGGGGAGCGTCTGCGCGAGGACTTCGAACTCGCGCAGATGGGCCCGCGTGTCACACAGAACTGGGACCGGTTCCTGACCTCCGGCGGACGGGGCGACTTCGTGCCGGACAGCGGCGTCGGCGACGGCCCGTCCACCGCACGCCGGCGTGTCGCCGATGCGCTGTCCGATCTGGGGCCTGGCCTGTCGGATGTGGCGCTGCGCTGCTGCTGCTATCTGGAAGGGCTGGAGACAGCAGAGAAAAAGCTCGGCTGGTCCGCGCGGTCGGGCAAGATCGTGCTGCGAATCGCGCTGATGCGGCTCAAGCGGCACTATGACGAGACGGTAGGCCCGGGCGGGCCGCTGATCGGCTGAGGCATAAACAGGCAGGCAATCGAGACCTCGAACGGGGCGCACCGGATCGGTGCGCCCCGTTTTGCCATGTCATCGCTGCGGGGTCTGCCATGCAGCCTGCGACGGGCCGCCCGGTTGAACCTGAGGTATCACATCGACTAGATATGAGGGAACCGTTGGGCCGTTTCGGCCCCGCCCTGTGAAGGAACATGCTCCATGGCCCCGCGCGATCTGAAGATACCTGCACAGCGCCACCCGGAAAAGGCGCGCCGCCCGAACAATCCGCAGCCGAAGAAGCCCGACTGGATTCGCGTCAAGGCGCCCGGCGGCAAGGGCTATGCGGAAACCGCCCGCATCATGCGTGAGAACAAGCTTGTCACCGTCTGCGAAGAAGCGGGCTGCCCCAACGTGGGAGAATGCTGGAGCCAGGGCCACGCCACGATGATGATCATGGGCGAGGTCTGCACCCGGGCCTGCACCTTCTGCAACATCGCGACCGGCAAGCCGCCCGAGGCACTCGATGCCTTCGAGCCGGGGCGCGTGGCCCATGCGGTCGAGAAACTGGGGCTCAATCACGTGGTGATCACCTCCGTGGACCGCGACGATGTGGAGGACGGCGGGGCGGATCATTTCGCGCAGACCATCCGCGCCATCCGCCACCGCAGCCCGGAAACCACGATTGAGATTCTCACGCCGGATTTCATCAAATGCGGGCCCGAAGCGCTGGAGGTCGTCGTCGCGGCGCGGCCTGACGTCTTCAACCACAACCTCGAAACGGTGCCCGGGCTCTACCCCGAGGTGCGCCCGGGCGCGCGCTATTTCCATTCGCTGCGGCTCCTGCAGCGGGTGAAAGAGCTTGACCCGGCCATGTTCACGAAATCCGGGATCATGGTGGGCTTGGGCGAAGACAAGCAGGCGGTGATGCAGGTGATGGACGACATGCGCGCCGCCGACATCGACTTTCTGACCATCGGGCAATATCTCCAGCCGACCCCGAAGCATCACCGCGTTGATCGATTCGTGCACCCCGATGAGTTTGCCGCCTATGAGAAGGCGGCCTTCGGAAAAGGCTTCCTGATGGTGTCCGCGACCCCGCTCACGCGGTCCTCCTATCATGCGGGTGACGACTTCGCGCGGTTGCGCGCGGCCCGCAACCGGAAGCTCGGGATCGCCTGATACAACGTGACGTTGCGTAATTGGGGGAAATTGCGCGCGTCATTCCCGTGACATTTATAATGATAGTTCGGTACTTCGGCCCCGAGATTTCCACTCTTTGTAAGGCAGAAAAGATGACCGACATCCATTGGGCAATTCTGGCCCTGCGCGATATCAACTCAGCACTGGACCGCCAGCGCTATGACGTCGCTTCCCACCATATTGACGACGCGATTTTTGCGATCATGGCGCGCGACGCACAGGATGGTGCGAGCCGTCCGCGCGTGGCCGCACAGGCCCGCGCGAAAAGCTGATCGCCTGCCCTCAGGCTGCCCCTTCCGTGAACCGAACCTTGCCGATGAACGGCAGGTTGCGGTTGCGTTGCGCAAAGTCGATACCGTAGCCCACGACAAATTCGTCGGGGATTTCGAAGCCTGTCCAATCCGCCTTGAAGTCCACCTCGCGGCGGCTCGGCTTGTCGAGCAGCGCGATGGATTTCAGGTGGGCGGGGCGGCGGCTTTTGAGCAGCTGCATCACGTGATTCAGCGTGTGCCCGGTGTCGACGATGTCTTCGACGACCAGCACGTCGCGCCCTTCTACGGCGCCGCGCAGATCCTTCAGGATGCGCACCTCGCGTGTGCTCTCCATGCCGTCGCCATAGCTGGAGGCTTCGAGGAAATCGACCTCGATGGGCAGATCGAGCTCGCGCACCAGATCGGCGATGAAGACGAAGCTGCCGCGCAGCAGCCCGACAACCACCAGCTTGTCGGTCTCGCTGAACTCGGCCTGGATTTCGCGGCACAGCGCCTCGATCCGTGCCGCGATCGATTTAGCCGAGATTAACTCATCTATGACATAAGGACGCTCGGACATGGGTTAGACCTTGATCTTGGATTGAGGACACAGCACATGGATGGCTAACCTTCACGATCTGACAATTCAATGCCGACCCACGCCGAAACTCGCACGCTGCCCTACAGCGCTCAACAAATGTATGACCTTGTGGCGGACGTGGGCAGCTATCCGCAGTTTCTGCCCTGGTGCTCGGCCGCGCGCGTCAAATCGGTGACACCGCACGGCGAGAGCGAGGTGATGGAGGCCGACCTCATCATCAGCTTCAAGGTCTTCCGCGAGCGCTTCACCAGCCGGGTTGTGCTGATGCCCGCGGACAAGAAGATCGACACAGAATATCTCGACGGCCCGTTTCGCTACATGAAGTCAAACTGGGCTTTCCGCGATGTGGACGGGGGCTGCGAGGTCAGCTTCTTCGTCGATTTCGCCTTTCGCAACATGATCCTGCAGCGGCTGATCGGCGTGGTCTTCAACGATGCGATGCTGCGCATCGTGCGCGCCTTCGAGAGCCGCGCGGAAGAGCTTTACGGGCAACCGCAGGCCGAGGGGTGACGGCCGCTCAGAGGTGGCCGCTCAGCAGGCCCAACGCATGATCGCGCGCGGCGGCCCGCACCTTGGCGCGGCCGAGCGCACCGAAATCAATCGTTTCGGTGATCACCCGCTCGCCCGCGGCCAAACCGAAGCAGACCCGGCCCTCGGGCTTGTACTCGGAGCCTCCGGGCCCGGCGATGCCCGTCACGGCAACCGCCACATCGGCACCGGCGCGCGCAAGGGCCCCCAGCGCCATTTCCGCCGCCACCTCTTCCGAGACCGCGCCATGCGCCGCAAGTGTCGCCGGTTTCACGCCCAGCATCTCGGTCTTGGCCACGTTCGAATAGGTCACGAAACCGCGCTCGAACATGTTGGAGGAACCGGCGATATCGGTGAGCGCTGCGGTGATCATCCCGCCGGTGCAGCTTTCGGCCGCCGTGACGGTCTTGCCGGAGGCGGTGGCACGCGCGACGATCTCGGCCGCGAGGGTCACATCAGCACCCCGTGGTAGAGCGCCGCGAGCAGCAGCACACCGAGGGCGGCAAGCAGACCCGCGATCACGTCGTCCAGCATGACGCCAAGGGCATCGCCGCGCCGGTCGGCCCAGCCAACGGGGCCGGGTTTGACGATATCGAAAAGCCGGAACAGCACGAAGGCGGCGATCCAGCCGGGCCAGAGTGCGAGGATGTCGATCCCCATAGACCAGGCGGGATACGACAGCGGCAGAAGCGCGATCCACTGTCCAACGACTTCATCAACCACGATCTCCGAAGGGTCGTGATCGTCGCTGTCGCGGATCATCACTCCGGTGGCCCACCACCCTTTGAGGAACGCCGCAAGGGTCGCGAGCAACAGGAGGGGAAAGCCGCCCAGAACATGCAGCAACCAGGCCCAGGGCAGGGCGACCATGGACCCCCAGGTGCCCGGTGCCGGGCGGATATAGCCGACGCCCAGAACCGTTCCGATGAGTCGCGCCACCCGCGTCATCGTTTCATCAGTGCAGCGGTGGCGAGGCAGGCGATGCCCTCGCCGCGGCCCGTGAACCCCAGCCGCTCCGACGTCGTTGCCTTGACCGAGACCCGCTCGACCGCGAGGCCGGTGATCCGCCCCACTTCCTGCCGCATCCGCATCGCATGCGGTCCGATCCTGGGATCTTCGCAGATGATCGTGCAGTCGACGTTCGACATCTCGAACCCCATGGTCTGCGCCAGATCGACGGCATGGCGCAGGAAGATGTCGCTTGCCGCCCCCTTCCACTGCGGATCGCTTGGCGGGAAATGCTGGCCGATGTCGCCTTGCGCGAGCGCGCCCAAGATCGCGTCGGTGATCGTGTGCAGCGCCACATCCGCATCCGAATGGCCCACCAGACCCTTCTCATGCGGGATCTTCACGCCGCAGAGCACCACGTGGTCACCCGGGCCAAATGCGTGCACATCGAATCCATTGCCCAGCCTAATATCCATCACGGTCCCTCAGTATGCGGTCTGCGCGGGCAAGGTCGTCCGGCAGGGTGATTTTCAGATTGTCTTCGCTGCCCGGCGTGATCGCGACCCTCAAGCCGACGCGGCGCGCCAGTTCGACGTCGTCGGCAGCCCCCTCGGGATGGGCCCGATGGGCGCGCAGGATATCCGGAAGATGAAAGCCCTGCGGGGTCTGCGCGCGGTACAGCCCGTCGCGGGTGACCGAACCTGCGACCTGCCCGTCCTCCCCCCGCCAGAGCGCGTCGACCACCGGGAGCGCCGGTGTGGCCGCAGGCGCGCTCTGCAAGGCGGCGATCACGCCGTCGATCACGGCGCGCGATACGCAGGGTCGCGCCGCGTCATGGATGAGCACCAGATCCGCGCGGCCCTCCAGTGCCTCCAGGCCGGCGCGCACCGAGGCGCTGCGCGTCGCCCCACCTGCGACGACCTCGACCGCGGGCATCTCGGGCGCGAGATCTGCCTCCAGATCATCGGGGTGCAGCACCAGCACGACCGGTCCGATGTCGGGGTGACGGGCGAAGGCGCGCAAAGCGAAAAAGGTGCTGGTGCGGCCCGCCAGAGGTTGCCATTGCTTAGGCTGATCGCCACCCGCACGCAGCCCTCGGCCCGCAGCAACGACAACGGCTGAAATCTTCATCTGGCCCGACCCCTACTCATATTATGCTATCTATGGGTTTGCGGGAGCGGAGGCAATCAACCCGGCAATATGCCTAAAAAATGTGCATTCACTTCTCCGCCTCGGACGCTGAGGCCCTTGGAATATTGAGGGAATACCACTCAATTGATAGAGGCTTTAGCAGTGCCTAAGGATTAAGCATTTGACGCCCATTGCCTTTCCGTTCGATTTGACCCCGCCGGTGCTGCTGGCTCCCATGGCCGGAATCACCGATCTGCCGTTTCGCTCCTTGGTTGCGTCGTTCGGGGCGGGGCTGGTGGTCTCGGAGATGGTGGCGAGCCACGATATGCTGAATGCGCGCCCGGGCAGCCGCGAAAAAGCCGAGCTGGGCCTCGGGGATGTCGGCACGGCCGTACAGCTTGCGGGCCGCGAAGCCGCACCCATGGCGGAGGCCGCACGCATGGTCGAAGGGCAGGGCGCCCATGTGATCGATATCAACATGGGCTGCCCTGCGAAGAAGGTCACACAAGGCTACTCCGGCTCGGCACTGATGCGCACGCCCGATCACGCGCTGACGCTGATCGAGGCGGTGGTGCGTGCGGTCAGTATCCCGGTGACGCTGAAGACGCGCCTCGGCTGGGACGACGAGATGCGCAACGCCCCCGAGATCGCCCGGCGCGCCGAGGCCGCGGGCGTTCAGTTGATCACCATTCACGGGCGGACGCGCTGCCAGTTCTACAAGGGGGCGGCGGATTGGGCCGCAATCCGCGAGGTCAAGGAGGCCGTCGCAATACCCGTCATCGCCAACGGCGACATCGTCGATGGCCCCACCGCTCGGCGGGCACTGACGTTGTCGGGCGCCGATGGCGTCATGGTCGGCCGGGGCGCGCGGGGGCGCCCTTGGATCTTGGCGGAGATCGCGCACCGGCTGTTCGGCACACCCGCCCCCACAGTTCCCACGGGCGGCGGTTTCGCGGATATGGTCGCAGGCCACTACGATGCCATGATCCGGTTTTACGGGCGCACGCTCGGTCTGCGCGTGGCGCGGAAACATCTGGGGTGGTACATGGACAGCTGCGCAACGCCAGATGGGCTGCGGCGGGCGGTGCTCACAGCGGCGGATGTCGAGACCACCCTGAGGCTGATCCGGGACGCCTGCTGCGCCGATGATCCGGTGCCGGCATGACCTCGGACCGCGCCATCTGGTCCAGCCTGCCGGTGCCGACGCTGATCATCGGACCCGATGACAGGATCGTCGATATCAACTCCGCCGCGGAAGGGTTCCTCAATGTCTCGGCCAAGACCGTGCGCAACATGCCGGTCTGGGATCAGATCGCCGTGAACGACCCGCTCGAAGCCGCCTTCGACCGCGCGCGCAGCACCAGCACGCCGCTCTTCGTCAATGACGTGGACGTGGGCAGCGGCGAGCGGGCCCCGATGCAGTCCGACCTGCAGGTCGCCCCACTCATGGGGCATCCCGGACATATGATCCTGATGATCTCGCCGCGCGAACTGGCCGGACGGATGACGCAGAACCATTCGGTGAAGTCGGCCGCGAAATCGGCGATTGGCATGGCCGAAATGCTCGCCCATGAGATCAAGAACCCGCTCGCCGGGATCACCGGCGCTGCCCAGCTTCTCAGCATGAACCTCAAGACGGAAGACCTTGAATTGACGGATCTTATCGTCGAAGAGAGCCGCCGGATCGTGAAGCTGCTGGGGCAGGTCGAGCAGTTCGGCAACCTCTCGTCGCCGGACTTTCAGGCCGTCAACGTGCATGATGTGCTCGACCGGGCGCGCCGCTCCGCGCTGCTGGGCTTCGGTGCGCATATGAAGATCGTCGAGGACTACGACCCCTCGCTGCCGCTCGCCCAGGGCGATCCCGATCAGCTGTTGCAGGTGGTGCTGAACCTGCTGAAGAACGCAGCCGAAGCGGCGGGCAAGACCAAGGGCACGATCCGGCTGCACAGCTATTACGAGCATTCGTTCCGGTTGCGCCGCGCCGATGGCACCGGCCAGTCGCTGCCCTTGCAGATCGAGATCATCGACGATGGCCCGGGCCTGCCCGAGGCGATCAAGGGCGACGTCTTCGACCCTTTCGTCTCGGGTCGCGAGAACGGCACCGGCCTTGGCCTCGCCCTGGTGAGCAAGATCATCTCGGATCACAGCGGTTGGATTTCGGTGACCTCCGTCCCCGGACGCACCGTGTTTCGCATTTCACTGCCGCGCGCGCCGAAATCGGCGCAGCAGGCATAAAGAGGAGAGCTGACAGATGGATGGCACAATACTCGTTGCCGATGACGACAGAACGATCCGCACGGTTTTGACCCAGGCGCTGACCCGCGCCGGGTGCAAGGTCCACGCCACCTCGAGCCTGACCACGCTGATGCGCTGGGTGGCGGAAGGAAAGGGCGATGTGGTGATCTCCGACGTGATGATGCCGGACGGCAACGGGCTCGAGATGCTGCCCAAGATCGCCGAGGATCGGCCCGGCCTGCCGGTGATCGTGATCTCGGCGCAGAACACGATCATGACCGCGATCAAGGCCGCCGAGGCCGAGGCCTATGACTACCTTCCGAAACCCTTCGACCTGCCGGACCTGATGAAACGGACGGCCCGGGCGCTGGAGACCCGCCCGCAGAACCGCCGGGTGGCCGATGACGCCGAGGCGCGGCCCGACGACCTGCCTCTGGTCGGGCGCACGGCCGTCATGCAGGCGCTCTACCGCGTCGTGGCGCGGGTCATGAACACCGACCTCCCGGTGCTGATCTGGGGCGAGTCGGGCACGGGCAAATCCCTGATCGCGCGGGCGATTCACGATTTTTCCGACCGCCGGAATCTGCCGTTTGTCACCGCCTCCTCTGAAGATCTGCAGGATCTGGAAGGGCCTGCCCGTCTGCTCGCGCGGGTGAAAGGCGGCACGCTGCTGGTCGAGGAGGTTTCCGATCTGCCGGCGGAGCTGCAAGCCCGCCTCGTGCATATGATGGATACGCCCGGCGAATATGCGCCGCGGTTCCTCGCGACCAGCCAGACCGACCTCAACGCCGATATGGAAGCGGGTCAGATGCGCAAGGATCTCTACTATCGGCTGAGCGGGGCGACCTTGAGCGTGCCGGCCCTGCGTGAGCGGGTGGATGACATTCCGATCCTCGCGGCGCACTTCCTGGCCAAGGCAGAAGCCGCCGGCGCCGCGCCGCGGCAGCTCTCGCGCGAGGCCAGCGACATTTTCCGCAACTATTCCTGGCCCGGCAACGTCCGGCAGCTTGAAAACGCCATCCGCCGTCTGGGCCTGACCAGCCGCGCCGCCGAGATCACTGCAAGCGAGGTCGAGCAGGTGCTGGGCGCCCAGCCCGATCTGGAGCCGATGCGGGCAGCGGGCAATACCGAGAAGCTCGGCGCCTCGGTCGAGCGGCATCTGCGCCGCTACTTCGACCTGCACGGGAACATGCTGCCGCCCGCCGGGCTCTATGCCCGGATCCTGCGCGAGGTCGAGGCGCCGCTTATCGAGATTTCACTGGAGGCCACCGGCGGCAACCAGGCGAAATGCGCGGATTTGCTCGGGATCAACCGCAATACGCTCAGAAAGAAGATCACCGACCTCGATATAGAGGTGACACGCCGCCGCAAATTGATGTAAAACCGCCACACAACGCGTGGCCATTGGGGGACACTCCGATCAGGACCACAAGATAAGGCGGTACGGCGCTCCATGCGCCACATCATGAGTGAGGGCATCGGGTGAACCCCCGTGTAGAAAGGTCACTAGGGCTTCGGCTCGGGCGGTTGCTCCGCATCCGGCGGGTGCGCAACTTTGCAACCTTGGGCCTGGTGGCGCTCGGCCCGGTACTGGCGCTTTCGACCTATCTCGTCCTCGGCCCGCTGGCACAGGCGGGCACGACCCTCGGCCTGCGCCTCATCCTCATGGCCGATCTGGTCTATATCCTGGTGGTTGCGGCGCTGGTCCTGGCGCAGGTCGGGCGGCTGATCGCCGCACGGCGGGCCAAGTCGGCCGGCTCGCGTCTGCACCTCAGGCTCACCGGCGTTTTTGCCTTGCTGGCGCTGATTCCCACCGTAACGGTCGCGGTCTTTGCCGGCCTGACGGTGAACGTGGGCCTGGAAGGCTGGTTTTCTGATCGGGTGCGGCAGGTGGTCGGCAGTTCGCTCGCCGCGGCCGAGGCCTACGAGGCGGAACAGCGGCTCGATCTGGCGGAGGATGCCATCGCCCTTGCACGTAGTCTCGACGAGGCGCGCCGGTCCGGCGCGACTGTCTCCGACAGTGAACTGCTGGGCGAGCGCCAGCGGCAGATCCAGCGCGGTTTGCGCGAAGCCTACCTGATCGACGGCACCCGCGAGATCCGCGCGCGCGGCGACCGCTCCTACCTCTTCGACTTCGAGCCGCCCTCCGAGGCCGAGATGCGCCAAGCCGACGAGATGGACGTCGTGGTCATCGAGGACTGGGACAACAATGAGTTTCGTGCACTCGTGCGGCTCTCGGCCTTCGTCGACCGGTTCCTCTACATCAGCCGGGACGTCGACGGCGAAATCCTTTCGCTGCTCGACGAAACCAAGGAGACGGTGCGGCTCTATCAACAGTTGGAGAGCGAGCGCGGGCGCCTGCTCTTCGACTTCGTTCTGCTCTACCTCGCCTTCGCGCTGATCCTGATCCTGGCCGCGATCTGGTTGGGGCTGTGGTTTGCCGAACGGCTGTCCGGTCCGGTCGGCCGTCTCACAGGCGCGGCGCAACAGGTCGGGGCAGGCGACCTCGACGTGCAGGTGCGCGAGGAAGAGGGCGATGACGAAATCGCGATGCTGGGCCGCTATTTCAACCAGATGACCCGCCAGCTGAAAGCCCAGCGGGAGACACTCGTCGAAAACACCGAACAGATCGAACGGCGCCGGCGCCTGTTCGATTCGGTGCTGAGCTCGGTCACCTCGGGGGTCGTCGGGCTCGACCCGCGCGGACGGGTGACCTTCGTGAACCCCGCGGCAGAGCGTCTGCTAGACTGGCAGGGCGGGCAGGAATTCCTCGCGCTGGAGGTCGTCATCCCCGAGTTCGGCCCGCTGTTCCAGACCATCGTGAAATCCCGCAACGAGGTGGCCCAGGGGGAGGTGAAGGTCTCGCGTCAGCGGCGGCAGGAAAATCTGCTTGTCCGCATGGCCACGCGGCGGTCGCAGGATGGCACGCTGGAAGGCTACGTGGTCGCCTTCGATGACGTCACCGATCTGGTCAGCGCGCAGCGGATGGCGGCCTGGGGCGACGTGGCCCGCCGCATCGCGCATGAGATCAAGAACCCGCTCACGCCGATCCAGCTCTCGGCCGAGCGGATCAAGCGGAAATTCTCGCCGCGGGTGGGCGAGGACAGTGAGGCGCTCGACCAGATGACAGATGTGATCGTCCGCCAGACGAGTGATCTGCGGCGGATCGTGGATGAGTTCTCCAAGTTTGCACGCATGCCCGAGCCCGAGCGCAAGCCGATCGACCTGAGTGTGCTGGTGCGCGATGCGGTCTTACTGCAGCAAACCGGCCAGCCCGATGTCACCATCGACATTGCCGTGCCCGAGGCGCCGATCACAGCGGATCTTGACGCAACCATGATCAGCCAGGCGCTGACAAACTTGATCAAGAACGCAGGAGAAGCCATTGAAACACTGTCGAAAAATGGGGTGCCTGAGGGCCACGCTCCGCGCATCGAGGTCACCTTGACGACCGATGAGGGCGAAGCTGTCATCACCGTAGCCGACAATGGTATTGGCTTTCCCGAAGACCGTGCGCGCCTGTTTGAACCCTATGTGACGACCCGCAGCGAAGGCACCGGCCTCGGCTTGCCGATCGTGAAGAAGATCATCGAAGAGCACGGCGGCAGCCTGTCTTTGGAAGATGCCCCCCGTTTCAACGGCCAGACCCATTTCGGCGCCATGGCAGTGATCAAACTGCCCATCATGGCTGGCACCGCGACCCCATCTCCCCACCAGGAAGGACTTTGACCCATGAGCGATATTCTCATTGTCGATGACGAACGCGACATCCGCGAGTTGATCTCGGATATCCTGCAGGACGAAGGCTTTGCCACGCGGCTGGCCGGCAACTCGGATGACGCAATGGCGGCCATAAATGCCGAGGCGCCCGCCTTGATCGTTCTGGATATCTGGCTGAAGGACAGCCGTATGGACGGGATCGACATTCTGAAAGCCGTCAAACGCGACAATCCGGATGTGCCGGTGGTGATCATCTCGGGCCACGGCAATATCGAGATCGCCGTCGCTGCGATCAAGCAGGGGGCCTATGACTTCATCGAGAAGCCGTTCAACATCGACCAGCTGCTGGTGGTGATCCGGCGCGCCATGGAGACCTCGCGCCTGCGCCGCGAGAACCAGAGCCTGCGGCGCCGGGACGTGACGAAATCGGAGATGATCGGCAGCTCGGCGGCCTTCCGCGCCCTGGTGGGGCAGCTCGACAAGGTCACCAAGTCGAACGGGCGCGTGATGCTGACGGGGCCTGCCGGCTGCGGCAAGGAAGTGGCCGCGCGCTACATCCATGCCAACTCGAACCGCGCCTCGGCCCCTTTCGTGACCGTCAATTGCGCCGGTGTGGCGCCCGAGCGCATGGAGGAGGTGCTCTTTGGCCGCGAGACGCCCGAGCGCGGGGTCGAGCCCGGCCTGCTCGAAGAAGCGCATGGCGGCGTGATCTACTTCGACGAGGTGGCCGATATGCCCGTCGGCACCCAGTCGAAGATCCTGCGGGTGCTGGTGGACCAGCAGTTCCAGCGGGTGGGTGGCAACGACAAGGTGCGCGTGGATCTGCGGGTGATTTCCTCGACCAACCGCGATCTGCAGCAGGCGATCCTCGCAGGCACCTTCCGCGAGGAGCTCTATCACCGGCTCAATGTGGTGCCGATTGCGGTGCCCTCGCTGGAAGAGCGGCGCGAGGACATTCCGGCGCTGGCCGAGCATTTCATCGCCGAGATGAATGCAAGCCAGGGCCTGCCGCTGCGCAGCCTGAGCGGCGATGCCGAGGCGCTGATGCAGACGATGGTCTGGCCGGGCAACGTGCGCCAGCTGAAGAATCTGATCGAGCGGGTGCTGATCCTCGGCGACGAAACGGGGCCGATCGAAGCCCGCGAGTTGCCCGGCCCGGAGGACAGCAGCGGCGACGAAAACCGCGTCGTTCTGTCCGGCGCGCTGGCGACGCTGGCGCTGCGCGAGGCGCGCGAAGCCTTCGAGCGCGAGTATCTGCTAACCCAGATCAACCGCTTCGGAGGAAACATCTCGCGCACCGCGACCTTCGTCGGCATGGAGCGCTCGGCGCTGCACCGCAAGCTGAAGTCGCTTGGGGTCGTGACCTCGGCCAAGTCCGGGGCGCGCGTGGCCCATGTGGATGAGGTCGAAACCGACGCGGCCGAGTGAGCTAGCGCGCGATCTCGGCCAGCACGTCGACGCCCTGCATCTTGAGAAAATGCAGCATGTCGATGAAGACCCAGTTCTCGGCCAGCTTGTCGCCGGACCGGCGGTAGATATCGACCACGCGCATGTCCGCGCGTGCCGCGTTTTCGGGCACGCCCATAAAGCCGCCGGTGTTCGTGAGGGTGAGGTTCGGCCACCCGAAGAACCCGCCATAGCACCCCTCGGCCATGCGGCAGAGATGGCCGTTGAAGGCGCGCCCGGAGAGCCCACGCCGAAACGGCCCCTGGTGCTGCTCGATGTAACGCGCGATGGTGTAGCTCGCCCCGATCCCGGCCGGGCCCCACCAGATCATGTCGTCGTCCCAGTCCTGCGCCAATTCCTGCGCGGGCGGCAGCGGGTTGGCGCTGGCATTCGCGTGCGTGATCGACCCGATCATGTGGTTGATGCGCGCCAGTGTCCGCGCGCTCTCGGCCGGGTCTTGCGGGTCGTGCAGCAGGCCGTCGTGCGTCATCGGCCCGGGCTGGACCAGATGCTGCCCGGTCTGCTCGGCCCGCAGCGGGTTCACCCCGGCTTGCAGCATCAGATGCAGAAGGTCCACAAAGAGCGCGCTCTCGGTGATCTTGCCGTCTTCAACCCTGTTGAACTCCGCATAGCGCAGAAAACCCATCTTGCGGGTCGGCGGGATCGTCAGGAATGCCGCGTCGAAGAGCCCCATGAGGTGCCCCATGGAACAGGTCCAGCTGCCCTGAAACCCGTCGATCTCGTTGAGCCCCGCAAAGAAGATATCCTCTCGGCGCTGGACCCGGTGGAACGCACGCAAGAGAGGCGTCCAGAAGGCGCGTGCAATCGCCTCCGGGCCGGTCTGTTCGTGAAAGGGGTGCATGCCGTACCAGCGGCAGGCGGGCGCCATCCGCTGCGCCAGGATCTGCGCGACCGTCTCCGGCCCCGCGTCGGCCAGCGCCGCATACTGCGCCTGCACCACCCGTTTGACGGCTTGCAGATCGGCGCGGGGGAGATGTGACATGTCCATGGCGCCAAGCTGTAGAAAGCGCAGCGGCGGACTTCCAGCCCAAATGCGACGCGGCTGGAGCCTTTCGCCTTTGACCCGAGACAGGATACATCACCGGTTGCGTTGATTTCATGGAACTCAGGCAGCGAAAGGTGGTTCAGGTCTCAGGCGGAGTACTTCAGCCGCCTTGGGTCACAATTTGCCAGGTGCCGTCCTGGTAGCGGATGGCGCAGCTGCGCGGGTTCAGGCGCGGCAAGACCTGGGTGCTGGCCTTGGGCGCTGCCCGGAAGACGCTATTGGGGCAATTCGGCAGCGTCACCGGCCGGTACCCCTGATCGGCCATGCACTGGCCTTCGGCCTTCCTGCGCAGGTCCGCGTTCACATCGACGGTATAGATGCGCCCCTCCTCGAAGTAGCCGCCCCGGGTGTAACAGCGCCCGTCCGAGTTGCAGTAGCGCCGCGCCGGGATGTAGACGGGCGGCTCCTGCCGGATCTGGTTGGAGACGGGCACATCCTCGAGCGCCGAGATCTGGCAGGACAACAGATCGGACTGCATGCGCGACACCGGCGCCCCATCGCGGTGATAGATCGACAGCGGCGCACAGGACGCGAGCAGCGCAAGCAGAACAGAGAGACCGACCAGAGAACGCAGACCCAACATGCCGCCATCCTGACGCCAATTGCGGCGAAGGACAATTGAATTGACCGCTCTGGGGCCATCTGCCATTCAGAAGGTCGCGAAATGGCTCGAAGGACCTCAGAGGCATGAAAGTGATTATCTGTGGCGCGGGACAGGTCGGCTGGCAAATCGCCCGCCATCTGTCGGGCGAGCGCAACGATGTCACGGTCGTCGACAACAACCCCGATCTTGTGCGCCGCGCCACCGATACGCTGGACGTGCAGGGGATCGCCGGTTTCGCAAGCTATCCGGACGTGCTGGAGCGGGCAGGCGCCCGGGACGCCGAGATGGTGATCGCCGCCACCTATTCAGACGAGGTGAACATGGTCACCTGCCAGGTGGCCCATTCGGTCTTTGGCATCAACCGCAAGATCGCCCGGCTGCGCAGCCAGTCTTACCTCAATGCCATCTATTCCGATCTCTACCGGCGCGACCACATGCCGATCGACGTGGTGATCAGCCCGGAGAAGGAGGTGGCCACTGCGGCCCTGCAACGGCTCTCGGCGCCCGCCGCCTTCGATACCGAGATTTTCATGAACGGGCAGGCGCATCTGATGGGCATCACCATCGAAGAGGAATGCCCGGTCGTGAACACGCCGCTGCGTCAGCTGACCGACCTCTTCTCGACCCTGCGCGCCACGGTTGTGGGGGTGCGGCGCGAGGGCACGCTCTTTGCGCCCGAGGCCAAGGATCAGCTCTTTGTGGGGGACGACTGCTACGTCTTCACACATGTGGACGACATCCCGCGCACGCTGGAGATCTTCGGCAAGAAAGTGGCCAAGCAGGAGCGTGTCGTGCTGGTTGGCGGCGGCAATGTCGGTCTCGCTGTGGCTCAGACGCTGGAGGCGCGCGCCAAGCGTGTCCGCGCCAAGGTGATCGAGAAGAATCGCATCTGCGCCGAGAAGGCGGCGGAGGCACTGGAACGGACCATCGTGCTCAATGGCGATGGGCTTGACGCGGGCCTTCTGGCCGAGGCCGGGATCAGCCGCGCCGACGCCATGCTGGCGATCACCGATGACGACAAGACCAACTTGCTGGCCTGTGTCCGCGCCAAGGCGGAAGGGTGCCCCTATACCATCGCCTTGATCAACGACCCGACGCTGGTGCCGCTGATGAGCCCGCTGGGCATCGACGCCTACATCAACCCGCGCGCCACCACCGTGAGCTCGATCCTGCGGCATATCCGGCACGGGCGGGTCCGGGCGGTCTATTCGATCGGCGATGCCGAGGCCGAGGTGATCGAGGCCGAGGTGATGTCGACCTCGCCGCTCGCGGGCAAGCGCATCAACGAGATCGACTTCCCCGAAGGCGTTCTTGTTGGGGCCGTGCGCAAGGGCGACAAGGTGATCCGGCCGCTGGGGACGACGCGGATCGACGAAGGCGATGTCGTGGCCATGTTCGCGCTTGCCGAAGATGTGCCGGAGGTGGAGCGGCTGATGCAGGTCTCCATCGACTTCTTCTGACGCATGGCACGCGCCCACGAGATCGCCAAGCCGCGCAGCGCCTGGGAACAGCTGCTGGATCTGCCGCTGTTTCTGCTGATCTTCGGCCTCGCCTCGGTGGCGATGCTGGTGCCGGCCCTGCACGGGGGCGTGGTGCGCAACATCGACACCGCGCGGATGTTCTTCTACAGCGGCATTCTGGGGCTCACGCTCTTTGCGATGATCGCCATCGCGATGGCCGGGCGGCGGCCGAAGCACGGCGCGCTCGGCACCCTGCTGTCGCTGTTCTCGACCTTCGTCTTCTTGCCCGCCTTTCTCGCCGTACCGTTCTTCGAGGGCCTGGGCACCACGACCTTCATGAATGCCTATATGGAGATGGTCAGCGCGGTCACAACCACCGGCGCAACCCTCTTCGTCGATCCGGAGCGGCTGGACACCACCTTGCACCTCTGGCGCGCTCAGGTCGGGTGGATGGGAGGGGCCGTCATGTGGATCGCGGCCTCGGCCATCCTTGCGCCGCTCAATCTGGGCGGCTTCGAGGTCACCGCCCAGGCCGAGCCGGGCCAGCGGGAGGCGCTCTCCAGCCTCATCGGCCGGGCCGATCCGCGCACCCGGCTTTTGCGGGTATCCTCGGCGCTCATGCCGATCTACATCGGCCTGACGCTGCTGCTGTGGGTGCTGCTGATGATCAGCGGCGATGCGTCGCTCGTGGCGCTCTGCCATGCCATGGCCGTGATGTCGACATCCGGCATCTCGCCCGTCGGCGGCATGGAGTTCAGCGGATCCGGCATCACCGGCGAAGCGCTTGCGCTGCTCTTCATGTTCTTTGCCCTGTCGCGCCTGACCTTTTCCTCCGACACGATCACGGCCACGCAAGGCGGGTTGCGCACCGACCCCGAGTTCCGGCTCGGCCTGGTGCTGATCATTGGCGTGCCGCTCATCCTCTTTGCGCGGCACTGGCTCGGCGCTTTCGATGTGGCGGCGGAGGATGATCTCGGGCAGGCCGCGCGGGCGTTCTGGGGCTCGATCTTCACGGTCATGTCGTTTCTGACGACCACCGGGTTCGCAAGCGAGTACTGGGTGCAGACCCGGGCCTGGTCCGGGCTTGAGACGCCGGGCCTGATCCTCATGGGGCTCGCGCTGATCGGCGGCGGCGTGGCGACCACGGCAGGCGGCGTCAAGCTGCTGCGGGTTTTTGCGCTTTACCTCAACGGGTTGCGCGAGATGGAGCGGCTGGTGCATCCCTCCTCGGTCAGCGGGGCGGGCACGGATGCCCGGCGGTTGCAGCGAAACGGCGCCTTCATTGCCTGGATCTTCTTCATGCTCTTTGCGCTGACCCTGGCCGTGCTGACGATGCTTCTGGCCCTGCTGGGCGTCTCCTTCGAGAATGCGCTCGTGCTCAGCATCGCGGGGCTTTCGACGACCGGTCCGCTGATCACCATGGCCGCAGACACGCCGATCATGCTGACCGAACTGGGCAGCGCCGCCAAGGCCGTTTTTTGCGCAGCCATGGTGCTTGGCCGTCTTGAAACCCTTGCCATTATCGCGCTTTTGACACCCGATTTGTGGCGCAGCTGAACGGTCTCAATTATTAGGTCCGTAACGGACTGTTTTTTGGGGTGGAATCTCCTGAACGGTCACTTCATAATTACCCGACGAGGGGCGGGCTCGATCTGCGGGCTCCGGCAAGAAAAAAGGCGAGTGCTAAAATGGCGTCGGACAGACAGAACCTTCAGGACGCGTTCCTGAATCATGTTCGCAAGACAAAAGTTCCTGTGACAATCTTCCTGATCAACGGTGTCAAGCTGCAAGGTGTCATCACCTGGTTCGACAATTTTTGCGTGCTTTTGCGCCGGGATGGCCAGTCCCAGCTCGTTTACAAGCACGCGATTTCGACGATCATGCCGAGCCAGCCGATCAGCCTCTATGAGGGCGAAGACGCTTCTTGAGCAAGCCGCCGTTCCAAGTCGACAACAGCGAAGCGAGCCGGGTGACTCGCGCCTGGGTTCTTCACCCCGATATCAAATCCGATCCGGATCGCCGTCCGGCCGAGCATGGGTTGGCCGAAGCGGTGGCCCTTGCGCGGGCGCTGCCCGAGCTTGAGGTGCTGGGTGGCGAAATCGTGCCACTCAAGACGGTGCGCGCCGGCATGCTCTTCGGCACCGGCAAGATTGATGAAATTCATGATGCTCTGGAAGAGCGTGAGATCGAGCTTGTGCTCGTCGATGGCCCGGTCAGCCCGGTACAGCAGCGCAATCTGGAAAAGGCCTGGGGCGTGAAGCTGCTGGACCGCACCGGGCTGATTCTCGAGATCTTCAGCGACCGCGCCGCCACCCGCGAAGGCGTGTTGCAGGTGGAGATGGCAGCCCTCAGCTATCAGCGCACGCGACTGGTCCGCGCCTGGACCCACCTCGAACGCCAGCGGGGCGGTCTGGGCTTCGTCGGTGGTCCGGGGGAGACCCAGATCGAGGCGGACCGGCGCGCCATCGACGAACAGCTCGTGCGGCTCCGGCGCCAGCTCGACAAGGTGGTCAAGACCCGGGCGCTGCACCGTGCGGCGCGCGCCAAGGTGCCATACCCCATCGTGGCGCTGGTGGGTTACACCAACGCCGGCAAATCCACGCTGTTCAATCGCCTCACGGGCGCAGATGTGATGGCGAAGGACATGCTCTTTGCCACGCTCGATCCGACGATGCGGCGGGTGCAACTGCCGGATGGGCCGGAGGTGATCCTGTCCGACACCGTGGGCTTCATCTCCGAGCTGCCGACCGAGCTGGTGGCGGCCTTCCGCGCAACCCTCGAAGAGGTGCTGGCGGCGGATGTCATCTGCCACGTGCGCGATATCTCGCACCCCGAGACCGAAGCGCAGGCCCAAGACGTGCGCGAGATCATGGCCTCGCTCGGCGTGCGCGAAGACCGGCCGAGCTTCGAAGTCTGGAACAAACTTGACCTGCTTGAGCCGGAAGCGCGCGACGCCATGCAGGCGCGGGCCGATCGCGACGAGCGTGTCTTTGCCATCTCGGCGCTGACCGGGGCGGGCACCGAAGCGCTGCTGGCCGCGATCACGGCGGAGCTGCAGGGCGTGAAGCACGAACACCACCTGCATCTCGACTTCGCCGAGGGCCGCAAGCGCGCCTGGCTCTTCGATCACGAGCTTGTCGAAGCCGAGCGGCAGACCGACAGCGGGTTTGACCTCACGGTTCGCTGGACTGCCCAGCAAGAGGCCCAGTTCGAACGGTTGTGAGCGTGGATTGATCGGCAGGTGCGGTGGGCCTATGGGCCACCGTCCGTCGCATACCGCCAAGCACCCGGGGCCAGCCGGTTTAGCGCCCACGGCCCCACCTGCACCCGGATCAGCCGCAGACAGGGCAGCCCGACATGCGCCGTCATGCGGCGAACCTGCCGGTTGCGCCCCTCGCGAATGGTGACACGCAGCCAGGCGTCGGGGACCGTCTTGCGAAACCGGACCGGGGGATCGCGCGGCCAGAGCGGGTCGGGCGCATCAATAGCCGTCACCTCGGCGGGCCGCGTCGGGCCGTCCTTCAGCGTGACGCCTCGGCGCAGCCGGTCCAGCGCGGTGGCATCCGGCACGCCCTCCACCTGCACCAGATAGGTCTTGGCCATCTTGTGCCTGGGGTTGGCGATCCGCGCCTGCACGCGGCCATCGTCGGTCAGCACCAGCAGCCCCTCGCTGTCCTTGTCGAGCCGCCCGGCCGGGTAGACGCCGGGCACCTCGATGAACTGCGAGAGCGTCGGGCGCGGCGATCCTGCGGTGCCCTTGTCGGTGAACTGCGACAGCACCCCGAAGGGCTTATGAAACAACAGGACGCGCGCCATCGGGTCAGGGGCGGGGGCGCAGGATCGTCACCCCCACAGCCGCAGCCCGCGCGAGCCCTTCATCGAGCGACATCGGGATGTACTCGCCGCGCCGCCACAACTGCGCCAAGTCGTCGTAGTGCCGCGACAGGAAGTGCCCCGACTGACCCGTCGAGGTCACGAAGACCGAACTGTCGGGATCCGCGAAATCATAGACACCACGATAGGCCGCCCCATGCGTGTTGTGGAAGGGGTCGGGTCCGCGGCCCTTCGTCAATCCGCGTTGCAGCGTGTTGTCACCACCGTTGGTGGATTGACGGATATTCACGAAGAACCGCAGGATCGGCACTTGACCCAGCACCGCATGATCGTGGGTGGCCTGATGCGCATCGCCCCAGCGCAGGGTCTCCAGCGCCGGCCCCCAGGTCTCCTCGATCCAGACCAGCGCATCATCGAGCGCCAGCCGCGCCATGTCGGCGCAGGTCTCCACCGGCGCCGACTGCACCACATCGCACCACACGGCGGCCCCGTCGATGTCGCGGAACGCCCGCTCGATGAAGAGCGGCTCCACATGGGTCATCTCGCTCGCCAGCGGGCCAAGCTCGTCGCGGATCATCCTCTCCTGCAGGCTGCGCAGCCAGGCGGCATAGATCAGCGGCTCGGGCATGTGCTCGTTCATCTCGCCCGACCAGCCGGCCAGCAGCGTGAGCGCGCGCTGGCGCTGGCGCAGCGGCGTGCCATCGGGGGCGGCCTCGCCGGTGAACCACAGCTCGGCACCAATGAGCGGCAAGAGCGAGCGCGCGGTGAAGCTGACCGTGTCGAGCTGTGCTTCGATGAAACTGTCGCGCGTGTGCACCTCGCGCGCCTGCATCAGGCCCTGCCAGCGCTGAACCCGCTGCGTATCGCCCCAATCGAAGGAGACATGGTTGGGGAACGGCCGATCGACCGTCTTGTTGTTGGTGTTGCCGAGGATGCCGCCGTTGGGCGCTACGAACTCGGGGTTCGAGGCGTAGGGCAGGCGGCCCTGCCAGCGGTTCGCCTCGATCCAGCCCGGGCTCGGCAGGCGGCCCTGGCTCTGATGCCGTGCATCGCGCCGGGGCATCGCGCCGATCATCTTCATCGCAATCTCTTCGCGGTCGACCAGCATGAGGTTCATCGCAGGCGCCAGATAGCCTTCCCCCGCCGCGATCGCCTCGCGGACCGATTTGGCCCGCATCAGCCGCAGTGCAGCACCCATCGAGGTGTCGTTGCGGCTGAGCACGGTCCAGGCCAGCGAGGCCACATGGCCCGGCGGCGTGATGGTGCCGAGATTGTAATGCGTGCCGGGCAGGACGGGTCCGTTTTCGGTCCAGCGCAGGGTGATCGTGATCGGGGCCGCGTCCTTGATGTTGATGATCGAGCCGCGGGTCTCGAAGGGCTTGAAGCCGTCGGGTGTGCGATACTCTTCCGGATTGTCCGGGTTCAACTCTTCGATATAGGCGTCCTGGTCGTCCATATAGGCATAGGTCAGGCCCCATCCGAGGTTTTCGCTGCGCCCGCTCAGCACCAGCGGCATGCCGGGGATCGTGCCACCGATCACGCCGCCCGACTGCAGCTCCAGCCGCGCCAGATACCAGATCGCCGGCGCCGTGAACTCCAGATGCGGATCGTTCGCGAGCAAGGTGCCACCTGAGGCCGAGCGCGAGGGCGCCGCGGCCCAGGCGTTGGACGCGCCTGCAAACATGCGCCGCTTGAAGGGCGAGAGCGGGTGCTGAGGCGGCATTGTGTTCTCGGCAAAGCGGGTCACACCCTGCACCAGCTCGGCATATTCCGGCAGCGCGGCAATGCCGCTGCCGGGCGCGTCGGGCAGAATGTCCGAGAGCCGCTGCGCATCGGAGAGCGCCAGCGACATGCGTGCGCGCAACACCTCCTCGTCCAGATGCCCGGCCAGTTGCAGCCCCATCAGCTTGATGATGGCGAGCGAATCCGCGGGTCGCCAGGCCGAGACCGGCGCATTGAAGAGGAACATCTCGGGCGCGCCCCGGCCCAGGGCGCTGTCATTGATCTCGTCCAGCCGCGCGTTCACGCCTGTTGCGTAGGCGCGCAGGATGAGCATCGTCTGCTCGTCCTGCGCCTCGACCGACGCGACTGCACGGGTGTAGATGTCCAGCCGGCGGATCAGCTTGTCGATGTCGACAGTCGCCGTGCCGAAAACCTCCGACAGCCGGCCCTGTGCGGTCCGGCGCAGCATCGTCATCTGCCACAGCCTGTCCTGCGCATGGGCATACCCCAGCGCATAGAAGACATCCTGGTCGGTTTGCCCGAAGATATGCGGGACATTGGCATTGTCGCGCACGATCTCGACCTCAGCGGTCAGATACGGCAGCTCGAGCGTCTTGTCATAATCGGGCAGAGAGCGCGAGGCGAGGTAATAGACCATGCACACACACAACACGACGAGCGCCACCGCCGCGGTCGTGATCCGCATCAACCATTTGAAGACCAACGCCATACCTGCCTCTCGCTTGTGCCGCGCTGCTTTGTTGACCCTTGCGCCCTGACTGTTAGGTAGGTGACCAACGTAAAGCAACACGGAAAAGTGGAGGAGTATCAGATGGCCAAGCTGGCATTTTTGGGGTTGGGGGTCATGGGCGGCCCGATGGCCGGACATCTTCAGAAGGCAGGCCACGCGGTGACGGTCTACAACCGGACGATGTCGAAAGCCGAGGATTGGGTCAGCACACACGGCGGTGCCATGGCCCCTACACCACGCGAGGCCGCAGCCGGTGCCGATTTCGTGATGGCTTGCGTCGGCAACGACGATGACCTCCGCTCGGTCTGTCTTGGTCCCGATGGCGCCTTTGCCGGGATGGAGTCCGGCGCGGTCTTCGTCGATCACACCACGGTGTCCGCGAAGGTGACCCGCGAGCTCTATGCCGCGGCCAACGACAGCCAGGTCAGCTTTGTCGATGCACCGATCTCGGGCGGGCAGGCGGGGGCCGAGAATGCAGCACTCTCGATCATGTGCGGCGGCGACGACGGCGCTTACGAGCGCGCGCTGCCGATCATGGAGGTCTATTCCAAGATCTGTCGGCGGATCGGCGAGAGCGGGGCCGGCCAGATGACGAAGATGTGCAATCAGATCGCCATCGCCGGGTTGGTTCAGGGTCTCAGCGAAGCGCTGCATTTTGCGGAGAAGGCGGGCCTCGATGGCCGCGCTGTGGTTGAGGTCATCAGCCAGGGAGCCGCGGGCAGCTGGCAGATGAGCAATCGCTATGAGACGATGCTTGACGATCACTTCGATCACGGCTTTGCCACCGACTGGATGCGGAAGGATCTGGGGATCTGCCTGTCAACCGCCGATGAGACCGGTGCCAGCCTGCCGGTCACGGCGCTGGTGGATCAGTTCTACAAGGACGTGCAAAAAATGGGTGGTGGCCGCTGGGACACCTCCAGCCTCTTCAAACGTTTGCAAATGCTCTGAAAACAAGATTTGCAAAGTCTGTTCTGCAAATTGCAAAGCCCCGCGGTCGAGCGGGGCCTTGCTGCCCGGCTATGGGATGATGCGGTTGTACTTCGTGCCTTGCAGCGTTGCCCCGATCAGCAGGCCCGCGCGTCCGAACACCGCTGCCTGAACCGGTGACAAAGCGGTCGTGGTGTCGGCTTTGACGCCGTCGCCCTGGTCGGAGATCACGTATTCCACATCGCCGCCGACCGCCCACCCGGGGGAGCGCCGGAAGTTCGTCAGCGCCTCGTCGGTCAGGAAGAACAGCACATGGGTGTACTGCTGCGCGCCGATCTGCAACCCGCCTGAAAGCTGCGTGCTCGAGTAGTAATCCACCGTCACGTCGTTGACCCGCAGCGCTCCGCGTCCGTAAGCGCCGCCAAAACCGAAACCGGCTTCGGTGATCAACGGCATCACCAGAATACCGCTCGACTTCTCGCCGAGGTTCACGGTGTTGGGATAGCGCCGGTACATCTCTTCCAGCGTCGCATCCACTCGGGCATCGATGCTGGCCGCTCCGCGTGATCCGATGCCGTTGCCGCAGGCCGCGGTCACCGACACGCCTGCAAGTGCGCCGAGGGTGAAGCCCCTGCGAGAAAGTCTGGAGTTTTTCATGTCATCCGCCTGTAATTTTGTTGCTCATGTGCCGGTTTGCCCGACTTGAGCGCAAGCATAGGCCGATCCGGGCCCGCTGTCATCCAAAAGCTGGACCGCTGCGCGGCTTACCGCGATCCATTCAAGACCCGTGCGGCCGCGGGTGCGAAGTAGGTCAGAATGCCGTCACAGCCTGCCCGTTTGAAGGCCATCAGGCTCTCCATCATGACCTTCTCGCCATCGATCCAGCCGTGTTCCGCGGCGGCCTGGATCATGCTGAACTCACCCGAAACCTGATAGGCATAGGTCGGCGCGCCGAAGCTGTCTTTCACCCGGCGGCAGATGTCGAGATAAGCCAGCCCGGGCTTGACCATGACCATATCCGCGCCCTCGCTGAGGTCACGCTCGATCAGCCGCAACGCCTCGTCGGAGTTGCCCGGGTCCATCTGGTAGGTCTTCTTGTCCCCGGTCAGCGCCCCCGAAGCGCCCACCGCATCGCGGAAGGGCCCGTAGAAGGCCGAGGCATATTTGGCGGCATAGCTGAGGATCATCACGTTCTGATGGCCGGCCGCCTCGAGTGCGGCGCGCATCGCGCCCACGCGGCCGTCCATCATGTCGGACGGCCCGATGATATCCGCGCCGGCATCGGCCTGCGCCAGCGTCATCTTGACGAGCGCCTCGACCGTGCGGTCGTTCACGATCTCGCCGTTCTCGACAAACCCGTCATGCCCGTTGATGTTGTAGGTGTCGAGCGCCACATCGGTCATCACCGCGATCTCGGGCACCGCTGCCTTGATCGCACGGATGGCGCGGTTGGCATGGTTTTCGGGATCCCAGGCGCCTGCGCAATCCTCCGTCCGCTCCTCGATACCGGTATAGGGAAAGATGCAGATGGCCGGGATGCCCAGATCTGCCGCCTCGCGGGCGGCCTCCACGATCTTGTCGACCGACCGGCGGAAGACACCGGGCATCGAGGGGATCGGCTCTTCGATGCCCTCGCCGGCGCGCACGAACACCGGCCAGATGAAATCATCCACGCTCAGGGTGGTCTGCCGGGTCAGCGCCCGGATCGCCGGGCTCTGGCGCGTGCGGCGCAGACGAGTGGCCGGAAACGGGCTTTGGGTGGGGCGCATGGGATCTGTCCAGTTTCTGTGACAGCTCATCAGTGCCATCAATTTTTAACCAAGCCAAGGGTAGGAATTGCGGCGCAGCCTCGCTAAGAGGATCAAAACAAGCAACAAAAGCAGATCTCCTTGGATTTTTACCAGAGCGTCTTTGAGTTGATCGACATGCGGTCGTTTTCGAACCTGTGGTTCTGGATCGCACTTGCGGTGCTGTGGTCGACCGCCAGCCATTGGATTTTGGGTGTGCCTTACGACATGGTGCTGCGCGCCCGGCGCCACGGCGGGCAGGCCGAGCAGGACCTGGAGGACATGGTGCGGATCAACATCAACCGGATGCTGTACATCGCACATGTCTCGGGGCTGTGGTTGCTGGGCATTGGCTGCTTCGTGCTGACTGCGCTTTGTGTGCTGGGGTTTTTCTATGCCATCGAGATCGCCCAGGCGCTGTTCCTTCTGGGGTTGCCGATGTCGATCGTGGGGCTTCTGTCGCTGTCCACGGCCCGGCTGATCCACGAAGAGGCGGCGACCGGCGAGACGCTGCACCGCCGCCTGAGCCGTCACCGCCTCTACGTCCAGATCACCGGCATGATCTCTATTTTCATCACAGCGCTCTGGGGCATGTACCAAAACTTCACGATCGGGCCGCTGGCCGGTTGACAGCCCGCGCTCAAACCCCAATTGAAACAGCCCATGGCCGATCCATCCCATATCACCGTTTCCGGCGTTCCCGAGGGTTACGACGCTCGCGTCCTGTTGCAGGAGCTTGAGTCGCAGGATGCGCCGATCCTGCATGTCGCGCGGGATGACAAGCGGCTCGCCGCGATGCGCGCGGCCCTGCGGTTCTTTGCGCCGGATATGCCGGTGATCACCTTCCCGGGCTGGGATTGCCTGCCCTATGACCGCGTCTCGCCCAACGCCGATATCTCGGCGCAGCGCATGGCCACGCTTGCCGGGCTGGTGCATGGCATGCCGCCGAAGTTCATCCTGCTGACGACACTCAATGCCGCAACACAGCGCCTGCCGGCCCGCGCGACCCTGGCCGAGGCCGCGTTCTCCGCGCGCGTGGGCGATCGCATCGACGAGGCAGCGCTGCGTAACTTCCTGGTTCGCATGGGGTTTGTTCAAAGCCCCACCGTGACGGAGCCGGGCGATTATGCGATCCGCGGCGGCATCATCGACATCTTCCCGCCCGGCGATCTGGGGCCTGTGCGGCTCGATTTCTTCGGCGATGTGCTGGACGGCGCCCGCCGCTTCGACGCGGCCACCCAGCGGACCACCGAAACGCTCGACCAGGTGGATCTCGCCCCGGTCTCGGAGGTCATTCTAGACGAGCCAGCTATTCGCCGCTTTCGCCAGACCTACCGGATCGAGTTCGGCGCAGCCGGCACCGACGACCCTCTCTATGAGGCGGTAAGCGCGGGGCGGAAGCATCAGGGGGCCGAGCACTGGCTGCCGTTCTTCCATGAGGCGCTGGAGACGCTGTTCGACTATCTGCCGGGCGCGGTGATCACGCTCGACGATCAGGTGACACCCGCGCGTCTCGCTCGGTGGGAGAGCGTTGCCGACCAATATGAGACCCGTCGCCTGGCGATGGCGAACCGGTCCAAGATGGACAGCGTCTACAAGCCCTGTCGGCCCGAGGCGCTCTATCTCGATGACGCTGCCTGGCACGCCGCGACCGCCGGACGCCGCGTGCTGCAACTGGCGGTCCTGCCACAGCCGACCGGCCTTGGCGTGACGGATGCGGGCGCGCGGCTCGGGCGCAACTTTGCACCCGAACGCCAGCAGGAATCTCTGAGCCTTTTTGGTGCCTTGGCAACACATGTTAAGGCAAAGCTTGAGGCAGGTCCGGTTGTCATTGCGAGTTACTCGGAAGGCGCGCGCGACCGCCTGACGGGGTTGATCGAAGACGAAGGGCTCGCCGAGGCGATCCCGGTTCCGAACGCCACGCGGATCGGAAAGCGTGGCCTTCACCTGGCGGTCTGGGCGCTTGAGCATGGGTTTGAGGGGCCTTGGGGCCATAAGGCGGGAGATGCTCGGATCACTGTCGTGTCCGAGCAAGACGTTCTGGGAGACCGGCTCATCCGCAGCCCCAAACGCAAGCGCCGGGCCGAGAATTTCCTGACCGAGGCCCAGTCGCTCAGCCCCGGCGATCTGATCGTGCATGTGGATCACGGCATCGGGCGTTACGCAGGGCTTGAGGTCATCACCGCCGCCGGGGCCGCGCATGAATGTCTTCTGCTGGAGTATGCCGAAGGCTCGAAGCTCTACCTGCCAGTCGAGAACATCGAGCTTCTGTCGAAATACGGTCATGAAGAGGGGTTGCTGGACCGCTTGGGCGGCGGGGCCTGGCAGGCCAAGAAGGCACGGCTGAAGGAGCGCATCCGCGAGATCGCCGACAAGCTCATTCGCGTGGCCGCCGAGCGCGCCTTGCGCAAGGCGCCGGTGCTCGAACCGCCGCCGGGCATGTGGGATGCCTTCGCCGCGCGTTTCCCGTACGAGGAGACGGACGATCAGCTGCGCGCCATCGAAGAGGTCATTGCCGATCTGACCTCCGGCACCCCGATGGACCGGCTGGTGTGCGGCGATGTGGGCTTTGGCAAGACCGAAGTGGCCATGCGCGCGGCTTTCGTCGCGGCCATGTCCGGCGTACAGGTGGCCGTGATCGCCCCTACGACGCTGCTCGCACGGCAGCATTACAAGAGCTTTGCCGAGCGCTTCCGTGGCTTTCCGGTCAATGTCCACCAGCTCAGCCGTTTCGTCTCGACCAAGGAGGCCAATGCCACCCGCGACGGGCTGAGCCGCGGCACGGTGGACATCGTCATCGGGACCCATGCGCTGCTGGCCAAGGGCATCCGGTTCCAGAACCTCGGGTTGCTGGTGATCGACGAAGAGCAGCATTTCGGTGTGACGCACAAGGAGCGGCTGAAACAGCTGCGCAGCGACATCCATGTGCTGACGCTGACCGCGACGCCGATCCCGCGGACCCTGCAACTGAGCCTCACGGGCGTGCGCGATCTCAGCATCATCGGCACACCGCCGGTCGACCGCCTGGCGATCCGCACCTATGTGAGCGAGTTCGATGCGGTCACCCTGCGCGAAGCCCTGCTGCGCGAGCATTATCGCGGTGGGCAGTCGTTCTATGTGGTGCCGCGCATTTCGGACCTGCCGGAGATTGAGGAGTTCCTGAAGGAACAGTTGCCGGAGCTCACCTACGTGGTGGCGCATGGCCAGATGGCAGCGGGCCAGCTCGACGACCGGATGAACGCCTTCTACGACGGCAAATACGATGTGCTGCTGGCCACAACCATCGTGGAATCGGGCCTCGATATTCCCACGGCCAACACCATGGTGGTGCATCGCGCGGATATGTTCGGCCTTGCACAGCTTTACCAGATCCGGGGCCGCGTCGGGCGCTCGAAGACCCGCGCCTATGCCTATCTGACAACCAAACCGCGCGCCAAGCTCACCCAGACAGCCGAAAAACGCCTGCGCGTGCTCTCCAGCCTCGACACGCTGGGGGCGGGTTTCACGCTGGCAAGTCAGGATCTGGACATTCGCGGAGCAGGCAATCTCTTGGGCGAAGAGCAGTCGGGCCAGATGCGCGATGTGGGGTTTGAGCTGTACCAGTCGATGCTGGAAGAGGCGATCGCCAAGATCCGCGCGGGCGAGATGGAGGGGCTCTCGGATGCGGACGAGCAATGGGCCCCACAGATCAATCTGGGTGTCCCGGTGCTGATCCCGGACGACTACGTGCCCGATCTGGACGTGCGGCTGGGGCTGTACCGTCGCCTCAGCAGCCTTAGCACCAAGGTGGAGCTGGAAGGCTTTGCCGCCGAGCTCATCGACCGCTTCGGCAAGCTGCCGAAGGAGGTGAACACGCTGATGCTGGTCGTGCGGATCAAGGCCATGTGCAAGAAGGCCGGGATCGCCAAGCTCGATGGCGGGCCCAAGGGCGCCACGATCCAGTTCCACAACGATAAATTCGCCTCGCCCGAAGGGTTGGTTGCGTTCATCCAGGACCAGCGCGGGCTGGCCAAGGTGAAGGACAACAAGATCGTCGTGCGCCGCGACTGGAAGGCGGACGCGGACAAGATAAAAGGCGCATTCGCCATCGCACGCGACCTGGCCGAGAAGGTCGTGGCCCAGAAGAAGTCACGGCGCGCCAAGGCAGGTTAGGCGGTCTCCTGAAAATCTGAACGACATTGCCGCCCACTGTTCTGAGCCGGCATCGCAGGCCAGCCCCCGACCCTCCCCGCGGGAGGGGGCTTCACCCCCAACCGAGGGTCGGGGCAGGCCTACGATCTTGGGCGGGAGCGTTTCAGATATTTCAGGACGCCGCTCTCGGGCTGTCCGCTGTGGGGCTCGATCTCTTTCGCTGTCCCAATCGCCCGCGCCTGAAGGGTCACGGCGATTATCTAAGGAGGCGTCAAGGCGGCGTCCCTCACTCTGCGGGCAAACGCGCCTCCACCCGGCCCATGTAGCGCATCACAATGAAGGCGAGAAACGCCAGCACGAAGACGGCACCGACCAGCGGGCGGATCGTGCCGTCAAACAACAGGCCGATGGGCGAGGCAATCGCCGCGGCCAGCACGGTCGAGACGGCACCAATCACGCTCGCGGCCATGCCCGCGATATGGCCCATGGGCTCCATCGCGATGGCGTTGAGGTTGCCGATGGTCAGGCCCGCCTGGAAGAAGACATAGGCCTGCCACAGCGCGAAAATGGCAAAGGCGGTCATACCCTGGGCGCCTTCGTGCAGGATCACGGTGAGCGACAGCACGATCTGCACCGCCAGCGCCATGGTGATCAGCCGCCGCATGCCCAGACGCACAACCAGCATCGCGTTCAGAAAGCTCGCAATGGCCGAGACAAGCGCAATGCCGCCAAACCAGAAGTGGAAGGTGTCCTGCTTGTCGTAGATATGCTCATAGACCGGCTGGATCATCATCAGAACGGTGAACAGGATCGACATGCAGAGGGTCTGGACGATGATCGACAGGCGCACGATCGGATGGGCAAACATCTCGCCGACCGCGCTGATCATCAGCCGTGGCCGCAACGGCCTGCGGTTCTCGGGTGCCAGGGTTTCGGGCAGGCGCAGACCCAACCACAGAACCGTGATGACCGAGAAAACGATGAAGGCTGCGAAGATCCCCCGCCAGCCGTATTCCAACATGATCAGATAGCCCAGCGTGGGGGCAAAACCGGGCACCAGGGTGAAGATCATCATGACGATGGAGACGATCTTGGCCATTTCGCGGCCCGCATAGAGGTCGCGGATCACCGCGATAGAGACCACGCGGGGGCCCGCGGCCCCGATGCCCTGCACGATCCGCGCGGCCAGCACCACCTCAAAGGAGGAGCTTGCCCAGGCAACCGCCGAGGCGGCGATGTAGAGTGTCGCCCCGCAGAGCATGACGCTCCGGCGTCCCAGAGCATCCGACAAAGGGCCGGCGAAGAAGGTGCCGAGCCCCATGCCGAGCACGAAAGCGGTCATGATCAGAGGGGCGCGCGTCGGCTCCTCGGGCGTCAGCTCGCGGGCGATATCGGGCAGCGCGGGCAGCATGGCATCAATCGAAAACGCGATCGTGGCAAACATCATTGCCATCAAAGCGATGAACTCGACCCGTCCCATGACGGGCTGCGATGCCGACTGTGACACGTCAAACACTCCCCACCCCGCAGCGCCGGTCCGGACGGCTACGGTGCGGTTGGTGTAACCCACAGTTGTAGGGCAGACAATCTCACAAATTCACACATTCACGCGTGCGCGGCTCCAGGCCCATCCATGGTCAACTCCTGGATCACTTTTGCCCAAAGTTCGGGCGGTTGCGCGCCGGGAACGGCGTGCTGCCCCGCCACGATGAAGGTGGGAACAGAGGTCACGCCCATCTCGCGGGAATGCGCGTCGCGGGCGCGAATGTCCGCGGCATCGGCGTCTGACTGCAAGAGCTTGCGGACGACAGCGGCATCCATGCCGATGCCGTCGGCGATGTCAGCCAGAACATCGTGATCGCCGATGTCGCGCGCCTCGACGAAATAGGCCTGGAAGAGCGCCTCGACAGCCGCCGTCTGCCGGTTCTCGATACCGGCCCAGTGAATGAGCCGATGCGCATCCAGCGTGTTGGGTGTGCGCTGCATCCCTTCGAAATCGATCGTGAGACCTGCCGCTTCCGCGTGCTCCACAACCGGCGCATAGGCACGCACAGCCCCTTCCTTGCCGCCGAACTTGCCCTCGAGATAGGCGCGCCGGTCCATGCCCTCGGCCGGCATCTCGGGGTTCAGCTGGAACGGATGCCATTCGATCTGGAACGGATGTTCGGGGTGATCGGCCAGCGCCTTGTCCAGATGGGTCTTGCCGATATAGCACCAGGGGCAGATCGGGTCGGACATGATGTCGAGTTTGATCGGAGTGGTCATAGCTGTCCTTCGAAGCTTGCTTGCAGCGCGCGCCGCCGAATTTTTCCGTTGGCGCCCAAGGGCAGCTCGGGCACATGAATATAGAGGCGCGGTTGCTTGTAGTGCGCCAGCCTCTCCCTGACATATGAGCGCAGCTCCGCTTCGTCCAGTGCAGCGGCAGCGGTGTAGAAGGCCGTGATCACCCGCACATCCGCTTTCAGCTGCACATCGGTCACGGCGACGCTAGCGATGCCGGGCGCCTGCGCGAGCACCGCTTCGACCTCGATGGGCGAGACACGGACGCCGCCTGCGTTCATCATGTCGTCGGTCCGGCCGAGGTAGGCGATGTCTCCCTCCGCCGTCATGGTGGCGTGATCGCCGGTGAGGAACCACTCTCCCTGCATCCGAGCGGCCGTCTCGGCCGCGGCACCGAGGTAGCCCAGCATGAGGCCCGGATCGGACCGATGCACGGCAATCGTCCCTTCCACGCCGATCGGGACGGGCCCATCGGGGCCGAGCAGGGCGATGCGGCGGCCCTGCTGCGGGCGGCCGAGCGTGCCGGCGGGTTGGCTCTGCCCGGGCGCGCCCGAGATGAAAGTCGAGCATTCCGACATGCCGAATGCCTCATAGATTTCGGTCCCCGTGGCAGCGCGCCAGCGTGCCGCAAGCGCATCCGAGAGCGTCTCGCCCGCGCTCAGCCCATGCCGCAGGGTGGGCAGCGATGGCCAGCGCTCTGCCTTCAGGACCTGCCGGTAAACGCCGGGCGAGGCCGCAAAGAGGGTGGCCTTGTGGCGCGCCAGAAGATCGGGCAGCGCGTCGGGGGCCGTGCCCTGCGCGGGGATCAGCGCCGCCGCGCCCACGGTCCAAGGGTCCATCAGCCCGGTGCCGAGCGTGTAGGTCCAATTGAAAGCGCCGGCATGCAACAGACGGTCGTCGGGCTGAAGGCCGTACCAGCCGTCGAACATCATCCGCCGTGCCCAGATCGCCCGGTGCGCATGGGCCACCGCGCGCGGGCGACCGGAGGTGCCGGAGGTGAAGACGACATAGGCCAGCTGCTCGGGATCGCCCTGCTGGTAATCGGCGGGCGGCAGGTCGCGGAACCCGCGCAGCCTGTCGAGATCGACGGTCAGGTCATGCGCCGCAGAGGCCACCGCCGGATCACGCAACACCGCAGACGGCGCAATCTGGGTAAGGATCTGCTGCGTCTCGGGCTCGGTCAGCGCGGCGGAGGTCGGCACCGGCACCAGCCCCACCGCGAGCGCGCCCAGATAGGCAAGCGGGAAATCGACGGTATTTCCGAGCCGCATCAAGACCCGGTCGCCGGGGCGCAGGCCCAGAGACAAAAGCCCCGAGGCGGTGCCGAGAACCGCACGTTCCAAGGCGGCGAACGACCACCGTTCGGTGTTATCCGGGCCCACCACAAGCAGCGCGTCCCGCTCCGGTCGGCGCCGTCCGGCCGCCAGAACATAATCGGCCAGGTTGAAGGGGGTGGGGCAGGGTGGAGGCGCCCCCTCATCGAAGACGGAGATCATGGTCGGGTGCTATCCTGCGCCCCTGCGCGTTGCAAGCGCGGGCACTTGGCCCTATAGCTTTGCCATGACCAGCGCTGACCCGAAAACCCTGATCAAGATCGCCAGAGAAAGCGGAACCTCGGAAGAGGGCGCGCCCGTCGATCTCGGCCAGCGCGTCCGCGAGCTGCGCAAGGCGCGCGACTGGACGCTGGAGCAGGCGGCAAGTCAGGCGGGTCTTGCACGCTCGACGCTGAGCAAGATCGAGAACGGGCAGATGTCGCCGACCTATGACGCGCTGAAGAAGCTCGCGGTGGGCCTCGAGATCTCGATCCCGCAGCTTTTCACGCCGCCGCGCGCGGGGCAGGTGAACGGGCGCATGGTGGTGACCAAGTCGGGCCAGGGCACGGCGCAGGCCACCGTGACCTATGAGCACGAGTTGCTGGCCGAGACGCTGACCAAGAAACAGATGCTGCCGTATCGCGCACGGGTGCGTGCGCGGAAGATGGAAGAATTCGACGGCTGGGTCCGGCACGACGGCGAGGAGTTCCTCTATGTGCTCACCGGCGTAATCCGGCTCTATACGGAGTTCTACGAACCCGTTGAGATGCGCCGGGGCGACAGCGCCTATTATGATGCGACCATGGGCCACAACGTCGTCTCCGTCAGCGAGGAAGACGCCAATATCCTCTGGGTGACGTCGCTGGTCTGACGCCGCTCAGGAGGGCTCGTACCACCAGACCTGAGGCATATACTCCGGCCCGTCGCCATAGATCGGCAGGTAGTCGGGATACTTCATCTCGCGGATATGTGCGATCCGCCCATCGGTGTATTGCCAGAAGGGGATCACATAGCGCCCGGCGGTCAGCACCCGGTCGAGCGCGCGCACGGCGGTGTTGAACTCCTCTTCACTGCGGGCGGAGAGCATCGCGTCGATCATCCCATCGACGGCGGGTGAGGCCACGCCCATCAGGTTGCGCGAGCCGGGTTGCTCGGCCGCTTCCGAGCCCCAGTAGAACCGCTGCTCATTGCCCGGAGAGAGGGAGACGGCGCGCCGCATATAGGTCATGTCGAAATCGAAGGCCGTCTCACGCTCGGTGAATTGCGCGCTGTCGGTGGTCTCGACGCGCGCATCGACGCCCAGCCTCTTCAGGGCGCCGAGGTAGAGATCGGCGATCGCCAGTGCTTCGGTGTTGCTCTGCTCCAGGAGCACCGTGAATTGAAGCGGCGCACCGGAGGCGTTGCGCATCACCCCGTCCTCGGGGTGCCAGCCGGCCTCGTCCAACAGCTTCAGAGCCGCGCGGATGCCCCTGCGATTGCGCAGCGAGCCGTCGGTGACGGGCAGCTCATACCCCTCGAGCGTTCCCGGCGGCAGGTCCTCGGCGTAAGGCTCAAGAAGCGCCGTGACCGCCGCATCGGCCGGGCCCGGATGCATGGCCAGTCTGGAATTGGAAAAATAGGAGGTGATGCGCGGCTGTGCGCCCCCCGTGAGCGTGTCGTTGATGTATTCGAAGTTGAACGCCTGGATCATCGCCTCGCGTAAGCGCCAGTCGTCAAAGGGCGGCTTGCGGGTGTTCATCACAAAGCCGGTGATGCCGGAGGGCTGTTCATGCGGCAGTTCGGATTTGACCACCTCACCGCGTTCAACGGCGGGAAAGTCATACTGCGTCTGCCACTTTTCGGCGTTGAATTCGCGCAAGGCCGAGAGCTGCCCGCCCTTGAACGCCTCGAACAGCACCGAAGTGTCCCCATAGAAATCGAGCCTTATCTCGTCGAAGTTGAAGGTGCCGCGGCGAAAGGGCAGATCCGCACCCCAGTAATCCGGGTTGCGGGAGAGCTGCACGAAGCGCCCTGCCTCATAATCGCTGACCACATAAGGCCCGGTGCCCAAGGGCACATCCGCCAGCTCGGCATTCGTGAAATCGCGACCTTCCCATTGTGCGCGGCTGAGGATCGGGCGCATCCCTGCCAGCAGCGCAAGCTCGCGATTGTCGGTGTTGAAGGCGATCCGCAGGCTGCGCGGCCCGGTCTGGGTGATGCTCTCGATCTGCTGGGCGAGGCCGAGATAACGCGGGTGACCTTCGGTGCCGAGCAGCTCGTAGCTGAAGATCACATCGTCGACGGTCACCGGGGTGCCGTCGGAAAACCGCGCCTCTTCCCGCAGCGTGAATTCCACCCAGGACCGGTCGTCCGGCACCTCGACCGATTCGGCCAGCAGCCCGTAGAGCGTGAAGGGCTCGTCCCAGGAGCGGCCCATCAGGCTCTCATGGGTCAAAAACCGCAACTGCCAGGGCACGGTGCCCTTGCGGATGAACGGGTTGAGGCTGTCGAAACCGCCGGAGTTGCCCAAAGCGATGCTGCCGCCCTTGGGCGCATCGGGGTTGGCGTAGGGCAGAGACACAAAATCAGGTGGGAGAGCCGGGGTGCCATACATAGATATCCCATGCGACGGCTCTGCCAGCACCGGCTGCCACCAGAGAATCGCTGCTGCGACCGCTGCAAACCGCGAAAGCGGGCGGAAAAAAACATTACCCATTTCGGAGACAATCTCCTGCTGCCCTTGTTTTCTTGGGGCTCAGACTACTGAGGTATTTACGTCTTATCAAACTTTTAGCTTGGCCTCAGGCGCGAGATTGCTTATAACAAAGTCACTGCTCGATAGGTTTCTTGCCTGTATGAAACCTGCCTCAATAACTTAACGCCTGCCTCGTGCAGGCGTTTTTTTTGGTCAAAGCAACTCTCCGCGCATTTCAGCACTGGGTTGTGCGCTTTCGGCGCAATCTCAACCGACGGGGTGAAAGGCGTTTCCTTTGCAGACGCAGCATTGCATGATGCGTGCAATGCAGCAATTTGCGTCACTGGGAAGGGTCTTCACATGGCATTCGAGATTTCGCTGGCGGGCAAGACCGCCGTCATCACCGGGTCGAATTCGGGCATTGGCCTCGGCATCGCGTGGGAGCTGGCCAAGGCGGGCGCCGATGTCGTGCTGAACTCCTTCACCGACGCCGATGAAGACCACGCGCTGGCGCGCGAGATCTCGGAGACGACAGGCACCGCCGCGCGCTACATCCAGGCCGATATGTCGAACGGGGATCAGTGCCGCCAGCTGATCGAGACGGCGGGGCGCTGTGACATCCTGGTGAACAATGCGGGCATCCAGCATGTGGCCGCGATCCCCGAATTTCCGGTCGAGAAATGGGATGCGATCATCGCAATCAACCTCAGCTCCGCCTTTCACACCACCGCGGCCGCCCTGCCGATGATGCGCAGCGCTGGATGGGGGCGCGTCGTGAACATCGCCTCCGCCCATGGGTTGACCGCCTCGCCCTACAAATCCGCCTATATCGCGGCCAAGCACGGTATCGTCGGGCTCACCAAGACCACCGCACTGGAGACGGCGAAGGAGCCGATCACCGCCAACGCCATCTGCCCGGGCTATGTGCTCACACCCATCGTCGAAAAGCAGATCCCCGATACGATGAAGGAATACGACATGAGCCGCGAAGAGGTGATTGAGAACGTGATGCTGACACGCCAGCCCTCCAAGGAGTTCGCAACGGTCGAGCAGATGGGTGGGACGGCGACGTTCCTATGCTCGGACGCGGCGGCACAGATCACCGGCACAACGATCAGCGTCGATGGTGGCTGGACGGCTCTTTGACGGTGTCTTGCCTCCGGCGGGGATATTTTTGGCCAGAAGAAACTGGACAGGAGAGGTGCGATGGCGGTCAAACGGATCAATCTGGCCTTGCAGGGCGGCGGCGCACATGGCGCCTTCACCTGGGGCGTGCTCGACCGGATCCTCTGTGAGGAGGATATCCATATCGCGGCGATCTCGGGCACCTCGGCGGGCACGCTGAATGGGGCCGCGCTCAAGGCTGGCATGATCGAAGGGGGCCGGCAGGGCGCGCGCGACCGGCTGGACTGGCTTTGGCGGGAGGTGGGCGCACGGCCGGATCTGCAGATCCCGGCCTGGATGCTGCCGTTTTCGCTGGGCGATTTCAGTCAGGCGCTGGAATACTCCTGGCCCGTGATAGCGGCGGATGCCTGGTCGCGCGCCGTTTCGCCCTATGCCTACGGCCCTCTCTATCGCAATCCGCTGCGCGACATCGTGGAACAGTTCGACTTCGAGGCGGTGCATGAAGAGAACGGCAAGGGGCCGTGCCTCTTCATCTGTGCAACACGGGTGCGCAACGGCAAGGTGCGCGTGTTCAAGGATAGCGAGATCAGCACCGAGGCGATTCTCGCCTCAGCCTGTCTGCCAACCATCTTCCAGGCGGTCGAGGTGGAGGATGCCGAGACCGGTCTCACCGAGGCCTTCTGGGACGGCGGCTATACCGGCAACCCGGCGCTCTTTCCGCTCTTCAACCCCTCGCTGCCCGATGACATCCTGATCATCAATATCAACCCGCTGGAGCGGACCGAGCTGCCGCGCACGGCCCAGGCGATCCAGAACCGGATCAACGAGATCAGCTTCAATTCCTCGCTGCTGCGTGAGCTCCGCGCCATCGAATTCGTGCAGCGGCTGCTGGATCGCGGGACACTCTCGACCGAGCAGAAGAGCCGCGTGCTGATCCATATGGTGGCCGATGACGCGCTGATGAACGAGCTTTCGGTGGCGACCAAACTTGTGCCCACGCCCTTTACCCTCTCACGCCTCAAGGAGGCAGGGCAGCGCGCGGCCGATACCTTCCTCACGCATCACAAGAACGACCTGAACAAACGCAGTTCGGTCGATCTGGTGGACATGTTCCAATAGGTTATCGGACCTGCGGCGGCTGCGTCGGGTCCTTGCCATTGGGATAAACCAGCCCGGCGGAGATCACGAGCTTGGCGGCATCCTCTACGGTCATGTCGAGCTCGATCACGTCATCGGCGGGGAAGAACAGCAGAAAGCCGGAGGTCGGGTTAGGCGTTGTCGGGACGAAGACGCTGACCATCGGGGCACCGCTGTTGCCGCGTGCTGCGATCTCGCCTTTCGTGGTGGTCGAGATGAAGCCGATGGCCCAGATGCCGCGGCGAGGATACTCGATCAGGCAGGCCTTTTCGAAGGAGCGTTCCGATTGCGCGAAGACCGTCTCCGAGATCTGCTTGATGCCGGAATAGATCGTGCGCACGACCGGCGTGCGTTCGACCAGGCTTTCGCCATAGCGGATCAGCGACCGACCGATGATCCCCTTGGCCATCCAGCCGACGACCACCGTGAAGACGAGAAAGATGACCACCCCGATGCCGCGGATGTTGACCTGCGTCGCGGGATCGAGCCCAAGCCAATCCTGCAACAGGCGATCCGGCTGGTAGGGGCCCGGCACGAGCGGGAGCACAAACCCGTCGATCCAGCCCACCACGGACCAGATCAGCCAGATGGTCAGGCCCACCGGTGCGATAACCACAAGGCCGGTCAGGAAAGAGGCGCGTAACCAGGAAATCAGACTGCGGCGGGCCGCGGGCGGTTCGGGGTCAAACGGGGTATTCATAACGCTTCTCTAACTGACGCCCCCCGTAGTTATGTGCATTGGGCGGGTGGCACAATGGATTTGCGGCGGGGGCAGGCTCAACTTCCCGCGCCGCGGGATATCTTGGCCAATTCCGATGCAATCTCGGCTGCAAATCGCGCATTGTTGCGCACCAGGGCGATATTTGCCGTCAGCGACCGGCCATCTGTCAGCTCGAAGATCCGCTGCAGCAGGTAGGGCGTCACCGCCTTGCCCTTTATGCCATGGCGATCCGCGTCCGCCTGGGCCTGTGCGATGATCGGCGCAAGATCGTCTGCGGGGATCTCCTCCGCCGCCGGGATCGGGTGGGCCACGAGTTGGCCGCCGGGCAGGTGCAGCTGCCCGCGCATGTGGTGCGCCCGCGCGATCTCGGCCGCCGTGTCCATGCGCAAAGGGGCCGCAAGAGGGGACTGCGCGCTCCAGAAGGCGGGAAAGCTGTCCTGACCGACGGCGATGACCGGCACGCCTTGGGTCTCCAGCACCTCCAGCGTCTTGTCCACGTCAAGGATCGCCTTCGCGCCAGCGGCCACCACCGTCACCGGGGTCTGCGCAAGTTCCATGAGGTCGGCGGAGACGTCAAAGCTGTTCTCGGCGCCGCGGTGCACGCCGCCGATCCCGCCGGTCGCGAAGATCTCGATGCCCGCCAGATGCGCGGCGATCATGGTGGCGGCCACGGTGGTTGCACCGGTGCCACCCGTGGCCATGCAGGCCGCGAGATCCGCCCGCGACAGCTTGGCCACCGATTTCGCCTGCGCGAGCCGCTCCAGCTGCACATCATCGAGACCGATGTGCAACGTCCCGTCGATCACCGCGATGGTCGCCGGTGTGGCGCCACCACCGCGAATGTCATCTTCCACATGCCGCGCAACCTCGAGGTTCTGCGGAAAGGGCATCCCATGGGTGATGATGGTGCTTTCGAGCGCGACCACCGGTCTGGAGGTCGCCACGGCGGCCGCAACCTCGGCCGAACGCTGAAGGGGCAGGGCGGTCATAGGGCGGTCTCTCCGGAAACGTAAGTGGCGGCGGCCTGCAAGGCACGGTTGAGCGCGTCTTCGGGTGTTGCGCCATCGGCCCCCGCGGCGATATGCGCGGCCATGAAGGTGTCGCCGGCGCCCGTCACACGGGTCACCAGCACTTGCGGCGGCGTTTGGGTCAGAAGACCGTCCTGGCGGCCGTCGGTCGCATCCGAGCCGCCGTCGGTCACCACCACCCGCTTCGCGCCCCGGTTCAGCAGGCCTTCGGCCGCTTCACGCGACTCGCGAAAGCTGCGCTTGCAGAGCAGGCCGGCCTCTTCGAGGTTCACATAGAGCGTGCCGCGGCCTTCGGTCAGAAACGGGATCAGCCGCTCGGCCTTGCCGGGCGACGCCGGGGCCACACGCAGATCGGCGCTGGCAAAGAGCGGGCTGTGGGCAATCTCGCTCAGCAGATCGAGCGTGAGGTTACCATCAAGTGCCACGAGCCCATCATAGGGTGTCTCGGCCGACGCCAGACGCCCGTCGGAGAGCGGGCCAAGGATCTTGGCCCCGGCGGCCTCAAGCGAATGCGCATCAGCGATGGCAGCGATCAGCCCGTTGGCCCCCTCGACCGCCATGTAGACATCGGTGGGCAGATCGTCCGAGCGATAGATCGTGTCGGTGATCATGCCGCGCGCGGCACAGGCGGCGACCAGTTCGTCGCCTTCCGCGTCGCGCCCGACCGATGTGAGCAAGGCAGGCGTGAACCCGAAGCGCACCAGCGTCATTGCGATATTCATGGCGACCCCGCCGGGAATGCGCGTGATCCGCCCGGGCACGTCCGAGCCTTGCCGCATCACGCTGGCGGAGCGGCCGATCACGTCCCAGAGAACCGATCCGATGCATAAGATGTCAGGTGTTGCCGTCATGCAGGTCTTGTGGCCGGGAACGCGCCCGTGTTCAAGGGCGTCTCACTCGGGGACCGAGAAGGTCAGCGCAGCCCAAAGCGTCTCCCAGACCGGCGCGCGGTCTTCCATGCCCGCCTCGGGGCTGGGGCGCAGGACCACGGCATCGAAGAGGTAGCTGTGGCCGGGCTTGACCGGCACGCTGGCCTCGCCCTCGCTGTCAGTGCGCGTCAGGCTGACCGTCACCGCGCCTTCGGGCGCGCGCTCGAAGACTTCGACCTGTGCATCCGCGCGCGGCGCGCCGTCATAGAGCACACGGACCCGCATCTCGCCGTCAAACGCAGGCTCGTACGGGTTGCTCAGCGCCACGAATTCTGTCGCCAGACCAAAGGCCCGGTCTTCGCCCGCGCCGCTGCCGATGGCGATCAGCGATTTTGCGTGGCGCGTATAACTCTCGCGGAAGCCCTCCTTGGGCCAACCGGCGGCTTCATGATCGGCGGCTGCGTTGGGGAAATCCTTGTGCGCCGCGAACTTCAGAAACTTCGGCCACTCCTTGTAGGTCAGCTGCGAGGGCGCGGTTTCATGCAGGACAACCAACAGACCCTCCGCTTCCGGCGCAGTGGTGGCGAGGGCCGGGGTGTCACCCGCACGCCCCTGCACGGGAATGACGCTGTCCCCCAGCACCAGCTCGAACCGGGTGAAGCGGTTTTCGAACCACGCGAGGGTGATGCCCTTGAAGTCCTCGCCGTTGCGCAGATGTGCCGTCAGCGCCGCCCCTGGCGCGACCGTATAGTCCTCGGGGTCGATCCAAAACTCATGGCCAAACCCGGGCTGAGCCGCTAGCAAGAGCGCAAACACCGCATTTCGTGAGACCCGCATGACCTCTCCCTTTTCGACCCTCTTTCGGAAGCTGTTGTTTCTGGCGGCTTTGTCAACCGCCTGCCTCTGGATCGCCGGGGGCCGGGGGCATGCCCATGAGCTGGAGCCGACCATTGCAGATCTGGCCGTGACAGATGGCGGCGTGGTGACGCTCGATCTGCGCATCAATCTCGAGGCGTTTCTGTCGGGTGTCGACCTCGATGCGGTGGAAAACACAAACGACGATGATGCGGGGCCCGCGTACACGGATTTGCGCGCACGCGCGCCCGAGCAGCTGGCCGCCCGGGTGCCGCAGCTCATCACCGGGTGGAACGCCCTGCCGCTGCTGAGCGCGGGCGACGCGCTGGTTCTGGAGCAAAGCGGGCTCGACATCCCCGCTGATCTCGGCGCTGATCTGCCGCGGATCTCGACGCTGCGCCTGACCGCGGCGCTGCCCGAAGGCGCAGCCGAGATCACGCTGACCTGGCCCACGGGTGCCGGCGCGCTGGTACTCCGCCAGCAAGGGGTCGAGGCGCCCTACACCGGCTTTCTGAGTGGTGGCGAGCGCAGCCCGGCGATCCCCCTCGCAGGCGGCGCTGCGGCCAGTGGCTGGCAGACCTTCGGCGCCTACATACCGGTGGGTTTTGACCACATCCTGCCCAAGGGGCTGGACCATATCCTGTTCGTCCTGGGCCTCTTCTTCCTCAGCACACGGCTGGCGCCGCTGATCTGGCAGGTCAGCGCGTTTACACTCGCGCATACCGTCACGCTGGCGCTGGGTGCGCTGGGATGGGTGAACATCCCGGGCAGCATCGTTGAGCCGCTGATTGCCGCCTCGATTGTCTATGTCGCGGTCGAGAACGTCTTTACCTCGGGCCTCAATCCCTGGCGCCCGGCCGTCATCTTCGGGTTTGGCCTGCTCCATGGGCTGGGGTTCGCCTCGGTGCTGGGTGAGTTCGGCCTGCCCGAAGGCCAGTTCATTCCGGCGCTGATCGGTTTCAATATCGGGGTCGAGATCGGCCAGCTGACGGTCATCGCCATCGCCTTCCTGCTGGTCGGCTGGTTCAGCCGCAAGGCCTGGTACCGGGGGCGCATCGCGGTTCCCGCGTCCTGCGTGATCGCTGCCGTGGGTGCCTTCTGGTTCGTCGAGCGGGTGTTTCTCTGAGGCTCAGCCCAGTGCCGCTGTCAGGGCGGCAAGTGCCCCCACCGGATCGTCACTGTCCCAGATCTCACCGCCAATCCCGAAGAAATCCGTGAAGGGGGCCAACTGAGCGACGGTTGCCGCATCGAGCCCGCCTTCCGCAACCACGGGTACTTCGATCATCTCGGACCACCACTGAAAGAGCGCGGACTCGGCAAAGCTGCCATCGTCGAGATTCGAGGCGCGCACCGGGCCGAAGCTGACATAATCGGCACCGGCCTCACCCGCCGTCATACCATCGTGCCGGGAGGCCCCACAGAAGCTGCCCACGATGGCGTCGGGGCCCAGGGCCTTGCGCGTTGCGCGCACCGACCGCGCAGCATCGGTCAGGTGCACGCCATCGAGGCCCAACCGCTCGGACATCAGCGTGTGATCGGTCAGCACCAGGGCGATATCGCGCGCATGGGTCACCTCGCGCAGCCCATCGGCGGCCCGCGCGATCCGATCTTCGTCGCGTGTCGCCAGATCCAGCCGCACGCAAGCGACGGGCTGCGCATCGAGCACCGATGCCAGCCGATCGGGAAAGCTGCTCAATTCGATCTCCGGCGGCGTGATCAGATAAAGCTGGGGGCGCTCGGGCGTGTCCATGAGCTGTCCTCTCGAAGTCTTTTTCCGAGCATGTAGCGGAACTCATTGGGAATGAAAACTTCTATGCAGCAGGTTGCTCCCGCTGGCTGCTGCGGCTTGCGGGCGCCGCGGTTCGACCGTAAGAGGCCACCATGAGCGATCCCATCGAGCTGCCAACCACTCCCGCCTTTGTCCTGGTACGCCCGCAGATGGGTGAAAACATCGGGGCTGCGGCGCGCGCGATGTGGAATTTCGGGTTGGACCGGATGCGGATCGTCGCCCCGCGGGACGGCTGGCCGAACCAGAACGCAGTGGCGATGGCCAGCGGGGCCGGGCGGCTGCTGGACGAGGCGCGCCTGACGGATGATCTGGCGGGTGCCATCAACGACTGCACCTTTGTCTATGCGACCACCGCCCGGTCGCGGGATCTTACCAAGCCGGTCGTGAGCCCCGAAGAGGCGATGCGACAGGCCGCCGCGAAAATCGCCGACGGCCAGCGGGTTGCGGTGCTCTTCGGCCCGGAACGCGCGGGGCTGGAAAACGAGGATATCGCGCGGGCCAATGCCATCATCTCGGTTCCCGTCAATCCGACGTTTCCATCCCTGAACCTCGCGCAATGCGTCCTGCTTGTGGCCTATGAGTGGATGCGCGCAACGGCAGAGATCACCCACGAGACCGTCGAGATGGCGGGGACCGTCTGGGCCGACGCCGTCGAGATCGAGCATCTGGCCAACCATTATCAGGACCGCATGGAGGAGGCCGGGTTCTTCTTCCCGGACCACAAGGCGCAGTCGATGCGGACCAACCTGCGGAACATGTGGAGCCGCATGCCGCTCACCCGCGCGGATGTGCAGATGCTGCACGGCATGTTGCGCCAGCTGATGCGGTGGAAAACGCGCGACGACGAGACGCGCTAGACGCCGCCGTGCGTTGGTCTTAGGTATGCAGCGCGAGATCAAAGCAAGGACAATCGCATGAGCAGCAAGCGCAAGCTCTTCGAGGAGGTTGGCGAGGCCACGACCACGCGGCCAGCCGCACAGCCAGGCGGTATTGATCAGGGCCACGCGGGCGCGCGCGGCGCGATCCGCATCTGGCTGATGATCCTCTTTGCGCTCGTCTTCCTGATGATCGCGGTGGGCGGGCTCACGCGCCTCACCGACAGCGGGCTCAGCATCACCGAGTGGCGCCCGATCACGGGTGCGCTGCCCCCGATGAGCGCTGCGGAGTGGGAAAGCGAGTTCGCCAAATACCGCGCCATCGACGAGTTCCAGATCCAGAACCAGTGGATGGAGCTTGAGGACTTCAAGGTGATCTACTGGTGGGAATGGGGTCATCGGCAGTTGGGACGCGTGATCGGCCTCGTGTGGGCGCTCGGCTTTGGCTGGTTTGCGATCCGCCGTCAGATCCCACCGGGCTGGACGCCCAAGCTTTTGTGGCTCGGCGCGCTCGGCGGCGCGCAGGGGGCCATCGGCTGGTGGATGGTGGCCTCGGGGGTCACACAAGGCGAGGGCATGGTGGACGTGGCGAGCTATCGGCTCGCCACGCATCTGGGGCTTGCCTTCGTGATCCTCGGGTTCATCACCTGGTACGTGCTGCAACTGGGCCGGTCCGCGCGCGATCTGATGCAGGCGCGACGGGCGAAGGAGGCAAAGCAGTGGGGCATGTCCACCGGTCTGTTGCACTTCGCGTTCCTGCAGATCCTGATCGGGGCGCTGGTCGCCGGCATCGACGCCGGCCGCAGCTACACGGACTGGCCGCTGATGGGGGGGCAGCTGTTTCCCGCCAGCGCCTTCGTGTTCGAGCCGATGTGGCGCAACTTCTTCGAAAGCCCGGGGCTGGTGCAGTTCATCCACCGGGTCACGGGCTACCTGCTGGCCCTCTTTGCGATCATCGTCTGGTTGCGCGGGCGCAAGTCCGCGCATGCCGCAACCCGCTTTGCCTTCAACGCAGTGCTGGCCGCCGTCGCCTTGCAGATCGTGATCGGCATCGGAACGGTGCTCTACGGCGCGCCGGTACATATCGCGCTGGTCCACCAGCTGATGGCCGTGATCCTCTGGGTCCTGATCCTGCGCGCCCGTTTCCTCAGCGGCTACCCGCTGGCCACATCGTTGCGAGGATCTTCCGCATGACCGCTTATGACGCCTTGATGGCCTTCACCCGCGAGACCGAAGCGCTGGCCCAGATCGCCGGGCGGCTCGATTGGGACCAGGAGACCATGATGCCGCGTGGTGCGGGGCCGCAACGCGGCGAGGAATGTGCCGCAATCGCCGGTGTTCTGCATGCCCGGCGGATCGATCCGCAGGTGGGTGAGTGGCTTGCGGCACTCGAAGATGCAGAGCTCGACGCGACGGCCCAGGCACAGCTGCGTCACATCCGCCGCAGCCACGCGCGCAACAGCAAGGTGCCCGCCGCGCTGGCCACGCGCATCGCGCGGGTGACCTCAGAGGCACAGGGCATCTGGGCCGAGGCGCGTGCCAACGAGGATGTCGCCTCCTTTACGCCGATCCTCAAGGAGATCATCGCGCTGCGCCGGGAAGAGGCGCAGGCGCTGTCGGAGGGCGGGCCGCTCTACGACGCACTTCTGGACGACTACGAGCCCGGGACCACGGGCGATGAGCTGGCCGCGATGTTCGGCGCGCTGCGGCCGGCGCTTGCTGAGCTGCGCGCCGCGGTCCGCGAGGCGCCGGCGCCCCCGGCCTTGACCGGCCGCTTCGACGAGGCGGCACAGATGGCGCTGTCGCGCACACTGGCGGAGGTCTTCGGCTACGACATGACCCATGGGCGGGTCGACAAGGCGGTGCACCCCTTCAGCTCCGGATCCGGGCTCGACGTGCGGATCACGACGCGCACCAATCCCGAAGATCCCTTCAACTGCTTCTATTCGACCATTCACGAGGTTGGACACGCCACATATGAGCAGAACATCGACCGCGCCTATCTGCTGACCCCGCTGGGCGCGGGCGTGTCCATGGGGGTGCACGAAAGTCAGAGCCGCATCTACGAAAACCAGATCGGGCGCAGCCGCGCCTTCACGGGCTGGCTGTTCGGCCAGATGCGGGACGCCTTCGGCGACTTCGGCATTGGCGATGAAGAGACCTTCTATGCCAGCGTCAACCGCGTTGCCGATGGCTACATCCGCACCGAGGCGGACGAGCTTCAGTACAACCTGCATGTGCTGATGCGCTTCGATCTGGAGCGCGCGCTGATGGCTGGCGATCTCGGCGTGGCCGATCTGGAGGCCGCGTGGAACGACCGCTTTGCCGCAGATTTCGGCTTTGCGGTCGACAAACCCTCGAACGGCATGCTGCAGGATGTGCACTGGTCTGTGGGGCTGTTCGGCTATTTCCCGACCTACAGTCTCGGCAATGTCTATGCAGGCTGCCTGCACGAGGCCATGCGCGCCGCGGTTCCCGACCTTGATGATCAGCTGTCCCGTGGGGACGCATCCGGGGCCACCGCCTGGCTGCGGGAGAACGTGCAAAGGCACGGGGGGCTCTATGCGCCGCGCGAAGTCATTGCGCGGGCCTGCGGTGCCGCCCCCTCGGAAGCGCCGCTGCTGGCCTATCTGAAGCAGAAATTTTCCGACATCTACGACCTGTAGCCGTCAGAGCAGCGCCATACGCTCGGCGCGCTCCATATCGGGGTAGGGGCGGTAGAGCGCAAAATCGGCCGAGGCGATCAGATCGTTCACGGCGCGGTGCATCTGCGCGACATCATCGTCATGCGCGCCGGTCAGGCGGAAGGCGTCGTCCAGCTGCGCGAGGCCATCCACCTCGATCTCCAGCAGGAAATCGCGGTAGCAATCGGCCGCGAGATTGAGCTTGCGCCGCATCAGTCGCCACCCGCCGATGACACCCTGACTGTTCAGATAGCCCATCCAGTCATCCAGCGCCTTGGCAAAGAGCAGCGCTTTGGCATCGTCTTTCAACGTGATCATGCAGCAGTAAACATTCATGAAAGCACCTCTTGCGTCACACCGGCTCACTCTGCGCTGAAATGCTTGCGGTCCCGTTAAGAGCGGGGCAGGTTGCGGGGATCAAAGCTGCACCACTCGGCGGCCCGCGCCAGCGCCTCGCGAAAGCCCGAGATGGAGAACACCCCGTAAACCCATGTTTCACCAAGCAAAACGCGATCAAGGGCGACCGTGACCGACTGCGCGGCACTCATGGTGTTCAACAGCATCTCGGGGACGAAACCGGCGGTCATCTCCGCGACGTAGCCGCCGGCGCCGTAGCCCGTGAACATCTCGTCACCAAGCCAGAGTGCAGATCCATCAACCTCGAGGACGACCGCATCCTCCTCATCCCATGGGGCGTCCGTCTCACCGGGCCAGGGGGTGTATTCATATTGAAAGGCAGCGTTGAAGCCCTTCACATCGAAACTGAAGATCAGTGTCCCCGAGGTGTCCGGCGCGGCCCGTTCGGTATAGACGAAGCAGCGGTTGCCCATCTTCGCTGCCGCCCAATCGCCGCTCTGAAACTGTGTCGCAGCCGCGGCCGTCGCGGCGAGAAGAAGAATGGCTGGCGCCAGAACCCTGTGCAGCATGTGGAGACCCCTTGGCGAACTCTGCGCCACCAGGGTCTATCGCGCCGGGCTTAACACTCCCTTGAAGCAAGGGGGGCAAGGCATCGGCGTCTATTCCTCCGTCGCCTCTTCGGCGGCCTCGCCCTGATCCGCGATCCAGGCGACGCTCACGACCTCTTCGCCCTGACCGGTGTCGAACACCTTCACGCCCCCTGCCGACCGGGAGCGGAAGGAGATGCCCTCGACCGGCACGCGGATCGACTGGCCCTTGGAGGTCGCCAGCATGATCTGATCGTCCATCTCGACAGGGAAAGAGGCCACAAGCGCACCGCCGCGCATCGCCTTGTCCATGGCCTGCACGCCCATCCCGCCACGGCCGCGCACCGGGTAATCGTGGCTGGAGCTGAGCTTGCCCGAACCACCCGCCGTCAGCGTCAGGATCAGGTTTTCCGCCGCCGACATCTCGGCATAGCGGTCGGGGCTGATGGTGGCGTTCGCGTCGGTCTCTTCCTCATCCGTGCCGTTGCTCTCTGCATCATCTGCGATCCCCGCCATGGCGCGGCGCATCTTGAGATAGGCCGCGCGTTCATCCGACGTGGCATCGAAATGCCGAATGATCGACATGGAGACAACCTTGTCGTCGCCGTTGAGTTTCACGCCGCGCACGCCCACCGAGCTGCGCGAGTTGAAAACCCGCACGTCCGTCGAGGGGAAGCGGATCGCCCGGCCCGAGGCGGTGACCAGCATCACGTCGTCATCCGGTGAGGCGATGCGCGCGTTGATCAGCGTGGTCTCGGCGTGCTCGTCCTCGAACTTCATCGCGATCTTGCCATTGGATTTCACATTGGTGAAATCGCTCAGCGCATTGCGCCGGACGGTGCCCGCGGAGGTCGCGAAGACGATCTGGAGCTCCGACCAGTCCTCCTCCGGCCGGTCGATCGGCAGGATCGCGGCCACCGAGACACCCGAGGGGATCGGCAGGATGTTCACAATCGCCTTGCCCTTCGATGTCCGCCCGCCCTGCGGCAGGCGCCAGGTCTTGAGCTTGTAGACCATCCCGTCCGTGGTGAAGAAGAGCAGTTGTGTGTGCGTGTTGGCGACGAAGAGGGTGGTGACCACATCCTCTTCCTTTGTCTGCATGCCAGCGAGCCCCTTGCCGCCGCGGCGCTGGCTGCGGAAATCGGCCAGGGGCGTGCGTTTGATATAGCCGCCCGAGGTGACGGTCACGACCATATCTTCGCGCGCGATCAGGTCTTCGTCGTCCATATCGCCAGACCAGTCGACGATCTCGGTGCGACGCGGCACGGCGAAAAGTTCGCGCACCTCACGCAGCTCGTCGGCGATGATGCCCATGATCCGCTCGCGGCTGCCGAGGATCTCGAGGTACTCCTTGATCTTGCCCGCGAGCTCTTCGAGCTCGTCGGTCACCTCTTTGACGCCGATCTGCGTGAGCCGTTGCAGTCGCAGTTCGAGAATGGCGCGGGCCTGCGCCTCGGAGAGGTTGTAGGTGCCGTCGTCATTGGCCGTATGGGTCGGATCGTCGATCAGGGCGATGTAATCGAGGATCTGTTCGGCGGGCCAGCGCCGCGTCATCAGCTTTTCGCGGGCCTCCGCCGCGTCGGCAGACGCGCGGATGGAGGCCACCACCTCATCGATATTGGTGACCGCGACGGCCAGACCACAGAGAATATGGCTGCGCTCCCGCGCTTTCCGGAGCAGGTAAGCCGTGCGGCGCGCAACCACATCCTCGCGGAAATCGATGAAGTAGGTCAGGAACTTGCGCAGGGTCAGCTGTTCGGGCCGGCCGCCGTTCAGTGCCAGCATGTTGCAGCCGAAATAGGTCTGCATCGGTGTGAAGCGGTAAAGCTGGTTCAGCACCACGTCCGAGACCGCATCGCGCTTGAGCTCGATCACCACGCGCACCCCGTTGCGGTCGGATTCGTCCTGCACATGGGCGATGCCGTCGATCTTCTTCTCGCGCACCTGCTCGGCGATCTTCTCGATCATCGTGGATTTGTTCACCTGATAGGGGATCTCATCCACGACGATCGCCCAGCGGTCCTTGCGCAGCTCTTCCAAGCGCGTCTTGGCCCGCACGATGACCGAGCCGCGCCCCTCCAGATAGGCTTTGCGCGCGCCGGAGCGACCCAGCATGATCCCGCCTGTCGGGAAATCGGGGCCGGGCACATACTCGATGAGCTGTTCAGAGGTCAGGTCCGGGTCTTCGATCAGCGCCAGCGTCGCATCGACCACTTCGCCGAGGTTGTGCGGCGGGATGTTTGTGGCCATGCCGACTGCAATACCGCCGGCACCATTGACCAGCATGTTCGGGAAGCGGGCAGGGAGCACCGTGGGCTCCTGCTGCTTGCCATCATAATTGTCCTGAAAATCGACGGTGTCTTTGTCGATATCGTTCAAGAGATAGGCGGCAGGCTTGTCCATGCGCACTTCGGTGTAGCGCATTGCCGCGGGGTTATCCCCATCCATCGACCCGAAATTGCCCTGGCCGTCGAGCAGAGGCAGCGACATGGAGAAATCCTGCGCCATGCGCACCAGCGCATCGTAGATCGCCGAATCGCCATGTGGGTGATACTGACCCATCACGTCGCCGACCGGGCGCGCAGACTTGCGATAGGCCTTGTCGTGGCTGTTGCCCGTCTCATGCATGGCGAAAAGGATGCGGCGATGCACAGGTTTTAAGCCATCCCGCAGATCCGGGATCGCCCGGCTGACGATGACGGACATCGCGTAATCGAGATAAGACGTGCGCATCTCATGCTCGATGCTGACAGTCGGCCCATCGTAGGCTGGGCGCTCCGGCATCATTTCATCATCATTTTCAGGGGGTTGTGGTGTGTCGCTCACGTAAATTGCCCAATTTTTCCGCAGGGTCTATATATTGTGGATCAACACTATCAGAGGGGACACATAGGGTGCAATCCCTCACGTCTCCTCCGGCTGGCAGCCGGGCACATCAAGTGATAACAGGCTGTTTTTATTGAAAAGTAATTTGATCCTGCCATTCTGGACCCGTTAACCAGTTGCGGAGACACACATGAACCGATCCGAAACCGAATTGATGCTGAAAGGATACGGCCTGACCACGGCTGAATTCTTCTACCGCATGCCCGACTATCAGAACGTTCTGAACAGCTTCATCTGGCAGGAATACGACATTGCGCCAGACCATCCGCGGCTCTTTGAATTCGTCGACTTCTGGAAGTCGGAAATCGAAGGTCCGCTGCATTCGGTGCGCTTCACCCACCGCAAGATGATCAGCCCGGGCGAGTGGCGCAATGTGACTGGCGAATTTACCTTGCACTGAACTGCGTCCGACAGCGGAGGCTCCCGGCTGATCAGGCTGAACAGCTGGCCCCGCCGAGGACACAGAACTTGGCGCAATGCGGATGGTTCAATGCCACCGCCTTTTCGGCGTCGGCCAGCGTGTGGCCGAGTTCGAACTCCGGCGAGTAGGGCAGCAGTGTGCAGGCCAGAACAGCAGGCCGATCCGCGCCCTTGCGTTTGACCACCATCCGCGAGGAAGCGCACATCAGCGCATCGGGGGATTTGTTCAAGACACCCCAGCAGGCGGTGGTGATTTCAGGCACCTCGACCGTCTCGTCCATTTCCGGAAAGAGAACCGTCATCGTCGGATCGTCGGCATCGATGTCAAAGCCGTGCTCGACAAAAAACGCGGCATAGCCCGCCCGGCTTTCCGCCTCGTCATGCGCCATGATGGAGCGGCCCGCCACGGCCATGCGCAGCCCGTTGTCCCGTAGCCATCTCATGCCGTGGAGGGTCTTTTCGAAGACGCCGGCGCCCCGCTCAGCATCGTGCAGGTCCGCCTCGTAGTGATCGACAGAAACCCGGAGGGTCAGCCTGCCGGGGAAGGCGGCATTCAACTCTTTCAGACCCTCCTGCATCTTGCGCCGCATCATCGGGCGCATGGCATTTGTCAGGATGAGAACCTCATATCCGCGCGCCAGCGACCGGCGCGCCATCTCGATCATCTCGGGGTTCATGAAGGGCTCGCCGCCGGTAAATGCAATCTCCGAGATCGGCCAGCCGCGCGCATCGATCTGGTCGAGGTAATCTGACACCTCATCCGCGGTGATATAGACCAGCCGGTCGTTCGACGGGCTGCTCTCGATATAACAGTTCAGACATGCGATGTTGCAGAGCGTGCCGGTGTTGAACCACAGCGTCTTTGGCGCGGTCAGGGCGACGGTCGCACGCGGTTCACCTTCGGCGGTCACCTCGGGGTCGATGAACTTGCCTGCATTGGCCGGTGCCAGATCTTTCATTTGGGTCGTGGTCCTTGCGTGCCTGTTGCCGTGACCTTGTGCTAGGGGATAGGTAAATGCAAGAAAACAGCTTTTGACCCACCTGCACGCTCTTGTGATCAGGTTTCATTCGCGGCATGTTTGCGCTAACATGAACAGTGGCCAACGCGCCACCCACTCAGGAAAGACCCCTTATGGTTTCGCGCGTTATACCCGTTGATCCCTTCGATCTCGTGATTTTCGGCGGCACGGGCGATCTGGCGCGCCGCAAGATTCTGCCGGGGCTGTTCCGGCGTTACTGCGCGGGCCAGATGCCTCCGGAGGCGCGGGTGATCGGCGCCGCGCGGGCCGAGATGGACGATGCGGCCTACCGCGAGATGATCGGAGAGGCCATCGCGGAATTCGGCGACGGCAAGGCTGTCGACCAAGACAAGCTGAGCGCCTTTCTGGAGACGCTGTCTTACGTCGCCATTGATGCGCGCGGCGAAACCGGCTGGCGCGCCCTGGCCGGCCACATGCGGCGCAAAGTGGTGCGGGCGTTCTACTTCTCGGTCGCACCGGGCCTCTTCGGCGATCTGGCTGAGCGGCTCAACGCCCACGGGCTGACCGATGATGACAGCCGTATCGTCGTGGAAAAGCCGTTCGGGCGCGATCTGGCTTCGGCGCGGCAGCTCAACCAGGATCTCGCGGCCTTCTTCGACGAGCGCCAGATCTACCGGATCGATCACTATCTCGGGAAGGAGACGGTGCAAAACCTCATGGCCGTGCGCTTCGGCAACATGTTGTTCGAACCGCTCTGGAACAGCCAGTTCGTGGATCACATCCAGATCACCGTGGCCGAAACCGTGGGCGTGGGCGGGCGTGGCGACTACTACGACAAGTCGGGGGCCATGCGCGACATGGTGCAGAACCACCTGATGCAGCTTCTCTGCCTCATCGCGATGGAGCCGCCTGCACGGTTCGATCCTGATGCGGTGCGCGATGAAAAGCTCAAGGTGATCCGCGCACTCGAGCCGGTGCAGCCGCATCACATCGTGCGCGGCCAGTACAGCGCCGACCCGGACGACCCCGAGAGCCTGCCGGACTACCGCACGGCCGTGGAAAACCCCAAATCGAGGACCGAGAGCTTCATCGCGCTCAAGACCCACATCGCCAACTGGCGGTGGGCCGCCACGCCGTTCTACCTGCGCACCGGCAAGCGGATGGTGGCGCGCTCCTCGGAGATTTCGATCGTCTTCAAGGACACGCCGCACTCGATCTTCGGCGAAGAGGCCGGGCGGCATCGCAACGTGCTGTCGATCCGGCTGCAGCCGAATGAAGGCATCAAGCTCAGCGTGACCATCAAGGAGCCGGGACCCGGCGGAATGCGGCTCATCGACGTGCCACTCGACATGACTTTCGCGGATGCACTGGGGCCGGATGGGGCTGAAAATGTCGATGCCTATGAACGGCTTATCATGGATGTGATCCGGGGCAACCAGACCCTCTTCATGCGCGGCGACGAGGTCGAAGCCGCCTGGGCCTGGACCGATCCGATCATCGAGGGGTGGACAAACCGCGGTGATGTGCCCAAGCCTTACGACAGCCACAGCGCGGGGCCGGATGCCGCGGCTCAGCTGATGCGTCGTGACAACCGGGACTGGCGGGAGGTGACCCCATGATCTTCAAGGAGAATGCGGACCGCGACATGGCGATCATGAATGTCGCCCATGCAATCACCAGCGACCTGCGCAAATGCCTGTTGCAGCACGAGGTGGCGAGCTTTGCCGTGCCGGGCGGCACCACGCCCGGGCCGATCTTCGATGCGATGAGCTCGGTCGAGATCGACTGGGCGCGCGTGCATGTGATGCTGACCGACGAGCGCTGGGTGCCCGAGGATCACCCCCGCTCGAACGCGGGCCTGGTGAAGGCGCGGATGCTCACCGGGAATGCGGCCGCCGCGAAGTTCATCCCCTTCTACCGCGAGGGTCTGAGCGCCGCGGAGGCCGCGCCGCAGCTTTCCGAGGCACTGGCGGACAAGATGCCCATTTCGGTGCTGCTGCTGGGCATGGGGGCAGATATGCACACCGCCTCGCTCTTTCCCGGCGCCCCGGGCACCGAGGCCGCCATGGCCCGGGACGCGCCGCTGCTCTGCGCCGTGACGCCGGCGGATCAGCCGGAACCCCGGATCACCTTCAGCGCGGCGGCCCTTGACGGCGCCATGGACAAGCATCTGGTGATCTTCGGCGAGGACAAACGGGCCGCCTTCGAAAAGGCGCAGTCCCTGCCGCCCGCCGACGCACCCATTTCCGCCGTCATCTCCGGAGGAATCGTCCATTGGGCCGCCTGACACAGCATTGGCAGGCGCTTGCGGCGCGCCAGGCGGACACGGCCGAGCGGCCGATCCTGTCGCTTTTTGACGATCCGGGCCGTGCCCCGGCGTTCTCGGCCCAGACGGGCGACATGTTCTTTGACTATTCGAAGACCAACATCGACGCCGAGACACGGGCCGCGCTGATCGATCTGCTCGAGGCCGCGGATGTGGAGGGCAAGCGCGCGGCCATGTTCTCGGGTGCTGCAATCAACGACACCGAGGGCCGCGCGGTGCTGCACACGGCCTTGCGCAACCTCGATGGCGGGCCAGTCTTCGTCGATGGCTTCGACGTGATGCCCGGCGTTCTTGCGACGCTGGAGCGGATGCGCGTCTATGCCAACCACATCCGCGGCAGCGAGATCACCGATGTGGTGAATATCGGCATCGGCGGTTCCGATCTCGGGCCTGCCATGGCCGTGGAGGCGCTTGCCCCCTATCACGACGGTCCGCGCTGCCATTTCGTCTCGAACGTGGACGGGGCTCACATCTCGGATACGCTGCGCGGGCTGGATGCCAAGACAACCCTCGTGATCGTTGCCTCGAAGACCTTCACCACCATCGAGACGATGACGAACGCGCGCACCGCAAAGGCCTGGATGCAGGACCACGGCGGCGACCCGGCGACGCAATTCGCAGCACTCAGTACCGCCGAAGAGAAGACCAAGGCCTTCGGCATTCCGGCCGAAAGCGTCTTTGGCTTCGAGGATTGGGTCGGGGGGCGCTATTCCATGTGGGGGCCGATCGGCCTTGCGCTGATGATCGCGATCGGGCCGAAGGCCTTCGATGCCTTCCTGCGGGGCGGGCAGGCGATGGATCAGCATTTCAAGGCCGCAGACTGGTCGGAGAACCTGCCCGCGCTGCTGGCGCTGGTCGGGATCTGGCACGCGCAGGTCTGTGGTCATGCCAGCCGGGCCGTGCTGCCGTATGATCAGCGGCTGGCGCGGCTGCCGGACTATTTGCAACAGCTCGAGATGGAGTCGAACGGGAAGGGGGTCGAGATGGATGGGACACCCCTGACGCGGCCCAGCGGCCCGGTCGTCTGGGGGGCGGCCGGCACCAATGGGCAGCACGCCTTCTACCAGCTCATCCATCAGGGCACCCGCGTCGTGCCTTGCGAATTCATGATCGCCGCGGAAGGGCACGAGCCCGAGCTCGCGCATCACCACAACCTGCTGATCGCAAATTGCCTCGCCCAGTCCGAGGCGCTGATGCGCGGACGCGACATCGACGCTGCGCGAGAGAAGATGGCGACGGCGGGTTTTACAGGCAGCGAGTTGGAGCGGCAGGCGCGCCACCGCGTATTCGCCGGGAACCGCCCTTCGACGACGCTGGCCTATCCCAAGCTCGATCCGTTTGCGCTAGGGCAGATCATCGCGCTCTACGAACACCGGGTGTTTGTCGAGGGCGTGATCCTGGGCATCAACTCCTATGACCAATGGGGCGTGGAGCTGGGCAAGGAGCTTGCCACCTCCTTGCAGCCGGTTGTGGAGGGCCGCTCGGATGCCGCGGACAAGGATGCCTCGACCGCGCAGCTTGTGAGCTTCGTTCGCCGGCATCGAGGGCGAGCAGGGGTGGCCTGAAGCCCACCCTACCGGTCAGTTGCACCCGTCGTGCTGGCAGGTGGGGTGGGCTTCAGGCCACCCCCGGTCGGGCCGTTTCCTCGTGGGCGCCGTCCACCGCGATGAACCGCGCGCGCACCGCCTCCGGGATCGGGTAGCGCGCCGCGCCGTCCGCCGTCAGCAGGACCAGAACGCAGTCGAAGGTGGCGCGCAGCGTGCCGCCCGCCCAAAGTGCCTGCGCCAGCGAGAAGGACGTGGTCCGAAACGCCGTGCACCCGCAGGTGACGATGTAATCCTCATCCATCCGCATCTCCTGCCGGTAGTGGATCTGCCCCGAGCGGATGACAATCCGGGGATCGTGGCCCGCGCCCATGTAGCGTGACAGCCCCCAGTCCTGCGTATAGCGGATGCGCAGCCGCTCGAACCATTGCATGTAGACGGCGTTGTTGACGTGGTTCAGCACGTCAAGTTCGGAAAACCGCACCCGGTCCGCCATGGCCAGCGGCGCCGTCGGATCGAGGCCGAGCCGTGTCTGCAGCGCGGGCGTCAGCGGGGTGTGATAGGGCAGGTCCATGCCCTTCCCATACGAAGTGCCACCCGCTTTGCCAAGCCTTGCCAGCCACGCGCGCCCCATGCAGGGTGGAGCGGCCGGCACCGAATTGGAGGAGGCGAGAATGCTTGGCCAGATGATGACTGCCCCGCTTCTGATTTCGGGGCTGATCACGCATGCCGCGCGCTATCACGGCAGCACCGAGATCGTGTCCGTCGACACTGGCGGTGGCAGCGAGGTCACGACATGGGGGCAGGTGGAGGCCAATGCAAGGCGACTTGCCTCCGCACTGGCGCGCCGGGGCCTGGGCGCGCAGGCTCGCTGCGGCACGATCGCCTGGAACAACCGCCGGCATCTGGAGATCTACTTCGGCGTCTCGGGCGGCGGGTTCGTCTGTCACACGATCAACCCGCGGCTGTTCCCCGAACAGCTCATCTACATCATCAACCACGCCGAAGATGAGGTGCTGTTCATCGACAGCACCTTCGCGCCCTTGCTCGCCGGGCTGCGAGACGCGCTGAAAACCGTCCGGCTGATCGTGCTGCTGGACCCCGTCGTCGGAGAGGCGGCAGAGGCACTGCCCGAGATGATCGCCTATGACGATCTGATCGCCGAGGGGGATGCCGGCTTTGCCTGGCCAAGCTTCGACGAGGCCACCGCCTCGAGCCTCTGCTACACCTCGGGCACGACCGGGCACCCCAAGGGCGTGCTCTATTCCCACCGGTCGACGGTCCTGCACAGCCTTGCCTGCAATCTCAAGGACAGTCTCGGGTTCTCGGCGATGGATGTGGTCTTGCCGGTGGTGCCGATGTTCCACGTCAATGCCTGGGGGACGCCCTATGCCTGCGCCATGGTGGGCGCGCGGATGGTCTTGCCCGGCCCGGGCCTCGATGGCGCCTCGCTGGTCGGGCTTGTGGATCGGTATCGCGTCTCTGTGGCCCTCGGTGTGCCGACCATCTGGCTCGGTCTTCTCGGGGCGGCCGAGGCGGCGAACAGCACGCTCTCGTCGCTCAAGCGGACCATTGTGGGCGGCTCTGCCTGTCCGCCGTCGATGATCGCGACGTTTCGCGACCGCTATGATGTGGAGACGCTGCATGCCTGGGGGATGACCGAGATGTCGCCCATCGGCACCGTCAATCAACCGCTGGCCAAACACCTCGATCTCGAGCGCGACGCGCTGCATCGCCTGCGCGAAAACCAGGGCCGTCCGCCCTGGGGGGTCGAGCTGCGCATCGTCGATGACGACGGCGCGCCGCTGCCCCAGGATGGGCGCACGCAGGGCCAGCTTCTGGTGCGGGGGCACTTCATCCTCGACGCCTATTTCCATATGAGCGAGGCGGACACCTTGCAGGACGGCTGGTTCAACACCGGCGACATCGCGACGCTCGATCCGGATGGCTATCTGACCATCCTCGACCGCGCCAAGGACATCATCAAATCGGGCGGCGAATGGATCAGCTCGGTCGAGCTCGAGAACATCGCGATCGCACATCCAGGCCTCGCCGATGCGGCCGTGATCGGCGTACCGCACCGGAAATGGGGCGAACGGCCCGTTCTCGTCGCCGTGGCAGCAGACGGCAAGCAGCCGGCCACGGCGGCCGTCCTGAGCATATTCGACGGCCGGATCGCGTCCTGGCAGGTGCCCGATGCTGTTGTCTTCGTGGAGGAACTGCCGCGAAACGCCACCGGCAAGGTGCTAAAGCGTGACCTGCGCGCCACGTTCTCCAACATCCTCACGGGCTAAGCCAGATTTAACCCACATCAGGCAAAAAAGGCGTAGAAGGGTATTCAACCCCTGATTTAACACCCTTTGCCGGAGACACGCGATGAAACTGCCCGCCCTGATCCTTGCCGCAGCCTTGCCCACCGCGGCGCTTGCCGGCCCCGACCGCGTCTCGATCCTGCTGGGCTCCGAACACTTCGATGCGGAAGAGGATTTTCGCGAATTCAACCCGGGTGTGTTCCTGACCTGGGAAGGCCCGACCTTCGACTATTCGGTCGGGGTCTTCCAGAACAGCTATTCCAACGTCTCGCCGCTGATCTCCATCGGCTATGACATCGAAGTGGCGACGGAATTCGAGATCGGCGCCTTTGCGGGCCTCGCGGTCTATCCCGGGGAGGGCGACAGGTTCGACCATTCCATCGGCGACGTGATCCCGCTCATCGGCCTGCAGGCGCGCTATCGCAATATCTTTGCGCAGCTTCTGCCGGCAGACGGCCAATCGACCGACGGCGTGCTCGCCTTTGGCCTGACGTTCGAGCTGGACTGAAAAAGGCTGGAGCGGGTAACGGGAATCGAACCCGTAACTTAAGCTTGGGAAGCTCGCGTGATACCTTTTCACCATACCCGCCCGCTGATGTCGGCGTATGTCTTTCACTCCGCGGGGTCAAGGGCGATCACGCGGCAGGGCGACACGCCTGGACATAGTTGATCCGGGCCGGGACGCGCACGCCGTCCGGCGTTTCATAGTCTTGCAGTGCGGCCTCGACCCGGGCCGTGATCGCTGCGCTGTCGTCGGCGTCGCCTTGAAAGTATTCAACCGTGCGGGCAGCGGGCCCGATGCTTGTCGCCATCGCCGCCACTTCGGCCCGGGTGCCGGGGGGCGTCAGGGCCACATCCGTCGCCTCGATGCGGATGTCATGGAACCCGGCGTGCGCGAGGATCCCTTTGACGCGCTCGGCGTCGCGGAAGGCAAAGGGCCCGGGCGCGTCCGGATCAACCGGCGGCGGCGCGCCGAGCACGGCCTTCGCCGCCTGCACCGCAAGGCTGAACCAGGGGTTGTCCGGAAAGGGCCCCCAGACGGCGAAGGTCACACTCCCGGCCGGGCGCAGCCCATGCAGAATATTGCTGAAAGCCGCCTCGGGATCGGCAAAGAACATCACGCCGAAGCGCGAGATCAGGTGATCGAAGCCACCCGCCTCAAAACCGTGCTGCGCCACGTCAGCCTTCAGGAAGGAGACATTGGACCGGCCCGCGCCGCGGCTCTTGGCCAGCGCCAGCATGGTCGGTGAGATATCAGCCCCGAGCACGTGCCCATCCGCGCCCACGCGGTCCGCCGCCTGCAGGCTGCTGGCGCCCGTGCCGCAGCCGATGTCGAGCACCGCGTCGCCCGCCCGCAAGGCCGCCCGGTCCAGAACCCCGTCCAGAACGGGCTGCATCAGCGCATCGAGCAGCGCCTGCTGTGCAACCCATTTCGGACCGGCCTCACCTGTCCAGAACTCTGCCTGTTCGCTGTTGTCCTGGGTCATGCGCGGCGCTTCCGGCGGCGGCCTCCACCTGCCGCCTCTGCCCCCGAACCGCCGGTGTTGAAGGTCACCTCGGGCAGGCTCACGATGGACTTGAGGATCGGGAAGGGCTCGACCGCATTGGGGATCGCTGAGGCGTTCACGAAATGCTCCTGAAAGCGCGGCTCGATGGCGGTTTCCACCTTGTGGATCGCACGCACCGTCGCCTCGATCTCGGCGCGCGCAGCCGTATTCAGCAGGGCGATGCGCGCGCCGGTGCCCGCCGCGTTGCCGGCTGAGGTCACCTTGTCGAGCGGCGCATCGGGGATCATCCCCAGCACCATCGCGTGTTTCGTGGAGATATGCGCGCCGAACGCACCCGCCAGCACCACGCGGTCCACGCTGTCGACGCCGAATTTGTCCATCAGCAAACGCGCGCCGGAATAGAGCGCTGCCTTCGCCATCTGGATTTCCCGGATGTCCCGGTTGGTGATGGTGATCTTGGGCCCGCCCGCATCGGTGCCGTCGTACAGCAGGTAGGAATAGGTGCGGCCATCGAGAAAGCAGCGGTCCGAGCCCGTCTGTTCCGGTGAGCCGATCAGCCCGGGTGCATCGACGATGCCGTGCATGCGCATCTCGGCCACCATCTCGATGATGCCGGACCCGCAGATGCCGGTCACGCCGGTGGTGCCGATCATCGCCTCGAAACCTTCCTCGTCCGACCACAGATCTGAGCCGATGACCCGGAACCGGGGCTCCTTGGTGACGGGGTCGATCTCGACCCGCTCGATGGCGCCGGGGGCCGCGCGCTGGCCCGAGCTGATCTGCGCGCCCTCGAAGGCGGGGCCGGTGGGCGAGGAGCAGGCGAGCACCTTCTCGCGGTTGCCCAGCAGGATCTCGGCATTGGTGCCGACATCTACCACGAGCACCAGATCGTCGGATTTGTCCGGCGCCTCGGAGAGGGCAACGGCGGCCGCATCGGCCCCCACGTGGCCCGCAATACACGGCAGCAGGTAGATGCGGGCTGAGGGATGGATGTTCAGGCCCAGATCGTCGGCGCGCAGCCGCAGGGCGCTGTTGGTCGCCAGCGCGAAGGGCGCCTGGCCCAGCTCGAACGGGTCGATCCCCAAGAGCAGGTGGTGCATCACCGGGTTGCAGACAAAGACGGCATCGACGATCAACTCCTTGTCGATCTCCGCCTCCGCTGCGATCTGGGTGAAGAGCCCGCACATGCCTTCGCGCACCGCGCGGGTCATCTCTTCGGCGCCTTTCGCGTTCATCATGGAATAGGAGACCCGGCTCATCAGGTCTTCGCCAAAACGGATCTGCGGGTTCATGACGCCGGAAGAGGCCAGCACTTCACCGGTCTGCAAATCACACAGATGCGCCGCGATGGTGGTCGACCCGAGATCGACGGCCAGCCCGTAAACCGTGCCCTCGTAGTACCCGGGCCAGATGTTCATGATGCGCGGGCGGTTCTCCTGATCGCCCAGATGCACGGCGACGGTCACCTTCCAACCGCCCTTGCGCAGGATCGGCTGCATCGTCTGAAGGATATGCAGATCGGCAGTGACATCCTGAAGCTCCCACTGGCTCTCCAAAGCGGCGCGCAGCCGTTCCAGATCGCCCGAAGGGTCGTGCATGTCGGGCTCTTCAACCTCGACGTAGAAGAGCTTGGTCGAGGGGTCGAGCACGATGTCCCGCGCCTCGGCGCGCTTGCGCACCACCTGCTTGTGCACCTGGCTTTCAGGCGGGACGTCGATGACCACATCGCCCTGCACCGTGGCCTGACAGCCCAGACGGCGGCCCTTGGCCAGCCCGCGCTTGTCGTCATAGCGCTGCTCGACACTGTTCCAGGCCGACAGCGCGTCGTCGCGGACCGTGACGCCGTGCTTCGAGAACTCGCCATAGCTCGGCGTGATCTGGCACTTGGAACAGATGCCGCGCCCACCACAGACGGAATCGAGGTCGACACCGAGCTGCCGGGCCGCGGTCAGGATCGGGGTGCCGACCGGGAACCGCCCGCGCTTGCCGGAGGGGGTGAAAACCACGAGGGGATCGCTACTCATCTTTTCGTCACACCTGTTCTGTCCCTGCGCGGGACCTTAGCGCGGGCTGGCCCCGGCACATGCTGATCTGCGTCACTTAATACGCCGGGCGCGGCATTGCCCCTCTGAATTTGTCATAACGATTATGAACTTGCGTGAAACGCCGCACAGTTGGGCGCGATCCGGGCGCCGTACGCGGGGCTAGGCCAGCGCAGATTTAGGTCTTTTCATTTCGGCCCACGCGTGAAATAGGAAACTGCCAAATGAGTCACTCCGCGCGCGAGGTATGCTAATGGAGATTCGTGAGGCCCTTACCTTTGATGATGTGCTGCTGGTGCCCGGCGCTTCCTCGGTTCTGCCCTCGACCGCCGATACCCGTACACGCGTCACACGCGCGATTTCCATGAACATCCCGCTTCTGAGTTCGGCCATGGACACGGTGACCGAGGGGCGCATGGCCATTGCCATGGCACAGGCGGGCGGCATCGGCGTGGTGCACCGCAACCTCAGCATCGAAGAACAGGCGCGCGAGATCCGGCGCGTGAAACGCTTCGAGAGCGGGATCGTCTACAACCCGATCACCCTGCGTGCCGATCAGACTCTGGCCGACGCCAAGGCGCTGCAAGATCGCTATCGCGTCACCGGATTTCCGGTCGTCGATGAGAAGGGCCGTGTCGTGGGGATCGTCACCAATCGCGACATGCGGTTTGCCAGTGACGATGCCACGCCGGTTTCGGTCATGATGACCTCAGACAATCTCGCGATCCTGCATGAGCCCGCGGACCGGGACGAAGCCATCAGCCTGATGAAGGCGCGCCGGATCGAGAAGTTGCTGATCACCGACAAGACCGGCAAGCTCACGGGGCTTCTGACGCTGAAGGACACCGAACAGGCGGTGCTGAACCCCACCGCGTGCAAGGATGGACTGGGGCGCTTGCGCGTCGCGGCCGCGACCACCGTGGGCGATGCGGGTTTCGAGCGCTCCGAAGCGCTGGTGGATGCCGGGGCCGATATGATCGTGATCGACACTGCGCATGGCCACTCCGATGGGGTCGCGGCTGCCGTGCGCCGGGCCAAGGCGCTCTCCAACGAAGTGCAGATCGTGGCGGGCAACGTGGCGACAGGCGAGGCGACGCGCGCGCTGATCGACGCCGGGGCAGATGCGGTCAAGGTCGGTATCGGGCCGGGCTCCATCTGCACCACGCGGGTGGTGGCGGGTGTGGGCGTGCCGCAGCTCACCGCCATCATGGATTGTGCGAAGGCCGCCGGCGACACGCCGGTGATCGCGGACGGGGGCATCAAGTTCTCCGGCGACTTTGCCAAGGCCATCGCGGCGGGTGCCTCCTGCGCCATGGTGGGCAGCATGATTGCCGGCACCGACGAGTCGCCCGGCGAGGTGATCCTCTATCAGGGCCGCAGCTTCAAAAGCTACCGCGGGATGGGCAGCCTCGGAGCGATGGCCAGCGGCTCGGCGGATCGCTACTTTCAGAAGGACGCGGCCAGCGACAAGCTGGTGCCCGAGGGCATCGAGGGGCAGGTGGCCTACAAGGGCAGCGCGAGCGCCGTGATCCACCAGCTGGTCGGTGGTCTGCGCGCTGCGATGGGATACACCGGCTGCGCCACGGTGGATGAGATGCGGACCAACTGCCAATTCGTGAAGATCACCGGCGCGGGGCTGAAAGAAAGCCATGTGCACGATGTGCAGATCACTCGTGAGAGTCCCAACTACCGGGTTGGGTGATGTTACTTTACAAATATTTGCACGATCTTTCTCAAGCTTTACTTGAAGTATGACGCCCGGCGCTCGCATCGCGGCGGCGATCGATATTCTCGACGCCATCACAGCAGGTGCTGCAGCGGAGCAGGCGCTCACCCAATGGGCGCGGCGCAGCCGCTTTGCCGGCGCGAAGGACCGCGCGGCTGTGCGCGACCACGTCTTCGACGCACTGCGGCGATGGCGCTCGGCCGGGGCCGCGGGCGGCGGGCAGAGCGGGCGGGCGGTGATGATAGGGCTGCTGCGGGAAGACGGGACCGATCCGGCGCAACTTTTCACCGGAGAGAGGCATGCGCCCGAGCCGCTCTCGCACGACGAAGCGCAGGTGCCGGAGCCGACGCCGGCCCGCGGTGTCCGATGGAACCTGCCGGACTGGCTGCTGCCGGAGTTTGCCGAGAGCCTGGGCGCACATGCTGAAGCAACGGCGCAGGCCCTACAGAGCCGCGCGCCCGTGACGCTGCGGGTCAATCTGCGGAAAGCCAGCCGGGCGGAGGCGCAGGACGCGCTGCAAGCCGAGGGCATTCTCTGCGCCCCGAACCCGCTCTGCGCGACGGCGCTGACGGTCACGGAAGGCGCGCGCCGCGTGAAGCAGTCCGCACCCTTTGCTCAAGGCTGGATCGAGCTGCAGGATGCCGCGTCTCAGGCAGTTGTCGCGGCCCTGCCGTCCGGCGCGCGGTGTCTCGACTATTGCGCCGGCGGCGGCGGCAAGGCGCTTGCAATGGCCGCCGACGGCCGCACGACCTTCGCCCATGATATCGACGCCGGCCGCATGAAGGATCTGCCATCCCGCGCGCAGCGGGCAGGGGCTGCCATTCGGTTGCTCGACCGCGCGGGTCTGGAGCAGGAGCGCCCCTTCGATGTCGTGCTCTGCGATGCGCCCTGTTCCGGGAGCGGCGCGTGGCGGCGGGCACCGCATGGCAAATGGACCCTGACGCCCGAGCGCCTGGCCGAGTTGACCGCGGTGCAGGACAGCATTCTCGACACAGCGAAGGACCTGGTGGGCGCCGGGGGGCATCTGGTCTATGCCACATGTTCGGTTTTGAGGCGGGAAAATGAAGACCGTATCGCCGCCTTCCTCGCAGGCCACAATGGCTGGTTTTGCCGCTTGGAGCAGAGGTTTGACATTCAGCAACACGGCGACGGTTTTTTCACAGCACACTTGACGCGCGTCAAACTCTGAGGATACTCAACCTTTACGAGCAACGGCCGACGTGGTTAAGCCTAGATTAAGACATCAGGCGTGTAGTTGCAGGAGCGATTCGAACCGTCTGGGGGCCTGATTTTGTCGCGTGGCGCACTCTCCTCTTCCAAGCTGACATACTTCGCCGTGAACGCGCAAAAGCGGCTCGGAACCTTGGTTCTGATCTCTGTTTTGCTTGGGGTTCTGGCGCTGTCCGCGTCGGACCTGACCACGCGCCGCGCTCTCTTTGCGGGATGCCTGTCCTTGCTCGCGATCTGCTGCGTCCTGATGGCCATCGCACAGCGGCACCTGCGGCGGCGGGCTGCGACGGTCGCAATGATCTCCGACCTCATCCTGAACGATTCGTCGCCGAGCTTCCTGGTCGATCCGCAGGGCGAGATCCTGTCAGCCAATGGCTCGGCCCAGAAACGCTTTGCCAAGGATCTCGAAGAGACGCTGAGCAGCACCCTGAAGAACACGCTGGCCAACCCCAGCGGAATCGTCTTTCGCCTGCAGTCGCGCGCCGATCAGGAAGGGGCGGCGCGCGAAGATCTGGTGACGCGGCGCGGGCATATTCGCCTGGCTGTGCATCAGGCGGGCGAAGAGATGTACCTGTGGCGGCTCGAAGATGTGCCCGCGGGCGCCCAGGCCACGGATGGGCCCGCCTTGCCGATGATCCTCGTCGGGCGGACCAATGCGGTGCTCTATATGAACGAGCAGGCCCGCAAGATCGCGGGCGGGCGCGTGAAGACGCTCGATCGCCTCTTCGAACAACTGCCAGTCATCCCGGGTACCGTCTGCGAGATCGTCGGCACAAACGGGCCCGCGCGGGTGCGGATCTGCGAGATGGACGCAGGCGCCGGCCGCCGCGCGCTCTACCTTCTGCCGCCCGGGCTCGAGACCATGTCGAAGGACGGCTGGAACGTCTTTCAGGACCTGCCCGTGCCGCTCCTCAAGGTGGGCCAGGACGGCGACATCCAGGCCTACAACCGGCTGGCAGCCGGGCTGATCGGCGTCGGCCTGAAGGACAAGGTGCATCTGGCCGACCTGATGGAGGGGCTGGGCCGCTCCATCACCGATTGGCTGTCCGAGACCCTGGCCGGGCGTGGCCCGCAGCAATCGGAGTTTCTCCGCCTGAAGCGCACGGACAAGGAGGTCTTTGTGCAGGTCACGCTGAACCGCGTGAACGAAGACGGCAAGCCCGCGCTCATCGCCGTGTTGAACGATGCGACCGAGCTCAAGTCGCTGGAGGCGCAGTTCGTCCAGAGCCAGAAGATGCAGGCCATCGGACAGCTGGCGGGCGGTGTGGCCCACGACTTCAACAATCTGCTGACCGCGATCTCGGGCCACTGCGACCTTCTGCTGCTGCGCCACGATCAGGGCGACCCGGATTTCAGTGACCTCGTGCAGATCAACCAGAACGCGAACCGCGCTGCAGCATTGGTCGGCCAATTGCTGGCGTTTTCACGCAAACAGACCCTGCGCCCCGAAACGCTGGACATGCGCGATACGCTCTCGGATCTCACGCATTTGCTGAACCGGCTGGTGGGCGAGAAGATCACCTTGACGCTCAGCCACGACCCGGTGCTGGAACCCATACGCGCCGACAAGCGGCAGCTCGAGCAGGTGCTGATGAACCTCGTTGTCAACGCACGAGATGCGATGCCGCAAGGCGGGCAGATCCGGATCGTCACCGAATGCACGGACCTCGAAAAGCCGCTGGAGCGCGACCGGGTGCGCGTGCCGCCCGGACGCTATGTGACGGTGCAGGTTTCGGACGATGGCGTGGGTATCCCGTCCGACAAGCTGCAAAAGGTCTTCGAGCCCTTCTTCACCACCAAGCGGACGGGGGAGGGCACTGGCCTGGGCCTGTCCACCGCCTACGGCATCATCAAGCAGACCGGCGGATACATCTTCGTGGACAGCACCGTGGGCTCGGGCACCTGTTTCACGCTCTACTTCCCCGTGCTGGAGCGCTCCGAAGTCGTCGCGCCCGCGCCGCGCGAGGAGAAGCCGAAAGCCGCCGCGAAACACGGCGACGGCGTGATCCTTCTGGTCGAAGACGAAGCGCCGGTCCGCGCCTTCGCGAGCCGTGCGTTGCGTCTTCGGGGGTATACGGTGCTCGAGGCAGATTCGGCCGAAGCGGCCCTCAAGACGCTGGAGGATTCCTCCCTCAATGTCGATGTCTTCGTGACCGACGTGGTGATGCCGGGGATGGACGGGCCGAGTTGGGTCCGCAAGGCGCTGAAGGATCGGCCGGGGGTGCGGGTTGTCTTCGTCTCGGGCTATGCCGAAGACAGCTTTGGCGAAACCCAGATCAAGATCCCCAACTCGGTCTTCCTGCCGAAGCCGTTTTCACTCAACGATCTGACCGACACGGTGCACCAGCAGCTGCACTGAGCGCCCCGCTGCCTCGCGAAATCCCAATCGCAGGCGCGCCGCGCCGCGCGGGCGTGTGACCGGAGCGAACGGCCCAGCGGGGGCCCGGCGGGCCGCCTTAAACCTCTCCTTAACCAGATTCGGCACAGAGTTGTTTTATGAAATTTTGATTGAAATGTTCTCTTTTTGATCCCATAAGGAACACAATGAGAACATCGCAATACGAAACGCTGGCCCGCATTGCCGTGTTTCGCGAAGTGTGACACTAAGAGGAAGCGCAAAATGGCAACGGCAGATTTACTGAGCATGGACAGCAAGAAAACCGCAGACAAGCAGAAGGCGCTTGAGTCAGCGCTGGCACAGATCGAGCGCCAGTTCGGCAAGGGCTCGATCATGAAGCTGGGCCAGGAAGGGGCCGTGCAGGACATCAAGGCGAGTTCGACCGGCTCGCTCGGTCTCGACATCGCGCTTGGCATCGGCGGGCTGCCCATGGGGCGGATCGTGGAGATCTACGGGCCCGAAAGCTCGGGCAAGACGACGCTGACGCTGCACTGCGTGGCCGAGCAGCAGAAGGCCGGCGGCGTCTGCGCCTTTGTCGATGCGGAACATGCGCTCGACCCGACCTACGCCAAGAAGCTGGGCGTCGACCTCGATGAGCTGCTGATCAGCCAGCCCGACACAGGCGAACAGGCGCTCGAAATCACCGACACGCTGGTGCGCTCGGGGGCTGTGAACATGGTCATTGTCGACTCGGTTGCGGCCCTGACGCCGAAATCCGAGCTGGAAGGCGATATGGGCGACAGCTCCGTCGGTGTGCAGGCGCGGCTGATGAGCCAGGCCATGCGCAAGCTGACAGGCTCGATCGCGCGGTCGAACTGCATGGTGATCTTCATCAACCAGATCCGCATGAAGATCGGCGTCATGTTCGGCTCGCCCGAGACCACGACAGGCGGCAATGCGCTGAAGTTCTACTCCTCCGTCCGCCTGGATATCCGCCGCATCGGCGCGCTGAAGGACCGCGACGAGGTCGTGGGCAACCACACCCGCGTGAAGGTCGTGAAGAATAAGGTGGCCGCCCCCTTCAAGCAGGTGGAATTCGACATCATGTACGGCGAAGGCATCTCCAAGATGGGCGAGCTGCTCGATCTGGGTGTCGCTGCAGGCGTTGTCGACAAGTCCGGCTCCTGGTTCAGCTACGGCGACGAGCGGATCGGGCAGGGGCGTGAGAACGCCAAGGCCTTCCTGAAAGAAAACCCCGCCATGGCACTGGAGATCGAGGACAAGATCCGCGCCGCGCACGGGCTCGATTTCGACATGCCCGAGCATGAACACAGCGAGGATGACGACATCCTCGAGGCGTAAGACAGGCGTCACCCGTCCGGCACTTTGCTGCCGCAACACCTCCGGACACAGGGCCGCTCCTCAGAGCGGCCCTGTTTTCGTTCGCAATCGCCGTGGACAGGCGCGAAGCGCCGGGTTATTTCTCCCGAGCTAACCTCACGCGCAAAGGCTCGCCATGCAAACGCTGAATGATATCCGCTCCACCTTCCTGTCCTATTTCGACAAGCAGGGTCACGCGGTTGTGCCGTCGAGCCCTCTGGTGCCGCGCAACGACCCCACGCTGTTGTTCACGGCGGCTGGCATGGTGCAGTTCAAGAACCTCTTTACCGGTTTGGAAAAGCGCGATTACACTCGGGCCGTGACCGCTCAAAAGTGTGTGCGCGCCGGCGGCAAGCACAACGATCTCGACAACGTCGGCTACACCGCAAGGCACCATACGTTCTTTGAAATGCTGGGGAATTTCAGCTTTGGCGACTATTTCAAGGACGAGGCGATCGCCTTCGCCTGGGATCTGGTCACCGGCGATCTGGGCATCGACAAATCGCGCCTTTACGTCACGATCTACCACACCGATGACGAGGCCGCGGACATCTGGAAGAAGGTCGGCGTGCCGGAGGATCGGATCATCCGGATCGCCACGGACGATAACTTCTGGTCGGCGGGGCCGACGGGCCCCTGCGGCCCGTGTACCGAGATTTTCTACGACCACGGCGATCACATCTGGGGCGGCCCGCCGGGCAGTCCGGAAGAGGATGGTGACCGGTTCGTCGAGATCTGGAACCTCGTCTTCATGCAGTACGAGCAGTTCCAAGACGGCACGCGGCGTGACCTCGCGGCGCAATCCATCGACACCGGCATGGGCATCGAGCGCGTGGCGGCGCTTTTGCAGGGGACAAACGACAACTACGCCACGGATCTCATGCGCGCACTCATCGAAGCCTCGGCGGATGCCAGCAGCACGGACCCCGATGGCCCCGGCAAGACGCATCACCGGGTGATTGCGGACCATCTGCGCTCCACCTCTTTCCTGATGGCCGACGGCGTGATGCCCTCCAACGACGGGCGGGGTTACGTGCTGCGCCGGATCATGCGGCGGGCCATGCGGCACGCGCATCTGCTGGGCGCGAAAGATCCGCTGATGCACCGCCTGGTGCCCGCGCTGGTGCAGAAAATGGGGGCGGCCTATCCCGAGCTCGGACAGGCGCAGAGCATGATCGAACAGACGCTGCTGCAGGAAGAGACCCGCTTTCGCCAGACGCTGGACCGCGGCTTGAAGCTGCTCGATGACGAGCTCTCACAACTGCCCGAGGGCGCCGATCTACCGGGCGATGCGGCGTTCAAGCTCTATGACACCTATGGCTTTCCGCTTGATCTCACGCAGGATGCGCTGCGCGAAAAGGGGCGGGGCGTCGACACTGAAGGCTTCGATGCCGCCATGGCCGAACAGAAGGCCAAGGCGCGCGCCGCGTGGTCCGGCTCGGGCGAAACCGCAGATGCCACCGTCTGGTTCGATTTGGCCGATACACATGGTGCAACCGACTTCCTGGGCTATGACACCGAAACGGCCGAGGGGGTCGTGCTCGCAATCGTCACCAGCGACGGCCAGGAGGTCGACGCGCTGGACAGCGAAGGCGATGCCGGTTGGGTCGTTCTGAACCAGACGCCGTTTTATGCGGAATCCGGTGGCCAGGTCGGCGATCACGGGTATATGCGGATCCTCGAAGGCACGCATGAGGCCTCCGAGACACGGTTTTCCGGACATGTGAGCGACGTGCAGAAGCGTGGTGAGGGTCTGTTTGCGCACTACCTCACCGTCGACACCGGGCGCCTCGCTGTCGGCGACGCCGTTCAGTTGGAGGTCGATCACAAGCGCCGCAGCGCCATCCGCGCCAATCACTCGGCCACGCATCTGCTGCATGAGGCGCTGCGTGAAGCTTTGGGCGATCACGTGGCCCAACGCGGCTCGCTCAACGCCGATGACAGGCTGCGGTTCGACTTCAGCCACACGCAAGCGCTCAGTCTTGAGGAACTCGCCCGGGTCGAGGCAGACGTGAACGCCTACATTCGCCAGAACGCGCCCGTAGAGACCCGGATCATGACGCCGGATGACGCCCGCGCGCTCGGCGCCCAGGCGCTCTTTGGCGAGAAATACGGCGATGAGGTGCGCGTGGTCTCCATGGGCCGCAAATCGGGCTCGGGCAAGGGCGCCGATGGCGAGACCTATTCGCTGGAGCTCTGTGGCGGCACCCATGTGCGCCAGACAGGCGACATCGGTGCCTTCGTGACGCTCGGTGACAGCGCAAGCAGCGCCGGCGTGCGTCGCATCGAGGCCCTGACGGGAGCTGCGGCCATGGACTATCTGCGCGCGCAGGACCATCGCCTCGCCGAGGTGGCCTCGGACCTCAAGGCGCAGGCCGCGGACGTGCCGGATCGCGTCCGGGCCCTGCTGGAGGAACGGCGCGCCCTGAGCAATGAAGTCGCACAGCTGCGCCGCGAACTGGCGATGGCCGGCGGTGGCACCTCCAGCGCACCGGAAACGCGCGAAATCGCCGGTATCCCCTTCCTGGCGCAGGTGCTGTCGGGGGTGACCGGCAAGGACCTACCCGCGCTGGTGGACCAGTTCAAGGAGAAGCTCGGCCGCGGCGCTGTGCTGCTGATTGCGGATACGGACGGCAAAGCCGCCGTTGCCGCAGGGGTGACACCGGACCTCACCGATCAGCTCTCCGCTGTGGACGTAGTCAAAGCCGCTGTGGCCGAACTGGGTGGCCAGGGCGGAGGTGGTCGGGCGGATATGGCGCAGGGTGGCGCAAAAAATGCCGCGAATGCCGATGCCGCCATCGCCGCTGCTGAAAAAGTCTTGGGAGGATAAATCCAATGGGTGCACTCTGGATCGCACATGTCACCGTCACCGATGACGAAGCCTATGCCAAATACGCGGCGCTCGCGACAGAAGCCATCGCCGCGCATGGCGGGCATTTCATCGCGCGCGGGGGTCGTTTCGTGCAACTCGAAGGCCAGGCGCGGCCGCGCAATGTTGTGGCCCGGTTTCCAGACGTCGAGACGGCTGAGAAATGCTACAATTCAGAGGCTTATCAGCGCGCCTTAAACCACGCCCGGGACGCGTCCGAACGCGAACTGATGATCATCGAAACCAGCGAATAGCCGGTTCCAGCTTCACCCGTCGCAAAATACTCCGGGGGTCCGGGGGCTGGCCCCCGGCCCGGCGTCAGCCCGCCTTCGCCATCCGCTTGCGCTCATGCGGATCGAGATAGCGCTTGCGCAACCGGATCGCATTCGGGGTGACCTCGACCAGCTCATCGTCGTCGATATAGGCGATCGCCTCTTCCAGTGACAGCATCATCGGCGTGGTCAGCCGCACCGCCTCGTCGCTGCCCGACGCCCGCACGTTGGTCAGCTTCTTGCCCTTGAGCGGGTTTACTTCCAGATCGTTTTCGCGGCTGTGTTCGCCAATGATCATACCGGTGTACACATCCGTCTGCGCGCCGATCATCATGCGCCCACGCTCTTCGAGGTTCCACAGCGCGTAAGCGACGGAAGAGCCGTTCTCCATGGAAATCAGCACACCCGCGCGCCGTCCGGGGATGGGCCCCTTATGTGGCGCCCAGCCGTGAAACACGCGGTTCAGCACACCGGTGCCGCGCGTGTCCGTCAGAAACTCGCCGTGATAGCCGATGAGCCCGCGGGAGGGGACATGGGCCACGATCCGGGTCTTGCCGGCGCCCGCGGGTTTCATCTCGACCAGCTCGCCACGCCGCGCCCCGGTGATCTTCTCGATGACAGCCCCGGAGTATTCATCGTCCACGTCGATTGTGGCCTCTTCGATGGGCTCGTGCCGCACCCCGTCGATTTCGCGGAAGAGCACCTGCGGGCGCGAAATGCTGAGCTCGAACCCCTCGCGGCGCATGTTCTCGATCAGCACGCCCATCTGCAGCTCGCCACGCCCCGCGACCTCGAAGGCCTCGCCACCGGGCGTGTCCGTCACCTTGATCGCCACATTGCTTTCGGCCTCTTTCATCAGCCGCTCGCGGATCACCCGGCTCTGCACTTTCTTACCGTCACGGCCCGCGAGCGGACTGTCGTTGATGCCGAAGGTGACGGTGATGGTCGGCGGATCGATGGGCTGGGCGGGCAGGGCGTCGGTCACCTGCGGGGCCACGATACTGTCCGCCACCGTCGCCTTGGACATGCCTGCGAGGCTGACGATGTCACCCGCTTCGGCCAGCTCGATCGGCTGCTGGGTGAGACCGCGGAAGGCGAGGATCTTGGTCACCCGGAAATTCTCGACAAGATCGCCGTCGCGCGTCAGCGCCTTGACCGTCTCACCGGCTTTCAGTGTCCCCGACTCGACGCGGCCGGTCAGGATGCGCCCGATGAAGGGATCGGCACCCAAGGTGGTGGCCAGCATGCGGAAGGGGTCGTCGCGCTGCGCCACCTGTGACGGCGCCGGCACGTGATCGACGATGAGATCGAAGAGCGCGGAGAGGTCCTTGCGCGGGCCATCCAGCTCCACATCCGCCCAGCCGTTCCGGCCCGAGGCATACATGGCCGGGAAGTCGAGTTGTTCGTCATCGGCGCCGAGATTGGCGAAGAGATCGAAGACCTCGTCAAGCGCGCGATCCGGCTCGGCATCGGGCTTGTCGACCTTGTTCAGCACCACGATGGGCCGCAGCCCCAGCGCCAGCGCCTTGGAGGTCACGAATTTGGTCTGCGGCATCGGCCCTTCAGCGGCATCGACCAGCAGCACGACGCCATCGACCATACTGAGAATGCGCTCGACTTCGCCGCCAAAGTCGGCGTGGCCCGGCGTGTCGACGATATTGATCCGCGTGCCGTTCCATTCCACCGAGGTCGCCTTTGCCAGGATCGTGATGCCGCGCTCGCGCTCCAGATCGTTGCTGTCCATGGCACGCTCGGTGGTCGCCTGGTTCTCGCGGAAGGTCCCGGACTGCTTGAGCAATTCGTCCACCAGCGTGGTCTTGCCGTGATCAACGTGAGCGATGATTGCGATGTTGCGCAGATCCATGAACCGAGCCTTTGACTTGGGGAAAAACGCGCCGCGGCGCGGATGTTGCCGGGCGCATACCCCGCCACGGGTCCGAATGCCAGCGAAAACCGGCGCTGCTGGGCAGGGCGGTTAATGCGCTGTCGTATTTGACAGCAGATGGATCACGAGGATGCCCGTAATGATGAGGCCGAGCCCGACGATCGCAGGCAGGTCGAGCCGCTGCCCGAACACCAGAAAGCCGATTGCCGCGATGAGGACGATGCCCAACCCGGACCAGATCGCATAGACGACGCCCACCGGCATGAACCGCAGCGTCAGCGCCAGCAGATAGAAGGAAATGCCATAGGCGAGGACGACGAGCACGGAAGGCCAGAACCGGCTGAACTGCGCGGAGGCCTGCAACGCAGTGGTGCCTATGGTCTCGGCCACAACGGCGGCGATCAGGTAAAGGTAGTGCAGGGGCATCGCGGACCTTTCAAAGCGGAAGCTGCGCTGTTTCCTTGATTTGCTCCATCACGAAGCTCGCTGACACATCCGACAGGGGGACGCGCTGGATCAGGGCTTGGTAAAGCCGGTCATAATCCTTCATGTCGGCGACCTGCGCGCGCAGCAGATAGTCCAGATCACCACTCATGCGGTACACGCCCAGGATCTCCGGCATGCTGCGCGTTGCCTTGCGAAAGCGGTCGAGCCAGTCGGGCGCGTGGGCATTCGTGCGGATCAGGATGAAGACCGTCAGCCCGAGACCGATCTTTTCGGGGTCGAGCACGGTGACCCGCCCGGTGATGATGCCTGCGCTCTCCAACGCCTTGATCCGCCGCCAGCAGGCGTTCCGGCTGAGGTGCACGGCCTCGCCCAGCCGGTCCAGCGGCGTGTTCGCATCCGCCTGAAGCAGGCGCAGGAGTTTGCGGTCGATTTCATCGAGTGTCATTATTCAGGCAAGCTAGTGTGGAAAAAATCTCACCGTCAATCGAAATCAAGAGACATTTTGGGATTCGATCACAGGTCACTGGTGATAGCTTGCGCAAAACATCAGGAGGTCTGCCATGTTCCAGCGCATCTTTCTCGCCCATCCCGCGACCGTGGATGAGACGTTCTTTCAACACATGCTGTTCGCCTTGCGGTTTGCCGCATCGCTCTTCGCAGCGGCGGGTGCCGCGCTTGTGCATGCCTTTGTTCCCTGCCTTTTCGAGAAGACGGCGAGCCGGATCATCGCACGGCTGTACCACCGGCTGCACAATCGCGGCCACTGACAAGAAAAAGGGCCGCATCGCTGCGGCCCATAGCTCCGACATGGCGGTGGCTCAGCCCGCCAGGGCCTTGTTCAGGTTCTCGTCGACTTTCTCGAGGAAACCCATGGTGGTCAGCCACTTCTGATCGGGGCCCACGAGCAGCGCGAGGTCCTTGGTCATGAAGCCGCTTTCCACGGTGTCGACAATGACCTTCTCCAGCGTCTCAGCGAAGTTCAGAAGCGGCGCGTTGTCGTCCAGCTTGGCGCGGTGCTTGAGGCCGCCGGTCCAGGCGTAGATCGAGGCAATGGAGTTGGTCGAGGTCTCCTCACCCTTCTGGTGCTGGCGATAGTGCCGGGTCACAGTGCCATGCGCCGCTTCCGCCTCGACGGTCTGGCCATCGGGTGTCATCAGCACCGAGGTCATGAGGCCGAGCGAGCCGAAGCCCTGCGCCACCGTGTCGGATTGCACGTCGCCGTCGTAGTTCTTGCAGGCCCAGACGTAACCACCATTCCACTTCATCGCACAGGCCACCATATCGTCGATCAGGCGGTGCTCGTAGGTGATCCCGGCTGCTTCGAATTTCTCTTTGAATTCCGTGTCATAGATGTGCTGAAAGAGCTCCAGGAAGCGCCCGTCGTATTGCTTGAGAATGGTGTTCTTGGTGCTGAGATACACCGGCCAGCCGAGGCTGAGACCATAGTTCATGGAGGCGCGCGCAAAGTCGATGATCGACTGATCGAGGTTGTACATCGCCATCGTCACACCGGCGCCCGGCGCGTCGAACACCTCCTTCTCGATCTCGGTGCCATCCTCGCCGACGAATTTGATCGTCAGCTTGCCCTTGCCGGGGAATTTGAAGTCGGTGGCGCGGTACTGGTCCCCAAAAGCGTGGCGGCCGACCACGATGGGCTTGGTCCAGCCCGGCACGAGGCGCGGGACGTTCTTGCAGATGATCGGCTGGCGGAAGATCACACCGCCGAGGATGTTGCGGATGGTGCCGTTGGGCGAGCGCCACATCTGTTTCAGGCCAAACTCCTCGACCCGTGCCTCATCCGGTGTGATGGTGGCGCATTTGACGCCGACGCCGTATTCCTTGATCGCGTGGGCCGCATCGACGGTGATCTGGTCGTCGGTTTCGTCGCGCGCTTCGATCCCGAGGTCGTAGTATTTCAGGTCCACATCCAGATAAGGCAGAATGAGTTTCTTCTTGATGAAATCCCAGATGATCCGGGTCATTTCATCGCCGTCGAGTTCGACGACGGGGTTGTCCACCTTGATCTTGGTCATGGAGCGCTCCTGTTGCGAGTATCGAGTCAAGTCGCGCGCGGTGTAGCGCAGTTGGCGCCGCTTTGAAAGCCTGTATACAGATGTATACCGGAAATATGCCGACCGGTTTGCACCGGGCGCGCGGCTCGCCGGGGCGCGCGCAAAACAGCTGTCGGTGGCCTGTCGGTATCGCGTCGGTATGACGTCGGTATCACGTCGGTGCGCGGCGCACGGTGGGGTGAGCCCCTGTTAACCTCCCGCCCGCGCAAAAAATGCAGCGAGCCGAGGACGCAGCCAGGCCCAGAGCACCGGCGCCCCGCGCCCGATCGGGGTTCCGACACGCGCCTCCATATCGTCCATCGTGACACCATAGGCCGCCCAGGACGCGCCGCCGTTTTCCAGATTGGCAAGTGGCGTGGTCAGCCGGTCGATGGCCTTGGCGAACTGCGCGTCGCGGGTCTCTGCGGCTTCGAACTCTTCCCAAAGCGCGCGGTAGGCAGCGGCCTGATCCTCCGGCAGCAAGCCAAACAGTCGGTCGGCGGCCGCCTGTTCCGCCGCCTCCTGTGCAGCCACGTCCACCTCGCCGTGGATCGGCGTGTCGCCGGCGTCGATCTCGACCAGATCGTGGATCAGCAGCATCTGCAGCACACGGGCGGCCTGCACGCCCTCGGGCGCATGTTCGGCCAGCACGAGGGCGTGCAGCATCACGTGCCAGGAATGCTCGGCCGAATTCTCGAACCGGCTGTCATCATGCAGACGCGAGGCACGGAGGACGGACTTGAGCTTGTCAGCTTCGTTCAGGAAGGCAATCTGGGCGGAAAGCCGGTCACTCACCGGCGGGTGGCTCCTGCTGCCGCGCCAAGTCCTCCTTGAGCGTCTTCAGGAGCTCGCGCGCCCGCTGCTCGGCCCGGCGCACGCGCACGGCGGTGAGATACGCCTCTTCCATGGTCTGCGAAGATCCGCCGATCGTGTCGGCAATGCGCTGCACAAAGGCGTCGTCGCCGGTGGCATTGATGATCTTGAGGCTTTCCAGTGCCAGTTCGTCCGCGACGTCTTCGACGATGCCCATCAGCTTACCTCGTTGTTTCTGTCAGCCGCCGCTTCACATAGGCCGTCGTCGTGTCGATCAGGGTTTCGAGGTGCGGCTCTTCAAAGAAGTGTCCGGCGCCTTCGACCTGCTCGTGGGTGATAGTGATGCCTTTCTGCTCGTGCAGCTTGGCGACCAGCGATTCCGTGTCCGACGGCGGGGCCACGCGGTCGGCGGTGCCATTGATGATCAACCCCGAGGCGGGGCAGGGCGCGAGGAAGGAGAAATCATACATGTTCGCGGGGGGTGCCACCGAGATGAAGCCGGTGATCTCGGGCCGCCGCATCAGCAATTGCATGCCGATCCACGCCCCGAAAGAGAAGCCCGCCACCCAGCAATGCTTGGAATTGTTGTTCATCGACTGCAGATAATCGAGCGCCGAGGCCGCATCCGAAAGCTCGCCGATGCCCTGGTCGTATTCGCCCTGGCTGCGCCCGACACCGCGGAAGTTAAAGCGCAGCACGGTAAAGCCCATATTGTAAAAGGCATAGTGCATGCGGTGCACGATCACGTGGTTCATGGTCCCGCCGAATTGCGGGTGCGGGTGCAGGATGATGGCAATCGGCGCGTCGCGCTCTTTCTGGGGGTGATAGCGGCCTTCGAGGCGGCCTTCGGGTCCGGGAAAAATGACCTCGGGCATGAGCATCCCTGTAACAGTGTTCCTGACCCGAGTGTGAAATCTTGACGGCTTCGCTCAGGCTCTTTAGAACGGTTCTAAATAGTGCGCACTCGTGTGATGCAGTGCGAAGTCTGCACTTAGGCGTTAAACACGCTCGCGTCAATCATTGCGGGCGGAAGCCGCTTCTGGAGGGGCTCTGAGATGAAACTGTCGACGAAGGGGCGCTATGCGATGGTCGCACTGGCCGACATCGCGCTGCAACCAGAGGGCAGCCTGATCACGCTGAGCGAGATTGCGGAGCGGCAGTCGATCTCGCTGCCGTATCTCGAGCAGTTGTTCGTCAAGCTGCGCCGGGCGGATCTGGTGACCTCCGTGCGTGGGCCCGGGGGCGGCTATCGGCTCGCGCGCACGGCCTCGGATATCCGGGTGGCGGATGTGCTGGCGGCGGTGGATGAGACGGTGGATGCGATGCACAAAGGGGCAGGGGTCTCCGGTGGGGCCTCGGGCAGCCGGGCGCAGTCGCTGACCAATCGGCTCTGGGAGAGCCTGAGCGCACATGTCTACGTCTTTCTGCATCAGACACGGCTGTCGGATATCATCAGCAACGATCTGGCACCCTGTCCCGCGGTGCCGAGCCTCTTCGCGGTGGTGGACGAATGAGGGGGCGCTGCCCCCGGCGCTGCGCGCCTCCCCCGAAGTATTTTGGGACGGGTGAAGGGGAATGAGCCGCGTTTATCTTGACCATAATGCGACGGCGCCGCTGAGGCCCGAGGCGCGCGATGCGATGATCGCGGCGATGGAGGTGGTGGGCAACCCGTCCTCCGTGCATGGCGAAGGACGCGCGGCCAAAGCGCTGGTTGAGCGCGCGCGGGCGCAGGTGGCGGAGTTGGTCGGGTGCAGCCCGGGCGAGGTCGTGTTCACCTCCGGCGCCACCGAGGCAGCGTGCCTCGCGATCCCCGCCTTTGCAACCGTCTCCAGTGCGGGGATCGAGCATGACGCGGTGCTGTCCTGGGTTCAGAGCGAGGGCGCGGACCTCACGCATCTGCTGGATGTGAACGCGGAGGGGGTGCTGACCGGCACGGCGCAGGGCGAAAGCTTCGAGGACAAGATCTGGGATGACGTGGTCGCCATGCAGGCCGCAAACAGCGAGACCGGCGTCTTGCAGGACACGATGCCCCACGCGCAAGCGCTCTGGGCGCTGAAGCGTGACGTAAGGGTCCTGGTGGACGCCGTGCAGGCGCTGGGGAAGGTCCCGTTCTCCTTCGCCCGATCCGGCGCGGATTTCGTGATGGCCTCGGCGCACAAGCTCGGCGGGCCCAAGGGGGTCGGCGCGCTGATCGTGAAACACGGGCTCGACGTGACCGCACAGATCCGCGGCGGCGGGCAGGAGATGGGGCGGCGGTCGGGCACCGAGAACGTCATCGGCATTGCAGGATTTGGGGCTGCTGCGGCCGCGGCCAAACGAGATGTGGATGCGGGGCGTTGGGACGCGGTCGAAAAACTTAGAAAGATTCTAGAAAACGCTCTTGCAGGGGAAGCGAAGGAGACTATTTTTGTCGGGAAAGGCGCCAACCGCCTGCCGAACACCTCCTGTTTCGCCACACCCGGCTGGAAGGGCGAGACCCAGGTGATGCAGATGGATCTGGCCGGATTTGCCATCAGCGCGGGCTCGGCCTGCTCCAGTGGCAAGGTGCGCGCCAGCACGGTGTTGCGTGCGATGGGCTATGACGACGAAACCGCCAGCAGCGCCATCCGGGTGTCGCTGGGGCTCGAGACAACAGAGCAGGACGTGCTGAGGTTCGCCGAAGCCTGGCTTGCTCAAGAACGTAGATACCGCGCCCGTGCGGCGTGAGCTTTGGAGGGCAAGATGGCAGCTTTTGATCACTCGACCGCTGAGGATGTCCGCGTCAAAGAGGGCGTGGACCAGGAAACCGTGGACGCTGTCCGTGAGGTTGGCGGCAAGTACAAATACGGCTGGTCGACGGACATCGAGATGGAGTATGCGCCCAAGGGCCTCTCTCCCGATATCGTGCGCCTGATCTCCGAGAAGAACGAAGAACCCGAGTGGATGACCGAGTGGCGGCTTGCCGCCTACGACCGTTGGCTGCAGAAGAAAGAGCCGAAGTGGGCGATGGTCGACTACCCGGAAATCGACTTCCAGGACCAATATTACTACGCCCGTCCGAAATCGATGGAAGTGAAGCCCAAGTCGCTGGACGAGGTCGACCCCAAGCTGCTGGAGACCTACAAGAAGCTCGGCATTCCGCTGAAAGAGCAGATGATCCTCGCCGGCGTCGAAGGCGCCGAGGAACTGGGCGATGCGCCGCGCAAGGTCGCCGTGGACGCGGTGTTCGATTCCGTCTCGGTCGGGACCACCTTCCAGGATGAGCTGAAGAAGGCGGGCGTGATTTTCTGCTCGATCTCCGAGGCGATCCAGGAGTATCCGGAGCTGGTGAAGAAGTACCTCGGCTCCGTCGTGCCGGTCTCCGACAACTATTATGCGACGCTGAATTCGGCCGTTTTCTCCGATGGCTCGTTCGTCTATGTGCCGCCGGGCGTCCGCTGCCCGATGGAGCTGTCGACGTACTTCCGCATCAATGCGGAGAACACCGGCCAGTTCGAGCGCACGCTGATCATCGCCGACAAGGGCTCATACGTGTCCTATCTCGAAGGCTGCACCGCGCCGCAGCGTGACATCGCGCAGCTGCACGCGGCGGTGGTCGAGATCATCGTCGAGGAAGACGCGGAGGTGAAGTACTCCACCGTGCAGAACTGGTATCCGGGCGATGAGAACGGCAAGGGCGGGATCTACAACTTCGTGACCAAGCGCGCCGACTGCCGGGGCGACCGGGCCAAGGTGATGTGGACGCAGGTGGAGACCGGCTCGGCCGTGACCTGGAAGTATCCCAGCTGCATCCTGCGCGGGGATGACACGCAGGGCGAATTCTATTCCATCGCCATCGCCAACAACATGCAGCAGGCCGATACGGGCACCAAGATGGTGCATCTGGGCAAGCGTACCAAGTCGCGGATCGTCTCCAAGGGCATCTCGGCGGGCAAGGCGCAGAACACCTACCGCGGCCTCGTCTCGATGCACCCGAAGGCGAAGGACAGCCGCAACTATACGCAATGCGACAGCTTGCTGATCGGCGACAAATGCGGCGCCCATACGGTGCCGTATATCGAGGTGAAGAACAATTCGAGCCGCGTTGAGCATGAGGCGACGACCTCGAAGGTGGACGATGATCAACTCTTCTATTGCCGCTCGCGCGGTATGGATGAAGAGGAGGCCGTGGCGCTGGTGGTCAACGGCTTCTGCAAGGACGTGCTTCAGGCGCTGCCAATGGAGTTCGCCATGGAAGCGCAACAACTGGTGGCGATTTCGCTCGAAGGGTCGGTGGGGTGAGCCCTCGGAACTCATAAGATGGAACAACCTGTTTACGATATTGAGCAACAAATGCGCATTGCCAAAACGGCACGTAGGCGGGTTGCAAGTGAAGCCGCGCTCGTTTTTGGTGCGGGAGGTTCGCTTTTGTTCATCCTGTTGTTCGTTCTGGGCCCTTTCATACTAGTTCCAATCGGAGCGCTGACCGGAATTAGGCTGATTGTCCTTGGCGTTCTAATAGCGTTTGGAACAAGTACATTGCTTTCGCTGGTACATGCCAGAAGGTTAGCTCCGGAAGTTAGGCGTGCGCAGCAAATTGAAGCCGAAATTAAATATGATTTTGCGCGGCGGCAAAAAGTGGAACGCGATGCGAAGATGGCTGATATACAAAAGAAGAAGTATCAATGATCCTCACCACAACCAACTCCGTCGAAGGCCACACGATCAGCGCCTATAAAGGCATCGTCGTCGGCGAAGCGATCATGGGCGCAACTATCGTGCGGGATTTTTTCGCCTCCGTCCCGGATGTGATCGGAGGTCCTTTCTCGCGGGTCATACGCAGCGCGACACCGGCAGGAGCGGCGGGCTAGTGGCACTGGATCAGCCGCATACGGGGCGCGGTCTGCGGGTGCGTTTGGGTCATCCAGGGCGCCTGCTGCCGGAGACCCGCGCGCTGACGCTGCTGGCGCTTGGCCATGTGATCATCTTCTCGCTGTCCATGGGGCACGACGAAATTGTGGCCGAGATGGTCGCTGACGGCTGGGTCATCGCCCCATACGCCGAACGCTTCGAGATCGCCATCGGCCTTGTTCTCTTTCTCTGCTGGAGCGCGCTGACCTGGCGACTGGTCAGCATCCTGCAGCGCGCGCGCACGCATACCGAGATCTGTCCCGACTGCCGGAAGGTGGTTGTGCAGGATGAGGTCCAGCAATGATCCTGACCACCACCAACACCGTCGAGGGCCGTCCGATCAGTGCCTACAAGGGCATCGTCGTGGGTGAGGCAATCATGGGCGCCAATATCGTGCGGGACTTCTTTGCGAGCGTTACGGATGTGATCGGCGGTCGCTCGGGCGCCTACGAGAGCAAGCTGAAGGACGCCCGTGACGAGGCGATGGCCGAGATCGAAGAGCGTGCCCGCGCTCTGGGCGCCAATGCGGTGGTCGGCATCGATCTGGATTACGAGGTGATCGGGGACAGCATGCTGATGGTCTCCGCCTCAGGCACCGCCGTGGTGATCACCTGAAGAAACGTACGTAACATATTGAAATGGAAGCACTCCACCGAACGGAGGCGAGGAGAAGGACGACACATATGCTGAGCATCAAGAACCTGCACGTGAAGCTGGAAGAAGAGGACAAGGCGATCCTCAAGGGCGTCGATCTGGAGATCGAGGCCGGCAAGGTGCACGCCATCATGGGGCCGAACGGATCGGGCAAGTCGACGCTGTCCTACGTGCTCTCGGGCAAAGACGGCTATGAGGTCACAAGCGGTGAGGCGCTGCTCGAAGGGGAAGACATCCTCGACATGGAGCCGGAAGAGCGCGCCGCGGCGGGCCTGTTTCTCGCGTTTCAGTATCCCGTCGAGATCCCCGGCGTGGGCAACATGACCTTCCTGCGCACGGCGGTGAACGCACAACGCAAGGCGCGGGGCGAGGAAGAAATCTCGGCCGCCGAGTTCCTCAAGCTCATCCGGGCGCGCGCCAAGGAGCTGAAGATCGACGCGGAGATGCTGAAACGCCCGGTGAACGTCGGTTTCTCGGGCGGCGAGAAAAAGCGCAATGAAATCCTACAGATGGCGATGCTGGAACCAAAGATGTGCATCCTGGACGAGACCGACTCGGGCCTCGATGTGGATGCGATGAAACTGGTCGCCGAAGGTGTGAATGCGCTCCGCAACGAAGGGCGCGGGTTCCTGGTGATCACGCACTACCAGCGCCTGCTCGACCACATCAAGCCGGACGTGGTGCACATCATGGCCGACGGCAAAATCGTCAAGTCCGGCGGGCCGGAGCTGGCGCTGGAGGTCGAGACCAACGGATATGGCGATATCCTGGCAGAGGTGGCGTGATGGGGGCGGCTGCAGAAACTCTCTCGTCCACGGAAGCGCGGCTGGCTGACCTCACGCTGCCTGTGGGCGGCTGGCCGGAGGCGGCGCGCAGCGATGCGCTCGCCCGACTGCGCCAGATGGGTCTGCCGCAACGGCGAGATGAATACTGGAAATACACGCGCCCCGACACGCTGACACAGCCGGGTGCGGTGCCGGCGGCGCTCTTCGACAACGACGAGGCGCCGATCTTCGGAGCGCTGGACCGGCTGAACATCGTCTTCGTCGACGGGGTGTTCGACGCCGACGCCTCCGATGATCTCAGCCTCGAGGGCGTGCGGATCGATCGGCTGGCCGAGGCCACGACCGACATACACTGGGCGCGTGATCTCTACGGCACGCTGGAAGCGAAAGGGCAAAGCCCGGTGCACCGTCCGCTGGCTGCGCTGAACACGGCATTTGCCACGGATGGCGTGCTGATCCATGTGACCGGCAAGCCCTCCAAGCCGATCAACCTCACGTATCATCACCGGTCCGAGACCTCGGATGCGATCCTCCATCACGTGATCAAGCTGGATCCGGGCGCCGAGATCACGGTGCTGGAGAATGGGCCCGCTGCGGCGCGCTTCAACAAGTGCATGGAGGTGGAGGTCGCCGATGGGGCCATCTTCCACCATGTGCGCGCGCAGGGCCGCGACCACGAGCGCAGGGCCGCCACGCATATCTTTGCGCGGCTTGGGGCGGAATCGGTGTTCAAGAGCTTCACGCTGACCGCAAATGGCGTGCTGACACGCAACGAATGCGTGATCGAGCTGACCGGCGACGACGCGGTGGCGCATGTGGCGGGCGCCTGTGTGGGCGATGGCGATTTTCATCACGACGACACGGTGTTCATCACTCATGACGCGGTGAACTGCGAAAGCCGGCAGGTGTTCAAGAAGGTGCTGCGCAATGGTGCGACGGGTGTCTTCCAGGGCAAGATCCTGGTGCAACCCGGCGCGCAGAAAACCGACGGCTACCAGATCAGCCAATCGCTGCTGCTCGACGACGACAGCCAGTTCCTTGCCAAGCCGGAACTGGAGATTTATGCCGACGATGTGGCGTGTTCGCACGGGAGCACCTCGGGTGCCATCGACGAAGAGGCACTGTTCTACCTGCGCTCACGCGGGTTGCCCAAAGGGCCTGCAACCGACCTTCTGACGCTTGCCTTCCTGGCCGAGGCGGTCGAGGAGATCGAGGACGAGGACCTGCGCGAAGAGATCAATGGGCGGCTCGCCGCCTGGCTGGAGCGGCATCGCAGCTGATGGCGGTCACACGCAATATCACGGCAACCTATCGCAACCCGGGCAAAACCTTGCGCGGGTTGCTGGCCCTTGGGCCGCGCGAAGACCGCGCGCTGGCCTACCTGATGGCGGCTTGCATGATCGTCTTCATCGCGCAGTTGCCGCGGCTGGCGCGTGAGGCGCATCTCACGGGGGCCGAGCTCAACATGCTGCTCGGGGCCTCGCTGATGGCGTGGATTTTCATCGCACCGCTCGCGCTCTACTGTCTGGCGGCGTTGAGCCATCTCGTCGCCAAGCTTTTTCGCGGGCAGGGCAGCCATTATGGCGCGCGGCTGGCGCTCTTTTGGGCGCTTCTGGCCGCATCGCCGCTGATGCTGCTCTGGGGGCTCATCGCGGGGTTCATCGGCCCCGGGCTCGAGCTGCAGACCGTTGGACTTGCCTGGTTTCTGGTCTTCGGCTGGTTCTGGATCAGCGGTCTGATCGCGGCCGAGAGGGCACCGTTATGATTCCCGCAACCGTGAACTGGCCGCAGCTTGCCCTGTTGACCCTGCGGGATCCGAAGTCTGCCGCGGCTGAAATCATGAGCTGGCAGATCCCCCGCGCGGTGCTATGGATGGCTGCTGCGCTGGTGGCGATCGTCAGCACCTTTATGTCGACCCTCTCCAACATCGTGATCCCGGTGCCCGAGCCGCTGGCGAACATGGTGTCGAGCCCCTTCACGCTCTTCATGATCATCGCGGGCGGTTTCATCATCACCGTGCATGCGCTGTTCTGGACCGGGCGCGCCATCGGCGGCGCGGAAGACATGAGCGATCTGCTGGCGCTTCTGGTGTGGATGCAGACGCTGCGCGCTGCGGCGCAGGTCGCCATCGTCATCGCTGTTCTGATGGTGCCGCCGCTGGCAAGCCTTCTCGTGCTCTTCGTCGCAGTCGCTACGCTCTGGGTCTTTCTCAACTTCATCAGCGTCGGGCTGCATCTGAACTCGCTGATGCGCGCCTTTTTCGTGTTGATCGCAGGTGCGCTGGCCATGTCGGTCGGCTTGTCCATTGTTCTGTCGATGATCGGGGTCGGCTCGCTGGGGGTACCGTCGAATGTATGATGTCGAAAAAATCCGGGGCGATTTCCCCATCCTGTCACGTGAGGTGAACGGCAAGCCGCTGGTCTATCTCGACAACGGCGCGTCCGCACAGAAACCTCAGGTGGTGATCGACGCGGTCACTCAGGCTTACGCACAAGAATATGCAAATGTTCACAGAGGCTTGCACTACCTTTCTAATCTTGCAACCGAGAAGTACGAGAGCGTCCGCGGCGTCATCGCAAAGTTCCTCAACGCCGCCTCCGAAGACGAGATTGTTCTGAATTCGGGCACGACCGAGGGCATCAACATGGTGGCCTATGGCTGGGCCATGCCGCGGATGCAGGCGGGCGATGAGATCATCCTCAGCGTGATGGAGCATCACGCCAACATCGTGCCCTGGCATTTCCTGCGCGAGAGGCAGGGCGTGGTGCTGAAATGGGTCGATGTGGACAGCACCGGTGCGCTCGACCCGCAGGCGGTGATCGATGCGATCACGCCTAAGACCAAGCTGATCGCCGTCACGCATCTGTCGAATGTGCTCGGCACCCGCGTCGATGTGAAGACCATCTGCACTGAGGCGCATGCCCGTGGTGTCCCCGTGCTCATCGACGGCAGTCAGGCCGCGGTGCACCAGCCGGTGGATCTGCAGGACATCGATCCCGACTTCTACGCGATCACAGGCCACAAGCTCTATGGGCCCTCGGGCTCGGGTGCGATCTACTGCAAAGCCGAGCGCATGGCCGAGATGCAGCCCTTCATCGGCGGCGGCGACATGATCAAAGAGGTCAGCAAGGACGCGGTGATCTACAACGACCCGCCGATGAAGTTCGAAGCGGGCACGCCGGGCATCGTGCAGACCATTGGCCTTGGGGTGGCGCTGGAGTACATGATGGGGCTGGGGATGCAGAACATCGCAGCCCATGAAGACAGCCTGCGCGACTACACGGTCGAGCGGCTGGGTGGGCTCAACTGGCTTCAGGTGCAGGGCACAACACCCGACAAGGGCGCGATTTTCAGCTTCACCATGGATGGAGCAGGGCACGCGCACGATATCTCGACGATCCTCGACAAGAAGGGCGTCGCGGTGCGCGCGGGCCAGCATTGCGTGGGCCCGTTGATGGCGCATCTCGGCATCCCGGCGAGTTGCCGCGCCTCATTCGGTCTCTACAACACGAAATCCGAGGTGGATGTGCTGGTCGAAGCGCTGGAGTTGGCGCACGACCTCTTTGCCTGAGGGACGGGACGGCGCGTCTTTTGCCGTTGCGGCGCCGCAGCCGCCCCGCTATACCGCCCCGCAGATGGACCCTTAGCTCAGCTGGATAGAGCGCTGCCCTCCGAAGGCAGAGGCCAGAGGTTCGAATCCTCTAGGGTCCGCCACCACTTCAACGACATCCGCACGTCAAAGGCGACAAGATCGGGTCCGTGGACGCGAGTGCTGCGCGTTCGCGATGGCTGCGGCCGATGCGCGGATCTTTGCGATAGGCAATTCTACTTAGGTAATTCTGCTTATTCTCGCACCTTTGGATTTCGGGCACACTTTTCACAGTCATCGGTCGGAGACATACGTGAACACCGGCATCAAACCGGATCAGATGCCCGCCTCGAGCCAACGGGGCGAGCCGATCAGCGTGGGTCAGACGCCCGGCAACCCGCAATCGTCGTCCGACCGGGCCCGCCGCGCGACTCTCGAGCGCAATCTTCTGACCCAACGCCTCTTCGACCGGTTCGGCGCACCAAATATCTACTTTTTCAGCATGGCCACACTCACGGCGCGCGCGCCAGCGCCGTCGGCTCCGCAGAAAGACGCGATGCTCGCCCAGGCGCGCCAGCTCGCCGCACATACGGTCACGCTGCACACGGGCCTCGCGATCGACGACATCTATGCGCATCCGCTGATCCGGCGCGCCGACATCCGGTCGGGCCACCGCATGCGGGCCTTCCTCGCCGCGCCAATCCGCGGTACGGCCCGGGAACTGATCGGCGTTGTGGCTGTCGCAGACGTGGTTGTCCGGCGCTGGACCAGTGCAGATATTGAAGCGATACAGCGAATTGTCGCTCAATTCGAGGCTCTGCGGCTTTCCCAATCTTGAAATTGTGCGACAATGGCTCCGAAGGGGAGACGAAGACAGCGTGCATCGAAGACGGACGAGACGGACCGGTCTGTTGGCGGACAAAGGACGGCGGTACCCGCATGCGCAGCCGCTATCGCCAAATCGACCACCCTGCGGTGCCTTGCGCGACGGCCGCTCGGGAGACCTGCGGTGAAACTGTCGCTCGGCATGATCCTGGCACTTTGCCTTGCGGGCCTGCAATTCGTTGCAGTCACCGTGGTGGTGTTCTCGTCCTTTCTCACCTCGGAGAAGGTGCTGTTGGAGCACGCGCGGCAACTGCTGAGCGATGTGGGCACGAACACCATAGAGCACTCGAAGGGCTTCCTGACCCCCGCGAAGGGGGCTGCTGAACTGGCCACGCGCCTTGCTGAAAATCAGGTGATCGCAAGCGACAATTTCCAACAGCTGGAGAAGCTTCTCTTTCAGCAGTTGCAGATTTCGCCGCAGTTCGCAGGGCTGTTCTATGGCGATGAAGCGGGCAACTTCGTCTACGTGATGCGCAGCGGCGGGCCAGGGCCTTTCCGGACGAAGATCATTCGTCAGGACGAAACCGGCCGCCAGACCGATCTGATCTGGCGCGACAACACCTATGCTGCGGTCGAGTACCGTCGGGACCCCGAGGACAGCTTCGATCCGCGCAGCCGGCTCTGGTATCAGACCGCGAGTGAAAAACTCACAAGTATCTGGACCGATCCGTACATCTTTTTCACATCGCAGACCCCCGGGATCACCGCAGCCTCACCCGTCTTCGACGATGAGGGTGCGCTCCAAGGTGTCGTGGGTGTCGATATCGGCATCGACTCGATCTCGGAATTCCTGTCGCGGCTGAACATCGGTGACAACGGCAAGGCGCTGATCCTGAACCGCAACGGCGATGTGATCGCGCACCCCAATCAGGACCTGATCAGCACCGCAAATGCCGATGGGACCTTCCGTTTTGTCAATATCGGTGAAATCGGGGACCCCGTCGCACAGGCGGCCTTTGGCGATCTGAGCGGTGACGCGGATATCTCGGTCGAGCGCGAGATCTACAGCCGCTTTTCCCACGGCGGCTCTACCTATGTCTCAACGCTGATGCCCGTGATCAGCGAGGCCTTGCCCTGGACCATCGCCGTCTACGCACCGGAAGCGGATTTCACCGGCGAAATCAAGGCCAACCGGACACAGAACGTCTGGATCGCCGCCTCCATCGCGGTCTGCACCGCGGTGCTGGGGCTCGCACTTGCGAATTTCATCCACAAACCCGTGCGCGCCTTCGCCGTGCGCTCTTCACTCGTCTCGCAAGGCGAGATTTCGGCCTCGGACCCGCTGCCCAAGACCTACCGCGAGTTGGAGCGGGCAAACGAGACACTGGTGCAGGCCATCGCCGAGCGGAAACGATCCGAGGCCGAATTCGGCCGTACCTTCGATCTGGCTTCGCGGGGTATGGCGCAGGTCGAGGAGGGTACCGGACGTCTGATGCGCGTGAATAACAAATTCGCGCAGATGCTCGGCTATGAGGCCTCCGAGGTGCTCGGCATGACCGTGCATGAGATCTCGCACCCCGACGATGCGGTCGCGGGCTTCTTCTTCGAAGACGGCAGCCACAACCGGTCGGAATACCTGCATGAGAAGCGGTTGCTGCGCAAAGACGGCAGCGTGATCTGGGTCAGCGAGAACGTGATCGTGATCCGCGACGACGCGGGCAACTCGCGCCACGCGGTCATGACCGTAGACGACATCACCGAACGCAAGGCCGCCGAAAGCAAGATCCAGCGGCTCAACCGCGAGCTGTCGCACTCCAGCCGTGTCAACGTGATGGGGCAGATGGCGACGAGTCTGGCGCATGAGCTGAACCAGCCGCTTCTGGCGATCACCCAGAACATGGACAGCGCGCTCTATCAGCTGAAGCAGAATGCCAGCGATCCGGAGGAGCTGAAAACCATCCTCGAAGAGACTGACCGTCACGCGCATAGGGCAGGGGACATCATCAGGGCCCTGCGCGGCTTCGTGAAAAAGGACGGGGTCGAGAAGGCCGAGTTCGACTTTGCCGAGTTGATGGAGCAGACCTTGCACCTGGTCGGTTCGGAGGCGAAGGACCACGGCATCTCCATTCGGACCCGGACGCAGGGGCTCGATCCGGTCTACGGCTCGCGCGTGCAGATCGCTCAGGTCTTGCTCAATCTCCTGCGCAACGCCATCGAAGCGATCAACGACAGCGACGCGGCGCAACGCGTGGTCTCGATCGAGGCGGACAGTGCCGATGGTGGGCTCACGGTGCGGATCACCGATACGGGGCCAGGGTTCGACCCGTCGTCCAACCTTTTCGAGCAGTTTGAAACCACCAAAGAAGACGGTATGGGGCTGGGGCTGTCCATCTGCCGGTCGATCATCGAGGCGCACGGTGGCAAACTGTGGTATCAGCAGGACGGGCGCGGCCGCTCGCAGTTCTGCTTTACTGTGCCGGCCCTCGTGCCGAAGGTCGCAAAAGAGAAGCGCAATGAATTCAGCGTCTGATCCTTGCATTTTCATCGTTGACGATGATGAAGACATCCGGACGTCGCTGTCGCGGGCGCTGCGAACGCGCGGCTACGCCACCCGCGTGTTCGATTCGGCGCAGGCCTTTCTTGACGGATACGAGCCCGATCAGTCGGGTTGCCTGATCCTGGACTACGGGATGCCCGAGATGTCCGGGCTCGAGTTGCAGAAGCTGCTGGTGACCCGCGGCTACGGGCTGCCGGTGATCTTCGTGACCGGCCACGGGGGAGTGCCTGAATCGGTTCAGGCGATGAAGCTCGGCGCCATCGACTTTCTGGAAAAACCCTTTCGTCAGGAGGCCCTGATCAAGCAGGTCGATGCCGCTCTGAAGATCGACACGCAGCGACGCAAGGGGCGGGACAAGGCGCGCAACGCCCGGGCCCGCTTCGAAAAATTGACCGACCGCGAGCGCGAGATCGCCGAGATCTTCGTCTCGAACCCGTCCAGCGCCTCCAGCAAGGATGTGGCGCGCCAGCTCAAGATCAGCCCGCGCACGGTGGACCATCACCGCGCTCGCATCCTGGAAAAGATGCGAGTGAATTCGGTGGCCGAGCTGGTGGATTTGTCGATCACGACGAAGCTCTTCGAGCGGATCTGAGCGTCGGCCCCGGCATAGGTAACTTTACCTACGTAATGACACGAATTTACCCGCGCACATAATTGAGGCAAAACAATGGCACAGTGTGGGTGTTGGATATCGTTTGCACAGTTGAGTGCAGTCGAATAACGAGTACCAAAGTTTGCTTTTCACTAGCTGCTCATTTGAAGTTCCATTTTCGCATCCGGAATCAGAATTCAAGTGCGTAACGCTTGGGCAAGCCGGAAGGGCGTTGCAACCCACTGCACACGGGCGGGTTGCAACGCACCAATCTTCTCCTCCCCGGGACCGGCGAGCATCAAGATCTCCGTTTGCGCTCCTGAATTCTGACGTCCGTCCGTCGAAGACAACCGTGTTTCAGCGATCCGGGCGATCTGCCCGCGCGGACGCAAGACAGGGTAGGCGGGCCGGAGTTCCGAATGACACAAAAAAAAGCGGCCCTTAGGCCGCTTTGCGCGCTGGCGTGCGCGGATTCGATGGTGTCACCGCCCCCAGGTGCGCACCACGCCGCAGTCCATGTGCACGAAATTGGAGCGGGAGTATTTACCAACACCACCGCCGCGGCACGCAGCGGCGGCGCGAGCAACCTGGCTGACCGTCCGGCTCGACAGGCGCAGGTCGGCCGCCTGGCCCTTGACGTGCAGCGAGTTCTTGGCCACGCCCCGGCTGCGCGAGCGCAGCATCGCGTTGGTCTGCGGGCTGCGGTAGCCCGAGAGCAGCATGTACGGCTCCGTCGCGTCGAGAAGGTTGTGCGTAGCCGACATGATGTCGATGGTCCGCAGGTCCATGGACTTCACGCCATCGGTGCGCCAATCGCGCATGAAGTGATTGATTTCCTTGACTGCATCGCGGATGTACTCACCCTCGATCCAGTAGATCATGTCGATCCGCTCGCCCGTCCGGCCGGAGTACATCTTGATCCGCCTGATGTCACCGCCGCCGCGCAGAAAGCCCGCCGCATTGGCGAATGTTGGTGCTGCGGTGATGGCTGTTGCCGCAAACGCGCTCAAAAGAGTGCGGCGAGACATGCTCGATGCAACGTCTGTCGTCATGTGGTTTTAGCCCCGTATTCTGCCTTTGCCCGTGATGTTACACGAGGATGTCATCTCTTCCCCAGATGCAACTTTGGTATGTCATAGCGGGGATTGTTAACCAAGTCCTGAAACGCCGAGCGCTAATTTTGGGACAATTTTAGGCAAAATCTCGCCAATTCTGCTGCCGGGTCGCGATTTTTCCTTTGCCGATGCAACGCTGCATCACGTCCTCGTTTCTTTGACTTAAAGGTCAATTGTTATTGGACTTGACAGGAGGCACCGGCGAAAACCCATAGGCAAAACTTGGGTAAGGGGTCCAGAATGGCTTTTGTGACGGCGACCAGACAACCGCTGATGACGATGCTGGCCGGCATCTTACTGGCAGCGGCGACGTACATTGTACCGGCGCCCGCCACAGCCGAGGTCACGGCCTTCAAGCAGGCGGTGGCCGAGGCCGCTGCGCGCGACGAGGATCTCGCCGCCTTCTATCAAGCCAACGGCTATGAAGGCATCTGGACCGGCAAGGGGCGCGACCGGAACCGCCGCGCCGCCCTCATCGAGGCACTGCGCAAGGCCGATCACCACGGTCTGCCGGCAGAACGCTATGATGTGGACGGCCTGCATGCCCGCATGAAGGCGGCGCGCACCCCGCGTGATCTTGGATTGCTGGAGGTCGAGATGGCCCGGGTCTTTCTGCAATACGCCCGCGACGTACAGACCGGCGTTCTGATCCCGGGCCGCATCGACAAGGCCATCGTCCGCACCGTGCCGTATCGCGACCGCACCTCCTATCTGGTCAACTTCGCGAAGTCTTCACCAAAGGGCTTTTTTCGCGCTCTGGCGCCGCAGACCCACGAGTACACGGCGCTCATGAAAGAAAAACTGCGGCTGGAACGCTTGCTCGCCGAGGGCGGCTGGGGCAAGACCGTGCCGGCCCAGACGCTCAAGCCCGGCGTGTCCGGGTCCAGCGTGGTGGCCCTGCGTGACCGTCTGGTGCGGATGGGCTATCTGAAGCGCACGGCCGCGCCAACCTATGACGCAAACATGACCGCCGCGGTGCAGGACTTTCAGCGCGCTCACGGCCTTGCTCAGGATGGGGTCGCCGGACCCGGCACGATGACCGAGATCAACATCTCCGTACAGGAGCGTCTGCAATCGGTGATCGTGGCGATGGAGCGCGAACGCTGGATTAACCAGGAGCGCGGCAAACGGCACATCGAGGTCAACCTTACGGATTTCAGCGCCAAGATCATCGACAACGGCAAAACCACCTTCGAGACGCGCTCGGTGATCGGCCACCGCGCGCATGACCGTCAGTCGCCCGAGTTCTCCGACGTGATGGAGTTCATGGTGATCAACCCCAGTTGGTATGTGCCGCGCTCGATCGTGACCAAGGAGTATCTGCCGGAACTGCAGGCCAACCCCTATGCGGTGAACCACATCGAGATCACCGATCGCAGCGGCCGGCGCGTGGACCGGTCGGCGGTGGATTTCACCCAGTTCACGGCGCGCAACTTCCCCTTCGCCATGCGCCAGCCGCCAAGCCGGGGCAATGCGCTTGGACTGGTGAAGTTCATGTTTCCGAACAAGCACAACATCTACCTGCACGACACGCCCGCCAAAAACCTCTTTGGTCGCGAAGTGCGCGCCTACAGCCACGGCTGCATCCGCCTCGCGGACCCGTTCGATTTCGCTTACACGCTGCTTGCCAAACAGACGAACGATCCCGAAGGGCTGTTTCAGAGGACGTTGGCGACCGGCAAGGAAACCCAGGTCGACCTGAAAGAGCCGGTCCCGGTGCATATCATCTACCGGACCGCCTTTGTGGACGGCAAGGGCCGCACCCAATTCCGCCGCGACATCTATGGCCGTGACGCCCGGATCTGGGAGGCGCTGGCGAAAGCAGGGGTGGCGCTGCGCGCAGTTCAGGGGTAAATCTGCGCCCGGGGACACCGGGGGCCGCATCATGCCAGAGACCAGCCACAGCGTTGAAGAGATCGCCGCAGCGCTGGCAGCAGACGCCTTCGGCGACACGAGCCTGCGCGTTGCCCGCGCGGCCGAGCCGCAGACGGCAGGTCCCGACGATCTGGCCATCGCCACCAACCAGACATACGCGGATGCGCTGAGCGCAGGCGCGGCGCAGGTCGGCCTGCTTTGGGAGGGTGCCGACTGGGCCGCCCTCGGCCTCAAGGCCGCCATCATCCCGACGCGGCCGCGGTATGCCATGTCGGGCATCACCAAGCTGATGGACCCGGGCCAGGGGTTCGGAGAGGGCATTCACCCCTCCGCGGTGATCGACCCGACCGCGGAGCTGGGCGAGCACGTCAGCGTGGGCCCCCTGACGGTGATCGGGCCGGGGGCCAAGATCGGCGCAGGCTCTGTCATCGGCCCGCAATGCTTCATCGGCTGGGACGCGGAGTTGGGCGAGGGCGCCTTCCTGCGCGAAGGGGTCGGCATCGGCGCCCGTGTCCGCATCGGCGCGCGCTTCATCGCGCAGCCGGGTGCGCGCATCGGCGGCGACGGCTTCTCCTACGTCACGCCCGACCGCTCGGCCGTTGAAGCCACGCGCAGCACGCTGGGCGATCAGCAAGACACGCAAGCGCAGTCCTGGACACGCATCCACTCACTGGGCGCCGTAACTCTCGGCGATGATGTGGAAATCGGCATGAATTCCGTGATCGACTGCGGCACCATCCGAGACACGGTCGTGGGCGACCGCACCAAGATCGACAACCTCGTGCACATCGGCCACAACTGCGTGATCGGCACCGACTGTCTGATTTGCGGCTGCGTTGGCATCGCAGGCTCGGTGGACATCGGCAACTACGTGATCCTGGGCGGCCAGGTGGGCGTCAGCGACAATATCTTCATCGGCGACGGGGTGATCGCGGGCGGGGGCAGCAAGATCCTCTCCAACGTGCCTGCAGGCCGCTCGCTCCTGGGCTATCCGGCGGTGAAAATGGAGACACATGTGGAAAGCTACAAGGCCACGCGCCGCCTGCCGCGGCTGATGCGTGACGTCGCGGCCCTTCAGAAAGCGGTTTTCAAATCTGGCGGGAATGACTAAATCCGAAGGCGAACGGCCCCGGAGGATCGCGCGCATGAGCATCAAGGACAAAGTCATCGCCATCATCGCGGAACAGGCTGTTCTCGAGCCCTCCGAAGTGAGCATGGAGAGCACCCTCGAAGACCTCGGCATCGACAGTCTCGGCCTGGTGGAGAGCATCTTCTCCATCGAGGAGGAATTCGACATCTCCGTGCCTTTCAACGCCAATGACCCGCAGGCGTCGGACTTTGATATCTCGACCGTTGCGTCGATTGTCGCGGGGATCGAGCGGCTCCAGGCGGAGCAGAGCTGACGGGCGATGAAGCGCGTCGTCATCACCGGGGCAGGGACCATCAACGCACTGGGGCATGACGTGCCCTCCACGCTTGCGGCGATGCGGGAGGGCGTCTGTGGCATTGGCCCGCTGGAGCTGCGCGACGTGGAGCGGCTCTCGATCCAGATCGGCGGGCAGGTGCGCGGGTTCGAGGCCGAAGGGCGCTACAACCGTCAGCAGATCTCGCTTTACGACCGGTTCACGCAGTTCACCCTGGCGGCCGCCAAGGAGGCCATCGATCAATCCGGCCTCAGCTTCAGCGGCGAGCTGGCCGCGAAATCGGGCGTCGTCCTTGGCACCGCGGGCGGTGGGGTGAGCACCTGGGACGACAACTACCGCTCCGTCTATGAGGACGGCAAGAACCGCGTGCATCCCTTCGTGGTGCCGAAGCTGATGAACAACGCAGCGGCCAGCCACGTGAGCATGGAGCACAACCTCAAGGGCCCCTCATTCACCGTCTCGACGGCCTGTGCGTCGTCGAACCACGCGATGGCGCAGGCCTTCACCATGGTCCGTTCTGGCCTCGCGCCTGCGATGATCACGGGCGGCTCGGAATCGATGCTCTGTTTCGGCGGTGTGAAGGCCTGGGAGGGGCTGCGGGTGATGAGCCGCGATGCCTGCCGTCCGTTCTCGGCCAATCGCAACGGTATGGTCCAGGGGGAGGGCGCGGGCGTGTTCGTCTTCGAAGAATACGAACACGCCCGCGCCCGCGGCGCCCAGATCCTCTGCGAAGTCGCAGGGTTTGCGATGTCGTCAGATGCGAGCGACATCGTGATGCCGTCGAAAAACGGCGCTGCGCGCGCGATGGCGGGTGCTCTGGCTGACGCAGGCATCAGCCGCGAGGAGGTCGGTTACATCAACGCCCATGGCACCGGGACAGCGGCCAACGACAAGACCGAATGCGCCGCCGTCGCCGATGTCTTTGGGCCGCATGCCGACAAGCTGATGATCTCCTCGACCAAATCCATGCACGGCCACCTGATCGGCGGCACCGGCGCAGTGGAACTGCTGGCCTGCATCATGGCGCTGCGCGACGGCGTGATCGCCCCCACGATCGGTTACGAAGAACCCGATCCCGAGTGTGCGCTCGATGTGGTGCCGAACGACGCGCGCGACGCAGAGGTCAAGGTGGCGATCTCCAATGCCTTCGCGTTCGGTGGTATGAACGCGGTGCTGGCCCTGCGCGCCGCGTAAGACAGACCGCCCCACGTAGGAGCAACCCACACGCCTCAACCAGGTGCTTATTGCTGGATGACGGAGGCCTTCTCGTATCCTGCCGTAAAACCGGAGAGCGACAGCACGATGTCGACCTTCTGATCCGGTGCCAGAACCGGCACAATCGTCAGCATCGCTTCATTGCCGCGCTTGAAGGCATTCACATCGTCTTCGGTCAGCCCGATCCGCGCGTAGCAGCCGACGTTGTTGCAGAAGGCAAAGGGATAGCGCCGCGCCGGCTGGTTGTCGATCTGCATGGTCAGCTGGGCCTGCAAGGATGTCTCGAGCGGCACGACGATGGTCGCGCCCGCCTTGGCCTGTCCGCCATCGGGCAGGCGGAACAGCGTGAATTCCGAGATCGGCGCGCCTTCCCCGTCCTCCAGCAACTGGTACATCTGGCAGGGGTCCTCGCCACTTTCGGTCTTGATGCAGCGCAGGCTCCAATCCCCGAAGGTTTCGGTGATATAGGGCTGGCCAACCTGCGGCTCATTCGAGGCCTGTTCCCCGAGGCTCAACTCGTCCGCAGGGCCGGGGGCTTGCTGCTCTTCCGCGGGCTGTGCGGGCGTCTCTTCGGTGGTCTCGGTCTGCGCCAGAGCCAGCGAGGCGGCAAATGCCAGGGGCACAGCCAGCGCCGCACCGGCAAGGGGGAATGACATCAGCTTGGGCATGATTGCTCCGTTCTCATTGCTTTCGCGTGGTGTAGCATGTGGCCTGGGGGCTGTCAGTCCCATGCGCTGCAAATCGCCGCCAAAACCATCATTTTTTCGTGGGAAGCCGCCCATAAGAAAAGGGATGCGACACGCATCCCTTCCCCGATTCTTTTCTCCCCGTCGGACTGGCCGACTTATTGCGTGCGAAGCTACGAGACGGCATCGGCTGCGTCAACCGGAAACTCGTCAAAAATGAGACCGCTTACATAAATATTTCGTGCATCCGGAAAAAAGGCCGTACCGATAAGCGGCACGGCCAGTCTGACAGGGAGGATGTCCGCGCCGGGAAGGACATGTGTACCGGCTCGGACGAATTGACTATGGCGCGCAAAGGTTAAAAACCTATGCTGACAAAAGACTTTTTTGAAGGCGGGGAGCTCCGGCACATGACATCAGGCATCTTCATCGGCGGCGGCGGGCCGGATTATGGCACGCAGCAGCACCTCTCACTGCGCTACGCCAACCGCCACGGGCTGATCGCGGGCGCCACCGGCACGGGCAAGACCGTCACGCTGCAGATCATGGCCGAGGGGTTCTCGAAGGCCGGCGTGCCGGTGTTCCTCTCCGATGTGAAGGGCGATCTGTCGGGCCTCGCCAAGCCGGGCAGCGAGGCGCACAAGCTGCATGGGCCCTTCACGGACCGCGCGCAGAAGATCGGCTTCGACGACTATGTCTACGAGGCCTTCCCGGTCACCTTCTGGGACCTCTTCGGCGATCAGGGCCACCCGGTGCGCACCACGGTTTCCGAGATGGGGCCTCTGCTGCTCGCCCGCCTGCTGGAGCTCACCGAGGCGCAGGAGGGTATCCTCAACATCGCCTTCCGTCTTGCCGACGAAGACGGGCTGCCGCTGCTGGATCTGAAAGATCTGCAATCGCTGCTGGTCTGGATCGGCGAGAACGCCAAGGAACTCTCGCTGCGCTACGGCAATGTCTCCGCCGCCTCCATCGGCGCGATCCAGCGGCGCTTGCTGGTGCTGGAGAACCAGGGCGGGGCAGGGCTCTTCGGCGAGCCTGCGCTGGCGCTCTCCGACCTCATGCGCGTAGGGACAGACGGCAAGGGCCAGATCAACATCCTCGCCGCCGACAAGCTCATGGGCGCGCCCGGCCTCTACGCCACCTTCCTGCTCTGGCTGCTCTCCGAGCTTTTCGAGGAGCTGCCCGAAGTGGGCGACCCGGAGAAACCCAAGCTGGTCTTCTTCTTCGACGAAGCACACCTGCTCTTCGACGACGCCCCCAAGGCGCTGGTCGACAAGGTCGAGCAGGTGGCGCGGCTCATCCGCTCCAAGGGTGTGGGCGTCTATTTCATCACCCAGAACCCGGCGGATGTGCCCGAAGACATCCTTGGCCAGCTTGGCAACCGCATCCAGCACGCCCTGCGCGCCTTCACCGCGAAGGACCGCAAGGAGCTGCGCCTGGCCGCCGAGACCTACCGCGAGAACCCCGCTTTCGACACCGAAGAGGCGATCCGCGAGGTCGGCGTGGGCGAGGCCGTGACGTCGATGCTGCAGAAAAAGGGCGTGCCGGGCGTGGTCGAACGCACCCTGATCCGACCGCCGTCCTCACAACTGGGGCCGATCACCAAGGCGGAACGGGCCGCGCTCATGGTGGCCTCCGACATGGCCGGGAAGTATGACGATCCCGTGGACCGAAAATCCGCCTTCGAAATCCTCAAGAGCCGAGCGGATCAGGCCGCGCAAGAGGCCGCTAAAGCCGAAGAAGCCGCCGAGGAAGAGGAGTCCCCACTCGCGCGCGAATTCAGCGCCGCGCGCCGCTACACCGGCACCCGCGTCGCCCGCTCTACCTCCCGCGCAAGCAGCCGCCAGTCCCAAAGCCTCGGCGGCGCCGTCGCGAATGCGGTGATCAAAGAGCTCTCCGGCACCACCGGCCGCCGCCTCGTCCGCGGCATTTTGGGCGGGTTGTTCAAGGGGCGGTGAGCCTTGAAGGCGGATGTCGTCTGCTTCGGCTTTGAGCCCGACTCGGTCATGGAGTTTTTATGCTAGCTGCGCAAAGCGAAATGTCTTATGCGCGGGTGCAAAAAATCGTGGTGCAGCGCGGCGGATATCTGGGCGCGCTGCATAAAGCGCGAGAATAATACGGTTCACGCAAACGAATAGGCATTTTTGTGGCAGGCTATATCACCTGGCAGCACATACGGACGTCGCTGTCGTGCGTCACCCAATTCTGTTAAACTTCACAAACAAATAACCCACATAAATCCAACCAACCGAGGCGTAGACTTTGACAGCGCGAACACCAGGGCCGCTGTCTATACCGTTGATGTGATCATTCAGTGCAATAACAACAGTCACTAGCCAAAGCACCAACTGAAGCCAACGGTTGTTTTTATGCTTCACGCTCTCTACTCTATTCAATGCCACAAAGAATTACATCGCTCTGCAGCCCAGTTGTCCAAAGCAATTCAGTGTATTCCACCATATATCACAGAGTATGTCTGTTGCACCCAGAGGATGCAGGATGAAGAAAACTCGAATTCAGCTCTTCAAACAAGGCTTCCTTTTCTTCTTGCTCGGATATGCTTCGCCAGCTCTTATCTCCATTTTTGTGGTTGGATTTCGGTTTGACTACCTTTGGGCTGCCATCATCAACGGCGTTGTTTTATTGTGTTGGCCGGTCTTTGTTCCGATTGCAGTCGAAGAGGCTTTTCGGAAGCAGGAATAAACGAGTTGTCTTTCGTCAAGAGCGGTGGGTGAGTTTTTCCGCAAGATTTAAGAGACAGTTTACCTCTCCGGGATCAACCCTCGCGGGCTGAACCGCAGCACCAGCAGCAGCACCAGCCCCATCGTGAAAAGCCGCATATGCGCCGCGCTCTCGATCAGATGCGCCTTCAGTGGCGAGCCATCGGCCATGCCGGAGGTGATCAGCTCCATCAGCCACAGCCCCATCGGCTCCACCTGCACCCAGAGGAACCAGATCAGGAACCCGCCCAGCACGGCTCCGAAGTTGTTGCCCGAGCCGCCCACGATCACCATGACCCAGACCAAGAAGGTGAACCGCAGCGGCTGATACGTCCCCGGCGTCAGCTGCCCGTCGAGCGTCGTCATCATCGCCCCCGCGATCCCGCAGATCGCCGAGCCCAACACGAAGATCTGTAAATGCCGGGCGGTCACATCCTTGCCCATGGCCTCCGCCGCCACCTCATTGTCGCGAATGGCCCGCATCATCCGCCCCCAGGGGCTGTTGAGCGCCCGCTGCGCCATCCAGAGAAGCACCAGCAGCACGATCAGGAACAGCCCCGCATAGAGCAGCTTCACATAGAGCGTCGAGGCCTCGACAGCGGTGAACCCGAGACCCGCCGCGCGCTCCACAAAGGCCGGGTCGTTCTGCAACTCGATCTCGAAGGGCGTGGGCCGGGGCAGGCCGACCACATTCTTCACCCCCCGCGACAGCCAATCCTCGTTCTTCAGCACCGAGATAATGATCTCCGCAATTCCCAGGGTCGCAATCGCCAGATAGTCCGAGCGCAACCCCAGCGCCGTCTTCCCGATCACCCAGGCCGCCGCGGCGGCAAAGAGCCCGCCCACCGGCCAGGCCAGCGCCACCCAGAGCCCCTGGTTGATCCCGAGCCCGCCGAGATAGCCGGTCAGCGCGGGGTTGATCTCCTCCACCGCCGCCACGCCCGGATCAAAGAGCGCGCGGTAAATGAAGAACCCGGCCACCAGCATCCCCACGACCACCAGCTTGCGCAGCACCCCCGGCGCCATGCGCGACCGCAGCAACACCACGGCGCCGATCACTGCCACCGCAAAGGCAAGCGCCCCGAGGATGGTCCAACCCCCGGCTTCGAAGGCGCCGGGGGTCGCCGGCATCCCCATCAGCACCGCGGCCAGCCCGCCAAGGGCCACGAACCCCATGATCCCGACGTTGAAGAGCCCCGCAAACCCCCACTGCAGGTTCACCCCCAGCGCCATGATCGCCGAGATCAGCCCCATGTTGACGATCACCAGCGCCGTGTTCCAGCCCTGCGTCACCCCCACATAAGCGATCAGTACGGCGACAATCGCAAAGAGCATCATGTTCTTGACCAGAGGCGCGTTCATACCGCTTTCCCCTTGAAAAGCCCCGTCGGCTTGAAGAGCAACACGATGAGCAGAATGAGGAAGCTCACCGCGAACTTGTAGTCGGTGGAGAGCAATTGCAGCAGCCCGCTCGGCGCCATCTCCTCCGGCACGATGTATGTCACCACCTTCTTCCACGCATAGGTCACTGTGACCTCGGAAAAGGCGATGACAAAGCCCCCTGCAATCGCCCCCAGCGGATTGCCCAAGCCGCCCACGATGGCGCTCGCAAAGATCGGCAGCAGCAGCTGGAAATAGGTGAAGGGCTTGAACGACTTGTCGAGCCCGTAGAGCACACCCGCCGTGGTGGCGAGTGCGGCCACGATCAGCCAGGTCACCATGACGACGCGCTCCGGGTTGATGCCTGAGAGCAGCGCCAGATCCTCATTGTCCGAATAGGCCCGCATCGACTTGCCCGTGCGCGTGCGGTTCAAAAACCAGAAGAGCAGGGCGACCACGACCACCGCCGTGACAATGGTGATGCCCTGCGTCGTCTTGAACGCCAGCCCCTCGCGCAACCCGGTCATCTCGCGGAAGGTCCGCGCCGAGACGATGAAGCGCTCACCGTCCAGAAACCGCTGGTCATCCGGCCCGATAATGAAGCGCACAATGCCGTTCAAAATGAAGGTCACCCCCAGCGACACAATTACAAAAATCACCGGCTTGGCCTTCTGCGCCCGGTAAAACCGATAAACGGCCCGGTCGGTGATCAGCACCAGCAGCATACACCCCAGAATCCCGAAGGGCAGGGCGAGCAGGGCGGTCGGCAGCGGCCCCAGGCTCACCCCCTGCGCCTGAAAGAGCCAGGTCATGAGCACTGTCACCATCGCCCCAAAAGCCATGGTGTCCCCATGGGCAAAATTCGAGAACCGCAGAATGCCGTAGATCAGCGTAACCCCCAGCGCCCCCAGCGCCAATTGCGAGCCATAGGCCACAGCCGGGACGATCACGAAGTTCGAGAGGGCGATGAAAGCGTTGAGGAAGTCCATCAGCTCTCTGCCTCACAAGTTCCAAAGTAGCTTATTGTTTGCATGGTTTTTGTATTCTGCAACGTGAGTGACATCTGCCCACCTTGCAGCGAAGCTACGAAAGACGCCCTAAGGTCATCGTTGTAACTTGGAATCCCAAGACCCCAGAAATGATCCACATTACCGCCGCCTTCCAAGCTTAACAGCGTGTTACCCATCCAAAGCAATGCTTCCAAAGCCGCGATTTCAGAGACCGGAAGCTGATCGATTGAGCGACCATCTTCGGGCTGCTTCACGACCAACACGCTATTATCAGAATGCTCAGTACAGGCTGCATCGATGCATTGGTTCTCCACCAAACAAGCAACTTCAAGTCCCCCTGCATCAACGATGCGTGGCGCTAACTCGTCAAAGAAGAATTCCTTTATGGATCCTTGAGCGTAGAGCCCGGTTGAGAAGCCAAGCGACGAAACGAATGCAAGTAGTGAAATCGTCCGCATCCTCACCCCCCCAAAAACGACTTGCGCACTTCGGGATCGGCCAACAGTTCCTTACCTGTCCCCGTATACGCATTCCGCCCCTGCATCAGCACATAGCCCTTGTCCGCGATCTCCAGCGCCTGCCGCGCGTTCTGCTCCACCATCAGGATCGGAATGCCCGTGCGGGCCACCTCGATGATCCGGTCAAACAGCTCATCCATCACGATGGGGCTCACCCCCGCCGTCGGCTCATCCAGCATCAGCACCTTGGGCTGCGTCATCAGCGCGCGGCCCACCGCCACTTGCTGGCGCTGCCCGCCCGAGAGCTCCCCCGCCGGCTGCCGCCGCTTCTCGCGTAGGATGGGGAAGAGGTCATAGATCTGCTCCATGGTGGGGCGGATGTCATCGGTGCGAATGAACGCCCCCATCTCCAGGTTCTCCTCCACGGTCATGGAGGTGAAGATGTTCGAGGTCTGCGGCACGAAGCCCATGCCCTTGGCCACCCGGTCCTGCGGCGACAGCGCGGTAATATCCTCCCCATCCAGCCGCACATGACCGGCGCGCAAGTTCAGCATCCCGAACACGGCCTTCATCCCCGTCGACTTGCCCGCCCCATTGGGCCCAACGATCACGGCAATCTCCCCCCGATCCACCGCGATGGTGCAATCGTGCAGAATGTCCGGCCCGGCACCATAGCCGCCGGTCATCTTCTCGCCGATCAGGAACGGCCCGCCCGCCGCGGCATGGGCACGCCCGCCGGATTTCACGGGCCGCGCCGTCCCCATGCCCGCCGGATTCCCCAGCGATAGATCCTTGTTGCCGCGATCGGAGTAGGGATCCGAACTCATGTCTTCACCCGTCCAAAAATACTCCGGGGGGTGAGGCCCGGTCCGCGCGAGCGGCAACCTGTCCAGCGGACAGGTTGAGGGCCGAACGGGGCGGCGCCCCAAGGATCACCCACACTCATGCGTCCACCTTGTCCTTGTTCTTCAGACCGGTGCCCAGATAGGCCTCGATCACCTGCTCATTCGCCTTGATCTCGTCGAGCGTGCCTTCGGCGAGTACCTTGCCCTCGGCCATGCAGATCACCGGATCGCAGAGACGCCCGATGAAATCCATGTCATGTTCGATGACCACGAAGGTATAGCCGCGGTCCTGGTTCAGCCGGATGATGGCGTCGCCGATGGTGTTCAGCAGGGTCCGGTTCACGCCCGCGCCCACCTCATCGAGAAAGACGATCTTGGCGTCCACCATCATCGTGCGGCCCAACTCCAGGAGCTTTTTCTGCCCGCCCGAGATCTGCCCCGCCTTGTGATCCGCCAGATGCGCGATGGTCAGGAACTCCAAGACCTCATCGGCCTTGGCCTTCAGCGCGCGCTCTTCATCCGCAATCCGCCGGCGCCCGAACCAGGTGTTCCACAGCGTCTCGCCCGACTGATGCCCCGGCACCATCATCAGGTTCTCGCGGCAGGTCATGGAGGAAAACTCATGTGCGATCTGGAAGGTGCGCAGCAGCCCTTTGTGAAAGAGCGTATGCGGCGGCAGGCCCGTGATGTCCTCGCCATCCATCGTCACCCGGCCGGAGGTTGGTTCAAGAACGCCCGCGATCACGTTGAAAAGAGTTGTCTTTCCGGCACCATTCGGGCCGATCAACCCGGTGATCATACCCTTTTCGATTTCCAGGCTGGCGCCATCAACGGCATGGAAGCCGCCGAAATGCTTGTGAAGGTCGTGAACGACGATCATCCGAAGTCCCCATCCGCGCTGGCTGCGCGTGTCTTATCATTGGAACAGCCCAGAGCGCATGGCTCCGGGCTGCTCAAGTCGTGATGCGGCGGCTTACTTGAACCCGATGGTGGTGTTCTCGCCGTCTTTCACCTCGATCAGGCGATAGGTGCCCGCCGACTCCCCTGGGCCGATCAGCTCGACTGCCGACGCGCCCACATAGTCGATGTCGCCGCCCTCGCGCAGGATGTCGAAGGCCTTGCCAAGCTCGCCGGGATAGATCTTCTCACCCGGTGCGTTGGCCACCTCGAGGATCTTCGGACCATAGTCCGCAGGGTCGGTGCTGTCCGCCGCCTGCATCGCCAGCATGAAGAGCGCCGCGGCATCGTAGCTTTCCGGCGTGTAGGGCGAGGTCGCATCGAAGGCGTCCCCCGCCAGCGCGGTCAGCTTGTCGATGCCTTCGCCGCCCGACCCCGCGATCTGGCCGTATGAACCATCGAGCGCCGGTCCCACGTTTGCGGGCAGGCTGTCTCCGATCATGCCGCCGGGCAGGCCGAAGGTGTCGAAGGCACCAGAATCGAGTGCTGCGTTGATGATGCCCAGGCCACCCTGGTCCAGATACCCTGCGACCACGAGGATGTCGCCACCGGCGGAGGCCAGCGCACCCATCTCGGCGGAGTAGTCGGCCTTGCCGTCTTCATGCGCGGCCACGATGGTCACTTCGCCCCCGATCTTCTTGAAATTGCTCTCAATTGCGTCGGCCAGACCCTTGCCGTAATCGTTGTTGGTATAGGTCAGGGCGATGGATTGCACGCCACGCTCCTGCAGCACCTCGGCCATCACTTCACCTTCGCGCGCATCCGACGGTGCGGTGCGGAAGAAGAGGTCATTGTCTTCCACGGTCGACAGGCCCGGAGAGGTCGCAGACGGCGAGATCATCACCATGCCATTCGGAATGGCCACGTTCTGCAGGATCGCACCGGTGACACCCGAGCAATCGCCGCCGATGATGCCGTGCACACCGTCGGCCAGCAGACGCTCACCGTTCGACGTGCTGAGACCGTTGTCGATACAGCCGGTGTCGGCGCGCATCGGCGTGACCGTGGCCGCGTCGAGCAGCTTGCCGCTGTCGGTCGCTTCCTGCATGGCCAGTTCCGCACCAGCGGCCATGGGGCCTGCGAGCGATTCAATGGGCCCGGTAAAGCCGATCAGGATGCCCAGCTTGACTTCTTTTGCATGACCGTCGGCCAGCGCCGAGGTCGCCACAAGTGCTGCGGCCGTCGAGGCCAGAAGCATCTTTTTCATTGGTTTCTCCCATATTGGAACATCACGTTCGGGCGACAGGTTATGCCCGGTCTGCTGAAAAGAAAAGCGCTTTCGCACAGACTCACATTCCGGTCAGGGGGCTTGAGACGGGGCCGCACGACGCTAGCTGACCCGGTATCGCCGACTGTTGAGAAGGACCGTGTCATGATCCGTTTCCGCACCCTCAAAGCCATCTTTTTTCACGTCTCTCTCGCTGCCGCGTTGCCTGGTGCCGCGCTGGCCCAGAGCGGCGTGGCGATCACCCCCGTCGTGCAGGGGCTCGACACGCCCTGGGCCGTTGAGGTGTTGCCGGATGGCGCCTTGCTGGTGACCGAGCGGGACGGCGCGCTGCTGCACATCAAGGACGGGGCGGCGACGCGCGTTGAGGGCGTTCCAGAGGTGCAGGCAGGCGGGCAGGGGGGCTTGCTCGACGTCACGGCAGCGCGCGATTTTGCGCAGACCCGCGAGATCTTCCTGACCTATTCCAAACCGCAGACAGGCGGCGCGGGGACGGCACTGGCCGCGGCGCGTCTCTCGGCGGATGGCGCGCGCCTTGATGATCTGCGTATCCTCTTTGAATCTGCGCCCGGCAGCTCGGGCGGGCGGCACTTCGGCAGCCGTGTGGTCGAGGCCTCCGACGGCACCCTCTTCGTCACGATCGGCGATCGGGGCGACCGCCCGTCGGCACAGGATCGGAGCAACCACAACGGCACCATCGTGCGGATCAACCGCGACGGATCGGTGCCAGCGGACAATCCCTTTGTGGGGCAGCAGGGGGTTCTGCCGGAAATCTGGTCCTTCGGGCACCGCAATCCGCAGGGCGCAGGGTTCGATGCGTCCGGTCAGCTCTGGACCTCCGAGCATGGCGCGCGCGGCGGCGATGAGCTCAACCGCGTCAAGAAAGGCGCCAACTTCGGCTGGCCGGTTATCTCCTACGGTCGGCATTACTCGGGCGGGGCGATCGGTGAGGGCACGTCGAAAGCCGGCATGGAGCAACCGGCATACTACTGGGACCCGTCGATGGCGCCCTCGGGCCTGCTGGTCTATCAGGGCGAGATGTTCCCGGATTGGCAAGGTGATGTCTTCGTGGGCTCGCTCAAGTTCGACTATATCGCGCGGCTGGAAGTGTCGGGCGACGGTGCCCGCGAAGCCGAACAGATCGAGACGGGCGAGACCAGCCGCGTGCGCGACATCATCGAGGCGCCCGATGGCAGCATCCTGTTCGTCTCTGTGGGCGACGGCGCGATCTACCGCATGGCGCGCCCGGGCGCCTGATCAGATCGACAGCCGCGTCGCGTGACTGCCGCGTTCGCGATACGGCGTGGTGTCGTAATGCGCGCGGTAGCATTTGGAGAAATGCGACGGTGAGGCAAAGCCGCAGGCGAGGGCGACGTTGATCACGCTCATGTCGGTCTGCATCAGCAGGTTGCGCGCCTTTTGCAGCCGCAGCTCCATGTAATAGCGCTTGGGCGAGCGGTTGAGATAGCGGCGGAAGAGTCGCTCCAGTTGACGTGTGCTCATGCCCACGTCCTTGGCGAGGATCGAGGGGCTGATCGGCTCTTCGATATTGCTCTCCATCATCTGGATGACCTTGCTCAGCTTGGGGTGCCGCACCCCGATGCGCGTCGGCACCGACAGGCGCTGCGTGTCCTGATCGGTCCGGATCGAAGCATAGATCAGCTGATCGGCCACCATATTGGCCAGCTCCTCGCCTTGATGATCGGCAACGAGCTTGAGCATCAGGTCGATGGACGAGGTCCCGCCCGCCGTGGTGATGCGGTTGCCGTCGACCACAAAGACCGATTTGGTCAGATCGACCTCGGGAAACTCTTCCGAGAAACTGTCCTGGTTTTCCCAATGGATCGTGGCGCGCTTGCCGTCGAGCAGCCCCGCTTTCGCAAGTGTATGCGCGGCGGTGCAAAGCCCGCCCATCAGCACCCCCTTGCGCGCCTCGCGCCGCAGCCATCCGAGCACCCGCTTGGTGGTGGCGGCCTGTACGTCGATGCCGCCGCAGACCATGACCGTATCATCGCGGGTCAGCTCCTCGAGATCGCCGTCGAGCTTGAAACCGCTGCCGGCGGAGCAATAGATCATCTCGCCGCCTTCGCCGACGATGTGCCAGTCATAGAGCTTGCGCCCCGCCATGCGGTTGGCGATCCGCAGGCTTTCCACCGCCGCGGCAAAACAGAGCAAGGTGAAATTCTCAAGCAGGACGAAGACAAAGCGCCGGGGCTTCTCGGCAGGCGGGTCGGTCCGTGTGGCGGAGTGCTGTTGGGACATGGCCGTCTCTTGATCTTATCTCTTCCCGGGGGCAGGGCTATCGGCGCCTGTCTCCATCTCAGATGGTCATGAGCGATCCGCGACGTCAAGAGGTCGAATTTGTGATATGGTCACCGCGATAAGCCTTTTGTATAGAGAGCGCTGTGATGTGAGCGCTCGCAGAGGGGCGAGCCCAACCCGGAGTTGAAACGATGAGTGAATGGACCAAATCGAGCTGGCGCGCCAAACCGCGGATCCAGATGCCGGAGTATCCGGATCAGGCTGCATTGGAAGCTGTCGAGGCCCAGCTTGCGCGGTTTCCGCTTCTGGTTTTCGCCGGCGAGGCGCGGCGCCTGAAGAAGCATCTGGCTGCCGCAGGGCGCGGCGAGGCGTTCCTGTTGCAGGGCGGCGATTGTGCAGAGAGCTTCGACCAGTTCAGCTCAGATGCGATCCGCGACACCTTCAAGGTGATGCTGCAGATGGCGATCGTGCTGACCCATGGCGCCAAGGTGCCGGTGATCAAGGTCGGCCGCATGGCGGGGCAATTCGCCAAGCCGCGCTCGGCCCCGACCGAAACCGTGAACGGTGTGGAGTTGCCGAGCTATCGCGGCGACATCATCAACGAGCTCGACTTCACCGCCGAGGCCCGGATCCCCGATCCGGAGAAGATGCTGCGCGCCTACACGCAGGCCGCAGCCACGCTGAACCTGATCCGCGCGTTTTCGACGGGCGGCTATGCCGATGTGCATCAGGTGCACGCCTGGACATTGGGCTTCACCGAGAGCGAGAAGGTCGAGCGGTACCGCGAGATCGCCAACCGCATTTCCGACACGCTGGACTTCATGACGGCTGCCGGTGTGAACGGTGACACAGCGCACACGCTGAAATCGGTGGAGTTCTACACCAGCCATGAATCCCTGCTGCTGGAGTATGAAGAGGCGCTGACCCGCGTCGACAGCACCACCGGCAAATGGCTCGCAGGCTCCGGCCACATGATCTGGATCGGCGACCGGACGCGGCAGCCCGATGGCGCGCATGTGGAGTTCGCCCGCGGCGTGCAGAACCCGATCGGCCTGAAAGCCGGCCCGACAATGACCTCGGACGACCTGAAAGAGCTGATGGCCAAGCTGAACCCGGAGAACGAGGAAGGCCGGCTGACGCTGATTGCCCGCTTCGGCGCCGGAGCCGTGGGGGAGCATCTGCCGCGGCTGATCAAGACCGTCCGCGAGGAAGGCGCCAATGTCACCTGGGTCTGCGATGCGATGCACGGCAACACCATCAAGTCGTCCAGCGGCTACAAGACGCGGCCCTTCGATGCGGTGCTGCGCGAGGTGCGCGAATTCTTCGCCGTGCATGCCGCCGAGGGCACCGTGCCGGGGGGTGTGCATTTCGAGATGACCGGGCAAGACGTGACCGAGTGCACCGGAGGTGTCCGCGCCGTCAGCGACGAAGACCTGTCAGATCGCTACCATACCGCCTGCGACCCGCGCCTGAACGCCAGCCAGTCGCTTGAACTCGCCTTCCTGGTCGCGGATGAATTGTCGAACCGCCGCGACGCGCATCGCAGCCAGGCCGCCGGCTAAACGCTGCGCGCTTCCGTGCAGTCCCGCCCGAGGCAACGGGCCGCGCTGATCAGAGACCGCTCAAACTGAAACCACCCGCACGTTCTGTGCGGGTGGTCCCGAGATGAAAGGTCTTCGTACTGAAAAGAAATCAGTCGTCGGATTTCACCAGACGCAAATAGGGTGCATCGCGGCGCGGGGTCACCGTGCGGAACGGCGCCTGCGTCTCACGGAACGCCGGTTCGGACTGCTTCGCCGGTGCCTGCGGCGCAGGCGGTGGTGTCTCCCGGCGCTTGACCGGGGGCAGCGCTGCATCCGCAACAATCGGACGCAGGGCGGAACGCGTGATCTCGAAGCGCCGCGGGCTGCGGCCCATGTCGCCGACCGAGACCAACGCCCCGAGAATACGGCTCACATCTCCCAGATCGCTCTTCAGCGGCATCAGAAGCATGCGCGCATCCAGCGGCGGCAGGTTGCCGCTCTGTTCGGAGTGCAGCTCGATCGAGCAAATTGCCGGTGTCTCGAAGACTTCCTCAAGAATGTCACTGAGCTGGCGGCGCGAAGAGGGTGCAATGAAGGAGGTCAGCGGCATGCCGCGCACCTCCATGCCCATCAGGTCGCTCAGGTGGCTGCCTGCGATCCGCAACCGCGCGATACCAGGCGCGATTCTCTCGACGATGAAGGAATACTCCAGCGCCTGTTCGATCCCGCGCGGATCGATCTCGGAGCGGTTCGGCATCAACCGGTTGCCGCGCAAGGCTTCCCAATAAGCCTCGAGTTGCGCCAGCGGTGCAAAACCGGTCTTTGAAACATGCTGCGTCATACGAAATACATTGTGCGTGTTTTGGCCGCCGTTGTCCATCGCCCACCCCTTTTCAAAATGCGGTGCTCGCGTTCTTCACTTATCAACATCGCAGCACCGCCTTTACACTGTACCACGGCGCCGAACTGGTTACCGGAAAATTAATATCATCAATTTTCTACAAATGCCCCGATATCTTTATAATTGGTTAACCCTTGCAGCAGTGGGCGGAGACCGGCGAGAGTGCGCTCAGGGGTTGCCCCGCCGCTCCAAATCGCCATAAGGCTGGCACATCGGACCGCCGAAAGGGCCCTCACCATGATCCGCTCCATGACCGGTTTTGCCTCTGCCAGCGGCAGCCTCCCCCCCCATGCCTGGGACTGGGAGTTGCGCGCAGTGAACGGCAAGGGGCTCGATCTGCGCCTGCGCTTGCCCGACTGGATCGACGGGCTGGAAGCCGGGCTGCGCAAGCTGCTGAGCGCCGAGGTCAAGCGCGGAAACCTGACGCTGTCGCTGCGCCTGGCCCGTGACGAGCAGTCGGGCGCCATGCGGGTCAACGAGGCACAGCTTGCATCGGTTCTCGAGGCGATGGCCGTGATCGAAGGGCGGGCCGATGCCGCCGGCGTGCGCCTCGCGCCCGCAAGTGCCGCCGACATCGTGACGCTGCGCGGGGTGCTGGAGCAAGCCGCCACCGAGGATGACGCCGGCCCGCTGGCCGCAGCGCTCATGACCGAAGCCGAAGCGCTGCTGGCGGATTTCAACGAGATGCGCGTGGGCGAAGGCGCCGCGCTGCGCAAGCTGCTTCTGGCGCAGCTCGACGAGATCGCGGCGCTGACCGCCGAGGCGGCAAGGCTCGCCGATGCCCGCGGCGCAACCCTGGCAGAGACGCTCAAGCGCAACCTCGCCAAGGTGATGGAGAACACCGACGCCGCAGATCCCGACCGCGTCGCGCAAGAGCTCGCGCTGATCGCCGTGAAGTCCGATGTCACGGAAGAAATCGACCGCCTCGCCGCCCATGTGGAGGCCGCACGCGATCTGATCGCCGAGGGCGGTCCGGTGGGGCGCAAGCTCGATTTCCTGATGCAGGAGTTCAACCGCGAGGCCAACACGCTCTGCGCCAAGGCGCAGAACACCGAGCTGACGCGCTGCGGGCTGGCCCTCAAGACGGTGATCGACCAGATGCGCGAGCAGGTTCAGAATGTGGAGTGAGTCATGACACCGACGCGCCGTGGTCTTCTGATCATCCTCAGCTCGCCCTCGGGCGCGGGCAAGTCCACGCTCGCCCGGCGGCTGCGCGCCTGGGATCCGGAGATCGAGTTTTCCATCTCGGCGACAACGCGGGCGCCGCGCCCGGGCGAGGTCGATGGGCGTGAGTACCATTTCGTCAATGAGGCCAGCTTCAAGGCGCAGGTGGCGGCAGGCGGCATGCTGGAGCATGCCCATGTCTTCGGCAATTTCTACGGCTCGCCCAAGGCGCCCGTTCAGGCGGCGATCGACGAGGGGCGCGACGTGCTCTTCGACATCGACTGGCAGGGCGCACAGCAGATCACCAATTCGGCCCTCGGCGCGCATACGCTGTCCATCTTCCTGCTGCCGCCTTCGATCCGCGAGCTGCGCCAGCGGCTGGAGAAACGCGGCCAGGATGACGCCGCGACAATCGCCCGGCGCATGTCCAAAAGCTGGGACGAGATCAGCCATTGGGGCGCCTATGACTTCGTGATCGTCAACGACGATCTGGACCAGACCGAAGCGCAACTGAAAACGATCCTGTCGGCGACACGCCTCCGGCGCAGCCAGCAGCCGCAGCTGACCGAGCACGTGCGCCGCCTGCAATCGGAATTCGAGGAGGTGTCATGACACTTTATGCATTGGGAAACCGCCAGCCGCAGATTCATTCGAACACCTGGGTCGCGCCCGACGCCAATCTGATCGGACAGGTTGTGCTGGAGGAGGGCGCCTCGGTCTGGTTCGGCACGACGATCCGGGCCGATCACGAGGAGATCCGGGTGGGCCGTGGCTCCAACGTGCAGGAGAACTGCGTCTTTCACATCGACGCGGGCTACCCGCTCAGCATCGGAGAGAATTGCACAATCGGGCACAAGGTCATGCTGCACGGCTGCACCATTGGCGACAATTCCCTGATCGGGATGGGGGCGACAGTGCTGAACGGGGCAAAGATCGGTTCCAACTGCCTGATCGGAGCCGGGGCCCTGATCACCGAGAACAAGGAGATCCCCGATGGCAGCCTGGTGATGGGTGTGCCGGGCAAGGTCGTGCGCGAACTCGATGCCGAGGCGATCCACGGCCTCACGCTCAGTGCCTTGCACTACCAGGAGAACATGCGCCGCTTCCGGACCGACATGCAGCCGATCGAGGGGTGAGATGAAAAACGACGCCGGCTCTCTGATGCGCCCCGACGCTCTGCCCGAGAGCGCCAGCCGCCCGGTGGTGACACCGCTGAGCCCCTCGGTGGTCTACGCCTCCGACACGCCCGACATGCTGGACCGGCAATATGACGGCGATCTGCACGGCTATACCTACGCGCGGGAGGGGCATCCGAACGCGGACGTGGTGGCCAAGCGCATCGACCGCCTGGAGAACGCGCCGCATATGGGCGTCGTGACAGCCTCGGGTATGGGCGCGGTCTCGGCGGTGCTGCTGGGCCTGACGCAGGCGGGCGATCATGTGATCGGCGGCAACCAGCTTTACGGCCGGTCGCTGCGCATGATGACAGAGGATCTGCCGCGGCTAGGCATTGCCACGACGCTGGTCGATCCCGGCGATGTGGCGGCCATGCGCGCAGCGCTCAGGCCCGAGACGCGGCTGATCTTCATCGAGGTGGTCTCGAACCCGACGCTGCGGGTCGCGGAACTGGAGGGGCTCGCAGCCCTCTGCAAGGAGCGGGGCGTGCTGCTGGTGGTGGACAACACCTTCACCACGCCGCGCGCGATCCGGCCCTTCGACTGGGGCGCGGATATCGTGATCCATTCGCTGACCAAGCTGCTTGCCGGGCATTCCGATGTGATGCTGGGCTATGTGGCCGCGCGGGATAGGGTGCTGAACGATAGGCTGCGGGTCTTTGCCGTGACGGCCGGGCTGAACCCAAGCCCCTTTGATTGCTGGCTGGCCGAGCGTGGCCTTCTGTCCTTCGATCTGCGCTATGATCGCGCGCAATCCTCCGCCGCGCAGCTGGCCGACACACTGGCGGCGCTGCCCGGCGTGACGCGCGTCATCTATCCGGGACGCGCCGATCACCCGGATCACGCCCGCGCGCAGCATCTTCTGGATGGTCAGTTCTGCAACATGGTGAGCTTCGAGTTGGCGGGGGACCGGGCGACTGCCAACGCCTTCACGAAGGCGGCGGATGGGCTGAGCTTCGCGCCGACACTGGGCGACGTTGGCACCACGCTCTCGCATCCTGCCTCCTCCTCCCATCGCGCGCTGACGCCGGAGCGACGGGCCGCGCTGGGCATGTCCGAGGGGTTTTTCCGCGTCTCCGTCGGGCTGGAGGATCCCGAGGCACTGTGCCGGATCTTCCGCGATGCCGTAGCTGCGGCCACAGGCACCTAGACCGGGCAGATGAGCAAGGCGCTCTCCGATATGCTGGATGCGGTGCCGCTGCCTGCGCTGCTGATCGACGGAAGCGAACGCATTGTCGGGGCCAACGAGGATGCCCGCGCTTTGATCGGGCGGGGGATCGAAGGGCGCAACTTCGTCACCATGCTGCGGCAGCCGGCCCTGATCGACGCGGTCGAGGCGGTCTTGCGCGACAGCCGCCCGCGCGTGGCCCCCTATCTCGCGAATGACGGCGTGCAGGAGACGACATTCCGGGTCACCGCCCGCGTGATCTCGGACCAGCGCGTCATCCTTTTGTGCTTTCTCGATGTGACCGATGTCGAGCAGGCCGGACAGATGCGGCGGGACTTTGTCGCCAATGTCAGCCACGAGCTGCGCACCCCGCTGACGGCGCTGATGGGCTTTATCGAAACACTGCGTGGTCCTGCGCGGGGCGATGCCGAGGCCCGCGACCGCTTTCTCGACATCATGGAGGGCGAAGCAGGGCGCATGAACCGGCTGGTGGGCGACCTTCTGTCGCTGAGCCGCGTGGAAGGTGACGAGCGCGTCCGGCCGCGCGATCAGGTCAATCTGACCGCGCTTCTGGCCTCCGTGCTGCGCACGCTCAAGCCACTGGCAGCCGATGCCGGCGTGGTCTTCGAAGAGGATTTCGGCGCGGGGGACGTGATGCTGACAGGCGATGCCGACCAGCTGATGCAGGTCTTCACGAACCTCATTGAAAACGCGATCAAATATGGTGCGTCAGGCGGGCGCGTGACGGTGCGGCTGGACCGGTCGGAGCGTGACCCGGCCTTGCGGGCGCCGGGTGTCCGGGTGCATGTGATCGACTATGGCGCGGGGATCGACACGATCCATCTGCCGCGTCTGACCGAGCGGTTTTACAGGGCCGACAGTCACCGCAGCCGGGCTCTGGGCGGCACTGGGCTTGGCCTGGCGATTGTCAAACACATCATCAATCGACACCGCGGTCACCTGAAGATCGACAGCGAGCTGGGACATGGGGCGCAATTCACCGTTGTGCTGCCCTTGCAGATCGCCGCTGTCGGCAGTGAGTCGCAGAGCTAGCGGACCGGCCTTTGCAGGTTGCTCGAACTCAATTTTGGCGAGCAATCTGAAAAACGAATTAAAATCAAGGCGTTACAGAGGTCTCCCTCATCTGCCAATCGCTGTCATAAAACCGTTACCAAACTGTCACAAAAGCATTGTGTGAGGCCCGTATCCCACGAGCTCAAGGTCGCCGGGAAGGTGACCAGATTCGAAAAACGAACAATGACAGGAGATATCATGTCGTTTGCAAAACTCACCACCTCCGCGCTGGCGCTGGCGGCCATGTCTGCCACAACCGCTGCTGCGCGTGACCAGGTGCAAGTCGCCGGGTCCTCCACGGTGCTGCCCTACGCGTCCATTGTCGCGGAAGCGTTTGGCGAGAATTTCGAGTTCCCGACGCCGGTCATTGAATCGGGCGGGTCGTCTGCAGGTCTGAAGCGCTTCTGCCAGGGCGTCGGCACCGAACATACGGATATCGCGAACTCTTCACGCGCGATCCGTGAGAAAGAGATCGCGGCCTGCGCTGAAAACGGTGTGACCGATATCATCGAGGTTCGCATTGGTTACGATGGCATCGTCTTCGCCAGCCAGCTCGATGGACCTGAGTACACGGCCTTCACCCCGTCGGACATTTTCAATGCGCTGGCACCCAAGGTGATGGTGGATGGCGAACTGGTCGACAATCCCTACGCGCAGTGGTCCGACTTCAACCCTGACCTGCCGGCCGAAGACATCCTGGCCTTCATCCCGGGCACCAAGCACGGCACACGCGAAGTCTTCGAAGAGAAGGTGATCGCGGCAGGCTGTGAAGCGACCGGCGCCATGGAAGCGATGATCGCGGGCGGTATGTCCGAGGATGACGCGGAAGACGCGTGCCTCGAAGTGCGCACCGATGGCCGCTCGGTCGACATCGACGGCGACTACACCGAGACTCTGGCTTCCATCGACGCCAACGCCAACGCCATCGGCGTCTTCGGTCTGGCGTTCTACGAGAACAACACCGACACGCTGAAAGTGGCGACCATGTCGGGTATCGAACCCACCACCGAGACCATCGCTGCCGGTGAGTATCCCGTGTCGCGTCCGCTCTTCTTCTACGTGAAGAAAGCGCATATCGGCGTGATCCCGGGCCTGAAGGAATTCGCAGAGTTCTTCGTCTCCGATGAGATCGCAGGCCCTGACGGTCCTCTGGCTGCCTACGGTCTGGTGTCCGACCCGGAGCTGGCCAGCACGCAAGAGATCGTCTCTGGCGAGAAGGTCATGGGCGGCGGCAGCTGATCCAGACCCGACAACAGCATTGAAATAGATATGAGCGGCGGCCCACGCCGCTCATCCCGTTGCGTGCCATGACCACCCGTCACGCAGGACACTTGGGGGACATATGCCACTACTCTGGCTTACCGCAATCGTGATCGCGCTGTCACTCATCGGCTATGCCTTGGGCCGCCACCGCGCGCTGGCGAGTACCGGTGGCGACAACCGGGGCCTGCACTCTTTGCCCGTCTACTACGGGATGAATGCGCTGATGAAGTCGATTGTCCCGGCTCTGGGTCTGATGGTGATCTGGCAGTTAGCGCAGCCGCTGGTGATACAGAACCGGATCGCCGATATGATCCCGGCCTCGGAGATCGCAGATGATGCCAATCTGAGCCTTGTGATGGCCGAGGTGCGCCGCACCGCCGAGGGTCTCGACAACGCGGTTGCGAGAGGTTTTCTCGACGAAGATACGGCCAGCAACGGACGGGCGGACTTCACCGACATGACCGCACGCTTGAAAGACGCAGGGCAGGTTGTCACCAATCAGATCACCCAACCGGTCCTGCGCGCGGCGCAGGCCTACCGACAGATGAGCGCCACCTCCAATGCGGTCATGACCGCCGCAGTTCTCGCGGTTGCATTGCTTGGGGCGGGCTGGGGCGTGATGCAAAGCAGACGCGACTTCCGGGCCCGCAACGTGGTGGAGCAGGGGGTGCTTGTCATCCTGATCGCCGCGGCCTCGGTGGCGATCCTGACAACCATTGGGATTGTCCTATCGCTGATTTTCAACACCATCGAATTCTTCCGACTGTACCCAGCGGCCGAGTTCTTCACGCTGCTGGAGTGGGCGCCGAGCTTCTCGGGACGGGGCGGGGCCTCCAGCTTAGGTATTCTGCCGCTGCTCTGGGGTACCATTTACATCTCGATCGTGGCCCTGATTGTGGCGGTGCCGATTGGCCTGTTCTCGGCGATTTACCTCTCGGAGTACGCCTCGCAAAGGATGCGCGGCATCGCCAAGCCGATGCTGGAAATCCTCGCCGGCATTCCGACAATCGTCTACGGTCTCTTCGCCCTGCTGACCATCGGGCCGTTGCTGGTCAGCGTGTTCGGCCAAAACGGTGTGGGCTGGATGGGCGGCGGGCGCTCGGTGATGACCGCGGGCATCGCGATGGGGATCATGCTGATCCCCTTCGTCAGCTCGCTGTCGGACGATATCATCAACGCCGTGCCGCAATCGCTGCGCGACGGCTCCTACGGCCTGGGTGCCACACGGTCGGAAACGATCAAGCAGGTGGTGCTGCCAGCCGCCCTTCCGGGCATCGTCGGTGCGATCCTGCTGGCCGCCAGCCGTGCCATTGGCGAGACCATGATCGTGGTCTTGGGTGCAGGGGCCGCGGCACGGCTGTCGCTGAACCCCTTTGAGGCCATGACCACCGTGACCGCGAAGATCGTCTCGCAGCTGACCGGTGACAGCGACTTTGCCTCGCCCGAAGCCCTCGTCGCCTTTGCGCTGGGGATCACGCTGTTCGTCCTCACCCTCGGGCTGAACGTCTTCGCGCTTTACATCGTGCGCAAGTACAGGGAGCAGTACGAATGACCGAAGCCAGCATGCCGACCACGCCGCACGCAGCGCCCCGCGGCTCTCTGACAACCGTCGATGCGCGCACAAAAAAGCGCAAGGCCGCCGAGGCCCGATTCCGCATGTACGGCATTGCGGGAATTGCCACCGGCATCTTCTTCCTGCTCGTTCTCCTGGCCTCGATCGTGGGCAGCGGAACAGGCGCGTTTCAACAGACCTTCATCAACGTGCCGGTCTATCTCGATCCGGAAAAGCTCGACAAGAACGGCGAGCGCAATCCGTCGGACATCGCGAAGGTGTCGACCTTCGGTTACACACCGCTCATTCAGGACGCGTTGCTGCAGCAGGTTCAGGACAACGGGATCGAGACGCCGCTGGAGGACCGCGGCGACATGAAGGCGATGATCTCGGCCTCTGCTGCCGCCCAGGTGCGCGATACGGTTCTGGCCAATCCCGACCTGATCGGCGAGACGGTCGAGTTCCGCATTCTCGCCTCCAGCCGGGTCGACGGCTACCTGAAGGACCGTGTGAAGCGCGAGGATGTGGCGCGTGACAAGAACATAGACGCCGAGCACCTCGATCTGGTGGATGCGCTGGTCCCCCTGGGCATCGTGCAGAAGACCTTCAACATGGATTTCATCACCGGCGCAGACGCCTCGGAAAGCCGTGCCGAAGCGGCGGGGATGGGCGTGTCGATGATCGGGTCCTTCTTCATGATGCTGGTCGTGCTGGTACTGGCCCTGCCGATTGGCGTGGCGGCCTCGATCTATCTTGAAGAGTTCGCACCGAAGAACCGGCTGACGGACCTGATCGAGGTGAACATCGCCAATCTTGCGGCCGTGCCCTCCATCGTCTTCGGGATCCTCGGCCTTGCGGTCTTCATCCAGTTCATGCATCTGCCGCAATCCGCACCGCTGGTCGGCGGCATGGTGCTGACGCTGATGACCCTGCCGACGATCATCATCTCGACCCGCGCCTCGCTGAAGGCCGTGCCGCCTTCGATCCGGGATGCTGCACTGGGGGTTGGGGCGTCCAAGATGCAGTCGGTGTTCCACCACGTTCTGCCGCTGGCCGCGCCCGGCATTCTGACCGGGACGATCATCGGACTGGCCCAGGCGCTCGGGGAAACCGCGCCGCTGCTGCTGATCGGGATGGTGGGGTTCATCGCGTCGAACGCACCGGACAGCATTGCCAGCGGTCTGCTCGACCCCAACTCGGCCATGCCCGCGCAGATCTACGAATGGGCCAAGCGCGCCGACCCCGCCTATTATGAACGCGCCTGGGGTGGTATCATCATCCTGCTCTTGTTCCTGATCACCATGAACACCATAGCCGTCATCCTGCGCCGCAGGTTCGAGCGGCGCTGGTAAGGGGAGGCAGCCCAATGAACGACATGAGAATACTGGAGAGAGACGTGGACGCTGACGCCATCAAAATCGCCGCACGGGGCGTTCAGGTCTATTATGGCGACATCCATGCCATCAAGGATGTGGACGTCGACATCCAGGACAAGACCGTCACCGCCTTCATCGGCCCCTCGGGCTGCGGCAAATCCACCTTCCTGCGGTGCCTGAACCGGATGAACGACACCATCGATATCTGCCGCGTCGAGGGCGACATCCACATCGACGGCGAGGATATCTACGACAAGCGGGTGGACCCGGTGCAGCTGCGCGCGAAGGTGGGCATGGTTTTCCAGAAACCGAACCCGTTCCCCAAGTCAATCTATGACAATGTGGCCTATGGGCCCAAGATCCACGGTCTGGCCAAGAACAAGGTCGAGCTCGACGATATCGTAGAACGCGCGCTGCGCCGCGGCGCGATCTGGGACGAGGTCAAGGACCGTCTGCAAGAGCCCGGGACGGGCCTCTCGGGCGGACAGCAGCAGCGCCTGTGCATTGCGCGCGCGGTTGCGACCGAACCCGAGGTGCTGCTCATGGACGAGCCGTGCTCGGCGCTTGACCCGATTGCCACGGCGCAAGTGGAAGAGCTGATCGACGAGCTGCGGCAGAACTACTCGGTGGTGATCGTGACACACTCGATGCAGCAGGCCGCCCGCGTCAGCCAGAAGACCGCCTTCTTCCACCTCGGCAACCTCGTCGAATATGGTGAAACAGGCACCATCTTCACCAACCCCGAAGACCCGCGCACCGAGAGCTACATCACCGGTCGGATTGGATAAAAAAATGCAAGACCAACATATTGCTTCAGCCTTCGACCGCGATCTGGAGGCCATTCAGGCCCAGATCATGAAGATGGGCGGCCTTGTCGAGGCCGCGATCCGCGAAGGCGCGCAGTCTCTGGACACGCGCGATGAAGACCTTGCCGAGCAGGTGCGCAAGGGCGACCGGGCCATCGACGATCTCGAAGAGATGATCAACGAGGAAGCCGCGCGCGTGATCGCCCTGCGCGCGCCCACCGCGCGCGATCTGCGCTTGATCCTGAGCGTCATCAAGATCAGCGCCAACCTGGAACGCATCGGCGATTATGCCAAGAACATGGCCAAGCGCACCGGCGTGCTGTCGCAGATGGCGCCCGTGGATGACAGCACCGGCGCGCTGCGGCGGATGTCACGCGAGGTCGAACGGATGCTGAAGGACGCGCTCGACGCCTATATCCAGCGCGATGCGGAATGGGCGCTGGAAGTCATCAACCGCGACCGCGAGGTCGACCAGATGTACAATGCGCTTTTCCGCGAATTCCTGACCTTCATGATGGAAGACCCGCGCAACATCACCGCCTGCATGCACTTGCATTTCATCGCCAAGAACGTCGAACGCATGGGCGATCACGTGACCTCGATCGCCGAGCAGGTGGTCTATCTGGTGACCGGCGAGCACCCTGAAGATGCGCGCCCGAAAGCTGACAAAACATCCGTGGTAGCAGAAGGATAAGTCCCATGTCCGCCGATCAACCCCGTGTTCTGGTCGTCGAGGATGAGCCTGCACAACGCGAGGTTCTGGCCTACAATCTCGAGGCCGAAGGCTTCGCTGTCAGCAGCGCCGAAAATGGCGAGGAGGCGCTGATGCTTGTCGACGAGACGGCGCCGGATGTCATCGTGCTCGACTGGATGATGCCGAACCTCTCAGGGATCGAAGTCTGCCGAAGGCTCAAGATCAAGTCCGAGACGCGATCGATCCCGATCATCATGCTGTCGGCGCGCTCCGAAGAAGTCGACCGCGTGCGCGGGCTCGAGACCGGCGCGGACGACTATGTGATCAAGCCCTATTCGGTGATCGAGCTGATGGCGCGGGTGCGCAGCCAGCTGCGCCGTGTCCGTCCTGCGGCGGCGGGCGAGCGCCTGGAATACGAAGACATCGTGCTCGATTCCGTGAGCCACCGCGTGAACCGTGGGGAGGCCGAGTTGAAACTGGGCCCGACCGAGTTTCGGCTGCTGTCGACCTTCATGGAAAAGCCGGGGCGCGTCTTCTCGCGCGAGCAGCTGCTCGACCGGGTCTGGGGGCGCGACATCTATGTCGATACCCGCACGGTCGACGTGCATATCGGGCGGCTGCGCAAGGCGCTGACACAACACGGCGGCTCGGACCCGCTGCGCACGGTGCGCGGCGCGGGCTACGCGCTGGGGTAGGGGCCTCAGGCTGCGGCTGGCCGCAGCCCCAGCATTTCGCGCGCCTGGCTCGGCGTGGCGACGGGGCGTTCGTATTTCTCGCAAAGCTCCACCGCGCGCCGGATCAGCGCGGCGTTCGATGGCGCCAGCGTCTCCCGGTCGAGCCGCACGTTGTCTTCGAGACCTGCGCGGGTATGCCCGCCGGCAGCAATCGCCCACTCGTTGACCTCGATCTGCGTCGGGCCGATTCCGGCCGCACACCAGAGCGCGCCAGGCGCACGCGTCTTCATCGTCTCGACGTAGAAATCAAACACCCGGCGGTCGGCCGGCATCGCGTTCTTCACACCCATCACGAATTGCACGTAGAGCCTGCCAAAGAGCGCTCCCGCCTCATGCAGCCGGATGGCGTGCAGGATATGCGACAAATCGAAGGCCTCGATCTCGGGTGTCACCTCATAGGTCTGCATCTCGCTGGCGAGCCAGGCGACAAGATCGGGCGGGTTCTCGTAGACCCGCGTGGGAAAGTTGTTGGACCCCACCGAGAGCGACGCCATGTCGGGGCGCAGCGGCAGCATCCCCCCGCGCTCCCGCCCGGCACCGGAGCGCCCGCCCGTCGAGAACTGGATGATCATGCCGGGGCAGTGCGTCTCGAGGCCTTCCTTCAGGCGCGCAAACTTCTCCGGGTCGGAGGAGGGCGTCTCGTCGGGGTTTCGCACGTGGGCATGACAGATGGCGGCCCCGGCCTCGAAGGCCTCATGCGTGCTTTCAAGCTGCTCGGCAACCGAAATGGGTACAGCCGGGTTCGCTGCCTTGGTCGGAACACTTCCCGTAATGGCGACACAAATGATGCAGGGGTCAGACATCAAAAAACACTGTTTCTTCAGATCCTTGCAGATGTATATTGAACTGGTACATAAAGTCTGCCGTTTTCTGTGCAATCAGTGTGTTGCGGCGGGGTGCAGGCACAAAACCTGCGAGCACCGGGTCGCTCGCCTGCAGCGTTTCGTCCTCAGGAAAATACATGCGCGTATGCAGTGCCATATTGATGCCCCGCGCGGCGATCCAGAAGGTGATATGCGGCGCCATCGCTTCGACCGCACCCGGCTTGATCGTCTCGAACCGCCACACACCGCTCTGCGCATCGGCGGCCGCACGGCCCCAGCCCGTAAACCCTGAGCCGTCGGCGCCATAGCGGCCCCGAGCGTCGGCTTGCCAGATCTCCACCAGCGCGTCAGTCAACGGTGCGCCGGCGCCGTCCCGGATGATGCCTTCAATAGTGATCTTCTGGCCTTCGGTACTCTCACCCCGCATACGGGCGCCGAGATCTTCGGGATAGACGTCATGCAGCCCGATCGCATTTGGCATGCAGCCGATGTGCACGTAAGGACCAACCGTCTGCGATGCTGTCTCATGCAGCTTCATCCTCACAGACCCTCCGGCCGGTTCTCAAATGGGCTCGCGTGTCGTCCGCGCAGCAGAAGGTCGAAGCGATAAGCGCGCGCATCGAAGGGCACCGTTGCCGCCATGTCGAGCGGCGCGATCAAGCGCTCGATCGCGGCGCGATCCGGGATGGTGGCCACAATCGGGCAACGCCAGATCAGCGGGTCGCCCTCGAAGTACATCTGAGTCACAAGTCGCTGCGCAAAGCTTTGACCAAAAACAGAAAAATGGATGTGGGCGGGGCGCCAGTCGTTCGCGCCATTGGGCCAGGGGTAGGGGCCTGGAAGCACCGTATGGAAGCGATACCCGCCCTCGTCGTCCGTGATCGCTCGGCCGCAGCCGCCGAAATTCGGGTCGAGTGGCGCAAGGTAGCCATCGTTCTTGTGGCGATATCGCCCGCCTGCGTTGGCTTGCCAGATCTCCAGCAAAGCGCCCGGAACGCCGCGGCCCATCTCGTCCTTTACTTGGCCGTGCACGATGATCCGTGGCCCGATGGCCATTTCTCCCGGTGCCGCGTGGTTCAGGGTCAGGTCATCGTCGAGCGGGCCCAGGATCTCCCGTGTGAACACCGGTCCGCTGTCCTCGCTGGGCGTGCTCGGCATGGAGAGTTTCGGCAGTTTGGGTGAGCGCAAGCGGCTGCTTTTGTAGTCAGGCGTGAACGCGGGCGGTTGATGGCGCCAGTCCCGCGGGATCATACCGCCCTTGAGGTCGGTCATGCCTGTTGCGCCATCTCGTCGAACGTGGCCCGGGCCAGTTTCAATGCGTGGTTGGCCCGCGGCACGCCCGCGTAGATCGCCACGTGCTGAAAGGTTTCGACCACATCCTGCTGGCTCGCACCGGTATTCGCCGTGGCCCGGATGTGCATTGGTATCTCGTCAAAATTCCCGGTCGCAGCCAGCAGCGCAAGCGTCAGCATCGAGCGCTCGCGCAAGCTGATCCCATCCGACGCCCAAACCGTGCCCCAGGCAGCTTCGATGATAAGGTCCTGAAATGGGCCGTCCAGATCGGTCCGACGCGCCTCGGCCAGATCGACATGCTGATCGCCGAGAACCGTCCTGCGCATCTGCTTGCCGGTCTCATACCGATCTGCCATTCCAATCCTCCCACCGTATTTGATCCTCTGGTTTCAGCATAGGTGATTTGTCGCGCGGGATGGAAGGACCAAGATGAACCGGCGTTTCCTCAAGTATATTAAATATACATAATACTGATTATAAAGATCCTTAGCCAGAGCAGGTGGATTCACATCCGAAGTGCAAATTCTGTATCAAAACAGAACGTTGCACGGAGGCTTATGAATGGGACGCTGTTA
>NZ_JALIEB010000039.1 GCF_025755255.1 Roseobacter sinensis | reverse complement strand
AGATCGCTCATATCACCATTCGATTTTCGACCGATGAATCATGCCACTCAAAGGAAATCAATGGGTCCTGACCCTAGGGAGAGAGCGCTCAGCCATAGTCAATGGTGGCCAAGTTGAAAACAGCGAGGAATTCTGGAGGCTACTACTTCAAGATTTGCAACTACCCACGACGGAAGAGCTGGCGGAGGGCAATGAAAACAGCGCGGGCTTCCGATACCTAGTTACCGCACAGACAAGGGCGAGCGAAGGAACTACCCAAACCTTCAACAACAGCAATAAGCGTACGATACTCGGCTTTATGAGACAAAGTGATCTTGCTCTTGTCGTTGACGACTTTCACTACATGCCCAGTAGCGTGCAGCGCGAGATAGTTCGCTCTCTAAAGTCGGAGGTTTTCGAAGGTCTCGTCGCAATTTTGATCGCGGTTCCACATCGAGCATTTGATGCCATTGGCGTAGAACGCGAGATGGAAGGCCGGTTTGCACACGTTGAGATCCCCGCATGGAGCACTGAAGAGCTGCTGAAAATTCCTGACCAAGGATTTCCAGAACTGAAAATGGATATTGATGCCGATTGCATCACCGACTTCGTCAACGAATCCAACGGCAGCCCACTACTTACCCAAAGATTTTGTAGTCGGCTATGTAGCCACTATGGCATCGAAGAAACGTGCGAAGAGCATAAGACGTACCATCCGGCAGACTCCGTTAAGCAAGAAATCTTCGAGGCGGTTGCACAGCAATTTGGTTTTCCGACTTTCGAAAAATTATCGAAAGGACCTCAATCGAGATCCAAGAGAATTGAGCGAAGTCTACTAAGCGGTGACAACACACTGGATATTTGCCAGTCTGTTTTGAGGGCCGTGGCCAACACCGGTCCAAAAGAGAAGCTGCACTATAATGAGATAAGGGACGAGCTTCGCAAGTTGCTTGCCGAAGACGACGTTCCTCAAAAACACGAAGTTTCCAACGCCCTAGGTCATATGTCCAACATCGCCAAAGACGGCATTCAAGGGGAGCCAGTCTTAGAATGGGACGACGACTTTCTCTACCTAAATGATCCATTTTTGATGTTCTATATGCGCTGGGTGCAACGCAACTAGCCGAGCTCTACTCCCCTAGTGTTTGTCTCGAGATGAGCCCAATCCGCGATTGCGCAGCGCCCGACATAGCGCCGGCGCGTCGCTTCATGCAGCCTCGTGATTTGGACACGGCCACCAACTTGGAAACCACGCAGTCCACAATTCTGCACAACACCGTCTGCACCACCGCACCGCCCTCCGATAGTCGTGAGTTTGACCCAAGGCAACACACGCGTAAGGTGTACTGAGACGCCGTTTCGGCGCCGCTTCCCGAAAGGCACTTCCATGACGTACTCTCCCCGCATCCCCCCTGCTTCCGCCGGGCTGATCGCCCTTGCCCTCCCCTTGCCCGCCATCGCCCAGCAGGCGGGGCCGGAGGTTGATTTCTACGGGCATCTGAACCTCGGCATCATCAACGTGGATCGGGGGGACGGGTCGAACACCACTCTGACGGACAACGACAACTCCAACAGCCGGGTGGGCGTGATCTACACGCAGGCGCTGCAAGGTGGCAGCGAGTTCCGGCTGCATTTCGAGACGGCCCTCGGCTTTACCGGATCGTCCAGCATCAACGGCGCGGATGACGGTCTGGAGCAGAACTACCGCCGCACCGAGATCCGCAAGTTCGAGGCGATCTATCAGTCCCCCACCTTCGGGACGGTCTCCTTCGGGCAGGGCAGCATCGCCACCGACAGCACCGCCGAGGCCGATTTCTCCGGCACCTCGGTCATCGCCTATTCCAGCCTGCAGGATCAGGCGGGTTCCCAGGTCTTCCAGCTTGCGGGCGGCGGCGCCTCCGCCTTCGACATCGGTGACGCCTTCAGCGCCTTTGACGGCGGACGGCGCTTCCGCATCCGCTACGATACGCCCGCATTCGCCGGCTTCTCGCTTGCAGTCAGCGCAGGCGAGGAGGTTCTGGCCCGCGGCAATGACGATGAATTCTACGACATCGGCCTCACGTACAACCAGGACTACGGCGCTTACCAGGTGGCGGCTCGGACAGGGCTTTCGATCCGCGATTCAGACGAAGAACTGCTGCTCGGCTCCGTTGCGATCCTGCATGAAGCGACCGGCCTCAACCTCGCTGTCGCAACCGGGCGCCAGCAGGAGGGGGATGCGGGCTACGTCTATGTAAAGGGCGGGATCAAACGCGACTGGATCGCGGCCGGCGAGACCCGCATCTCGGTGGATTACTACTCCGGCGAGGACTTCGGCGTGACCGGATCGGACTCGCAATCGGTTGGCCTCGCCGTGGTGCAGATGGTCGATGCCTGGAACACCGAGCTCTACGCCAGCTACCGGACGTTCGAGTTCGACGACACGGGCGCGGATCTGCTGGATCAGGACGTGACCTTCGTGGGTGCGCGCTGGCGGTTCTGAGAGTTTGCAGCGCGGCGGGGAATGGGCCATAACCCTTTCAGCCCAAACGAGAGAGTTGTTGATGCTCCGCCCTTCCCTGTTCTGCGTGATCCTGGTGCTGTCCGCCTGTGGAGGTCGGTCCCCGGCGCCATCACAGCCAATCGTGAGCCCACCGCCTTTGCCCGTTGCCGGCGCGCCCGCGCAGTTCGCCACCGGTCCGATCGGGACCGCCTGCCTTGTCCATCGACGGCCCGGAGCGACGCGAGAGCGTTGTGGCTGCATTCAGGCCGCGGCCAACCAGACGCTCAGCCCATCGCAACAGCAGCGCAGCGTGCGGTTCTTCAGCGAACCGGGGCTGTTGCAGGACATCCGTCAGTCTGACAACCCGGCCAACCGCACGTTCTGGGAGACCTGGAACCGGTTTGCCGACACCGCCGAGACCTTCTGCGGGGGGCTCTGAAGCCCTGGCCAAAAGCAATTCGCCTTGAACTTGAGTCACCCATCGCTGCCGGATTTCGATGAAATCTTTGCAATAGGTGACACGCCCTGTCTCAGGTCAAAGGCGAAACGCTCTGGAGGTCGCGCATCCAGAATTGCAGGGCTTTCGACGTTTCTTCCGGCGCGTCCCGATCCTTCCAGGAGAACCGTGCCGTAACACCCTCCAGCGGCGTGTACCCGCGCTTGCGCCAAAACGGATCGAGCGGCGCGTAGTCGGCCGCCCGCGCCGGGTGATCTTGCGGCCGGATCACCGCACAAAAGCAGCATCGGCCGAACCCCAACCGTCGCGCGTGGGCCTCGCGCAGGTCGAAGAATGCGTGGCCTGCGCCCTGGCCCCGGTAGCTTGGCAGCAAGACGCTCTCGGCGCAGTAGAAAATCGTTGCAAGGTCGAGCCCGCTCCCGGAGAACGCTACGGCGAAGTCCTCTGCATGATCGCTGAGCGGAGCGCCCGTGGATGCGCCGACCAGACGACCCTCGTGGAAAGCGCCCACCACGATTGCGGCCGCACTGGTCAGGTAGGGCTGTAGGTAGCGCCGCTCGTACTCGAGATCGCCATCGTAGAGATAGGGCCAGTCGCGAAAGACGGCGATGCGCAGACGGGCTACATCGTCGATGTGGTCGGCAAGCTCGGCATGGTCGAGCGGGCGAATGTCAAGCGCCACGGTCAGGACACCTGCCGTATCCAGTCTGAAAGGTTGTAACGGGTCGTGACCCGCGTGATCAGCCCGTCCGCCACGTCAAAGAAGGAGCCGGCAGGCAATTGATACTGCTGGCCTCCCGCTTCAGGCAGGCCTTCATCTGTAGCGAGATAGCGCCCGTGCACGACGTATTCAGCCGCGGCTCGGCCCTGATCCGGTGCGTCGAAGATCACGATGTCGGTCAGCGTCTCGTCATAGCAGCGGCTCATATGGGCACAGAACTCGGCAAAAGCAGCCTTACCCCGGCGCACATTTCCTTCGTTCACATGATGCGCGACGTCGTCCGAGAGGCAGTTGAGCATCGCATCGGTGTCCTTCGCGTTGAACGCCTCGAAGTATCTTTTCACCACATCGGCCATGGGCGGCTCCTCATATGATCTCGCTGGGCGGTCCGAAGCGGGCCAGCAAGCGTTCCTTGATCTGGTCGCGCGCCTGACGATAGCTCTCGAGCTTGGCCTCGCGGCTCTCGCCAAGCCCGGTCGGGTCGAGAATGGGCCAGTATTCCACCTCCAGATGGTAGAACCGTGTGAGATCCAGCGCGCGGCGCTGCGAGGCGGGGCTGAGTGCGATGACCAGATCGAAGGAGCTCAGATCGTCACCCCAGTTCTCCATCTCGTCGAAGCTGCGCGAGCGGTGGCGGGAGAGCTCCACATCTATCTCCTGGCAGACCGCGATGGAAAACCCATCGATCTCCATATCGTTGGTGACCCCGGCGGATTGCACATATGTCCCGGTGCCGTAGAACTTCTTCATGATGCCTTCCGCCATGGGGGAGCGTACCGCGTTGTGATCACAACAAAACAGCACCGACCCTGGCAGCTCCTGGCTCATTCAGCCCCCGAAATGCAACACGCAGATCAGCGTGAAGAGGCGGCGGGCGGTGTCGGTATCGACCTCGACCTTGCCGTCGAGACGTTCCTGCAGGACGCGGCTGCCTTCGTTGTGGATACCCCGGCGGGCCATGTCGATCGTCTCAATCTGGCTGGGCGGCAGCTTCTTGACCGCCTCGAAGTAGCTCTCGCAGATCTGGAAGTAGTCCTTAACCACCTGCCTGAAGGGCCCAAGCGAGAGATGGAATTCGGCCGCCTTCTCGGCCTTTTCGGTGTTCACCTCGAAGACCAGCCGCTTGTCGCGGATCGCAAGGGCAACATGATAGGGGCCTTCGGGCACGGCCCGCCCATCCCGGGCGGGCAGCTTGAAGGTGTTTTCTTCCAGCAGATCGAACATCGCCACGCGGCGCTCCTGCTCGATCTCGGGGGTGGCCGGCGGCAGGCCGGCGTCATCGAGGACGATCTGTGAGATACGGGACATGGGTCAGACACTTCACGCAAAACCAACAAACCTGAGATGCTTAACGCAGGTTCGCAGCCAAGGGCAACGGCGAAGGCGTGCTGCTCAGTCGTTGAGTTTCTTCAGGCGGGCTGTAACGGAGAGACCATGCGCTTCGAGGCTTTCAGTTCGCGCAAGAGTTTCCGCGGCCGGGCCGATACTGCGCAAGGCACCCGGGGTCATGCGCGCGAGCGTCGTGCGCTTGAGGAAGTCGAGCACCGAGAGCCCGGAGGAGAACCGGGCCGACCGCGCGGTCGGCAGCACGTGGTTGGGCCCTCCCACATAGTCGCCGATGGCCTCCGGCGTCCACTGGCCGAGGAAGATGGCGCCCGCGTGGGTGATCTGCGCGCTCAGCGCCTCCGGATCCGCGACGCAAAGCTCCAGATGCTCGGGCGCGATGCGGTTGCTGAGGGCTGCCGCCTGAGCCAGGTCGGCGACCGTGATGATCGCCCCGAAGTCGCGCCAGGAGGCGCCCGCAATGGCGCGCCGCTCCAGCGTCTGCAGGCGGGCGTCGACGGCATCGGCCACGGCGCGTCCGAAGGCGGGGTCGGTGGTAATCAGGATCGACTGCGCGCTCTCGTCATGCTCGGCCTGGCTCAGCAGGTCGAGCGCGATCCAGTCGGGATCGTTGTCACCATCGGCAATGACCAGGATCTCCGAGGGCCCCGCGATCATGTCGATGCCGACTTTGCCGAAGACCCGACGTTTGGCCGCAGCCACATAGGCATTGCCGGGGCCAGTGATCTTGTCGACAGGCGCGATGGTCTCGGTGCCATAGGCCAGTGCGGCGATCGCCTGCGCGCCGCCGATGCGGTAGATTTCGTCAACGCCCGCAAGCCGGGCCGCGGCAAGCACGAGCGGGTTCAGCACGCCGTCGGGGGCGGGCACAACCATGGCGAGGCGCGGCACCCCTGCGACCTTCGCCGGGATCGCGTTCATCAGCACCGACGACGGATAGGAGGCCAGCCCACCCGGCACATAGAGCCCGGCTGCTGCCACGGGTGTCCATCTCCAGCCGAGCGTCGCGCCGCTTTGGTCGGTCCAGTGCGCGTCTTCGGGCTGCTGGCGCGCGTGGTAGGCCGTGATGCGGTCTGCGGCGAGCTTCAGCGCCTCGACTTCGGCCTGCGGGATGGCTGCCACCGCCTCGGTGATCTCGGCATCGGAGACCTGCAGCGTGGAGGGGGTCAGCGTCAGGCGGTCATACTTCTGCGTCAAGTCAATGACCGCCGAGTCCCCACGCGCGCGCACGTCGGCAATGATCGCCGTAACCGCCTCATCCACGTCGGGGCTGTCCTCGCGCTTGGCGGTCAGGAGGGTTTGAAAGGAGCTTTCGAAATCGGATGCGGTAGCATCGAGGAACACGGGCATTCTGCGGACCTTTGCTGGAGCGCCAAAAGAGTTTCATGCCTTCGGCGAGGATATTTTTCGCCAGAAGAAGGGATCAATCCGGATGGTCCGGCGTTTTTCCCGAGGGGGCCATGTAGGGTTTTGTGACATCTTTCAACGTCACTTCGAGCGCCTCGACCTGCAGACGGATCGCGCCGTCGCCCGCCAGCGTCAGAAGCACCTGACCGGCAGGTGGATCGGTTGGTTCGAAATCGACGGAGAGCAGCGACAGGACCATGTCGGGATCGGAGCGGTCGATCCCGCTGCTGGCAACGGCGGTCACCGCATCGAACACCAGGAGCGCGCGGACCCGTTCGGGGGAGGCAGCCCGCGCCGGGCCCTCCTCCCAGCGAAACCGGTTGATCAGCAGGACGAAGCGGCGCGCGGCCTTGTCCCAGCGCATTTCGGGCACTGGAAATACGCCATCCTGGACCAGCGCCGAAATCACCGCGAGGTCCTCGGTGTCGAGCGCACCGAGGTTGAGCGGCGCCTCGTGGCCGTCTTCGAACCGCGCGTCCGTCATGACTCGGAGATCCGTTCGATTTTCGCTCCGACGCCGGAGAGCTTGGCCACCACATGTTCATAGCCGCGGTCGAGGTGATAGACCCGACCCACCCGGGTTTCGCCTTCTGCGGCAAGGCCTGCCAGGATCAGGGACACCGAAGCACGCAGATCGGTCGCCATCACGGGTGCGCCCTTGAGCTTCTCGACACCGGTGACCGTCGCCGTGCCCCCGTGCACGTCGATATCGGCCCCCATACGCATCAGTTCCGGTGCGTGCATGAAACGGTTTTCGAAGATCTTCTCTTCGAGCACCGAGGTGCCGTCCGCAGTGCAGAGGAGCGCCATCATCTGCGCCTGAAGGTCTGTCGGGAACCCGGGGAAAGGCTCGGTCGTGACGTCGACCGCGCCAATGCGCCCGTTTCGGCGCGTCACGGCCAACCCCTGCTCGGTTTCGCGGACATCGACGCCCGCGGCATCGAGTTTCTCGCAGAAGGCTTCCACAAGGTCGATCCGCCCGCCCAGAAGCTCGACCTCGCCTCCGCAGATCGCAGGTGCCAGCATATAGGTGCCGAGCTCGATCCGGTCGGTCACGACCGTATGGGTGGCGCCTCCAAGGTGGTCGACACCTTCGATGGTGATGATCGATGTCCCTTCCCCCGCGATCCGGGCACCCATGGCCCGCAGGCAACGTGCCAGATCGACGATCTCGGGCTCGCGGGCCGCGTTGTTCAACACTGTCGTTCCCTTGGCAAGCGTCGCCGCCATCAGCGCGTTCTCGGTCGCGCCGACGGATGCAAACTCGAAATCGACCGTGCCGCCCTTCAGACCCGTCCGTGCCGTCGCATGAACATATCCATCCTTGAGCTCAAGCTCAGCACCCATCGCTTCCAGCGCCTTGAGATGCAGATCGACCGGGCGCGCGCCGATCGCACAACCGCCCGGCAGGGACACCACCGCATGACCTTCGCGCGCCAGCATTGGGCCCAGAACCAGGATCGAGGCACGCATCTTTCGCACGATGTCATAATGCGCAGTATGGTTGGTGATGGTGTGACTGGACAGCGCAATCACCCGACCATCCTGCAACGAGGTCACCTCGGCGCCGAGCGATTGCAGCAACTGCGTCATGGTCCGGATATCGCTCAACCGCGGTGCATTGATGAGCGTAAGTGGCTCCTCGCTGAGAAGCGTGGCCGGCATCAGGGTGAGACAGGCGTTTTTGGCGCCGGCAATCGGTATCTGGCCCTTCAGGGCGCCGCCTCCCGTTACAAGTATGGAATCCATGCGCTTATGCGTCCTTTTCTGCTCCGGCCCCTTGCGAGCCCTCTGCCTTCTGTGCCTGTTTTTCAGCGCGCGCCCGGGCCTGCGCCTTGCGGCGCGCCATGTTCGCCTTGAGTGCCGCTTTCAAGCGATCCTCACGCGCCGAGCCCGGCTTTGTCGATTTTGATGGGTCCGGTGACCGTGCCATGGCGCTTGTCTATCGCAGGCGATGGAAAGCGTCCAGATTGGGCTTGCGCCGCTGCAGGATTGGGTCTAATCACCCGAGCCATCGGCGCTGCCGTAGCTCAGGGGTAGAGCACTCCCTTGGTAAGGGAGAGGTCGAGAGTTCAAATCTCTCCGGCAGCACCATCTCGCTTTCTTGGGCAAGTATGCGCGCCACCCACGCGGGCCTGAGATGGGTGTCCTGCGGTGCGAATGTCACCTGCTCCGGATGTATCAACCCGAGCACGATCCGGGAGACCGCATACGTTTCATCGAATTGGGTGCAGACCCTAGATACCCGAGGCCGTGAGGGGCTGATGGCCCGACGTTTTGCGGGTCGTCGAACTGCTTGGCATTCAGGGCCGGTGGGGAACCTGCGACATCTGTGTGGATGTTGTCTGTGCACCAGAAACGCGAAAAACGGTCCCTCTTGGAGGCTCGGATCAGCGCCAGCGTGGCGGCAAGGCGTGGTCCTGCGCAAGCAAGCTTCCATCGCGCCGCTCAGGCAGGCCTCCTGCGGGGGGAGTGCCGATGGCGCTCATTGGCGCGTCCACACGCCATTGAGGCGTCGTCACACCACAATAATGGGACTACATGCGCAAAAATCGACTGAAATTGACGCGCGTCTAAACCTTTTGTTCAACACTGCTGCCTAATTGGTGTGCAGATGTATTCCGGAGTCGCCCGACATGACAAACCTCCTGACCAGAACGCGTATCAGCCTCAAACTCCCCGTCGTCATGGTCGCGATGATCGTCCTCGTGATCGTCGCGATGGGCGTTGTCAGCTACACCAAATCGGAAAAGACAGTCCTCGCGGCCGCAGAGGCACGGCTTCAGGCCCTGGCCGAGAGCGGCAGCCGGACGGTGACGACCTACCTTGAGAGTATCCAAGACAACCTGATGATCGAAGCGCTCAACCCATATGTGGCGGATGCGCTTGCGTCCTTTGCGGTCGCATTTCAGGAGATTGAAGATCCGGTCAAGCTGCTTCAGCAGATGTACATCACAGACAATCCCCATCCGCTGGGCGAGAAGGACCAGCTCTACTCGGCCAACAGTGATCTCTGGTATGACGCGCTTCATGCCGAGTATCACCCGCACTTTCACGACCTGCAGCAGCGGTTGGGATATTACGACGTCTTTCTGTTCGATATGGATGGAAACCTCGTCTATTCAGTGTTCAAGGAGCTCGACTTCGCAACGAACATGAACACGGGCGAGTGGCGCGATAGCGGTCTGGCGCAAGTCTTTTCGGCGGCGTCAACGCTTGAACCGGGTCAGCCACCCGCCTTCATCGACTTCGCCCCCTACGCGCCAAGCGCGGGCGCACCGGCTGCCTTTATCGGGGTGCCCATTTTCGACAAGAACGGCGTGGCTCTCGGCGTTCTTGCCTACCAAATGCCGATCGACCGCTTCAACAATGCCGCTCAAGCGGTGTCGGGTTTGGGTGAGACCGGCGGCGCATTCATCATCGGCGCCGACGGGCTGTTGCGCACGGATGCGCTCATGACCGAAGAGGTCGACATTCTTCAGACCAGCGTGTCGGACGTGGTGCGCGCCGTGGTCGAGAGTGGGGAAGCGGAACTCCTGAACACCTCTGGTTTCAATGGTCAGGCGGTGCTCGCACAGGTCCAGCCGTTCTCATTTCTGGGCACGGATTTGGCCATTGTCATCGAGCAAGACGCGGCCGAAGTCTTGCTGCCCATTGTCGAGATGCGAAACACCTTCCTACTTGGTGGCGCAATCCTGATCTCCGCCGCCGCCGCCATCGCAATCCTCTTTGCGCGATCCATCAGCGCGCCACTGTCCACCGTTGGCCGGGCCATGAGCGCGGTTGCCGAAAAGGACTATACGACGATCGTGCCGCATCAGGGTCGCGGCGACGAAATCGGCGAGATCGCAACCACCCTGGAGGCCTTTCGCGGCTCGCTGATCAAGGCGGATGCCGTCGGGCGAGATGCCGCCTACAAGGGCGCAGCCTTCGAGGCATCGTCCGCAGCCATGCTGCTGGTCGGTCTGGACCTCAAGGTCGTCTGGGCCAATGCGGCGTTGAACACGCTGTTCAAAGACTGCGAAGCGGAGTTCGCCAAGGCGCTCGATCAATTCGACCCCGATGCGCTTGTCGGCTCCGACTTTCACAAGCTTCACGTGTCGCAGGACCTGCGCGGCGCAATGTCGGATGCAACCACGATGCAGCCGATGAGCACGACCTTCAAACTTGGTAACGTCGTTTTGAACCTTGTGGCCGCGCCCGTTACCAACAGCGAAGGCGAGCGCATTGGTTTCGTCACCGAATGGCAGGACCAGACCGAACTGCTGCGCAATACCGCCATCATGACGTCGCTCTCCGAAACACAAGCCCAGATCGAAGTGACCCTCGATGGCAAGGTGTCGGCCATGAACTTTGTTGCGGAGAAACTGGTTGGAGGCAAAACCCGAGAGTTTCTCGGCCGACCTGTCGCAAACCTGCTGAAAATGGAGCACGAGGCTGGCGAGGAAGCGCGCGATTTCTGGAGAGAACTGGTTGCCGGAGAGCGTGTTTTCGGGTGTTTCGAATTGACCGCAGGCAGCGATCCCGCATTTGTCGAAGGTGGTTTCACCGCGGTGGCCGATCATACCGGACAGCCAGGAAGTTTCGTCCTGATCGCCAATGACGTGACAGCGTCCCACATTGCGAAGACGGCAAATCAAGCCGAGCGCCGCAAGATGGTCGCGGCGCAGGAAACGGTCGTGGACGCGCTACGGTCCGCACTGAAGTCGCTGTCGCAGGGCCGGCTCACCGATCAGATCGCAGCAGATTTCCCGCCCGAGTATCTCGAGCTGCGCGCGGACTACAATGAGGCCCTGTCGAGCTTGAATACGGCCTTGAACGCGATCTCGGAAAACGCCGGATCGATCCACGCAGAGTCGGTCGAGATCGCGCGCGCGGCGGATAACCTTGCGGCCCGCACCGAGACGCAGGCATCCACTTTGGAGGAAACGGCGGCCGCGCTCGATCAAATGACCGCATCGGTTCGGTCCGCAGCCGAACGCGCCAAGCAAACCGCGTCGCTTGTCAAGGCGACCGAGGGCAAGGCGGATGAAGGTGGCAAGGTCATGATGGCGGCTGAGAAGGCGATGCAGGACATCTCCGAGTCCTCAAAGTCGATCACCAGCATCATTGAAGTGATCGAGAACATTTCGTTCCAAACCAATCTGCTGGCCTTGAACGCAGGTGTCGAGGCAGCGCGTGCCGGAGAAGCGGGCCGTGGCTTTGCTGTTGTCGCCTCCGAAGTGCGTGCCTTGGCGCAGCAATCGTCTCAGGCGGCAACCGAGATTGCAACGCTCATTTCGACCACAGGACAACAAGTGGATAACGGCGTGTCGATGGTCCAGAAGACCGGTCTTGCTCTGGAGAGCATTGTCAGTGCTGTCACGGAAATCGCCACGCTGGTGTCGGAGATGTCCGATGCGACGACGGAACAGGCGCAGGGGCTGGATGAGATCAACACTGCGGTCAATCAACTCGATGGTCTGACCCAACAAAACGCCGCAATGTTCGAAGAAACGACCGCCGCAAGCCACGCACTGACCGCGCAAGCGAAATCGCTTAGTGAGACCATAGGTAAGTTTGACACTGACGCTGGGTCGTCAGAACAACCGGCTCGGCTGGCCAGCTAGTCCTATCCGAGATCAGATAGTTGCTCGTCTTGTCCTATCGAACCGTGTCACATTTGCCGCAAGGTGCGACTGAGCTCTAGCCGAGCTAACGTCTACCAACTGTCGTCGGACAGACCAGATAAGCTGGGACAGCGGCACGTGTCCGCCGGGGCCGACATTATGCTGTGATTGAATGACCCAAGCCATTCGGAGCAAGCGTGGAGTGGGAGGACCGTGACGAACAGCAAGAGCGCAACGAGCCTTTTGCAACGCGATTTGCACTTGTAACGCCTCGTCGGCAAGTATTGCGACCCGCTTCCAAGGACGGACAACACGTCAGCCAGAAACCTTATCGCGCGCAGCAACAAGCAATCGATGAAGATGTGAAGAAGGATCTGTTCAGCGCACTTGTCTGCGCGTCGCACACCACATCGCGAACTAGACCGAAGCTCAAAGCAGTTATGGTGATCTGTCCTGCTGATCTGGCCGGCTGAGGTTTAATAGATCTGTCGGTGTTTCTTTCTGTTGATTCCATCGCGGTCAGGGCAGCTGGTTTGAGCCTTTGTGTAGTTCAAACCAGGCAGGTCGGGCGCTGCGGTGAAGGAGTGCGACGACGGTCGGGGGCGGCCCGCCGAGCGATGTGTGTGTATGGTAATCGATCCTCCAGTTTTCCATAATCTCGCGTGTCTCTGCGAGGATACGGAAGATATGATAAGTCAGGCATGCGTTGTGAAGGCGGCCTTTGAAGCTCTCCATACGTACGGTTTGCGTGGGTGACCTGCCCCATTGGTCCCTCGTTCATAACAAGACTCTGCGGGGTTTGGATTTCGTCGCCGGCGGCGCGTTTGGGCGGGTGTTTTGTTGTTGAGCGAAGAATGCGGGAGGACAAAGGGATCGTAAAGTTAGCCGTCAGTCTATCCAAATTTCCCCCAACAGTGACCGAGGCAGGGATCGATCCTTCGTTGACAGCGGCACCACCCCCAAAAAGAACTATGCCCTGACTGAAGTGCAATTGACCACTTCATAGCCAGTATCTTCGACTTCGAGGTCTTCTAGAGGTTCGTTAGCCAGAGCGAACGGCCGATGCAGACAGGCGTGGATTGGTACAGCGAAGAGTACGTCCATCCGAGAATTGGATGTATCACAAGCCGCAAGACGCAGCGGAGCCCTCCTACCCATCCTTGAACGCGGCCGAGAACACCCCAACACTCAAACCAATCACGCTCCGGTAAGCCCGAAACGGTCGATTCGGCTGTCCGTGTTGCGTTCAAACCTTCTCAGAACTCATCCCAGCCGCTCAGGTCTTCTGCAAGATTGCTGGTTCGAACTCGAGGCAAGACGCCCGTTCTCGGCGATGTTTCTGTTTTGGGTGAACCACTCGGTTCGGCCAAAGTCATAACCTCATGTCCGGTTTTAAACCGTGCAGTGGAATTTTTCAGATTACCTGCCTCATCCGATAGCAGAGCGCTTGTGGCTGTTACCTCTTCAAAGGATGCTGCCTGCTTTTGCGTGTTGCTGTCGATCTGTCCGACAGCACTGTTGATCTCGGCGATGCCGTTCACCTGCTCTGAAATAGCAGGTGAAATCTGATCGATCAGTTGAGAGACACCAATGACGCTTTCCGAGATCATCTCAAGGGATTGCTTTGCGTTGCTCACCTTTTCGACGCCTTCGGCAACGGCCTGGTCGCTTCGTGCTATGACTTCATCAATCTCCTTTGCCGCCTCGCCTGCGCGTTGCGCCAACTGACGCACTTCGGACGCCACGACCGAGAACCCGCGCCCTGCCTCGCCGGTGCGCGCCGCTTCAACGCCAGCGTTCAGGGCCAGCAGGTTGATCTGGAAGGAGATTTCGTCAATCACGGTCACAACCTTCGCGATTTCCCCGGACGCACCTGAGATACGGCTCATGGCTTCGGCTGCATCCTCTGCAACGACGCTGCTGGACTTGGCCGTCTCACGCGCCATGCTTGCGTTGCTGTTCGCATCTTCCACGTTCTCGCTGACCTGCTTGATGCTCGCGGTTAGCTCTTCCAAGGCCGCTGAAGTCTCTTCGAGGGAGGCCGCGTTTTGCTCGGCCTGTTTGGAGAGCGCGTCCGACGTATCGCGCAACTCGTCAGAAGACGAAGAGAGGTTGACCGTGCTGCCGGAGATGTCACCGATCAGGGACTTCAGGGAGACGATCATGCCGTTTGTGTTGTCCTGAAGGTCCTTGAACGCCCCCTTGAATTCGCCTTCCATCAGCTCTGTCAGGTCGCCCTCCGCAACGCGGCGCAGAGCCTGGCCCGTGATGTCGATGCCGTGATCCATGTTCTGGACCAACTTGTTCATATTTGTTGCCAAAGCGGACAGCTCTTCGTCGCCAAAGTCAGCATCGACGCGTTGCGAAAAATCACCATCGGACGCCGCATTGACAACCTTGCCGAGGGAGGCGCTCAAATCCGCAATCATCGCCTTGCGCACGGCTTCAGCCTCGTTCCGCGCAGCCGCCTCTTGTGCCTCTTGCTGTTGCCTGAGCGCTTCAGATGCCCTTTGACGCTCTGCTTCTGCCGTCTTCTCGCGCTCTGCCGCTTCGATAGCAGCCTTGCCATTTGCCTTGAAGACTTCAAGCGCTCGCGCCATGCGGCCGATTTCATTGTCGAACTCGGCATGGTGAACAGCAGTTTCGAGATCTCCAGCCGCAATTTTTGACATCGCCGAGACTGCGTCTTCCAAGTCGCCAGATATCCGAGCCGCAAGCCTGTTGGAATAGCGCCAGCCAAAGGCGACGATCATCACAGCGGCAACGCAGATGGCGACAACGGCCCAAAACGATACGGCCTGGCCTCGGGGCCCAAGCGTATTTTGCCGATCAGTGGCAATGTTGATCACGGTCTCTACGTCAGCGACAATCTTCGGACCAAGGGTGTCCATTACGCCGCGTGCGGAAACCTGTTTTTGGACGGCTTCCGAAAGCATACCTGAGCGGTTGATGAAGCTCGTCATTTGTCGAGACGCAACATCGGCAAGCTCAAGTCTTCGCGGGTTCTGCAATTCTGTTCGCAGCGTTCCCAGTTCCGCGGTCGCGTCACGCATCTCCAAAACAGACCGTTCAAGATCGGTCGCTGCTTCTGTTCTGCGATATTTTTCAAGATAATAGCGGCCCAACATCAGCGCTTCCTGGGCCCGGCCTGCATAAAACGCCGCAGTGGGGTCATTGTCCTCGTAAGCGGTCGTCATGATCTCGGTAAGGGCTTTTCGTGCAGTCAGTCCTGCCTCGGTCAACTCGCTCTCCACTGTATCGTATTCCATACGTGCATCGAGCATGAGATTGAATTGAGCTTCATACTCCGCAAGCTCGGCCGCAAGGTTCTGAAAGGTCCTGACCAGTTGAGAGTCATCACCACCCACCGCTTCCACTTGTGTTTTGGCGGCTCTGAGCTCTTCGATATTGTCGCGAAACTCCTCTATTCGGGCCGCATCTGGCGACAAGCGCCATTTCAGGGCTGCCATCCGCGCTTCCAGCGTGTTTTCCAGAATGGCGCCTGCCTCAAGCGTTACGCGCGCGGTGCTGCGGTATTCGACAAACGTGGATTTGATGAGCAGCGTGATTGTGATCGCAAATGCGGACAAAAGCACCAGGCTTACAATCAACGCGCCGCTAATCGAAAAGATCTGTTTTGAAATTGGAGCCGGTGAAGACATGAGCGCTCTCTTCTTATTAAATAGCAACACGATTCAGGAATTCGTTTAGGGTCAGGACCCATTGATTTCCTTTGAGTGGCATGATTCATCGGTCGAAAATCGAATGGTGATATGAGCGATCT
>NZ_JALIEB010000038.1 GCF_025755255.1 Roseobacter sinensis | reverse complement strand
GGCGGCGCGCGAAGCGCGCCGCCCCGCCCCCCCGGCTTTGGCGTTGCGCCTAGTTGTAGACGCGCTCCTGGACCTTATCGAGGCGAGCCAGGATGTCGTCGAGGTTGTCCGGGAAGACCATGAATTCCTGCAAACCCTGCATGGCTTCTGCGGCCATCTCGGCAGGGAAGTCGCGGTCGAAGAACTGCGCCACGCCGCCGGGGCTGTTCTCGGACAGCATGGTGAAACCTTCGTCCAGGAACTTGTCGTCATCCACGGAGGAGCCTGCGTTCACAGGCAGCTGGCCGAGGTTCGCGCCGTTGTTGATCTCGGTCTGAACATTGGCCGAGACCACAAAGCGCAGGAATTCGCGGGCGTTGTCCTTGTTCTGCGCATTGGCGGGAATGTGGAAGGTGTCGGTCGGCGCGTCTTCGGCCAGAGCCACGCCTTCGGTGATCGCCGGGAACTGGTAGAAGTCCAGTTTGCTGTCATCCAAGCCCGCTTCGCGCAGCGGTGCGACAGCGAAGTTGCCTTTCAGGATCGCGGCGGCCTCACCGTTCACGATGAAGGGCAGCGATTCCTGCCAGCTGTAGTTCTGGTGGTTGTCGACGAAGGCGCCCATGTCGATCAGCTCACGCCAGTTGGCAAAGGTCTCGCGGACGCGCTCGTCTGTCCATTTCACCTCGCCATTGGCCAATTCCATATGGAAATCAAAGCCATGGGTCCGCATGTTCAGGTAGTCGAACCAGCCGCCCGCGGTCCAGAGGAACTTGGTGCCGATGGTGTAGCACTTCCGGCCTGAATCCAGGATCGCCTGGCAGTTGGACTTCATCTCCTCGAAGGTCGCAGGCTCGCTCAGCCCCAACTCGTCATAGATGTCTTTGCGGTAGTAAATGCCCCACTGATAATAGGTATAGGGCACGCCCCACTGCTTGCCGTCGATGGTCATCGCGCCCTTGGTGGAGGCGAGGTTCTCGGCAATCTCCGGCTCGGCCCAGAGGTCCGAGACATCCTCAAAAAGACCGGCGGAGACATAAGGCGTCATCCGGTTCGCCGCATACCAAGTCGCTACATCTGGCGCATCCGCGGTCAGGAAGTTGCGGATCTGCGTCTTGTAAGCCTCGCGGTCGATCACCGTGGTTTCGATGTTCAGGTCCGGATGCAGCTCCTGAAAATCGGCGATCATCGCTTCCATGGTCGCACGCGGCGCCGGGTTCGATGTGTCGAGGAAAATCTTCAGATCTCCCGTCAGCTCGGCCGTCGCAGCGCCGGCCAGCATGGTGGAGCCCGCCAATGCCATAAGCATTGTCTTGGTGGTGAAACGCATGGTGTCCTCCCTCGGGTACGTGCGTATATGTCCTCCGCGGTTCCGCATAATGAGTTTCATTATTTGAAACCAAGTTTTATATATTGAAAACTACAGCGCAATCTGCTTAGCCTGTCAACAGTGTTCTTCGGGAAACTGAAGCCGCAGCGCGGCCTGCACGGAGGCGGAAAAGCGCGCAAACCCCCGGTTTGCAATGAATTTTCCGAAACGCAGGTGGTTCGCGCATCACGGGAGGAGGCCTATGTCCGGCGACGGCACGGTTGGCAAAGCACTGGACGTTCTGGATCAGGTGGCCGCGCACGGCCAGCCGGTGCGCTTTGCGACGCTGCTCTCCGAGTGCGAATTTCCCAAGGCGACGCTCTATCGTTTCCTGCAGACGCTGACCTCGCAGGGCATGTTGGAGTATGACCCAGACCGCCAGACCTACGCGCTGGGCGTGCGCCTTGTGCGGCTCGCCCATGCGGCCTGGACGCAAAGCTCGCTGGCGCCCCTCGCGCGCCCCTTCCTCGACCAGCTCAGTGCCGAGACCGGGCAGACGGTGCATCTGGCCCAGCTCGACAACGCGCAGGTGCTCTATGTGGACAAGCGTAACGCGGCCCAGCCGGTCGAGATGTTTTCGGACGCGGGCAAGGTCGGCCCCGCCTATTGCACCGGCGTGGGCAAGGCGATGCTCGCCTTCCTGCCCGAGCACCATCTGAGCCGCGTGATCGCACAGCAAAGCTTCCACCGCTTCACCGAGCACACCTACACAACGCCCGACGCGCTTTGCGCGGAACTCGCGGCGATCCGCACCCGCGGCTACGCCTTCGACCGAGAGGAGCACGAGCCGGGCATCATCTGCATTGCCCATCCGATTCTCACCGCCACCGGCCGGGTGCTGGGCGCGATGTCGATCACCGGCTCGCTGCAGGCTACCGATCTTGAGCAACTGGAAAGCTGGGCCCCGCGCCTTCAGCGCACGGCGGATGCCATCGCGCAGGAGGCACAAACCTGGCGCTTTCCCGATACCCACCTTCAACACACGGGGACCTAAGACCATGACAGGCGTGACACTGAACCAGGCCATCAAACGCTACGGCGATGTGCAGGTGATCCACGGGATCGACCTGCAGATCGAGGATGGCGAGTTCTGCGTTTTCGTAGGCCCCTCGGGCTGCGGCAAGTCCACGCTCTTGCGCATGATCGCGGGGCTGGAGGAGACCAGCGACGGCAAGATCGCCATCGGCACGCGCGATGTGACCCGGATGGACCCGTCCGAGCGCGGCGTGGCCATGGTGTTCCAGACCTATGCGCTCTACCCGCATATGAGCGTGGAAGAAAACATGGGCTTCGGCCTCAAGATGAACGGGGTGCCCAAGGGCGAGATCAAGGAGAAGGTGCAAAAGGCCTCCGACATCCTTAAGCTCGACCAATACCTCGACCGCAAGCCAAAGGCGCTCTCCGGTGGCCAGCGCCAGCGCGTCGCCATCGGCCGCGCCATCGTGCGGGGCCCCGAGGTCTTCCTCTTCGACGAGCCTCTCTCCAACCTCGACGCCGAGCTGCGCGTCGAGATGCGGGTCGAGATCGCCCGTCTGCACAAGGAAATCGGCGCCACGATGATCTACGTGACCCACGATCAGGTCGAGGCGATGACGCTCGCCGACAAGATCGTCGTGCTGCGTCTTGGCAACATCGAGCAGGTGGGCGCGCCGCTGGAGCTCTACCGCGACCCGGACAACAAGTTCGTGGCCGGTTTCATCGGCTCGCCCGCAATGAACTTCCTCGCTGGCACGGTGGCCGAGGGCGGCATCGAGGTGCCCGGGCTCGGCCGCACGGTGGCGGTGGAGGCCAACCTGCCCGCCGCGGGCACGTCGGTGATCGTCGGCATCCGGCCCGAGCACATCGAGGTCCAGATGGGGCAGGGGGCGCTGAAGGCCGAGCTCTCCGAGGCCCTGGGCGGTGTGAGCTACCTGCATCTCGACACGCCGACCGGCGAGCGGATCATCGTCGAAGAACGCGGCGATGAGCGCGCCAATGAAGGCGACACGGTCGATATCAGTTTCGAGACCCGCCGCGTCTATGTCTTCGACGCGAAGACGGAACAGCGCATCCGCTGATCCAACGGCAAGACCGACGCCCCCGGATCACATCTTGTTCAGGGCGTCAGGTTTTCAGCATCACCGACCTTACCGCCGGTGTGCCGGGTCCTACATCCCCAAGGCACCGGCCGCTGAGCCCCAACCCATGAGAGGAACATCATGAAATCTGTGCTGAACTTTGCCTTGTCCATTTCCGCAATCGCCGCCGCCTCGTCGCTGGTCGCCGCCGAGGCCACCGACGAGACCATCGCGGCGCAACGCGCGGCGCTGGCGGAGGCCACCGAGGGTGCAGGGTTCGGTCCGCAGTCGCCGCGCGATCTCGGCACGCTCACGGGCGAGAACGACCGAGTCTTTGCCACCGCGCCGGCGCATACCGCGATGAACCTCTGCAACATCCATTTCCACGAGAACGCCGAGCACAGGGGCGGCCAGTTCACGACCTACGCCGGCAATGGCGATGGCAAGGGGGCCGGCACCGGCTTTCGCTATGACGGCACGCTGACCGAGGCGGAGCTGGCGCCCTATGACAACATCGTGGGGTCAGGCAAATACGGCGATCTGCAGCCTGGCGACACGATCGAGGTTCACTACGTTCACACCACCGCGCTGGTGGAGCCGGGGCCGACGCTCGGCTCCTGCCTCAGCGAGGCCATCGTGAACCCACAGCTGCGCGTCGAAGCGCAGGTCTTCGTGCTTGTGAACGACGACAGCGCCAGCGATTTCGTCGAATTGACCGCACATGAGGTGATCAACGGGTTGCACCAGGCGCCCGGCATTCCGACCGACACCGGCACGCCGATCCTCTACCCGGGCTCCACCACCGGCCCCAGCTTCAACGCGGCAGGCTCGCCGCTGCAGGTCACCTGGAGCGTCCGTCCCGATGTCGCCAAGGTGTCGATCCAATCCGTTGAAACCTGGCTGGCGGACAACATCTTTGACCAAACCGCCGCACATGGGGTGCGCAATCTGGTGACCAACCCGGCGCTGCTCTCGCCGATCACCGAAACTGGCGGATAATGCCTGGCAGCTGAGGTTGGGATGGCGGCCAAGGGTCATCCGAACCTCAGGTGCGCGGTCACATCGTCTTTGAGACAGCCATCGGGCCAGCGCTGGCGCACGCCCGCGACATGGGGCGGGCATGCAGGCGCAGGTGTTTCGGTCAGCGCGCGCGGCGACGGCTCTCGCGCCGGGCAGCGCCGAGAGCCAACAGGCCGCTGCCCAGCAAAAGGATGCCGGCCGGCAATGGCACGATCTCGGGGCGCGGACCAACCGGCGGCGGCCCGATCACACCCCTCACATCGGAGCGCACGTTGTCGACCCCGACGCCGCCGGGATCGCTGTTGAGGATCGTCACCCCGGCGATGCTCTTGGAGGTGTCATCGGTCGCAAAGCCCAGCATCAACGTCCCGAAGAGTGGGTTAGTGGTGATCTCGGTCAGCAGGCTGCCGTCACGTCCGAAGAACTGCAGCGTGGCGGTCCCGCCATCCCCGCCGATCAGATCGAACCCGAACTCTGATTGGTCGAAGTCGAAGAGCACCGAGATCACGCCTTCTCCAATCGCATTGGCTGTTGGAAAGCCGAGCGGCCCAAGCCCGGCAATTGACGTATTGCCGAAGTTGCCGTCGCCACCATCCACGGCGAGGATGTTCTGGTTGGCCGCATCGTCAAAGAGGGCAAGCGGGCCGCTGGGGCTGCCGGAGACGGTGTCGAAGAAACCGGAGACGCCGATGGTCTGCCCGACGAAGCCTGCACTGAACTGAACGGTGCCCGATTCAAACTCGCCGTCGTAGTTGACCGTCGCGCCCAGACCGAGGTTGAGGTCCTCGAAGTCGACGACGGCTGTTCCGCTCAAGGTTGCAGGGTCCACCAATGTCACCGTGGCCGCATGGCCCCAGCTCGACAGGCAGGACAGGGCGCAGCCCAACAGAATGTGGGTTCGGTAGGTCATTCGAAATCTCCCAATTCGAAAATGTATTCAATCTATCCGTGCGATCGAGCGTTGGCCGCGGCGGGTTGGCCTGTCAATGGCCCAATCCGATTTACAGGTGTGGATCGTCTTTGCGGCACCAGTCTGCCGGGTATTTGGGCAAGCTTATAGGTTGTCATGCGGAGATCGGCCTGGGCATCTGGTTCAAGCTTAAAATATTTGTTCTTGAAATAAATTCGACACCAGCCTAGCCTTTCATCAATGAGACAAGCGATCCGGTCCTGATTTGTGGGCGCCTGTGCATCTGCCCGATGGACAAATCCGCCTGTGATGTCACAGTCGGGCCGCATCATATCCAAGAGGGCACGCCAAGAGGCCCTGCATAACCGGGAGAGTATTATGCAACTGAAATCATTGATCCTCGCCGCAGGTCTGGCGGCAGTGGCCAGCGCCGGGCTGGCGGATGGGCATGGCGGCAAAGTCAAGGTCGGCATGATCACCACGCTGTCGGGCGGTGGTGCGGGCCTCGGCATCGACGTGCGTGATGGCTTCATGCTGGCCGCCAAACTGGCCGGGAATGAGAACCTCGAGGTCGTGATCGAGGATGACCAGCGCAAGCCGGAGATCGCGGTGCAGCTGGCCGACAAGATGATCCAGTCCGAGAAGGTGGACATCATGACCGGCATCATCTGGTCGAACCTCGCCATGGCCGTGGTGCCGGCGGCGACCGCGCAGGGCAAGTTCTACATCTCGCCCAACGCCGGCCCCAGCCAGCTTGCGGGCAAGGGCTGTCACCCGCTCTATTTCAACGTCGCCTGGCAGAACGACAACCTGCACGAAGCCGCAGGCGCCTATGCCAATGATGCGGGCTATTCCAACAGCTTCATCCTCGCGCCGAATTACCCTGCTGGGCAAGACGCGCTGACAGGCTACAAGCGGACCTACGGCGGTGAGCTTGCCGGCGAGATCTACACGAAGCTCGGCCAGACCGACTATGCCGCCGAGATCGCGCAGATCCGCGCTTCCGGGGCGGATAGCGTCTTCTTCTTCCTGCCCGGCGGCATGGGAATTTCCTTCCTCAAGCAATACGCAGGATCGGGCGTGGACATCCCCGTCGTGGGCCCCGCCTTCAGCTTTGATCAGGGCATCTTGCAGGCGGTCGGTGAAGCGGCCCTGGGCGTGAAGAACACAAGCCAGTGGAACAAGGACCTCGACGTGCCGGCCAATGCCACCTTTGTCGAAGCCTTTCAGGCCGAATACGGACGTCTGCCGTCGCTCTATGCGAGCCAGGGTTATGACGCGGCGAACCTGATCCTGAGCGCGATGGCAAAAGCCGATGTGAAAGACGCCGACGCCTTCCGCGCGGCCCTCGCAGCGGCCGAGTTCGACTCGGTGCGTGGCGACTTCAAGTTCGGCACCAACCAGCACCCGGTGCAGGATTACTACGTGCGTGAGGTGATCAAGGAAGGGGATGTTTTCACCAACAAGATCATCGGTGCGAGCCTGGAAGACCACGTGGACGCCTACGCCGCCGAGTGCAGCTACTGAGCAATGCTGCAAGCTTGCCTGAACGGGAATGCCCAAGGGGTCGGCGTGCCGGTGACGCCTGCCGACCTCGCTGCCGATGCGGCGGCGGCCTTTGCGCTTGGGTTGCGGCACGCCCATCTGCATCCCCGGGATGCAGAAGGCGCCGAAACGCTGCAACCGGCCTTCACCGATACCACTCTCGCCGCCTGCCGTGCAGCGGCTCCGGACATGGCCCTTGGCATGGGAACCGGGGCCTGGATCGCGCCGGGACCGGCGGGACGCTTGGCCGATCTAGAGGGGTGGCGCAGGTTGCCGGACTATGTGTCCGTCAATCTCAATGAGCCCGATGCGCCGGAGGTGATGGCGCTGATGGCTGATCGCAGAATTGGCGTGGAGGCCGGACTTTGGAGCGATGCCGATGCAATGCGGTTTTGCGCGCTGGATCTGCCGCCGCAAACGCGCATCTTGATCGAAATGCCCGACACAGACGATGTCGATCCGGAGATTGACCGGATCCAGGCACGCCTTAGCGCAGCGGGGCGGACGGAGCCCGTTTTGCTGCACGGTCAAGGGACGAGCGCCTGGCCGTGCCTGCGGCGTGCGGCCCGCGAAGGGCACTCCTCTCGCATCGGCTTCGAGGACTGCGATCATCTTCCCGACGGCACGCCCGCCCCCGACAATGCAGCCCTGATCGCCGCGGCGGCGGGGATTTTTCGAGACGCAGGGCGCCCCCTGGCATGAGCACGCTGCTGCTGATCGAACAGGTCCTGAACGGCCTGCAGTTCGGCGTCATGCTGTTCCTGATGGCCGCCGGGCTGACGCTGATCTTCGGGGTGATGGGGCTGATCAACCTCGCCCATGGCTCGCTCTACATGGTAGGCGCCTTTGCGGCCGCCGCCGTGGCAGGCGCGACCGGCTCCTTCCTGCTGGCGCTGATCGCGAGCCTCGCGGCAGCCGCCGCCGCCGGTGCGATCATCGAACTGGTGGTCATCCGGCGGCTCTACGACCGCGACCATCTCGATCAGGTGCTCGCCACCTTTGCGCTGATCCTGATCTTCTCCGAAGGCACGCGCTGGATCTTTGGCTCTTTCCCGCTTTTTCTCGATATCCCCGCGGCGCTCGCGGGCCCGGTCACGCTGCCCGGCGGCATCCAGTATCCGGCCTACCGGCTGCTGATCATCGGGATCGGGTTGGTGATTGCGCTGGGCCTCTTCCAGCTGATCGCCCGGACGCGCATCGGCATCCAGATCCGCGCAGGCGAGAGCGACCGCGAGATGATCGCAGCGCTCGGCGTCGATATCTCGCGCCTATACACCATCGTCTTCGCCCTTGGTGCTGCGCTCGCAGGGCTCGCAGGCGCGCTGGTCGGCGCGCTGCAATCGGTGCAGGTCGGGATGGGCGAGCCGGTGCTGATCCTCGCCTTCGTGGTCATCGTGATCGGCGGCATCGGCTCGATCAAGGGCGCGCTGGTGGGGGCCTTGCTGGTGGGGATGACCGATACGCTGGGCAAGGTCCTTCTGCCCGGCCTCTTCGGCGCGTTCATGGAGCCTGCCGCCGCGACCGCTGTGGGCTCTTCTCTGGCGTCCATGGCGATTTACATCCTTATGGCCGCGGTGCTGCTCTTCCGCCCCACTGGCCTCTATGGGAGCGCCTGAGATGAGCCGCGCGCGCGCCGTCAACCTCCTGCTCTTCGCCATGCTGCCTGTCACTGCCCTGGTGGCGCTTGCGCTTGATGAGCCCTTCATCATCACGCTGGCCACCAAGGCCGCGATCCTCGCGCTTGCGGGCGTGGGGCTCAATATCGCGCTCGGCTTGGGTGGTCTGGTCAGCCTCGGGCACGCCGCCTTCTTCGGCCTCGGCGGCTACGCCATGGGCATCCTCGCCCACCACGCCCAGACCTTCACGCCGCTGATGGAGGCGCCGTTCCTCATCGAAGGCACCAAATCCATGCCCGTGATCTGGCTGACCGCCGCTATCATCGGTGCCATCGCCGCCCTGTTGATCGGCGCGCTCTCCCTGCGGACCTCCGGCGTCTACTTCATCATGATCACGCTCGCCTTCGGCCAGATGCTTTACTATTTCGCGATCAGCTGGCCGGCCTATGGCGGCGAGGACGGCCTGTCGATCTATGTGCGCAACGGCTTCCCGGGCCTGAACACGCTGGACCCGATCCAGTTCTTCGCCATCGTCTTCACTCTCCTCGCGGTCGTGCTGTTCCTCGCGGGCCGCCTCGCGGCCGCTCCCTTCGGGCTGGCGCTCGCCGCCGCCCGGCAGAACCCCGAACGGGTCGAGACCGTGGGCCTCTCGCCCTACCGCCTGCGCCTTCTGGCCTTCGTGATCTCCGGCGCCATCACGGCGCTCGCGGGCACACTCTTCGCGGACCTCAACCGCTTCGTCAGCCCCACGATGCTCAGCTGGCACATGTCGGGCGAGATCATGATCTTCGTGATCCTCGGCGGCGTGGGGCGGCTCTATGGACCGGTCGCAGGCGCCGCCCTCTTCATCCTGCTCGAACATATCCTCGGCGGGCTCTCGGACTTCTGGCACGTCTACCTCGGGCTGCTCCTGCTCCTCGTCGTGCTCTTCGCCCGCGGCGGCATGATCGGCGCGCTGGCAGGCCGTGAGGTCGCGCATGACTGAGCCGCTCTTGCAGATCGAGGGCTTGCACAAATCCTTCGGCGCGCTGAAGGCGACCGACGATGTGTCGCTCATGCTCGTGCCGGGCGAAATCCACGCGCTGATCGGCCCCAACGGCGCGGGCAAATCCACCCTGATCAAGCAGATCGCCGGCGGCCTCGCGCCCGACGCAGGCACCATCCGCTTCGCTGGTGAAGACATCACCGCGCTGCCCACACCCGCCCGCGCGCGCGCCGGGTTGGGCCGCACCTTCCAGATCTCCTCGCTCGCGATGGAGTATACCGTGCTGCAGAACGCGGTGCTGGGCGCCGTGGGCCAACGCGGCAGCGTCTGGCGCTTCTTCAAGCCGGTGATGGGGGACACCGAGCTGCGCGCCACCGCGATGGCGGCGCTGGAGCGCGTCGGCCTCGCCGATCACGCCACCACCCGCACCGCCGAGCTCAGCCACGGCCAGCGCCGCCTGCTCGAAGTCGCCGTGGCGCTCACCCTGAAACCCCGCGCGTTCCTGATGGACGAGCCCATGGCAGGCCTCGGCGCCAGTGGCTCAAAACGGCTCACCGGCTTTCTCGACGGGCTGCGCCGCGAGGCGCCGATCCTGCTGGTGGAACACGACATGGACGCGGTCTTCGCGCTCGCCGACCGCATCTCGGTGCTGGTCTACGGCAAGGTGATCGCCACCGGCACAGGCGACGAGATCCGCGCCAACCCCCAGGTGCGCGAGGCCTATCTGGGCGAGGAGGACGCGGCATGAGCTTCCTCACGCTGGAGGGCATCGAGGCTTTCTATGGTCCCAGCCAGGCGCTCTTCGGCGTCGACCTGCAGCTCAACGAAGGGGAGGTCTGCGCGCTCATGGGGCGCAACGGCATGGGCAAATCCTCGACCATCAAGGTGATCTGCCGCTTGCTCAGACACAGCGCCGGGCAGGTGCAGTTTGATGGAAAGGACATGGCCGCTTTGCCGCCCCACAAGGCTGCGCAGGCCGGGCTGGGGCTCGTGCCCGAAGGCCGGCGCTGTTTCCCCAACCTGACGGTGCAAGAGAACCTCATCGCCGCCGCCCGGCCCGGCCCTTGGGATGTGAGTGCGGTCACCCGGCTTTTCCCCCGCCTCGCGGAGCGGCGCGACCAATCCGCCGCCTCGCTCTCGGGCGGTGAGCAGCAGATGCTGAGCCTCGGTCGCGCGCTGATGACCAACCCACGCTTGTTGTTGCTCGACGAGGCGACCGAGGGGCTCGCGCCGGTGGTGCGGCAGGAGATCTGGGCCGCGATCCGGCAACTGAAGGCGGAGACCGGTATGGCCATCCTGCTGGTGGATAAGTCTCTGGCCGAGCTGCGGCAGGTGGCGGATCATGCGGTGATCCTCGAGCGCGGCAGCAACGTGTGGTCCGGTGCGATGACCGCGCTCACGGCGGAGGTCGCCGACCGCTATCTCGGCGTCTGAGCGCAGTTGTGACCAGTGGCGCAGCGAGCGCCCTCCCACCCATCGAGGGTGGTCGGTCGCTGCCCGGCCTTGCCGGGCGGGCGCGGGTCAGCTCCGAACCGCCTGCAGGGTTTGGGTGAGCGCAAAGAGGCCGGCGGCGAGGCTGACGATCGTTGGCCCTGTGGGGGTGTCGAGCACGAAGGATACCGTGAGCCCGCCAAGCGCCGAACTCGCGCCGATCCCCATGGCGACCAAGGCCATGCTCTCGGGCGCGCGGGCCAGCGGACGCGCAGCCGCCGCCGGGATGATCAACAGGGCCGCGATCAGCAGCGCACCCACCACCTTGATCGCCACCGCGACCGTGATCGCGAGCGCCAAAGTGAGGATCAGCTCTTCGCGACGCGGGTCGACCCCGCTGGCCCGCGCCATGTCCGGGCTCAGCGTCGCCGAGAGCAGCGCCGACCAGCGCCAACCCACAAGCGCCAGCACGGCTGCGGCGCCGGTCCAGATCACCACCAGATCCCATTTGGAGACGGCGAGAATATCGCCGACGAGGTAACTCATCAGATCGATCCTGACGGAGGGCAGGAAGGAGACCGCGACCAGCCCCAACGCCAGGGCCGCATGGGCCAGCACGCCCAACAGCGCATCGCTGCCCAGGCCGCGCCCGGTCAGGCGGTTCAGCAGCAGCGCCATCCCAAGCGCGGCGAGCAAGACGCCACCGAAAAGCGGCAGGTCGGTGGCGAGCGCCAGGGCCACGCCGAGGAGCGCTGCGTGACTGGTCGCATCTCCGAAATAGGCCATGCGCCGCCAGACCACGAAGCAGCCCAACGGAGCTGCCGCGACCGCCACACCGAGCCCGGCCAGCGCCGCGCGCACCAGAAAGTCGTCCAGCATCTACTCCGCGGCCTCATGCACGTGATCGTGGTCGCACTCGGGCCCATGCTGGTGCTGGTGCCGGTAAAGCGCCAGCGCGCCTTGCGTGCCCGTGCCGAAGAGCGCGCGGTATTCCGGCGCGCTCGCCACCACCTCCGGCGTGCCTTCGCAGCAGATATGCCCGTTAAGGCAGAGCACCCGGTCGGATGCTGCCATGACCACATGCAGATCGTGGCTGACCATCAGCACGGCGCAGCCCGTCCGGGCGCGCACTGCTTCGATCTGCCGGTAGAAGCTCGCCGCGCCCGGCTGGTCGAGACTTTGCGTCGCCTCGTCGAGGATCAGCAGTTCCGGATCGCTGAGAAGGGCCCGCGCCAGCAGCACCCGCTGGAACTGCCCGCCGGAGAGCGATACCATCTGTTGCCCGCCCAGATCGGGTACGCCCGCGTCCTGTAGCGCGGTCCGGACGGCGGATCGCCCGATCCGCTGCGGCAGCCCGAGAAACCGCGCCACGGTCAGCGGCAGGGTGGGGTCGATCACGAGGTTCTGCGGCACATAGCCGACGCGCAGCCCGGGTTTACGGGTCACGGCGCCACGCAGCGGCGCCAGCGCCCCGATGAGCGCGCGCAGAAGGCTCGACTTGCCGGACCCGTTGGGGCCGACGATGGTGACGATCTCGCCGGAGGCCAGGGTCAGGTTGACATCGCGCAGAACGGTCTTCCCCTGATAGGCCAGCACGAGATCGCGGGCTTCCAGCAGCGTGGTCATGGGGCCGGCCCCTGACAGGCAGGGCAGAGCCCCTGGGCTTCCACCACCGTGCGCTCGATGTGAAAGCCCGCTGCGGCCGCCGCCTCGCCCAGGCGCCCCGAGGTCAGCGCCGTATCGGCCTCCGCCACGGCCCTGCACCCGCGGCAGATCAGGAAGGCCGGCGTATGCTCTGCGCCTGAATGCACGCAGGCCACATAGGCGTTGAGCGCCTCGATCTTGTGCGCGAGCCCCGCCTTGACCAGAAAGTCCAGCGCCCGATACGCCACGGGCGGTTGCGAACCGAGGCCGTCTTCGGCCAACTGGGCGAGCAGATCATAGGCCCCCAGCGCCCGGTGCTCGCGCAGCAGGATCTCCAGCGCACGCTGCCGCACCGGCGTGAAGTTCAGCCCTTCGGCCGCGCAATGCGCCTCGGCGTGGGCCATCATCTCGGCGACGCAGGCGGTGTGGTCATGGGCGCAAAATCCGATTGCGGCCATTGTCCATCTCCAATCGTATTCGGGATTGATATGTTATAACATCCCTGTTAGCAGAGCCTCGGTATTGAAACAAGGGTCCTCATTATGCGCGTATTTCCTGCCTGTCTTGCACTCCTGTCCTCTCCCGCGCTCGCCGAGGCGCCGCAGGTCGTTACCGACATTGCGCCGATCCACAGCCTTGTCGCACAGGTGATGGAGGGCGTGGGTGCGCCCGACGTGATCCTGCCGCCCGGCGCATCGCCCCATGCCTACGCGATGCGGCCCTCCGAGGCGCGGGCGCTGTCGCAAGCCGATCTTGTGGTCTGGGTTGGCCCGATGCTCAGCCCTTGGCTTGAGGAGTCGATCGAGACATTGGCACCCCAAGCCGAACATCTCTCCCTGATGGAGATGCCGGGCGTTCAGACCCTCGCCTTCCGCAGTGGGGAGATGTTCGTGGATGCGCATGACCATGGCAGTCACGATGATCATGGCGCGGCGCATGAGGCCAAAGATGACCACGGGCATGATGACGATCACGAGCACGCCGAGACGGCGCACGATGATCACGTGGACCATGCGCATGACGACCATGAAGATCACGCGGACACGGGTCATGACGACCATGACGCCCACGGCCATGCCCATGCCGGTGGGGTGGATCCGCACATCTGGCTCGATCCGCAGAACGCCATTGCGATCCTGAGCGGTGTGGCCGACGCCCTGAGCCGGCAGGACCCCGAGAATGCCGCCACCTACAGCGCCAATGCTGCCACCGCGGCCGCCGGCATCACGGCGCTGCAGGAGCGGATCGCGACCCAGCTTGCACCGCTGTCGGGCCGTCCCTTCGTGGTGGCGCACGACGCCTACCACTACTTCGAGGCGCGCTTCGGGCTCGAGGCGGCCGCGGCGATCAGCCTTGCCGACGATGCGGCCGCGCAGCCCGGTCATCTTGCCGAGGTGCGCGAGACTGTCGCCACGGTAGGCGCGCGTTGCGCGCTGGTCGAGCCAGGGACGCAGGAGGGGCTGGTCGAGGCGGTCTTCGCCGGAAGCGAGACCAAGCTTGGTCTCGTCGATGCCACGGCAGCGCAAATCGGTTTGGGATCAGAGCTCTATGGGGCGTTGCTCACCCAGACCGCAGACGCGATTGCGGCCTGTCTCGGCGACTGATCCCCACAGCACGAAAAAGGCCCCGCGGGGGGATTGCGGGGCCTTGGTGGTTTGAAATGGCCTTAACTATGTCGTCCGCGACACCCCGACCCGATGGATCGGGGTGCGCTCTGGTCTGTCTCAGACGGCGATCTTGCCGCCGCCTTCTTTGGTCACGACCACGACCGATGGACGCGGCGGCATCGCGGGGTCGAAATCGGGCCAGCGGGTGGCTGGGTCTTCGAAGGTCGAGTCGCGCTCGAAACCCTTGAAGTCCTTGGTGCCATCCGTGCCGGGGTGCTGCACGGCGAGGAACAGGGTCTCGCTGTCCGGGGTGAAGTAGGGCCCGCACAGCTCGCCTCCGACCGGGCAGCGGAAGAAGAGCTTCGAATGCCCGCGCAGCTCGCCCGCGGTTTCCAGCGAATAGAGCCCGTCGGACTTGCCCGTCTTGCCCCAGTTCGAGCCCTGGTCGGTCGAGATCCAAAGACGACCGTCGGCGTCGATGGCGCAGTTGTCGGGCGAGCCGAACCAGCCGCTTTCGGACGTCTCCGGGTTCCACTGCGCGCCCACCTCCTCGATGGTGGGATCGCCGCATTTCACCAGAATCGACCAGGTGCCGGTGGTCGCTGCGTGATCCTCACCGTCTTCCTTGATCTCGATGATATGGCCGAAGGCGCTCTCGGCCCGCGGGTTGGCCGCATTCACCTGATCGGCGGTCCGTCGGGTGTTGTTGGTGAGCATGACATAAGCGGTGCCGTTGGGGCCGGGGTTCGCATCCTCCGGGCGGTCCATCGGGGTCGCACCCAGCAGGTCCGCGGCCAGCCGCGTGTCGATCATCACGTCGCCCTGATCGTTGAAGCCGTTCTCGGCGGTCAGCGGGCCCTCGCCGTGCACCAGCGGCATCCAGGTGACGGTGCCGTCCTCGTCGAACCGCGCCACATAGAGCGTCCCGTCCGACATCAGCGAGCTGCCGAAGACGCTGTTCTCTTCCGTGACGTCTTCGGTCGAGACGTATTTGTAGAGATAGTCGAAGCGGTTGTCGTCGCCGGAATAGATCACCAGCTTGCCGCTTGAGGAAATGGTGGTCTCCGCACCCTCGTGGCGGAAGCGCCCCATGGCGGTGTGCTTGATCGGCTTGGCATCGGGGTTGCGCGGGTCGACCTCGACGATCCAGCCGTATTTGTTCGGCATGTTCGGCTCTTTGTCGATGTTCCAGCGGTCGTGGAACTTGCCCCAGGCGTACCAGCCGCCCGGCACGCCGTAACGCTTCATGCTTGTGGCTTCAGGCTGGGCCGACACGTCCGGCTTGCCTTCGGCGTCGACCACATCGGTCCAGAAGTAGCCGTGGAAGTTCTCTTCCGCCATCAGGTAGGTGCCCCAGGGCGTCATGCCGCCGGCGCAGTTGTTGATGGTGCCGATCACGGCGGTCCCGGTCGGATCGTCATTGGTCTTCATCCGCTCATGGCCTGCGGCGGGCCCGCCCATGACCATCTCGGTGTTGAAGGGCGTGATGCGGCGGTTGTAGTCACTGTCGCGGACCAGTGCCCAAGTGCCGTCGTCGCCCTGCGCGATCTCCACGACCGAGCCGCCGTGCGCGGCCATCTCGATCTCGACCAGTTCTTTCGTCATCCCGGTGAAGCCGTCGCGATCCTGGCGGCCGAGGCCGGGGAACATGACCTCTTCGTTGGTGTATTCATGGTTCACGCAGAGCAGGCCGCGCGTGCCCTCTTCGTTCAGCGCCGTGAAGCCCACGTAGTCGTTGTTGTAGCCGAACTGTTTCAACTGCGCCTCGACCGTCTGGTTCATCACGTCGAATTCGGGTGCGTCTGCCGTGATCGGGTCGCCCCAGCGCAGCAGGATGTCGGCGTTGTAGCCCTCCGCAATGTGATGCTTTTCATCGTTGCCCCAGGCGAGTTCGTCGAACTTGTAGCGGCTGGCGCTCGCGGCGGCCGCCGCCTGCTTGGGCGCAACCATCGCCGACGTCCCGAAGAGCGCGGTTGTCGCAGCCACACCCAATGCGCCTTTCAGCAGATCGCGGCGGCCGTAGCGGGCGTTGATCACATCGCCGATCGTGCGGCTCAGGTTCGGGTTCGTTGGGATGTCGTCAAAGGCCTCGAAGGCTTCCGCCTTGTTGCCATACTCGGGGTCGTTGATGATGTCTTTGCGGTCCATGTGCTTCCTCTGTCGGTGGCTTTGCTTGTTGGCGGCGGCACCGAATCTGATGCCGCGCGCAGTCTTGTTCGATCTGCCCGGCGCTTGTAACGCCCTTATGACGGATCACTGCTGTTTTTGAGGTCCCCGGCGAAAAGGTTAACAACAACCCGCGCGCGAAATCAACCGATGCGGGTGAGCAGGGCCGGGATCTGTTTTCTGAACGGGAAGAAGCCCTTTGTCGCGTGGGGCCAGGCTGCAGAGTCATAGCTGCGGCGCAGGCGATGCAGTGGGGGCGCATCGGGCAGACGCCCGAGCTGGTCGAGGACGGCGGCGGCGGGGCCGACGGGGGCGTATGCTGTCACGATCTGCGCAAGCCCGGCCTCGCGGGCCCACGCCGCGATCTGATGTGCCGTGGCGAGGTCGGGCGTTGTCGGACCAAGGCGCGCCTGCCAGCGTGTGGCGGCCTCCGCTTGAGCGGCGCGTCGAAAACCGGCCACATGGGGCGCCGGTCGGAGTGGGCCGATCTCCTCCACCGGCGCCAGCAGCCCGGTTGCAGCGACCTCAATGCGGTCGAGCACAAAGCCGGGGCTGAGATCCTCTTCGTGCAGCAGAAGACCGGTGCGCAGGTGCGGTTGCGGGTCCGTTTCCTCCGGCAGGAGCCGGGGGGCGGGGGGCGGCTGGCCGGGTATGGCGCCGCCATACCCGGCCAGCC
>NZ_JALIEB010000037.1 GCF_025755255.1 Roseobacter sinensis | reverse complement strand
CGATCAGCATCCCGTCGTGCAGAACACCCTCCAGCGCCGAAGACGCCGTCTCAAAGATCTTGTTCATTTCGCTCCCCATGTGCTCGGGGCGCGTCATGCCCTTGGGCGCCGCGCCGAATGCCATCGAATCTCGGGGCGACTGTTTCGTGCCCGGCCGGGCGGTGCAAGCGGATTTCTGCAACTGCACGGTAGAGCGCTCCGCGATCCCGGCGCGCGGTGAAATCAGGGGCGATATGCGGCCATCCACGCCAGCGTGTCATCTGTCGGACCACCCGGCTTGTATTCGGCGCCCAGAGGCGCTTTGTATCCCAGCCGCTCGATCGCCTTAAAGACATGCGCGTAACTGACCTCACCTGCGTCCGGCGGTCCGCGATCCGGCACACCTGCAAACTGAATGTGCCCGATGATCGGCCTCAGCCGTTCGAGACGGTGGGTCAGGTCGCCCTCCATCAGCTGGACATGATAACAGTCGAACATCAGCTTCAGATTGGGCGCACCCACCTCGGCGATGATCTCGGCAGCCTGGTCGGTTGTCGCCAGAAAATATCCTGGCGCGTCATAATGATTTAATGGCTCAATCAATATGGAGATGCCTCTTTTCGCCTCCTGATCGCAGGCATAGCGTAAGGCCGCGACGAAGCGGCGATGCGCAGCTTGCCCTTGCGCGAAACCGGCCATGACATGCACATTTGCGGCCTTCACATGGGCGGCGTAGGCTAGGGCCTCGTCAATGGCGGCACGGGCCTCGTCTTCGCGACCGACCAGTGCTGAAAGCCCGTTTTCGCCCGCTTCGATATCGCCTCTGCGTGTGTTCAGGCCCAAGATGGGCAGGCCCGTTTCTGCAAGTGCCGCGACCACCTCGCCCGGCGCCGTGGCATAGGGCCAGTGGCACTCGACCGCATCGAATCCGGCGGCCTTTGCCGCACGGATCGCGTCGGGCAGTGGGCGATCCTGCCACAAAAACCCGAGGTTTGCGGAAAATCGCGTCAATCGTCCCACTCCACATCGAAACGGGTGACGAGGTCACTGACCTGCGCAGGCGTCAGCATTCTGGCGTCGTACCCGCGCATGAGGATGGCGAGCCGGGCGGTGTCTTCCAGCTCCTCGATCGCGTTGCAGGCCGCTTCCACATCCTTGCCCGCCACGACCGGGCCGTGGTTGGCCAGCATCACTGCGGTGCGCTTGCCCGCCAAACCGCGCACCGCCGCCCCCATCGCCGGATCGCCGGGCCGGAAGAAGGGCAGCAGCTTCACCCGCCCCAGCTTCATGATGGCATAGGGTGTCAGCGGCGGCAGAAAGTTGTCCGGATCGACCTCGGGCATCATCGACCAGGCGACGGAATGGCAGGAATGCAGATGCACAACGGCACCAGCCGTACTGCGCGTCTCATAGAACGCCGCGTGCAGCGGCATCTCCTTTGTCGGAGGATCGCCCGCGATGTGACGCCCGGCGGCATCGAAATGGCTCAAGCGCCCGGGATCGAGCCGCCCGAAGCTCGTACCTGTCGGAGAGACAAGCAGCCCGCCGTCTGCGGTCCGCGCCGAGATATTGCCGGTGCTCCCCCCGGTGAGCCCGCGATCGAACATCGACTTGGCCAGACGGCAGATCTGCTCGCGCAGCGCAGCATCGTTCATCATCTCCGCTCCAGAAGGGTCAGGGCTTCGGCGAAGAAACCTTCGGTCCCGAAATTTCCAGACTTCAAGGCAAGCGCGATCTGCTGCCCGGCGCTGGTGCAATAGGTCCAGGGGACGCCGGGCGCAATCTCGGCACCGATGTCGAGCTGTGTCACACCAAGCGCCTGCGTCACGGCGCCCGAGGTTTCGCCGCCCGCGACGACGAACCGGCGCGCGCCCTGGTCGCGAGCCAAAACAGCCAACTCGGCCAGCGCTGCTTCGACGACTGCGCCGGCAGCCTCGGTGCCCAATTCCGTCTGCGCGGCACGCACATCCTCCGGCTCGGCGGTGGCATAGACGATGGGGGCTGCATTCATCTCCTGCTGCGCCAGCCAGGCCTTTGCGTCACCCGTACCCGCCCGCGCCAGATGGATCGGATCGAGGCGATGGCTGGGCGCGCCCTGCGCATAGGTCGCGACCTGCGCGCGTGTCATTGCAGAGCAGCTGCCCGAGAGAACAATCGCACCGTCACCGATCGCCGGTGTCGAGAACGACCCAGCGTTTTGCGGCAAGAGGCCCTCTGCGGCGTAGAGCCCAGGCAAGGGCATGGCGAGCGCGCTTCCCCCCGTGAGCAGCCGCATGGTCTGGCAAGCCGCTGCGATCTGTTGCAGGTCCTCATCAGCCACTGCGTCAAGGATCACATGCGCCACCCCTTGCCCGGCCAGTTTCTGCAGGGTGCCGCGGATCGCGGCGGGCCCCCGCGCCACGGTCAGCCGGTTGACCAGACCCGTCTTGCCCGTCACTTGCGGGGCCAAAAGCCGCATCAGATTGCTGTCGCGCATCGGTGTCAATGGGTGGTCCTTCATCGGGCTTTCCGCCAAGGGCTGCTCGCCCACAAAGAGCGTGCCCATGAAGATCGACCGGCCGTTTTCCGGAAAGGCCGGGCAATAGATCGTCTGGTCGACGCCCAGATCCGCCATCAGCGCCTCGGCGACGGGGCCGATGTTGCCCTCGGCCGTGCTGTCGAAGGTCGAGCAATACTTCCAGAAGAAGCGCTGCGCGCCCGCCTCGCGGAGCCAGCTCAACGCGGCCCGGCACTGCGCCACAGCCTCGGACACCGGTGCGGTCCGGGTCTTGAGCGCGATGACCTCGAAGGACGCCGTCTCGGTCGGTGGGGTCTCGGGCACACCGATGCGCAGCGACACCCGCACGCCACTGCGCGCCAAAAGCCCCGCGAGATCGGTTGCCCCGGTGAAATCGTCCGCGATGCAGCCCAAAAGCGTTGTCATAGTCGTGCCGATCCGTTCTTGTCTGCCGCGCCTAGGTCTCGCCAGGCAAGGTCAGCCCGGCGTTGCGGGCATAGACCTTGGCCACCGCGGCGTCATCCTCGGCACCCAGCCCTTGGCCCGCGGCGGCCACGAATTGCTGCAAGGCAGCTGCGGTCAGCGGCGCACTGAACTGCCCGCCCTTCGCGATGTCGAGCACGATCCCAAGGTCCTTGAGCCAGATGTTCACCGCGCTGTGCGGCGTGTAGTCGCCCGCCACGATATGCGGCGCGCGGTTCTCGAGCATCCAGCTTGTACCTGCGCATTTGCTGATCACTTCGACGAACTTCTCGGGTTGCACGCCCTGGGTCATGCCGAAGGTCAGCGCCTCTGCCATGCTGACGATATGCACACCGGCCAGCAGTTGGTTCACGGCCTTCATCGCCGAGCCTGCCCCCACCTCGCCCAGATCGAAGACCGTCTCGGCGATCGCGTCCAGCGTGGGTGCGGCCGCCGCAAAGGCTGCGCTCGCGCCCGCAGCCATAATGGTGAGCTGCCCGGCAGCTGCCTTGACGGCTCCTCCCGAAATCGGCGCGTCGAGATAGTGCACGCCGACCGCATCCGCCCGCGCCGCCAGATCGCGGGCCACATCAGGCGGTATCGTGGCGCAGGAGAGCACGACCGATCCGGGTTTCAGCGCCGCAACGACACCTTCGGCGCCAAAGAGCACCTCTTCGGTCTGCTGCGCATTGAGGACGACGACGATCACGGTGTCGAGCTCTGGCGCGATCTCGGCCAGGGGTCCCGGCCGGCCGCCCTCGGCTGCGAAGGCACGGCACCTTTCCGCGTTCACGTCGAAGCCGTAAGCCTCGTGCCCCGCACGCAACACCGATTGCGCGATGCCATAGCCCATCGAGCCCAGCCCGATCACCGCCGTTTTCTGTGGCATGACTGTCCTTCCTGATCACCTCACGGGTCTCCGGCCCGCCGTGGTCGTACTATGTGTTATATCGCGCTACAATCAAACGGGTTTTGCGATGCCGCGTCGCGCGGCTCTATCCGCCGGTGCCCTGCCCCGCGATCGGCCGGTCTCGCAACGGAGAGGACAACACATGCATCTGGCCCTTATCGGATATGGCAGCATCGCCCGTACGGTCGTGGCCTGGCTGGCAAAACGGCCCGTCGAGGCGCTGACGCTTCTCGTTCGCTCCGGCGCAATCGGGCCAACCCTGAAAGACGATGCGCTCCAGCGCGCCGCCGGGGCGGTGCAGGTGACGGACGACATCGCGACACTCATCGAGGCTGCACCTGACCTGCTTGTGGAATGTGCCGGGCAGAGCAGCGTGGCGGACTATGCACCGCTCGCGTTGCGACATGGGGTAGACACGGTGGTTGTCTCGGTCGGCGCTTTGGCCGACGACCGTGTTTTTCGGGACTTGCGGAGCGCCGCAATCGAGGGCGGTGCGCGGCTGATCCTGCCATCGGGGGCCATTGGCGGCCTCGATCTCTTGGCTGCGCTTGCGCTGGCCGGGGAGCCGGAGGTTTTCTATCGCGGGACCAAGCCGCCAGCGGCCTGGCGCGGCACGGCTGCCGAAGATCACTGTGATCTGGCGCATCTGAGCCGGCGTCAGACCTTCTTCGACGGATCGGCGCGGGAGGCCGCACGCCTCTATCCAAAGAACGCGAATGTCGCCGCCGCACTTGCGCTGGCCTGCGGCAGTTTTGATCGGACCTCAGTGCAACTGGTCGCCGATCCCGACGCCTCCGGCAACAGCCATAGCTACGAAGTCCGCTCCGAGGCGGGGCGCTTTGCCGTTGAGATCGAGAGTGCCCCGGTCGAGGGCAATGCAAAGACATCCCTATCGACCGCATACAGCGTGATCCGTGAGATCAACCGATACCGCGACCCGGTCATCATCTGAGAGGCAAAGACACGGTCAGCCGAGGCCAATCTTTCGCCCCGTTTCGGCGGACCGGTAAATCGCATCCTTGATGCGGATCACCTCGAGGTAGTCCCGCGCTTCGTTCTCGACAGGCGTCCCCTCGCGCAGCGCGCGCACCACGTGATGCTGCAAGTGATACACGCAGTCACCGCCAAAGCCGCCCCAGGTGTCGGCCGGCAGAACCGGCTCGACCGACAGGCTGCCTTGCGCCCGGAAGGACACGCTGCCGTCACCGAGCAGGGTCAAGACCCCCTTCGTCCCTTCGAATTGCGCGTCACCCATGGTGCGGCGCTGGTTATCGGCGGCATGGTCGCAGTGGCGGTTGCCGTCAAATAGGGTTCGGACCCCGTCTGGATGATCAAAGAGGACAAAACCCGCGTCCTCCCCCTTGATCGCAGGGTTGATCTGCCGCAAGTCCGCGTAGACTGCGGTCGGGTTGCCAAAGAGATAGCGGAACGTGTCGATCCAATGCACGCCGGTCTCATGCACGAGGAACCGGGGCATCTGTTGGAAGTAGGGCTGCCGATCAAGATAGGCGTAGGGCCCCTGCCCGTCGCCGGGGCGCAGACGAAAGGCCGCCTGCAAGGGTGTTCCGATGCGCCCCGCGTCGATCTCGGCCTTGATGGCGCGGTACCATGGCATAAAACGAAAGTTTTCGTGGACAATCAGTGAAGCGCCTGCGGCTTCGGCCTCCTGGACGATGGCCTTGGCCTCGTCGAGATCGACGCAGAACGGCTTTTGACAAATGATGGTCTTCACGCGCCGGTCAAGCGCCGTGCGGATCGCCGCGCGATGTGCAGGCGGCGGCAGAATGATGTCGAGGATATCGGGCACGACCTCCGCCAGCATGGCGTTCAGATCGGCGAAGGCCGGCAGTCCGGTCGCACGCGCACGGTCGATGTCCTGATCCGCAGCACCGATGCACTCCACCTGCGGAAGGCGAGCCCAGGCGCCATAGTGAAACTGGCTGAAGTACCCCGCCCCCAGACAGGCTACGGTGAGCCGGGCCTCCGACATCAGGCCGCCGCCAGCGCGGCACCAACAGCGCCTGCCGCCTCTTTTGTGCTTGCTTTGCCGCCCAGATCCCCTGTCACAGTGATCCCCTCCGCGATCACACTCTCGGTGGCCCCACGCAGCCGCGCACCGTCCGCGAGCAGTGCCGCGTTCTGGTGCCGAGTGCCCAGCCACTCCAGCATCATCGCCGCGGACAGGATCATTGCAAACGGGTTCGCGATGCCCTGCCCCGCGATATCCGGTGCGGAGCCGTGACACGGCTGGAACACCGCGTGGTTCACCCCGATGTCCGCTGAGGGCGCGACGCCCAAGCCGCCCATCAGCCCGGCCCCGAGATCGGAGAGGATGTCGCCGAACATGTTCTCCGTCACCAGCACGTCGAACTCCCAGGGTTTCTGCACGAACCACAAGGCGGTCGCGTCCACATAGGCGTGATCGCTTGCCAGCTCGGGATGCCGGGCGGCTTCCGTATCAAAGATCTGCCGGAAGAAGGCAAAGGCACGAAAGACATTCGCCTTGTCGACGCAGGTCACCCTGCCAGGGCTGCGGCCGGAGGACTTGCGCTCGCCCGCCAGGCGGAAGGCGAACTGGAACAGCAGCTCCGACGTCCTGCGCGTGATCAGCAAGGTCTCGCGCGCTTCATCTTCAGTCACCTCACCACAACCTTGCGTGTGAAAGAGCCCTTCGGTGCTTTCGCGAATCAGAACGAAGTCGACCGACTTGCCCGCCGGCATGTTCAGGGGCGTGCGCTGGCCCGCACAGATGCGGACGGGACGCACGCCGGCGAAGAGCTCGAACGCCTTGCGCAGATCGATCTGAGGCGAAATCTCCGTGCCATCCGGGTAACGCACCGAGGGCAGCCCCATGGCCGACAAAAGGATGGCATCCGCCTCGCGCGCCGCCTGCATGGATGCTGTGGGCAGTGCCTCGCCCGTCTGCGCGTAATGCGCGGCACCCGCCGGGCAGTCGCTGAACATCAGAGCATAGCCGCCCCGATCCGCCAGCATGTTCAGGATGTCGACGGTCGGCTGCATGATTTCCGGCCCGATACCGTCGCCCCGAAAGACAGCGATGTCGAAGGTGTCTTTCATTGATTTTTGCACCTCTTCGTGGTTGCTCAACGATATAGCATGGTTCCGGCGCTTGGGCGTGACACACCGCGTCGTTTTAATGTATACGTTAATAAATGCGTAATTCATGAAGCCCGTACTTGCAAGGATGGATATGTTCGCTGTCGTCGTGACCTTTCAGATCAAGCCCGAGGCGATCTCGGCGTTCATGCCGCTGATGACGCAAAACGCAAAGACGTCGCTGGCGGAAGAATTGGGATGCCTGCAGTTCGACGTGGCAACTGATATCTCCCGACCCGGCGAAGTCTTTCTCTATGAGATCTATGATAACGCAGCGGCCTTTGAGGCACATCTCGCCAGCGCGCATTTCAAGGCCTTCGATGCCGCGACCCGCAACATGATCGCCAGCAAGTCCGTCACCACTTACGGGCGGGTCTCCCAATGAGTGCGTGGGACGTCTTCGCCGTCAAATATGCGGATCGCAACGCGCGGACCCGGGCGGACAGCTTCATCTTCGACGACAACCACGATGCCCCCCACGCGATGGATTACTTCATGTGGGTCCTGCGCCGCGGTACCGAGGTCATCCTCGTCGACACCGGTTACGATATCGAGGAAGCCGCCGCGCGTGACCGCCCAATCCGGCAGGACCCGGTAACGTCACTGGCGCCGCTCGGGCTGGCACCGGGTGACATCACGTCGGTCATCGTGACCCATCTGCACTACGACCACGCGGGGGGGCTACACCTCTTTCCAAACGCAACCCTCCACATGCAGGCAGCGGAGATGGTCTATGCCACCGGCCCCTGCATGTGCCACGACGCGCTGCGCATGCCCTTCACGGCAGGCCATATCTGCGAGGCTGTCAAAAGGCTCTACTCTGGGAAGGTCGTCTTCCACGATGGCGACGCCGAGATTGCCGATGGGGTCACGGTCCATCGCATCGGGGGGCATAGCCGCGGACTGCAAGCCGTGCGGGTCCGAACCGAGGCGGGCCATCTGGTGCTGGCCTCGGATGCGGCGCACTACTACGAGAATGTCTTTGCGCGGAAACCGTTCCCCATCGTGGTGGATCTGCAAGATATGCTGGACGGGTTCGACCGGCTGGAAACGCTCGCATCACACCGGTCGCTGGTCGTTCCGGGACACGATCCTCTGGTCACACAGGCCTTTCCAAACGCCATCGCGGATCACATCTGGCGGTTGGACCGCGGCCCCCGATCTGCCGGGTTGATCCCGGCTCTCTGACGTGGTCGCCCACTGCCCAATAATCGGGCGCAAATGCGCGCAGGCAGAACGGTGATGCGCTGGGGTATGGCCAAATGCCTGAACCCATGTGAGATTGTACCCCGGAGTGAGACGAACCCGGGGGACTTAAAGGCGTGCTGATGCAATCCGCGACATTGCTGGATCAGCCGCGCGCCATCGGCTCCGCGACGGTCTCCAGCAAGCGCCGCGACGGGCACTCCTGCCTTGACGATCTGCATCAGGCCGGTGCGCTGAAGGTCGTGTTTCCACGGGTGCAGCACCGGGTCGAGGGCATTCTCGTCAACACGGCTGGAGGCGTGACCGGCGGCGACCGCTTTGACATCTCGGCGAGGGCGGGCGCCGGGTCGCGCCTCACACTGACCACGCAGGCGGCCGAGCGGGCCTATCGCGCCCAGCCCCATCAAGTCGGCCGGATCCGCACACGGCTGAGCGTCGACGAAGATGCCGAGTTGCTCTGGCTGCCGCAGGAAACAATCCTCTACGACGGCTCGGCCCTGTCGCGCAGGCTTGACGTCGACCTCGCCGACACGGCGCGGTTTCTGATGGTGGAACCGGTGCTCTTCGGCCGGCGGGCGATGGGCGAAGGGCTGCATGACGCGTCGTTTCGGGACCGAATTGACATACGCCGGCAGGGGGTGCCGATCTACCGCGACGGCGTCCTGCTGAAAGGTGATGTCGAAGCGACGCTCGACCGGCCTGCGATCGGCGGCGGCGCCCGCGCGATGGCAAACCTCATCCTGGTTTCACCAGAGGCCGAGGGCGCACGCGGCAGCGTCCGCGCCCTGATCGGAGAGACCGGCGGCGCCAGCCTCTTGCAGCCCGGCGTTCTGGCCATGCGCCTGCTGGCGTGCGATGGCTTCGAGCTGCGCCAAAGGCTCGTGCCGGTTCTGGACCGACTGACACACAACACACTACCGACAAGCTGGAGACTGTGAGCCATGCAGCTGACACCCCGAGAAAAAGACAAACTGCTGGTGGCCATGGCCGCGGAGGTCGCCCGCAAGCGGCTGGCGCGGGGCGTGAAGCTCAATCATCCGGAAGCCATCGCGCTGATCACCGATGCGGTTGTGGAAGGCGCGCGTGATGGACGGTCGGTCGCGGACATGATGCAGGCCGGCGCCGAGGTCATCACACGCGATCAATGCATGGAAGGTGTGCCGGAGATGATCCACGACGTGCAGGTCGAGGCGACCTTCCCCGATGGCACCAAGCTTGTCACGGTGCACAACCCGATCCGGTAGGACTTGATATTTGAAGAAGGGTGAAGACGATGATTCCAGGAGAGGTGATGTGTGCGGAGGGTGAGATCACGCTCAACGCCGGCGCGGAGGCGATCACGCTGATGGTGGCCAATACCGGCGACCGGCCCGTACAGGTGGGCAGCCATTATCATTTCGCCGAGAGCAATGCGGCGCTGGAGTTCGACCGGAGTGCCGCCCGAGGGCGTCGGCTGGATATCGCGGCGGGCACCGCCGTGCGCTTCGAGCCGGGCCAACGGCGTGAGGTTCACCTGATACCGCTCTCCGGCGCGCGGCGGGTTTTCGGGTTCAATCAGCAGATCATGGGCGATCTGTGATCGCTTCAGCATGAAGGAGGAGAGACCATGTGTGACATCTGTGTGATCAACGCGGTGAAGGAGCGGATGCTGTCGCGGCGCGACTTTTTCAAGACGTCGGCCGCCATCGGTGCGGCGGCCACGGTGGGTGCGGTCGCGGCGACACCGCCCGCACTGGCAGCCGGGCATGGCGGGGTCGTGGACATGACTCACAAGCTGAGCCCCGAGTTCCCGACCTTCTTCGGCGTGCCCGGCATCTCGATGGAGCAGCAGTTCAACTTCGCCGAGAGCGGCTTCAATCTCTTCAATCTCAGCATCAATGAGCACACCGCGACCCATATCGACGCACCGCTGCACTTCTCGGCGGATGGTGCGTCGGTCGACGAGATCCCGATCAGCGATCTGGTGGTGCCGCTCTGTGTGATCGACATTGCCGCGAAAGCCGCCGAAGATCCGGATGCGCAGGTAACGCCCGACGACCTGACGGCCTGGATTTCGACAAATGGCGACATCCCCGACAGGGCATGCATCGCGATGCACTCCGGCTGGGCCGGCAAGACGGCGGGTCCCGATTATGTCGGCAATGACGCGGATGGGGTGAAACACTTCCCCGGCTTTCACATCGAAGCCACGCAGATGCTTCTGGAGGAGACCACCGCAGCGGCCATGGCTGTGGACACGCTCTCGCTCGATCACGGGCCGTCGGCGGATTTCGCCACCCACTATGCCTGGCTGCCCACGGGCCGCTACGGGATCGAGAACCTCGCAGGCCTCGACCAGGTGCCGGCGGCCGGCGCCACGCTTGTGGTCGGCGCGCCGAACCACGTGGGCGGCTCCGGCGGGCCTGCGCGCATCTTCGCAATGATATGACGGCCGGGATGCCCATCTTCCGAAGGATAAGGAGAGGGTGGGCACGAGCCCGCGTAAGGTCGCGACCAGCGGCCGCCTGCTGCCTGCTACTCGGCGCTTTAACGTCTTCTGTCGGCGGAGCACAAGCGCTCGACTGCGAAGAGGCGACCACCCAAGTGGAAATGACAGGCTGCGCCAGCCGCGCCGCCGAGGCAGCGGATGCCGAGTTGAATGCGGTTTGGGCCATCGCAATCGACGCCGCAGAACGCCGCGATGCAGCAGATCGGGACTACGACATCTCGAGCGAGGCGCTGCTGCGCGACGCGCAACGCAGCTGGATCGCCTTCCGGGATAAGGCCTGCAGCGCCGAAGCCACGTTCGCGCGGGGCGGCACGATGGCCAATCAGCTGTTCCTGTTATGCCTTGAGCGGCTCACGCTCCGCCGCACTGAAGACCTTCGCCTATTTGCAACGACCAACTGACTAGGACGACGACCATGCCAGCTACCATTTCCCGCTCCTCCTACGCCGCGATGTTTGGCCCGACCACGGGCGACAAGGTCCGGCTGGCCGACACCGACCTGATCATTGAGGTGGAGCGCGACCACACGATCTATGGCGAGGAGGTCAAATTCGGCGGCGGCAAGGTGATCCGAGATGGGATGGGCCAGTCTCAAGTGACGCGCGCAGGCGGTGCTGTCGATACGGTTATCACCAATGCGCTGATCGTGGACCACACCGGCATCTACAAGGCGGATGTGGGCCTCAAGGACGGGCGCATCCACAAGATCGGCAAGGCGGGCAATCCGGACACCCAACCGGGTGTCGACATCATCGTCGGGCCCGGCACCGAAGCCATTGCAGGTGAAGGGAAAATCCTGACAGCGGGCGGGTTTGACAGCCATATCCACTTCATCTGCCCACAGCAGATCGACGACGCGCTGCATTCCGGCGTCACGACCATGCTGGGCGGCGGGACTGGCCCCGCGCATGGTACGCTCGCCACCACCTGCACGCCGGGCCCCTGGCACATCGGGCGGATGTTGCAGAGCGTCGATCATTTCGCGATGAACATCGGCGTCTCAGGCAAGGGCAACGCCAGCCAACCGGAGGCGCTGGTCGAGATGGTCGAAGGCGGCGCCTGTGCGCTGAAGTTGCACGAGGACTGGGGCACGACGCCGGGTGCGATCGACTGCTGCCTCAGCGTGGCGGACGACATGGACGTCCAGGTGATGATCCACACCGATACGCTGAACGAGAGCGGCTTTGTGGAGAACACCGTGGCGGCGATGAAGGGCCGCACGATCCACGCCTTTCACACCGAAGGCGCGGGCGGTGGGCACGCGCCGGACATCATCAAGATCTGCGGCGATGCCAATGTGCTGCCCTCCTCAACCAATCCGACGCGGCCCTTCACGGTCAACACGCTGGAAGAGCATCTGGATATGCTGATGGTCTGCCACCACCTCGACAAGTCGATCCCCGAAGACGTGGCCTTTGCCGAAAGCCGCATCCGGCGCGAGACCATCGCGGCCGAGGATATCCTGCACGACATGGGCGCGTTTTCGATCATCGCGTCGGACAGCCAGGCCATGGGGCGCGTGGGCGAAGTGCTGATCCGCACCTGGCAGACGGCCGACAAGATGAAGAAACAGCGCGGGCGGCTGGCTGAGGAGACCGGCGAAAACGATAATCTGCGCGTGCGCCGCTACATCGCGAAATACACCATCAACCCCGCGATTGCCCATGGGATCAGCCACGAGATCGGCTCCATCGAGGAAGGCAAACGCGCGGACCTCTGCCTGTGGAACACCGCGTTTTTCGGCGTGAAGCCCGAGATGGTGCTGATGGCCGGCACGATTGTCTGTGCGCAGATGGGCGACCCGAATGCCTCGATCCCAACGCCGCAGCCGGTCTATACCCGGCCCATGTTCGGCAGCTTCGGCCGCTCGGTCGAGCATTCTGCGGTGACTTTCGTGAGTGCGGCAGCGCAAGCGGCTGGGCTGCGCGACCAGCTGGGGCTACGCAAGGAAACGGTTGCGGTGCAGAAGACCCGCGGCATCGGAAAGAAGGACCTGATCCTGAACGACGCGCTGCCCGAGATCGAGGTGAACCCCGAAACCTACGAAGTGCGCGCGGATGGCGAATTGCTGACCTGCCAGCCGGCAGAGGTTCTGCCAATGGCGCAGCGGTACTTCATGTTTTGAGCGTGACGTCGGAAAACACTGAGGAATATCAACTTCTGTCAAGAGCCGCTGGCTTTCTTGAGGCAGCGCGAATTGTAGCTGACGACAGCGGTGGAAAGCCGTCACTGGTGGCGCCCATTGCTCATCTTGTCGCTCACGGGCTGGAGGTACTGTTGAAACACTGGCTCCTTCGAAGTGGCACCTCGGCGAAAGATTTGCAGCACGACTATGGCCATGACTTGTCGAAATTATGGCCTGCGCCCAAAAGTGAGCCCTTTCGGAAAGCAGCAGAACAAAAAGCCACGCGAGCTTTGTATGAAGCGAAAACGTCTGGTCGCTTTCTCGACGAAGAATGGCCGGAACCCACTTCTTTTCTGGAAGAGCATATCAACCGGTTTTCATACCTTCATTCCCATAATTCTGGCTATGCACTGAGGTATGCAGCGCGAGAAAATGAAGAGGTTCCAGTCCCACTGTTTTTTCTGGATGTATTCGAGCCTCTAAAAGATCTCTTTGTCGCTCTTACTCACGTCAAGACTTTGATATCTGATGGCTAATGATTGTAGCACCTTCTTGCCTAAAGCCGGCCCGGCGGCACGCCGGGCAGCCCCCGACCGCCCCCCATGGGCGGGGACTTTGCCCCCACCCGCGGCCGGGGACCGCCCTTGGGACAACACCCAATGCTGACAGCCCAACACCTCGTCCACGCACACGACACTGATGACCACATCACGCTCGACTACGACGCGCGGTTTCTGCGGCGCAAGGTGCTGACAACGGACAGCGGCACGCCGCTGCTGGTCGACCTGCCGAAGACCACCTCGCTCAACGTCGGTGACGCGCTCAAGACAACCGACGGCACTCTGATCGGAATCCGGGCCGCCGCTGAACCGCTGCTGGAGATCACCGGAGAGGCTCTGCACCGCATCGCCTGGCACATCGGCAACCGCCACACCCCCTGCCAGATCGAACCCACCCGCCTGCTCATCCAGCAGAACCACGTGATGGCGCAGATGCTCGCGCAGCTGGGCGCGCATGTGCATGAGGTGGTGGAGCCCTTCACGCCCGAGGGCGGCGCCTACGGTCATGGGCGGACCCATGGCCACGATCACTCCGCACAGCATGGGCCAGAGCATACGCATGACCACTGACGCGATCCTGACCTTGACGCAATGGCTGTCGCCGAGCTTTCCGGTCGGCGCCTTTGCCTATTCTCATGGGCTTGAGACTTCGATTGCAGGGGGAGCGATCGACAGCATCGAAACACTCGAAGACTGGCTGATCGACATCGTGAGCCTCGGGGGGGGACGGGCCGATGTCGTCTGCCTCGCAAACGCCTATCGATCCGACGCCTCCGGTGTTGCGGAAGTCGACCGCACCGTGCGAGCCTTTGCCGCAAGTGCGGAGCGGCTGATGGAAACCGAACAGCAAGGCGCCTCCTTTGCGCGCACCGTCGACGCGGTCTGGCAGACCGAACTGGGCGCTTTGACCTATCCGGTCGCTGTGGCGCGCGCGGCGCGGGCGCGGGACATCCCGCTCGATCTGACCGCACAGATGTATCTACATGCCTTTGCGGCCAATCTGATCTCGGCGGCCGTGCGTCTTGTCCCGCTTGGCCAGACCGAGGGCCAGGGTCTGCTGGCGCGCCTCGCCCCGCTGATCAAGACCACGGCGGATCACGCCTGCACCATGTCGCTCGATGACCTCGCCTCACCCTGCTTTGCCGCTGACATCGCGGCCATGCAGCACGAAACCCTCTATTCAAAGGTTTTTCGCACATGACCCTGAACGGCCCTCTCCGGATCGGCATCGGCGGCCCCGTCGGCGCCGGGAAAACCACGCTCACCGCTTGCCTCGCCCGCACGCTGAGCCCGCATCACTCCATCGGGGTGATCACCAATGACATCTACACGCAAGAAGATGCCGAGGCACTGACGCGTCTGCAGATCCTGCCGCAGGATCGGATCATCGGCGTGGAAACGGGCGGTTGCCCTCACACCGCGATCCGCGAGGATGCCTCGATCAACCTCGCAGCAGTCGCCGAGATGCAAGCCCGGCATCCCGACGTCGAGGCGATCCTGATCGAAAGCGGCGGCGACAACCTCAGCGCCACCTTCTCGCCAGAGCTTGCGGACGTGACCGTCTACGTCATCGACGTCGCGGCGGGCGAGGAGATTCCGCGCAAGGGAGGCCCCGCCATCACCCGCTCGGACATCCTGATCATCAACAAGACCGATCTTGCACCGCATGTGGGAGCCTCGCTGGAGGTGATGCGACGTGATGCGGAACGCATGCGCGCAGGTCGACCCTTTGCCTTCACCGTATTGCGCCATGGCGAGGGAGTGGAGACGGTGGTGGAGATGCTGCGCGCGATCTCCGGGTTGGGTCTGGTCGAGGCCTGAGCGGCGAGGGCGCGCTGCTCGGCCTGTGAAAGACTATCCGGCCCGCAGCGCGGCGGCCGCCGATTTGATCGCAGCACGGATGCGGGTATAGCTGCCGCACCGGCAGAGGTTACCGCTCATCGCCGCGTCGATGTCGGCGTCCGTCGGGTCCGGCTGCGCTTCAAGGAATGCCGCTGCCTGCATGATCTGCCCGGACTGGCAATAGCCGCATTGCGCCACCTGGTGCTCGATCCAGGCGGCCTGCACGGCGTGCAGCCGCTCGGGCTGGCCAAGCCCCTCGATCGTGGTGACAGGGCCGTGCACATCTTCAATTGCAAGCTGGCAGGAGCGCACCGCCTCGCCCGCCACATGCACTGTGCAGGCGCCACATTGCGCAACGCCACAGCCATACTTCACGCTGGTGACGCCCAAGCTCTCGCGCAGGACCCAGAGCAGCGGCATCTCGCCCGCCAAATCGACCTCATGCGATACGCCGTTCACGGTGAGTTTCATGGGCCTTATCTCCGGCTGTCACATGGCAAGCCTATGCCGTCTCCGTCCGCGCCTCAACCGCGTCGCGGCGTCAGAGACACGGAACATCATGGCTGCGGTACATCTTCCGCTCAGGCGGCGGTCGCCGTGCTGCGGCAGAAACAGGACGCGCGGATCGGCACGGTGGCGCGTGCAAGTGCAGGATCAAGCTGCAGCTTGATGTGCCGCGCCTCGGCCAGAGCACCGCGCTGCACCAGACATTCATGCAGCCCGTGTAAAGACCAAACGTTGCGCGGATGCTGGCAGGCGCGGGCGAGCGTTTCGTCGAGGCCGAGATCAGCGCGATAGACCGCCTCTGCCTCGTCGAATTCACGCAACTCCATCAGAAGCGCCCCCAGCGCGTGCCGGGTCGGTTGCATCCAGCCCCAGGGCTCGTCGTAGAGCAGCGCATCATCGAGCGCGACCGAGCGGCGCAGATGCGCGATGCCGGCTTCGGTGTCGCCGGATTTGAAGGCGAGCTCGCCTTCCATCATGGCCTCACCGACTGCAAGAACATCGCTCGCGAAGTTATTGAAAACCATGCGTGTCTCTTGAACTGCTCGGAGTGCTGCATCGGCCAGCGCACGTTCCGCTCGAGCGGCCTCGATCTGCCCCAGATTGGCGAAGGCAATCACCCGGGCCTGACGCATCGCACAGATCGTATAGCTGTACAGCTCCGCATCCTCGGGCAGCGTTTCCTCGAGGATCTCTTGCCACATCCCGAAGCGTACCATGACGTGGACCTTCTTGCCCCAGAAGCTTTCGAAGAGGTCTGGCAGGTAGCGCACAACCGCATCGGGCAGCATCTCGATCAGCCGGTCCGAAGCGGCCAGCGCCACCTCCGGCTGGCCGAGGAACATCCCGCCATAGGCCTCGAAATGCACGTTATGAATGCGGTAGACGGTGTAGAAATTCTGAGCCCCCGCAACGGCTTCGTATTTGCGGTCGACCTCGGCGGCGCGGCGATTGCGCCAGATCACGTTCTGATAGTCGCCGCAAAGCACGTCGATGTGGGTGGCCATATGCACCAGATGGCCGGAGTCGGGCACCAAATCGACGAGGCGGTCGCCGTGGCGCAGCGCTTTTTCCGGAAACGGCGACATCTCCATCAGGTGGATATACATGTGCAAAAGCCCCGGATGATCCCAGGCGCCGGGAATGGTATCGAAGGCGGTCTCGAGTGCGGCCTGCGCTTCCAGCGTCGAGGCGCCCTCGGCGGGCTGTCCCGAGGGCAAGTCCCACAGGAGCCAGGGCGTGCGGTTCATCAGCGCCTCGGCAAAGAGGCAGATCACGTCTAGATCGCGGGGATGATCGGCATAGACCCGGCGCATGGCGTCCGAAAAGGCGTCGTTCCAGGGCGCGAAGTCCTCGATCTCGGGATCATCGGGGAAGCGGTCGGCCAGGGCCGCGATCAGCGCAGCCTCGACCGGGTCGAGCGAGGGCGCGAGGCGTTTTGCTTCGGCGAGGGCGGCATGCGCCTGTTGCAGCGTGGTCACCCGCTCGTCCGCAGTGAAGAACTCCCAGGGCTTGTTGTAATTGGGCCCGACCGCATAGGCGATGCCCCACTGCGCGAAGCCACAGCCCGGATCCGCTTCAATTGCCTTTTGAAAACAATGGGCTGCGGCCTCGTGGTTGTAGCCGAAGAGCCAGACCATGCCGGCATTGACCTGGGCCTGTGCGTCGGCTGAGCTGGTGGTCACCGCCCGCGCGTAGCTGCCCAGATCGAAACCGTCCATCGCCTCAGAACTCCACGACGGCGCGGATGGATTTGCCTTCGTGCATCAGCTCGAAGCCGTGGTTGATCTCGTCGAGCGT
>NZ_JALIEB010000036.1 GCF_025755255.1 Roseobacter sinensis | reverse complement strand
TAAAACAGCGCGCCTTGCGCTACTTGTCTCGGTCCCATCATCGCTGCACCTCCACTCTCTATCCGAGTGAACCAGCGTCAAAACAACCAATCAACAGACTTTTCAAAACTATCCGGACAAGGCGGTTGTTGTGCGTTAGTCCGAGTCGGCGACAGCTTGCCGGCTTTCGAAATTGCGAGGGTTTACCTTGAATAGGAGGCAGCGCCGACTTGTCCGAAGTTTCTTCATTCCTGCCCGAACAGGACCATCCAAAACCATCTCAACGGCGCGGTGCGCGCCTCATCGTCTGCTTCAACAATTTCAGAAATCGATCCTCAATTCGGCTGGACATTGCATTGGCCCGACGGATGGCGCCCAAAGGTCGATGAAACCGAGGGTGGTCGAACGGTAGAAACACCAGACGATCCTCCAGGTAGGGCGCAGTGGTGGCCTTTGGCATTGTGGTGATCAGGTCTGTCTCAGAGACAATTTCCAGCACTGAGCGGATGGAATCCGTCTCGCAGCCGATCTGCATCGACCGGACGCCGGATGCGATCATGGCTGCTTCTGTCTGCTGGCGAAGTAAGCTGCCCCGCGAATGGGCAAGCCAGACCTGCGCCTCCAGATCCGAGGTCATAATCTGCTGTCGTGAAGCCAGCGCGTGGCCAGCTCGGCACATCACTCCAACGCCATCGTCGATCAGTTCCTCGAAGTCCAGACCATCAACCGGTTCGGCGAGGCTGGCGGGGCCGAAGACAAGATCAACCTGCCCACGCTCCAGCATGGTTCGAAGTTCGTGAACCAGTCCGGTGCGGATCTCGATACTGCAATTCGGACTATCCTTGATGAATTGGGTCAGCGCATTGCTCAGGAAGCGACCCGACACAATCGGCGGAGCCCCGATGCGCAACTCTCCCACGGAGCCCTTTGCCGTCTGGTCAGCAACGATGGCGGCCTGTTCCTCGGCCAGGCGGATGGCCAGCCCGTTCCGGGAGAGCCGCAGCGCCAGCGCGTTCGGGATCGAGCGCCGCCCTTCCCTTTGAAACAAGGGCGTTCCCAGCCTGGACTCCAATGACTTCATGTTCCTGCTGAGCGCCGGTTGGGTCGTGCCCAACCGATTGGCGGCAGACTGAAAGGAGCCTGCTTCGACGATGACCGAAAGTTGGGCCAAGTGTTTGGGGTCGACTTTCATAACTATTTGTTATGTATAAGGCCAAAAGTTTGATTTTTCGACATCAATAGAAACTGGTAGTGTCGTCCAATCGTCTATGGGAGGAGACCATGTTTGACTTCAAGTCACTGGGCCGGATCGTCTTGGCCGCAACCGTCGCCCTGTCGCTGCCGAGCGCAGCTTCCGCTCAGATTTACAAGGGTGAAACCGCTGGTGTCGGCGACCCGGTTCATACCATGTTCGTGGCTTTCGCCAATCAGGCCGGGAAGGCCGGCGTGGACATACAGGTCAACGCAGGACAGACACTGACCAAATCCATGCTAAAAGGGGCAAAAGGCGATATTGATTTCTTTTCGACGGTGCCGTCCCTCGTCAACCTGATGGCGGGTCAGAAACGAATGTACGAGAAGATCGAGGACGCGCCCGACCTGGCCAAGAACATCCGCGCCATTCTCGGCTTCAAGGCCGGGGCTTACCACCCGGTGACGCTGGCCGGATCCGGGATCGAAAGCTGGGAAGACATCAAGGGCAAGACCGTGTTCACCGGCCCGCCTGCTGGATCGGCCTCGGCCACGTCGGAAGCCCTGATCAAGATCATCACGGGGTATGTGGCAGGTGAAGACTATACCGCCGTACGGCTGAGCTGGGGTGAAGGGTATTCAGCTCTGGCCGACGGCAAAATCGACATGATGGTGCGTCCCGCCGAAATCGGCTCGGCCAATATCGAAAGATTCGGTCTGTCGGGTGAATTCCGGGTGCTGTCGATCCCGGAAGACAAGGTTGGCAGTGATGACATGCAAGCCCTGTTCGGTCGCCCTGGTCGCGGGATGCTTCAGTTCGATGGGGGCCTGTACAAGGGCCAGTTGACTGCTGGTCAGATCACGGCACTCGGCTTCACTCAGTTTGTCGGCACCCATGCCGGCGTTTCCGACGACGTGGTCTACAACGCCACGAAGGCGTTCTGGGAGAACCTGAGCGAAGTTCACGCCACCGCGTTCTTTCTGAAGGAGGTCACGAAAGACTCGGCCTTCACGTCGGTGAACGTGCCACTGCACCCCGGCGCGGTGCGTTACTACGAAGAAGCGGGCTTTGATATCCCGGACGAACTGCGTCCCGGTAGCTGACGAAAGGGGCCGGGCTCCTGAATGGCCCGGCCCTCTCTTCCTGAGCAACGAGAGTTGATCCGATGACTGATGCGGCCCCCAACGCCAGCGTCCCGCTGCGGCTCTTTGCGCTTGCCGCTGCCGCATGCTGCTTCACGCTCGGCATGATCACGCTCTACAGTTCAGGCGTCGGGCTGATCGACCCCAAGCTGCACCGGGCCGGTGGCTTCGGGCTCGCCCTCGTCGTCGCCGTGGCGGTTTCGCAAAAACGGCGCATGGGGCGCGGCGCATTCACGCCGCTGAATCTCGTCGGTGATCTAGCGCTCATCGTTGCGGGTTTCTGGTCGATCTGGTCGTTTCACTTCGTTCAGACCGAGATGGAGACGGCGCTTTACGACGTGACCACCCGCGATGCCTGGCCTGCGCTGGCCGGTCTGGCGGTGTTCCTGGAACTCTGCCGCCGCCTCTGGGGATGGGGCCTCTTTGGCGTCGGCACGATCGGGGTGATCTACCTTCTCTTCGGGCAAGACCTCCCGGGCATTATGGCGCACTCTGGTTTCTCGCTGAAAGAGGTGGCCGAAGCGCTCTGGTACAATACCAACAAAGGTGTCTTCGGCTCGATCACCAATATCGTGCTCAGCACGGTTTTCATCTTCATCATCTTTGGTGTGCTGCTTGAAGGCACCGGGGCGGGCGACACACTGCTGAAGTTTGCCTTCCTGGCGACGCGCCGCACACGGGGCGGTCCCGCACACGCAGCGATCCTGGCCTCATCGATGTTCGGCACCATGTCGGGGTCGACAGTTGCCAACATCGTTGGCACCGGCACCTTCACCATCCCGATGATCAAGAAACGCGGCTTCACACCCACCTTTGCGGCCGGGATCGAAGCGACAGCCTCGTCTGGCGGTCAGATCATGCCGCCCATCATGGGGGCGGCGGCTCTGGTGATGGCCGACTTGACCGGCGTGGGGTACCTAAACATCATCGTGGCGGCCCTGTTCCCGGCACTGTTCTACTACTTCAGCCTGTTCTCAGCCGTGACAGTCGAAGCGCGCCGCCAAGGCATCGATGTGCAGGAGATGACCGTCGACGATCAGATTACCCGGACCGACCTGATCAACTCTGTGCTCTTCATCGGTCCGATCCTCGTCGTCATCGGGTCACTTCTGGCCGGGCTCTCGACATCAGCCGCCGGCTTTTACGCGGTTGTGGTTCTTCTGGCCCTTTCGGTCATCAACCCGGAGGTGCGCGGCGATCCGGCCCGCATCTGGCGGTCTTTCCTGAAGGGCGCCGAATCCGGTGCCACACTTCTGATTGCCATCGCGGCCATCGGTATCCTTGTGGGCGCACTCGACAGCACCGGGCTCGGCCTCAAACTGGCCAATGTCATCGCAACAATCCGCGGTGAAAGCCTGTTTTCGGCGCTTCTCGTTGCCATGGCAGGAGCGCTCATCCTCGGGATGGGGATGCCTACGTTGCCAGCCTATCTGATCATCATACTGGTGATGGGGCCGGCGATTCAGGAACTCGGTGTTTCGATGCTGACCGCGCATATGTTCGTCTTCTACTACGGTGTGGCCTCATCGCTGACCCCACCAGTGGCGATTGCCGCCTATGCCGCCGCCCCCATCGCCCAGGCCAACCCCTTGATGACGGCCTTCATGTCCTTCCGGCTGGGCATGGCAAAATTCATCATTCCCTTCATCTTCGCTTTCTACCCGACAATCCTGATCATCGAGGAGTTCAGCCTGCTGCCGTTCCTCTGGATCATGGCGCGAACGTGTTTCTGTATCTGGCTGTTCTCGTCGGCCCTGTCTGGTTTTGACCGTCGCAAGCTGACTGTGCCCGAGATCGTGGTCCGCTTTGCGACTGCGTTCGCCTGTCTGGCCATTGATCCGATGATTCACCTGCCCGCCATTGGGGTCGGACTCGCGCTGATTGCATTTGATGTCCATGCAGGTCGGCCAAAGGCCACGACGTCGGAGGGGGCCCAATGATCAACAGACCCAACTTCCTGTTCATCATCACCGATCAACATCGGGCCGATCACCTGGGCTGCTACGGCAACCCGGTGCTGCAAACGCCCAATATCGACCGCATCGCAGCAGGCGGCACACGGTGGGACCGCTTCTATGTCGCCAATCCGATCTGCATGCCGAACCGGGCCTCGATTATGACCGGGCGCATGTGTTCGATCCACGGGGCCCGCCATAACGGCATTCCCCTGTCGAAGGATCATACCACCTTCGTCGAATTGCTGCGGGATGCCGGATACAACACCGGATTGGTCGGCAAGTCCCACCTGCAAAGCTTCACCGGCCTGCCTGCAACCAACCGGTTCGAAGCCCAGGACGGCTTGACCACACCCTCCGCACACTTGCGCGATGCCTACAAGAACAACCGCCACTCCTCCGAGTACGATCTTGAGGTCGCCCCAAACTGGCACACACGGTTGGCCGACCGGCTGAAGGGTGATTTCTACGGGTTCGATCATGTCGAGGTTGTCGCAGATCACGGTGATCAGGCATCTGGCGACTATCTTCTGTGGGCCCGCGCGCAGACCCCCGATTTCGACACGCTGACCGGTCCCGCGAACGCACTGCCGGACAACCGGATCGACGCCCCTCAGGCCTGGCGCACCGCTGTTCCGGAAGAGCTGTACTCCACCTCCTGGATCGCGGACAGGTCCGAAGCCTGGCTCACGCAGCAGGCCGGTCGGGACGCACCATTCTTCCTGCAGATGTCGTTCCCCGATCCACACCACCCTTTCACGCCACCGGGGCGATATTGGGACATGTACGATCCCGCCGACATTACATTGCCGGCCTCGTTCGGCCGAGGCGATTTGCCACCCATCAAAGCGATGAAGGAGGCGATGAAAAACGGAACCGACCCCAGGGACAACCAGAACCCGTTTGCCGTCACCGAAGACGAAGCGCGGGCGATCATCGCCTTGACCTACGGCATGATCACCATGATCGACGACGCCATAGGTCGGGTCGTGACGCGTCTGGAAACGCTGGGTCTGGCTGACAACACGGTGATCATCTTCACGTCGGACCACGGCGACTATATGGGCGACCACGGCCTGATGCTGAAGCTGCTGTTGCACTACCAGGGGATCATTCGGGTGCCGTTCATCTGGAACGATCCCGCCGCTCCGGTGCAAGGCAATGTCGATCCGGGCCTCGGCTCGTCCATCGACATTTCCGCCACCATCCTCGCCCGTGCCGGCATTCAACCCTTCAACGGCATCCAGGGTCGCGACCTGCTCAGCACACCCCCGCCCAATGCCATCATCATCGAGGAAGACAGTCAGCGCACCATGACCGGCTTCGACCGCCCCCAACGGGTCCGGACGGTCGTGACGGAGACGCATCGGATGTCGCTGCGGGAGGGAGAAGACTGGAACGAGTTGTATGACCTGAAGAGGGATCCAGACGAACTTACAAATCTCTACGATGCACCTGAAGCCGTTGATGTCCGCCACTGCGTGACCGAAACGATGCTGCGCAGGATAATCGAGCTACAAGACAGAGCACCTTTGCCAGCTTATCGCGCCTAGCACGAAATGCCGTGGCTGTCCGGCTCTCATCCAGATCGTAGATTGCTTTCCCGTATGCTGAATGAAAACGGACAACCGCTGCAGTCGCATGGGAGACGGGGTCGGATCCTAAACGGAATTTGCTGTGTAGAACGGGGATATCGGCAAAGCGGACTGCAGCTTGCGTTCGTCAATTGATGCAGGTGTCTGCTATGAAGTGATCGAACGGTCTGGCAGGTCGGGCGAGAACTGTGAACATCAAACGCATCATAAGCAGCACACGGGGGCGCAGCGATGCGGTCGTTTACAACGGTATGGCGTTTTTGGTCGCATACGACCCTGATGCCGCAGACGGAGTTCAGGCCCAAACACGAAACAGCCTGAGCTTTCTGGACACCAAGCTATCTGAAGTCGGCAGCGGAAAACAGGCCCTGTTGCAAGTCACAGTGTTTCTGAGCGACATGTCCATGAAACCGGACATGGACGAGGTCTGGTGCGATTGGATTGGGCCCGAAGAGAATTGGCCACAAAGGGCATGTGTCGGTGCCGACTTAGGCGATAAAGCGACTTTGATCGAAATCACAGCCATCGCAGCGCAGTCCAAGAGCTGATCGGGATGCGGCTTGCTGCATCAGTCAAGATGCGGTTTTCATAAGACGTTCACGTGCCACGAAGCAAATTCCGCTGAGCGGGCGACGCAGCAACTCGTTGCACTTGCGCCAACATCAGCTTTTCTTGGATGCAATCAGGTTGATAAGTCCCACCCCGCACCCCTTCGGTACGAATGCCTGTAGCCGAGAACTGCGCATGTAATCGTGCATGCGATACTGCCAAACGCAATCCGGTAGGCGCTTTCGTCCGTTGCCCCGTTCGTGCGTGCGAGGTCCAGGATGAAACCGAATGCAGTTTGCATAACCGGTATGGCACCAGTCGCAACCAGCAGCTTCAGCGCGTTTGCACGTCCGAAAACCGAAGCAGGCACGGCGTCTCTCAATTGCACCCCCAATGGAATGTAGAACTGCTGCAGAAAGACTGAGCATGCCAGAAGCAAGAGCACGGCCCAAAGTGGTGCTTTCGGAAACAGTGCGAGTGCCGCAAGACATGTCGCTGATCCGAGCGCCGTCAGCAGGATCACTTTGTTGCGCCCGTGCCCGATGCGATCCACGCGACCAAAAATGAAACCGGCGGCGATCGTTGTTGCGAACAAACCCATCAGGGCTTGGCCCGCCGCCTCCGGGCTCAGGCCAAGCGCGTCTTGCAAGTAGGGTCCGCCCCAAAGACCCGTGATCGTAACGATTGGCGCATAGGTGACAGCCGCAAGGAACAGAATGCCTCGTACCTTTTCGTTCTGTAGCAGCGTGCGAAAACTGATCTTTGTGTCGACATCGGATGCCGACGCAGGCCCCTTAGCCGGCAGCAAGATCGAAACAATGACCATTACAGCAATAGCCAATCCAGCACCGACGCCAAAGACCAACCCCCATGAGAAGCGCTCTAAAGCCAATGCCAACGGCCAGGTCCCAACGAGACCTCCAATACCGCCCAGTGTCACAAGAAGGCCGGAGGCGTATCCGTAGTCGCCGGCTGGCAGGTTCTGTGCGAGCGCCATCTGGACGCTTGCGCCCGTTGCGGCAAGACCTGCGCCAATCAAGACGCGCGCTGCGAGAACGGCCAGCCACGCGGCGTTCTCCAAATCGGGAGCAATCGCGAAAAGCGTGGTCCCGATGGCCACGAGCGCGAGCGCCCAAAGCAGGACGCGCCGTGGTCCAAAGCGATCAAGCGCAATACCGGCCGGAGCTTGGGATACCAGGGTTGCTGCGAACATAGCCCCTACCGACAGCCCCAGAGCCGTTGCGGGAATGTCCAAAGTCCCGCTCAGGACGGGCCCAAAGACACTTCCGGACGCTCTCTGGAACTGCCCAAGGGCAAAGACTGCAACGCAGGCCACAAGTGTAGCTCGTGCGTTTGAAGCACTGTTTGTTCCGGTTTTCATACCGAAGTTGTATCGCTGGCAACAAAACCGAAATAATATCAGTTTTATCACAAGTGATACTTAAGTTGGATCATATCAGATACCCTTGATCACCGCCTGCTTCGCCAATTCGTCGCCGTCGCCCGCGCTGGTGGGCTGAGGGCCGGTGCGTCCGCCCTAAACATGAGCCAACCGCCCCTGTCGCGAACGATAAGAGAACTGGAAGCCGGTTTGGGGCTTGCGGTCTTCAAGCGCTCGAAAAGAGGGACAACCCTTACCGATGCAGGCCGGGTATTGTTGGAAGAGGCCGAAGCAATTCTCGCGTCACTCGACCGGGCCGAGGCCCGTGTGAGGCGCCTGGGAATGCACTCAAAGCCGTTGCGGATCGGCTTCGTGTCCGCTGCGCTCGACGCGCATCTGCCGGACCTTCTGGCGCGCATCGCACAGAAAGGCTGGCCCGCGCCGAAACTGATTGAATCGCCCACTGCCTCACAGGCAGAAGCCCTGGCACGCGCAGAATTGGATCTAGGCCTGCTGCATCCGCCTGTTGAGGTCGCTCGGGGGATTTCTCTCGCATCGCTCGGTGAGGACGGATTTCTCATCGCACTAAAGGAGGGGCATCCCTTGACCGTGCATGAGACCATTCGGTCATCCGATTTAGCGGGCCACCCCCTTGTTCTGTTCCCAGAGTCACAAGGACCTGTGCTGCACGCAGAGATAAGAGCAGTGCTTGCGCCGGATAGCGATCTGAAGATTGAGGCAGAGGCAGCACGCAGCCACACTCAGCTTGCACTCGTCGCAGCAGGAACAGGGATTGGCCTAATCGGCGCCTCGGTCGCTCGCACAATCAGCTACAAGGGTGTCGTTATGCGTCACTGGGCCGACAGACCCAGAACAGTTGCCCTGCAAAACGCTATCGTTGGCGCCGAGGCCTTGCTGATCGACCTTGGATATGCCTGAACCCAGAAAATCGGCCATTCGTGCAAACCGCAGCATCAGTCAAAAGGGCTCGAAGCTGCCATTTTCATCCCATCCGACTTTCAAGCCAAATCGCGCAATATTCAGATGCGATGATAGGGAGCGCCCGCCAGGATCGAGGCTGCGCGGTAGAGCTGTTCGGCCAGCATCACGCGGACCAGCATGTGCGGCCAGACCATCTTGCCGAAGGACAGTGTGAACTCCGCCTCCTCTCGCAGCGTCGGGTCAATCCCGTCGGCACCTCCGATCACCAGCGCCAGATCGCTGCGGCCCCCATCGCGCCAGCCTGCCAGGCGCTGCGCAAACGCAGGCGAACTCTCGATCCGTCCGCGCTCATCCAGTGCCACGACGGTGGAGCCCGCAGGAAGCACGCGGCGGATCCGCTCGGCCTCGCCCGCCATGCCGCCGCCTTTGCGATCATCCACCTCGATGACACGCAACGGCCCCAGGCCAAGCGCACGGCCCGTGCGGTCGAACCGCTTGAAGTAATCGTCGATCAAGTCCTTTTGCGGCCCGGAGCGCAGCCGCCCCACCGCAACAATATGCACACGCATGATCTTGGCGCGGACCCCGCAAGGTCAGTTGGCCGCGCTCTCCGAGCCGCTCATCGGTTGCCACATCTTCTCGAGCTGATAGAACTCGCGCACTTCCGGGCGGAACACATGTACGATCACGTCGCCGGTGTCGATCAGCACCCAGTCTCCCGTTTCCTTGCCCTCGACCTTGGCGGTCAGCCCGAAGTCGTCCTTGACGGTCTGTGCAAGCTTTTCCGAAATGGAGGAGACCTGACGGGTCGACCGCCCGGAGCAGATCACCATATAGTCGCCGATCTCGGTCTTGCCGCGCAGGTCGATCTGCACGATGTCTTCGGCCTTGTCGTCGGTGAGGGAAGAGAGAATGGTTGCCAATAGCGCTTCGCTTGTGGCCATGTCGGTCGCGGTCACCATAACCGCGGACCCATTTTGAGCAGCATCCGCTGCGTCCGTATGGATAGACAGGACATTGTCCTCCTTATGTCGCGCCGTCAGGGCCCCGGCGCTGGGATACCTGAAAGGGTAACAACTGAGGTGCGACATTTCAATGACAGGCTGTCGTTAAGGTGAACTTGCCTCATCGAGCGCCGCAGGTGCCTCATTGTCCAGCAAACGGACCTCGCGCTGCGGGAAGGGGATCGAGATGTTGTGCGCCTTGAAGCTGTCCCAGAGCGCCAGGTAGACATTGCCGCGGATGTTCGTGAGCCCGCCGGTGGGGTCACGGATCCAGAACCGCAGGATGTAGTCGACCGAGCTGTCGCCGAAGCCCACGATGTGACAGACCGGCAGCTTGGGGTGTTCCAGCACCCGGTCCACACCGCTCGCCGCCTCGATCGCAAGGCGCCGCACCTCATGCGGATCACAGCCGTAGGAGGTACCGAAGTAGATATCGAGCCGCACGAAATCGTTGGAATGAGACCAGTTCACCACCTGCCCGGTGATCAAATCCTCATTGGGGATCAGATACTCGCGCCCATCCCGCGTGACGACGCTGACGTAGCGCGCACCCAGCGCATTGATCCAGCCGAAGGTCTCGCCGAGGCTGATCACATCGCCGGGCTTGATCGATTTGTCCAGAAGGATGATGACGCCCGAGACGAGGTTCGAGACCACCTTCTGCAAGCCGAAACCCAGACCCACACCGATGGCCCCTGACAGGACCGCAAGGCCGGTGAGGTCGATCCCCACGGCCTTGACCCCCATGAAGAAGGCAAAGCCGTAGAGGAAGATCTGCACCCCCTTCACCGCCAGCACCTGCATCGACGGGCTGATATCCTCGTTGCGGCGGATGCTGCTGGCCGTCGTGGAACTGACCAGCCGCGCTACGGTGAAGAGCACGCCGATGACAACAGCGGCCGAGATCAAGGTCAGGATCGAGAGACGGAAATCCCCGACGTCAAGCGCGATGTCATCGAGAAAGGCCGCCACCTCGTCGGAGACGCCCACCAGATAGAGCGTGGCGTAGATCCACAGCCCCCAGGTCACCAGCCGCCGCAGGAAGCGGTTGCGCACCAGCCGCGCCGCGTACGCAATGCCGGTCCAGACAATCGCCAGGGTCGCCGCCAGCCCGATAAAGTAGGACCGCGACGGCCAGGTGATCTGCTGCATGACCAGATAGAGCCCGCCCGCCAGCACCGCGAACCAGATCAGCCCCATGCGCCGCTTGATCTGCACGATCATGCGCAGCTGCCACTTGGACCAGCCCTCGCGCGCGCGCACCTGCTTCTCGATAACCCGCCCTGACAGGATATGCAGGACGTAGCACAGAACCGCGAGCCCCAGGACGATCAGCACCTGATTCTGCCGCCAGCCCGGGGTGAGGATGCTCTGCAGGAAACTGGTGAACAGGAACCAGATTTCGTCGACCGACATCAACGCGGCGGCAAAAGGCTCTTCGTCGGTTTCCATCTGCGCTCCCTTTTGGTTGAAAACTGGCACAGTCGCTGGGCCGTCACAAGCCGCCAACCCTTGCGGCAAGCGCTTCATCGCGGTATCTGGTTTGGGATGAGACGCATTGTGGATATGGACGACCGTGCGCGCCTGCGCGAACGCTTCTTCGGGGCGACCCATACCGTGCTGGCGCGACTATAAGCGCAGCCCCCTGCCCCCTATCCATTTCATTCACACTATGGGAGAGGACCGATGTCCCCCAAGACGCTCTATGACAAAATCTGGGATGCCCACGTGGCCCATGAGGCCGAGGACGGCACCTGCTTGCTCTATATCGACCGCCATCTCGTGCACGAGGTGACAAGCCCGCAGGCCTTTGAGGGCCTGCGCATGGCGGGTCGCAAGGTGCGCGCACCGGAAAAGACGATTGCCGTGCCGGATCACAACGTTCCGACGACAGCGGGCCGCGAGGATCCGGCGAACATGACCGAGGACAGCGCCATTCAGGTCGCAGCGCTCGACAAGAACGCCAAGGATTTCGGCATTCACTACTACCCGGTCTCTGACATCCGTCAGGGCATCGTGCATATCGTCGGGCCCGAGCAGGGCTGGACCCTTCCCGGCATGACCGTCGTCTGCGGCGACAGCCATACCGCGACCCACGGCGCGTTCGGCGCGCTCGCACACGGCATCGGCACCTCCGAGGTCGAACACGTGCTGGCGACGCAGACGCTGATCCAGAAGAAATCCAAGAACATGAAGGTGGAGATCACCGGCAAGCTGCGCCCCGGTGTGACGGCCAAGGACATCACGCTGTCAGTCATCGGCGCCACCGGCACCGCAGGCGGCACTGGTTATGTGATCGAGTATTGCGGTGAGGCGATCCGGGACCTCAGCATGGAAGGCCGCATGACCGTCTGCAACATGGCCATCGAAGGCGGCGCGCGCGCCGGTCTCATCGCGCCCGATGAGAAGACCTTCGAATACTGCAAGGATCGCCCTCACGCGCCCAAGGGCGCGCAGTGGGAGGCGGCAATGGAATGGTGGAAGACGCTCTACTCCGATGATGACGCGGACTGGGACAAGGTGGTGACGATCAAGGGCGAAGACATCGCGCCGGTCGTCACCTGGGGCACCTCGCCCGAGGACGTGCTGCCGATCACCGCCACCGTGCCGGCCCCGACGGATTTCGAGGGCGGCAAGGTCGGCGCGGCCGAACGCTCGCTCGATTACATGGGCCTGACCCCGGGCACCCCGCTCAAGGAGGTCGAGATCGACACTGTCTTCATCGGCTCCTGTACCAACGGCCGGATCGAGGATCTGCGCGCGGCCGCGGCGATCCTGAAAGGCAAGAAGATCGGCGTGAAGCGCGCCATGGTTGTGCCGGGCTCGGGCCTCGTGCGCGCGCAGGCGGAAGAAGAAGGTCTGGCGGATATCTTCAAGGAGGCCGGGTTCGAGTGGCGCCTCGCGGGCTGTTCGATGTGTCTGGCGATGAACCCAGACCAGCTGCAACCGGGCGAGCGCTGTGCCGCGACCTCGAACCGCAATTTCGAGGGCCGTCAGGGCCGCGGCGGGCGCACGCACCTGATGTCGCCGGCCATGGCCGCGGCGGCGGCGATCACCGGGAGACTGACCGACGTACGGGAGCTGATGTGACAACGGGATGGGTGGCCTGAAAGCCCACCCGACCTGCCGGTTAATGCCGCGTGCGCCCCGCACCGACGTCATGCCGACGTGATACCGACGCAAAACGGGCGCCCCACTGACAGCCTTATGACAGGCGAGGAGAAACAGAATGGACAAGTTCACCACCCTCACCGGCATCGCCGCACCGATGCCCTTGATCAACGTCGACACCGACATGATCATCCCCAAGCAATTCCTGAAGACGATCAAGCGCTCCGGCCTCGGCGTGAACCTTTTCGACGAAATGCGCTATGACGACGACGGCAAGGAAATCCCCGATTTCGTGCTGAACAAGGCGCAGTATCGCGACGCCGAAATCCTTGTTGCGGGAGATAACTTCGGCTGCGGCTCGAGCCGCGAACACGCGCCCTGGGCGATCAAGGATTTCGGCATACGCTGCGTGATCGCGCCGTCCTTCGCAGATATTTTCTACAACAACTGTTTCAAGAACGGCATCCTGCCCATCGCGCTGCCGCAGGAGCAGGTGGATGTGCTGATGAAGGATGCCGAGAAGGGCTCGAACGCGCGGATGATGGTTGATCTGGAGGCGCAGACGGTGACCAGCTCCGACGGCGAGGTGTTCCACTTCGAACTCGACAGTTTCAAGAAGCATTGCCTGATGAACGGTCTCGACGACATCGGCCTGACGATGGAGAAAGCCGCGTCGATCGACAGCTTCGAGGCTGCAGCGGCACAAGCGCGCCCCTGGGTCTGACGATCCGGCCGAGCCGCCTGCCCGAACGAGGACAGCGGCTTTGGCCGATAGAGCATATGCGGGCCACTCTGTGTCTGATGCCAGGCGGCGCGCCATGTCAGGCACCTGCATCCAAGCCGGATATTCACTACAACGGCAGATGGGTCTCATCTGGCTTACGTCTTTGCGAACGGCGGTGGCGCAAGAGGCGTTGGTGTTGGTCTGAACACGACGCCTTTCACGCTGCGCTGCCCCGGTGAGTGGCGGCGTCACGACGTGATGCGAGGTGCAGCACGACGTTGATCTTTCTGTCTTCTTCGTCGTTCTGGCAGTGGTCAAGACGGCGGTCGATCTGGTAAACCCGGGCTCATATGAGACCCCGCCGACACTGACCTGGACGACTGCCGCATGGGCCCTTCTCTCCACCAGCATGACGATGCGCGATATCGCCCTGATCCGCAGCGCCGGCACGAGGGGCGAGCACTGTCAGCGCCGGAACCTCAACACCGCCGAAAGGGCCAATTATTCGGTCAATTGATGCTCGCGAGCCTCGCGGCTGCCTTCGGTGGCAGTGCGGTCGGCGCCGAGAGCCTGCGGGTTGCGACCTTCAACACCGAGCTGTCGCGCAAGGGTCCCGGTCTGCTGCTGCGCGATATCTCTCGTGGCGAGGACCCGCAGGTGCGTGCAACCCTTGCGGTGATTGCCGCCGCAGCACCTGATGTGCTGCTCTTGCAGGGTTTCGACTACGATCTCACCGGCGCCGCCCTCGCCGCCTATATGGCGGCGCTGGAAAAGGAAGGGCTCGATTACACCTATAGTTTTTCGGCGCGGCCCAACACCGGCATGCCCACCGGGCTAGACATGGATGGCAACGGCAAGCTGGGTGAGCCGCGGGACGCGCAGAGCTATGGGCGCTTCTCCGGTCAAGGCGGCATGGCGATCCTGTCGCGCTACCCGATCGACGTGGGCGCGGTGAAGGACTTCACCGATCTGCTGTGGCGCGATCTGCCAGGTGCTTTGCTTCCCGAGACAGCCGACGGCCCGTTTCCATCCGCGGAGGCGCAGGCCGCGCAGCGCCTCTCAACCACCAATCACTGGGTGGTTCCGATCGAGGTTCCGGCGCTTGGGACGGTCGACATCCTCGCCTTTCAGGGCAGTCCGCCGGTTTTTGATGGGCCGGAGGATCGGAACGGCAAGCGCAACCACGACGAAACGGTGTTCTGGCAGCACTATCTCGCCGGCCATTTCGGCGAGGCCGATACTCACAGCTTCGTGCTCCTGGGCGACATCAACCAGGACCGCCGCGACGGCGAAGGCATCAAATCGGCCATAAGCGCCCTGCTCGACGATCCACGCCTTCAGGACCCCCTGCCGCGCAGTGCGGGCAGCGAACATGCGACAGGGGATCCCTTCGACACGGTGGACTGGACCGATCCGGTGCCCGGAAATCTGCGCGTGGACTACGTGCTGCCGTCGGCGGACTGGCAGGTGCTGGACACCGGCGTGCTCTGGCCCATCCCGGAGGATCCGCTGGGCCAGACAGTGATCGCGGCCAGCCGTCACCGCCTCGTCTGGGTCGACATCGCGCGCTAGGCCGGGCGCGGATTTCGGCGGAGCCAAAGCTCCAGCACAAGCAAGTAGGGCAAGTAGAAAGCAAAATTCTGCACCAGGTCGAAAGCCCCGTCGAAGGCGGGTGTCGATGCGGCGCCACCGGTCATAAGATACCACAGACCATAGTGCACCCGGTAGAGCCATGAGCCGAAGATCAGCACCAGCAGCCGCAGCGCCCACCGCCGATGCACGCTGAAATCCCGTTGCCGCGCATGGTGGATCGCCTGGCCGGCACACAGCACCATGAGCCCGCCGTAGAGGGCGAACCCGAGATCCATCCAGACCCCGCCGATGGTGCCGCGCGCGGCGATATAGCCAAGCCCCGCGAGCCCGGTGAGCGCGGCCGCGGTGCACGCCAACCGCCCCGCCCAGCGGTGATAGCCGGCAAATCGCGCCCGCAGGCCGGGCCAGACCTGCAGCGGCGCAACAGCCATCAGGAGCGCGCCAAGCACCATATGCGCGAAGATCGCCAGATTGCTCGTATCGGCGCCGAGTGCGTAAAACCGGTTCTCGGACAGGTCCAGGCTGAGCGGCAGCGCCAGACCCGCCCGCAGCGACCAGAGCGTGAAGGGCAGGCTCAGCAGGATCAGCGCCCCGAGGGCCACGCCGATGACGATGCTGCGCTGCCGGTCTGTCGCCACGCCCACTCTCCAGGTCCGCTCTCGCACAGCCTATCAGCATCACGCTGCACCCGCCACGCCCCCGAACCCAGCTTGACCCTGCGAGGGCCGCGCGCTACGCCGCGCGTGACAAATTTCAAAGGAGACGTTCGATGGCCAACCCTTCCCTTCTCATCCTTGCCGGGGACGGCATCGGCCCGGAGGTCATGGAACAGGTCAAACGTGTGATCGGCTGGTTCGGCGAGAAGCGCGATCTGGCGTTCGACGTCAGCGAAGACCTCGTGGGAGGAGCCGCCTACGACGCCCATGGCACACCGCTGCACGACGATACGATGGCCCGCGCCCTGGAGGTGGACGCGGTGCTGCTGGGAGCCGTGGGCGGGCCGAAATACGACGATCTGGACTTCAGCGTAAAGCCCGAACGGGGCCTGTTGCGGCTGCGCAAGGAAATGGACCTCTTCTCCAACCTGCGCCCGGCGCAGTGCTTCGACGCGCTGGCGGACTTCTCCTCGCTGAAAAAGGACGTAGTGGCCGGGCTCGACATCATGATCGTCCGCGAGCTGACTTCGGGCGTCTACTTCGGCGAGCCGCGCGGCATCTTCGAGGAGGGCAACGAGCGCGTGGGCATCAACACCCAGCGCTACACCGAAGGCGAGATCGACCGGGTCGCGCGCTCGGCCTTCGAGCTGGCGCGGCGCCGGTCGGGCAAGGTCTGTTCGATGGAGAAGGCAAACGTGATGGAAAGCGGCATCCTCTGGCGCGAGGTGGTCCAGAAGGTGCGCGATACCGATTATCCGGATATCGAGCTCAGCCACATGTATGCTGACAACGGCGCGATGCAGCTGGTCCGCGCGCCCAAGCAATTCGACGTGATCCTGACGGACAACCTCTTTGGCGACATCCTGTCGGATTGCGCCGCGATGCTGACGGGCTCTCTGGGGATGCTGCCCTCGGCCAGCTTGGGCAAACCGACCGAGAAAGGCCCGCCCCGCGCGCTCTACGAGCCGGTGCACGGCTCGGCGCCTGATATTGCGGGTCAGGGCAAGGCGAACCCCATCGCCTGCATCCTCAGTTTCGCCATGGCGCTGCGCTATTCCTTCGACCAGGGCGATGAGGCCGCGCGACTCGAAGCGGCCATCGAGACCGTGCTCGCCGAGGGCGCGCGCACGGCTGATCTGATGGGCGCAGAAGGCGGCACTCCGATCAGTACCGCCGAGATGGGCGATGCAATCCTGGGCGCCTTGGACGCCAGCCTGTAAGGCAGACACGGAACGCGCGCCGGGCGGTTGTCATCCGCGCGCATCCTCGGAATAGTGTGCGGCAACAGGACCGGGTGGACCATGAGGCCCACGCCGTCCCGTTGCCTGACCCCAGCCCCGGCGGAGCGCTGAATGCACCAGAATCTCAAAGCCGCGCTCATGGCGCTTGTGGCCTTCGCCCTCTTTGCCAGCCACGATGTGATCATCAAGGTCCTGGGCGGTGGATACTCTCCAATCCAGATCGTGTTTTTCAGCGTGCTGTTCAGTTTCCCGCTCGCCATGCTCTACCTTCTGCGCGATGCCACGCCGGGCACGCTGATCCCGGTGCACCCCTGGTGGATGGTGGGGCGCACCGTGGCCGCCGTGATCACTGGCTTCTGCGCCTTCTACGCCTTTTCCGTGCTCCCGCTGGCGCAGGTCTATGCCATCCTCTTTGCCTCGCCGTTGCTTATCACCATCCTTGCGATCCCGATCCTGGGCGAACGGGTCAAGCTGCGCCGCTGGATCGCGGTTGGCATCGGTCTCAGCGGCGTGCTCGTCGTGCTGCGCCCGGGCCAGGCCGAGTTGGAGCTTGGCCACCTCGCGGCCCTTGTCTCGGCCATCTGCGGCTCCTTCGCCTCAATCATCGTGCGCAAGATCGGGCGTGAGGAGCGCTCCGTGGTGATCATGCTCTACCCGATGATGGCGAATTTCTTTGTCATGGCGGCACTCCTGCCGCTGGTCTACGTGCCGCTGCCGCTGACGGATCTGGGCAAGCTGGCCATCATCGCAGTACTGGCCTGGACCGCGGGCCGCTTCCTCATCGCCGCTTATAACGCAGGCGAAGCGGTCATCGTCGCCCCGATGCAGTATTCACAGATCCTCTGGGCGTCCTTCTACGGCGTGCTGTTCTTCGACGAGACCCCGGACACCAACACCATCATTGGCTCGGCGATCATCATCGCCAGCGGCCTCTTCATCGTTCTGCGCGAAAGCAAGGCGCCTGGGTCCGAACAGCCGGTTTTGCGCACACGCTCGCGCCCCGAGACCGGCACGACCCCGCGGGTCTCACCGTTCCTGCGCCGCGACAAACGCGGGAAATGACCGGTCAACGGCCGCTTGCCAAGCCCGCAGGATGGCGCTATTGCGGCGGGACCGGTCGGGCTGTAGCGCAGCCTGGTAGCGCACCTGCTTCGGGAGCAGGGGGTCGGAGGTTCGAATCCTCTCAGCCCGACCAGAAAAAGCTGTTATTTGTGGAGTTGCAGGGACTTTGTCCCAGGAGCCACCAAAGTGTCCTCTATTCGCACACACTTTGTCCAACTGGTTGAAAACAAAAGATCGCTTTTCGGGCCCGATTTCAGCGGCTTTTGAGCTTTTCATCTAGGGTGGCGGGCGTATTTTGTTGAAAAACTCTTTCTTGATCGATTGGCAAGTCGCTGATTCAATTCTCCTAGCGAGCGGGAGGATCAGCCATGTT
>NZ_JALIEB010000035.1 GCF_025755255.1 Roseobacter sinensis | reverse complement strand
GTTCTCCTCAAATTGCAGAAACACCCTGCAACCCTATCAAGAACCTGACCCAACTATCCGGTCAGCCCGATTACCCAGGCTAAGTCCGGCCTAGGTTTGTATTCTTTGAGAGCCGGTGCTTTGCGCTCGAAACAAATGGCACTTGTTTGGGCTGCATCTTGCAGTTGGGTAGGGCAACACGAGGGACCTCATGTCATCATTTGATCTTTGGCGTGCGTCGCGAAACTGAAATCCAGAATCGCGTCATTCGTGGCGTGAAAAGGACCATCGCGACCTAACCATCGGTGGACTGCAACATGCGCTGTTTCGGTTGCTGGTTTGGACACTATCGCTGCGCTAGACAAGCATATGGATATCGTTTTGGTCACGTCGGTTGTCGCCACCCTGTTCGTTGTGATCGGGTTATCCGAACCTTTGGCGGCGAAAGTCAGGCTTCCGTTCAGCGTGATCCTGGCGGTGCTTGGCTCATTGATCGGCGCCGGCGCGCTGTTTTTCTTGCAGACCGATCTGACCGACGCGCTGAACCCGGTGGCCGAGGCCATTCTTGGCTTTCCCATCAAGTCAAACGTCTTCCTGTACCTCTTTTTGCCGACCCTGCTCTTTCAGGCGACACTTGGCATGAACCTTCGCCGCATGCTGGACGATTGGGTGCCGATCCTCGTCATGGCGGTGGTGGCTGTTCTGGTTGCAACGCTGGCAGTTGGGTACGCATTGAGTGCGGTCAGCGTACTGCCTCTGGCCGCCTGTCTTCTGCTGGGCGCGATTGTCTCGACGACGGACCCATCGGCCGTGGTAGGGATTTTCAGGTCTATCGCAGCGCCCCAGCGGCTGTCGCGGATCATCGAAGGCGAAAGCCTTCTGAACGATGCCGCCGCAGTGGCGCTGTTTGGACTATTCATGAGCTTTGTGATGGTCGGCGTGCCGGACCCAACCCTTCAGGACGCGCTGAAGGACTTTCCCTTGCTTTTACTTGGCGGTGCAATCACCGGCTGGTTCATTGCGCGTCTTGGCATTTGGCTCATGGCGATGTTCGAGGGATATGAGCTGGCGCAGATCTCGATCTCGGTTGCCTTGCCTTATCTGGCCTATATTGGAGCTGAGCAGACCGTGGGGGCATCTGGCGTCATTGCCGTGGTGGCGGCCGGCCTGACCCTAAATCTTGCCGCGCCAGGACGCTTGACGCCACAAGCCTGGTCTCGGCTGGAGGAGACCTGGGACGTGCTGGCCTATTGGGCGGGCGCGCTGATCTTCATCCTCGCGGCGATTCTGATCCCGAGATTCCTGTCCGATCTGCGCTTGGGCGATCTTGCGCTGCTGGGCGTCGTCACTGTGGCGGCCTTTGCTGCCCGTGCCGTGATCTTGTTTGGCTTGCTGCCGTTGCTGTCGTTTCTGCGCGTGTCGCCAGTCATCGAGCGACCTTACCGGGTCGCGATGCTCTGGGGCGGGCTACGCGGGGCCGTGACGCTTGCACTCGCTTTGGCTGTGACCGAAAGCGCGCGTGTGCCCGAAGAGGTACAGCGCATTGTCGGCATTCTCGCGACGGGGTTCACCCTCTTCACGCTGCTGGTTCAGGGCCCTACGCTTCGAACGATCATCAGGCGACTGGGGCTTGATCGGTTGAGCCCGCTGGATGAGGCTCTTTCGAAACAGGTTGTGGCCGTTGCCTTGCAGACGGTGCGGGAAGACCTGGCTCGCAACAACGAAAACTACGATTTGAACCCCGAGATCGTCCGTGCAGAGGCGGTGCAGTTTGGGTCACGGCTCGAAAATGCGGTGCAGAGAGCAGAACATGCGCAGGATATCCTAGACCGTGATCGCATCACCTTGGGGCTGCTGTCTGTTGCCGGGGCGGAGCGAGATATCATCCTTGGACACATGCGCGACCGGTCCTTGTCGACGCGGCTGGCCGAAGACGCACTTGTCGATATCGACCGGCTGATCGAAGCCACGCGACTGGACGGCCGCACAGGTTATATGCGGGCGGCACAGCGCACGGTCACGTTTGGGTGGCAGTTCCGTGCGGCAGCTATCCTCAATGATTGGTTTGGCACACAGCGCCCCATCGCCTTGATGACCGCCCATCGGTTCGAGATCCTCCTGGCCCAGCGTTTGGTGTTGCGCGACATTTGCGACTTCATCGACCAGCGCATTCGCCGCATTCACGGCCGCCGTGTTGCTGACATTCTGCGCGACCTCGTGGACCGGCGCATCGAGATCGTCGAGACCGCGTTAGAAGGTCTGAAACTGCAATACCCCGGCTACGTCGAAGAGCTGCAGAAGCGCTTTATTAGGCGCACTGCGCTAAGGTTGGAGGAGCGGGAATACAATGCGATGCTCGACGACGGTCTTATCAGTCCCGAGCCTCATTCGGTTTTGATGCAAGGCATCGCGGCAGCCCGCGTTGAGGCGGAACGCCGACCCAAGCTCGATGTTGCGATCCGGGGCAGGGAACTCGTGCAAAAGCTGTCCTTGTTCGGCGATCTGGACCAAAAAAGCCTCAGGCAGCTGACGCGGGCGCTCAAGACCCGCTATGCCGACGCGGGCGAAACCATCATTCAGAAGGAGGACACGGCCAGAAGCGTATTCTTTATAGCCTCAGGTGCGGTTGAGCTGCGGCTCGGCGGGCAAAGCTGGCGTCTTGGTCGAGGCGAAATCTTCGGACAGGCGGCGCTCCTGAGCCGCAAACGGCATCGCCTGACCGTCAAGGCCATTGTCCCCACAGCGCTGCTGGTTCTGAACGAAGCCAGCTTTCGGCGACTGATAAAGCGCAGCCCCGTCTTCCGCGACGCGGTTCAGGTCAGCGCACAGGCGCGAGGCGTCGACCTCAGCTCGTTTCTCGACCCAATGGAAACAGGGGCTGGCGCGCGCGACCGGAGTTGAGCAGTTTGCTTCAGAATTCGTTGGAGTGCGGTCCGCAAAAGCCACGCCATTGAGATGAACGGCTGTCAGTTTGAAACCTCAAGGTCAAGCAGTGGCATCGCTCAACGCAATTCGACTTCGCGACAGCTCTGCCTGCGTAAGGTCAGCCGGTCTTGCCTTCGATTTTTGACGCGGAGCGAAAGGCCCGTGAGTCAATCGGCGCGGCAGCGGAGGGAATGGCACTTGCCCGTTGCTGTTTTTGTGGCGGACAAGGGGAGCCAATGAGAAGGGTCGCACGAACCCGCTGCGGCCAGAGGGCCCCCACGTCGACCCCGAAGATCACTCCAGCTTGGCGTTCCGATACGTTGCGTTCGGTCTGCCCTAAACCCAGTCGGAAACCAAGTCATAGTAACCTACGGCGAGGCGAGTGTCATTGCGGGCCCCTTCCTCCGAGCCAGTGAACTCCCACATGTCATGGTCCGTCTCGGCGTTGACTGCCACTCGAGATGCTCGGATACCGCAGCGTCGCTTGGGCCCAAAACCAGCCGCAGCAAGAACTCCCCTGCCAATATCGTTCTCTCACGTGACTTGCGAAATTGAGTGAGCCAAAAAAGCCCGCGCCAGTTATGACGGCGCGAGCGCTTCATTTGCTATACTGTGTCGAAACGGCCCGATCAGCTAGGCGGCCAAACCTTCCAGTTTCTTTCCGGCATCCAGATGAGCAATGAGCCAAGCGGGTTTGCGTCCCATGCCAGACCACGTTTGTTTTGGATTGTCTGGATTCTTGTACTTCGCCTTCGAAACCACCTTTGGTTTCGCAGCCGGCTTGGCCGCCGCTGTCTTTACTGCGACACTCTTTGGTTTTTCGGCCGGTTTGGATTTTGCTTTGGTTTTCGGCTTGGGAGTTGTCTTGGCCACCGCTTTTGGGGCTGTTTTGCGTGCGACCTTCTTCGTTGTTTTGGGGAGCTTGGCGCTGTGCAAACGGGCGACCTCTTCGAAGTCGACGCCGTACTTTTTTGCGACTGCTGTCATTTGCGTCAGCGCGTCGTGGCGTGCGAGTTCCTTTCTACGCTCTTCGATCTTCGCGCTCAGTTTGTCCAACTCCGACCGGCTCATTTTGCTGACATCGATTGCCATGTTGCGTCCTTTGTACTGCTGGTTGATTTGGCCGCCATAGCAACAAGGGGTAATTAAAATCTTAAGGATCGATGTGCAGCTTGGAGCGATACAAGAGGGGGCAACGCCCACTCGTTCGACAATAACTCGGAAAGACGCTCACCTTCGTGGTTGTCTTGGCCCCGGACGACTGGCAGTGACCTGCGGCGACACCGGGCGGCTGCCGGAGATCCGAATGTGAAGCAAAAGAAGATAGCTCCGCCATGCAAGCGTTGTCAGCAAGCAGTACGCTCGTCCGCCCAGGCTGCTTTCATTTCATGACCAATACCGTGAGACTGATCATGGCATCTTAGCATGCAAACAAGCGGCAGTTTTGGGTCGATCAGATCGGAGACGGGGCGAGGAGATCGCGAGTAGCTGTGCTGACCTGAAGGTCCGCTGACAGCCCGGGCCAACCGATGCTGCAAGTTCGACGGTAGTTATGTTCCACTACCATCTGGCCAGCCAGCGCCGACAGATGGCGTCTGTCGTACGAGCGTCGCGGCGTTGCCTGTCGCGAAACGGCAAACCAGTTGCGACCCGTGTCACTGAAAACTGCGCCGCGGCCCACGCCAGCAAGATACTCAAGACAGTTGCAAGACTTGCAATGGTTGTTGCCTTCATCAGTGGCGCCCCGCTCCAGTCCAGCCAGAGCCAACCAAGCAACACGATGATCGTCTGGTGGAAGAGGTAGAAAGGCAGCGCAATCGGGACAAAGGCACGCAAGACCGGTACCGAGCGGCCAAGAACGGACCTTCCGTAGGCTAGGAGGGAGAGCAGCAGGCACCATTCCGCAGCAAATCGGATCACGTGGCGAATGCTATGCGGTAACGCAATCATACCAAAGCCGCCCACCTCGACCGGCAAGGCCACGAACCATATTGCCACCAGGCTCGTCGCCAGGATCAAGGCCGTTCGCCGGATGGAGCCGATCGCCGCCTCGAGTTCCGGATTGCGGCCTAGCCAGAACCCGAAAAGGACCAGGAAGCCATAATGCGCATGGTTGGCCCAATCCCAGACAAGGTTGTGCGTGCTTGGGAAAGATGGTCGCAGGACAGCTTCAAGGCCGATCAGGGCCAGACCCGGCAGGAAAAGCCGCCGAGGATCCTCGACCATCCAATTGGCAAGCGGCCGGGCAGGGGCTGCCTTGGCGAGAAGAGCGAGCGGCAGGCAGTAGGCAAATAGATAAGGCAGAAACCACAGGTGATGCCAAGAAAAATTGGCCTCGGGATAGCAGCAGCGAAAATACGAGACAACGAAGGTCGAAAGCCCTCCTTCGTGATCGATCGGACTCATCCGGAGCGGTGCCTCGGGTGTGATCCGCTCCAGCAAAACCTGCGGTGCGACCAACACAAAGATCCCGATCAGCAGCGGTATGATCAGCCGCGCGAAACGCTCCCGTATGAATGCCGTTCCACTGCGGCGCTCCAGTGCCCATGCGGCACTCATTCCCGCAAGCAGAAAAAGAAGCGACATCTGTGCGATGTTGAGGGACCGGATCAGAAAATCCGCAGCCCAGTACGGGGCCTCCAAGTCTTTCATGTGCCAGACCTCCGCATCGAACAGGCGGGCGGTGTGAAACGGCACGAGCAACAAGACGACCAGGGCGCGGAGCGTATCGACATCGTTTCGGCGCGGAGGACTAGACATCACGATCACTTTCAGGCACTCCTAAACAATGAACGAATCATTCATTCATGATAAGCAGAAAAAGGCGAAATCTTCAAGCCGTCGAGGCCCCCCGCGAAGCCAGGCCAAGCTGGAGGCCATCGCAGCGGCAGCGCGCCATGTGTTGTCGACGAACGGGCCCCGTCTGACCCAAGTTGCCGATGTGGCGCGCGCAGCCGAGGTCGCGGCGGGTACGATTTACGTCTATGTTGCGGAAAAGGAGGCGTTGATAGAACTCGCACTTCTCCATGCCGCGCGGTTCGATCTGCCTCATGCTCGAAAACCAATAAAGTTCCGTGCGGCCCGTTTGAAGAAAACAGCGGTGCGTGCCCTTGACGAACGGTTGAACTGGCCGGCGCTCAAGGCAGCACGCCAAGCACCGCCGGGTCCTGATGTGCTGTCAGTCATCTTGTCGGAGACCTACGACATGCTGTCGCGTGAGCATCAACTCATCGCCTTGCTCGACAGGTGTTCCAAAGAGAACGTGATACTGGAACGGCTCTACACGAAAGGTCGGCGTAGAGAATTCTTGCAAGACTTCGAATCCTGCATCGATCGCCTTGCACAGGCAGGTTACGTCCGACGTGATCTTGACATTGCGGCAGCTTCGCGTGCGGTCCTTGAAATGATGGTCTGGATGGCGATGCGCAGGCCCGGTGACACCGATCCGCCGCGCTGCGATGATGCGGCAGCGCGTCACGCGAGCATTGAACTTGCGATGTCCGGGCTCGCAAATGCAATGAACGCATGACCAATATCGGCAAAGAGGCGACGCGTGGAAAGCCTGGTGAATGTTATGTCTCGAGAGGAGACTGAAGCCCGGTGTCAATCACCACAAAGGGCCTTGGAGTGTCTACGGTCGTGATCCGTTGCACTTGCGCGCAGACCGTATTCTGGGTTCAGCCAAACGTTACTCCGCCGTTGCCATCCCGAGACATTACAGAATGCGCCGCTCCATTGTGACGACGGGTTGGTAAATCAAAACCGACGGGAGAACAAACCCGGCGGCTACCGCCCAAATCATTCTGTAGTCAAGAAAGCCACGCGACTGGTTGAGCAAGTTGCCAAGGCTCTTTCCGGTCGTACCCCATTCGGCAATCATCACCTCAGAAGCGCTCGGGACCGTGAGACGTGTGGCGGCCATGAGCCTCCCCAACCGAACTGGTACACTGCTACCTCTTGGAAATGGAGAATCGCGCATTACGAAAACGCCACCGAGACCCTGTCTTTGTGCGGGGCGGGGTGGCAGATGGGATGTCCTGTGCGTATGATGCGAAGCGGGGACGCCTCTAAAAAGCTGAGGGCCTCGAGGAGACGATTAATGCCCTTGAACGCAGCCACCCGAGCCGCGCTTATCCGTCGCACCTATGATGGATTGGGCAGATCATCATTCTTTATCAATGGCTTAGAGTTCGACGTGTGCAGTGTATGTTCAGGTTGAATTCGCGTTTGGTCGGGTGTTGTCGCGTGAACTGCGCCCACCTGACACAGATTAGTCTGCAGAACCGTCAAGGAGCTCAGCTGGATAGAGCGCCGCCCTCCGAAGGCGGATGTCAAGTCTGGCGATGGCGAAAGGTGCTGGAAGAAAGAAGTGATTAAACAACGGTTTGAGCGGATATCGGGTTCGCTCTTCAAGAGGCCGGAAATCTCGCGTATGCATGGCGTAAGCATCTCGCGAACGGTATGCACCCGTAGCTCAGCTGGATAGAGCGCTGCCCTCCGAAGGCAGAGGCCAGAGGTTCGAATCCTCTCGGGTGCGCCATTTTATATCATAAAATCAAGCACTTAGAAATATATACTCATCGGAAAGCAGTGCTTACGCGGTGCTTACGTGGCTATTTTGAGTAGGCACACAGGTTGTCGTGGCGTGCTGGAGCGATATCGCCATCTAAGTCGGTCGGTACTGCCGAAAGTTCGAATCTCACGTGCCCCACCACGCGCGAAATAGTTCGCTGCTGTGCGAGTGAGTACGGCTCGATGCGAGATGAGCGCCGACAGTTCGCCTACCACCCGGCGGGCCACGCGAGACGGAGATGCGAACTATGTCATGGCTTTCGCACTACTCTAGTATGTCGGTTTGATGCGCATACGTGCGATGTAACTGTGTATAGCGGTGCGGCGTACAGGTGCGTCGTCTTCCCAGCATGTCGGCCCTTGTACCTTTGAGCACTTTTGACATCACAACGAACCATGTTTATATAATTTATATAACTTAAAGGTTCTTAATGGCTAAGTTTCACTATCCCAACATGACCCCACAGCACGTCAAAGCTGCGCGTGCGTTGCTTGGAATGACAGCTGACGAATTGGCTCACCTACTTGATGTAAGCGTCGCAACGCTACGCAATTTCGAGAGGGGTGCAGAAACGACGGATAAGAGTCGAGAGATGATATTCGTCGGGCTGACCGAGATGGGAGTGGTTATGCAGGCCGGCTCAAAAATCGGTGTCAGTATAACGGAACCTGACAAATGGTCGTTCAATTTCAAAAAAGTGACCTGTCCAAATTGCTCTCAGACACTGCCGCCCATACGCGTTCCGAAAAACAGCAGGCAGTTTCTTTGGGGTGGTTGGACCTGCGAAAAATGCGGATGTGAAATCTCAAAGATGGGCAAGGTGTTGCAGAAAACCTGACCAACACTGATGCGTTCTAACGGTCTGCACTCGGATCGATTACCCGATGCAGCACTGGTTTGATGGTTGATCCCGACCAGTTTATAGGCCGGGTGCCTGTTTGGTTCGAGGCACCCGTCACAGGCGGATTTGAGATAGGATGGCTCGGCTCATCCTAGACGGTTACTGTCGCCTGTTGGACGCGACTGCCCTCGCGTGTTCCTCGAAGCCCGGAAAAGCGGCGGCCATGCGGTCTCGCACCGCAGGCGGGGCGGTGTCGGGTGTGCCTGCATCAAGCGGTGGTGCAGGCGCATATTCGGCCATCAATTGGACGCTCTGGGCGTAGTCAGTGCCCCGCAACTCCTCGACCATCGTAAGGCCGAAATCGATACCAGCTGTCACACCACCGCCTGTCAGGCGGTTGCGGTCTTTAGTGACGCGTTCATCCGTTGCGGTTGCGCCGAAGGCGTCCATAGCAGGCTTTGCCAACCAGTGTGTGGAAACGCGGTAGCCGTCGATCAGCCCGGCCTGTCCCAACAACATCGCGCCTGTGCAAACAGAAGTCACGTAGCGTGCGTGCTCGCCTCGCGCGGCAAGAAAGTCGACTGTCTCAGTATCTTCCATCGCTGCGAAGGTGCCAGCAATACTGCCTGGGGTGAAGATCACATCGGGTTCAAGATGCGCGTCGGCGAAGGTGACATCGGGTTGTATCGTCATCCCCAGATCGCTGCGGATTGGATCGAGCGTCTTGGCGGCAATACGCACGGTTGCGCCGAGCATTGCTGCGAACATGTGTTGAGGACCGACGAGATCAAGAAGCGTCATGCCGGGATAGGCCAGCATCACGACCTGCTCGTCCCCGCCCCATTCTGACGGATAGGCGGTCGGATCGAAGAGCGGGTCAAGTCCTCTGCGGGGGGAATTGGGCGGCAGAGATGGTTGCGCCTGTGCAGTCCGGCTCACCCTGTGCGTTCCCAGCATTGCAGCGGTGGCAGCCAGGGTGAATTGTCGGCGATCGATCATGTGTGCGCTCCTCTAAGATGTTCTAAACCGCTTGGCGAAGTGAACTCGTTTTCGAACAGTTTTACGGCGGCGGAAAGGTCGTCACGCTCAAGGGTTGGCGATTTGCCGCCAGTGGCTGTTTAAGATTTGCTAGGTGAGCGGTTCCATGTCCTGGCGCTCAAGCGCCGATAGAACATCCTCGTCCTTTTCCAAGCGCTCCCGAAACGCCTTAAGCGCTGGATAATCATCAATCGACAAAGGTGTAAGATCGATCCAACGCGTCAGAACGTAGAGATAGGGATCGGCAAGACTACGTTCTCCCAAGTACCAATCACCCCCATTTTCCTCCAAGGTCTGCATCAGCCGTTCATAATGGGAGGCCAGCTTTTCGTAGGCCTTGGCTTGAATATCGGACCGCGCGTCGTCGCTGTCCGCAAACCGTTGGGGAGCGAAATGGGGGCCATATGCGGCGTGCACTTCACTCGTCATATAGGACAGCGCCTCGGCTTCCTTGCGCTTCAATTGAGCGTTATCGGTCGCACCATAGGTGTTGCGGAGCCAGGTCAGAATTGCCGCCGCCTCCGTCAAGGTATCTCCATCATCGAATTGTACGGCTGGCACTTGGGCACGTGGGTTGATCGCCAGAAAATTCGGCTTTGTATGATCGCCGCGCTCTAGGTTGCGCACTTCTATCGGAGCATCGAGCCAGGCGGCTGCGATATTGGGTGCAAGGGCGCAGGTTCCGGCCATTGTATAAAGCGTTGTCATTCGATCGTTCCTTCCGTGAGTGTTGGTCGGCGTCGCTCGCAGACTTAGCAAGCACGACATACCCGCGCGGTTCGATGCTTGCGATCCCGGTGCCGTTCTTGCGGTTTGACGTTCCATGCGCGTGGATTAGCCGATCCGTCGAACCGACGGTCTTGTGGGCAAGAATGGCCCCACTTAGCAAGTCCTGCGCTTAACCGGAGAGCCCAGCCATTGTAGACCTTCAGGTATTGAAGGTGTGAACCGCGTCATAGGCAAGGAGAGAGAAATTGGATGATATGAGAGTGGGCTTGCCCTGGCCGCGCATCCCCTATGCCGATTGGCAAAAAACCTGCGCGTTCTTACATTTATGCACACAGATCGTCGGCAAATATCGGTTGTCGCATGCACCGTGGTTGAATCATTCCTGGCATGCGACCTTGTACATCTCGCCTCGCGGGCTGACCACCGGGCCGGTTCCAGACAATGACTTGATGGTGACGGTGTCTTTTGACTTCCACGACGCATCTGTCGTTGCCGAAACCTCGGATGGGCAGCGGGCGATGTTCCCCTTGGAAGACATGAGCGTCGCTGCCTTTTACAATGCGACCGCAGAGCTGATTGCACAAGTTGGCGGCCAGTTTGATATTGACGGTTCTCCCAACGAACTGCCCGATGCCCTGCCATTTCAAAAAGATACTGCGACGCGTCCCTATGATGCCGAAGCGGTTCGCAGGTTTCATGCGGCACTTGTTCGTATCGAGCCGGTGTTTTCGCGCTTCCGCACCGGGTTTCTGGGCAAAGTCTCTCCCGTGCATCTGTTCTGGGGGTCGTTCGACCTTGCGGTCACACGATTTTCGGGGCGCAGCGCACCTCTACATCCGGGCGGCTTTCCAGGTTTGCCCGATGCCGTAACGCGCGAGGCCTATAGCCACGAAGTTTCTTCCGCCGGGTTTTGGCCCGGTGGGAATGGCGCGGAAGAGGCCATGTTTTATTCCTATGCCTATCCGGTCCCAGAGGGCTTCAGCGAACGCGCCGTGCTTCCAGCGGCCGCATATTTCGACAGTAATCTGGGAGAGTTTCTACTCCCATACGAGGCGATCAGAACAAGCCCTGATCCCGAGAAGGATTTGATGGCCTTTTTGCAATCAACTTACGAAGCCGCTGCGGAAACGGCGGGATGGCCGCACAAGTCTCTGGAATGTCCAGTTGGACAACCTTTGGTCCCGCGGCCCTTGTCATGAAAGAGGAGACATAGATGAGTTGGAGCCCATGCCCCGATCCCGTCTTGGGTGACGCAGAGACCGTCAACGCTGTCGAAACACTTATTGTCCCTCGGGCCGTCGATCTTGGAGAAATGATGGTGCGACGTGCGTTGCCATCCACCAAACGTCAAATGGTCGGTCCGTTCATCTTTTTCGACCAGATGGGGCCAGCCGAGTTTCTGACCGATCAGGGCATTGATGTGCGCCCGCATCCCCACATCAATCTGGCAACTGTTACCTACCTGCTCGAAGGTGAGATCCTGCATCGCGACTCGCTGGGGACAGAACAAACGATCCGGCCGGGGGCGATCAACTGGATGCGTGCGGGCCGCGGGATCGTACATTCCGAACGTACGAGCGCGGAAAAGAAGACGTCCGGCCAAAGGCTTTTCGGTTTGCAGACCTGGATGGCCCTTCCCGAAGAGCAGGAAGAAGCGGATCCTGCATTCGTGCATCATGGCGAAGAGGATTTGCCCATTGTCGAGGCAGACGGTGCACGGGTGCGCGTCATCGCTGGTCAGGCCTTCGGCGCGACGTCATCGCTGCGCGCATCCTCTGAAACGCTCTACGCGGATATCGATCTGGATGTCGGCGCGGCGCTGCCAATTGATGCCGAGACGGAAGAGCGCGCTCTCTACACGTTGACAGGAACGATCGAGATTGCTGGCGACAGGTTCGAACCGGGACAGCTTTTGATCCTGAGGCCGGGAGATGCCCTCACTGTACGGGCTATTTCCAACGCGCGGATGATGCTCTTTGGCGGCGCGCCGATGGGTGGGCCACGATATATCTGGTGGAACTTCGTCTCGTCCCGTCCGGATCGGATCGAAATGGCGAAGGATGAATGGCGCCGTGGCCGGTTCGATACTGTGCCCGGAGATGAGGAAGATTTCATTCCGTTGCCGGACAAACAGGACACGCCGCAGCGCGCCACGGGAGGCGTGTCATATCCCTGAGACCAAAGAGTTGATCTCACCTTTGATACGGAAGGAATTCATGATGTCCCACACCATTCCGGGGTTACACCACGTGACCGCTATTTCCGGCCCGCCCCAGCAAAACCTGGACTTCTATGCGGGTATCTTGCGGCAAAGATTGGTGAAAAAGACCGTCAATTTCGATGCGCCGGATACTTATCATCTCTACTACGGCAACGCGGCGGCAGAGCCGGGATCCATCCTCACCTTCTTTCCGTTTGCGGATGCAGGTCCGGGACGGGCAGGCCCGGGCATGGCAAGCGCAGTGGCGTACCGCGTTCCCAGAGGTGGGCTTGATGCCTGGATGATGATGTTGGCCGAAGCGGCAGTGGATTTTGATAATCCGTCAGATCGTTTCGGGGATCAGATGATCGCATTGATCGATCCAGACGGGCTTCGGGTCGAATTCGTTGAGACTGACATCCCGGATCACCCGCCACTGGATGAGGACACGCCCGTCGATGATGGCTTTCATTCGGTGACACTCTGGCTCGATGATGCAGAGCCAACTGCACGGCTGTTGACTGATATTTTTGGTTATGAGTCCGGTCCCGAAACCACACAGGAGGGTGAAACCCGGCAACGCTTCACCGCGCCCGGTACGGCCCGAGGCGCGGCCATAGATCTGCTGCGCTCGGACGCGCCCTCGATTGGTCGGCAAGGTGCTGGCAGCATTCACCATATCGCGTTTCGTGCTGAAACGGACGACCTACAGATGGAATGGCGGGAGCGCCTTCTTACCAAGGGGTTTGATGTGACCCCGAAAATCGACCGGCAATACTTCCATGCGATCTATTTCCAATCTCCGGGCGGCGTGCTCTTCGAAATTGCGACGGATCCACCCGGTTTTGCAACGGATGAGCCGATGGATGCGCTCGGCGAAAGCCTTATGCTCCCCCGTCAGCACGAGCCGATACGGAATCGTATTGAGCAAATCCTTCCCGCTCTCAAACAGCCCGCGCAGACAGTATGATACGGGACCCTCACGCCCACGGTCGGCTAGTGCAAGCGGGTGGTGCCCCGCTGAGTCGGGCGCGTCTGGCGGTTGTCATGCTACACGGTCGCGGTGGTAGCCCCGAGGATATGCTCGGCCTTGCCGGCCATTTGGGCTTGCCCGACATCGCCTTCGTCGCGCCAGAAGCGGCGGGCCGGTCCTGGTGGCCACAGAGTTTCCTCGCGCCGCTGTCAGAGAATGAACCGGGCCTGTCATCTGGACTGCGTTTGATTGGCAGGGCGGTGGATATGCTTGGATCTGAAGGTATCGGCCCAGAACGCACAATGATCATGGGCTTCAGCCAAGGCGCCTGTCTGGCACTCGAATATACCGCGCGCAATGGCAAAGGGCTCTATGCAGCGGCTGGATTGTCCGGAGGGCTTGTCGGGACGGGAGAGGATCCGGGTCCGGCTCAGGATGCGCTTTACGGATATCGTCCGAAGCAGTTCGACTACGACACTCGGTTCAGCGGCACCAAGATCTTCATCGGTTGCCATGAACGCGATCCTCATATTCCTCTCGCGCGCGTGCGCACAAGCCAGGAGGTGTTCGCCAAGATGGGTGCGGAGATATCCGTGCAAATCTACCCCGGTGCGGGCCACGGCATTGTCGACGATGAAATCAAGGTGCTGCGCGGCTTGCTGAACGGTCCTAGTTAGATGCGCGTGGAAGACTTCGGATTCAGCGCTTTGGAACTCCAATTCCTAGAAGCGCTTTGCTTGATCATTCTTGCCTGCCTTTTTGTGCCGATGTCCAAGCGATTGGGTGTTGGGATCATTGTCGGCTATCTTGCAGCTGGGATCGCTGCCGGGCTTTTGCTGACATCTGGGCTGTCAGACCATCCCGAAGAGCTCTTGCACTTCGCCGAGTTCGGCATCGTCCTTTTCCTTTTCATTATTGGCTTGGAGTTTCGGCCGGCGCGGCTGTGGGAAATGCGGTCGACTATCTTTGGGCGCGGCACAGTACAGGTGCTTGTTTGCGGCGCTTTTCTGGCAGCTCCCCCATATTTTCTCGGCCTGGATTGGCGAGCCAGCATGGTGATTGGCTTGGGGCTGGCATTGTCGTCCACCGCCCTTGTGCTGCAATCGCTTGATGAAAAAGGCGAGCGCAACTCGGAATACGGAGGCACCGCGATTTCGATCCTGCTGTTCGAGGATCTTGCTATTGTTCCGCTGCTTCTGCTGGTCACGCTCTTGTCGGCCACGGGCGATGCAACAACATGGAGCCAGGGACTTCAGGCCGTGGGTCTCGGTCTGCTGGCTATCGGTATTCTCATCGCTGTGGGGCGGTATGCTTTGGATCCGATGTTTCGTGTCCTCGCACGTGCGGAACTGCCTGAAATCATGACAGCCAGTGCGCTCGGTCTTGTCATCGCATCGGCATTGCTGATGGATGCGGTCGGCCTTTCCTATGCGATGGGCGCCTTCATCGCAGGTGTCATGCTGGCGGAGTCTGCCTTTCGCCACGAAGTGGAAGCGGATATCGAACCGTTTCGCGGATTGTTTCTCGGGCTCTTCTTTCTCGCGGTCGGGCTGACGATTGATCTCGCAACCCTGCGTGAAAACTGGGTGCTGATCCTGATAGCCGTTCCCGTTTGCGTAGGTCTCAAGGGGCTCGCCATCTACCTTGTCTCACGTCTGTTCAGGTCGAAACATGAGGATGCTGCGCGTCTGGCCTTCACGCTCTCGCAACACGGGGAGTTCGGCTTTGTCCTGTTTGCAGCAGCCGCGTCAGGCCAATTGATCGATATCCAAACGGCTTCGATCCTGATTTCCATCGTGTCTTTGTCGATGGCCATTTCCACCCTCGTCGACAGGTTCGGCAACGTGATCATCGGCGGAACGCCTCACACGGAACCTCAGGAGGACTTCGGAGACGTCGAAGGTCAGGTTCTCATCGTCGGATTTGGCCGTGTTGGTCAGTTGGTTGCACAGCCGCTTTTGGCCGAAGGTATTTCGGTAACGTTGCTGGACAACGATCCAGACAGGATCCGCGAGGCGGGCAAATTCGGATGCAGAGTGCATTTTGGGGATGGCACACGCCGCGATGTACTACGTGCAGCGGGCGCAGCTGATGCTCGAATGATCGTTGTTTGTACAGATGCACACATGGTTACCGATAAAGTGGTTGCACTTGCCCAAAGGGAATTCGATCAAGCGCGTCTGGTGGTACGGGCATGGGACCGCGTCCATGCACTTCGTCTCAAACAAGCGAATGTAGACGCTGTCGTGCGCGAAACTGCGGCTTCCGCCCACTTGATCGCGCAACAGGCGTTTCGTGCATTGGGCCGGTCCGAAGCCGAGGCGTTCGATATTGTGAAACGATCGGAAGAACAGGATGAAGTTCTTTTGAAGGCACAGGAGAGCATGGTGCATGAGGCAGCCGACGCGCCGGAGGTGCTGGAGACTATCGCACCGACGCCAAGCAAGATACGGACAGCGCTGAAGTAGTTAAGGCGTTAGTCGATGACCGACAGGAACGACCTGCCACTTAGTGGGACCGGAAGCGATCTATAAGCTGCTTCAGAACTGGCAGAGTGTCGGTTCACCTTATGTTGCAGATGCCCAATTCTAGTCTGCCAGATTGGTTCGCAATTGCCGCAATGCGTCTTCCAGAAAGCTGACCTGAAACCGATGCCCGCCCTCAAACACACACAATTCCAGGCGGTGCTCGAATGCGCCCTTACGAGCTCTACAGGAAAGCCCTGATCTTTCTTCGGTTGCGTCTGTGCCGAAGCTTCCGGGCTGTGCTATAAGGTCAAATGCAGCATCCAGATCTCCCTGGTGACTGTCTCCCACTTGACGCCCCTGCATCGGTACGACGTCGTCATGCATTCCGTGATAATGGATGAGATTGACGTTCTGAGAGGTACAGTGGTCTGGCAGCGGGTCCCAGAATGTGCCTGACACGGGGATAAATCCCGCGACTTTGTCCGGTCGATGACAGGCCAGGTTCCAGACCACCATCGCACCCGCTGAGAAGCCAGAGACGAATATGGGAGTCTGATCGATATCGATTTCGGATCCGACCTCTTCAAGCAAGGCGTCAAAGTAGGCAAGCTCGTCACTCGTATCCGCCTGGTGGGTCGCAGGCGATCCTGGGATGTTCCAGTCATCTGACGCAGCTTCTGCGGCGATAAGAGTGAGCCTCTCTCGTTCAGCGAATTCACGCAGAGAACCGTTCTCCAAGGTGCTTGCCGCGCTGCCGCCAACGCCATGGAAGAAGATAAGGGTGCCCGAACCTTGCCCCTCGACCGCTGCAAACCGGTAGACGCGGTTGCCGAGAGGGCAATCACTGTCAGGCCCGCAGGCCATCGCAGGCCCTGTCAGCGTGAGTGTGAGCACTACCAAAAGCTGGTACATGTTTTACCTTCGAGCCCGTTCGAGTATGACATTCATCCAAGCATCGCACGCTTTGATGTCCTTTGAAGATCAGATATTGCTGCGAAGGTTGCAATCTTGCTGTACAATCGCGGTCTGCTGTTCGTGGCAGCCAATCCTGTTTGAAAAGGAGGCGTGAAGCCTCTAAAAACCGATGTGAAGTGCGGCTACGAAGGTAAAGCAGCTAAAATGTAGTAGCGAAGAAAATGGGCCCTAGAGATGTATGAAGCTGACTTTGAAACTCGTTGTTTTATCTGTTGGTATAATGCATCATCAACCAATCAGTCTTTGCGGTTGAATGCGTCGACTCTATTTTCAATTTTCTGCGATACGAGTGACAGGCTCGTGTAATTATGGCGCGTATTTGGCAAAAACAATACTCTGACTTTGCTTCCTTCTATAAGGAAAACTACGGATCAACACTTGTTGGCGTTTATCCGACGGCCATTGATGGCATCAATATTGTCGAAACTGATCAAAGCCCAGGAGACTGGTCAGCGGCGTCCTTGCCTGAATTAAACATTACGAGAATTGTGGGCGGTGATGGAATGGCGACGGCTGATCTTGGTGCCGGACGATTTCGTTCCAACCTCGCGTGTCGTGGCGGTGTCCTAGTTCCCCCGAACTCTGCAACGGACATTTATGTCGAGTGCTTTCACCGTCTTCAGTTCATTGCAATTCCTTTTGACTATCTTGAAACCCTTACAAATGGTCAAAATGTACCGCGAGACGGAGATTTTGGGCGCATTCACTGTCAACATCTGACCGAACCTTTTTTATTCAACATTTTTGATGAAATGGTACGAGAAGCGCGGGCTGGAAACCCTCGCGGGCGGATGTTCGTCGAGGGTGCCATTATGACTATGGTTTCGACACTGAACACCATGGCCCAAAGACCGGTCGAGCAGACAAATGGTGGCTTATCGCCCTTCATTCTGAAGCGTGTAACAGACTTTATCACTGATCATTTGGCCGACCAAATTACACTTACGCAGCTTTCAGATATCGCTGGGCTGTCGGTCTTCCACTTCTGCCGTGCTTTCAAAAAGTCGACTGGCCTTGCGCCGTACAAATTCCAGACCGCCCGGCGCATCGAGAAGGCAAAGCTGCTGCTCGATACAACTGACTTCACCATAACAGATATCGCGCCGATGGTAGGCTATGAGACGCCGCAAGCTTTTGCGCGTATGTTTCGACAAATGGTTGGGCAGACGCCTACCGTTTACAGACAAAGTCTCTGCGATCGGTAGATCGCTTTCAGACGATTTGGACGTTTGAAAAACCGGTTTTGACTGAAGGCAGAAGTTAAGCGTTTACTGGCGTAAATCAGAGGTTGGAGCCGCGCGTAAAGCAATCGATCTTCGAGGTGCTGTATGACTGAATTCTCAAAGCAGCTCTCAAAGATCGAGATACAAGATCTTTTGACCTTACTTCTTGTTGGGCAACTCGGAAGTTTCCGTCAGGCAGCCGAAAATCTCGACGTCAGACAATCGACGATATCAAGGAGAGTTGGCAAACTGGAAGATGCATTGGGCGTGTCTCTTTTTGATCGGCGATCTACTGGGGTGCAACTGACGAACGCTGGTCTCATAATATTTGAGCAGTTCAATGAGATTAGAACTAACTTCGATGCGGCAGTGCTTACGGCTCAGCACGCCGGGATCTCGGATACTGGCGCTTTAAGGGTTGCCATCGCTGTATCGATCGCTGGCGGGGCGGCGCGACAGGTGGTCAAACGGTTTCGCGAGGAACATCCCGCCGTCAATCTGGATTTTGTTGAGGCGGACTGTCCGACGGCACTCAAGATGCTTAATCATCGCGAGGTCGATGTCGCCATGATATGTGGTGACCAACCGACTGGGAATTACGATACCTTGCCGGTCAAAAGGGATAGGGTTCTCGTTGCCGTACCTTGTACAAGTTCGCTTGCTAAACGAAATGAACTCCGTTGGGGCAATATTCGCAAAGAGGATTTTATTGTGAGCGTGTCTAGCCCCCTGTTGCTGGGCCACTGATCAGCCGTTTCTCTAATAGGGTTTCTGGCACCGGTGGCCGCATGTTGA
>NZ_JALIEB010000034.1 GCF_025755255.1 Roseobacter sinensis | reverse complement strand
TCATCGCTGCACCTCCACTCTCTATCCGAGTGAACCAGCGTCAAAACAACCAATCAACAGACTTTTCAAAACTATCCTAAACATTGCAGACCTTCGTCCAAGAGCACATGGGATGTGCGCTGTCGGTCGACATTGCCTTGGCCGCACAGACGGCTTGATGACATCGTCCATTGGGCGCCCGACAGCCTTAACAATTTGGCTAGTATCCGGCGACCTGACCGTCTTTTTAGCAGCGACGGCTAAAGCATAATGAGCGGGTACAGGCCTCCGCGGACTTATCCCTCCATGACGGGTCCCTTGCAGTCTCAAACCGCATAAAAAACTGTCTTGATCAGCCAGCGTGCTTCCGGCGCCTACCCTGCCTCGCGATCAGACCAAACGACTGATACGTCAGCGAGACTGGCCTGCGCATCACCAATGCCCGCCGCCAAGCTAAGGCCGAATTGGATCAAACGCTGACCCGAACACCCCGTCCGTCTACCCCAGTTAGAACTCTTACGTGATCTCATCGATCAGTCTATATGTGCGATGGAGCAGAGCCGCCGCGCAATAGAGGGAGCATGGATCTGCTGTCCTTCGGGACGGAGAGGTTTTCAGGCTCACCATGCGGCATTTTTGAAGGTCAATCTCGATCACTTTGCACGGCGTCGTTATCAGACAGAGAGTCAGGCAACCCGAAGGCGCGGGATGAAGAGGCCCAGCCGGAACGTTGGCCAGGTCGGGAAAACGAATATGGAAAAGCAATTTGTTGACAGAGACCTCCGTCAGATGGAAGTGCCTCGCTCAGGCGGACCTCCGCTGACAATATCTTCGGACCGGTTTCATTTTCGGGCTGGTTTCCTTTCATGGGCAGAGCGACCAACCGGAGCATGTCAGCTTGACGTCGTCAGCCCGTACCGGGCAAGATGCCGCTTTGCGGCTTTGCCTCATGGTGGATAACCCATACGGATGATTTCATGGCCGGAAGCATCGTCAAATCGCCGGGCGATTTCGACAAACCCATACCTCTGATAAAAGCGGTGTCCCGCACGGTTGCGGGCAAAAACGTCCAGCTTAACCCTGTCGCGCTGTGACAAGACATGGGTCAACAGCGTTCGACCCACACCGCGGCGCTGATATTGGGGCAGGACATAAAGTCCTGCAATGTCATCCTCTATCGCCGAAATGAACCCGATCGATATGCCATCTTGCTCATAAAGATGTGTCTCGGAAAGTTCCACGAACCGCTTCCGGATGACCTTTTGCATCGTCTCCAGATAGGCGTCATTGAGAAAGGGATGAGATTTCTGATTGGCAAGGCGCCAGATCGAAACGATCACTTTGGTATCTTTATGCAAATAGGGCCGGATCATGGATGACATTGTCCTTAGACACGAAAGGGTTCAACTTTTGAAACTGCCCTTGGCATGCTGTGTGAGCGGTGCCGATACGGGACCGGGACCTTTGCCCTGCCGGCGGTAAACAAGCCAATCATGACACGCAACAAGACGTGGCTCTCAATCCTCGGTCTGCTGCAACAACCGTCCTCACACAATGCACCTGCATCGCGCGAAAATTCAACTTCGCCCTATTTTGTTGATCTTTTCAGGTCGTCCGCGTAGTGTATCTGGCACGTGAGTGGTTGCGACGTTGGAGGTTTGTGGTCGAGATAATGCACCGCATGTTCAGGCTCTTGAGGAGGAGGCTTGGGCGTCACGACAATGCGGCAAGCTTCATTCCAGCGTGCGTTGCGACGGTGCCACAAGGGAGGGAGCCTGGCAAATGGTGGACATTTTTTCCAAGAAGGAAGGCCCGCGTCGGGAAGATGTTGCAGCCAAGCGCATCATAAGTGAGAACAGGCAAACAATTCACCGCCTTGCGGACCAGATCAGCAACGGCGGGTTTTCAAGATCACGCGCCGCGATGGCGAAAGCCAAAGAAGCTCCCAAGCCCCAGGGTCTCAGTATCCATCTACTGGGGGGCACCGGCAAAGCCGTTGACCCCGAGCCCGTCTTCAAGATTAGCCTGAATGGACGGGTGGTCATCATGGACGCAAATTCGGGAAAGCAACTTGTGTTCTTGGGAGAGATGCGCCGCAAGGACAGTCAGAAGTACTTTGCACTTGCGACCAAGAAGAATGGCTTTCTTTCCCCCTTGGATGATGAGACCCAAGACCGTTTGCGAGATCTTGATGGTGTGATCCTCGAAACCGGTGAGATCGAGGACAAGTTTTCTGACGTTATGAAAGATCGACTGGGGTTGTGAAACACCTCTGATCGTTCGCTGCTTTCTCCTGAGCAGGCGCGCCATGTATTGGCTAAACCTTGTGGAAGAGATTTGATGCGATCAACCTACTTCAGTCCCAGAAACCGCCGAAGGTCACCGCAGGCACCCTTGGCCAGTGACAGCAGACAACGCGATACCATGCGCGCTTGGGAGAGCTTTGTCGAACGCGGCAAAGCGACGGCGGATATAGAGAAATCCGTACGGGCGGAGATTCTGGAATCCTGGGCCCGCTGTACCGATTCCGGCATAAATGCTCTGTGCAGTTCGACCCCTCAGAAGATGGGCGAAAACAGCGTGCACGAGTTGCGAAGAAAAAATCGCGCCCTGTGTCGGGCAGCGAAATCTGCGTTCCAGCGTCTCGCGCCCCATCTGAGCGAATCCCGCGCGATCTTGCTGCTGACTGATCAGACCGGGACAGTCATCGAAGCAACCGGAGATGCCAAAACGCTGGACACAGGACGCGAGATCGGCTTGGAGGTTGGCGGCGTTTGGGACGAAGACGTGATCGGCACCAATGGCATCGGCACGGCGCTGCGGACAGGCATGCCCACTTACGTGCACGCCTCGGAACACTTTTGCCAGGGGATCAAAGCCTGGACCTGTGCCGGTGTGCCCATTTTCGACCCGCTCGACAGGACCGTCATCGGTGTTGTGGATCTGTCCGGCCCACCTGATATCTTCCGCCGACACAATGTGGCGCTGGTCGTGGCGGCCGCCCGCGAGATCGAGATCGCGCTAGCTGAGCATCAACGCGACGAACGCACCTCTTTGCTGGAAGCTTTCATCGATCTGCCGAACCCGCGGGACAAGGACGATGCCATTGTGCTGCTGAATGAGTCCGGTCGCATAGTTTACAGCAAGAACACGGAAATCGTTGGCGATAGCCGCGGCGATGATCTGCTTTTGGGACGACAATTGGTGAGCCTCGATCCTGAAATGTCTGATGGCGAGGTCGCAGCAGCATTGCCGCCGGGATTGACCACCAAGGCCATCGATATCTTGAAATCCGGCGCGGGCATTCAGGGCGCCGCTTTGATTTTACCGTCAAAAACATCGGCAGCCAAAATGCCAGTCAACCCAAGCGGCATCAAGATATCGCCCCGCCGCGGTGTCGAAGAGCAAGAGATACAGATCATCGGCGAGTGCCCGAAGATGCTGGAGACCCTGGAGTTTGCGCGTCGCGCCGCGAAGGCCAATGTGACAGTGCTCGTGCAGGGCGAAACCGGCGTCGGCAAAGAGCTCTTTGCGCGGCTGATCCACAGCTATCACGCGCCGCGGGACGCCCCTTATGTGGCGGTCAACTGTGCGGCGATTTCCGGTGAATTGATCGGGGGAGAGCTGTTTGGACATGTCGCTGGCGCCTTCACAGGGGCGCTGAAAGAAGGCAAGCCGGGCAAATTTGAGCAGGCAGACGGCGGTGTGCTTTGTCTCGATGAAATCGGCGATATGCCGCTTGAACTGCAGACCTATCTGCTGCGCACGCTCGAACAGCGTGCGGTCTACCGTGTGGGCTGCAGCAAACGCCGTGCGATCGATGTTCAGCTTATTGCCATCACCAACCGCGACTTGCGAAAAGACATTGAAGAGGGGCGCTTTCGTCGGGATCTGTTCTACCGTATCGGCACCATCATCATTAATGTCCCGCCCTTGCGCGAACGCGGTCGGGACATCGATCTCCTGATCAGTCACTTCAACCAGAAGCTGTCGCAAAATTTTGACCGCGCCCCGCTTGTGTTCGAGCAAGAAGCTTTGACCGCGCTGCGCGACTACAACTGGCCAGGGAATGTGCGCGAATTGCGGAATGTCATTGAGAGGATCTGTCTTTTGCACACCGACGCGGTCGTGAAGCTGTCGGACCTTCCGGAAGACATCACCGAGCCTGACACCAGTTTTCTGGCAACCGGATCCAAGAGCTATCTGAGCGCGGACAAGATGGACCTAGATCAGATCGAATCTCACGCCATCCAGCGCGCCATCAAGATGTACAATGGCAATCTGACCAGAGTTGCCGCGTCATTGGGTATCTCGCGCCCGACCTTGTATCGGAAAATCAAGCACTACGGGTTGGACCGGGGCAAGTAGACGGCGACGCAACACTTGATCAGTCTTTGCTGACACCGCATCGCTCAAATTGGCGCAGTGGCTCACCAAGCCGCGCTAGGGAACGATCACACCCCGACCAGTGAAGCGGCGGTTCTTGAAGTCGTCGATGCTGGTGTTGATGTCATCGAGCGTATATTCGGTGTAGTGCATTTTGACCAAACCGTCTGCGTTGAGCTCCATCAATTCCACAAGTTCGGTGTAGTCTCCGACCAGACTACCACCGATCTTGATCTCGTTGATCACCAGTTCAAGCGTCGGCACCTCGATCGTGCCGCCGTAGCCGACGACGATCAACTCGCCACCCTGCCGCAGCAGTTTCCAACAGATGTTTTCCACGCCCAACTCGCCTACGAAGTCGATCACGACGTCGCTGCCGCCGCCGGTGGCTTCCTTGACCTGCTCGATCAGATCGGACCCGCCGTCCAGAACAAGATCTGCACCCAGGTCCTTTGCCAGAGCTTGTGCGCCGGGCTCGCGATCAATGGCAATCACACGGGCACCACAGAGGTTCTTGAGGCATTGGATCGCGATGTGCCCCAGTCCGCCAACGCCAAGCACCGTCACATAGGATCCGGGATGCACCAGCCCTGCGGCTTTTTTTGCGGCACGGTAAGCGGTAATCCCGGCGTCCGCCATGGGGGCCACCTCAAGCGGGGTGATATTGGTGTTCAGCTTGATGACCGAGCTTTCGTTGGTGATGAAGTACTCCGCAAAGCCGCCATCCAACCCCAGCCCCGGAAAGAGCCCGTGGTCGCAGTACATGTCATGCCCATAGCGGCAGTTGAGGCAGATCCCGCAGCTGCGGTGCGGGTGACAGATCACTGCATCACCCGGTTTGACCGAGGTCACATTGGATCCGACGTCTTCGACCCAGCCGGCGTTTTCATGCCCCATCACGTAAGGCAGAAGCGCACCATCGGCATCCATGACCTCTTTCCAGACCCCTTCGATGATGTGCAGATCGGTACGGCAGAGCCCCGCCGCCCCCACTTTGACGATGACTTCATCCGGCCCATTGATGGTTGGCGCCGGCACCTCCTCGATCTTGAGCTGCACGTTCATCTCGGGGTCGTAATCGTATAGCCTGGCAGCTTTCATGTCCTGTTCCTTCTCTTTGCGCTGGACAAGGGCACAGCGATTCTGCTGCGCGCGTCTTCAAGTCAGGGGCGACCGAGCAGTTCAGCTCCCCCTCCCAAAGCTGGCCCTTCTGTCGGGTCGGCCTCCCCCTCTTCGAGATCCCCCACAAGTGTCTCGGTGGTCAGGATCAGCGTCGCGACGGAGGCCGCGTTCACCAGCGCGCTGGCTGTGACCCTGACGGGATCGATGATTCCGGTCTCGAACATGTCGACGAACTCGCCGCTGGCGGCGTCATAGCCATGCCCCGCATGCCCGTCAGCGACAGATGCGACCACAGCCTTGGGGTCGGCGCCGGCGTTGCTGGCAATCCGCTCGACGGGGCGTGTCAGGACCGACCGGACCAGTTCGACCCCTTTACACACATCGCTTTCATTGCCCGAGACAAGGTCCTCCAGCGTGCTGCCGATCTGCGCCAGCGCGGTGCCACCACCCGCAACCACACCATCCTCGGAGGCCGCCTTGACCGCGCTGAGCGAGTCTTCGATCAACTGTATCTTGCGTTTCTGCTCCACCGGAGTGAAACCGCCCGCGTAGATCACAGCCGTGCCGCCGGAGAGCTTCGAGACCCGCTCGCGCAGCTTGTCCTGCTCGATGTTGGGCGGCGCCACATCATGCTGCCGCTGCACCTGATCGCGCCGCGCCCGGATCGCATCGGGGTTGCCTTCGCCGCGAATGATGCTGGTGAACGACGAGCTGACCCTGACCTGCTGGGCGCCGCCCAGCTGGGCCAGCGTCACGTTCTCGATCTTCTTGCCGAGATCGCGGGCCAGAACCTCACCATTGGTCAGGATCGCCAGATCATCCATCATCGCTGCGCGCCAGTGCCCATACTCAGGCGGATGGACGATCAGATACTTGCCCGCACCGCCGGCATCCATCAGCGAGATCACGACTTCTGGCGCAATCTCTTCCGCAACGATCAACAAGGGGCGGTTCTGGTCATCGGCAATGTTGCGGGCGTTCTTCAAGATCTCTGGGTTGGGGATTTTCTGATCGGTCAACAGGATCAGCGGGTTGTTCAGAACCGCTTCCATGTTGTCCTGATCGGTCACCATGTGATGCGAGATGTAGCCGCGATCGAAAGACATGCCTTCGACCACCTCGAGCGTGGTGTCGACCGTCACGGAAAAATCAGCGGTGATCACCCCGTCCTTGCCCACACGGCTGTAGGCCTCGGCCACCAGCGAGCCCAGTTCCGGGTCGGTGGCCGATACACTTGCAACGGCGTTCAGATACTCGGGGTGGTCATCGCAGGACCGTGAGGAGTCATCCAGACCGGCGATGATCCGTTCCACGGCCAGATCGATCCCCTTGCACAGATCGACAGGCTTGACCCCTTGCTCGGTGATCTTCACCCCCTCTTGAATAAGTGCATTGGCAAGCACGATTGCGGTGGTGGTCCCGTCTCCGGCCACCTCATTGGTTTGCATCGAGACTTCGCGCACGACCTGAGCACCCATGTTCTCGAACCGGTCCGGCAGTTCGATTTCCGACGCGATGGTCACACCGTCCCGGGTGATCAGCGGCGTGCCGACAGGCCGGTCGATCATGGCATTGAGCCCTTTGGGTCCCAGGGTCGGCTCCACCGCCGCCGCCAGTTTGTCGACGCCGCGTGCGAGTGCCGCGCGGGCAGTGCCGTTATGTGTCAGTAATTTGGCCATTTTTATCTCCCTGCCAGAGCACAATCCTCTGGTCATTTTGTGGTGTTAAGTGATGCGGCTGTGTCGCACCGGCTCAGGGTGTCGCCCGAGGCTCTGTCTGGGTTGGATCGCGCGGTGGCACCCGGTTGTGGATGAAATCAACCAGTGTGGGGCCGTCCGCGCCGATCTCGACTTCCTTGTACCTCGTCGATTGCAACCCGCGGCAGAGGGCGCCGTTGAACTCCATGTTGATCCGTACCCCGCGCAGCCGCGCCAAGTAATCACGCAGACCGTGCTTGGTGAGAGGCGCGCCCTCCCATGTCACAAACGCCAGGTCACCCGGTTGGGCCGCCAGACCGCGCGCCAGAAGGATCTCGCGGTAGCGCGGCTTTTGCCGGGCTTCTTCCTGGCCTTGGAATGCGACACGATCGAGGGTTTCCAGCGTCATTCCAACGATGTCGTCACCGGTGAACCCCCGCGCCTCAAGCCCAAGAAGCACGGTTTCCTGACGGCGGATGAAGGCTTTCTCCTGAAACGTCAGGCGCAGTCTGTCCAGGTTGCCACCATTGCAGTACTCGGCAAAAACATCGGCGAATTTCCTCGACCCGTTGACGCCCTCGTTCACACGATCGGCAAAACAGTGGTCGTTCAGCGTCACCCGGGTGTCCTTGACCCAGGGCAGCCGGTTGACGGCAAGGCGCACGTCGAAGCCCATGAGAAACGCGAAATTCGGCGAGCACCAGTAGGTGGGGAGCCGAAAGTCGACCTCCACCTGACCGCTGGCCTGATCCACCTCGATGCGCTCGATGAACCCCATATCTGTGATGGGCTCGTCGAGTTCGGGATCGTTCACCCGGTCCAGACAGTCCCAGACCTCTGCTTCCAGTTCGGTTTTGTGAATTTTTGCCAACATGGCGTCACTCCGCCGCGATCTGCACCGGCGCGGCGCTGAGCTGCTTTTTCTTGGTCGCGACGTCGATATCATAAAGCTTGGCCGCATTGAGGCCGAGGATCTTCTCCTTGACCTCATCGGTCAGCTGCACGCCGCCGCGCTCGGCCGAGATGTCTTCGGGGATCTGAAAGTCCCAGAATTTTTCGACCAGCCACTTGGGCGTCCAGATCGCGTAATCGGAGCCGTAGAGGAGCTTGTCTTCACCGACCCACCAGAGAAGCTCGGCCATCACCTCGGCGAAGTAACGCGGACGGGAGTGGATAAAGGGCAGTGCCACTGCGAGACCGCCGTAGACATTGGTTTCCTGCGTCGCGATCCAGCAAAAATCATCCAGACGGGGCAGACCGCAGTGCTCGATGATCCAGTTGAGGTTCTGGAAATCCGTCGCGGCGTAATCGACGTCGTGGACGTCGAAGGCGTCCTTGCTGAGCGGGATAATGGTCGGGCCCTTGTGCACATGAATGTTTCTGATGCCCAGCTTGTCGCAAAGCTCGAAACACTTGTAGGCGGCGGGATCATTCAGCGCCCAGCCCTTGCTGTCGCCGTTCCATTCGGCGGTGTACATTTTCACACCCTGAATATCGAAGGTCTCTTTCATGTAGTGAATGTCTTCGAGCGCCTTCTCGCCATCGCGCGGATCGAAGGATCCGTTGATGATGAACCGCTCCGGGTGGCGTTCGGCCATCGTCGTGCTGCGCTCGATGCTGGAAAAGCCGTTCTTGTAGAAGTCCTTAAGATAGGTCGACTGGATGATGGCAATATCATCCGGGCCGTCGATGAAGAGGTCGCGGTAGATATCGTCTTCGGAATATTTTTCGAACCGCGGCTTCTCCCACAGCTCCTCGGGCGGGCTGAGATTGGTGTGGTAAGCATAAAAGCATTCGATGAACTGTTTGCCGTGCACATTGCTTTGGTTCTCGGGGCTGCCGTCCCAGAAATGGGTGTGGCCGTCGACGATGAAGACTTCCTTGCCGTCCTTGGTGACAAACATGTGTTCCTCCCTGGATATTTCGACTGGTGACTGTTGGGGTATGGGCTGCAAACCCGGCGCGGGGCCGGGTTTGCGCGAGGATCGGACTTATTCGATGTACTCCAGCACATCGTCCATATTGCCGAGCAGGACGACGGTGTTATCGTCTACCCGCACCATCCGCCCGTAGTGGGTCGATGTGTTGACTTCGAAGGTCTCGGCGGTCATCTCGCGGCCCAGATATTCGCTGATCTCGTCCATCTTGAAGACGAGTTTCCCGACGCCATCGACACGGATCGTCGCGGGGTTGTGGGTCACGGTGACGTTGGGGTCTTCATCCATGAATTCGGCGATGGCACGGGCCTCGACGGAATCGTTCATGGTAACGCCGCACTGATGCGAAATCGTCCGGTCGAAGGTGATGTCCTTCATCGACTTGAAGATGTTCTGCTTGGTTGCGTCTCGTGCTGTGGTTGACATGTCTGGTACTCCCTTCAATCAGCGGCTCAGGCCGAGTTCATTCAAGATCTGGCCAAGGCGCTCGTGCGAGACCGCCTTGACGTCTTCGAATGACACCGGTTTGGAATGCGGCTGCGACCAGATCGGCTGCAAGGCGGCGGCGGCCTTGTCGGCCAGATCGCCGTGCTTTTTGACCCACGACTGCATGAGCGCCTTATTGTCCGCGCCATGCTGCTCATCGGTGGCGAGCAGATACATCAAGTCGATGGTATTGGCCAAATTCCGTTCGTAATCGGCCTCGGCGGCCGAGATCACCGGCGGGGTGATAAAGTCGTTGTTGGCCGCGGCCGCTTGCATCAGGAAGCCGGAGCGAAAGAGCTCGCCCACCAGCGGCTCGAAGATCAGGTTGATGGCGAAGTACTGCTCCAGATAATCCTCGCAGCCCATGATGCTCTCTACCGCTTCACGGGTCGGCTGCCAGATTGGATCTTCGAGCCAGGTCTTCTTGCCCAGATCGTCATCCCACCCCTCGATGTCCATGCCGATCTCGGCCAGATAGAGCGTGATGTCCTGCGACAGGCGCAGTTTGTAGGATGAGTTGGTCAGCGTCGCGTTGTTGATCATTTGCGTGTAGCCGTAGCGCTGCGCCTGCATCAGCGAGGTGCCCAGGCCGAACTCCGCATGTTTCCATGCGCCGAGGTGCGCTTGCAGAATGCGATTCCAGACCTTGTCGAAGGCAGCGGGCGCGCCCGCCTTGCGGGCATTGCTGATAACCGACTGAACCATCGTGCAGATCTTGGACTGGCGCTGGTAGTGCGTGCGTTCCCACTCCTGATCCGGGGCCCGGAACGCGTGCCAGTTGGCGCTTTTCGCCGCCGTATAGTCCTTCTGGTAGGCGCCACCCCCCTTGGCCCCGCCGAAGTCGATAATCCAGTCCTGGATCAAGTACCGTTCCGGATCTGGCTGCACGTCGACGGTAACGTCTTCGTAATGCGTGGCGCGTTTTCCTCTGGGTTCAAAGTAGTTGTATTTGCGGCTGGTGGACCCGACAAATGTCGCAGAACCCGCAGCACCCGACCCGACAGAACTTGATGTTGCTACCATGGTAGCCTCCCTTGGTTAGTTGAATTTACGCGACTAGCGATCAGCCCTGAGATCAGTGCAGGGCCGATGAACCGGAAGTGGGCGTAAACTTGTCGAAGAAGATCCGATCGGTTTCAAAACCATTCATGAAGAGAACCGGGTTGAGCGCGTCGATCATCGGGGGAGGACCGCAGGCGTAGACATCGCCGCCTCCGTCGATGTCGAGCTCTTTCAGGTGACGATCGACGCACTCATGCACAAAGCCACGCTCGCCCTGCCAAGTTTCATCCTCCTCGGCATGGCTCAACACGGGGATGAAGGTGACCTGTGGGTGCGTCTTGGTCAGTTCCGCGATCTCATCCAGTTTGAACAGATCATCCTGCGTACGTGCACCGTAGAAGAACAGCACGGGTCGGTCTTCGCCGCTGGCCAGATGATCGTGCAGGATGGACCAGACCGGCGACATGCCCGACCCGGCGCCCACAAGAATTACCGGTCCTTCTCGGTCTTCGCGTCGGAAGCACATTCCGAAGGGTCCGCTGATCGAGACGGAGGCGCCTTTTTTGATGCCGCCGGCGTCGAGCTCGCCCGAGAATTTCCCTTCGGGGTATTTTTTGATGATGAAGGAGAGTTTTTGGGCTTCGCTCGGCGGATTTGCCATGGAGAACGAGCGTGTAATCTCCTCCCCCGCTTCTGTGGTGACCGTGATGTCGACATATTGGCCCGCCCAGAATTTGAGCGGCCCGTCGATTTCAATGTCCACGCCGCGGATGTCATGGGTGAGTTTCTGGAAATCAACAATACGCCCGCCAAAGCTTTTCACGGGGATGGATTTCGACAAAAGCTCCTCGTCGTAATTCAGGAGATCAATTTCCACATCACTGTAAGCAATGGTCCGGCACATCAGGATATGGCCGGAGTCTTTTTCGTAGTCGCTCAGTGCGAACGTTGAGTATTTCAGCATCTCGGTATCGCCGTCGTTCCGGACACATTTGCAGGCGGAGCACTGTCCTTCCTTGCAGCCGTGCGGCAACGCGATGCCCTGGCGGAAGGCCGCGTCGAGGATCGTCTCATCCTCTTCGACTTCGAACTCGACACCCACGGGCTCCAGCCGGACGTTGTAAGTCTCACTCATCTTCGGTCTCCTGCGATCCGGCGTCGGGTGCGGGATCTCGGTTCAGTATTGCTGTGCCGAGGCCGCGGACGGCCTCGGCAGGTGTGGTTTTAGTTGCAGGGATTGATGGTGAAGCCCGCACGATACTCCGCGAGATGGGCCTCGCGCTCGCTGTCCGACATGGCGCGCAACGCCTTGAGCGGCGAGGCCAAGGTGTGTCCGCGCACGTGATCGAGCGTCCACATGTCCTTGTCATCAAAGCGCAGGTGCGGTTGCGGCACCAGCGTTTTGCCATCGTCCCGGACGAAGTTCAGATCGACGATCGCATCCGCCAGGTCCCAGCCGTCGTAGAGGGTTTCCCATTCCCGCTTGCCGGAGAACTTGCCCATGGCCGGTGTCGGACGACCCTGATACTCATCCGCGAAGGCTTCGACCGCCGTCCAGCGATCCAGCTCATGCGCGAAGGTATGCAGCTGGCCGTCGATTTCATCCACGACAGTGTCTTCGCGGATCAGGCAGGGCACCAGGCAGGACCAGCAGCGATGTGGATAGACATAGCCCACGTCCTCGTTGAAGGTGATGACCTTCTGGCCCGGCACGCTCAGTTTGCCATACCAATTCCAGAAGTCGCCAAACTCCGCGTACCAGCCGGGGTACTTGTGCTCGAACCATTCGAAGTCCTTGTCGGTTTGAGCCTCAATCCGCCAGAAGTTGACCGGCCAACCCACCGCAAAGAACTGTGCTACCTTGTGCACATAGTTCTTTTCCGTGATCCGCTTCCAGGCTTCCTGAACGTCGTCGTGGTGGATCTTGACGCCATATTTTTCGAGCGGAAGCATATAGGTCCGGTAGTAGTCCTCGAAAATCCAGCGATGCCACATCTCCGCATAGGATTCCTTTTCCTTGTCGCGGTTCGTGGTGCCGTATTCGATGAACGTCCCGATGGCGGCATCGACGATGGCATGGTTCTGCCAGAAGGCATAGCGCAGATCCCGCTCCAGCAGGAGATGGTTCTCCGGCTCCTTCAGCGCGGCCATCAGCAGCGAGTGCCCGTTCCCGATGTGGCGGCTCTCGTCCGACTGAACCGACAGGAACACCGTGGGCAGCGCATAGTCGCCGTTGCGCGCGGCCTCGGATGGCATCGCCACAAACAGCGTGTTGGTAAACGCCGTTTCCGCCACGACGGTGAGGTACATGCAGGCCGCGGTCATCGTGTCGCCGGTGATGAAGCCTTCGCCGAACTGACGGCCGATGGTGGTCGCATAGCATTTGCCGAACGCCTCTTCGGTGATGTCGAAGCCGGCCGGATCGATGTAGTTTTCCATGTACCACTTCTTCAGGTTCATCTGAATTGTGGAATGCCGGAATTCATCGACCATCTGCATGGTGAACCCTGTCCGCAGGTCCTCACCCGGAGCCAGGCGGGCCACCATGGCCATCGACCGGGCGGCGGAGATTTCCGGGAAGGGGATGATCGCGAGAAACAGCTTCATCCATTCGATCCACCGCGGCTCGACGTTGCTGAACATGTCGCCGCGCAGCGCCGCATCCAGCGCACCGTAAACCCGGTTGTCCTTTTCTTCTTCCATCGGGAAGTAGGACCGAAGCACCTGTTTCATCGGATCGCGTGGAGCTTTGGTGATCTTGTAGTCTGTTGGAAAGGTGTTGGCTTCCTGAACGTAAGTGGGATTCCACCCCAGATCAGAAATCTTCTTGGTGGCTTCCCCCACCGAGATCCCCCTTTGCGAGGTGATCTTGTTTAGCGTTATCGCCATGCCATGAGTCTCCTTGTGGTTCGACCGATTGGATCGGCCTGTTGAAGGCAGCAGATGCTGCGGGTTTATGGACCGGTCCCCAGCGGCGCCTCGAGAAGCGCTGCCGAAAGACCCGGTCGGTCACGTCACGGCAAAGGTTTGAGGGATCAGCACGACTACCTATGCGCTTTCGCGCCTCAAAGAGGCGGGTCCGCAGCGAATTGGCGTGGAGCTTTCTCCCTGTTCCTTCGTTCTTGATGGCTTCCATTTCCCTGGAAACACGGCGTTATGCTTAGGGAGGTGCAAGTTCCGTGCCAAAAACCGGACTCTGCGCAAAAAATGTCGGAATATCTGAGCTTTCAGATTAACACGCTGTAATATAATTATTTTTTATGAATAATAATTATGCCTCCACTGGTTCGGCCTCCCGATGCGCGGTTCAGAAGACCCAGAATGTGTTCTGTTTCGTTACACCGCGTTACACCCTTCAGACCGCGTTACACTTTGCTTTACACCTCTGGCGGACGCCGTTTTCCGTTCAAACATCGCTGCCATATGAGCTGGCTCAATCTGTCGCCGGCCGGGTGATCGCCCTTGATCCGCGCACCCGGAAGGCGGGCATCGGTCATCTGCAGAGGCCAGGTCATTTCAGATGACTGATTCGGGTCGCGCCAAAGGTGTGGCTTCATCACGTCCAGGCCGGGTGTGAACTTTTGAAACGACCTGCGTTACACCTCGTAACGAAGTGAAACGGGAAGCAGCGGAGAAACCTGAAAAAAACCGGAATTGCCGACCACGCGCGCCCCGAGCCGTCTTTGTGACTGCGGTGCGAGGTGTTAATCTTTTATGGTCGGACGATGTCCGGACTTGCGGGATTTTTGATCACTCATCCCAGCAGAGAAAGGCAGGTCGGTGTTTGGGACGGCGACCAAGACCTTTTGCGAATTGCGGTTGATCACTGCAAAGAGGTCGACAATGGCAGAGGCGATAAGGAACACGTCGAACCGCTGGACCGCGCAGTTGCAAGCGGTCGGGTCAGTTGGGCCGGTCTGTGCCGGTCGCGGTGCGCATACTGTCCCAGATCGCGGAGATATCGCGGCTCATGTGTCGATGGACGTCGCGCAGAATCTGAGCGCGCAGATCTTCTTCAACGTGGGCAAGCTGTTCCTGAGCGCGCACGAAATTTGCCGGTGTCGGGTCGGAGACAGCCTCCGCCGCGGCCTCTGCCAGATCGCTATCAGCCCCAGCAAGGCGCTTGCTGGTCTCGCTCAACGCTTTGAAGAACCGCAGTGTCGGATCTGTTTTCATCGCACACAGCTCCTGCAATCAACGCCAGTCCAGTCATAGGGGGCAATCGAATGGCCGGTCAATCCACAACGCTCGACAGTCTTTTCCAAGAACGCATGTATTTGATCAGCGCCCTCTCCCAGGCCAATGCCGACTGTTTGCGGGCGCTTCAGACCCAAAGTGGGCACAGCATTCTGATGATGATGGAGCAGCGCTGCTCTTCGACGGTCGAGGCGCAGGGCAATACGAACGACGAGGTCGACGCCTGCCGCGCTCGGATCGACCGGCTGGAAGCGGAGTTGTCCCAGCTGGACTTGAAAATCGAACACGCGGCAAGAGAAGGGCAGTGAACATGGGAGACCAGAACGCATCCGGGTTAACGCTGTTCGATCTGCTTGCTCGCACCTGGACCCTGCAGGATGCGGTTGTGCAGGTCGTCTTCAATCACGACGATACCGCTGTGCTCTTCCGAATGGCGTCGGGCGCCGTTGCGCTGGCCGGGTTGAAAGATGACGAAAGCCCGAAGATACGCACACGTATGGAACTCGAAACGGGACGCACGACGATCAGGCCACGCGAGAACCCCGTCGCAGCCGTGATCTCTCCCAAGGTGACGCTGGATGAACAATTTCCGGTCACGCGTTTTGGCGGCCAGGGCTTCGCGGGCGTCGACACCCAAGGCGCCGTGCTACAGATCACGGCAGGTGGTCAGGTCATCCGCAAAGAAAAACCCGGCGACATGCCCATCACGTCGATATGCAGCAGCCCTACAGGGCATCTGCTCTCAATCGCACGGGGCGCGAAACTGACCGTGCACACCGTACCGGACATGGCGGTCTACGCGGAGAGAGATGTGGATCAGTCGGTGAGCTGCCAATCAATGCCCCGCGACGAAACGAAACTGGCAGCTTGGGGCAAGAACACCTTGAGCCTCATTGACCTAAAGGACACGTCAGACACCTGCCACATTCACTGTGAGGGCCCTGTGACCGACATCGTCTGGAATGACGCAAGCGCTCACCTCGCCTGTGCCTCCAGCGACAGGAGTTTTCACATCGTCGATCTGGCCTCGCAGCACGTGCAGCGCGTCGAAGGCTATCCTGCCCCTGTGCGCACGGTCGCCTTCAGCGAAAAGGGCGCAGCACTGCTCACCTCCGGTGCTTATCGTCTGGTGGGATGGTCCAGCGCTGATCTGCCCCATGACGATCTGCCGGGCACGGCCTTGAGCACCGGCAAACCCGGGCTGGTGGTGATCGACGCTATTGCCGCGCATCCCAAGCTTGATCTAGTGGCCGCCGGCTATGCCAACGGGCTTACGGCAATCTCGCGTGTCGGCACGCCTGAGGAGATGATGCTGCACCAGGAAGCCAACACCAGCATCAGCGCATTGGGGTGGTCGAAAACCGGCGAGCACCTTGCCATCGGCTTTGCCTCCGGCAAGGCCGCGATCGCGACCTTTCCGGCGCAACTCTTCAAGTAAATCCAAAATCCGAAGCGGAGGACTCCATGGATCGTAAGCTTTCCAAAGAAGAACTCAACAAGGACAGGCTGTTTGCGAAACTGGCCGAGTTGTCCGAAGAAATGATCGAGGATCATGGCAAGGATTTTGCCATGGGCGCGCTGGTTCTGGCTGCGCAATGGATCGCAAAAGGCGAAAGCGGCCCACCGCAGAGAAATGCACGCCACTAGGCCCGCTCGGAGACCGCCCGTATTTGTTAAGTCGCCCCATGAGCCAGGCTCCGGCTCAGCTGATCCACGGTAATCTCGGAAACATGCCAGGTCCACGCGCCCAAATTCAGCCCTTCCTCGGTGGCGAGATGGCTTGCAACAGCATCCAGATCTTCACGCAGATTTTTTTGAAGAACATGAGAATAGGTGCACATTTCCTGCAATCGAAACGTCACGAAATAGTGGCAGTCGCTGGTTTGCCGGAAGCTGCCCTGCCCATCGTTGAGCGCGGGCGGGCGGAAGGATGTGTGCACAGCCGTCCCCAGAATGGCTTTGACGCTGTTGCGCCAGTTTTCGTATTCCCCACATTGATCGAACTCCAACCCCGATCTGTACAATTGCTCGCTGACCGCTCGGAACGCCCGCCCCCCGGCGATGTGGCGGCGCCAGAATTCGTTGGCCTCCTCGACGGTCGCGCATTCGACAAACCGGCGCGCGAGTTTGGGGCGCGACAGAAACGCAAGGGCCATATCCACATTCTCGGAGATCGACCGGGCGATCTGCAAGGAGGACGTCGGCAGCTGCGTCAGAAACAACAAGCGCAAGGCGTCCAACTGTTCGATCATGCGGAACGTCACGGCGTGCAGCGCGTTCCATTGCTGCGGTGTCAACCGCGTGCCCTCCAACTGCATCGCAATCCGGGCCGTTTCGCGCAACGACGCGACCCAGATCACAGCCTGGTCGAACATGAAGACCCCGTCAATCGGAACGCTGTCAATCCCGTCGTGGCATTGATCCAGCGTGCGGTACCCCCGCAAGCGGCAGATCGTGTTGTTCCAGGCGGCATCCAGATCCAACCCGCGCGCCGACCACATCTGCCTGGTGCGCGCCAGCAATTGCGGCGACATCCCCGCATAGTACCGCTCCAACGACACCGGCGTGCCGGTTTGCGAAAGCGACTTCATCTCTCGGCTTTCCACCTCCCGTCGATGCCACCCTATCAAAGCGCAACCTCCGGGCAATGGCCTGGGTCGAATGAGTGCCACAGTGACCATGTTTTCAGAGGCGGCATGCGACCAGGCGGCGGTGCGTGTCGATGAATTTTTCGCAGACCCTCCGCCAAAGCAAGCGCTTCACCAAATCCATGATTGAAACGGTTGCAATCATGCGGATGACCGGAGCGGACATGCACAAATTTCTCTCGGAGGTCATGGAAAGAAACCCATTCATCGAACTGGAAAACCCAGGGAGAGGGGCACCCGGCCATATCGGCAATGACGGCGATGGCTTGTTGATGGATGTCGCCGAGGTTGCTGAGCGCGGGATTTATCAGCATGTAATCAAGCAGTTGCCCTACATCTGCGCCAATTCGAAGGACAATGATCTTGCCCTCGCGTTCTTGCAGGAGCTTGAGCTCAGCGGCTGGCTGGGCGCGTCGGTGCAAGAGATTGCGGCCAAGTCGGGCTTCGATCTGCAAGACTGTGAGGACATGCTGGCCCGATTGCAGACATTGGAGCCCACCGGTCTCTTTGCCCGAGATCTCAGGGAGTGCATCCGCTTGCAGGCCGCCGAGAGAGGGCAGCTGGACGAGATCATGCGCGACATCATCATCCACCTCGACGCTTTGCAGCATTTCGATCCGGAGCAGTTGGCAAAACGTATCGGATGCGACAGGTCAGATGTTCTAGACCGCGTCCAGCTCATCCGACACATGGATCCAAAGCCCGGAACACGGTTCGACGTTCAAGACGCGCCAAGCAAGACCGATGATGTAGTGGTCTCTGTGGTCGATTGCGAGGTGACCGTCGCCATGAACACGTCCAGCTTCCCGAGCGTTCGTGTTTTGCACCCACACATGGTCGAACAGCGCACAGGAGAAAACCGGGATGCATTGCGGCACCTGGTGCAAGAGGCCCGGTCGCTCAAAAAGGCCTGCGCGCTTCGCAACGCAACGACACTGTCTTTGATCACCGCGATCTTCATTCGCCAGCCCGAGTTCCTCGAGGCCGGTTTTGCCGCGCTTCGCCCGATGCGCATGCGTGACGTTGCAGATGAAATCGGCGTGAGCGAGTCGACGGTCAGCCGGATCCTAAATGGACTCACGATACGCTGCTCGCAAGGAAATGTGCCCGCGCGGTCACTCTTTTGCAATGCGATTACCTTCAGCAGCGGTGCTCAAACAAGGCATGCAGCGTTGCAGAAAATCAAGCAATGGGTTGCCACCGAAGACAAGAGATTCCCTTTGAAAGATGAGGACATTGTCGACCGCTTTCGGCAAATAGGATTGTCAATTTCAAGGCGAACGGTCAGCAAATATCGTCACGAGCTTGGATTGATTGCACCTCGCCTTCGCTGCAGAGCGGCTGCGGACGCGTTGCGCAACGTCAATTGACGTTTCCATGTGCCGGGCTTTTACATATCAGCACTTTTGTGAACATCCAAATCGCCGCGGATCGCGAAATGTCGACGTTCCCGAACCAGAGCGCATGTCACATCCTATACACGCCGCGCAGAGGACCAAGTTTCGCATTTGAAGAATTGCAAACTCATCCGATCACTAACCGAACTGCGCTGGTGTTACTCACCAACAGCAGCTTCTTACGGATTTCAGACCTTGGTTCGCGTTGCAGCATCCGGAACTAAGGGCTCATTGCTGCCGCTTGGGCTGATGCAGCATCTCAGCCTGGAGTATTGTTGCGTCCCGTGAGGACGGCCCAAAGCCGCCGTCCAACGGCCTCGTATGTTGCTGCAATGCGGCCCGTCGAAGGAGACATTCGCTGCAAGCCAATCTTTGATGGTTGATAGGGGTCAGCTCTACGGGAGAAAGCCGGCATTGGATTTTCCACCCTCGCTGACGCAACATTTGTTCGCATCTGAGGCAGGGCTCTTGCTGCGCCACAGCCGATGTCATCGGAGCGGAGGGGTTAGATGACTCTTGGTCCACCGGCGTCACAATGCGCCATACTGCAGTTTTCATCTGCTAACAGGAAAGGCGCCAGCCAATTCAGATTGCAGCGGTCGACCGAGATTTAGCCAAGAACATTATTCGACTGCGGGGGGCATGGGGGATGGAACCGTCGCCCTTCGGCGCGTCATTGGCGATATCAATCATCGTTATGACCCGCATTTTGGCTTTTGGGTCCACATAGATAAGAATTGGCGAAACAGTATCATCGAAAGCGATCGCGCTGCCATTGAAAGGCTCCTTGGATACCATCAGAGTTTACGAGCCCTAAGAACGACCAATGCTACCTTGAACAGAGTTGAGATCATCCGAATGATTGAACGGGATCATGCAGCTTGGTATCAGATGCGAGGTCAAGTAACGCTCACCGCACTCCAGTTCGGAATAACAACATGAATGCAAAGGTCCTAGGGTCAGGACTCATAACCAATAGATGACTGTTGCTGCGAGAGCGATTGCGGAGAGGAAGACCTTCGGACATCGG
>NZ_JALIEB010000033.1 GCF_025755255.1 Roseobacter sinensis | reverse complement strand
CCCCGCACCCCCGATCACCGCCCCCTCCCCAGCTGCCACCCGAACTGCGCAACACCACACTGTAGCGCGCGTGGCGCGCTAGTAGCCCCGCCGTTTCGCCGCCCACCAGCGGCGCAGGCGGTTGCACTTCTCGGCCCAGCGATCCTCCGTTGCTTCCCAGCTGTCCTGCATCTCTTCCAGCTTCGGATCGATCCGCTTCTCGCGGAACCGGCGCCAACGCACCCAGATCCCATAGAAGATCGCCGCCAGCACGATCAGGATCAGTACGTTCAGCCAGGGCAGAGGCTTGCTGGCCTCCGCGCTCTCCACTGGCCAGATGGAAATCGCATTGGGATAGATCGAAAAGAGCTCGTTGCGCCAGCCGTAGTGCCGGATCATGGCGAACTGCGGGTTACTCGCGGTCGAGCGCAGGTCATTTGCTTCTGCCTGCAGATTGGCGGTGTCGAACTTGAAGTACGGCGGCCAGCCCCAGCCGGTATCCTCGTTGCGATAGACCATTACCCCCTTGCCCGGCCGCTGGGTCTGGATGAAGAACACATCCCGGCCGACCGTCCCTTGGGCATTGCCCGCATCGGCCTGTGCCCAGAACAGGCGGTTCTCACCGGGCTCGATCCGCTGCTCGTAGGTATCGGTGATCCGCACCAGATCGACCTGAGGCAGCGTATAGTGCAGGAAGGAGGCCAGGATCAGCCAAATGCCGATGATGAAACCCCATTTGACATAGAACATGGCCAGCCCCCTCAGGCGAAATTCGTAAAGTAGATCAGCAGCCCGATCGCGGTCATTGGGATCACATAGACACCCAAGATCAGCTTGCGCCGCAACGATCCGTCGTACTCTTGCAAGCCTGCGCGTACAAAGCTCTCGCGGTCACCGGGGCCCTGAGCGGCATCCCATTCGGCCTCCAGCTTGCCGCGCCGGACCGCGCGCGAATAGAACGACAGGCAGACGTAGACGATGGTCAGGACGATGAACCCGATGAACAACATCCGTGCCAATGCCGCCATGCCTGTCTCCCTTGGGCAACCCAACCGCAATATAGGCGATATGCGCCGAGGTTACATGCCTTTTGGCACTTCCGGCCGCGTCCCTCGTAAAAACGGCGCGGACCGGCAGCCGCGGTGCAGCCGGATCTGGATGGATCATCCGCCGACGATGTTGAACTCTGGCCCGAAGGGATACCCAGTGATGTTCTCGGCACCCTCATCGGTGATCACCAGAATGTCATGCTCGCGGTACCCGCCTGCGCCCGGCTCGCCTGCGGCAATGGTCAGCATCGGCTCCATCGAGATCACCATGCCCGGTTCCAGCACCGTGTCGATATCCTCGCGCAGCTCCAGCCCCGCCTCGCGCCCGTAGTAGTGGCTGAGCACGCCGAAGGAATGGCCGTAGCCAAAGGTGCGGTATTGCAGCAGGTCGCGCTCGGCAAAGAAATCGTTGATCTGAAGCGTGACATCCGCACAGGACACGCCGGGTTTCAGTAGGCTCATGCCAAACTCATGCGCCGCCACGTTCGCTTCCCAGATCTTCAGGCTCTCCAGGTCGCACGCCTGCACGAAGAGCGTCCGCTCCAGCGCGGTGTAGTAACCCGAGATCATCGGAAAAGCGTTGAGCGACAGGATATCGCCGCGGTCCAGCATCCGCCCGGTGACCGGGTTGTGCGCGCCGTCGGTATTGAGCCCGGACTGGAACCAGACCCAGGTGTCGCGATACTCTGCATCCGGAAAGCGCTTGGCGATCTCCAACTCCATCGCATCGCGCCCCGCCATCGCCACCTCGATCTCGCGCACGCCCGGTTTGATGGCCTCGCGGATCGCGTAGCCGCCCACATCGGCCACCTCGGCACCCTGCCGGATGAGCGCGATCTCGGCCTCGGATTTGTGCATCCGCTGCCGCATCGTCGTCTCGGCGAGATCCACCATGGTGAGCGGTTGCAGGAAATCCTCCAGCTTGTCGCGCTGCACCAGCGTTAGATGATCGCCCTCATAGCCGATGATCGCGTTCCTGCCGGTCACCGAGGTCACCGCACGCCAGAAGTTGTCGCGCTGCCAGTCGGTGTAGGTGATGGTGTCGCAGAAGCTGCGCCGCCAGGGCTGGCCTGCATCAATGCCCGCACTGATGGTGACCGCGTCTGTCTCTGTCACTACCATCCCATAGGGCCGCCCGAAGGCGCAGTAGAGAAACCCCGAGTAGTAGGCAATGCTGTGCATCGAGGTGAAAACCGCCGCCGTAGCCCCCGCCGCTTCCATACGCTCGCGCAGTTCAGCCAGCCGCACCTCATACTCGGCACCCTCAAACGGCAAGGGAGATTTCTCGCCGTTGTGATAACGGTACATCTCGGGGCGGTCCGACAGGGGTGAGGTGGTCATGGCAGACCCTCCTTATGCAGAAAGGTCCCGGCGTTCAGGACGGATCGGGCCTCAAGGCGGGCCGACGCCATCGCCCCGCAGCCTTGCGCAAGGCTTGGCCGATTCCCCGCGTGCAATCAAGCATCAGCTGGCGGTCAGGAAGCGCACCAGATCGCTTTGCGGATCCTCGAGCGCCTCGATGATGTCGAAATGATGCTTGCTCGGCACGACGACAGCCGGTGCGTCCCAGGCCCACGCCAAGGCCTCTGCCTGCTCGAGAAACACCGGGCGTTCCTCTGCGCCGACCCAGATTTTCACATCGGCCTCCGGCGCCGGCTGATGCGTCGGGCTTTCTGCCAGCGCTGCAGCCTCGTCCAGTTGGAAGAGCTCATTCATCGAGGTCTGCAAGAGCGGCAGAAGGTCGGCAACGGGCGAGATCGGGGCCACACGCGGGATGCGCGCCCGGAGATCGGCGGGCAACACATCCTCTGCCAGCATCCGAGCAACCAGATGCCCGCCCGCCGAGTGCCCTGTCAGAACAATGGGCCCTTCGACGCGCGCGGCAATGGCAGTGACCGCCTGTGCGATCTGGCGGGTGATGTCGGCTATCCGCACATCGGGGCAGAGGTCATAGCCGGGCATCGCCACCGACCACCCCGCGGCCAGCGGGCCCGCCGCAAGATGTGACCAACTGCTGTGATCAAAGGCCTTCCAATAGCCGCCGTGCACGAAGACGACGGTGCCACGCGCTGTGGCTTCGGCGTTGAAGAAATCAAACACCTGCCGAGCAGAGGCACCGTAGGAGACACCGATCTCCGCACGCGCCCCGAGCGCATCGCGAAACGCCGCTGCCGCCGCCAACCACCGCGGTGGATAGGCTTCAGCGCCAGGGATATAGGGGGCGTTGGCGTAGGCATCGTCCAGCGGCATCATCTCGGTCACCTCACTTTCGGAACTGGACAATCATAGTCAGAGTTGAAATGACAACCATAGCCATTTTCGCGGAGGACCCGAAATGAAAGATATTCTAAACACCGACCTCAAGTCTCTTCTGAAAGATCCCAGCCTTCTGGAGACGCGCGCCTATGTCGGTGGCGCCTGGATCGACGGCGACAACGGCACCTTCGAGGTCACCAACCCGGCCCGCGGCGACGTGATCGCCGAGGTGGCCGATCTGAGCCGCGCGCAGGTCGCTGGGGCCATCGCTCAGGCGGAGGCCGCCCAGAAGGACTGGGCCGCCTGGACCGCAAAGGAGCGCGCGCAGGTGCTGCGGAAATGGTTCGACCTGATGATGGAGAACGCCGACGATCTGGCCACGATTTTGACCGCCGAGCAGGGTAAACCGCATGCGGAAGCCAAGGGCGAGATCGGCTATGGCGCGAGCTTCATCGAATTCTTCGGCGAGCAGTCCAAGCGGGTCTACGGCGAAACCATCCCCGGCCATCAGCGTGACAAGCGGATCATGGTGCTGAAACAGCCCATCGGGGTCGCGGCCTCTATCACGCCCTGGAACTTTCCCAATGCGATGATCACCCGCAAGGCCGCACCCGCTCTGGCGGTCGGCTGTTCCTTCGTGGCGCGCCCGGCCAAGGAAACGCCGCTGTCGGCGATCGTCATGGGGGTGCTCGCGGAGCGCGCAGGCATTCCGGCGGGTGTCTTCAACGTTGTGCCCTCGTCGTCCTCCTCCGAGATCGGCAAGGAGTTCTGCGAGAACCCGGCGGTCCGCAAACTGACCTTCACGGGGTCCACCGAAGTGGGGCGCATCCTGCTGAAACAGGCCGCCGATCAGGTGATGAAATGCTCCATGGAGCTCGGCGGCAATGCGCCTTTCATCGTTTTTGACGATGCAGACCTCGACGCCGCAGTCGAGGGCGCGATGATGTGCAAATTCCGCAACAACGGTCAGACCTGCGTGTGTGCCAACCGCATCTATGTGCAGGCCGGGGTCTATGACGCCTTTGCGCAGAAGCTGAAGGTGGCCGTGGAAGGGCTCAAAGTGGGCGACGGTCTGGACGAGGGCGTGACCACAGGGCCGCTGATCAACCAGGAGGCGGTCGAGAAGGTGCAGGAGCACATGCAGGATGTGGTGGACAATGGCGGTGCCATCCTCACGGGCGGCAAGCCGCATGAAATGGGCGGGACCTTCTTCCAGCCGACGGTGGTGACCGGTGTGACGCAAGACATGAAGGTCGCAACGGAAGAGACCTTCGGCCCGCTGGCGCCACTCTTCAAATTCGAGGATGAGGATGAGGTGATTGCCATGGCGAATGACACGATCTTCGGGCTTGCCAGCTATTTCTACGCCAAGGATCTGGCCCGCGTCTACAAGGTGGCTGAGGCGTTGGAGTACGGAATTGTCGGGGTGAACACCGGCATCATCTCGACGGAAGTGGGCCCCTTTGGTGGGGTGAAGCAATCCGGGCTCGGCCGCGAAGGCTCACACCATGGGATCGAGGACTATCTGGAGATGAAGTACATCTGCATGTCGGTCTGAGGGATCGGCAGGTGACAAAAAGGAGCCGCATCGAGCGGCCCCTTTTTGTTGTCCCACCTGAGGCGCGACTCGCGCAGCACTGCCCGGTTACGCGGCGACAGCCACGTCCTCCGACCATCTGTTTGGCGCAAAGGCGGCATCCAGATCGGTCTCAGCGATGTGGTTGGTGTAGTTGGAGAGAACCTTCACCGCTGTCCCCAAGACAACCTCGAGCGCAGTCTGCCTGCTGTAACCCGCAGCGGTCAGCGCCTCGATGTCTGCGTCTGACGGCCAACCACGGCTCTCGTTGACCACGATCGAGAACTGGCGCAGCGCTTCGAGCTTGGCGTCGGCAATCGGCGTGTTGGTCCGCAGCGCGTCGATCACATCGGCGGGCACGCCTGCCCCTTGAGCGATGGTCGTATGGGCCGCCATACAATAGCTACAGCCGTTCAGCCGGTTGTTCGTCATCAGAATGATCTGCCGCTCGGTCGCGCTCAGGTCGCTCTTGTCGAAGATCGCGGCGAGGCTGGTATAGCCTTCGAGCAGTGCAGGCGCCTCCGCCATGGTTGCAAAGAGGTTCGGCACGAAGCCGAGGCTTTTCTGCGCGCCTTCCAGGATGGGTTTGGCCGCGGCAGGGGCGGTGTCAATCGTATGGGTGGGGAAGTCGGACATCGGATCGTCTCCTTGGACTCTGATTTTCTATACCATTCGGTACAAACCGCACCTAGGCAGTATGAACCGATCGGTCAATACCCTCGTGCCGAATTTCTTGAACGATCAGTATAAAACCATATATCTATAAGCAGAAACTCGCCAAACCCGGAGCCGTACCATGCCGTGGGAAAAGACCTTCGACCTTGATGAAGCCACCGACAAGGCCATCAGCGTCTTTTGGAAAAAGGGCTACGAAGGCACCTCGATGGCCGACCTGACTGCCGGCATGGAGATCAATAAAGGTAGCCTTTACAACGCCTTCGGCTCCAAACAGGCGCTCTTTGACCGGGCGCTGCTGCGCTATGATCAGCAAACCCGGGCCGCGATGCTGGCCGAGCTCGCTACCTTCGATGACCCCGTGGCTGCGATCACGGAGCTGTTCGACCGGATGATTGATGCAGGCTGCAAGGATCAGCGGAATCTGGGCTGTTTTCTGATCAATACGGCGCAGGATCTGCCGAACCAGACCCCGGACGTGACCGAGATCGTGCGCACGTCGCTGGCGGAGATCGAAGACTTCCTGCGCGCGATGCTGCGGCGGGGTCAGAAGACCGGTCAGATTTCAGAGCAGCTCGATGTGGAAACCACGGCGCAGTCGCTCTTGGCTATGTTCGCGGGCCTGCGGTTGCTGTCGCGCGGGGCGGTCGCGCCACAGGTGCTGGAAGGCGTGCGCAGTGGCGTGCAACAGCTGCTTGACGGCTGACAAAAAAGGGGCGCAGCCCGGATGGCCGCGCCCCGCATCTCGGAGTGTTACCGTTAGTTGACGGCTTTCGCGTCAACCACGTCTTTTTCGATCTGCTTGCTCGAAGAGATCGTGATCTGCCGTGGTTTCAGGGCTTCGGGCACCTCACGCACAAGGTCGATGTTCAGCATGCCGTCCACATGGCTTGCGCCCGTGACCTGCATGTGATCGGCCAGATGGAACCGGCGCTCGAACGCGCGGGTCGCGATTCCACGGTGCAGATAAGTCCGCTCCTGGTCGTCCTCGGCCTTCCGGGCGGAGACGATCAACGCATTCTCGCGGACCTCGACGCTCAGATCAGCGTCAGAGAACCCGGCGACCGCAATCGAAATGCGGTAGGAGTCGTCGTCGAGCTTCTCGATGTTGTATGGGGGATAGGACGGCTGCGAGCTTTCGGTGGTCAGAACCCGATCCATCAGGTCGGCAATCTGGTCAAAGCCAACAGTGGCCCGATACAGCGGTGCAAAATCATAAGTACGCATTGTGTCATCCTCTTATTGAGCGATTACGTGCCAGCGGCTCCGATCCTGGACGCGCACCGGCAATTGTGATGCCGAGGCCCTGCTTAGGCACCTCGGACACCGCTGATGTGGGGATGGATTTGCGGCTTTCAAGACCCCCCGGGGCGGACAAATTTCGCACCACCGGTGCGTTGCGTCCGACTGACCCCGTTCGTCACCGTCACGCGCCGGTGCTCGGCCCGCGGAGACGTTGCATTGGCTCGCATCTGCTGTTTCAGCTCTGCCACCAGCTGCGGCAACGCCATGCCGAAGGACACCCGTCGCCCATCGTATTGCCCCACGCTGGAGATGACCGAGACGATCTGCCCGCGCCCGTTCTTGTGGGTGAAGACCGGCGCGCCAGACGACCCGAAGGTCACATCGCAATCGAAGAGCAAGACACCCTGATAGCGATCGAACATCCGGCAAACCGACTGGCGCGAGGGCAGCTCCGACCGGCCGCGCCCATAAGAGACCACGCTCACAGGCCCCTGCGACACCCGTTCGCGAAAGAGCACGAAGGGATCCAGCACATGGGTGGGGATCGGGACCTCGAGCCGCAGCAGTGCCACGTCATGGCGGATGTTGCGCACCTCGACGCCGCGCGCCGGGTCATAACCCCGATGAGCCTCGATCTGCACCACAGCGCGTTCCGCGACCGCTTCGCCGTTGCGCAACCCGGCCCGGAAGGTCAGATCCGCGGGCGCGAACGCCTGGCCCGTGCGGCGGTCGTAGACGCAGTGTGCCGCGGTCAGCACCAGATCGGGCGCGATCAACGTCCCGGTGCAGAAGCCGCGCGCGTCCATGTCGAGCCGCCCGACCGCCTGCCAGACCAGGGCCTCATTCGCCGTTCCCAGCCCCCGCAAAGCCGTGTTCTGCTGTGCCTGCGCCGCCGGCACCACGGCGATCAGAAGGGCCAGCGCGCCCCAAAACATCCTGCCCATGGCTTACCTCGACGGTTTGACGAATTTCGCCCCGGTGGAGCCGCGGCCTTCGCCCACAACCACCCGCGCGGCGATGGGCGGTGTATGCTGGTAGACCCCTTTTCCCGCCTCAAGCTGCGCCCGCAACGCCTCTAACGGCGCGCCGAGTGCGGTGCCCAGCGACACATCATTGCCGTCAAGCTCCGCCTTGGCCGAAACGACCGATACGATCTGGGCCCTGCCGTCGGCAAACGTGAAAATCGGTGCGCCGGAGGACCCGAAATCCACCTCGCAGGAGGTCACAAGCACCCCCTGCCGCCGCGACAGAACCCGGCAGACCTCCTGCAGCGCCGGTGCCTCGGCCCGGTCGCGCCCATAACTCACCACACCGACTTGCGCGCCCGTGCGCGGGCGGGGTGCGGTCTGGAAGGGCTCGATCGTCGTGTTTCGGATGGGATGCGTCAGTTCGAGCAAGGCGATATCGTTGCGCACCCGAGCCGAGGATACGGCGCCATCATAGATGTACTCAGGGTGAACCACGGCGCGCTTGACCCGTCGATAGGCCGAGGCGCGACCATTGCGCCAGCCGGCAAGAAACTGCACCGTCTCGTGATTGATCCGCTCGCCCGTGGCTTTCTCGTAGAGGCAATGCGCGGCGGTCAGCACCAGATCGGGGCTGATCAAAGCCCCGGTGCAAAATCCCCGACCATTGATGTCGAGCCTGCCGACAGCCTCCCAATCGCCCGCGTCGTTCCCTGTCTCTAGGCTTTTCAGCCGCGCATCCTGAGCCAAGGCTGCGGTGCCACACACCACCGCGAGACAAACCGATAAAATCCAACGCGCCACAACACCACCTCGCACCCCCGTCGCGGATCATAGGCAGAGGATGCGGCAGGAATAGGGCAAAATGACGTAGGCCGGATCTTTCGGTCGAGTGATGCCTGCAGGCACCTACCGCAGGATCGGCACCGGTGCCCCGGTTCGCTCTTCTGAAAGCGCGGGCGGCTGTGGCCCGCCCGTCGCCCAATCGAGCAACTCCACCGTATGCACAACCGGCACCCCCGTTCCGGACCCGATCTGCATCATGCAGCCGATGTTCCCGGCAGCTATCACATCCGGCGATTTTGCCTCGAGGGTGCGCACCTTGCGCGCCTTCAGCTTCTTCGAAATCTCGGGCTGCATGAGGTTGTAGGTGCCAGCAGACCCGCAGCACAGATGCGCATCAGCCGGTTCGACCACGGTGAAACCGGCCCGCTTCAGCAGGTCCTTCGGATAGGTCTTAATCTGCTGGCCATGCTGCAGTGAACAGGCGGCGTGGTAGGCCACGACCATCTTTTTCTCCGCCCCTTCGGCCAAGTCGAGCTTCATCAGCACTTCCGAGACGTCCATCGCGATGCCAGAGACCCGCGCCGCATCCTCCGCCAGCGCCTCGTTGCGGAACATGTGGCCGTAGTCCTTGACCGTGGTTCCACAGCCGCTTGTGTTGATGACGACGGCGTCGAGGCCGGCGCCATCCATCTCGGCCGCCCAGGCGCGGATGTTCTTTGCCGCCGTTGCGTGGCTTTCTTCGGTCTTGCCCATGTGATGCGTCAGCGCACCGCAACAGCCCGCGCCCTCGGCCACGACGACCTCGCAACCAAGCCGCGTCAGAAGCCGGATCGTCGCATCGTTGATATCGGTGTTCAGCGCCCGTTGCGCGCAGCCGGTCATCAGCGCCACGCGCATCTTCTTCTCACCTTTGGGCGCAAAACTCTGCGGATCGTCATTGCGGCTGACTGGGGGGATGTGTTTGGGCGCCATCTCCAGCATCGCCCGCAACCGCGCATCCGGCATCAGCCGAGCAAAGGGCCGCCCCAGCTTGGCCCCCACCAGCGCCAGCCGGAACCGCATCGGGTACGGCAGGATCCGCGCCAGAACCCAGCGCAAGGCTCGGTCTCCAAAGGGCCGCTTGTAGCGCCGCTCGATGTATTCGCGGGCATGATCGACCAGGTGCATATAATGCACGCCCGAGGGACAAGTCGTCATGCAGGCCAGACAGCTCAGACAGCGGTCGATGTGCTTGACCGTCTTCGCGTCGGGCTCGCGATCATTCTCGAGCATATCCTTGATCAGGTAGATCCGGCCGCGTGGGCTGTCGAGTTCGTCGCCCAGCACCTGGTAGGTCGGGCAGGTCGCCGTACAGAACCCGCAATGCACGCAGGACCGCAGGATCTCATTGCTGCGCGCAATGCCCGGGTCTTTCAACTGCGTTTCGGTGAATGTCGTCTGCATCAGGCGACCTCCGCTGGAACCGGCCCCATCAGACCACGATTGAGAATCCCACCGGGATCGAACCGCGCGCGCAGACCGGCGCTGATCTTCTCGACACCCGCGGCTTGCGGGTGGAAGACGGGCAACGCAGCCCGAGTCGCCTCGGAGGCGCGCACGAGGGTGGCATGACCATCGAACGCACCAAGGGCTGCACGAAGATCCTCGCCCGCAGGCATGCGCACCCAGATCCGCCCGCCCGCCCAATCGTAGTACCAGCCGGCCGCACCCGAACGCGCCATCAGCCCCGGCGCCTCGGACGGCTTGCAGGAGACCCGCCAAATATCCTCGGGTACATCGCGCAGCAGTTCCGCATCCCGCACGCTGCGCCAGATCCAGTCACTCATCGCGGCATCGCCCAGCGTCATCTCCACCTTGAAGCGGGCCAGCAAAGACTTGAGCTGATCGAGCCGGTAGGCGACCGAGGTCCCGAACCCCTCCGCCCGAAGCGCTGTCACCGGCCCGCCCTCCATGATCGTGGCGCAATGCGCGGCACCCGTGACTTCGTAGGGCGAGTTCATCGCTACAGCCATCGCTTGCACCGCCTGCACGTCATCGAGCCCCCGCAGCAGCAGGGTTCCCTGGGTCTCCGGCCGCGGCAAAACCTTCAGCGACACTTCCGTGAGCACCCCCAGTGTCCCGAACGCCCCGCACATCAGCTTGACAAGGTCATATCCGGTCACGTTCTTCATCACCCGCCCGCCATTCTTGACCACTTCGCCCGTGCCATCCACGAACCGAACGCCAAGCGCATAATCCCGCGCTGCGCCGCCCTGGATCCGGCGCGGACCGCTCACATTGCCGGCGATCACCCCGCCAAGGGTCGGCTCGCCCTCGGTCCCCAGAAGCACGCGGTGATCCATTGGCTCGAAAGCGAGCCTTTGGTTTTCAGCGGTCAGCGCGTCCTCGATCTCGGAAATCGGCGTGCCCGCCTGCGCAACCAGTGTGAGCGCACCGGGTTCATACAAGGTGATGCCTGACAAACCGGCAACCGATACCAACGCCCCCTCTGGCGCCAGTCCGCGGGTCCCGCCGCCCTGAATGGCCAATGGCTCTTTGGCCGATTTCACAAGATCGGCCAGCGCTGCTTCACTCTCAGGTCTCATATCTTCTCTTGGCCTTAAATATCCTGGGGGAGCGCCGCAGGCGCGGGGGCAAAGCCCCTACTCCGCTGCAATTGGCTCGGCGCGCCGGGCCTCGGAGATATCGAGCGGAAACACCTTCGCCGGGTTCAACAACCACTGCGGATCGAAGACGTCCTTGACTGCCATCTGCGCCTCCAGATCGGCGGGCGCGTACTGATGGCTCATCAGATCGCGCTTCTCGATGCCCACGCCATGCTCTCCGGTCAGGCATCCACCCGCTTCGACGCAAAGCTTCAGCACCTCGGCGCCGAACGCCTCGCAGATCTCGAGATCGCCTGGCTTGTTCGCATCATAGCAGATCAGCGGGTGCATGTTGCCATCGCCTGCGTGGAACACATTGCCCACCGGCAAGCCGTAGTGTTTCGACATCTCTCCAATCCTGCGCAGCACGTAGGGCAACGAACTCACCGGGATCGTCCCGTCGAGGCACATGTAATCGCTGATCCGTCCGATAGCGGAAAAAGCCGCCTTCCGCCCAGCCCAGATGCGCGCGCTCTCCTCCGCCGACGCGCTTTCGCGCAGGGCCACCGGGTCGTGCCGCCGGGCGATCTCGGTGATCAGGGCGAGTTGATGGTCGATCTCCGCATCCGAGCCCTCCACTTCCACGATCAGCAGCGCCTCGCACATCGGATAGTCCGCCTTGGCGAAGTCCTCACAGACCTCGATCAGCATCCTGTCCATGAACTCGATGGCCACCGGCAGCACGCCCGCCTTGATGATGTCGGCCACGCAGGCGCCCGCGACCTCGGCGCTGTCAAACCCCATCAGCACGGGCCGCGCACCCTCCGGTTTAGGCAGGATCCGCAATGTCGCTTCAGTGACCACGCCCAACTGCCCCTCCGAGCCGCAGATGAGCCCCAGTAGGTCCAGCCCGCCCGCGTCCATATGCGCGCCGCCGAGCTCAACCACTTCGCCGTCCATCGTGACCATGGTCACGCCCAGGAGGTTATTGGTCGTCACACCGTATTTCAGGCAATGCGCACCGCCCGAATTCATCGCGATATTGCCCGCAATCGCGCAGGCCAGCTGGCTTGACGGATCGGGCGCGTAGAAGAAGCCCTCCTCTTCGACTGCCCCGGTCACGCTCAGGTTCGTCCGCCCGGTCTGCACCCGGATCACGCGGTTCTCGTAATCTGTCTCCAGCACGTCGTTCATCCGCGCCACGCCAAGAATGACGCAATCCGCCGTCGGCAGCGCACCGCCTGCCAAAGAGGTTCCGGACCCGCGGGGCACCACCGGCACGCCCTCGTCGTGGCAGATCCGCAGAACATCCGACACCTCTTGCGTGCTCGCCGGCAGCACCGCCACCATGGGCGGGCATTTGTAGGCCGTGAGCGCGTCGCACTCATAGGCTCGCGTCTCCGCAAGATCGTGGATCACCGCATCGGCGGGCAGAACCGCCATCAGCCGCGCGACGAGACGGTCCTTGCGGGCCAGAACAGCGGGATCGGGAATCGGCATTTCCATAAGCGCACCTCCGTTTGGTAAAATAATATGACCAATTTTTCCCATTGGCAAGGTTTATTGGACCTGCCATGCGTGCCGCATGACACTCCTGGATCGCCTCGCGCTCTTCCAACCGCTCGACTATGTCGCTGTCGCGGCCCTGTTTTTGTTCTGGGCGGGCATCGGGTGGCGGGTGGAGCACCCGTCGGCCAAACACCTCTCGACCACGCGCATCATGGCGGGCTACCGGCAGGACTGGATGCGCCAGATGGTCACCCGCGAGCCGCGCATCTTTGATGCCCAGGTGCTCGGCACCCTGCGGCAGGGCACCGCGTTCTTCGCCTCCACCTCGGTCATCGCGATCGGCGGCACATTGGCGGTGCTCGGCAACGCCGAACGTCTGGCCAATGTGGCGTCCGAAATCACGCTGATGGATCACCCGACGATCGTCTGGGAAATCAAGCTGATGGTGCTGACCCTGTTCCTGACGAACGCGTTTCTGAAGTTCGTCTGGGCCAACCGCCTCTTTGGCTATTGCGCCGTTCTCATGGGGGCCGTGCCAAACGACCCCGCGCATCCCGATGCCTTCAAAAGGGCCGAACAGGCAGCGCAGATCAACATCACCGGCGCGCGCAGCTTCACCCGCGGGCTGCGGTCGATGTACTTCGCACTCGCCTCTGCCGCGTGGCTGGCAGGGCCTGTTCCCCTTATGATGGCAGCCAGCATCACGCTGGTGGTCATCTGGCGCAGAGAATTTGCGTCGCACTCTCGCAAAATTCTGCTGAACGTTTAAATTAGACCAGGTTCATGTGGGGTCATTGGTTTTTGGTGATGCGATGAGATACGCACTTCTGGCACTGTTTCTGGCGGCATTCCCGGCGCTGGCCGAACCGCCCCAGATCGACAACGTCAAGGTCCGCAAGACCGGCGACACCTGGCGGTTCGACGTGACGATCTCGCACCCCGACACCGGCTGGGACCACTATGCGGACGCCTGGCGCATTCTCGACATGCAGGGCAACCAGATCGCGATCCGCGAGCTTGCGCACCCGCATGTGGAAGAGCAGCCTTTTACGCGCTCGCTGTCAGGTGTGCGCATCCCCGACGGCACAACACAGGTCCAGGTCCAAGCCCGCGACCTGCCCGGCGGCTGGAACCCGGAGACCAAGGTGATAACGCTGCCCTGACATCTGCACGCAGTGACCAATGGGCAGTTGAATAGCGACAAGTCTTCCGCTTACGTTCGTGCATGAACGGCAGCGTTTTGGAGGTGTCGAAGTCTTCGTTCCGAGGTTGCGGCTGATAGAGCCGCATGAGGCTAAAGCTCTGCTATCGAGCGCCTCTGATGATCTTGTGGCAAATGATCTTCAAGCGATCACTCGCAGAATAGTGCAGACCAAGGCTGCCGGTCGGTAGCATCGTCGTCAATCCTACCCAAAAAGAGCAGCCGCCTCAGCGGGCCGCGGCAGCGGGTCTACAAGCGACCAATATTTTATTGCCACCCGTTCGAGCGTTTTTTGTGGTACTATAGGTCATATTTAGAATGCCCAGCCAGATATTTTTCGGCGAAATTTTTATTTTAATATATGGAGTTACCTTCATGGCTGAAGACTTTGTTTCCCCCATTGGAATCCGTTCCGAGTCTGAAGATCAGACCTGGAGCATCGTCGTTCTCGGAGATGGATCGCTACAATTGCGCTCAAATTCGCCGATCGGAGAAGGCGACCAACGACTCGCGATTGATGACAACACAGGCGAAGTCTCGATTGGCACTGCCGGCACCCCGACCAACCTCACCGTTACGGAACGGATCAATCTGCAAGACACCAGCGAGACCGTGAGGGTGCGTCTGAGTGCCCCCGGTCAGAGGATCGAACTTCTGAATTCGGAGGGCGAGATCATCTCGATGATGGGCGGTGGCGGCAATATTCGCGCCGGAACCAACGGCGAAAACGGCGATTTGTTTCTCTACCGCGCCACGTCAGATGACATTTTCCAAAACAACGACGCCACCATCCGTCTCAACAGCGCGAGCGGAAATGCCGTTCTGGGTGGCAACGGTGTGGGCGGCGATGTCATTCTTCGTGACGGGGACAACACCACACGCGCCAGACTAAGCGCACGCAACCAAAGGCTTGAAGTGATGAACGCCGACGGCGAGATCATTGGTATGATCGGCGGCGCTGCCAATATTCGGGCGGGCAGCAATGGCGAAGATGGAGATCTGTTCCTGTTTCCAGCCAGCGCCTCAGACATTTTTGGCAACGGCGATGCAACCGCCAGTATTCGCGCAAGCTCCGGCGATCTGTCTCTGGGCGGCAACGATGTAAACGGCGACGTCTTCGTTCGCGATGGCGAAAACACGGTTCGGGCGCGGTTGAGTGCGGGCGGGCAACGTGTTGAACTGTCCAATCGGCAAGGGCAGATCATCGGCATGCTTGGCGGCGGCGGTAACATCCGTGCAGGCACCAGCGGCGAAACCGGTGAGCTCTATCTGTTCAGGGCGCAGGCGTCCGATATCTTCAGCAACGGGGATGCCTCCATTTCGCTGAATGCCGCCAACGGCGATGCCAACCTCGGCGGCAATGGCGTCAATGGGGATCTGTTCCTGCGTGACAGCAACGGCAATGTAAGGGCGCGTTTGCGGTCTGGCTCCCAACGACTGGAATTGCTCGATGCAGGTGGCGAGATCATCGGGATGATGGGGGGCGCGGGAAACATTCGCGCCGGAACCAACGGAGAGGCCGGCAACCTGTTTTTGTTCCCCGCCGATGCGACCGATATCTTCGACAACGGTCAGGCATCAATCCGCATGGACGGCAACAACGGCAATATCACCATCGACGGCGACATCACCCTGCAGAACGCCGACTGTGCCGAGGATTTCCAGGTGGCCTGCCCGGTTGAGGCCGAGCCGGGGACGGTCATGGTGATCAACGATGATCTGCAACTCGATGTTGCACGTGCAGCCTATGACAGCCGGGTCGCGGGCATTGTCGCGGGCGCCGGCGACTACCGCCCGGGCATTGTGCTGGGCCGCACGGAGACTCCCAACCCGACCATGCCCATCGCTCTGGTGGGGCGGGCCTGCTGCAAGGTGGATGCAACCCACGAGCCCATCGCGATTGGTGATCTTTTGACGACCTCACCAACCCCGGGCCACGCCATGAAAGCCTCCGATCCCGAGCAGGCATTTGGCGCGGTGATCGGCAAGGCGCTCGCCCCGCTTGCCAAGGGGCGCGGCCTGATCCCTGTCCTCGTCGCTCTGCAATAGGAGGTGCACATGATCAGTCTTCGCTCTGTTGCGAACTCCTGCCTTGAGGTCAGTGGCGGCTTCTCCGTCCGCCGTGATGTGTTTGGTTATGTCTGGGGGCCGCTGGAGGACAGGTCCCTGTCCTTGAGTGACCATCTGAACCAGATCAGCGGTGAGGCCTTCGATATCACGGTCATTCTAGTGGGGCACGAGCCTGGCCTGGCTGGATGGTTTGATCAGGATGATGTGAACCAGATCCAGTCGGCCATCGATTGGGCGCGCGAAATATATGCGCAGGCCGGGCTTGGCATCCGGCGGATCTACTGGGCCTACATCCCGACGGCGGACGCCAATGGGTATGATGTGATTGGCTCCGGCAACGAAGCCACGGATCTGACCAATGACTGGTCCGGCGCGCCGGCCGACAGCCAGGATGTCTTCTATGTCACCAGCGTTGACGGGGCCGACGGCTGGAGCAATCAAAACGGCCCCTGCAACAAGGATCTCGACAAGCAGCGCACCGGCAATGTCCTGCAGGTGTATCAGCCGTCCGAAATTGGAGGGCTTGAGAACCGTAATGAGAGCGCTGGTGTCCTTCTGGCCCATGAGATCGGGCATTACCTGGGCCTGGCTGGCGGGACGGATGGCGACAGCAACCTCATGGGTGCGGACGACGATCCCCCATTTGGTGTCGACGAGATTTCTCGCAACAGCAAAGGCATCACCAGCGCCCAGATAACGACAATCCTGGGCCATTGCTCCGTCAAACCCCCCTGCGCGTGAGGATGATATGGCGACACACTCAAAACCTTCGAATGATCTCAGAAAACTGATTGCCTCTGGCGTCATCCGCGCCCATCCGAGCCGCGCATCCGTCCGGGGCGCCGATCTGGATGTGTTGAAATCAATCCTATCGGGGGCGACGCAGCCTGGCTTTGCAGTCAACCGCAAAAGAGCGCTTGAGGTTCTGGCCCGGTCAGAGGCCTCGGCAGAGGTCACCCGCCTTCTTGGCATGGCCCTCTCGGACCGCGACGCGGATGTGGCGCTGCGTACGACGGCGGCCCGGCTTCTGCGTCTGATGCCGCCGCGCGACGCCGAGAAGGTGCTGATCCCGGCTCTGACGACCAAAGAGGCGCGATTGCGTCGCGCGCTTTATCGAAGCCTCGGGGAAATTGGCGGAAAGGCGGCGCAAAAGGCGCTGGAAGACGCGCCACCCTCGGCCGAAGCCTCAGCGGCGAAGTTGCTCGTTTCGCTGCGCGGCGGTGCGCTCAAGGGTGATCTCTCCAGCGCGCTTGATCTTGTCCGCTTGCTGGTCGAGGCCGAGCCGCTGCCGAAAGCGGAAGCCGCTGCGGTGCTCAAAGCCATTGGCGGGGCCGCCTACGGTGTCCCCCTAAGGACAGAGCAGGCTGTCTGTTTTGACTGCAGAACGGACCGGCAAGCGGTGTTTCTGGCAAAGGAGACTGATCTCAAGAGGTCGGGGATCGTGGGTGCTGTCGTGCAGTATCGCGGTGCACCCTCCGAGGCCGAGCTGCGCTACGTCGTGCTTTACAGCAAGACCAAGGCCCGCGCAGAGATTGCGCTAATGACGCCCGCTGGCCGCGTGGATTATGCAGGTGTCGGGACGGTCACGCGCGGGGGCATGGCTTTCGATCTGCGCGATGCGGATGGCCGTGCCGTGCCGCTTATTGCGGAGGCCCGTGTCTCTGACCGGATGTTCAAGCTGTCGCTGACAATCTCCGAGCGAGGTCCCGCGCGGCGCGCCCCGGCACGCAGGCCACAATCGATCCTGGCCGCTGGATTGTGATCCCTGTTGCCAAGTTGCCAAGTTGCCGTGATGCGAAGGCGCAACGCTTGGCTGGCCAGGGAAAGTAGAGGCGCCGGCATTGAGCCGCTGAGCATGCGCGTGGCAAAGGCGTTTGCCGAGATGCGCCGCCATCTCACCATGCGGTTTCTGTGTGACGCGGAGACTGGTCTCAGCCTCCTGCGGGTATTGCTCGAGAATTCCGGCGCCGCACGAAAACCAGTCCAGAGATAGACATCCAGTCTCAATTGGTTCTTCGGCTGAATGGTCAGCCAAGATCCGGCATTGCTCACCAGAGGTCACCTCAGCAATACCCGTCGATATTGTTGGCCGATTACAGCGATTGATCGCAATTGGCCGAGATTTCGGGCCTTTCAAGCTTTCGAGTTGTTCAGCAGTATCGGCTTGGCTGCCGAATTGGACCGGGCACTGCATCTGTCAATGCTCGGTCCATCTCGGTGCCGCTGGCGGCCCAACCGGGCCTCCGATCGATCTGCAACATGCGGCGCTGCAGGACGTAACAACGGCCATTCACCGCGGGCACGAAATCTGCGAGGGGGCAAAGTCGCATAGTGCGGGCAAAGCGGGGCTCCGCAAGACTGTGGTCGGATATCAGCCTCTTCTCCGTCGACTTGAGCAGCAGAATTGGCAATCATTTGCCAGTGAGCATTGCGACGATTGCAGTCAGGTGATCGCGCATCGCTGCCTCAGCTCTGTCCGGTTCATGTCGTTCGATCGACGAGACAAGCTCGGCATGCTGGTCGCTGTGAACGGTCCTGAATTCTTCGATGCCAACGCGGCGATAGGTCCTGTCCCACAGTGTCTGCCAAGGCGAGCGCCGACGTGCGTCGGACAAGAAGTCGAGCACAGAACTCAAGATCGGGTTCCGTGCGGCGTCAGCGATCATCCTGTGAAATTCATCGTCGGCTTGTTGGCAGACGAACCGATCAACGCCCCGCCGACCTGCAGCAACGCAATCGCGAAGCTTCTCCATGTCTGCGGGTGTGGCGCGTCGTGCAGCCTCGGCAGCGATGGCGGGCTCAATCAGCAGGCGGGCTCGGATCAGTTGATCAGCGGAGGTCACGCGCAGCCTTAGCGTCTCGGTGCGCGGCGCGGCGACAGGCCGCGGCCCCAGAAACGTGCCCTGCCCGACGTGCCGCCACAGCTCATTTTCGTCTTCCAACACACCAAGGGCCTGTCGGAGGGTCTCTCGGCTGCAAGACAACTCTTGCGCCAGCGCCCGTTCCGGTGGCAGGCGATCTCCGACCGCCAGATTGGCGGTGGCGAGGCGGTTTCTCAACGCTTTTAGGACAACTTCGAGTTTTGAGCGCCGCATAAGCCACCAGACCAATTTTCAGACCAATCTACCAATTTGCGAACCTATGGAAAGTCATCTCGTGGGGGCCCCGATGCTTGAACTGGCGCTGATCCTAATCGCAGGCTTCTTTTGCGGCGGGTTAAACGCCGTCGCTGGTGGTGGAACCTTCGTTACGCTGCCAGTTCTGATCTGGATCGGCATTCCGCCGGTGATTGCGAATGCTACGGCAACCACGATGGCGGTCCCCGGCTACTGTGCGAGCGCATGGGCCTACCGAAAAGACCTGCGTGCAGAAGGAACACTCAGGATCGGCACAATTGTCATGCTTGCGGCGCTTGGCGGTGTCTTGGGCGCAGTTTTGCTGGTGATCACACCGCCCGATGCCTTTCTCCAACTCGTCCCTTGGCTGCTCTTGGCGGCAACACTTCTCTTTGCGGCTGCGCCAAAGCTCCCAGAGTTCAGCAGGATCCTGGGCGCCGGCGCATCATCACCAATAGGTGCCGGCTGCCTGGTTCTTCTCGTTGCGACCTATGGTGGATACTTCAACGGCGGGCTGGGGATCGTTATGCTCGCTGTCCTATCGATGCAGGGCTACAGAAATCTCCACGGCATGAACGGCCTCAAGAATGTCCTTTCCGCAGTCCTTTCCATTTTGTCGGTCATGACCTTCATCACGGCCGATCTGATCGCCTGGCAAGTTGCCTTACCCATGGCGCTCGCGAATGTCTGTGGTGCTTACGTGACATCACGGATAGTCCGCCAGCGCGCCCGGACGGACATCCTACGCGCTTTGATCATCGCTGTTGGCGCAACCACAACGGCCATCTTTTTCCTGGTCTGAAGGTCGATGTCGCGGCCCGCATTTCTGATGGGGTGGATGGCTCCTGCTCCCACCGGCGTCATGAAGCGCCATAGTGCAGGTGTCTAAGTCTGCTTATGAGAGGAGCCACCCCATGCAAGTTACCACAATCGGCGTTGATCCATTGACCGGCAGTTGATTGCAAAGCAATCAATGAGAGGTTGGCCAAGAACGTTTTTCAGGTCCACGGGATCACCACCAATGAAGAAGTCGTGTTCAACAAACCCTTACGACGGGCGCAGTTTCTGCCATTCTTTGCCAAGCTGGAACCCTGCCTGATTGGCATGGAATCCTACAGCAGCGCACATCACTGGGCGCGCGAACTCAAGGCCCTGGGCCACGAGGTTCGGTTGATCCCGCCGATGTATGTGAAGCCATACGTCAAACGGGGGAAGTCTGACGCTATTGACGCCGAAGCAATCTGCGAGGCCGTGACCCGACCGACGATGCGCTTTGTCGCGATCAAAACGGTAGAGCAGCAATCCCTCCTCTCGCTGCATCGGGCGCGTGATCTTCTGGTGCGCCAGAGAACGCAACTCATCAACAATCTGCGTGGTCTGGTTGCCGAGTTTGGCATCTTTATTCCACGAGGTCTCGCCCGGGTGATTGGGTTTGCCGAAGACATCACACTTGGCGAAGTTCTCGATCTGCCCAACATTGCCAATGAAGTGATCCACAATCTGTGCGAGCAGCTCATGGCTCTGCATGAACGGGTCCGCTGGTACGAACATCGTGTCAAACAAGTCGCCAAAGAGGACGCGCGTGTACGTCTTTTGCGCACGATCCCCGGTGTTGGCGCTGTGACGGCCTCTGCCATCATCGCTAGCATTGGAGACGGGCATCAGTTCCGCAATGGTCGGGAATTCGCTGCCTGGCTGGGCCTGACGCCGGCGAATAAGTCCAGCGGCGGCAAGGAGAAGCTGGGACGGATCACCAAGATGGGCGACCAGTATTTACGATCGTTGCTCGTCGTCGGCATGACGTCATTGGCCCGACAAACCCGATCCCACCCCGAACGCGCCAGCAAGTGGCTGACATCATTGCTCGAACGCAAAGCCGCCCGCGTAGCAACTGTCGCGATGGCCAACAAGACCGCCCGGATCGTCTGGGCAGTGCTCACCCGCAATGAACCCTACAGCCCACGTACTGCAGTCTGAGACGAAAGGAACAATGAGTTAGCAAGACCCGCGAGATGATGGTGCATAAGTCAGCCGCCAAAACCAGGACACTCCGCCGAATGGCGCGGGCATAATAGCCCGTAAAGCTGATAGGAACTTGGTTTGCGGAACCCATCAGGGCCAGCGGTCAAAACCGCGCAAACAGGCCGGACACATGACCGCTTCTGACAAATGCACAAATCAGATCAAAAATGTCTTGCAATGCAGGAGCCATACACACAGGCCATTCGCTGCTCTTGCGGGCTTCAGCAGCATTTGAACGTCGGCAGCGCGGAGATAGTGTTGAAGAAGTTGATGTTTTGGCTGGTTTGACGGCTGTCGAGGTTTTGGGTGACGCGCGCCTTCTTCATGTGGGGTCTGGTGTAGGGACCAGTTTTGCGAGTTTGCGGAGGTTTTGAGCGGTTGCTGCGAGTTGGAACTGTTCATATGCGCCTTTGGGTCCTCGTAGCCGCATCATCGGCACGCCGATGTATCGCTTCAGATGAGCGAAGAGCATTTCGACTTTCCGCCTTTGGATGAACGAGGTCATGTAGGCGTCTGTTTTGCGGATATCCCGCGCGATGTCTCGAGCCGCTTCGTGGACAGACCGCATCACGCGGGGTCCGGGGTCGCCGGGGCAGCATTGCGGCTTCAGCGGGCAGGCATCGCAATCGTGTTTTGAGGCGCGGTATCGGATGAACCCGTCTTTGCCTCCATTGGGCTTTCGCGGTTTGGAGAAGTTCCGGCGATATGTTTGCAGTTCCTTGTTGCCGGGGCATGTGTAGCTGTCTGTCGCAGGATCGTAGACAAAGTCTTCGCGTGAGAAGGTGCCGTCGGTCCGTTTCGATTTGTCCCAAACCGGGATGTGCGGGGCGATGCCGCGCTCTTCGACCAGCCAGCCGAGCATCTCTGCCGATCCGTAGCCTGTGTCACCGACCAGCTTGTCTGGGGTCATGCCAAAACGGTCGGTAATCCGGTCGATCATGCGTCGGGCGGCAAAGGCCTCAGCGGTTCTGATCGGAACCGACGGTTCAACGTCAACGATCACCGCGTTATCCAAATCCACCATATAGTTGGTGGAATATGCGAAGAAGGCCGCCCCACCGTCTGCCCCGGTCCAGCGTGCCGCAGGGTCGACTGGCGAGATGTATTTGGGGATGACTTTAGTGGACGCGCCGAATGCGGCGTCATCCAGCGTTTCGAGGTACTCGTCCAGAACACGGGAGGTCAGGTCACGTGGCAGACCTTCCTTGCTATCTATGCCGCGCGTCTGGTTCGCATTTGCGAGTATCAGGCTGGCGTCGACGCCAAAG
>NZ_JALIEB010000032.1 GCF_025755255.1 Roseobacter sinensis | reverse complement strand
CGATGTCCGAAGGTCTTCCTCTCCGCAATCGCTCTCGCAGCAACAGTCATCTATTGGTTATGAGTCCTGACCCTAGAGCGCGCTGGAAGCCATGTGCGAACAGGGATCGCATGTAGGTCTGTGAGAAACGTTCGCTCGTATCAAACACGATCCCCGAACTCGGATCGATCGATGCGACAGAGAGATCAAGGCCGCCTTGCCGTGCGAAAAGTTGCGCGGTCGAAACCGTCTGAACGGCACTCGACCGGACCATCGTGGTCAAGGCATGCTGTGATACTCCGACGGTGGTGCGCGGTACGGCCTGCGGGGCCGGATAAAGTGTGTTGTTGATGATCAGATAAAGATGGCCACCGCTGCGCCGAATTGGCCCAGCATCGAATGCGGCGGTTGGAACAGCCAGCATCTGCATGTGGAGACCGCCATCAACATGCGTTTCGGTGTACGCACCATCTGCCGCTGCCAACCGCAGGTTGACTGGCGGGAACAGTCCCGGGAGTGCGGAAGAGGCACGCATGATACCGCGGAACAGGTCAGCCTGCCCGAGACCGGCAATCTCGCCCATGTTCCAGACCACAGCGCGGTTCGCTTCGAGATTGGATGTGACAACAAACAGCCGCGCCCCGGCAGCGTGCCGTGCGGCGACGTCTGTCACGACGTCGTTGGAAACATAGAATTCCAGAAGCTCCTGAAGCGGAGCCGTACTGTACAGAGCGTCATCCAGAAAACCGGACAAGCCCCGAAACCGCATGATATCTGCGGCGTCATGCTGCGTGAAAATCTGGCGTAGTGTCGGGTCGTGGTCCGATCCCAGAAATGCAAATGGCGCGATCAGCGCACCGGTCGAGATGCCTGTGACGAGATCGAAATCCGGGCGTCCGCCGGCTGCGCTCCAACCGTTGAGCGCCCCGGCTCCAAAGGCCCCGTCTTCGCCGCCACCGGACAACGCCAGCACGTTCGGAGCATTGCGCATCGCCGCGACATTCAGATGGCTTGTCCAGATGTCAGGGGGTGCCTCTGCCGCGAACCGGATCGACGCCAGCAGATCCGGTTTGCCGGACGGCCGAATGGCTGGCGCTAAATCAGGTGCGGCGCATCCAGCCAAAGCAGCGGCGCCGGAAAATAGGAACATGCGTCTGGCAATATCATTGGTCATGTCCCGCCTCCGATCAATGCACGGGCTTGAGAACCACGCCTTCGGAGGTCCGAAGCGCAGCGTTTTCGAACGCCTCGAGGGTGAAACACTGCTCCCCTTGGCGCGGTCTCGGCACCATGGTGGCGCAGATCGTATCGCCGGTGATTTCCCATGTCCCGCTGCCAGACATCCGTGCGCTGTCCGTCCTAAACGTGCCGTCCGGCGCATAAAGAAGCTGCGCGCGCATCCCTAAGCGTCGGACCTCGAACGGAGTGCCGACAGAGAACGTCCTGATCTGTTCTCCAGTCAGAAATTCCGCAGAAGCGGGCAAGATGCAGCCAAGAAGGATAAAGGTCGCAAGTGCCGTCAGTCTGATGGTTTCAGGCATGGTCATGTCTCCGTTGCCCTGACGAGTTTGAGGGACTGGCCCCGCGGAAATTCGTCCTTAACAAGCCGCCCTTCTTCGAGCGTCACGATCCGGTCGGCGAGTTCGAGAATGCGGTTGTCGTGAGTGACCATGACGGTCGTGGTCCCTCGTTCCTGGCCCAGAGCCTTCAGCATTTCGACAACCGTTCGGCCAGAGTCTTTGTCGAGCGCCGCGGTCGGTTCATCCGCGAAGACAATGTCCGGGTTCGAGACCAGCGCCCGGGCGATAGCAACGCGCTGCTTTTGTCCACCCGACAAGCTGCCCGGCAGGTAGTTGAGCCGATCTTCGAGGCCCAGCAATGCCAGCATATGATGCGCTGCCGCGATCTGCTTGCGGTCATCCCCGCGGCCGTGGACCTGAAGTCCCATCAGAACGTTCTGTGTCGCGGTCAGGCTTTCATGGAGGTTATGGGCCTGAAAAATGAAACCGAGCCTCCGGCGCAGTCCGATAAGCTGTGCCTCGGTCGCGCCGTTCAGCTCGGTGCCCAACAGATTGACGCTGCCCTCCTGAACCTCGCGCAGGCATCCCATCAAGGTCAGAACAGTGGTTTTGCCTGAGCCCGAAGGACCCATCAGGATTGTCAGCTTCCCGCGTTCGACTCGCAGATTTACGTCGAAAATGGCCTGTTTGCGGGCTTCGCCGGTTCCGAAATAGTGGTCCAGCCCATTGACCGCGATCGCGACATCCATCGTATTGTCCATGTCACGCGCCATCAGAACAAATCTGCCGGATCGGCGGCCGCGAGGCGCCGGGTCGCGATAACGCCTGACACAACGCAGGCCAAAATTGTCCCGACCAGAACCAGCAGCGCACGATCTGGCCCTAGTTCCAACGGCAGGCCTGTTGCAACAGACATGCCGGTATAAATGCCCCACGATATCAGTGCACCGGGGATGAACCCCAGAACCGCGAGGATGACGGCCTCTTCCAGCACGATGCCCAGGAAGAAGCGCTGCGCATATCCCATGGCCTTGAAGGTTGCATATTCGCGCAGGTGGTCAGCCACATCCGTGGACAGCACCTGGTACACGATGACAATGCCGACGATCACACCGATAATGACCCCAAAACCAAATATGATGCCGGTCGGCCGTTCTGTTGTCTGGTAGGCCAGATCGGCGGCCGCGACGTCGGCCTTCGTTCCGATTTTTACGACATCCCCTGGCAACGCCTCTTGCAGGCGCTCCACCACGACTGCAGGATCGACGCCGTCTTCAACATTGACCAGAATGTGGTTTGGCGCGGCGGAACTGCGATTTGGGAAAAGATTCAAAAAGGTCTGATCTGACGCGTAAATCGATCCATCAGCAGTGAACCCGCCACCGATCCGCACGGTTCCAATCGCCGAGACTGCCTGGCCGGACAACTCCAACCGATACGGAGTAGCGGACGTGACGCCATCAAGTGCCGCGGTCGGCAGACCACGGGTGCCCGAATCCAGAAGGATGGTGTTGGGCAGAAGGAGTTGCAGCATGGTATCGCTCAGGTGTGGAGGGACAAAGCCCGCCGCTTTGGGATCCAGACCAACCGTCTGCAAGGTCGATGTCCCACCGTCCGGTCGGGACCACTCGACATTTTCAATGTAGAGTGCTGTAGCGTCAGAAACCCCTGTCACTGCCAGCGCCTGAAATAGCCGCACGCGGGATACGTTTGATCCGTCAAGCAATGTGTTTGCATCAACTGACGAAATCATGATGTCGCCGCCAAAAAGTGTGTAGGGGGCGGTCGTGGAGTCGTTGAGCGAGCCGAGGATTCCAAGCTGGACGAAGACAAGGATATTGGCGAAGGCCACGCCCGCCAATGCCGCGATCAGGCGCGTTCGGCTGTGCGCCAACTGCAGCCAGCCGATCGGCAGCCGCCCGGTCAGAAGCGTCATCAGACGCGTCATGGGTCGCGTCCTGCGTCGATGCGTGTGATGACTTCGAGGTTGGTCAGCCTCGCTGCCCGTTGCGAAGAGTCTGCATCGAGTGACACAATCACGTCCACCACGCGGGCATCGGTGTTCGCAGCCGGGTCGTCGGACGTGATCGTTTGGCGCCCAATCGCCAGACCAATGGCAGAAACCGTTCCGTTCAAAGGCATCGAAAAGGCATCTGCCGTGATCTCAACCGGATCGCCTATCGCCACGCGACCGATCATCGACTGATAGACCTCGGCCTCGACATTCATTTCGGCGGTGTTTCCAAGCTCCATGATGCCATCATTGCCCGGCTTTTCACCGGGACGAATATTGACGGCGATCACAGTGCCATCGATGGGTGCCCGCACGAAGGATTCGTCCAGAGACAGTTCCGCGCTGGCCAGATCGGCCTCTGCAGCCGCAACTTCCGCCTTCGCCAGCAAGACTGTCGGCAACGGCGTATCGCCCGCCACATCAAACCGCGAAAGCGTGGCTTCCCGGCTGGCCACATCGCGTTGGGCCTCCGTTGCGCGGGCCAATGCTGCATCGAAGACGGCCCTTGTCGTCACGCCCCGTTCCAAAAGCGACGTCGTTCGTTCCAGTTCTGCATCGGCAGCCTGGGATGTCGCTTCCGCGCGTTCGAGCGCTGCGCGGGCTTCGCGCAGGCTGGCGTCGACGTCTGCCTGCGCCTGAAGCAGCGCGGCTTGTCGCACCAGCAAGGCCGCGCGTGCGGTTTCGACAGCGCTTTCCAACTGTTCGCGATTGTCGAGGACGGCAAGGACATCGCCCGCCGCGACTGTCGCCCCTTCGCGCACGCGCAATTCTTCGACGCGCGCGTCGCCCGCCCCGAACGGCGGGGCGACAGTGACGACATCGCCCTTTGGTATGACACGTCCCAGGGCCACCACATCACCGCCGGAAATGACGGCAACTTCTTCGTGCGTTTGCACCTGCTGGATCGCAAGTGCTATCGGGGTGTCCGTGCCACCGCCGGGTTGCAGTCCGGTGACTTCGAAGACGGCTTGAAGTCCCGGAGGCTGATAGTAGAGCCCGATCACACCACCCAAGAGGACGGCCAGCACAAACCCCGGAACGGTCAGAAAGACGCGTGCAAGCCGACCAGTGCGGCCTCGCAGCTTTGTCGGCCCTGCCGGATCTTCCTTCTCTACGGCGCGCTCGATGCCGGTATCCTTTAGGGGGAGGTCTTTTCGTGCTGGATCAGACATAATGGCTATCTCTGGCATGGAGATGCAAGTTAATGACACTAGTGTCATTAAGAGATAGAGACAAAAACTGCGAGATGCAAATGAAGACTGAAAAAAGACGCAGAAGACGCAAAGACGCGCGCCCGTCAGAACTGCTTGACGCCGCCTTGGCCGAGTTCGCTGAACGTGGGTTCGGTAACGCAACGATTGACGGTATCGCGCGCCGCGCAGATGTGGCACGGGCCACGGTTTATCTGTATTTCGCAGATAAAGACGCACTGTTCGATGCGTTGATGCGACGGCGACTGACGGACCCGCTCGAACAGTTGGACAGTGCATTCAATAGCTATGATGGCGACAGCGAAACACTGCTGAAGATGCTGTTCATCAAACTCTATGAAGACGCAGGCGACGAGGAGGCAGTCACTGTGCTGCGTGTCCTGGCTGCCGAAGGAAACCGTTTCCCGCATCTGGTCCAGCTGCATCATGATCGGGTCATGCGGGTCGGCATGGGGTATTTGCAGAAGATCATCGCTCGAGGGGTCGCAAGAGGTGAGTTCGCCGCGCACGCGGCAGAGACAGACATGCGCGTCCTCATCGCCCCCGCCATCATGACACTATTCTGGCGCATGGTGTTCTCGAAGGTCGCGGATATTGACCAAGAGAAAATCATTGAAGGGCACCTCCGGGTCGTCCTGGATGGCATCCGAAAATGATGGGGCCAAATCCGCCCAAGGACACAGGTCAGGACTTGCCGTCTTTGTCGCAGGCTCCTCTTTCGACACAGCGACGGAAAGGTCATGGCTCAGACTCTTGACGAAGCAACTTTCCTATTGTGTCTCGTTCATCAGTTCCAAGGCAAGTCTAGCACTCGTACGTCACGCAGTACTAGCGACTTGGACCCTTTCCGGACTTCCGACTAAGCACTGCCGTCTACCGATTGTGGTATGTCTAGTTCCGATGATGACGGCCAGCTTAGCAGACATTCAACCGCATCAATCTCGCAGGATTTCAAACCCATTATTCGCTCCGGATGGTTTCTACAATCAAGACGCCGATAACGGGCTGTCCGCTCAGCGCTCAGCGGCGCAAACAGGTCAGTTCGCCCCGGCCGCCTGGAACGCTTTTTTCGCTGAAGTGATCGCGTTCATGCATGCCGGAACGCCCGCGTAGACCGACACCTGCAAGACAATCTCGACAATTTCTTCCCGCGTGACGCCCGTTTTCATTGCCGCGCGCATGTGAAAATCCAGTTGGCTCTGCGCCGTCCCCATAGCGGCGAGCATCGCCACTGTCAGCATCTCGCGGGTTCGAAGGTCGAGCCCGTCACGACCGAGGATATCCGCAAAAGCATAGCCCAGGACCAATTCAGCCGAGCCCGGCGAAAAGGCGTCAAGATTGGCCTGCACCTTGGCCGGTGCGCCGGGCTCCAGCTTTTGCAGCAGTGCCATTGCCTGCGAAAGCGGTTCGGCAGTCCGGCTCATGCATCCACCCCCTTCATGCCTTCTTCGGTATAACGGGCACCGGAGACGGGGAGTGCGGCGAGACCTTCTTCGATCTCACGACTGTCCGCGTCGCTCAGTGTCACGTTCACGGAGCCTGCATTGTCGCGCAGATAGCCTATCCGCTTCGTCCCGGGGATCGGTACGATGGCGTCGCCCTGCGCCAGAAGCCAGGCCAACGAAAGCTGCGCAGCCGTACAGCCCTTGCGCGCGGCGATCCTGCTCACCAGATCAGCGATGCGCTTGTTGGAGCCTGCGGCTTCCGTTTGGAACCGCGGCAGCGAGGCGCGGAAGTCCCCCTCCTCGAACGCGGTTTCTTGATCGAACCGTCCGGTGAGGAAGCCCCGACCAAGCGGCGAATACGGCACGAAGCCGATACCCAATTCCCGGCAGGCCGGCAAAACCTGCGTCTCGACCCCGCGCGACCAGAGGGAGTACTCCGTCTGAACGGCAGTGATCGGATGCACCGCATGCGCGCGCCGTAACGTCTCGACGCTGACTTCGCACAGACCGATGCGGTCGATCTTGCCTTCTTCGACCAGCTTGGAGAGACCGTCGATCGTCTCCTCAATTTCCTGCGCACGATCGATCCGGTGGACATAGTAGAGGTCAATCCGCTCCACGCCCAGTCTCCTCAGCGATCCTTCGCAGGCCGCTCGTGCATAGGCAGGCCTGTTGTCAAGACTGCGCCGGTATTCGCCCGCGGTCCGGACGATGCCGAACTTGGTCGCGATTTTCGGCCGTGTGCGTGACTGCGCCAGAAACGCGCCGATGAGCTCTTCATTGTGATGCGGCCCATACATGTCGGCGGTGTCGAAAAAGTCGATCCCCAGGTCCATCGCCTCGTGCAGCACCCGCATGGACATCTCGTCATCGCGCGGGCCGTAGAATTCGCTCATTCCCATGCAGCCGAGCCCGATGGCCGAAACTTCGAAGCCCCGTCCCAATGTTCGTTTTTCCATGCCGCTCTCCTTTGCCGATTGCATTGTCCTAGCGGGCGAGATGTGGCATTTTCGAATATTGAAAAACACTGCCGAAATCGGGAAGTGGATCTCCAAAATCGGAAAGCAGCTTGCAGACGCTCTTGTTTGGGACGACATCCGCGCGTTTCTGGCCGTGACACGCGCTGGTACGCTAAGCGGCGCGGCCGGACGCATGGGCATCGGCCTTGCCACGGTGTCGCGTCGGATCGAGCGATTGGAAGCGGCGGTGGGCCAGCCGCTTTTTCTGCGTCAGCAGTCCGGCTATCGGCTGACCGACGATGGCGCGGCACTCATCGAGCGGGCCGAAGAGATGGAGGCAGCGGCCCGGTCGCTGACTGCAGGAATACGCCAGGAAGCGACCGTGTCCGGCACGGTAAGGCTCGCAACGGCGGAGAACCTTGCCACCGGGTTGATCATACCGGAACTGCCCCGTTTCCGGGCAGCGCATCCGCGACTGACACTGGAGATCGTGACGGACATTGCCACCGTCAACCTGCATCGCCGCGACGCAGACATTGCGCTCAGAATGGTAAGGCCCGAGCGCGGCAACGTTTCGCTGCAACGGCTGGGCACGCTCGGTTACGGTTTATACGGAGCGCCCGATTACGTCGCAAAGCGACGTCAGCCGGCAGATGTCGGTGCCTTTGACGCCGACGACCTCATCGGCTGGTCCGACGCCTATGCGCACCTTCCCGCCGCTCAATGGGCCGAGCGCATGTTGAAAGACCGCGCGCCCGTGGTCGTGACGACCTCGCTGGCCACGCAACTTGTCGCTTGTGCGAGCGGTCTCGGCCTTGCCGTTCTGCCGCATTTCCTGGCGGGGCGGCATGATCTGATCTGTCTCGACTCCGATCTTGGCATCGACCAGTCGATTTGGCTGGTGACTCAATCCGACCTCGCGGCCTCTCGCCGCGTTGGCGCCGTCGCAGACTTTCTTCGCGATCTGGTCAAGCGCAATGCTGAAGCCTTGGCTGGATCATCCTAATGGACCCCGAGCGGTGATGCGCGACGGGCGATCTTCGACGATCTAAGACCTGCTGCTCCGACAGATCTGCGGCTCTGCCGCCGCGGTCTCTTTGGCGCGCAGTCTGCCATCAGGCTATGCCCTTGGTGTCGGTCAGCGGCGCCACGGTTGCGTGCTTTCGTCGATAGACCGAGGCCGAAATGCCGACATTGCGGCGAAATGCACTGCGGAAGCTGGACGTTTCAGTATACCCAACTTCTTCGGCGATATCCTCGATCGACATGTCCGTCGTCTCGAGCATCTGCTTTGCTTCTTCGACACGCAGGGTTTGGATGTATTCGACCGGTGTCTGCCCGGTCGCACGCCGGAAACGGCGCAGCAGACTGCGCTCACTCAGACCCGCCACTTTGGCCATCGCCGCCACCGGCGCCGGGTCGGCATAGTTGCCGGCCGCCCAGACCTGAGCCTCGGCGACAATGGCGTCTTCGTGTTGGCGCCCGGCAAGCAATGAGGCATAGCAAAGCTGGCTGTCGGTATGGGGCTGTAGCAGGTAGATCTTGGAGATCCGCCGCGCCTCCTCCTGCCCGCCGAAGCGGGCGATCAGATACAGCATCAGATCCCCCCACGCAGAGGCGCCGCCAGCTGTCACGATGCGATGCCCTTCGCCCGCCGGGACGAGGATGCGCTCGCGCCGCATCCTGACCTCGGGGTGCAACCGCGCAATCTTGTCTGCATAGGCCCAGTGCGTCGTCGCGTCGAGGCCGTCGAGCAGGCCGGCATGCGCCAAAAGCCAGGCACCCGAGCAGACCGATGTTATCAAGGCGCCTTGGGCTGCCACGTTCCGCAGCCACTCTGCCACTGGTTCCAGATCTGTCGGGAAAGGGGCGTGCACATCGATATGCAGATCCGGGATGATCACCAGATCGGGCGGCGGTTGGTTGGCTGACGCATCCGAAAGACGTCCTTCAGGAACGACCGCACGTCCATTCACATCCGAATAAGCCCGCCCGTCCGGCGACAGAAGACTCACATCGAAAAGCGGTGACCGGGGGGCAAGGCCATGCAGCATCTCCCAGTCACGCCCCACGGATCCCATCACGTCTAGGATTCCGAACATCGTGGACGTGCCCGCGCAGGGCAGCGCCAGAACAACCGTTTTCAAAGATTTGAATACCGCCATGAATTTGTCCGAAATTCACCGTTTTGGGAAGACTCTGCCATATCACGACTCATGCTATCTGGTCCACAAGCCTTCGTATCCACAACCCATAGGGGCTCCGTCATCGAAGGACAGGAACATGAAATACCGACACGCTCTGCCGCAGCTGAATGGCCACAAGATGCTGACCGAAGCCGGCCTGGAGACCATTCTGGTCTTTCACGAAGGAATCGATCTGCCGCTCTTTGCCGCATTCAAGGCACTCGAAACCGACGCCGGGGCAGAAGCGATCGAACGCTACATGCGGCAGCTCGCAAAGCTCGCGGTTCAAACCGGACGCGGCTTCGTCATGGACACGCCCACCTGGCGCGCGAGCTCCAAATGGGGTGCGCAACTGGGCGTCGACAGCGCGGATTTGAAGGAGATTCACCGCGAAGCGATCGCCACGCTTGCGGCACTGCGGCAGGATTTCGAAACGCCCGCCTCCCCCTTCGTGATCAATGGCGTCGTGGGCCCGCATGACGACGGCTATGCGCCTGCGACCCAACTCACCGCCGCCGAGGCCCATACCTACTACGCCGAGCAAATCCAGTGGTTCAGTGAACTCGGGGCCGACATGGTTTCCGGCATCACGATCACCTCCATCTCCGAAGCGATCGGCATCGTGCGCGCCGCCCGCGACGGGAACATCCCCTCCGTGGTCTCCTTCACGCTCGAAACCGACGGCCGGTTGCCATCCGGGGATACACTGGCCGAGGCTGTCCGCGAGGTCGATGCGACAACGGATGCAGCGGCGGCCTATTTCATGATCAACTGCGCGCATCCCGATCATTTTCGGCAGGTCTTGGCCGGCGGCGGCGAGTGGGTCAATCGGATCGGCGGCCTCCGGGCAAATGCGTCCCGTCTTTCGCACGCGGAACTCGATGTGGCCGAAGAACTCGACGACGGCGATCCAGTCGAGCTGGGTCGGCTCTATCGTGCGCTTGCAGGCCACCTGCCGAACCTGTCCGTCGTCGGCGGCTGTTGTGGCACCGATTACCGCCATCTCGACCAGATCTGCAAAGCGCTTGACGCCGCATAGTTAATCTGAGGGCGGGCAGCGGCGACGTTTGCCGCCGCGGCCGGCCCCCAATGGAAGGACGCCAAAGCAATGACCTACAAAACCATTTCGAACCGTCTCCGGGCTGCAATCCGTCGTGCGTACGCCGAAACTGAAACTGGCTGGGTTCGCCGGCGATACTCCGGCGACCTCTCAAAACTATCCGATCGCATGTTGCGCGACATCGGACTGCGGCGCGAGGGCGACTGGATCGATTTTGAAGCCAGGTTCTAGAACCGCGCCGCGTGAACTGCCGCATCTCCTACCCGAAAAGCGAAATCAACCCATGTCTCGAGAGAACTCAAAACCATCCCTGCTTTGCGGCCCGGTCAGAATTCCGTTGCTTTGCGGCGCGGCCATCGGGCTCGTGCTTGCGACAAAACCGCTGGACCCGGTGATGGCTGGCGGTGGTGGTGGCAGCGAGATCGACCTGCCCAGACCATTGGTGGACTCCGATTTTCTGTACGAGGGTGCGCCACCCGACGCCCTGGTGGATCTGGGTCGCGCTCTGTTTTTCGACCCGATTCTTTCGGGCAATCGAAATATCTCGTGCGGTACCTGTCACGATCCGGCCCGCGGCACCGGAGACGACCTGTCGTTGTCGATCGGCGAAGGCGGAACCGGGTTTGGCCGTGACCGGCGGACCCAGGACGGCGTCGTCAGCCGGATACCACGAAACGCCCAGCCACTTTGGAACATCGGGGCGCAGGAATACACTTCCATGTTCCACGACGGCAGGTTGGAACCTGACCCGGCCGCAACCTTCGCAAGCGGGTTCTGGAGCCCGGCGCGGGAAGATTTGCCAGTGGGTCTCGACAGCCTGCTCGCGGCGCAGGCGATGTTCCCGGTGATCTCGCATACGGAGATGGCGGGGCAGAAGGGCGAGAACGCGGTTGCCACGGCGGTCGCCGAGGATCGTCTCCAGGATGCTTGGGACCTGCTTGCCGCGCGGCTCGCCAAGACACCCGCCTATGTCGAGATGTTCATGCGGGCCTTTGCGGATGAATACGACGGGCTGGTGCCAGCCGATACCGTGACATTCGTCAATGCAGCGCGCGCGCTGGCGGCGTTCCAATCGGCCGCCTTCCGCTCTGACGCGAGCCCTTTCGACCGATGGCTGTCCGGTGACGCCGACGCCCTCGGCCCCGAGGCAAAGCTCGGCATGCAACTGTTCTATGGCGATGCCGGCTGTTCGGGGTGTCATTCCGGACCTCTGCTGACCGATCATGGGTTTCACGCGATTGCGATGCCGCAGATCGGACCGGGCAAGGGGCATGGCGAAGACACCGGCTATTGGCGGGCGTCCGGCTTCATGGCGCGGCTTGAGGATGAAGGGCGGTACCGGGTGACGTTCGATGCCGACGATCTCTTTGCCTTTCGCACACCTTCGCTGCGCAATGTCTCGCTGACCGGTCCCTGGGGACATGACGGCGCCTTCGACAAACTGGAAGATGTGGTGCGCCATCACTTCGATCCGGTGACTTCGCTGGCTGAGTATGACGTGGCGGGGGCCGATCTGCCACCGCTCGACCACGTGATCGAGGCAACCGGGTTTGGATCGGAATTGATCTTTCGTCCGCTCAACCCTGCCCGTCGCGAGGCGTTTGCGTTGCGGGATGTCTGGGTGCAGCAAAGCCGCGCCCTTCGGGCGCGTATCGCTGCGGCCAATACGCTGGCGCCGCAATCCCGTAGCGATGCCGAGGTCGCCGCACTGGTGGCCTTCCTCGAAAGCCTTACGGACCCGTCCGCGATCGACCGCAGTGATCTTGTCCCGATGCACGTTCCATCCGGCCTGCCGCCTCAACCCACGCCAGCGCGCTCCGGCGATCACGGGGGATAGCGCGCGGGAGAGAAGGAAAAAAGAAATCTCACATATGCCCCTGCGGAGGATTTCTCCGGGGGCCAAAGACCCCTGACACGCGACACGCACGTTCAGGACCGAACCGCCACATCCGATCCGAACGGGCATGGCGGATCATACTCCCAATCGGCTTGAGGGCCGGAAAACAGGAAAGACACTCAAAATGAAACCTCAACTACCGACAATCGCACTCCTTGTTCTGGTCCAAGGCGGGATCGCCTTTGCAGAGTCCAGCGGCTCGGAGGGTGCGGTCCCGTACGATCCGGTGGAGCAGATGACGCTCAGCTTCATCTTCCACATCGACGACGGCATGGCCGAGCAGGATGTGTTTTACGAAAAGGTGCCCGGCTCGGGCGAAGTTTTCCGTCCGACGGCGGCGACCAGGGATATGGACGCACCCCTTTACGCACCCGCCGTCGAAGTACCACACAATTTTCTCGATACGTCCGACACCGGTCCCTATCCAAAAGGTCCGGCTCTGGGGCTGACCCTTGGCGAGTGGTTCGCGGCAGAGGGCCACGGCACGTATGTCTGCAAGGACGGTACAGGCAAGCTGGATTTGCAGTTCAACCATCTTGTCCCGAACGGTGTATACACCATTTGGCACGACTTCATGGTCTGGCCGCCGACCGATCCGTTCATCGGCACTTACGATCTGCCATTTGGTGCACGTGATGGATCAGAGAACGAATTCGTCGCGGACGCCTCTGGGTCAGCCAGGTTCGAACGTACAATCACGCCTTGTCTGCAATTGACCGGTGAGCATCTGGCCGCCGACCTTGCACTTGCTTGGCACTCTGACGGAAAGACCTACGGCCCGCTGCCCGGTGAATTTTCAACTGTGACGCATGTGCAGATGTACGTGACCCTGCCCCCAAGAACGGGCCTGTGACATATCTCCGGGGCGGCGACCTGCTACCGTCCCGGACCGCGACGCCCTCCGTACCTCAAGGCGCTCCATTTCAAGGTCGGTCAATCGGCTGATCAGACCGACATCGCCATTCATCAATCGCATCAATAGGTTGACATGAAACAGTTCATATTTGTCTACGCCATCGGCTGCTACGGCCTCTTTGGCATTGTTTTCGTCTGGTTCGCAGCCTTCCTGCTGAATGTCGGCGACATACGTGGCCCGGCCCAGAGCCCGCCCGCCATTGCCATTCTCGTCAATCTGACGCTCATCGCCGCCTTTGGCATGGCCCACAGCGTCATGGCCCGCCCGGCCTTCAAGCGCATCTGGATACGGATCATCCCGCCAGCGGCCGAGCGGGCGACCTATGTTCTTCAATCGTCCTTCTTTCTGGCGTTGATCTTTTCCTGCTGGCAGCCAATCCCGGCCGTGATCTGGGATATCAGCGGGCCTGCCGCATGGATCGTCTACGGCGTTTTTTTCCTAGGCGCCGCCATCATTCTCACCTCGACCTTTCTGCTTGGCCACGGCGAATTCGTCGGGCTGTCACAGGCATGGGACAACCTGAGAGGGGTCGCGGAAAAACAACCGCAGTTTCGCACGCCGTTCCTCTATCGTCTGGTGCGCCATCCGCTTCAGTTCGGTCTGATCGTTATGATGACCGCGACGCCGGTGATGACGGCCGGGCATCTGCTCTTCGTGACCGCGATGACCCTCTACATCACGATCGGCCTTCGACTCGAGGAACGCGCATTGCTGCGTGAATTCGGGTCGGACTACGAAGACTATCGGCGCGACGTGCCAATGCTCATCCCGCATCCGTTCCGCCGTGCACGCCGGCGGGCGACCGCAGAGTGATGGGCATCCAGAAATCGGCCACAGCCTGCAAAACGAAAGATGAAATCATGGATGAAAAAAGGTGCCAGGACGTTCTGGTGATCGGCGCCGGATTGTCGGGCCTCATCGCGGCCCGGGGCCTTGCAAAACGCGGCATTGCGGTCACGATCCTGGAGGCACAAAACAGAATAGCGGAGCCTTGGCGCAATCGCCATCCGGCATTGCGGCTGAACATTCACCGGCATTTCGCCAGGCTCCCCGGACTGCACCCGCCGCGAAAGGACGGTGCGTTCCTCAAACGCGACAGCGTCGTCGAATATCTCGAGCGGTATGCCCAGCAGATCGGTATCGCAATCCATTTCGGCGCAGAGGTCAAAGCCGTCGAACGCAAGACGGCCGGTTGGGTAATTCGCACCGCTGACCAGACCTATCACGCGGCACATGTGGTCTTTGCCACCGGGCGGGACCGCGTTCCACATATTCCCGATTGGCCCGGCTTGGCGACTTTCGCGGGCGAGGTGCTGCACGCGGCCGACCTCGGTGATGTTTCCCGGTTCGACGGAAAGCGGGTTCTGGTTGTCGGCGCTGGAAACTCCGGAGCTGACGTGCTCAACCATTTAGCCCGCCACGCACCTGCGGAGGTCGTGATCTCGGTGCGCCATGGTCCGGCCATCGTTCCAAAACGGGTTTTGGGCTTTCCCCTTCACCGCGCGGCGCGGTTGTTTCAGGCGATGCCGCTGGCGCTGGTTGACCGGGCATTCGCGCTCACCCAACGCCTCTTCTTCGGGGACCTGACACGGCACGGCCTGACGTCACATCCACTGGGCGGTGGCACCCGACTGGTTCAGGACGGCACCGCTTTTGCCATCGACGACGGCTTCGTCGCGGCCATCAAGACGGGTCGGTTCAGGGTTGTCGGGGCAGTCCGCGACCTGTCGGGGCCAATTGTGTCGTTTGTAAACGGACACCGTTACGCGCCCGATGTCGTGGTCTGCGCGACGGGCTATCGAACCGATCTTGAGCCACTGGTAGAACACCTGGGCGTGCTGGATGCCCAAGGGCGGCCAAAACGTCCGACTGGCGAGACAGATCCGTCCAACCCAGGGCTTTGGTTCACCGGCTATAAGTCTCTCTTCACCGGTTACTTTGACGCGGCAATCGTTGCAGCGAGCCGCATAGGTGATGCCGTTTCCTATGACTTGGGCCGCTGTCCAGGGAACTCGACATTCCATGCGATCACCCCTGAAAAAGTCTGATCTTCATCGGGGTACTGTCGGCTGCAAGAGTGGTCTTCGACGGCGAAGAAGTCCGGCGCTTTCTGACTGGTCCAGTCGACTAGGGCACCCTGTATTCGATGACCTGGACGATGCTTGAAAGTTTGATTTCGGGATAATGCTCGCGCATGCCTTCGAGCATGATCTGGTCGGGCCATTCGTCGGTCTTTCCAACAAATGATGCAACCTCGGACAACGGCATATGCGTGCACCGAAAAACCTCTACGTCGACAGTTTGCTGCTGATCTCCGTCACAAACAAACCTCAACGGCCCTATTGTAATTTGGTTTTCTTTCCATCGAATTGTAGATCGCTTTTCTCCGCTTAGTACTTGCGGGAAAAGGCGGTCAACGACGCCGAGAGTTTGAATTCTTTTCGCCATGTCTATGTCATAATGTGAAGCGCGGACGGCAGCAATGTCCCAGACTTGGTGACCCAGCCTCCTGATTTGGGCCGTTCCTGTGTAGAATCCGTTCCTGTTTCTTTCTGTTGATTGGGCTGTGTTCAAGGGCTGCAGAGCGGAGCCCTTGCGGAGCTCAAGCGAAGCAGGTCGGGTGGCGCGGTTGAGATTGGCTTAGAGGGCTGGAGCCAGCCCGCCAAGCGATGTGTGTGGTCGTTCTGTGTTGTAGTCGATCCTCCAGTTTTCGATGATCTTCCTGGCCTCAGCGAGGTTGCCGAATATGTGCTCGTTGAGGCATTCGTCGCGAATGCGGCCATTGAAGCTTTCCACGAAGGCATTCTGCATTGGCTTTCCCGGTGCGATATAATGCCAGCCGACGCCAGTTTCCTGGCACCATCTGAGAACAGCGTGAGATGTCATTTCCGTCCCGTTGTCAGAGACAATGATATCGGGCTGGCCGCGTCGCCGGATCAGGTCATCCAGTGCGCGTGTCATCGCGCACCGGACAAAGAGCGATCCACGACAGTTGCCAATGCTTCGCGGGTGCAGTCGTCAACAATGCACAGCACGCGGAACCTCTGGCCGTCTGCAAAGGCATCCGACACGAAGTCCAATGACCAACGCTGATTGGCCCGATCTGGCACCAGGATTGGTCTGCGTGTCCCCAGAGCCCGCTTACGTGACCGTCTGCGCCGCACGGCCAGCCCTTCCTCGCGATAGAGCCGGAATAACTTCTTGTGGTTCACCTCAAATCCCTCTCTGGCCAGCAGAATGCCCAAACGGCGATACCCAAACCGGCGGCGCTCGTTCGCCAGTTCACGCAGCCGCTTGCGCAGGGCCTCGTCACCCCGGTCCCGCTTCTCATATTGAAAGACAGACCTGTGCAGGTCAGCCAACTCGCACGCCCGACGCTCGGACAGGCCGTGCCGATCCATCACGTCCGACACGGCTCGCCTTTTGACATCGGGCGTCAGTAGTTTTTTGTCGCGAGATCCTTCAATGCCGCATTGTCGAGCATCGCATCTGCCAGCATCCGCTTCAGGCGGTTGTTCTCATCCTCAAGCGCCCGCAGCTTCTTTGCATCCAACACGTTCATGCCACCGAACTTGGCCTTGTATTTGCAGAACGTGGCATCGCCCCCTCTCGGTCATTGCTTCGCAATAACCTGCCGGTCAAAGGATCCCGTACTTCCGGCACAGCTCTTGAGCTCTAACGCCCGCTTCATATTCTTTGATCATCCCAATGATCTGCTCGTCCCTAAATCTGCGTTTCATACTCCATCCTTTGCTTGGACCGATTACCAACACCCCAGTGGCCTGATTCCAGGGGGCCGGGTCACAGGAATTCTGCCGATCTGTCAGACGGCTACAGCTACGAGGCGCTTGTCAGCCTACTGGCCCAGGCTGTAGCGCGTGAAGCTGGCATCGGCGAGATGCTCAGCGCCGCGCAGATCAGCCCACTCAACGTGTTTTATGAAGATCTGCATCTAGATCCCGAGCAACAAGTTCGCCGCGTCATGGGTTTCTTGGATTTACCGCGTCAATTTGAGCCGGACACGGGCCTTGTTCGACAGGGGGATGATATCGATGAAGAGTGGGTGCAGAGGTTTCGAAGCGAACTTCAGCGCAGATGGGAGAACACCGGTTGGTAGCACAGACGGCATTAATGGGCCGTGTTGCAGATGTCGCCTGTGGGCTCGTGGGACCGTCGCCGCATTGATTGAAGAAGTATTTGACGCACCGGAAGAAAACAGCTTTCGCTGCGACGTCTCCCAGGTCGACTTTCACCTATGCCAAACAAGCATCACGGCGCTCACCATGCCGAGAACGGCCACTAGGGCAAATGTCATACCCGGCATGACGTTGACGAGTGCGCCGGTTGCCGCTGGGCCCAACATACCGCCTGCGGCATAAGCCAACGAAAACGCCGACGCACCTGCGACCAGCATCGGTCCCTTGTGTTCTTGTCCGAGAATTGCCAACGCGCTGGTGTAAATTCCGAAGAAGGCCGCGCCGCCGAGCGCGCCGAGAGGCCAGATGAGCATGCCGGTTGCAGGTAGAAGCATGAGCGCGCCGAAGATCAGACCTGTCGCGGCCAGGCAGCCGATGGCCACGTGCCAGCGATCCACTCGATCAAGCAAAACTCCAAGGACCGGTTGAGCGACGATCATGCCAAGATGCATCACAGCAATAAATGTCGCTGCAGCCGCCGTGCTTGCACCGCCACCAACCATATGCAGCGGCGCAAACGAAAGGACGGTCGCGTCCACGAAGCCAAATGCCAAAACGAGAAGTATCAACAACGGAGCAGCACGGGCGAACCGTGGCAGGTCGGCAAGTTCCAGCTTTTCTGGCTCCACCCTCGCCCTTCGGGACATGAGGCCAAGCCCGAACGCCGCTAGTGAAATCAGAACCGCGCAGGCCGCGAAGGCCAACCCGTCTTCGGTGCCGAACAGGGGTATAGCAAGCGGACCAATCACGAAGCCCAAAGTCATGCCAGCGCTGTATACCCCAGCTACACGACCCCGCACTGTGTCGGCACTTGCCGCATTGAGCCAGGCCTCGCCAAAAACGTAGATGGCATTGACGCAAAACCCGAGTGCGAAGCGCAGCACAAACCAGAGCGCAAAAGTATCGGAGACGGCGAATCCAACAAGGGTAACAGCTGCACCCGCGAGACCGGCGACAATGACCTGCCCGGCACGCAAATGTCGTGTCAACGCGGGAACGACCAGAACCGAGATAGCAAGGCCCAACATGAACGCAGCCGCGTTTAGCCCGACGACGATCTCTGATGCACCGCGCTCCGCCAGCAGCAATGAGATCAGCGGATACGTCAGACCTTGAGCTATCGCGAAAACTGTAATCCCAATCGTTACCGTCATCACGGACCACCAATCTGTGTCCACAAGATGATGTTGAGAATGCGCTGCGTTCATAGTCGGACGATGTCATGCGATATCACATTCGACAAGCGTCACAGAGCTGGCATTCGCACCTCGCGCAACATCGAACAGTTTGGACCCCCGCGGACCTTAGCTGCAAGGCGAATGGATGGCGGACAAAGCTGACTACCGATGATCCATATGAATGTCGGCTTCAGTTCTGTCGCTCAACTTGTAAGTTATCGCTCATGGACGCGTTGTACCAAGACCGCAAACTCGTTGACGTCTACGACGCGATCAATTCTTCGCGCGAAGACTTTGACTTCTATATTTCGGAACTTCCAGTCCCACCTGCTACGGTCTTGGATATTGGATGCGGTACTGGAACCTTAGCACTCGACATCGCAAATCGCGGATATGAAGTTACAGCTGTCGATCCTGCTTATCAGATGATCGCCAGAGCAATGCAGAAGGACACTAGTCAAACAGTGACTTGGGTCACCGGTTTCGTGTCGGACTTGGCCAATAACCTCACATTCGACGTAGCTATCATGACGGGTCACGCATTTCAGTGCCTTCTGGAAAACGCCCAGATTTCTGCGCTGTTTGAAGCGGTTGAAAAACGTCTGCGTCGCGGCGGATCGTTTTGGTTCGAAACCCGCAATCCGGCCAGTAGACCTTGGCTTCGATGGACGCCCGAGTATACCGCGCCTCCCTTCGACCTTGGCGGAGGTCGAACCGTCGAAGTCGTCCACCAAATTTTGAGGGTCAATGACGACTGCGTGACATTTGAAGAACGTTACAACTTCAGCGACGACAACAAGGCTTTGATCTCGCGAAGCACGCTACGATTTCTTGAACTGCGCGAGATAGAAGCGCTCGCAGTGAAAAGTGGCCTGATACATTCGCAGACATTTGGAAACTGGAGTCGAGAACCATTGATGGATGACAGCCCCGAGATCATCATCCGTTTAATGAAGGCTGCGTAGCGGACTTTCGACAGCGTTGCAGCATCGGTCGGAAGGCTCCACTACTGACCTCGGTGCTTACGTAGCAACTGGTCGGCAGGCCCACTGGCTCCGATCGGGACGGCACAAAGTCGCCGTCCTCCAAGGCCATCATGTGCTGCGGCGCGGCCCGTTTGAGCCGACAATCGCTGCAACCACAAATCAAGGGTCTTGCGAACTCGCAGGGTGGGGGCGAAACCGCATTCGCCAGGCCTTCCCTCCATCTCAAACCCTCCTATGCTGTGGCGCCCTAAGGTTCTCTTGGCTTAAGGTGCCCGTCCTCGGTGAGGTCACTTTCCCTGTAACCCACCTCCAGCATCATGCGCCGCCGCGCCGCTGGCAGAATATCTCCGTTCGGCATCAGGTCTTCGGGGTCATACCCCAGGTCGACGACCATCTGGCGTCGCGCCGTCGGCAGGGGCGTGCCGTCGGGCGTCCAATGCGGAACGGCGCCGTCCAACTTAGCGTCGATACAGGCCCGGTGCGGGGTCGCACCCAAAACACCACCGCCATCGTCATACTCAAACGCCAGGCCATCGCGCTCTGTCACCGCCTCGTGGCAGACATAGCAATGCCCAATATAGTCGGCGGGCCGTTCCGGCTTCGGCTCGGGCTGAGTGTAGGGAGCCGAAGGGGTCAGACGGATCAACAGTGCGTCCAGCGCCTCGTGCCACTCCTCCGCATCATCGTCCCACAACTCCGCCAATTCCGACCTCGTGCGCACATGCTTTACCAAAGCCGTGGCCTGGTCCAGCGTATCCTGTGACACCGCGCGCAATTTGATATCCGGCAACTCCGGCAAGTCGGCAGGCGCTCGCCCCAAACCAGCCGCCACGAGGTCGCAGGCCGCTAGCGCCGCGCAGGCGTCCCCGGCCCCCAGCCCCACTGGTTTGGCCGAGAAAGCAGCGACTGTCTCTGTCACGGCATCGAAACTGGAGAGGCCGCCCACATAATCAAGGGCCTCGTCGTTGCCGAAACTACCCGCGCTCCAAGCTCCCATCCGCTTCCTCATTCCGTTGCCTGATCGCAGACTGCCCACGAATTCTGGCGCTTTTATGACCCCATCCGGCTGGCCTGCCTCGCTGGTGTGATCTCGCGCGCCCGCGTGCTCGCCATCGAACGCTTAAGAGTTGACATTCGCTGCAGAAACGCGAATAGGCAAATCAGGCTTTCAGCGGCCATCAAATGTGGCGCACCATCTGGTCAATCTTGGCTTTGGCTGGCGTCACGAGCGGCCCATATGTATGTACCGGCTGCTGTTCGCAAATGATTTATTCGCATGTTCTCGGAAGTCGCTCATATGTATCCGGCCTACTAATCGGCACGCGGGCCGTGGCCTTGTTGGGGTTACGCAGGCGCCGTGATCTCATTACCGGCAAGGTCTAAGGTGACCGAATGGGCCGTCAGACTCTGGGGGCGTAATTGTTCCGTTCCATGCATTCTGTCAGTCGCGGACTCCTTTGGATTGCCTCGGTGTATTAGACGCAGATAGCAATCTCGTCTCTTGTGGCGTCGAACGCCGTTTTATGTCTCAAGATGCTCCAAGCCGTACGCGCCGGCTTGTTTGCCAGTGCGAACGCCAGTTTGTTGCGGTTCATGCGGTCCGCAGCTTTGGTCAGCCATTCGCCGAAGCTAAAGTCCAGCCATCGGTTGGTACGCATTAAGATGACTTTGGCCGCCTGAACGAACAGCATTCGCAGATACCGGCTGCCGCGTTTGGTGATGCGCCCCAGGACTGTTCGCCCACCTGTGCTGTATTGACGGGGTACGAGGCCAACCCACGCGGCGAAGTCGCGGCCGCGCCCGAATGCCTCGCCTGTACCAACAGCTGCTACCATTGCTGTCGAGATCATCGGGCCAATGCCAGGGATCGTCATGACGTTGACGCAGTTCTCTTCGGTGCGACTGATCAACTCAATCTCCCTCGAGACGGTTTCGATCCGATCATCAAGCCAGAGCCAATCGCCATAGAGACCAATCAAGATCGTCCGCATCCGTGTGGATATCTCGTCTTTGCGCTCTTACAGGATCGTTTCGAATGAGTTCTTCAAGGCGCGCAGGCCTTTGCGAACCGTGATGCCTCGTTCGATCAGAAAGGCGCGGATTTGATTGATCGTTGCGGTTCGACGCGACACCAGCCGTGACCGGACACGGTGAAGCATCTGCAGGTCCAGCTGATCCTGGCTCTTCTCAGGGACAACCGGCAAGTTGGGTCGCAAAGCCGCTTCCGCAATCGCCTCCGCGTCGTTGTAATCGTTCTTCTGGCCCTTGATGAACGGCTTCACATAGATCGCCGGGATAATGCGGGGCTCAAAACCCATCTTGCGGAGTGTCCGGCTCACAAAATGAGCGCTCAAACACGCCTCCATGCCGACAACGCATCGGGGCAGCTTCTCAAATGTCGCAACCAGCGCAAATCGCTTGATCTGTTTGCGCATCACCAGCTGCCCATCAGGGTCGAATGCCACGATGTGGAATGTGTCTTTGCCGATATCGATGCCAATCGACATCAGCTCATCAATTGTCTTCTTCGCCATGCTACTTCTCCAGTTGGCAGAAATAGGCAAAGCCTAACCTGCCGGGTGAAGCAGCCGGTACATCCCATTACCAGCCTTTCATCGCGAGATACGTTGCCGCATTGCAGCTTCGCAGAAGCGGACACTAATAGAGCGCTCGCAAATCGCGTTGAACTACTTGCGGACATTCTTCTCGAGAGATGCCAGTCGCGCACCTTTCTACCAGTTTCGGCCGCCGCGATCGCTGCGCCAGGCAGAATGAGTGGCGCGGCCAGAGTGAAGTTAGTGGAGAGGCTCAGGCGGAAGACGAACAGATCCGTCAAGAGCGGCCAAAGCGGCGCCACCTATTCAATGGGTGCCAAACGTCAGGCCTCTGCATGGCGAAACGAAAGTGTAAGGGCGATATGGCCGAAACCGCCGAAGAGGCCAGCGCCAACTGGTAACGCCGTTGTCGGCACATCCGGGATGACCCAACCCCACGGTAGCGTGCATAAAGCGCCGAACTTGGAAGCGATCACGAAGTACATGGCAATCGCGCCCGGGCTGTCCGTTCTGTTAAGGCTGCGCACCATGATATGTGCTAAGGCAGGAGAACAGCGGACACCAACGCCAGCCCGACACCCCACAGTCGCGCCCCGTTTTGGGTGCCGTTCCCGAGTTCGGGCCAAACCAACACAACCACACCACCGAAGCCGATAAGAACGCCCGCGTTGCGCCAGATTGTGAGGCGTTCCGATAGAAGTATCACTGCGCACACGGCCATGAGCATGAGCGAGAGCTGTGTGATCAAGAGCGCCTCGGCCAGCGTGAGATAGGTCAGTGCCGCAAAATATCCGTCGTCAGGGATTTTTGGACAGATGGCAGCCTGATTTAAGAGAGTGTCTGGCGCATCTGGCTTGATTGATGATGCGGCGGATTTGCGGTGAAGCGAACGTCGCGC
>NZ_JALIEB010000031.1 GCF_025755255.1 Roseobacter sinensis | reverse complement strand
ACGCTCGACGAGATCAACCACGGCTTCGAGCTGATGCACGAAGGCAAATCCATCCGCGCCGTCGTGGAGTTCTGAGGGGATGGAGCTGGTCTCGGAAAACCGCAGTTTCGGGGGGCGCCAGCTGGTTTACAGGCACCCGTCCAACACCTGCGGCTGCGAGATGACCTTTGCGGCTTACCTGCCGCCGCAGGCAAATAACGAGCCGGTTCCGGTTCTTTGGTATCTCAGCGGGCTGACCTGCACTCATGAGAACGCGATGACCAAGGGCGGGTTTCAGGAACATGCCGCGGAGCACGGGTTGGCAGTGATCTTTCCCGATACCTCGCCGCGGGGCGAGGGGGTTAGCGACGATGAGGCCTATGACCTCGGTCAGGGTGCTGGCTTTTACGTCAACGCCACGCGCAACCCGTGGAAGAACAACTATCGGATGTACGACTATGTCGTCAGCGAGTTGCGTTCGATCGTGATGGACAACCTGCCGGTGCGCGATCGTCATGGCATCACGGGTCATTCGATGGGCGGGCATGGTGCGATCACCATCGCGATCCGCAATGCTGGGCTGTTCGACTCGCTGTCGGCCTTCGCGCCGATCACCAACCCCACGAAGTCGGACTGGGGCCGTAAACAGCTCAGTGCCTATCTGGGCGACGACGAAAGCAGCTGGGCCGAGCACGATGCGACCCTGCTACTTGAGGAGCACGGCTGGAAGAGCGATATGCTGGTCGATCAGGGCTCGCGCGATCAGTTCCTCGACCTGCTGAAGCCCGAGGCGCTGGCCGACACGATGGCGCGTCGCCGCCAACCGGGGCAGGTGCGGATGCAGGAGGGCTACGATCATTCGTACTTCTTCGTGAACAGCTTTGCGCGCGATCACGTCAGGTGGCACGCCGCGCGCTTGAATTGACCGGGCGGGAGCCCCGCCCAAACCAGGAAAGGCAAAAGATGGTGAAGAGGTTTTTGGTGACAGCCTGTGTGATGATGCTTCCCGCGATGGCCGTCGCGGATGGGCACGTCACGGGAGATGCGGAGGCCGGCGAAAAGGTGTTCCGCAAATGCAAGGCCTGTCACGCGGTGGGCGAGGGCGCCGAGAACAAGGTGGGGCCGGTGCTGAATGGCGTCGTGGATCGCGCGTTCGGTGCGGTTGAGGGCTTCTCCTATTCCGATGCGCTGATGGAGGCGGCGGCCGAGGGCAAGGCCTGGACGCCCGAAGAGCTCGACGCCTTCCTGCAAAAGCCGCGCAGCTATCTGAAGGGCACCAAGATGTCCTTTGCCGGTCTTCGCAAGGAGGACGACCGTGCCAACGTGATTGCATATCTTGCGAGCTTTCCCGCGGAAGGCTCGTAGGACCACGAATTTCCTGTGCGGCGGAAGGAGAGAGCCGCCGCACCGGAAAGACCTGATGCCAGGCCCCATGTCGGGTCAACGCGTCATTCTCGCGGCAATCCCGCCGCACCACAGGGAGGTACTATGATGAAAAAGCTGAAGCTTTTCACGTCTGGGATCGCTCTTTGCGCCGCCAGTATGGCCTTTGCAAATGACGATCTCATTGCCCAGATGGAGAATTCCAGCCAATGGGCGATCCAGACGGGTGACTACAAGAACCAGCGCTATTCGCAGCTGGATCAGATCAATGCGGAGAATGTGGGCGACCTGCAGGTGGCCTGGACCTTCTCGACCGGCGTGCTGCGTGGCCATGAAGGCTCGCCGCTGGTGATCGGCGATGTGATGTACGTACACACGCCATTCCCCAACATCGTCTATGCGCTCGATCTCAAGAACGAGGGCAAGATCATCTGGAAGTATGAGCCCAAGCAGGACCCGGACGTCATTCCGGTGATGTGCTGTGACACGGTGAACCGTGGTGTGGCCTATGCGGATGGCAAGATCTTCCTGCATCAGGCGGACACCAAGGTGGTTGCGCTGAACGCAGAGACCGGTGCGGTCGAATGGGAAGCCCAGAACGGTGACCCGGCGATTGGCGAGACCAACACAGCCACCGTGCTGCCGATCAAGGACAAGGTGATCGTCGGCATCTCGGGCGGTGAGTTCGGTGTGCGCGGCCATACAACGGCATATGACATGGCGACGGGTGAGCTGGTCTGGCGCGCCTATTCCATGGGTCCGGACAGCGACATCCTGGCTGATCCGGAAAACACCACGCACCTCGGAACGCCGGTCGGCGCGGACTCAGGCACCAACACCTGGGAAGGCGATCAGTGGATGATCGGCGGCGGCACCACTTGGGGCTGGTATTCGGCGGATCTGGACGAGAACCTGTTCTACTACGGCACGGGCAACCCCTCGACCTGGAACCCCGCGCAGCGCCCCGGTGACAACCGCTGGTCCATGACCGTCATGGCACGTGACATCGACACCGGCATGGCCAAGTGGTTCTACCAGATGACCCCGCATGACGAGTGGGACTATGACGGTGTGAACGAGATGATCCTGTCCGAGCAGGAGATCGACGGCGAGGAGCGCAAGCTGCTCACCCACTTCGACCGGAACGGTCTGGCCTACACCATGGACCGCGTGTCGGGTGAGCTGCTGGTGGCCGAGAAGTACGACCCCGTGGTGAACTGGACCACCGGTGTCGATATGGATCCGAACTCCGAGACCTACGGGCGTCCGGCCGTTGTCGCGCAGTATTCCACCGCGCAGAACGGCGAGGACGTGAACACCACCGGCATCTGTCCGGCGGCCCTCGGCACCAAGGACCAGCAGCCTGCTGCCTATTCACCCAAGACGGAAATGTTCTACGTGCCGACGAACCACGTCTGCATGGATTACGAACCGTTCCGGGTGAGCTACACCGCGGGGCAGCCCTATGTGGGTGCGACCCTGTCGATGTATCCGGCACCTGACAGCCATGGCGGCATGGGCAACTTCATCGCCTGGGACAACATCAACGGCGAGATCAAGTGGTCCATCCCCGAGAAGTTCTCGGTCTGGTCCGGGGCTCTGGCCACCGCGGGGGACATCGTCTTCTACGGCACGCTCGAAGGGCACCTGAAGGCGGTACACGCCGATACGGGTGAGGAGCTTTATCGCTTCAAGACGCCCTCCGGCATCATCGGCAACGTGATGACCTACGAATCCGATGGGCGCCAGTATGTGGGCATCCTGTCGGGTGTCGGCGGTTGGGCCGGGATTGGCCTCGCGGCCGGTCTGACCAACCCGAACGATGGTCTGGGTGCGGTCGGCGGTTATGCAGCGCTGAGCGACTACACAGCCCTTGGCGGTCAGCTGACCGTCTTCGCCCTGCCGAACTGATCGCGGCAGGTGCCTTGAGCCAACGATCGGCGCGGCCCTCGTCTTGGGTCGCGCCTGTCCAACAAACAATCGGGCGACAGCGACACGCGGCCCCAGATACAATGGGTGAGATACATGAAAACCACACACTGCATCCTGGCGCTCTGTCTGGCTGGCGGCTTTGCCGTCCCGGCCATGGCCGAAGACGCTGTGGACCCCGCGATCTACGAAGTGGCCTACGAGGAAGACGGCCGCTACTTCAACGCGGATGATATCCCCACGTTCAACGTGGCTGAGGACGGCACCGTCGATTGGCTGACCTTCTCGGGCTTCCGCCGTTATCACGCCGAATGCCATGTTTGCCATGGCCCCGATGGCGAGGGCTCGACTTACGCGCCGGCGGTGAAGAACTCCGCCGTCTCGCTTGGCTACGACGGCTTTTTCGAAGTGGTCGTGAACGGCCGCGAGAACGGCAACTCCGTGATGCCACACTTTGGCGAGAATAAGAACGTGATGTGCTACCTTGATGACATCTACGTCTATCTGAAAGCGCGCGGGCTCGACGCTGTGCCGCGCGGCCGGCCGGCCAAGAAAGAGGCCAAATCCGACGTGATCCGCGAGGATGAAGATGCCTGCATGGGCTAAGATCTTTCGGCACCTGACTGTTCCCCTCTTCCTGGGGTTCTCCCTCGCGGGGTCCGCAGGTGCACAGACCTCCGATCTGGTGTCTAACACCGCCTTTCGTGTCTGTGCGGACCCCGCGAACTATCCCATGTCGGCCGAGGACGAAAGCGGCTTCGAGAACAAGCTGGCCGATTTCGTGGCTGCGAAGCTCGATCTGCCGGTGCAGTACACCTGGTTCCCGATGGCGACGGGCTTCATCCGCAACACGCTGAACGCCAAGCGCTGTGACGTGGTGATGGGCTATGCCCAGGGCCACGAGCTGGTGCTGAACACCAACCACTACTTCACCTCCGTCTACACGCTGATCGTGCCGCAGGAGGGGGATCTGGCCGCGGTCGAGACGCTGACCGATCCGGTGTTGAAGGATCGCCGTGTCGGCATCATCGCGGGCACGCCGCCGGCGGCGCATCTCGCCCGCAACGGGCTGATCGGAAAATCGAAGGGCTACAACCTCGTGGTGGACCGGCGGCATGAAAGCCCGGCGATTGACATGCTCGATGATCTGAAGGCGGGCGAGATCGATGCCGCCGTCCTCTGGGGCCCGCTTGGCGGGCCGTTGGTCAAAGCGGACTACCCCGGGCTGAAGGTCATCCCGCTGATCAAGGAAGAGTTGCCGCCGCGGCTGTTCTACCGCATCACCATGGGCGTGCGGCAGGGCGAGAAGGTCTGGCAACGGCAGCTGAATTCGCTGATCCGGCGCAATCAGGACGAGATCAATGCGTTGCTGGTGGAGGCGGGGGTTCCGCTGGTCACCGATCTCGGCACCGAGGTGATGGAGATTTCCAATTGATCAGGGCTTGGCTGGCGGCGGCGCTTCTGGCGTTGCCGCTGGCGAGCGTCGCGCAGACGGTGCCGGAGCCCTCCGATTATCGTACGGACCACTACCGCGCGCCGGTGCCTGCGACGCTGCAAGGCGGCACGGTTGTTGGCCCCGAGGAGGCGCATGCGCTCTGGGCAGGTGGCGAGGCGGCCTTCATCGACGTGATGCCGCAGCCACCGAAGCCCGCTAACCTGCCGAAGGGCACCATCTGGCGCAACAAGCCGCGCCATACCATTCCGGGTTCAATCTGGCTGCCGAATGTGGGCTACGGCGCTATCGCGGATGTGACTGCGGACTATTTCAGGGCCGGTCTGGAGAGGGCCACCGGCGGGAACCCGGCGCACCCGGTCGTGATCTTCTGTCTGGAGGACTGCTGGATGAGCTGGAACGCGGCCAAACGGGCGCTGGAGTGGGGCTATACCTCCGTCTACTGGTTGCCCGAAGGCACAGACGGCTGGCAGCTGTGGGGCTATCCGCTGGAGAAGGTGACCCCCGAAGAAGGCCAGCCTCAGACCAATTGAGCCTTGCGGATCTCTCGGCGTTTCAGTCGAGTTGAGGTTTCTTCATTTTAGAACACGCCTCCGATGCCCCACCCGGCTCATAGGCCGCGCATCGTCCGACCTCCACGTCAAACCGAGGGCGATTTGAACGCCTGTCAGAAGCACCGGCCTTGATCTCTTGGTCAGGCTTAAAAAGCCGAAAGACTGCACGCGCGCTCCAGGCCGGGCGATGTCCTCGGCGCTCTATGCGGCTTCGCTAGAACCCCGCCAAGTCCTTATGGGCGTGGGTGACGGTTCCATCCGTGTCGGTCATCGTGACATCCACCGACTGCGTGCTTTGCGGAACGGCGAGCCCGAGCCGCGGGTTCTCCGACAGCGAGATCGAGCCTGTCAGGTCCACGAAGCCGGCCCCGTCGAGGTCGATCTCGACCGTTTCCACATAGCGCATCGGGATGAAGAGCAGCGAGATCTGATCCATCTGCATGCCCGAATGCGAAGGGTGCGAAATGTCCACGTCCATGCGGCTGAGGCGCGACGCAAGGTTCGTGAGCTTGCCGCTCTCCACGCCGGGCACCGTGCCCACCACGTCGATGTTCATCTGGCCGAGTGTCGCCAGCGCCAGTGCCGGATCGGTGCCCGGCGGCGCGGCGCAGGCCCCCTGGCCGGAGGTCTTGACGAAGGTTTCGGAGACGAAGAGGCGGCCATCGGAGGTCTCGGCGATCACATGCATCGGCGTGGGGCCGTTCACGCGCATGGTGATGTCGAAGTAAAACCCGGACTGAGGCGTCTGAAGATCGAAGACCGCCGAGACCGGCATCGGGTTTTCATCGAGCACCACCGTGACCTTGGCGATCTGCGCACCGGGCGGGGCCACGATCTGCGCCGCGAGGTCGGTGCGCGCGTCATCATAGGTGCGATAGGGCGCGTCGATGGCGATGATGCCCGCGCCGCTCAGCATCACCCGATCGCCGTAGAGCTGTTCCTTGACCGACGCCCAGGCCTCGTTGCTCGCTGCGGCAGGCAGGCTTGTCCAACAGAGCAGTGCTGCCGCCAATGCCAGATATTTCATGTCTTCTCCTCCAGCAAGAACGTGCCAAAGGCGCGGGGGCCGTCGCACGTCTCGATCTCTTCTATCACAGAAAGGGTCTTGGCGTCGAAAATAGTGACGGTGTTGTCGAACCAGTTGGCCACCGCGATGCGGGTGCTATCGCCGGTGGTGTCGATGCCTTCGGGGTACTCGCCCGTGTCGAGCGTGGCCAGTGGCTCGAGCCCGGCAAGGTCGATGACGCTGAGACTGTCGGCGTATTGATTGGTGACGAAGGCGCGTCCTTGAGCAAAAGCCACGCCATAGGGCCGCTGGCCGACCGGCAGGGTGGCGATGACCTGCCCCGCCATCGCGTCGATGACTGTCACGTCGTTGCTGCTGACATTGCCAACGAAGAGCCGCCCGTCGGGTGCAAACCCCAAGCCGAAGGGCCGGGTGCCCACGTCGAGGCGCGCCCGCAAGGCCAGGGTTGACGCATCAAAGATCGAGACCTGGTCGGCATCGCGGTCTGCGGAGGCGAGAAAGCGCCCGTCGTCCGACAGCGCGAGCCCGGCGGGTGCTGCACCAACGATCAGTTCGCCGGTGCTCTGGAGTGTCTGGTCGTCAAGCACCCAGATGCGCGCGTTGTACCAGTCAGAGACAAAAAGACGCCTGCGCGGCCCATCATGGGCGATGCCGATCGGGCCGCCGTCGAGCGTCACGGTCGCACGCGGTTCGCCCGACGGCAGCGCGTGCCGGCGCACCTGCTTGCTGTCGGCCGCCACCGTGAAGACTGCCTGCGGCGAGACAGCGACCCCGGCGGGCTTGCCAGGGACGGCCCATCGGGCGATCTCCTGACCCGCCGCGATGTCAAGCACGCTGAGCGCGTCCCCCGGCTGGCAGGTCACGAAGGCGAGGTCTCGCGCCGGGCCCGGCGTGGCCGCGACGATCAGCGCGGCCGCAAGCTCAAGACCCTGGCGCACCAAATCGCTCGGTCAGCGCGTCAAGGCCGGCCTGATAGACGCCGCTGACGGCAGCAATCGCGGCTTGGTCGTTCAGCTCCTCCGGCGGGTCGTTGTTGGGATAGCCACGATAGAACGCCCCGCGCCATTCGATGACTGACCCTCCGCCGTCCCGCGGCATGACGGTCAGGTGTGACGAGTAATTCGTGACCGGGAGCACCTCCACCTTCACATCTGTGATGCGGTAGGAATAGCTCATCTTCTCAGCGCTGAACTTATATAGGATTTCGGAGATGGTGGGCCCGTCGGCGGCCCCGAGGGTCAGCACCCGCGTGGCGTCGATCTCGTTGCCGTTCTCGCCTGTTGTCTCATGCACAGCCGGGTGCCAAGACATGTCCTGGAAGTTCCCGATGACCGCCCAGACCTCGGCCGGATCAGCGGCGACGTCCGTGGTCACTGTGATCTTCTGCCGGGTCGGGCCGTGCGCCGACGCCAGCCCCGGGACAATCGCAGCCGCGACGCAAGCGGCTAGGAATACACGCTTTTTCATCATTCCTCCTCTGTGAAAAGCCTGTTCTTCAGGATGTAGCGCATGCCGCGCTGCCAGCTTTCATCGGTATTGCCGCGGATATCCACCACCGCGCCCTTGACCATCTCGCCGGTCTCGGCGGCGCGCAGTTGCAGGTTGATCGCGAGGATCAGGTCCGAAACCTTCTGCACCTCGCCCACCAGAGAATAGTCCGCGCCCAGGCCCGCGGCGATGCGGGTGTCACAGCCGTAGCATTTGGCGAGATTCACGACGCGGCCGATCTCGGCCCGTGCAGGCTCGATATCGACGAGTTCATAGCCTTCCTCGGCGAAGCGGGCGGCCACCATCTCTTCCAGCATCGCAAGCCTGTCCTGCTCGGCCGTGTTCTCGCCAGCCGTACTGCTTTGCAACGATGTATCGAGCAGGGTCAGGCCGAAGAAGGCCACGCGCTCCTGCGCGTGAGCATTGGTCGCGGCAAGCAGGGCAAGGACGATCAACCGCATGTGCCTGTTCTTAAAAAATAAGAATCGTGCTTTATCGTGCGGCTGCTAGGCTCTTTGTCACAACCCGGCCAAAAGTATCGGTTCAGCGGATTGCGACGGGCTGGGATAAACGGGAGGCCCGGCAGATTGACCGGGCAGGGGAGGTTTACGTGCATCGTCTGCACAGGTCGCTGGTGGCGGCCCTTGCCATCATTGTTACTGCGGGATCCGCCTGGGCGATCGACGTCAAGGCGGCGGTTCTGCGGGTCGACTACCCGACGCTCCTGCCGATCAGCCGCTATGACCTGCCACCCGAAGATCTGGGATTTGCCGGGGCGGCGCTTGCGGATGAGGACAACGGCACGACAGGAGGGTTCCTCGGGCACACCTACGAGACGCGCACGGTCGCGGTTCCGCCCGAGGAGGCCGATGCGGCGATGGCTCAGATCCTCGCGGACGGAATTCGACTGGTGGTGGTCCAGGCGCGCATGGAGGATCTGCTGCGCCTCACCGATCAGGCGGCGGAGGCCGGCGCGCTGGTCTTCAATGCGCGGGCCCCGGATGTGGCGCTGCGCGACGACGCCTGTCGCGCCAACCTGCTGCACACGGCGCCCTCGCACGGGATGAAGGCGGATGCGGTGGCCCAGTTTGCCGTCTGGAAGAAGTGGACGGAGTGGTTCCTGATCGCTGGCTCCAACCCCGCCGACGTGGCACTCGCCGAGGCGTATCGCAAGGCCGCGCGCAAATTCGGCGCCGAGATCGTCGAAGACCGGACCTTCGAGGACACGGGCGGCTCGCGCCGCACGGATTCCGGCCATGTGATGGTGCAGCGGCAATTGCCCGCCTTCACCCAGGACACCGACGATCATCACGTGGTCATTGCCGCGGATGAGACCGATTACTTCGCCCGCTACCTCAGCTATCACCTCTGGACACCGCGTCCGGTGATGGGTTCGGGCGGGCTGGTGCCGACCAGCTTCCACGGGGCGCATGAGGCTTATGGCGCCACGCAATACCAGACCCGGTTCGAAGCGCTGACCGGGCGCTACGCCAAGCCGGAGGATTACAATGTTTGGCTGGCGCTGCGCGTCGTCGGCGAAGCCGTGACCCGCGCCAATACCGCCGAGCCGGACGGGGTGCGCGACTATGCGATCTCGGACGCCTTCGAACTGGCGGCTTTCAAGGGCCAAAAGGTCACCTTCCGCGATTGGAACGGGCAGCTGCGCCAGCCGATCCTGCTCTATGACGGCGTGATCACAGTCAGCGTCAGCCCGCAGGACGGTTTTTTGCACCAGAGCTCACCGCTCGACACCATGGGTCTCGACCGGCCGGAATCGAGCTGTACCGCCTTTGACTAACCGGAGACATGAAATGAAGTCATTTTTACTCTCGACGGCACTCGCGGCCCTCATTGCCACTCCGGCGGCTGCGGGCAAGGCCTTCATCTCCAACGAACGCGGCAACACGATCACCGTGGTCAACACCGACACCTGGGAGGTCGAGACGGAGTTCTTTGCCGGCAACCGCCCGCGCGGGATCACCACCAGCCCCGACGGCAGCATCATCTATGTTTGCGCCTCGGACGACAATCTGGTGCGGGTTTTCGATGCGAACACCTACGAGGAGCTGCCGAGCCTGCCCTCGGGGCCGGACCCGGAGCTCTTCATTCTCGAACCCTCCGGCAAGCGGCTCTACATCGCGAACGAGGACGACAATCTGGTGACGGTTGTCGACACCGAAACGCGCACCGTGCTGGCCGAAGTGCCGGTGGGGGTGGAGCCCGAGGGCATGGGCATGAGCCCCGATGCCAAATTTGTGGTGAACACCTCCGAGACCACCAACATGGCGCATTTCATTTCGACCGAGGACTACAAGATCAAGCACAACATCCTTGTCGACCAGCGCCCGCGCTACGCGCATTACACCGCGGACGGCACGCGGCTCTTCGTGACCTCGGAGATCGGCGGCACGGTGTCGGTGATGGACATCGCCGAGGACGGCAGCCCGACGGTGGTCGGCAAGATCAGCTTCGAGGTGGCGGGCGTGCAGCCGGAATGGCTCCAGCCCGTAGGCGCGCGGGTCACGGCCGATGGGTCGCGGCTCTTCGTGGCGCTGGGACCTGCCAACCGGGTTGCAGTGATCGACGCGCAGAGCCTGGAAGTGCTCGATTACATCCTCGTGGGGCAGCGTGTCTGGCAGCTCGACTTCACACCGGATGAAAAATACCTGCTGACCACCAATGGCAACTCCAACGACATCACCGTGATCGACGTGGAGAAAGAGCAGGCGATCAAATCCATTCAGGTGGGGCAACAGCCTTGGGGCGTTGTGACCATCGACTGACGTATTCCAACGGACAACCGGAGAGACAGAGCATGAAGAAACTGATGATAGCCGCGGCGCTTGCGACGATGAGCAGCCCGATCGCCGCCGCCCCCCTGTGCGACGATCTGGGCTTCGCCGGTCTGCTGGCCAAGTGCAACCGGGGTGAGGACATTCCGCTGACGCTTGCCTCCGGGCAACCGCTGGGCGAGGACGTGGTGTTGCAGTCGGGCGCTTACTACACGCTGGTCATCACCGCCGATGGTTCGGCGGAACTGGCGATTGAAGGCCCGAGCTTCTTCCGCGCGATCTGGATGAACGAGATCGTCATCAACAAGATCGAAATCCGCCCGATGGCGATCGACAGCATCGAGTTCGACAAAGCCGGGGTCGCGGAAGTGTCCTTCATTGCGATCAAGCCGGGCAGCCACACCATACGCATCCCCGGCTCGACCGGAGAGACGCAATCCATGACCATTTCCATCCAATAACCAACGGGAGCCTCACCATGAAACATCTCTTTGCCCTGACCGCCGCGGCACTGATCTCTGGCCCCGTCTTCGCGGACGGTCATCTGGACGCCGAAACCGTCGAGAAAATCGAGGCGATGCTCGCCTCCATCGAATGTCAGATGGACCCGGATGATATCGAGGTGGAAGACGACGGCTATGACCTCGACGACGTGATCTGCAAGGGGGGCAACCAGTTCGATATCAAGCTCGACAAGGACCTCAACGAGGTGAGCCGCCGCGCCGAATAGCGGCAGTCAAAGGGGGTCGCCATGCGTCTGATCGCGGTTTTCTGTACCATCTTTGGGATGCTGGCAGCACCTCTGTTCGCCAGTGATCTGCCGGTGATCCGGGCCGCCGTGCTCAAGATCGGCACGGTGAACTGGGAACTCGCGACGATCACCGAAAACGGGCTGGACCGGGCCAACGGCTTTGTGCTCGACGTTCAGCCCTTTGCCGACAACAGCGGCACCCGGATCGCGGTAGAGGGCGGCGAGGCCGATATAGCCGTGGCGGACTGGATCTGGGTGGCGCGGCAGCGCGCGGCGGGCAAGGACTACGTGTTCATTCCCTATTCCAAGGCCGTGGGCGGCGTCGTCGTCCCTGCGAGCAGCACCGCAAAGACGCTGGCCGATCTGGCGGGCGGCAAGATCGGGATTGCGGGCGGGCCGCTCGACAAATCCTGGCTGATCCTGCGGGCCTACGCGCAGCAGCAGTACGGGTTGGATCTGAAGGCCGAGACCGAACAGGTCTATGGCGCGCCTCCGCTGATCTTCAAATCCGCCATGGGCGACAACTACGCAGGCGCCATCAACTTCTGGCACTTTCTGGCCAAGAACAAGGCCGCCGGTATGCGACAGCTGATCTCTGTGGAAGAGGCAGGTGAAGCGCTTGGGCTGGATACGAACACGCCGCTACTGGGCTATTACATGAAGGAAAGCTTCCTCGCCGAGCATCCAGAGCTGGCGCAGGGCTTCTTCGAGGCGAGCCGCGCCGCGAAGGACATGCTCGCGAGCTCTGACGACGCTTGGGACGCGATACGCCCGCGCATGAATGCCGCAACCGATGCGCAGTTCGACCAGCTTCGATCCGATTGGATCGCCGGCATCCCCGAGCGCGCGCCCGTCGACGAGGCCGCTGCGGGCGAGATGCTGCGCCTGATGAGCGATCTGGGAGGGCCTGAGCTGGTCGGAGACGCCACAACGCTCCCCGCTGGCCTTTTCGCCGATGTGAAGTAACATCGTCGGATGCAGGCCACGCGGCTCATCCCCTTCCTGTCGCTTGCCGGGCTTCTGTCGCTCTGGGTCGTCGCGGCGGTCCTGACGGACGACATCCAGATCCTACCAAAGCCCTGGCAACTGGGGCCGCTCTTTCTGCAAGAGGCAAGCTCGGGCGAGCTCTGGACCCATCTTTTCGCGACGATCGTCCGCGTGCTCTGGGCGTTCGGCCTTGCGATGACGCTGGGCACGATACTGGGCCTTGTCATGGGACGCTCCGCGCGGACCAACGCCTGGCTCGATCCCTGGCTCGTGGTCTTTCTGAACCTGCCCGCGCTGGTGCTGATCGTGCTCTGCTACCTGTGGATCGGGCTCACCGAAGCCGCAGCGATCACCGCTGTGACGCTGAACAAGGTGCCCAATGTCGCCGTGGTCATTCGCGAAGGCGCCCGCGCGCTCGACCCGGACCTCGATGCGATGGCGCGGGTCTACAGAATGTCGTGGCGCGCCCAGATGCAGCACGTGATCTTCCCGCAGCTTGCCCCGTTCATCGCGGCGGCCGCCCGCTCTGGCGTGGCTGTCATCTGGAAGATCGTCCTTGTGGTCGAGTTCCTGGGCCGCTCCTCGGGCATCGGCTTTCAGATCCACCTCTACTTCCAGCTTTTCGATGTGGCGATGGTGCTGGTCTATGCCTTTTCATTCATCTGCGTGATGCTGCTGGTGGAATGGCTGCTTCTCCAGCCCTTCGAGCGCCATGCGCGGCGGTGGAGAGACGCGTGATCCGGGTCGACATCACCTCAAAGAGGTTCGCCGGGATACCTGTTCTCGGGGCAATCCGCTTCGAGATCGCTCCGGGTGAAACGCTTGCCCTGGTGGGGCCGTCCGGTGTGGGGAAATCGACGCTTCTGCGCATCCTCGCGGGCATCGACGCCGCGTTCGATGGCCGGATCGAGCGGCCCGACAGCCTCGCCTTCGTCTTTCAGGAGCCAACGCTGCTGCCCTGGCGGTCGGTTTTGCAGAACGTCCTGCTGCCACATCCACAGCTGAGCCCGCAACGGGCCCGCGAGATGCTCGCGCAGAGCGGTCTGGAGGGAAAAGACGATCTCTTCCCGCGGCAACTGTCGCTTGGCCAGCAGCGCCGGTTGTCGCTGGCGCGCGCCTTTGCTGGTGCACCGGATCTGCTGATCATGGACGAACCCTTTGTCTCGCTCGATGAAGACACCGCGGACCGGATGCTGACCCTCACCGAAGAGCTGATCGCGCGGCACCGGCCCGCAACGCTCTTCGTGACCCATGACATGCGCGAGGCCGACCGGCTGGCCGACCGGATCCTGCGCCTTGACGCACGCGCCGATGGCGCGCGACTGGCCTGACCGGAGACGGCTGCCGCCACGACCTTCCGCGATCCGAATGCCAACCAGATCGTCCCGCCGTCGTGGGCGCAGCGTTTCCCCGGCCCGCAGTCAGGCCATGTCGACATGATCATCAAGGCCACCGGCTGGATTATGGGCCGCGACACCGAGTTGGGGCTGCAGGTCAGCCTACCCTATGTCTTCGGCGGCACACAGCTCATGGTCCATGGCGCGTTGGAGATCCCCGACGCGAAGGATCTCGATGCCGGCACCATCTGCGTCGAGGCCGGAACGACCATAGAGCGCATCTCGGCAAACTACCTGTCGACCTTGCGCGTCGAGCAGACGATGGTTTCCTGCGAGAGCGCAGCCGGGCTTCGTGCGGCCTATGTGGCGAACCACTGCGACGCCTTCGCGTGCCGGGGCCCCGAACCTCGCGGTGCCGCGCGCCACCGAGATCGCGGGAATACTTGGCACCTCGAATGTCCCGGACCCTGCGCTTCGAACATTGCCGCCTAGGTGGCATTGGTGATCGGGCCGGCATTCTCGGCCCCGATCATCGGGTCGAAATAGCGGATCCGGACGCCGATTTTCCGCAGCACGGTCTCGCAGAATACCTTAGACATGACCCGCAACGAGAAGATGGCTGCCGGGCCGGACGAAGGTCAGCAGCGCCAAGGGGATGACCGCCACGCCGGATGACGTCAGCCTGACCCCATGCGCATGGTGCAATGCGGCGAGCATATGCTCCAGCTCTGCCGTCGCCGCTTTGCCATAGCGCCCGCAATAGGGCGTGCCGGTCTCATACCGGGCGCACCGCGCGGCCTCGAAGGCCTGGAGCGTATCGAAGACGATTGTCCAGTCCAACTCGGACCTACCTGTCGGCCGTCAAATCTTGCCGGACGGCCCGCTTGCACAAGACGATCCGCGACGGGAATGTCTTTTCATGGCATGAGACAGATCCAGAGAGTTGACTCGCTTGTGACATTGCTCTTCAAATGTATCAACATTCAGCATATTTGTTCTCTATAGCAGAACGATGGCGGAAGGTAGCGCAACGGTGGTCGGAGAACGAAAGCTCACGGCAAATCACTGGGGGGTCGGTCTCGCCCAGGTGGCGAACGGGCAGATCCGCGCCGTCGTGGCACATCCGGACGATCCGCACGGCTCCCCCATCAACAAGAACATCGCCGGCAGCCTCGCGGGCCGGGCCCGCATTCTGCGGCCCGCGATCCGCGAGAGCTGGCTGGAGGGCAGACCGCGCGCGGTCGCCCGCGGGCGGGACAGTTTTGTCGAGGTAAGTTGGGATCGCGCGCTCGATCTTGTCGCGCAAGAGCTGACCCGCGTCCGCGAGGTTCACGGCAACGACGGCATCTTCGCGGGCAGCTATGGCTGGTCGAGTGCCGGGCGCTTCCACCACGCGCAAAGCCAGCTGAAACGCTTCCTCAACTGCATCGGTGGCTTTGTCCGGTCGGAAGGCAACTACAGCTACAACGCCGCGTTGGTGATGATGCCCTATATCGTGGGACCCTTCCGGGCGCATGTGGCGCAGGCAACGCGGTGGCCTGTGATCGCGCGGCACAGCGATCTCGTGGTCATGTTCGGAGGCATTGCGCTGCGCAACACGCAAGTGAGCGATGGCGGTGTCGCCCGGCACCGCATGGCCGACAATTTCAAAGCCTGCGCAGAGGCGGGCGTCAAATTCGTGAACATCAGCCCGCTGCGGTCAGACGCGGGCGAGGCGCTTGGGGCCGATTGGCTGCCCGCACATCCCGGATCGGATACCGCATTGATGCTGGGCCTGGCGCATGTGCTTCACAGCGAGGGCCTGCACGACCGCGGATTTCTGGACCGCTACACCACCGGCTTCGACCGGTTCGAAGCCTATCTGACCGGTGCGGCCGACGGCGTGCCCAAGACTGCCGAGTGGGCCGCCGAGAAAACCGGTCTGAGTGCAGAGCGCATTCGGGACCTTGCCCGGCGGATGGCGGCCGGGCGTTGCATGATCTCTGTCGCGGCAGGTGTGCAGCGCACCGACTATGGCGAACAGCCGCTCTGGATGGCGGTCACGCTGGCCGCGATGCTGGGGCAGATCGGGCTGCCGGGCGGCGGCTATACCGTGGGCTACGGTGTCAACGCCAACATCGGCAATATCGAGCGGCTGTTCCGGTGGGGCACGCTGCCGCAGGGGCGCAACCCGGTCGACGACATCATCCCGGTCGCCATGATCTCGGAGATGCTGCTGCGCCCGGGCGGAGACTATACCTATCGCGGCGAAACCCGGCGCCTGCCCGACGCGCGGCTCGTCTGGTGGGCGGGCGGCAACCCCTTTCACCACCACCAGGATCTGATGCGCCTGCACCGCGCCTTCCAGACGCCCGAGACCGTGATCGTGAACGACATCAACTGGACGGCAGCCGCGCGCCATGCGGATATCGTGTTGCCCGTCGCGGCAGCGCAGGAGCGGCGCGACTTCGGCGCCGGCAAATCGGACAACGCCCTTGTGCCGATGCACCCGCTCACAGCGCCGCCGGGCGAGGCGCGGGTCGAGTATGACATCTACTGCGACCTGGCCAGCCGGATGCTCTGCGGCGAGGCCTTCTCCGAAGGTCGGACATCGGAGGACTGGTTGCGCGCGATCTGGGATCAGACCCGCGAGACGGCCGCGGCCCACGGGCAATCCCTGCCCACGTGGGAGGCCTTCATGGCCGGCGATATCGTCACCTTGCCGGACCCGTCGCCGGAGCAGGTCTTCCTGGCGGAGTTCCGCGCGGATCCCGTGGCCCACCCGCTGCCAACGCCGAGCGGGCGGATCGAGCTGTTCTCCGACCGGATCGCCTCGTTCGATCTGCCGGACTGCCCGGGCCATGCAGCCTGGTTTCCGCCGCGCGATCTGGAGGCGGGCGAGGGCGACTTCTACTTGCTCTCCGGCCAGCCCAAGACCCGGCTGCACAGCCAGCTCGACAACGGCGCTTACAGCCTCAGCCACAAGATTGAGGGGCGGGAGCCGGTGCTTATCCACCCCGACGATGCCGCTGCGCTGGGGATCGCCGATGGCGACGTGGTGGAGCTTTACAACAGCCGGGGGCGCTGCCTCGCCGGCGCGCGGGTGACCGATGAGATCCGCCAAGGCTGTGTATTTCTCTGGACAGGTGCCTGGTGGGACCCGGACTTCGATGCGCCGCAGGGCCGCGACCGGCATGGGAACCCGAACGCGCTCACCCATGATCTGCGGACATCCTCGCTGTCGCAATCACCCGCTGCCCATTCCGCGCGCATCTCTATCAGACGGTTCGAGGGCACGCTGCCCGAGATCACCGTGCATGACCCACCCCCTCTTTCCTCCGCGCAGCAAGCTGGTGCATAAGGGCAACCGAAGGGGAGGACGAACCGATTACGGCGCCGAAAGAACCAAAGGTTGATTCAACGCTCGCGAAGGGGCTGTCCATCCTCGAAAAGCTTGCCGGCTCGAACTCCAGCATGGGGGTGACCGAGTTGGCGAAATCGCTGGATCTGACCAAATCGAACACCTTCCGGCTGCTGCAATCTCTGACGGCCCTCGGCTATGTCAAACACAACCCGGACAAGACCTATGCCGCCACGCTCAAGACGTGGCAGGTGGGGCGGGCGCTGCTCGACAATCTGAACCTGCGCGAGCTGGCCGCGCCCGAGATGAAGCATCTGAGCCAGGAAACCGGCGAGGCGATCTATCTGGCTGTGCCGGAAAACCTGCAGGTGGTCTATATCGACAAGCTGGACAGTCCCAAACCGATCCGGTCCTGGAACCCGATCGGCGGCAGCGCGCCCTTGCACTGCGTCGGCACCGGCAAGGCGATCCTCGCGCAGAACTACGCGGCGCTGCGCCCCCAGGTCAGCGGCCAGCTGACCCGTCACACGGATCTGTCCCTGACCAATCTGGCGGACCTGGACGCCGATGTGGAAGAAACCCTGCGCCGCGGCTTTGCCTATGACCGTGGCGAGTTTCGCGAGCGCATTCTGAGCTTCGGTGCCGCGATCACCTTGCCCACGGGGGAGGCAATTGCGGCGCTTGGCGTGTCCTTGCCGGACGTGAACATGCCGCAGAAGGGGGCCGATTGGCTCGGCTCGCTGGTTGCCCATGCCGCGCAGAGCATTTCGGCCAAGGTCGGCCGCACCTGATCAGGTCTTCTCGACCGGCTCGACCGGGCCGCCCTTCTCAGCCCAGGTGGAGAAACCTTCCTTGAGGTGGGCCGCCTCGAAACCCATGTCCTGCAAGGTCGCCACGGTCAGCGCCGATCGCCATCCGGAGGCGCAGTGAAAGACGTATTTCTTGCCTTCCTGCGCAAAGACCTCCTTGTGATAGGGGCTGTCCGGATCGACCCAGAACTCGATCATCCCGCGCGGCGCATGGACCGAGCCGGGAATCGCACCGGTGCGCTGCCGTTCCCGGATATCGCGGATGTCGACGATGACCACATCGGGGTCCTCCACCATCGCGATCAGATCGGCGGTTTCGATCTCTTCGATCCGGGCGCGGGCCGCGGCCACCATATCTGCAGAGGAGGTCTTGAGCTTTTTCATGATTTGTGCCGTTATATAGAACAATTATTTCGTATGTTGACACAACAAGATCGTTGGTGCAACTATCCTCCGGGGTGGTCCACATCAGGTCGCGGTCGCAGGGAAAAAGGGGAGGCAATGAAAAGAGATGCTGCCGTGTCCCTTTGGGATGTCTCCTCGGCCGAGGAAGACTACACCAATCCCATGACCGGCGACGCCACCACCGATGTGGCTATTGTTGGGGCTGGTTTCACCGGCCTGTCAACCGCCTTGCACTGCGCCGAAAACGGGCTGAGCGCCCATGTGCTCGAGGCCAATCATATCGGCTTTGGCGGATCGGGCCGCAATGTGGGGCTGGTGAATGCAGGCGTCTGGCATCCGCCCGCCAAGGTGCGCGAGAAGTTGGGCGACACTTATGGCCCGCGGTTCATCCAGCGCTTTGGCGACGGGCCCGGTACGGTGTTTTCTCTGATCGAGAAACACCAGATCCGGTGCGAGGTCACCAAGACCGGAACGCTCCATGCGGCCCATGCGCCCTCGGGTTATGCGGACCTCAAGTCGCGCTTCGACGAATGGCACCGGCTGGGCGCGCCGGTGCACCTGCTCGATCGCGATGAGATGGCCGAGAAGGTGGGCACCACGGCGTTTTTCGGCGGGCTTCTCGACGAGCGCGCTGGCACCATCAATCCGATGGGCTATTGCCGCGGTCTGGCGCGCGCCGCCCGCGGCGCAGGGGCCGAGATCAGCACCGGCGTGCGCGCGAACCGCCTGCGCAAGGACCAGAGCGGATGGGTCGTCGAGACGGACAAGGCACAGCTCCGCGCGAGATACGTCGTGCTGGGCACCAATGCCTACACCGACACGCTCTGGCCGAACCTCAAGCGCGTCTTCACCCCGATCCACTATTTCCAGCTCGCAACCGCGCCCCTGGGTGACCGCGTGGCGCATATCCTGCCCGAGCGGCAGGGGCTCTGGGACACGGGGCAGATCATGTTCTCGCTGCGCCGCGACATGTCCGACCGGCTGGTGATCGGCTCCATGGGCAAGGTCATGGGCGCGCTTGGGCAGGGCCTGTCGCACCGCTGGGCCCGCAAGCAGCTCGCCCGGCTTTTCCCCGAGCTGGGGCCCGTGACCTTCGAAGACGCGTGGCACGGGCAGATCGCGATGACACCGGATCACCTGCCGCGCATCTACAACCTCGATGAGGGGCTCTACACCGCCATCGGCTACAACGGCCGCGGGATCACAACCGGCACGCTGTTCGGAGAAGCCATCGCCGGGCTGCTCACCGGCGCGGACCCATCGGACCTGCCGTTGCCGATCACCGATGTGACAACCGTGCCCTCGGCCCCGATCGTGTCGCGGCTCTACCAGGCCGCCTTCACCGCCAATCAAGTCCTGAGAAGTCTCTGAGCCCATGACCCAAGCAGACCTCCGCGTCGGCGTCGATATCGGCGGTACGTTCACAGACGTGGCCCTTGCGCATTCCAGCGGTCTTGCCACCTGCAAGGTGCTGACCAACTACGACCAGCCGGAGCAGGCGATCCTCGACGGCATCGCCCAGGCGGCGGCGCAGGCCCGCGTGCCGCTCTTGGCCATCGCGCAGGTGATCCATGGCACGACGCTGGTCACAAATGCGCTGATCGAGCGGCGCGGGGCGAAACTGGCCTTCATCACCACCGAAGGCTTTCGCGACGTGATCGAGATGCGCTCGGAGAACCGGTTCGAGCAGTACGATCTGAACCTCACCCTGCCGGTGCCCCTGGTGCCGCGCCGCGACCGGCTGACGCTGAACGAACGCTTGGGGCCGGCGGGTGAAGTGCTGCGGCCGCTCGACCCGGCTGAGGTCGCCGAGATGGCGCAGCGGGTCGTCGAAGGCGGCTACGAGGCCGTTGCCATCGGCCTCATGCACGCCTATGCCAACGATGCGCATGAGGTGCAGATGGCCGAGGCATTGCGCGCGATTGCCCCCGATCTGCCGGTCTCGATGTCCTCGGTGATCTCGCCGCAGATGCGCGAGCTGCCGCGGTTCAACACCGTCATCGCCAACGCCTATGTGCAGCCGCGGGTGGCGAACTATCTGGGGCGTCTCGTGGCCCGCCTGCGCGAGGCGGGTGTCGTCGCACCGGTCTTCATGCTGCATTCCGGTGGCGGGCTGATCTCGGTCGAGACGGCGGCGGAACAGCCCGTCCGCCTGCTGGAATCGGGGCCGGCGGGCGGCGCGATCTATGCCGCGGATTTCGCCCGCGCCCATGGGCTCGACAAGGTATTGAGCTTCGACATGGGCGGCACGACAGCGAAGATTTGCCTGATCGAAGAGGGCAGCCCGAAGACGGCGAACACCTTCGAGGTGGCACGCACCTACCGGTTCAAGAAAGGCTCCGGCATGACCGTCTCGACGCCCGTGGTCGAGATGGTCGAGATCGGGGCAGGCGGTGGGTCGATTGCCACGATTGACGCCATGGGACGCATTCAAGTCGGCCCCAAATCCGCCGGCTCCGAGCCTGGCCCGGCCTGCTACCAGCGCGGCGGCGAAGAGCCGACGGTGACCGACAGCAACCTGCTGCTGGGCCGCCTGGACCCCGAGAATTTCGCCGGTGGCGCGATCCCTCTCTCGCCTGATCTGTCGGAGAAGGCTGTCGCCACGCGGCTGACGGACCGCACCGGCCTTGGCACGCAGGACGCAGCCTTTGGCGTCACCGAAATGGTCGATGAGAACATGGCCAACGCCGCCCGTGTCCATACGGTCGAGAATGGCCGCGACATCGAGCATTTCACGATGATCGGCTTTGGCGGTGGTGCGCCGCTGCACGCCTGCCGCCTCTGCGAGAAGCTCGGCATCCGCGAGCTGCTGATCCCGCCCGGCGCAGGTGTCGGCTCGGCGATTGGATTCCTCAAGGCCCCCTTCAGCTACGAGGCCACGCGCGGGATGTTCCAGCGGCTGGCGGAGTTCGATGCCGACGCGGTGAATGCGATGTTGGCCGAGCTGGAGGAGGAGGCCAGCGCCTTTGTGCGCGCCGGGGCAGCCGGCGCCGAGACCCGGACGCAGCTCACCGCCTTCATGCGCTATTCCGGGCAGGGATGGGAAATCCCGGTGCCTTTGGAGCATAAGGTGTTTGCCGAGGGCGATGCCGAGATGATCCTCACGGCCTTTGAAGACACCTATCGCACGCTCTTCGGCCGCACGATTGACGGGCTCGCCTGCGAAATCACGAACTGGTCGCTGGTCGTGGCGACGGTTCTGCCCGAGGTGCCGACCGCCACCCGCCACGACAGGGGCACGGCCGCGGAGCCGATCCGCACGCGGCAATTCTTCGACGCCGCCAAGCGCGGCATGGTCGAGGCGCAGGAGGTTGCACGCGAGACGCTGACCCCCGGCATCAGCGTCGAAGGACCTGCCGTGATCGTCGAGCAGGAAACCACCACCATAGTGACCTCGGCCTATCGCGTGACCGGGCAGGGTGACGGCAGCCTGCGTCTGACCCGCAAGGAGGGCGCAGCGTGACCACACCCAGCAGCATCGACTTCCAGATCATGTGGAACCGACTGATCGCGGTGGTCGAGGAACAGGCGACAACGCTCATTCGCACCGCCTTTTCGACCTCGGTGCGCGAGGCGGGCGATCTGTCGGCGGGACTCTTCGACCGGCAGGGCCGGATGATTGCGCAGGCAGTGACCGGCACGCCGGGTCACGTGAACGCCATGGCCGAGAGCGTGACCCATTTCGTGGCCGAGATCGGCGCGCAGGAGATGTATCAAGGCGATGTGCTGATCACCAACGACCCCTGGCTCGGCACCGGGCATCTGCATGACATCACCATTGTCTCTCCGGTATTTCGCAAGGGCATGCACATCGGTTACTTCGCCTGCACCGCGCATGTGGTCGACATCGGCGGGCGCGGCTTTGGCCCGGACGGCAATGAGGTCTACGAAGAAGGCCTGCTGATCCCGATCATGAAATTCGCCGAACGCGGGCAGGTGTCCAAGAACCTGCTGCGCCTGATCCGCGCCAATGTGCGCACGCCTGACCAGACCGTGGGCGACATCTACTCGCTGGCCGCCTGCAATGAAGCAGGGGAGCGACGGCTGCAGGCGATGATGGATGAGTTCGGGGTCGATGACATCGACGGGCTGTCGGATTTCATCATCGAGACCAGCCGCAAGGCGACCCACGCGGCCATCGCTGCGGTGCCCAACGGCAGCTATGCGCATCAGATGCAGGTCGATGGGTATGAAGAGCCGGTTCACATGGCCGTGCGGCTTGATATCGACGGTGATACGCTCCTGGCCGACGTCGCGGGCACGAGCGGCATGAGCCGCTTCGGCGTGAACTGCCCCGAGGTCTACACCCGCGCCTATGCCTGCTACGGGCTGAAATGCGCCATCGCCCCGCAGGTGCCCAACAACACCGGCTCGCTCGAGCTCTTCCGCATCACCGCGCCCGAGGGCTGCATTCTGGCAGCAAAGCGCCCCGCGCCGGTCTCAGTGCGGCACGTGATGGGGCATCTGGTGCCCGACGTGGTGCTGGGCGCGCTGCACAAGGCGCTGCCCGAGACGGTGCCGGCCGAGGGCGCCTCGGCGCTGTGGAACATCCAGATCTCCTCGCGCGCGAGCGATCCCGCAAGCGGGCTGCCCGACCGTGAAGTGCTCATGTTCAACTCCGGCGGCACCGGCGCGCGGCCCGGGCTTGACGGGCTCTCGGCCACGGCCTTCCCCTCGGGCGTCTCGACCATGAGCGTCGAGGCGACGGAGCAGGTCGGGCCGATCACCGTCTGGCGCAAGGATCTGCGGCAAGGCTCGGGTGGCGCAGGCAGGCAGCGCGGCGGCCTCGGCCAGATCATCGAGATCGAGGCGCGCGACGGCTATGATTTCTACTTCAACGCCATGTTCGACCGGGTGGAGCACCCCGCACGCGGCCGCGACGGCGGGCAGCCGGGTCGTAAGGGACGGGTTGAGCTTGCCGACGGAACGCCGCTACGGTCAAAGGGCCGCCAGCTGATCCGGAACGGCCAGCGCTTGCGGCTCAGCCTGCCGGGCGGGGGCGGCTATGGCCCGCCGTCCGAGCGCGACGCGGCCGAGGTGGCCGCCGACCTCGACGCCGGGCTGATCACCGAAGATCAGGCAAAAGAAGACTACGGACAGGATATCTGACATGACGGACACACCCATCGCACTCATCTCCGGCGCGGCCCAGGGCATCGGGCTCGCCTGCGCCGAAGCCCTGGTCGAGGACGGCTTCAAGGTCGTCCTCGCCGACATCAAGGAGAGCGTGACCGAGGCGGCCGCCAAACTGGGCGGCGCGGGCTATATCTGCGATTTCGGCGATGGTGCTGCGATCACCGCGCTCTTCGACACCATCGAGGCCGAGCATGGGCCCGTCTCGGCGCTGGTGAATAACGCCGGCATCGCGATGCCCGGCGACTTCCTGACCTATGATCTGGAGACTTTCGACAGGGTGCTGGGCGTGAACCTGCGCGGGGTCTTCGTGGCCACGCAACGGGCGGCGCGCACGATGGTCGACAAGGGCATCGACGGGGCCATCGTGAACATGTCCTCGATCAACGCACAGGTGGCGATCCCCGCGATCCCGGCCTATTGCGCCTCGAAGGGCGGTGTGATGCAGCTGACGAAGGTCGCAGCCCTCGCCCTTGCCAAACACAACATCCGGGTGAACGCGGTGGGTCCAGGCTCCATCGACACCGAAATGATGGCTGGCGTGAACGCGAACCCCGAAGCCTTCAAGATCGCCATGTCCCGTACGCCGCTGGGCCGCCCCGGTACCGCGCGGGAAATCGGCGATGTGGTGGCTTTCCTCTGCTCCAAGAAGGCCAGCTACATCACGGGCGAAACCGTCTATGTGGATGGCGGGCGCCTCGGTCTGAACTACACCTGCTGAGGGCGGCTGGGCACTTCGTTGGGATATGAAGAGAGCTATGCGCGGTGGCGGGCCGATCCGGTCGGTTTCCGGCAAGAGGCCGCACGAGGGATCGACCGGATCACGCCGGCGACCTCCGTCTTCACTCCCGACCTCGGCGTCTACGGCCGCTGGGTCGACGGGGCGACGCGCATCGATGACGCAGCACGCGCGGTCCTCATCTCCGCGTCCTGCCGGATCGAACCTGGGCGCGTCGTGGCCTGCAAACCCCTGCTGAACGAGGCCTTCGAGATTGCCGCCGTCAAGCCTGCGGCCTGCCTAATCCTGCAACGGGACGCGCAGACCTGCGCGCTCACCGCCGGGCGCGATCACGACGACGCACAGCGGGTCGATGCCGCATGGGATGCGGGCCAAGAGACGGACTGTGTGCCGGTCGCGGCGACTGATCCGCTCCACATCCTCTACACCTCCGGCACCACGGGCCAACCCAAAGGCGTGGTACGGGACACCGGCGGGCGTACGGTCGCGCCGAAATGGACGATGGCGCATCACGGCGAGCTGCAACCGGGCGAGGCATTCTGGGCTGCCTCTGATGTGGGCTGGGTCGCGGGCCATTCCTACAACTGCGCCGGGCCCCCGACCGGCTCCGTTCGCGCGGCCGTCGATTTCAACCAGGACACAACCCGGTCCACGGCAGCGTTGCTCGGCGCCTTGCGCCGCGACAGCAGGTAGAAGTCATGCGCGCCGGTCGCAGTCGACGGCCCCAACGCCACGAGGTGACCGGCGCTCAAATCGTTTGCGACGAGAAACCGGCTGACCAGTGCTGCACCCTGCCCGGAAATGGCAGCATCCACCGCAAGCGTCGTCTGGCTGAGCCGGAGGGCGCGGCTGCTCTCATCGGTCACACCCGCCTCGGCGAGGACCTTGGGCCAAAGATCGTGCGTGTCGTGGATCTTCGGTAGCTGCGCCAGCAGATTCGGCGGGATCGGACGCACAACGCCCTTCACCAGCGCAGGGGCCGCCACCGCAATCACGTCCTGCTTGAACAAGAGCATCGCGTCCAGAGCCGCACCGAAGGGCGGCGCGCCTTGCCGGACGGCCAGATCGATCCCGTCGCTGTGAAAACTTGACACGCGCTCGGTCGCCAAGATCCGAAGGTCGACATCGGCGTGCCGCTCCGAAAAGTCCGGAAGGTTTGGAATCAGCCATTTCGAGGCAAAGGTGGGGGTCACGCTGATCAGGACCTTCCCCGGTTCCGGCTTCAACTGGGCGGTTGCAAGACGGAGCTCCGAAAATGCCTGTTCGATCCGGACGTGGTAGCTGCGGCCGACTGCCGTCAGCGCCAGCCCTTTCGGCAGCCTGTCAAACAGCGTGACGCCGAGATGCGCCTCGAGTTGCCGCACCTGTTGCGCGACTGCCCCCTGCGTCACCCCCAGCTCGTCCGCGGCGGCCCGGAAGCTCAGCCGGCGTCCAGCCACGTCGAAGGCGCGAAGCCCATTGAGAGGGGGAAGCACTGCCATTCTGCCGATAGTATTTCTATTGCCACTTGATATCAATTCTCGCGCGATCCGCCCAAGTTCAGGCCCTAAATTGCTTGTCAGAGAGACGATGGAGGACTGCATGTCTGTAGATAAAGTTGCACTGGTGACAGCCGGCGGCAGCGGCATGGGTGCAGATGCCGCGCGCAGGCTCGCAGCGGATGGGTTCAAGCTGGGCATCCTGTCTTCCTCGGGAAAGGGTGCTGCGCTCGCGACCGAGCTTGGTGGCTTCGGGGTGACAGGATCGAACCTGAACGCAGAAGACATCTCAGCCCTCGTTCAGGGAGCGCAGGACCGTTGGGGCCGCATCGACGTACTGGTCAATTCAGCGGGACACGGCCCGAAAGGCCCGGTGCTGGAGATCAGCGACGACGATTGGCACATGGGCATGGAGGTCTATCTGATGAATGCGGTGCGGCCTACGCGCCTGGTCACACCGATTATGCAGCAGCATGGCGGCGGCGCGATCGTCAATATCTCGACCTTCGCGGCCTTCGAACCCGATCCGCTATTCCCGACGTCCGGCGTTTTCCGCGCCGGTCTCGCGGCATTCTGCAAGCTCTTCTCCGACAAATACGCAGCAGACAACATCCGCATGAACAACATCCTGCCCGGTTTCATCGACAGCCTGCCGGAGACAGAGGATCGAAAGGCCCGCATCCCGATGGGGCGGTATGGCCGGGCCGACGAGGTCTCTGCGGTGATTTCCCTTCTCGCCTCGGAGGGCGGTGCCTACATCACCGGCCAGAACCTGCGCGTCGACGGCGGACTCACGCGTGCGGTCTGATCTCCCTGTCGCTCGCCGCGTCAGAGCGACCATCTCATTTCTTAGCATAACCCTAATTATCCGAGTAGTATATGCGCTACGGGTGGATTCACATCCGAAGTGCAAATTCTGTATCAAAACAGAACGTTGCACGGAGGCTTATGAATGGGACGCTGT
>NZ_JALIEB010000030.1 GCF_025755255.1 Roseobacter sinensis | reverse complement strand
TGTCCGAAGGTCTTCCTCTCCGCAATCGCTCTCGCAGCAACAGTCATCTATTGGTTATGAGTCCTGACCCTAGTGCCTTGATCTGCGCGATTGCTCCCGCAAGGGCCGCGGATGCGATGCCACGGCCTCGATGCCCTTTCCCGGAGAAAAAGCATGTAATGCGCCAGTCCGGCAGGTTGGGATTATCTTTTTGGTAAGCCCGCGCGTTATGTATGCGCGGTAGTTCAGTCGGCGAGCCAAATTGGCACCAACCAACACATTTATCGTCGTGATAGACGAGAGCGGCGTGCGCTTCGCCTGCTTTCACGCGCGCCTCTTTCATCGCGCGCTTTTCTTCCGCCGAGGCGTCTGCACTCCCTTTCCCGTGATACCACATGCACCAGCACCCGCCCCAGACACCGTTGTTTTCCTCAACGAGGCCCGCAAAGTCATCCCAAGTGCTCGCATCGAGCGGTTTGGTTTCATACTCAATCATGGTGCTCCCACCCTTTAGGACCATTATGTGCGGTGCGCACATACCGTCAACTGGTAGAGGTTATTCTCGCCCTTTGCACTCAAGTGGACATTCACCTTGTCACCTCAAATGGTAGGTTTGTCCGCACAGCCGCAATCGCAATCGCAATCGGCGATGCGGGCACCCGATCGGATAGCGAAGAGGCCCAAGCCTAGGTTCGTCTGACAAAGTCACACCCGGAAGCGACCTGCGCTTCCGGGTGTGGTGTTATGTTAGATTTCTCTGAGCGTTTGTTGGTGGGACGTATCGCCAACCAAAACTGCAGGCATCGGACATTGGAACAATCCCAGCGCAAGGCAACAGAGTCCGCACAGATTTGGCCCGCGGCGGCGACTGATTTGGGGACAGTCAGCGGAACCCTTGCCGCCATTCGCCGCGGTCGCGTCAGGATCGGCTTCAACTGGTGGCGGCGCCTCAACGCAACCAGCCACGAGGATGCAAGGAGCTAGTTGGTCCGTATTCTGGGCTTCGCTTCATACACGCTTTGGCGTACAGTTAGGGCTACCGCCCGCCTGCGCCTGAAACCGTCTTTCCAATGGACCGGAGGCCCACGAGGCACCAACAAGCAAGCCGGGCCACCCCACGAGAACAAGATCACGCCAGTGCTCTATCCTTGATCTGGTGTGGTCAAGGCGAACCCAGTTCTGAACCAAGCGGTGAAACGCGCATTCACCCGCCTGCTCCAGACGCCAAGCCAATTTTCGCCGATCGCGACGCGATCCACATTTCCAGTTGAACTCAATAGCCAAAATCTCGAAAATTCAATTGTAGGTAGAATTTTTTTCTCCGAGGAATACAGCATCTTCCATTGACGAAGGTGTCAGATTTTTCAGTCAGCGCTTTGCCATCGACTTCAGCACTTCGAAGCCAGTTGATACCTGGCTCCGTCAAACCTGGGCGGCCGTCACATCTTACGGTTGTTCTCCGAGGAGTGTCCAAAGATGCCATCTCCGCTCGACGCGAACGGCAAATGGTGGGGTAGCGGGCCAATACAGGGCAACCCGTTTGACAAAAACGAAAGCTGCGAATTTGCGCCGACTATTTTTGCGCAGCCACGCAGGACCGATGCTGAAGAACTCAAAACCCATCCGGAATTTCAAGGATCGGCAAGTGATGTGCAGGATATGCGGGCGTTCGTGACCTCATCGGCATTCGACGCTGCCGGCAATGCGCCTTATGGTGACGACACCGTCCGGCTGCGGACCGTCGGCGCTGACGGGGGGAGCGGTGGTCTTCCGAACACGCGTCACACTGTCACAAAACAACGGTCCCACGACGCAGCGTCGAACCGTACCAATTTCACTGGCTATGTGTTCGATCCATTCGGCCGCGATCATACCAGCCTTGGCAGTGCAGCATTCCACCCAGAGACGGCAACGCGGCGCACCACCCTGCACGAGATGTTGGCGGTCACCGCTCACACACCAGGAAAGCTGAGAGTCGTAGCTGCGCGCGGCGTCGGTGGTCTGCTCTGCATCCACGCGTTACCTCGATCGGCTGCCCCAAATGCGAGGAGACCAATCACTTTTTGACGTGACCACCAAAACACCTGAACGCCCCGCGTTCCTCCCGACCAACCTGAACCTCCGAAACGGACATCTTCAAAGAAGGACAATCAAAAATGTGCATGATGTGTGAACTGGGGTATGGCCCCGATCAAGAGGCTGCCTTTGGAAAGATCGGTTTGCAAAACAGTGGCTTGCAAGTGGACTTGGGGGCGGCGGCCGCCCTTCAGGTGGCGGTGGCTGACCTGGCGACCCGCGACGAAAGCACCCCGGCGTCTGTCGGGTCGGGCGGCTCCGCGGATGCCTCCGATGCATCAGCTTTGCCCGCCGATGAAGGCTCGGGCCAAGCGTCGACCAACGCAGAAACCGGTATCGACAACGCAAGTGAGACATGGTGGGTCAATGACCAGACGCCAGCCAATCCTTTTGGCAAGAGTGACGATTACGAAGCCTATCTCGACTATCTCGGCGCACTGCCGCGAAGCCTGACGCCGGACATCGCCGCAGAACCGCTGCGGATCAACCTGTCCGAGCTCAGCAACCACCCCGACTACCAGGACGCAGCTGTTGGCGCGCTCGAGATGTGGGCGTCAGTCACGCCGTTCGAGTTCGAAATCGTCGATGATGCGCCCTACGACGAAAACACGGATTGGATGGAGGTCGTTAGCCCGGAGATTGGCGAGCGATTTGATGGCAGCGCGTTTTCCAGCGACCGATACATCAGTGTCGGCCAGCGGTTTCATGATAGCGAACCCAACCTGACCGACATCGGCGGCTATGTCTTTGATACGTTCATTCATGAGTATGGGCATGAATTCGGCCTGAATCACCCCGGACTTTACAATTACAGCGGCCCCGGGGGCGTACAGATCAACTATCTGAACAACGCCACCTGGATCTATGATCGCCAGCAATACAGCGTCATGTCCTATTTCGACGGGATCGATGTGGGTCAGGACACGCGCTGGTCCGCGGCGACCCCACTGATGGGCGATATCGAAGCGGTCATCCGCACCTATTTCTCGACCGTGGACGAAGACGGCGCGCGGACCTATCAGACCATCAACCTGAACACCGGTGACGATGTCTATGGGTTCAACAGCACGAAGTATGGCTACGAACTCACCTCGTCGGGGATGACACGCGATATCGGCTTTGTCATCCACGACACCGGCGGCACCGATACGATCGACTTTTCCGGCTCGATCGCCGGCACGATCCTCGACATGCGCGCCGGGCAATTTTCCAGCGTGAATGGCCACAACAACAACGTATCCATCTTCGCGGGCCACAATGAGGACGAAACCGAATACTACATCGAAACCGGGATCGGCAGTCAATACGACGACATTCTGATCGGGAATGACGGCGACAATGTACTGGATGGCCGCAGCGGCGGCGACCGCATGGCGGGGGGTGACGGCGACGACACCTACTTTGTCGACTCCCTCCATGACATTGTGCGCGAAGAGGCTGGTGGCGGTAACGACACCGTCATCGTCATGTCCAGAGGCCTCGACATTGGAGGCATCGCCAATGTCGAAAACATCATCTACGTCGACGGCACGATTGCCGAACGGGAAGAGGACGGCGGCGAAACACCTCCCAGCTCTGGCGACAACACCCTGACCAGCATCATCTTCGGTGACGAGACCGACGAGACGATCGAGGGCGGCGCAGGCGATAACACTATCTTTGGGCTTGGCGGCGATGACATCATCATTGGCGGCACGGATTCTCTTGCCAGCCGCGACATCAACAACACCATCGATATTGCCGATCTTGAAGACCAGACCGAGAGCGACGATGGCAACGACGCGCTCTATGGCGGCGATGGCAACGACACCATTCTGGGTGGGCAGGGCGACGACCTGCTCGACGGTGGCGACGGTGACGACATGATGAGCGGCCAGGCCGGCGTCGATGTGTTCAGGGGCGGTGCGGGACATGACACCGTCGACTACAGCCGCGAGAGCCCATTCCAACTCATCGTCAATCTTGAAACCAACTTTGCCAATGGTGGCACGGCATCGGGCGACACGTTCTATGACATCGAAGGTCTGATCGGATCCGATGACCGCATCGACCGCTTTATCGGAACCTCGGCAGATAATCATTTCATGGGTCAGGGCGGCGGAGATGTTTTCAACGGCCGTGATGGCAACGACACGCTGGACGGCGGCAGAGATGGTGACATCCTCTACGGTGAAGGTGGCGATGACATGATCATCGGCGGCGCCGGTCAGGACTATCTGGACGGGGGCGAAGGTACCGATACGGTCGTGTACAGGGACAGCTCAAGTGGCGTCACGGTCGACCTCGCAAATGGCAGGGCCACCGGTGGGGATGCTGACGGACCCGTTCAGATCGTCGGTCGCGGCACGGCCATCAGGCACGACATTCTGGTCGGTTTCGAAAATGTGGAAGGCTCGTTTTACGATGACTGGCTGATTGGAGACGACCAGATCAACGAGCTGTCTGCCGGGCATGGCGACGACACGCTGACCGGCGGCGGTGGCGGCGACATGCTGGATGGCGGCGCTGGCAGCGACACTGCGGACTACTCCGACGCGACCAGCGGTGTGAGGCTCAATCTGCGTCGTGATGCATCCGAAGGAGATAGCTTTGTCTCAATCGAAAACCTCTCTGGCTCCGGCTTCGATGATCGGCTGATCGGGGACAATGCCGCCAATGTTCTGACGGGACAGGGGGGCGATGACACGTTGCGTGGCGGTGGCGGAGACGACACCTTGCTTGGCGATTTCGCCTATCAGGGCGACACGCTCCCGACACCGGGGATGGGCACAGGCTACGTCACACTTGGACCGGACGCGACGAACAATTCAATCGCAACGGCATTCGACATTTCGGACAATTTCTCGCTGGAAGAGGACCCTGACATCTTCGACTCGACGACCGTGCTGCACACCACCGTCGAAGCGACGGGGAATGGCCAGGGTGGTTACTACAGCATAGACCTCGCAGCAGGTACGATCCTCTCAATCGACGTCGATGGCATCGCCGACCCGAACGTGCACGACAGTTGGATCCGGCTGCTGGACAGCAATGGCGACATCGTCGCCGAAAATGACGACGGCGGTGGTGACCCTGGTTCGACCTCCATACGCGACTCAAGCACGGTTCATGTCGTCGAAGAAACCGGAACCTACTACATCCTGCAAGGCAGTTGGACGGCAGAGTCCGAAGAAGGCGGCTGGACCGAGGCCGTCCCCGAGGGCTCGACATATAGGCTCAATGTCTCGGTCGACTTGCCGCCGGCGCCCGCTGAACCAGGGGAGGCAGGTGCAGATGTCTTGTCCGGAGGCCGTGGTAGCGACCTGCTGGATGGTGGGCTTGAGGCCGACACGCTCTTTGGTGGAATGGGCGAGGATTCCTTCCGGTTTTCGACAGAGCTGGGCGAGGGCAATATCGACCTGATCCGCGACTTCGACGTCACTGAGGATCTCATTCTTCTCGACAGTCTCATCTTCGAGGACTTGGGCGATGGCCGCGCCCTGTCATTCGGTGCGTTCCACAGCAGTGTGGCGGGTGTCGCCCGCGATAGCGACGACCGCATACTCTACAGCACCGACGACGGCGCGTTGTCTTATGACGCGGATGGATCAGGGGATGGTGATGCAATCCAATTTGCACAATTGAGTGGCAGTCTGGACCTGTCGGCAGACAACTTCATTATTATCTGATGTGCTATGGAGGGGGCGCTTTCCATGCGCCCTTTCCAGGGCCAGCACGCTCCGTGGAGACGATCTGTTACCCGAGGGAAAACGAGGGAAGATGCTGCTATGACACTCCAGATCAATCGCCGCACCTTATTTTTGGGGATGGTGTCAATAGTGATCTCCTGGGTTGCCAGGGCAGGAGGGGCTCAATCAAGAGACATACGCGGCGGCGTGACATATCACGGTGGCAAGGTCATCCCGGAAGGCCAAATCGAGGTCTTTCTGGAGGACCCGGCCGTTCAAACCAAGACGCGGCTTGGCGGCTCACAAGAACGCATCGAAAGCGACGGCAAATCTCGCGAAGTTACGTTTTCTCTGGTGTGGCCCGCAGGCTCATCCCCTTCGCCTAACTTACGGATTGTTGCGCTTTTGGAACGCCAAGACGGCTGGCTGCTTGCGCGTGGGAGCGCACAGGTCGAAGTTGGCCGACCCGTTTCCGTTGCGCTGAACACGGTTATGTATTGACGGGTCAAGCTCTAGCGGCACAGCGGTGCGAAGGCCGAAAATAGGTCAAACATCTCGTCCATTCGGTGCGTCTTTCGCCGCCTGGTGGCTGCGTATGCTCCCGGAACTGGGGATCAAAGCAACCAAGAGTGCTGAACCTGAGCGACTTTGCCGCTTGGAACTTGCGGCCCGCCCACATGATCAGTTAACGCCGCGGCGCAGCTTCCCCACCACAGACTTCGACCTGAGTACATGTCTGGATCCCCGTCCCGATGACTGAAAGGCAGACGATCAATCGTTTCCTATCTTCAGCACAACAGGACTTTGTGGCCATGTTTGGTGAGGCACGCAGGACTTGCGACGATGACGCGAGCGACCGTGCCCAGAGGAATGGAGAGAGACCAGGCTGCGATCGGCCAAGTCGCCCACGCGGAGCGTGAAGTTCATCGGGTCGGCAATTGGATCGATGCGTTGATCTGGTACCGAAATGTCAAGCGAGACACTTGTGTATGACGTCGCGAACTCGGCCAATGCGGCGCCACCTTGTGATTGGCGAAGGCCGTTCCGCAGTTCAATCGGACATGCCCGCACTGGATTTCCGTAAAATCAGATAACTTGGGACAGGCTACTTCGATGGTTTTCAGAACGAACCGCGCTTTTCCCATGATTTTGGCGGCTTCGTTGATAGAACACGTTTGACATGCCAACCACGTCTTTCGACAGGTTGGCAATACAGCCAGCTTCGATGGTCACTCCTGACATGCGCGCAAGAAAACCAAGTTGGGGTCATTCAAGCACTCAGGCGGGAAGATCAGTTGATCCGACGTGCTGTCGTTCCCGTTCCATGCTTGATTCCAGTTCGAAAGATCATGCACTCTCTCGATCCGAAGCCATTTCGTCGATTGTTCTCGGTAGACGACATCTGACCAAATCCATGATGCTTCGAATGCAATTCGTAGATCCAAAGACTCTTTATACAAACACGAGAAACTGTCTTTGATGCCGCTAGGGCCGCTGATCGGGTCGTTCAACTCGTTAGATGCGCTCGGCTCTGGCGTGACTACTTTAGGGTCTTATGGGAGAGGGGTGTCGCCATTGGTCTTGCCCCCTGAAACTGGTCCGATCTGGCTGCGAAATTTTGGGTACATTTCTGACAACAGAAGCGTGTACCGATGCCGAAGAAACGATTTGGCGATGAGCAGATTGCCTTTGCGTTGAGGCAGGCAGACGCCGGAACGACGGTCGGCGAGATCTGCCGGAGTTGAAGCGTTAAGCGACTGATCCGGTGGATCAATCGTCGCGCATAACGGTATCGCGGAAGCGACGTTCTATCGCTGGAGTGCGGAGGATAAGACATCGATCCAGTGAATCGATTTCCCGACGAGCGGTCTATGCCGGGGTGGGCGTGTCGGAGATCCGTCGGTTGAAACAGCTTGAAGACGAGAACAGCAGGCTGAAGCGGCTCGTGGCTGATCTGACGTTGGACAAGACCATGGTGAGCCAATGGAACGCCAATGGTCCGAGAGACATTGGCGAACGGATGCGCTGCGAAAGTGAGACATCGAACGCCACTGGTTCGAGAGAGGTGCAGAACGGTGAAGCCCGTCCGCCGTCGTGAAGTTGTCCGGCACTATCAACATGTCTTCGAGGTATCGGAGCGCCGGGCATGCCGAACCATGGGCTTCTGGCGGGCTTCCCACAGATATCAATCCAGGCGCGACCCGGCAGTGGAGCTGCGGATGCACCTGAAGGAACTGGTCGAGAGCCGCGTGCGGTATGGATACCGTCGTCTGCATATCTTGCTGGAGCGCGAAGGCTGGCAGATGAACCACAAGCGCCTGTACCGGCTATGCTGCGAGGAAGGCTTGGATCCGCACCCGGAGCCCGAAACGGCGCCGTGCCTGCCGGTATCGATCCGGTCGATCGGAGGCTGGTGGCATGAACGATGTCTGGGGTGAGCCGTTGTGTCGCCATGTGTTCAAGACCAATTGCGAACGGACTTCTTGTCGGATCGTCTGTTCGACGAAAACCATTCCGCATTCTGACCATCGTCGACTGCTTTACGAGAGAGGCTCTCGCGACGACCGCGAGGACAAGATTCCGGGCATATCAGGTCATCGACGAGCTGGATCGTCTGGCACACATCAGAGGCAAGCCACGGAGTATTCGGGTCGACAATAGCCCGGAGTTCGCTGGTCGGCTGCTCGACCAATGGGCCTATCTGAGCAAGGTCGAGCTGGACTTCTCCCGGTCCGGAAAACCAATGGACAACACCCATATCGAGGCATCTAACAGTCTCCTTCGCCAGGAACGCCTGAACGCGTCTTGGTTCATGTCCATGGAAGATGACCGGGTCCGGATCAACAACTGGAGAACCGATTACAACGAAACTAGGCCGCAGTCATCGCTCGGAAACTTGACGCCGAGCGAGTTTGCGGCCCAACTGAACGAGGCCCGAAAGGTCGCATGAAGACCGGACCAGAAATAGGGTGAGATCCAGCTTGAAGCTGGTGAACAGGCAACATTGGTTGTAACCATCCCAACGGCACTAGAAAATGAGGTTCGGTATGCGCTGTGCGCAACCTTAGAGGATTACACAGGCTGGACCACAATCCGGCATGAGCGAATACAACTCCACGAGTTCTCAACGATCTGGCAAGAGCTGGATGGTACGGACGGTCCATTCGACACTATCGGGCTCGCGAATACTCGCACTCTTAATAGGTTTTGAAGATTGGCCGGGAACTCTCGCGCGCACTCCGAACGTCGGCTTTGTAGATCGCGGTGGCAGCATCGCGACACCGCGACGGATGACCGCTTAGGGCCGTCCTTTCGATTCTGCAGCTTATGCGTCGTCTCAATAGGTGCAATACTTGCGCATTTTTTCCCCTGCGGATCTCGTGAGGCAGGTGTTCATGCAAACGTGAGTTGTCCTTGTCCAATGGCGCATTACGATTTCAGCACAACGGAGTTTAAGTGATGCCAAAGATTGATCGTCGTAGTTTTATGGCAGGAGCAACGGCACTTTTTGCCCAGCCAAGCATTGCACAGACGAACTCTTGGCAGGGCGTTGCACAAGTAGCTCGTGCGTTCGATCAGTGCCATGCCATTGTTGTCTGGCAGGGCGGCCAAGAGGTTCTTGCCGACGTCTTTCGCGGGCCCGCTATCGGCCGTGCCGTACCTGTCAAATCGGTGTCCAAGACCATTGTCGCCGCGCTGACAGGTGCGGCCTTAGATCGCGGCGAGATCCCGTCACTCGAAGCCACGCTCGCGCAGGTGGCACCGCAGCTTATCCCGTCTGCCGCTGATCCACGCGTCGGCGAGATCACTATCGAAGATCTTGTGACAATGCAGGCGGGCTTGGAACGCACGTCAGGCGCAAACTATAGCGGCTGGGTAAGCAGCAGCAATTGGGTTGCGAATGCCCTGACAAGGCCGATGGTTTCTGAGCCAGGCACCGGCATGCACTACTCCACAGGATCGTTTCACGTTCTGGGGGCCGTTCTCTCGGAAACATCGGGTGAAAGCTTGCTGTCGCTGGCGCGGGCGCGCCTCGGGCGACCGCTTGGTATCGACATCCCTGCGTGGACGCGCGACCCACAGGGTCGCTACCTTGGTGGGAACGAAATGTCATTGAGCATGCGGGATATGGTGCGCTTTGGCGAAATGTATCGGCAAGACGGCCGTTGGAGTGGTGGGCAGGTTCTCAGCAGCGACTGGGTGAGACGCTCTTTTGCACCCCGGACACGGTCGCAATTCTCGGGGCTCGCTTATGGCTACGGCTGGTTTCTGGGGCGTGCAGGCCAAGACGCCTATGCCTTGGCACGTGGTTACGGTGGTCAGATCATTTGTCTTGTCCCGAGCCTTAGGCTGACAATTGCAATCACCTCAGATCCAACAAGACCCGCACGCAGCGGCGGCTATTTCGGCGACCTGATGCGGTTGATCGAAAACGAAATCATCCCGACCGCCCGCATTCAGGCTAGCTAACTTTGAAAACAACGCAGAGGACCTGACATGTTACGATTTCTGGATTTGCTTTTGTGTTTTGACCCGTCATCCTCTCAGCCAATGCTCGGGATGCTCTGCGTGAGCCGGACACAATTGCCATTTGGCGTAATGCTTTGGCGCCCGGCACGGGCGATCCTGCGCAATTCCAGTTGGTGGGATTGCGACAACCAGCGCAATCTGGATCAGCACGGTTAGCTACAGGTCCAGCGGATTGGTGCGGCATTAAAAGATGAAGGTATTGTCTTTGATCGGGTCCTAACAAGTTGGTTGTGTCGCACCCGCGAAACAGCCACTTTGTTGGATAGCGGTTGTATCCTCGCTTTTTTCACCGTTGAATTCATTCTTTCAGGATGTCTCAACCCGCACGCGCCAGACCGTAGAGGTACGCGACCTTTTAGACACTACGAAAAGCAAATCGATGCTTGTCACCCATCGGGCCAACATTTCTGGTCTAACCGGCCAAGGTACGCGGCCTGGAGAGATTTTTGGTGCCGCGCTTCACAGATACTGGCCACAGCGTTTTCGGAAGCATCCTTATCGACCTGCAGGGGCCGCTCATGTCGCCAACATCCGCTCTGGGTAACGGCTGTACGGCGGCACTGGATTCCCTCGCCAAGGTCCGGTCCGGGCCGCTTAGAGTAATTTCACTTTGCATTGAATGGGTTTGGCAAAATGAGAAAGTGTAGCACATTAGCGCTAAGGTGTGAGAACTGCATTCTGCCGATTGGGGCGCTATGCGGCAGCGCGAAAGAGCAAGTTGAGATGGCTGAGAGCCCCAGCAACCATCGCAACTGACCATGGGTCAAAGTCGCGATTAACTCCCCCCTCCCGCAACCAAGTTAAGTCTTATACTACAATATATTGGTACCCTTCTGGGCGTCTTTTGCCTTTCTGTAGTACGTGCCTTGGACGCAGGTTGCGCAAAGTCACGATGTAGCGCCGTAGCAACACCCATCAAAAATTCGAACGGTTGGATTCGGCCTAGTACTTTCGCTGAACGATCCTGCAGTGTCGCCCGCCATAACCGCATTTGGTCGATTGACGGGTGGTAACCCGATGCTCAATCGAGGGGCGGCGCTTAGTCAGTAGCAGAGGCTGGGAGGGCAGGTCACTTGACCCAGCGGCAAGATCGGGCGAGCTTATGTCAAGCGTCAGGCCATCTGGGGAATGTCAGCTCTAGGTGCGATGTAGTTTCATTCAATTGATACGTCGCCTATTCGATCATTTAGGGAAGTCAAGAAATGAAGCAGTCCATCTTTGTAATCGTGTTTTCGGTTGTCGGTACGACAACGGCACATGCGGCCTCTGTTGGCCTTATAGGCAATGACACGTTCAACGTCTCCGCCAGCAGCATATTTGGCGGGACCCCTCCATTCGATATTGGAAGCGCAAGTGGGGCCGCACAATCCGTCGCTGGTGATTGCGACACCTTCTCACAGGATGGTTGCGATGTGATCTTCGTAGAACCGTCTACTGGCTTTCACATTGGTATTGATTTTATCGACGGAGACACGTTCGATTTGTCAATCTTTGCTCAGAATGTGGACTTGTTCGAGGAATACGACATCACGGTTGTGTTGAGCAGTCTGAACTTTCTCAGCACCATTGACAGCTCACCCGTGGCAATTGATGCGGTCACATTCCTGCCTGACGGGCGCGGTTTCTCTGATTTCTTACAGAACTCGGGTAACCCGGATGGCGTTGCGACCTTCGATGAGCCGTCGATATCCTTCGCCGATGACTCGATTTCTATCACGCTGTTGTCATATTAGGGTCAGCTTTTTGGCGACGCCGCTGCCTTGCGATTTGATGTGTCGGGCGGCGCGGTGTCTGTGCCAGTTGTACCGCTTCCCGCGAGCTCTCCAATGCTCGCATTAGCCTTAGGCGGTGCGGGTTTTCTGATCCGTCGAAAACGCCGCTCGGCTGGTTGATCGGGGCGGGTAAACTGGCCGGGGTGAGCCACAACCGTCTGGTTTCCTCATCCCCTCTTGATTCATCTCGGCAGCAATTCGCTTTGATGACTTACCGGCTGCGTAGTCTCGAAAGACCTGCCGGGTCTACGAAGCCTCATAGTCGTTGATCTTAGGGTCACCCCTGACGCGCTCACCGTTGGGAGAGAATTGTTTGACGAAATCATAGCCGCAGGACTTGCCGCCACCCGACTTGCCCATCTCCACGCGCCCTCGAAGCCCACGACGGGTCTTGTCCGAGACCCGCATATTGCGTGCTCCATCTTCGCTGCGCGGTGCATCGATGGCCGGTTACACCGCCGCATGGCAGCGATGAGGTTATGCAAATGCGGGTCTCGGACAAACTAACAATCCGCTGCGTTTGAGCGGGGAGCAGATGTGGTGCACTCTGCAGAACCTCAGTCCACGCTGCACGCGATTTACACACTTGCGGCGGCTCTTAGGAATCCCTCACATCCACCCTAACGTCCATCGACAAAACGTCGGCGGATCTACCGTGGAAGCTGCCGCTCACTGGGGCAACCTGCTCGATCCTGCGCGCTACCGCGACAGGAATGAGGTTGGTGGAGCCAACCGATCTGTTGGTCGGGTCAAACGATATCCAGCCGGCCCCTGGAACGAAAACCTCGACCCAGGCATGCGTTGAGCCGGCGTCCGCGGAGCCAAGGTCGTCTCCGGACGGATTGAAGAGGTATCCCGAAACGATCCTCGCGCCGAAGCCAAGCGTCCGGACCGCTTCAGCATATAGAACGGCGAAATCGCGGCAGGAGCCCCACCCTCTGTCGAGGGTCTCCAGCGGCCCTTGAGTGCCCTCCGTCTCCCGACTTTGATAGGAAATCTGACCGGTGACGCCGTTGCTGATGTCCTTGAGCAGGGACAGCGTGTCGGTCGGTTGCCCCATAACGAAGTCCGTCACCCAGTGGGCCAGCCGCCCCGCATCATCCGCATACTGTGGCGTGGCCAATGCCCTGAGGTCGGTCTGGTGATCGGCGGTGTACTGAAACGGATAAGACGCCGCATCGGCGGCGATCGGGAAGACGGGCCAGACGGGCGCACGCAGATCCACCCGCGCGCGCGACCGGATCGAAAGCGCGTCCGTCATTCTGCCGAACCGCGCTGTCGCGATCGCGTTGCCGGCAACATCGTGAGACCAATCGATGCGGGCTTCGGGACTGATCTCCAGCTCGAAAGATGTCAGGCTGAGATCTCGGGTCTCCCGCGGACGCAGCATCAGTCTGTGCGCCCCGAGTGAAACAGCGGTGCGATACCGATAGCGAGTCGTGTGCGTGAGGGTGACCGATGGCATCGGCGAGACCTACGACAAACGACCGCCGGAACGTCGGCGCCCATGTCCGCAACCCTCGGAGATTGCAGCGCGCCAGACGGAAGATCCCTTGCAACGCGAACATATCCGCTCGCCGAACCCCTCGCTCCAGAACGGCGACCTGCACCTCAGACAGACGCGCTCGGCGGCAACGTCGGCCGCTGCCCTCAAAATCTGGATTTCCGCGTCCGCTGATGTCATTGTCACTTGCGCTCCTCACGCTTCCGCAGCCGCTCCATGTCTCCAATGGCCCGCCTGATCAGTTTCTGTATGAATTCATCGCAGGCCGCCGGTGTTGCCGAATATCGTTCGAGAAGGCACCGCCACTTCTCCATAACCTCGACCCATGTTCGCGCCGGTTCCGCCAACATCTGGTCTTCGAGACTGCCGAGGTACGGTTGCGCCGAGGATACCAAAGACGGGGCGTCGTTCGCAGGTCGCCGCCGCATTTCCGTCTCATGTCGGCTCGCCTCGGTCCTACGACCGTCAAGATCGATCGGGTCATCCGTCACGGCAATGCTCCCAAAGCCCCACCATGGCCCGCTTGCGGTCGGACGTGGTGCCGTACTGCGGAGCTGCAGGTCATTCTCCGATGCCCGGGCGCCCGCTTCCAGCGCGCGATCCGGTGTCATACGTCTTGGTCTCCTTGCGTGGCGCGGCGGCGTTGCAGGTTTCCCGTGCGCCTTCCTGGCCGACTTGGGGCCGAGCCGAATAGAGGTCACGAAGCTCGGACTCGCCCACCCCGTCAGCCTGCATGACAAGACGGATCATCGGGTCGGCCAGCATCTCTTCAAGGAAGTGATCCGTCAAAGCCTTGTCGGTAAGCTTGTCTTTGGCCGCTGCATTCTCAAGTTCGGCGAGCGGCACGGTGAGCGTTCGGCCGAGCCCGGGGTGCGAGGCGCGCGGATGGAGGTGCACGAGAACGGACGACGTCCAGGTGCCCGGTTCGATCCGGTCCACGGGCGCGCGCAGCTGGGTCTCGATCTCGTATTCGCCGGGTGGCAGGGTCTCGTTAAAACTCGGAAGCTGGAACGGTCGGAGAAATACGGCGGTCGTCTTGATCAAGGCGGTCATCTCAATTCTCCTGGATGGTTTCAGACTACGAAGTCCCGACAGACAGGCGGACCAACAATCCCGCTGGCGAGCCGAGGACGGACAGGCCGACAAGAACCGGCGTTGACACGCCCCTGCCTAGTTTCGAGAACCGGACGGAGCCTCGACGGGGTCGTCTTTGACATCCCATGTCCAGACGTCGAACTGCGTCAGTGTATTCGGCCCGAATGTCTGGGTTAGAGGCACGTCGGCGGCGTCCCGGCCGCGCGCTATCAGGATCCTCCCCATGCGCGGGCTGTTGTTTCTTGGATCGAAGACCCACCAGCGGCCGCCCAGAAAGACCTCAATCCAGGCCGCGAAATCGTCAGGCGGATGAGGCGTCGGTTGACCGAACTCGCTCAAGTAGCCGGTGCAATAGCGCGCCGGGATGTTCATGCAGCGGCATAGGGCGATGGCGAGATGGGCGAAGTCCCGGCAGACGCCCTGTCCTCCAGCCAGCGTCTCGGACGCCGTGCGGGTGGCGCTCGCCTCCATGTAGTCGAACGAAACAGAGGAACGCACGAAATCACAGATCGCCTGAACACGCGCCCAACCCAAAGTCGTGGTCTCGAAAAGGCGCCAGGCCTCTTCCGACAGAAGATCGGTATCGCAGTATCGACTGCCCAGAAGATAGCCCAACCTGTCGCAGGGCAGGTCCTGAACGGCGTGCTGCGCGGCATCGGGTGCGGTCGGATCGGGCCGTCCGGTGTCGCGGAATATCCCGTCGGTGGACAGGGTAAAGTCCCCCGCCGGGGCCACCATCCGCGTGCACCAGTTGCCGAACCCGTCGCGATAGCTTTCCAGCGGCACGCTCGGCTGCGTCACGAGATAGTCGGCGCGCTCCAGATCGCCGAATCGCGAATAGTGCACGTTCAGCATGGCTATGATGGGTGTCGGCTGGGTCAGCTGGTAACGCAGGCGACAGCCTATCCGCATCCGTACACCGGACGTCTCGGCCGGGCGCAATCTGGGGGCGCTATCGTCCAAGAATGCACTCCCCGTCTGACAGTTGAAAACTGCGGTCGCAGCGCCAACGGTTTCCGGATCGGTCGAGATGGGCGTTCGCAGGCAGGTCGATTGCGACGCAGGCGCTTTCCGCCGCCGCAAAGCCCCGTTCGCAGCGCCATCCCGGACCGTAGGAATCCTGGTCCAGAAAGGCGTTCGCGGGAAGCGCCACGGGATCGCAGCGGCCACCGGTTTCGAAGAAGCCCCTTTCACAGACCCATTCGGCGCCATGGCCGGCATTGGTGAGATAGCCGTTTTCGGGCACCGCAATCGGAACGCAGGCGCCCGCCGACGTTGTGAAACCGCGGTCGCACGCCCATCCGGCCCCCGAAGTGTCGGCCGTGAGGTATCCGTGTTCCGGAAGGACAATCGGAACGCATGTCTCCCGATCCTGCTGATATCCGCGATCGCATTGCCAGTCGAAGCCCGACGATCGCAAAAAGGCGTTCTCAGGCACAGGTATCGCCACGCAGGAGACACCGTCTACTTCTTCATATCCACGTTTGCACGCCCAGCCCGAACCATAGGATTGCCCTGTCGCATAGGCGCTTTCCGGGATGTCGATGGCAACGCACTCCGCGCCATCCACCCGGTAGCCGAGCCTGCAGTCCCAACCGCCGCCATAGCTCCGCGCCTCTGCGTTTTCGGGCATTGGTCCGCTGCCGTCCTGCGCCAGCACTGGAAACGCCACAAAGGCGATCATACTGGCCACGGCGATTACGGCCCGCCTGAATCGGGGCCGAGGCAGTGCAGGCGCTGTCGCCGCCATGAAACTGCTCATCCTTCGTCCGCCGCAGTTTCCGGCTGCTCGGGCAACCCATCGACATCAAGCGATGCCAGACAGGCCTGCGCGATGTCGCGGTCTGGCGCCTCTGCACCCGGCACGGTCGCCCAGCCGGCCTCCATCAGGGCATCCCGGCGCCGGAATGTCGACGCGTCCCGGATCGTCGCAAGCTTCGCGGCGCGGTCGGGATCGGTCCGGGCCATGTCGACGCAGACCGGTACCATGGCCGCAACGACATCGTCATGGGCCATCGCCATCGCCCTGTCTTGTGCTGTTCCACCCGTCACCCAGCCGCCCCAAGTGAAGCCCACGATTCCGACGACAGCGGCGCCAATTACGGCCCCGTAGATGCCGGGCTTGATCGATTCGGGAATGTTCATGAAATTTCCTCCTGCGGAGAAAGCGCCGCGTCGCTGTGAAAGCTTGTCCGGGTCGCAGTCAGCTGCCGGTCCAGCGCCTTCTTCCGCGTCAGGCCCGAAGAAGCCTGCGGCGGGCCGTCAAGCGGCCATCCATTCCGGGCGTCGCGACGACCGGCGGCGCCGACGCCGCCCATTCTTCGCTCCCGGAGCGTCTCCGATCCCTTCCCAGGCACGGCCACCGGCGATTTCGACGGGCATGCCGAGCACTTTCTCGATGGCCTTGAGCTCCGACACTTCGTCGGCGGCGCAGAACGCGACCGCGCGTCCATCGCGGCCGGCACGGGCGGTGCGCCCGATCCGGTGCACGTAATTTTCCGGTACGTTTGGCAGATCGTAATTGTAGACATGGCCCACGCCGGGAATGTCGATGCCGCGTGCCGCGACATCCGTCGCGACGAGGACGCGAACCGAACCGTTCCTAAAGGCGGCGATGGCCCGGTCACGTTGTCCCTGGCTCTTGTTGCCGTGGATCGAGGTCGCCGCGAAACCGGCCCGGTCGAGGTGTTTCATGAGCCGATCGGCTCCATGCTTCGTGCGCGAGAAGACCAGCGCGCGGTCGTCGCGGTGCCCGTTCAGAAGGTCGATCAGCAGAGCCTGCTTCCGGTCCTTGGCGACGAAATGCACGCTGTGGGTGACCTTGTCGGCGACCTTGCCCGGCGGCGACACCTCCACGCGGATGGGCTTGTCCAGGTAGTGGCGGGACAGTTCCGCCATCGCCTTCGGCATCGTGGCCGAGAACATCATGGTTTGGCGGTTCTTACCCAGCATCGGTGCGATGCGGCGCAGTGCATGGACGAAACCGATGTCGAGCATCTGGTCGGCCTCGTCGAGGACGAGAAACCTTGTCTTGCCGAGATCGACGGCCCGGCGATCCATAAGGTCGATCAGCCGGCCCGGCGTTGCCACGAGGATATCCGTGCCGCGGGCGAGCTCTCGAGCCTGGGCGTTGATCGACTTTCCGCCCACGACAAGCGTGATCCTGAGATCGGCCGTCAGCCCCTGAAGGCTCTGGACGATCTGACCGGCCAGTTCCCGCGTCGGCGCAAGAATGAGCCCGTGCGCGGTCTTCGGCAGGGCCCTTTCCTCGGCTTTGGAAAGTGCGACGACCAGCGGAATGCCAAATGCGGCGGTCTTGCCCGTGCCCGTCTGTGCGATCCCGAGGATGTCTCGGCTTCGCAGCGCATGAGGGATGGCCTTCGCCTGAATCGGCGTAGGTTCGATCAGTCCGAGGCTCTCAAGCCGCGAGACCATGCGGGCGTTCAGCCCGAGTTCATTGAAGTTCATGTCAATCCTTGTCCGGATAGGAGTCCGGTAATGCCGACGAGCACTGTTGTTTTCGTGCGGCGGGGGTGCGCCCGAGGCAACTGCCCACGACACCGAATTGCGCCGAGAGCCACCCTGAGCGGCGTCGCCCCTACGTGATGTGGGAAAACAGTACGTCACAGCCGGGGGCGGCCTTTAAGCCGCCTGCTCACGCGGCAGAACGATGACGTATACCTCAATTGGGGTCTGTCTAGAGCTTTGTCAATGGCGAACACAGCCGGACGATCAAGAGGGCAACAAGATCCAGTCCATCGTTGCTCGGACAGCGTTAAGGGTTCAGTGTGCTTTGCACCCCGACATTTTCGGCGACATCGTTCTAGGAGCTTTACCCTGACGGCGCGAGCGGCCGATTGTTATCGGACTTCGGGTCAGGGAGATCGGGATCGGTCTGCGTTGTTCGTTGTCCCGAGTAGAGATGGCGCAACTGCGCTTCGGACACCCCATCGGCCCGCATAACGAGTTGCACCATCGGATCCGCCAGCATCTCTTCGAAAAAGACTTCTGACACCTGTTTCCCGGTGAGCTTATCCCTCGCGCAGACTTTGTCAAAATCCATCAACGAAACCAACAGACTGCGCTTCAACCCCGGATGGGACACACGCGGAGGCAGGTGGATCATCACGGAAGCCTTCCAGGCCTCGGGGTCTCGATGATCCGGGGGAGAGGCAAGCTCGGTCTCGATATCGTACTCACCCGCAGGAAGAGTTTGATCGAAGCCGGGCATCTTGAACGGCCGATCAAAGACCACAACGCTTTTGGTCAATGTGTCATCCATGTTGGTGTGTCCTTTCATTGAAGTGGTCCGGGCGCGACAGCGAGTAAAGCGTCGTGCAGGGCTCGGTTCAGGGTACCTTGGGACTTGAGGCCCCCGGTTTTCCGCAACCCCGTCTGAAGCGTTGATCTCTGGCCAAACATGACGGTGCTGGGTGGCCGCGTAGGTCACTCGGGCTTACACCAGCCTCAAGAGTGGTCGGGGTCCGGAGTCTTTGTAAACTCCATTTTCTGGCAGCGCGTGACGTACGACTTTTTCGACATCGGGCGCGCTCATCGCCCGCATGAGTGCACTGTAGTTCATTTCCATTTTTATCTCGGATCCGACCGATACATGGGCCTTGCCTGTGTCGACGACAGTGTGGTCGCTTGTCGCGTCGATGAACCCGATCCCTGAAGGAAACACCAAACCGCTCGCGTCCGTGTCCTGCCGCCCAAGGGCAAGGACGGAGCGATTTATCTGGCCTACATTCGAAACCAACTCGAGCTTCCCATACTCCAGTGGACTCGGTCTCGTCGGCATTGCGCTCGGTTTGAGTCTTGCTTCGATCACTTCGGCAAAAAGGGCAAATGCATCTGTATGAAGGCCGTCGATCGGTTGTCCCGAAACGGGATCAATGCCCAACAGGATCGCCTCGCCCAGACGCAAATTGTTGATCCGCCCGGTCGATCCATCGCCAAGCGCCCAGGCCAAATTGGCCGAGCCGCCACCAGACACAAGGACTGCATAAGGCCCACATTCGCCGTCGACCTGATCGGCCAGTCGCGAGAGCAAGGCCATGTCGTTGGCGGTCGGTGCCACGTTGCCCATGCAGGCGAAGTTTGCGGCGATCCCCTTAAGGGCAAGGCCCGGCGTTGCAACGACCAGCGCCGCAGCATTGATGAGGTCCTCGGGCATGATGCCGTCGCGCAAATCCCCCATTTCGACAGTCAAGATGACATGGTGTTCTGTACCCTCGTCTCGCGCGTGGGAGCCGAGTTTCCGGATCGTGCTCTTCTCCGTATTGTAGCTCGCGTCACAGTATCTGATGACCTCTTTTGCCTCTTCGACCATTGGAGCGCGTATCATCGAAATGGGGCATCCGATCCCTGCTGCCCGCATCCGAATGACATTGCTGAGGCGTGATTCAGCAAGGCCGACAACGCCCCCGGTCAACATGGCCTCGGCCACGTCGGGATGCCCGCAGACCGCCTTGGTCACACCGGTGACAGTGAGCCCACGCGCGCCAAGACGACGGATGAGGCATCGTGCATTTTGAGTGATCTTGCCAAGATCGATCTCGACACGTGGCGTGGTCATTCCGCGGCCACGAGAGGTACGGTGCGCAGTTGAGGGAAGGCTGCCAGAACCATGTCGATCAAGTGCGAGTCTGGCCGGGTCAATGCGTCTGTCACAGGAATTCCAAGATCGTGAGAATACGTTTCGATTGCCAAGTCGACCTCGGCGTCCGTCATCGCCTCGTGATTGATCGTCAGGCCGACAATCCGAGTATCGGCAAAGGCTTCGATGAGAAGGATTTCGCTTTTTGGGTCTGGCATCGGGAAGTTGGGAAAGTCGCACCTGTGCGGACGCCTTGGCGCGTGCTGAAGAATGACACCCTGCGGTTGGCTGCCCCGCAGAATGAATGCAGAGGTGCAAAACGCCGGATGGCTGAGAGCCCCCTGGCCTTCGATCAGAATGACGTGCGGGTCCTCGCCATCGCAAGCCTCCACAATCACGCGCTCAAGTTCCCCGCAGCAAAATTGCGGTGGCACGGCGTCCAACGCAATCCCGTATTTGGCGCCCTGCATCAGGCCCGTCTGTCCCGTGCCCACGAGCACAGTCTTGATGCCACGGTTGTTCAGTGCCTTTGCAAGGACGGTCGCCGTTGTACGTTTCCCGATTGCGCAATCGGTTCCCAGCACCGCGATGCGGACCGCCTTCACCCGTGCGATGCTTCCGTCAAACAGGCGCATATCCTTGCTGGGCCGAGGTTTGCGTATGTCGCGGATCGTCACCTTGGCGGCTTTGGCGGCCGATGCGATCTCGGGATCATCGGATAGGAATTCGTGCAGACCACTGACGATGTTCATCCCGCGTGCGATCGCATTCAAAATGACCTTTCGATCTGACGGCGACAGCTTGCCGGTCGACGGCGCCATCCCATAGATCAGCGTATCGGGCATGTTTGTTTCGCTGTTCACAGCAGCCTCAATGTCTTCAAGAATGGGCACCCCATTGCTGACATTATCCAGAACCTGCCCGCTGTCGCGCTTGGCACACGTGCTGTCGATCACTGAAAGGATACGGTAGGCTTGTGAGTGACGGACGAGCCCGTTTGCGGTTTTGCCGTCGATCCGTCCGAAGTTTCCCTCGCAGTAGACAATTGCAGTAGGCGCCTCAATGTTCAGGATATCACTGGCGCGAGATTGGTCAGGTGGAGCTTGCGGGCCCATGACCGAAAGCCTTGTCGTCGGTTTTTCTGCATTGTTCGGTCCCATGAATTTCCCTTTTCCACGTGGTTCTTTGCGCGTCCGATTAGGTGACCCGTTCGGGTTTGTGGACTGCGCTCTCGTCCGGATCGCATGCGCTCATCCTTCAGAACGCAGCCCCGTGACGATCGCTGAAAATTACGGTGGCATTTCCACCGGTTTCCCGATCTGTCGAGATGCGCCTTGTCCGGAAGGTCGATCTTGGTGCAGCCATCATCAGAGGCTGCAAAGCCTCGACTGCACTAGGATGCAATCGTGCGGTACCATTCGGCGTAGCCGATGACCGCTCGGAGCGTTTACGACTCATCAAGGTCAAGCCCTTCCATAGACGCTTGCGCCAGTTCGCGGTTCGGACCCGCAGAGCCTGGCATTGTCGCGCAGCCCGTTTCCATGACGGCGTCGCGCCGTTCGAACGACGATGCCTCCCGGATCGTCGCGAGCTTGGCAATGCGTTCATTGTCGGTGCGGGACATGTCGAGGCAGAATGAGACGAAGGCCGCGATAACTCTGTCCTCGGCCATCTCGCTTGCCATCGTCTCGGCGCTGCTTCCGGTCACCCATCATCCCCAAGAGAATCCAACGATTCCGACAAACGCCGCGCCAATCAGTACGCCGTAGGTGCCGGGTTTCAGCCATTCAGGTGGCGTCATGTCGTGTCCTCCAGCGGGGAAAGCGCCGCTTCGCTGTTACTTGTGGTTTCAGAAACGGCCCGGTCACATGCAATTGCATGCTCCAGATCCTCCTTAGTGGTCATTTGCATCGTCGTTTGACCCGCATTGCGCCCTCGCCCCAGGACCATCAGGTATGTCACGGTGCGCCGGTAAGCCTCGAAGCTCAGTCCTTGTAGAAGCTCTTCCTCGATGACAACTTCATATGTGCCGGCCGGAAGCTCCCGCTGGCTGTCGCCAATCGTGAACTCGTTGGAAAACGTCACCGTTGACCTGGTCGAACGCGTGAGCATCCCGGCTCTCCATTGAATAGAATGCTGGACTTTCCGCCGCCGCCACTGTGGCACGCGCCTAAAAGAATGCCTCGTCGCAACCAGGCAGTTGAGTACACACTATGCGAACCTTCGGAGTACGATGCTGATCGAGGTTAGCCCCGGTCGGGCTCTTCGCTGTCACGATGGCAGGCAATGCCGATCCGCGGCTTCAAACACCTGCGCGCAACTCTTCGGTTCAGTCTCACGCCGAAAGGAAACCCATGTCCGCCTCAGACGTCCTTCATCCGGATGGCAGCGACTACGATGCCTTCCTCTTCGCGGAAGTGGGTGAGGACAGAACCGGTTCAGCTGTTACGGTCTTGTCAGCGCTTGCGCGCCTTGACCTCGAGCCTTGGACCGAGGCGCGTGAGCTTTCACGTCTGGGCCCGAAGGACGCGCAAGTCCGACTGACGATGCATTTTTTGGCGATTACCGACATTCCGGCGCTGGCGCTGGCAAGCGAGAGCAGAGCGGTAAAGCTGGTTTCATTGCTGCCGAGGCCCGCATCGCTTCGTGTTTCGAAATCACTCGGAACAGGCACCAACAGTTTTCCAAAGCTTTCGATGTCTTGGACAATGATTGCCTTCGTTGGAATCGTGCTTCTAACGTGGTTCTTCTATCTGGCTCAGACGGGCTAACCTACGTCAGTGCGATGGCGCAGAGAGTCCGGATAGGTGAACCTGTCCACCGCAAGTCATGGTGGCATTTTCCGAGTAGCTCAGAGGCGCGGGACAAATGCAGTTCCAGAAAATCACTGCATGCATTTTGCGCCTCTTTTCCTCGGACCTTCCAAGGAAAGGGCAATTCCATGAGTGAAGAAAACCAAACCCAGGAAAACCAGACCGTGAAACACATGGCCTCCGTCAAGGCTGCCTGGGACAAGGCACCCGAAGGCCCCAAGAAGGCAGCCGCGCTGAAGCACTACCAGGCTGCCGAACGGGCGCATGATGCGGAAAACGACGAAGAGGCGCATGAGGAACTCAAGCAAGCAAGCCGCGCCTTGATGTGATGCCGTAAGTGCGATGTGATCTTGGGCCGTCCGAAGACAGACCTCGGGCGGCCGTCTCAGGACAAGAGAGGTCGCGCGTGATCCAGATACGCGGGATCGAAATCGGCCACTGCCACCAAACCGTCGTAATGGTCAAACACCACCACACCGTCTCGAAAGGTGACGAGCCCGTCTTCCCGAAGCTTGCGCAACACGCGGTTAACATGGATGGCGCTCAACCCCAAGGCGTCGGCCAGATGATACTGCGTGAGCGGGCATGCGTATCCTTCCCTGCTGCCCATCCCAACCAATGACAGCCTTACACCAAGCTCCAGCAGAAAGTGCGCCATGCGGGCGTCCGCATCGCGCCTCCCCAGCCCCACCAGGTGTTCCACAACCATGGCTTCGTCGCGTGACACCGCCCAAAGGATCGCGGTTGCGAGCCGTGGCGTCTCTGCGAAGGCTTGCAGAAGGTCGCTGACCATGACTTCGGCCGCCTCGATTTCGACAATCGGCTCGATGCCGTGATCGGAGGTGTGCAGAAGAACGCTGCGCAGCCCAAGAAAATCCCCCGGTATTTGGAAATCAACGATCTGGCGCGATCCGTCAGGCTGGATCTTGTAAGAGACGACCCAGCCGGCTGCCAGAATGTACGCCGCCTGTTCCGATTGACCTTGATGCACAAGGTCACGCCCTGCGGAGAAGGATTTCCGTCGCTCATGCAACCGCTCCAGCACGCCAAGTTCTGAAGCCGAAAGCTTGACGAACGCGGAGAGCTTTCGGGTGAGCGGGCTGGTTTCAATTTTCATAACTGATCCCTTTCGAACCGGCGAATGCGCCAAGAAGAATTCTCCATAGAGACTGCTTTCGATCAGTGCGGCAGACAGAAAGCACTATGACAGTGTCAAAGAACACTACGACCTCGCCCATTCGCGATGCGACGAACAGAGGAGGAATGCTACGATGCCAGACCGGCAAGACCCCGCGGGCATGGCTGCCCTCTCGATTTGCGAGGCCTTGCTGCTTGCCCTTCAAGATCGCAACGTGCTTCCGGATCGCGAAATCGTCGGTATTCTACGCGATGCTGCGGAAACTCACGAAAACGCAGACGGCTCGGAATCGGAGCGGCAATTGCATGCCGCAACCGCCGATCTGATCAACGAAATCCTCGAAGAAGGAAACCTGACACGCCACACCTAAGGCTGTTTGGGCGAACCTTAAGTCGTGCGATGCGCCTGTCAGTCCTGTGACGGATCGAACGGCTTGGTCCCCGATACGGGGCCCTCGTCAGTTTTGGGCGTTGATTTCGTTTCTTTTTCTTGCAAGGCCTTTTTGTCGGCGGCCTCTTTCTTTGCCAGGTCGTTGAACGACATGTCGGCATTCCTTTACGAGCCACCGGGGTACCCGGCAGCTCGCTAGCCTTAGAAGGTCGATGCCTCTTTGGCAAAGAAAATATGGCGCGTGGGCCAGGGCGCACCTTGTAATTCTTCCGGGTCGGCACCACCTTTAAAACGCTACTGGCCTCCATTCGACTCTCTGTTTTCCTTCACCGGCTCACAGCGCTCGACAGTGTCGTGAGAAGCCGGCCTGCCGCATGCCGCGGGCAGCGATCAAAAAAAGGAAAATTCACATGGCCAATGGCACAGTGAAGTGGTTCAACACCACAAAAGGCTTCGGCTTCATCGCACCGGAATCGGGTGGAAAAGATGTGTTCGTGCACATTTCCGCACTCGAGCGTGCGGGTATGACGACCTTGAACGACGACCAAAAAGTGACTTTCGATGTCGAGCCTGGCCGCGACGGCCGCGAAAGTGCGACAAACATCGCGCTTGCCTGAACCTTGCAAGGGGGCGCTCCTGTGGGCTGCCCCATCGTCATGACCAAGCCCGCCATGACGACCCAACCGCAATGCGATTCCTCGGAATGGTCACGCCTCATTGCGCCATACCGCACACCGAACCCGGCCCGAAGTCTGTTTGAGCTGTTCGTGACAGTTGCGCCGTTTGTCGCGATTTGGGCCTTGGCTTGGTGGTTGCTGTCGGTCAGCACGGTGCTAGCGGTCATTTTGGCATTGGGGAACGCGGCCTTCTTGTTTCGTCTTTTCATGATCCAGCACGACTGTGGCCACGGGTCCTTATTTCAGAGCCGGCGCGCCTGCGACTGGTTGGGACGTGTCATCGGCGTGGTGACGCTGACTCCCTATGATGTCTGGCGCAAGAACCACTCGATTCACCATGCGACAATCGGCAATCTGGACCGTCGAGGCATTGGCGATCTACCGACGCTGACTGTCCAGGAATACCGGGAAAGAGGGTGGGTCGGCCGGATCTTGTATCGCCTTGTGCGTAATCCCGTCTTCCTGTTCGGGGTGGTGCCGTTTTACACCTTCTTCCTCCAGAACCGGCTGCCGGTCGGTTTGATGCGATCAGGATGGCACTATTGGATCAGTGCGCTCGCGACAAATGTTGCGATCGCGATAGTCTTGGCGACCCTCGTCTGGTTCGGCGGTTGGCATGTTCTATCGTTCGTGTTTCTTCCGACGATGCTCCTCGCCGCGATGGCCGGTATGTGGTTCTTCTACGTTCAGCACCAATTCGAGGAAACCAGCTGGCAGCGAGACGAGGGTTGGAACGTTCAGGAAGCAGCCCTAGAGGGCAGTTCGCACTATGCACTGCCCGGAATTCTGCGCTGGATCACCGGGAACATCGGCGCCCACCATGTTCATCACCTGGCCAGCCGCATCCCGTTCTACCGTCTTCCCGAGGTCCTTCGGGACCACGACGCGCTTGCGAATTCAAACCGTGTGACTCTGCGGGAAAGCCTGGGTTGCGCGCGCCTCGCTCTCTGGGACGAATCCAGAGGGCGGCTGGTGACATTCGCCGAGGCGCGGCAGTTGCCGGATTGATCCGGAATCGCAACCACCTTGCCAACCACCATATTCGGAGAAAACCATCATGGCGCGTTTCAACACGGAAGGTCGAACGGCCACAGGTCGCGACCTCTTCAAAGACAAGAAGAGAAAGAAGGTGGCGGAACGATTGTCGGAGACACCGGCAGCGGTTCGTTTGGGCGAACACGGCCGGTACCAGATCAAGTCTGGGCTCCTGTCCGGGGAATACGTGGCCCGGGCTTTTCCGAAACCGCCAACGAACGCCCGCGGGGTGATCGCAGAAGCCACAGGCGCGACGGAGGAGGCCGCGATCGCCGCCTTGCACGATGTCATCGAAGCACGGGAAATCCGCAGAACCGACGATCGTCGGGCCGAACCGACAACGGGTTTTGCAATTCCGAGCACCGAGGAATTTTTCGAAGCGGTTGCCCAGATCGCCCTTTCGCGCCCGCAGCGCGCGATGCTGGCGGCGTTGGCTCTAGCTGACGATGATGGATTGTCGGAGAGGCGCCTGGCAAGCGCCGCCGGTTATAAATCGAACGCCTCAGCCAATCGCGCCCTGGCGTCCGCTGGGCTGTTGATCGCCAGTTACCTTTCCCTGGAAGCAACTCCTGACGCTGCGACCAGCGAACACAACGGGACGAAGTTTCTGGGTTACAGAGGCAAGCAACGGAACGATGAAGACCCGGGAAACTGGATTCTGCACACTGAATTGCGCGAAGCGATTAGGACTGCCGGATGACCGACATCGCCGGAAGGCTGGATGCGAAGCCTGACGGAACAACGACAAGGCCCAAACTGAAGGAGGTGTGTCGGAACGTATCGGTCGGGTTGGCCGTACCAAGCTTCAAGCGCACTATGCCTCCGAAAACGGCCGCAGGTATCGCGAAATCGCGCGATCGAAACATGAATACGATCTGCACACGCTGTCATGTAAACACCTGAAAATGATCGCTAATCGCCACCATCCATCACGGGGACGACGCGGAGATAGTCGACGAGTTGCCACTTTGAAAGGGCTTCCGACCTCTGTGCACAGCTCAGCATCAGCTAGATATGCTCACAAGCGCCGATAGCGTGCGCGCAAATCGCACTTTCCGTTGGCGTCGAAAACCGGGCGTTTGACGTTGCTCGTACAATCGCACTGTCAGCACGGTGTTGATGACTGTGCGCGGAGGAAGGATCGGAGGCGTATTATGCCAACAGTCCAACTTCCCGCCGTCACCCCAAAAACGCAAGGCTGGGAACAAGGGGCGCATCATTGGTCAGAAACGTCCACTGCTGCCAAAACAGGTCTGGGCAATCCGCGCGCGGCTCGAGCTTGCGGGCAATCTTCGGGACTTGGTCTTATTCAACGTCGCTATCGACAGCAAACTGCGGGGACGCGATCTGGTACGGCTCGCCGTCGCGGATCTCGTAAAGAACGATCTCGTCCGCGACTGGGTAACGGCAATCGGGTTGGAGCCGAGTGGATATGGCACACATTCGCTTCGCCGCTCTAGGGTCTGTTGAGATTCACTTTGAGTTCAGGAGGGCTGCGCGCGTTCCTCTCTTCGACAATCCAATTGCTGTCGAAGGCCTTGTCCGCCAGCAGAGTGTCGAACGAAAGGCCTT